>JAEZTB010000058.1 GCA_023443745.1 Bacillota bacterium
CGAGGTGTGCTTGGAGATAAGTTTGAAAGAGAGAAGGTTTTTTAAACCCATTTTAAGAAGGAGGGGGTGACATTTTCGCTGAATAAACCCCTCCTCTCTAGGGTGACATTTTCGCTGAATATTGACATATGTTTTTGCTTGAAATCCAAACAAAATATGCTAACATAAGGTTAGCAGCTGTTAACCATGAGGAGGTGGGCTATTGAAAATTAAGGAATCAGCAGAGAATTATCTTGAAACTATTTTATTGTTAAGTAAAAAAAGACCTGAGGTTCGCTCCATCGATATTGTCAACGAACTTGATTATACAAAACCAAGCGTCAGTGTTGCAATGAAAAACCTGCGAGAAAACGGCTATATCACCATGAACAGTGAAGGGCACATCTCTTTAACCGATAAAGGCCGCAAGATTGCTGAAACCATGTATGAGAGGCATAAGCTTCTATCTAACTGGCTGATGTTTCTCGGTGTCGATGAGGAAACCGCCATGGAGGATGCCTGCCGGATAGAGCATGTTATCAGCGTCAAAAGCTTCGAAGCCATCAAAAAGCATACAGATGCAGGTCCAATGAATAAATAAAATTATCAGTAAAAAGAGCATAATATAAGGGCCGGTTCTCTGTACTGAAACTTAAGAGAACCGGCCCTAACTTGCTTTAACAGGCATGTCACGAGTCTTCCCTGGGTAAACTGATATTCCTGGGAAGAACAACTCTGATAATTGAGGACTCTTTTGCAAAAATCTGATTATAAGGTGCAAAGGCTCTGGCAGCTAGCCAATCCTCTCCTTCGAACAAAACAAGTCGGCTATCGAGCTTTAAAGTAAAACTGCCGCCTTTGCTATCGTAAACCTCCAGTTCGTTCCTTAAGCTATCTTTGATAAAATCTCTCTGTTTTTGAGAGACGGTTTTGTTAATCCATATCTCTATGTTTTTCACTTCTCCGTTTTCAATTCGTATATCCAGCGGAAGACGGTCAATAATTCTCAGTTCAAAAAGATCAGTGCTTGGAGACTGTATTTCCGCTACTCTTTCATAATTCTCAGCTTTAAATTTTGCCTGATAGTCTTTCATATCCGGGCTAAACAATAAAACTGCAAAGAAGGATAAAATGAGTATGAGTATAACGAGTAATAAATGTTGCTTCTTCATTTCTTGACCTCCATCCTCTTAAGGGGGATATAGCCCAACAGCCAAAAAAGAAGGCTAAGAGCCGGATATGTGGCAAAAAGTATCAATGGGTTATCATTTATGAGCAAGCCTTTTCCCAGGCTCAGGACAAACATGCGAAACGGACTTAAGGTGAACAGTAAAACCACAATCATACCGCATACAACCGAGGTTGCCATCTTATAACGGTAAAAGTACATAAAGAGACAATACGTAGCAGAGGAAATCAGCACAATAATAAAATAGGAGAAGAAAAAGCCGGTTATAAAGCTGCCTTTGGTTGTTATCCAAAGGTAGATAAAACTCGGGTAAATGGTCTGAATGGCTGAATAGAATAGATACTCCAATAGATATAAACCACAGGAGGCCAGTAAAATAGCTAGAGGAGACAGCAAAATATAGAACAAATGGGACAAGGCAAGAATACTCCTGTCTACTGGGAAAGAGAATTTCTTTATAAGCTCCGTATTACTGGTCATCACTATGATGGATATAGGGATAGACCATAAGGCTATCATGAAGCCGGTGTTGAGGGCACTGGCATTAGAACTGGAGTTGCCTGTGCTTACTATAGCGACAATGCCCAATTGGAATATAATCAGACCAAACATAATCTCAATAATAATAATACACATGGATTTAAAATCGAGATAAGTGCTGTAAAGTGTTGCTTTTAGCGAGTGCATCCTGTTATTTAATGGCATTTAGAACACCTCCGTCATGAATTTGAGTAAGATTCACGCATACGTCCTGTACATCCATGGGTGAAATATCAATTCCGTTTGATCTGAGATGATTAAGCTCTTGCTGTGATAAGGTGTTTTCAATGCCCAGAGTTAAGTGCTCTCCCATTTCATCCCTTGTCAGGATGGTCATTTGGGTGACCAGCTTCTCCAGCACCTTTTTAGAACCCGATAGATAGAGTGCATGATTCTGAACATCCTCCAAGGTTTTTTGAAATATAAGTCTGCCACGGTCTATGAGCACAACCTGTTCCATCATGCCTTCAAGCTCCGATATCAGGTGGCTTGAGATAATAAAGGTTCGAGGAAAGTCCGAATAGTCCTTTAAAACCAAGGTCATAAATTCCTTCCGGTGGGAAGCATCCAGGCCCAGGGTTGGTTCATCCAGCATGGTCAGCTTCGAGCGGCTGCAAATGGCCATAACCACAGACAATAAAGTTTTGGTGCCCTTTGAAAGCTTTTTGAATTGAGCTTTTTTGCTGATCTCAAAATAATCCAACAGCTTTTGCGCCATAGAAAGGTTAAAGTTTCTGTAATAGAGGCGGGAAAGCGCCAGGATCTCCATGACCTTCTGGGAATCTGCATAACGGTCATCATCCATATAAAAGATGGAAGCTAATGTATCTATCCGATCAAATGGAGCTTCACCGAAAACCTTGATCTGTCCGGAGGTGGGGCGTAAAAAGCCTGCGGTTGTTTTCAGCAGAGTGGTTTTCCCTGCTCCGTTTCTTCCAATGAGACCCACAATGCAATTTTCAGGAATATCGATACTGACCCGGTCAAGGGCACGGGTTTCTTTAAAGCACAGGCTTAAATCCTGCGTAACGAGAGCACTCATAATTCTTCCTCCTTATCAGAAAGAGTAATATCATCAATCATGCTTTTAATCTCTTCCTTGCTGATATTCAGTTTTGAGGCCTCCATGACAATGGTGCGGAGGGTCTCATTAAAAAATTGATTTTTTCGCTTCTTTTGAATCATGGCCTTAGCTCCTTTCGAAATATGCATGCCAAGCCCGCGTACTTTGTACAGGATACCCTCAGAAACAAGGACATTGATTCCCTTGGCTGCTGTGGCGGGATTTATATTGAATTGTCGGGATATCTGATGTTGAGAGTAGCACTCAGCCTCCTCCGTAAGTATCCCTTTGAGAATGTCATCTTCAATGCCTTCAGCTATCTGAAGATACAGAGGTCTCAAATCATTTGAATTCAAGTTCATAACATCACCACTCAATTACTACATTACTTATGTAATGCAGTATATTACCTCGATTCATTTTTGTCAACTAGTTAGTTAGAAGTGGAAGAAAATATGATACATTAGATATTGGAGGGATAGGCTATGGAATTAAAAAACAAGGTCGCTGTAATAACGGGCGGTGCATTGGGCATTGGACAATGCCTGGTTCAGGAATTTGTCAAGGCAGGAGCAAAGGTTGCTTTTGTAGACTTTAATAGAGCCGCCGGTGAAGAAACATTAAAAGCTATTGAGGATTTGGGGGGAGAGGCTCTCTTCTATTGCGGAGATATTGGTGAAGCGCCTGATTTAAGGGAATTTGTCCAACAAATTATTGAACGTTGGGGAAGCGTTGATTTCTTGATCAACAATGCCATGATCAGCAAGAAAGGCATCCTGTCGGATTGCAGCTATGAGGATTTTAATCAGGTGCTTCGGGTAGGTATCGCCGCACCCTATATGCTCACAAAGCTATTGCTCCCACATTTTAACGAAAATGCGGCAATAGTCAATATGTCTTCTACCCGGGCCTTTCAGTCCCAGCAGGATACTGAAAGCTACACGGCTGCCAAGGGCGGTATTACGGCATTGACTCATGCTTTAGCCATAAGCCTGGCCGGAAGGGTACGTGTTAATTCCATTGCACCGGGTTGGATTGATACAGGCAGCACTTATGATAAGATTTATATCCCCCATTACTCAGATGCCGACACGAAACAGCACCCTTCAAAACGGGTAGGCCATCCTATGGATATTGTCAGGGCTGTTTTCTTTTTATGCGATGAAAAAAATAGCTTTATCAATGGCCAGAATATCACGGTTGACGGTGGCATGAGCAAACTCATGGTCTACACCGAAGACTATAACTGGCATTACCAGGGTAAATAGGGTGCTTTGCCGTATAACAGAAAAAGAGTCACGGGAATGATCCTCGTGACTCTTTTTAGCCTAAGTGTTGTTTATTTGCGAATGCTTAAAAGAATCCGGTCGATATCATGTGACTCACTCAAAAGTGTTTCGGTACTGTTAGAAATCTCCTCGGTTTTTGCCACGGTTTCTTGAGCCGCGGTGAAAATGTGCTCCAGATAGTTATTGGCGTTGATAATAGCATTATCAACCTTGGAACTGGCTTCTTTTATTGATTCTATGGATTGAATGGAAAAATGCTGATTGAGATTGGCTTCTTCAACGGCTTTTTGTGAGTTTTGAGCAAGCTTTCGAATCTCTTCTGCAACAACCGAAAAGCCCTTTCCGTTTTCCCCGGCACGGGCGGCTTCAATGGAGGCGTTAAGCGCTAGCATGTTGGTTTGGTCGGCTACGTCAATAATGATATTGGACATATTGATATAGGTTGATATAGCTTTCTCGATTGATTGAATTGAATCTAAAACCATGGATGAAAGTCCCTTGATATCAGACAATTCATTCATCAGGTGCCCCATTCTCTGGGCATTTGAGTCATTATTTCCGGCAATTTCTGCAATTGTATCCCGAATATCAGCAAAAGCACTCAATGTCTTTTCTGCATATCCTCCCAAATCCTGAAAAAGAGCAGAGTTCTTTGACAATAAATCGTTAGATTCCAAGTAAGCATTCATATAGGCCTTGTGCTCTTCCTTAGCATCCAGCCTGGCTTTTTCTATGCAGTTTTTTTCGGTATTAATGCCTTTAGCAATCTTTTCGGCCATTTTTAAGCATGTTATGGAGCCGCAGGCGAAACAATTTTGATCTCGCTGCTCTTTGGTCAGCTTCTTCAGCTTGGTAAATGCATCCTCAATATCTGCTTGGCTGATATGGATTTCCGCCACTTTATCGGCACTGTATGTCCGCATAAAATCCTCGAGCTTTAACAAGCCGTCAAATTTTTTAAACAATGCTGTCATCTTGGCAAACAGTGTTTTTTTGTATTTTGCCTGTGCTTTTTTTCTGACTTCATCCATGATTTTATTAATTTTAACAGCCGAAAGGCTTCCATCGCAGGCTGAACCAATATTACAACCTTCGGTGCAATTCAAAACATCAAAGATATCAGGCAGGTTTTCTCTTTTTTCTTCGGCGTACTCATCAAGTCTTCTGTAAACGGTATCCTGTCCTTCACTTTTATCTATCCGTAAGCTGTTGCCCATATAAAATTCAATGTTTTCCTTCAAACCGCCGGGCATGGAGTAAAGACTGCCCAAAGAAGCCTCCATATCGTCAAAGGAGCTGGTTTCATCAGGCAATATCATATTGCTTTTATTGAGATAATCCTTTAGCCTTGAGAATGTGATATTATATTGGACTAATCCTGTTTCTTCGAATTCATCGGATTTTGCAATACAGGGTGACAGGGCTGCTATCTTATGATTAATCCCTTTATATTTGCGCATGTATTGGGCTGTGCAAAGCATGGGGCTATGAATAGGCGAGAGGTTTTCAATTAAATTTGTTCGGTAATGGGTTATGTAGTTGACAATGACCGGGCAAGGCTGTGTTACGAGAGCCTTAGGTTTGTTTCTTCTTATATGGGTGATATGAGCCCAGGTGCAGATATCAGCACCCAGTGAAACATCATAAATATTTTTTACGCCGAGTTTTCTCAAGAAAAACAGGAGCTTCCCCAAATCTTCACCAAAATTGACCCGGCCGGCGGGAGCAACCAGGATTGAAATTTGTACGCCGTTTTTTAAATCATTAAAAAATCTGTCGGTATCGTCTTCAAAGAATCTAGCTTCATGTTGGCACGCTTTCACACAAGCTCCGCAATGGATGCACTTGGAAGCATCTATCCGGATTTTATTCTGGTCTCCTTCTGAATAAGCGATATTGGCTTCTTCCACAGGGCACACTCTGATGCACCTATTACAGCCCTGGCACAGGGCTATGTCTGTTTTGATCAAATCCTTCACCATAAGAATACTCCTTTTAGCCCGGTTAAGTTTTTGTTGATTCAAGATGCAATGTTAATACTGTTTTCATAGAGTAATTCTATGGAAAGTGTATTGACTTACATTTTTCGACTTATTTCGACTTATTTTGCAAGGTTATTTTATTAGATTTTTATTGTTTTTGCTAGTATTTTATAAAAAGTTTTACTCTGTTCTGAACTCTAGCTTTATTGTAAAACTGTTTATTTGTAGGTTATAATCATAAATGGGACAAGGAAAAGTTTTGGAGGAAAAATATGAGTTATTCAATACGTGATATATCTCTTGCCGAATCAGGACGTCAGAAAATTGCTTGGGTTAAAAAGCATATGCCTATTCTTTCGGGACTTGAGGCAGAATTTGAACGGGCAAGACCCTTCGAAGGAGTCAAGATTTCTCTTTCAGTACACCTGGAGGCTAAAACGGCTTATTTGTCAAAGGTTTTTGCGGCCGGTGGGGCAAAAATGTCAGTGACGGGCAGCAACCCGCTTTCTACCCAGGATGATGTGGCTGCAGGCCTGGCTGCCGATGGTCTTGATGTCTTTGCCTGGTATAATTCTTCTCCGGAAGAATATGAAAAGCATATTGAAATGACTTTGGCACATGGCCCTAACATCATTATAGATGACGGTGGTGATCTCATTTCTGCGCTTCATACCAAAATGAACCATCTTTTGCCCCAGGTCTGGGGAGGCTGTGAGGAAACAACCACCGGCATCATCCGTCTAAAAGCTATGGAGCGAGACGGCGCCTTGAAGGTGCCTATGATGGCTGTCAATGATGCCATGTGCAAGCATCTCTTTGATAATCGTTACGGGACGGGGCAGTCGGTATGGGATGGTATCGACCGTACAACTAATTTGATTGTGGCAGGAAAAACTGTTGTAGTGGCTGGTTATGGCTGGTGCGGAAAAGGCGTCGCCATGAGGGCCAAAGGCTTGGGAGCCCATGTTATTGTCACTGAGATTGACCCTGTAAAGGCAATTGAGGCGGTTATGGATGGCTTCCAGGTGAAGACCATGGAAGAAGCAGCTCCGCTAGGGGATTTATTTGTTACAGTAACAGGCTGTGATCGTGTCATTTATGGGGATCACTACAAAAAGATGAAGGATGGCGCCATCCTCTGTAATGCAGGCCATTTTAACGTAGAAATTTGTATTCCTGAGTTGGAAAGCCTCTCCAGGGAAATTCGCGAGTACCGGAAAAATATTATGGGCTATACATTAGCCGATGGACGCACCCTTTATATATTGGGAGAGGGACGTTTGGTCAATCTGGCCTGCGGCGACGGCCACCCTGCCGAGATCATGGACATGAGCTTTGCTGTCCAGGCTATGAGCGCTCTTTACATTATGGAAAACAGAGGAAAGCTTAAAGCCGGGGTCTTCAATATTCCTGAGAGCATTGATCAGAGAATAGCCGCCAAGAAGCTTGAGAGCATGGGTATTCAAATTGATAGGCTAACCGAGGATCAAAAAAAATATCTGGGGAGCTGGCAGGTATAGGGACAACCTCGACCTATAAATATAAGAACTCCACCCGCTTACGCAATCAAAGATTGCGAGCGGGTCCCGGGAACCTTGTTGTATTCACAAAAAGAAACGTCACAAAAGGGTGAATCCTTAATTGTGACGTTTCTTTATACATACTCTTATCCTTTTTATCTAATCTATCAATCTGTTTCTTTTCAAAGCGGGTGGGGTTTATTTCTTCATAACTTTAATATTCCCCGATGTTACAGCCAATGTGACAGGAACCTCCCCTGATCCATGAACACCCTTAAGCTTTCCTTTACTGCTGGTTTCATGCTCCAAATCAAAAGCACAGTCTATATTGCCGGAGGAGGAGCGGGCTTCCAGGTCGAATCCGCTTCCGGAGGGGACTGAAAGCTTGATATTACCACTGGTGGCCGATAGATTGACCTCACCTACCAGAACCTGATAAAGAACCTCAATATTTCCTGATGTTGATTTAACCCGTGCGGCACCCTCCAAATCCTTAAGGGTAATGTTGCCCGAAGAACTATTGACCGAGAAAAGATCCACCTTGCTCTTTGCAGCCATGATATCACCGGAGGTACTTTCCAGGATGATCTGATTGCAGCTTAAATTCTCAATTCTGGTATTGCCGGAATGAGATAAAATATTAATGTCTTCTGAGACGGAGAAATTAAAGAATTCCTTATCTCCGGAAGTAGCTTTTATAGTGGCTGCTTTCGCTAGAAGGCCATGAATTTCTGTATTTCCTGATGTAGAGGAGACAAAGAAATCCTCTTCGAGGGAAATATTTTCAAGGTCCACATCGCCCGAAGAAAGGTCCAGGCGCAGTGTCTTCAGCTTGAGGTTTGAAGAGGTAAAGTTACCGGACGTGCCGTTATAAGTAACGATGCCGTTAAAGCTTTCCGGAATACTAATATCAAGCTTCACATTACTGGAATAAAAGCCTATAATGCTGGTGACCTTGCGTTTTTCAATAATTGAGATCGTGTCTCCTGATTGCTTGATTTCAAGGGTTGGAACAGCATCTGGATTTGTTGTCTTAACGCTCCCGGTCAGGGCAGCTTTCACTTTCTCTGTTTGAGCTGAGAACAGAGTAGTGTCCGTACTGGTTGTATGAATTTCTATTGTCTTTGCGTTATCCCAATTTACCTCTTTCACATCATTCACATCATATTGGGTGCCCACTCCAAATAACATTTTATCAAAACCTCCTTTTACAACCATTTTAATAGCCGACCCGATGCCTCCAAAAACCCCCATCATGATCATGGCAACAATAATCCAGGTGACAAAGCGTCTGGAAGAGCGTGGTTTTCTCATGTTTATCGGATCAGCTTGAGGAGTAAAGCCTTTTCTGTTTTTAATGACTTGCGCCAAGGCGACAGGATCGCCCAATGAGGCAATAATGTTTTCCTCTGTTCTTCCTGTTTCTTCTTCGGACCTGAAATATTCCTGGTATTCACTGATAATTTCGGTTCTTACCTCACTTGGTAAGCCCTCGAGAGCATCAAAAAGCTTCATTAAAAAATCTGTACGCGTCATACCACACCACCTGACTTTATCTGGAAACACCATTGACTATACCAGAAGGATAGGGGGGAAACAAGGCGCTAAAGGATAGTTTAATGGTGCTCTAATGGAATTCTAATCAAGCACCATAAACCCTAATTGAAGGATATCTCTCAGTTTAAAGAAGAGTATAGGGTAACTAAGTTTCTGCCTTTCTGCTTGGAGGTATATAAGGCCTTATCGGCCGCGTCTATAAGAAGCTCCGAAGTTTTTGCATCCTCGGGATAATTGGCAATACCAACAGAAATCGTCAACTGAGGAGATGATTTGCTCTGGACGAGCAGCCTGAAACGGTCTGCTATGGCATATGCCTTAACAGGGGAGGTCCCAGGGAGCAGGACAATAAATTCATCGCCTCCGAAACGGCCCAGGATATCATCTTTGCTGAAAGAAGTCATGGAAAGACTGGCCAGAGTTTTAATACACTTGTCTCCCACTTGATGGCCAAATGAATCATTAATATCTTTAAAGTTATCAATATCGAACATTAACAAAGATATTGAAGTTTGAGGTGACCTTTGCAGGAGAAATTTCAATTTTTCTAAAACCGCTGATTTTATGTAGAGTCTCGTCATACTGTCAGTTTTTGATATTTCAAGAAGCTTTCTGTTGGATTGCTCGATTTGATCGACTCTGCGGATGACCTCCGTTTGCACTGAGATGTTCATTCTTTTTAGGTCCTCTGCGTTCTTGTGATATTCCCTTATAAGTAAGCCCAATGTATTTTGGTAGCTATACACTGTACATGTGGCATAACCAACAGTCATCAAGAGAAGAGAAACAGTGGTCATTGTTCCGGAAAGAAGCCATACGCCCAGAGCAGAAGCCATAATAAAAAGGCCCAAATGAGCCGTAAGACGATCCTTCCTTTTCTGGAACAGGGTATGAATCGCAAGTACCATATTAAAAATGACAAGTCCCAGGCATATGATGTAGAATGCAGCATACCAGGTTGAATTAAGAGGAGAATTTGAAGCGAAGAGCGACAGACATACTAAAAAAATCGGTAATAGATAAAACAGCTTCGCGGATTCTGATTTCTCTCTAAGATACAGGGTTAGTGTACAGAGAAAAATTAAAAAAACATGGGACATCAAAAGTAGTGTCTTTGCGTTTGCTTTATTATAGGAAGCCGTCAGGAATGCCGCGACTGACAGAAAAAGGGGGAGACAAAATGAAAGCCCGAATGCTCTTAAACGCATGCTTTGAGGCCGCAGGATAAAAGCATTTATTAAGAGATATGAGGAGAAAATAAGCTCAATTATGAGAAACAACTGATTCTCCAGGTTTAAAAACATCATGTTTTTTAAGTTCGCCCCCTGATATGAACATTTGTATAAAAGTCGTTAATAACTATATCGGCTTCATATCGTACCATATCTTAGTGCCAAAGAGAAAGAAGCATTCGTTTCCAATTATGACCTCCTTTAAGGTATAATAGTTTAGTAAAAAGAAAAAATACAGGGGATGGATGACAACTAAGCTTCACGGAGTGAAGCGCGAAAATAGGAGGGATTTAAAATGGGATCACCTGGGAAGACTACTGCAGAAAAGCTTGCGGTAAAAAATGGGGTTACGTTTTATCGCATCAACTCTGATAAATTTAAAACCTCGCGTGTGGATATCTTTTTTGCAGATGGCTTAAAAAAAGAGAGAGCCAGCGGCAATGCAATCCTGCCTTTAATGATGAAAAGGGGCTGTGTGAGCTACCCCAGTGCAAATGAGCTTGAGAGAAAGCTGGAAGAGCTATACGGGGCAGACCTTGACGGTGGTGTTATAAAAAAAGGAGAGCTGCAGTTCATAGGATTTCATATGTCCCATATTTCAGATCGTTTCACCAGCGGAAACGAAAAACTCTTTGATGAATGCAGCAAACTTTTGATGTGTATGCTCGAAAACCCGCTTACAGAGGGGGATGGCTTTAAAAAGTCGCTCTTTAAGCAGGAGCGGGATAATATGGTGGATTATATCCGAAGCAGGGTTAATGACAAAATGAGGTTTTCATTTGCCAGGTGTATTGAAGAAATGTGCAGCGGAGAGCCCTATGCCATACCGGAGGATGGCCTGGAGGAGGATGTTCTGCTTTTGACTCCTCAAAATACATTGACCTTTTACGAGGAAATGGTGCATACCTATCCTGCCTATGCGTACATTTCAGGGCAGGTTGATGATAGCAGTATCCAGCGCTTCATGGACAGCTTTCTCAACCTAGGCCGGGGTGATATAAAAAAGATTGAACCCACCTGCGTTCAAAAGGATGTCAAAGAGGTCAAACGTATAGATGAAAGCATGGATGTCGCCCAAGGCAAATTATGCATGGGTTTTCGCACCCATATCGAGCCTTCCTCACCGGATTACTTCCCCATGGTTGTTTACAACGGTATCCTGGGCGGTGACATTCACTCAAAGCTCTTCCAAAATGTCAGGGAAAAAGCGAGTCTCGCCTATTATGCCCAGTCCGTGCTTGAGAAATATAAAGGCCTTATGGTGATCATGAGCGGGATTGAAGCTGAGAACCGCGGCAAGGCCGAAGAGATCATCCTTAAGCAGGTAGATGACATGAAAAAGGGCAATATTTCTAAGGAGGAAATCAGTGCTTCACTAAATGCCTTGGAAACAGGTATGAAATCTATGCAGGACGGTCAGGGGACAATTGTAGACTTCTTCCTGAGCCAGCATCTCATTGAAAGCGGCGAGGATTTTGAATCCATGGCTGAAAAATTCAAGAGTGTCACCCTTGATGATGTGGTCCGAGTAGCTCAAAATGTTCAACTTGATACTGTTTATTTCCTGAAGCCTGATGGCAGTAAGGCCCAAGAGGAGGGGACTGTATGAATTATAGCACCATAGAATATGAAAGACTGGGTGAAACCTTATATGAGTATGAGCACCATTCAGGCCTTAAGGCTTTCCTTGTTAAAAAACCCGGTTACAACAAGAAAACCGCCATGTTCGGTACCAGCTACGGCTCCATTGACAATGTTTTCAAGGTTCAGGGAAATGACAAGGAAATAGAAGTGCCCGACGGAATTGCCCATTTTCTTGAGCACAAGCTTTTTGAACAAGAGGACGGGAACATGCTGGACAAATTTTCTCGGTTAGGGTCTTCACCCAATGCTTTTACGGCTTTTAACCAAACAGTATATTATTTTTCCTGCACCGATCTTTTTGACGACAATTTTAAGATGCTGCTGGGCTATGTCCAAAAGCCATGGCTTACCGATGAGAATGTGGAAAAGGAAAAGGGCATCATCGGCCAGGAAATCCGAATGTATGAGGATAATGCCGACTGGCGGGTATTCTTTAATTTGCTGGACTGCCTGTATGTCAGCCACCCTGTAAAGCTGGAAATCGCTGGTTCCATAGAGAGTATTTCAAAAATTACCAAAGAGCTTCTATACGACTGCTATAATACCTTTTACACGCCCTCCAACATGGTGGTTGTGGTGGTGGGAGATCTTGAGCCTGATAAAGTCTTTTCAATTGTTGATAATATGATACAATTTAAGGATAAGGGCAAGGTGGAGAAAAAGTATCCTCAAGAGCCACCAGAGCTCAATAAGGATTACAAGGAGCAGAAGCTTGCGGTATCCATGCCATTGTTTTATATGGGCATCAAGGATAATGTGCGGGTATCCGGAGTTGAACTCCTGAAAAGGCGAATTGCATTGGGTATCGTTTTATCCGATACCATGGGCAGAAGCTCGCCGCTTTATAACCGGCTTTATGAGGAAGGTTTGATTAATGATTCCTTCAGATTTGAGGCTTCGCTGGATCAGGGCTACGGCTATGTAGCCTGGGGCGGACAATCCCCGGATCCAAAGAAGACAGCCGGAATTATTTCCGAGGCATTGAAAGAGGTTATCGCAAAAGGGATCAGCCCTGAGGACTTCAACAGAATTAAAAAGGCCCATGAAGGCATGTTTGTCAGGAGTCTCAATTCTGTTGAGAATATCGCCCGTGAGATTATGGATTCTTTCTTTAACGGTACTTCATACTTCGAAGTGGGCAAGGTTTACGAGGAGTTGGATGCGGACTATACAAACAAAGCGTTACATGAGGTTTTTAATAATGCGGCCGCTTTGTCGGTGATTAATCCGCAATAAGCGAAGTATGCGTTACGGGTTGATCAAAGCTTGTTACTTCGTAATAAAAAAAATTCGGTGAAGAAAATCATGGCATGATAGAATATAGAAATACCGAATGTGTGGGTTTTAATGATGGGAGGTTTTAAATGATGGAATTTATTGAATTTCCAAAACTGGGTATCCACCTGAATATTAATCCTGTTGCCTTTGAAATTCCTCTGGGAGACAGGGCCATCACTGTTCATTGGTATGGTATTATTATTGCCACGGCCATTATGGTTGCGCTGGCCTTGGCTACAAGGCAGACAAAGAAATTCAGCATCAAAGAGGATGATCTTATTGACATGTTCCTGATTGCTCTGCCGGTTTCCATTGTTTTTGCGCGACTCTTTTTCGTGGTGTTTACCTGGGATTCCTTTAAAAATGATCTTTTGGGCATTTTCAGGGTCTGGGAGGGCGGCCTTGCTATTTATGGTGCAATTATTGGTGCCGTCCTTTCGGTTGTTATTTACTCTCGCAGAAAAAAGGTGGATATGCTGCACCTCATGGATTTTGCCTGTGTCTACCTGCCGCTTGCGCAAGCTATCGGCCGCTGGGGTAACTTTGCCAATCAGGAGTTATACGGGTCTAATACCGATCTTCCCTGGGGCATGACCGGAAGCATTATTCAACGGTTCCCGGCATCCGGAGTAGACGGCTCGAGGCTTGTTCATCCAACCTTTTTGTATGAATCGCTTCTAAATATTCTGGTATTCGTCATACTGCTCCGGCTTCGTAAAAAGAACAAGGTCAGAGGAAGCGTATTTGCCGCCTACTTGATGCTGTACAGCCTTGTACGCTTTACGCTGGAGTTTTTAAGAACCGATGAATTCGGTGTTGATGGTATTCGCTATAACCAGGTCTTTGCGGCGCTTGTTTTTGTAGGTGCGCTTGTCTGGTTTATTTATTTGAGGAAGCGTGCGCTGCGCCAGGAGGAAGATGCCATGGAAACAGCTCCCAGTGCTTATGCGGAAGTACTTGAGGAACTGGACAAGGAAGAGGAAATCGTGCAGACGTCCAATGCTTCTGCGTTAGAGGCGGAAGCGGAGTCGCTTTCTGATGTGCCCCAGGATAATGCCGATGAAGAACAAATTAACGAAGAGACCATTAAAGAGGGCGCGGATGATGAAATACAAGGATGATACAACATGGTAACCATAGAAAAAAATAAAGGCCCATCACTTATTAAAAATATCGATTGGTTTCTGATCGGGGTTGTCCTCGCTCTTAATCTGATTGGCCTGTTAGCTGTCAGAAGTGTAGCCATCCACAAAGGCCAGCCATCATTATTCTCCAAGCAATTGGTGGCGTCTATTATCGGTATGGCCTGCCTGGTGCTCATTATGATGATCGACTATAAGGATTTGAAGTTTTTGAGTATCCCTGCCTATATAGGAACAATTTTTCTTTTGATATTTGTTCTGGTGGCCGGTTCAGGTCGAGAAGAAGTTGGCACCAATGGCTGGATACTCTTAGGGCCTTTATCTTTTCAGCCCTCTGAGCTGGGCAAGGTAACGCTGACCATTGTCACAGCGGTCTTTTTTGAACGGATCAAGCAGGGCAACGGCGGTTTAAATTATCTCTGGCTTATAGCCTCAGCGGGAAGCCTTATTGGACTGGTTCTCCTGCAGCCTGACTTTGGGACCTCCGTAGTTTATATGTTCATGCTGGCCTGTATGACTTTTGTTTTTGGCATACGCTACCGTGTTCTGCTCATCGGAACGGGTGCGGCCCTTGTAGCCTTGCCGATTCTCTGGTTTAGTGTCTTGGAAAAGGTGTTTAAATCCTTCCAGATCAACCGTATACTTTCCTTTTTGAATCCTGAGGCGTATGCGACAGATGCGGCCTATCATGTGCTC
The DNA here is from genome assembly GCA_023443745.1 of Bacillota bacterium. Lineage (GTDB taxonomy): Bacteria > Bacillota > Clostridia > DSM-8532 > DSM-8532 > DTU059. The sequence goes on from JAEZTB010000058.1 coordinate 15,112, forward strand.
ATGTCCATTCGATATATCGGATCCGGTACACTTACAGGTGTTGAGCCTGGCAGTGAGAAAGCAGCCAAGAATGTTCCTGCTTCAGCCACAGATTCCATTTTTGCGGTCATTGGAGAAGAATGGGGCTTTATCGGAGCGGTAGCGGTTATTGTTCTTTTTGTTGTCTTTTTATTAAGATGTCTTTATATTTCCCGCTTTGCAAAGGATAAGTATGGTGCTTATATTGTCATAGGGCTTATGGCCATGTTTCTTTTCCACTTTTTCGAGAACGTGGGCATGAATCTTGGTATGTTGCCTGTGACAGGAATACCCCTTCCCTTTATCAGTTCTGGGGGTTCTTCCGTGGTAGTTAACTATATTGCTGTTGGTATTATTGTAAGTATTTCCATGCGCCGACAGCGACCCATGTTTGAAGTACAATAGGCTGAATATTAAATTTATATTACAAAAAAACAATAAACCCAGCTCTCTAGAAAATATGGGAAAAGCTTCAAATACATATTTTGTAGTGAATTGGATTCGATCATACAATATGTAGTATGAGGTTGTACAATATGATAAGAACGAAGAAGACGTTTCGGATGAGACGTCTTCTTTTTTGTGCCTATGAGCCTAATGAAGGGGTTGACGGGTGTCGATACTAGGAGTAGAATACAAGTGAAGTGGGGACGAGTGGAGCAAAGTGGTGGAGGTGAGGCGGTTGCTGATTGGAAAGTATACAAATGCATTGGACCCTAAAGGTCGTGTGTTTGTACCGGCAGCATTCCGCGGTGATCTTGGAGATCGCTTCGTACTCACCAGGGGTTCTGAAGACAAGAGCCTTTACATCTACCCCATGGACGAATGGAAAAAGTTCGTTGAAAAACTCCAGCAGCTTCCTACATCTAAGAAAGACAGCCGTATGATCATCCGACATTTTTCTTCCAACGCGACCAATTGCGATATGGACAGCCAGGGGCGCATACTGATTCCTCAGGAACTCCGGGAAAAAGCAGAGCTTCAAAAAGAAGTGGTCTTCATTGGAACCGTCAACCGTATCGAAATTTGGAGTCCTGAAAACATCAAGGAAGCAGAAGTAGAAGACATCGGCACATTACTTGAGTCATTGGACATTGATTTTTAAGAGAAGAGGAAAACCTCATGGAGTTCGAACACAAGCCCATTATGCTGGAGGAGTGCATAGAATTCCTGAATATCCGTCAGGACGGTGTCTATATAGATGGTACGATGGGCGGTGCAGGACATTCCTCTGAAATTCTAAGACGTCTTGGCCAAAACGGCCTTTTAATAGGTATAGACCAGGACCAAAATGCTGTGAATGCTGCAAGAAAAAGGCTTTCCAGTATTGAAACCAAAGCCCGGTTTGTCATTATGCAAACGAACTTTGAAAACATAAGAGAAGTCATTCAATCACAAAAGAGAGATTCTGTCGACGGTGTGCTCCTGGATTTAGGCGTTTCCTCCCATCAACTGGATGAGGGGGCGAGAGGCTTTTCCTACCAGCATGATGCTCCTCTTGATATGCGCATGAATCAAAACGATGCTTTCGATGCCCAAGCCCTGGTGAATACCTGGAGCCGGGCAGATTTAATCCGGATCATAAGGGATTATGGTGAGGAAAAATGGGCATCAAGAATAGCCGAGTTCATTGTCCGGAATCGTGAAACACAAAAGATAAGCACAACAGGGGAACTGGTTGACATCATCAAGGCCGCGATACCGGCTGCAGCCAGACGAGAGGGCCCTCATCCCGCAAAAAGGACATTCCAGGCTATTAGAATAGCCGTTAACAGGGAGCTTGAGGTGCTTGAAAATCTGCTATCAGACGTAACCGACCTGTTAAGCCCCGGAGGGCGGGTGGCCATTATCACCTTTCACTCGCTGGAGGACCGAATTGTAAAAAAAGCTTTTCAGCAGCAATCCCAGGGATGTATTTGTCCTAAGGACCTGCCTCAATGCGTTTGCGGCGTGGAGCCAAAGCTAAAGGTCATTACCCGAAAGCCCATAGCCCCCTCGGAGGAAGAACTGACACAAAATCCGAGAGCACGAAGCGCAAAGCTAAGGGTCGCAGAAAAGCTTTAACTGATGCATACAAGAAATACCATGATATTTTACAAAAGAAATTAAAATACGAAAGATAAAAAATTAAAGTACGAAAGATTTTAAAGTACAAAAGATTTAAAAGTACAAAAGCTTTATAAAAGCACCAACGATTTTCTCATGATGATCACTTTACAAAAGCGCTCACTGTACATAAGAACATGGAAATCTACCGAAGACAAAGAAAAACAAGAATACAAAAGATTTTTAATTACTAAAGAAAAAGTCTAAAGAGTACAAAAGATTTAAAATTAAAGTGAACCTGAATTGGCGGGGCCTGTCACAAGGCCCCCTCATTCACCCTTTAGGGATTCACTAATTTACGAAAGAGGGAGGCGAAAAACGTGGAGAAAAGAACCGGCTATATGTATGGCAGTACTGCCCCAAAGCTGCCCGAAAGATTTGAACAACCTGTTGAACGGCAAAAAATAAGGAAAAAGGAGTCAGTTGCCGCAAAACCTGTCCGATCGAACATACCCAAGGCAAAAATGATCACTTTTATCATACTTATGGTTGCCATAAGCTTTGTCATCCTTTATCGTTTTTCTGCCCTTGCCGAGCTTAACTACAGTATGGGCACATTAAATGAGGAACTCAGCCAGCTGCGGGATGAAAACCGGATGTTGGAAGTAGATATAGGGACAAGCATCAATCTGGAACGTGTTAAGGAAATTGCACAAACCAGACTGAACATGCATAAACCTGAAAGCTATCAGATTGTTCTGGTCAGTGTTCCGAAAAACAATTACAGCGTGGTAGTCGACCAGGCTTATATCAATGAAACAACTAATAAAACTTCTCTTATGGATAATCTGATTAATGCCGTAAAGGCCGTGCTGCCTTGATCCTTTTTTAGTACTTCTGGTTTATGAAACAGAATAATTCCAATAAAAAGACAAGAAAGCGCGTGTTTGCTAATATATATTAGATTAGAAAAGATAGGACTATGGATTGATCTTAGGGTGAACCGTATAAATCAGTCTGTTGTCCTTTTTTTGCAGGAGACTGATACATGAAAGGCAGTAATCGCACCAAAAGTAAACACAAAACAAAAAAAGCTGCACTTAAAAGTTCAGGCAGTTCATATAGCGCCCCTGATAAAAAGAATAGCAATACACAAGATAAGCCCAATACCACAAAGCTTAAAAAAAGGGAGTTTGTCCTGTTGATTGCCTATTCTGCTGCGCTTCTTTTCATGCTCTATCGCGTTGGCTTTATTCAGTTTGTCAAAGGTGGAGAATACCAGGAGATGGCTTATTTAAATCAAACCCAGAAAAGACAAATAAGCCCCAAACGCGGAACAATTTATGATCGAAATGGCCAATGGCTGGCTATAAGCGCCTCCGTCGATACTGTTTCTGTCAATCCCAAGATGCTCAGAGACGAAGTTGAAGGAGATGAGAGCAAGCTGCTGACTCTTGCCAATGGTTTGGCCGGCTACCTTGAGATGGATGCAGAGGCCATTATGACCAAATTTAAAATGAATTCCCGCTATGAGTTTATCAAAAGAAAAATTGACAGGGAGATAGGGACAAAGGTTAGGGCTTATCTCTCTGAGGCAAAAATAAAGAGTGTCTATGTAGATGAGGATTCCAAGCGCTTTTATCCCAACGGCAATCTGGCATCCCATATCCTGGGTTTTACCGGTGTTGATGACCAGGGCTTGAATGGCATTGAGTATGTTCTGGACAGTACCCTTAAGGGCATCCCGGGAAAAATCATGAATGAGGTAGATGTTCTGGGCCGTCAGATCAGTTTTTCACAGGAACGCTATATCGACGCCATTGATGGGTATAATGTCTATCTGACTATCGATGAGACCATTCAGCATATTACTGAAAAGTATATGGATCAGGCCATTTTAGACTACAATTTGAAGCGTGGCGCCACATCTATTGTTATGAATCCCAACACCGGAGAAATTCTGGCAATGGTTTCAAAGCCCGATTTTGATCCCAATGATCCCGATGCACTCCCTAATTTCCTTACTGATTCCGATTGGAAGGGTTTTGGTGATACCGAGGACAGCCAGTTGCTCTGGCAGACAGTTTTCAGAAATAAAGCCGTCATGGACACATATGAACCGGGTTCTGTTTTTAAAGCCATTACCGCCGCTGCTGCCATCGAGGAAGGTGTGGTAAAGCTAAATACTCCGGAGTACTGCAAGCCTGTTTCAATGGCAGGGCATACCATTGATTGCTGGAAAAAAGGAGGGCATGGCTCCGAGGACTTCTTACATGCTGTATATAATTCATGTAACCCCGTTTTTGTCAATGTCGGATTAAAGCTTGGTATTGAAAAATTTTATAGTTTTGTCAAGATGTTTGGTTTTCAGGAGAGAACCGGGATTGAGCTACAGGGTGAGCCTACCAATGAAGAATATAAAAAACTGTGGCATACCAACCCTAAGGAAATTGACCTGGCTGTTTCTACTTTCGGTCAGCGTTTCCAGGTCAGCCCCATTCAGTTAATAACAGCCTATTCGGCTGTCGCCAACGGTGGAAATCTCATGAAGCCCACAATTATCAAGCAAATCAGCGATAGTGAGGGCAATATCATTAAAAAAATGGAACCGCAGGTTGTGCGCAAGGTCATATCGGAAAAGACTGCCGAGACAGTACGGACTGCCCTGGAAGGTGTAGTTTCGGAAGGAACTGGTAAAAATGCGTATATCAGCGGTTATCGTATAGGAGGAAAGACGGGAACTTCGGAGACTCTGCAAACTGAGTCCGACGGGAGGTATATCGTTTCTTTTATGGCTATTGCTCCTGCTGACAAACCCGAGATATGTGTGCTTGTGGTGTTGGACCATCCCCAGGTTGAACCCAGAACAGGTGGTGTTCTGGCAGCCCCGGTTGCAGGAAAGCTTACCGAGGAAATATTGGGGTACCTGCAAATGGAAAGAGATTACACTGAAAAGGATAAGACAGAGATGACTCAGGAGGTTTATGTACCCAATGTCACAGGCCTTACGGTAAAACAGGCGGAAGAAAAGCTCAGAGCTTTCGGATTGAAATATACGCTTGAAGGTAAGGATACTTCTCCTGAAGCAATCGTTTATAATCAAACACCAAAGGCTGACTTCTCGGTACCCCAAAGTGCCACTGTCATTCTCTACACCGATGTGGAGCAGGCAGAATTGACGGCCATCATGCCCAATGTGCTTAACAAGACGGTCGATGAGGCAATTGCAACCATGAAACAAGCGGGACTCAACATACGCATCAGGGGAAGCGGTACAGCTCAAAAGCAGCAATACCCAACAGGAACGTCATTGAAGAAGGGGGATGTTGTGGAAATCAATTTCGTGGAGATGATTGGTGACTAGGAGATGTATAGGGACGTATAGTTGTTAATCAGCAAGGATAAGGATATAATTATTGATACTTCGTATTAATCTTAACCATACACATTCTGGGAGGAGTTCATATGCTGTTAAGAGACTTAATAAGAAATATAAAAACATTAGATATTAAAGGAAGTCTGGATGGTGAGGTCAGAGGGGTGACCTATGATTCCAGAAAAGCCCTGCCAAAATACCTTTTTGTATGTATTGACGGCTTTTCAACAGATGGCCACCAATATGCGCAGCAAGCCGTTGATAACGGGGCAACAGCACTTATAGTGGAAAAGGACATTTCAGTAATCGGTGAGGTAACCCTTATCAAGGTCGAGGATACCCGGGAGGCACTGGCGGAAATATCAGCCGAATGGTTCGGAAATCCCTCTCATACCATGAGACTAATTGGCATTACCGGTACAAAGGGTAAGACTACCACAACTTATATGATCCGTTCTATTTTGGAGAAATCGGGAAATACAGTCGGCCTTATCGGAACAGTTGCCAACTGTATCGGGAATGAAAAAATTCCTGCGCGCCGCACTACTCCTGAATCCTATGATCTTCAGGAGATGTTTGAAAAAATGAAGGATAAAGGCGCTGATACGGTGGTCATGGAGGTTTCATCCCAGGGACTTAAGCTTCACCGCGTTTCCTCCTGCCATTTCGATATCGGTGTCTTCACCAACTTCTCGAAAGACCATATCGGAGGCTTTGAGCACCCCGATATGGAGGATTATTTTAAATCCAAGCAGAAGCTGTTCAACCTATGCAAGAAGGGTATAGTCAATGCAGATTCTCCTTACGGACTACGTGTTAAGGATGAGGCACCCGGCGAAATCCTGACATATGGTATTGAAAGCGAAGCTGATGTCAAAGCACAAAATATTTCAACCCACTCGGATTCTGTGGAATTTGATGTTACATCCCCCTGGTTTTGCGAACGTTTCAAGGTGGGGGTTCCGGGCTTCTTCAGCGTCTATAATGCTTTAGCAGCCATAGCTGTTTGCGGCATGCTGGGTATTGATATCCAAATGATAAAAGAAGGACTCTTGAAGGTACAGGTTCCAGGAAGGGCCGAGGTTGTTCCAACCCCCGGAAAGCCCTATACGGTTATGATCGATTATGCCCATACCCCCGATAGCCTGGAAAATATTCTTGCCACTGTGAAAGCTTTTACCAGAGGCCGTTTAGTCAGTGTCTTCGGCTGCGGTGGAGACCGGGATCGGTCCAAGCGCCCTATTATGGGTGAGATTTCAGGCCGAATAGCAGATTTCACCATCATCACCTCCGATAACCCCAGAACAGAAGTCCCCTCAAGAATCCTTGCCGATATTGAGGAGGGAATGAAGGCCACCGGAGGGCAATATCTGGTTATTGAGGACAGAACCCAAGCCATAAGATATGCCATGGAAAACGCAAAGCCCGACGACATTATTGTTTTATCGGGAAAAGGACATGAAACCTATCAGATTTTTAAGGATAAGACTATTCACTATGATGAAAGAGAAATTGTCGAGAATATACTAAAGGAAGTAGAGGGATAGTTTTGAAAGCGTTAGATGCAAAAACTATCGCGAAAATGGTCAATGGAAGGTTAAGGGCACCGTCGAACCCTCTTATTAACCAGGTCTCAACTGATACAAGGAGTTTGAGCCAAGGGGCACTTTTTGTTGCCATCAAGGGCGAACGCTTTGACGGCCATGATTATGTGGAGCAAGCCTTTTCAAATGGTGCGGCTCTCGTTATGGTCCAGGAGGGGAAGGTCATCCCTGACCATGTCCCGGCTGTTTTTGTCGCTGATACCCTGGAGGCCTTAGGTCAATTGGCATCCGAATACCGTTTGCTTTTCCAAATTCCTGTTATTGCCGTAACGGGAAGTGTGGGAAAGACAAGCACAAAAGAAATGATTGCAGCCATACTGTCTGCTCGATTCAAGGTTCATAAGACAAGGGGCAACTTCAATAACGAAATCGGACTTCCGCTTTCAGTCCTTGAGCTGGATGATAGCCATGAGGTGGCTGTATTCGAGATGGGAATGAGGGGCTTTGGCGAGATAAGTGCCCTTTCGCGCATTGTCAAGCCCGATATAGCAGTGATTACCAATATCGGAATCTCTCATATTGAGAGGTTGGGATCACGGCAGAATATCCTCAAGGCCAAGCTCGAAATATTGGATGGGATGAAAAGCAGCGGGGTCGTTGTTCTCAACGGGGATGACGAGCTGTTGTCAGGCTTAAAGGGCTTATTGAAGCAAAAGACCGTGCTCTACGGAATTAATGAAGACCAGGACATATGGGCCTACGATCTGATCTCCAAAAGAGAAGAGGGTGTCGGCTTTCATGTTAAAACTCCTGAGGCTGATATGGATCTTTTTGTGCCCGCTCCAGGCATGCATAATGTTCATAATGCCCTGGCAGGCATCGCCATAGCGCAGCAGCTTCATATGGACAAAGAAGAAATTGAAACGGGGCTTCTGTGCTTTTCAGGTGAGCGGATGCGCTTAAGTATCGAGGAAAAGAATGGCATCAAGTTTATCAATGATTCCTATAATGCAGCACCAAGCTCCATCAAGGCCGCCATAGACGTTTTGTGCGACATAGGCAGGGGAATGAGAAAATGGGCAGTATTAGGAGATATGCTGGAGTTGGGCGACTGGACCCAGGAGGCTCACAAAGAAATTGGCAGAATGGTTTCGACTCTTGGCATAGATTATCTGGTCGGTATAGGGGACTTTGCCCAATGGTACATTCAGGGAGCCAATGAGAGTGCTAATTCTAAGACGATTACCGTGCTGTTTGAAAATATAGCTCAAGCCAAGCCCTATATCCAGGCACTGATGCAGAAGGGGGATGCTCTCCTGTTTAAAGGCTCACGGCGCATGAAGCTTGATATTCTGGTTCAAGAGTTGATTTAGTCCTTAGGAAGGAATGAAGTTAAAATGCAGGGAATACTGAAGGCTATCCCATCACAGGTTTTTGCTTATTTTATCAGCTTTCTGATTGCTTTGGCGGCAGGTAAATTTCTTATCCCGCTGCTTCATAGGTTGAAGTTTGGTCAAACTGTGAGGGAGGAAGGCCCGCAAAGTCATAAGATCAAGACAGGTACACCTACTATGGGAGGATTTATCTTTCTGCTGCCAGTTTTGATTTTAGGTATTCTTTACAGCTTTCAGGATATTCGTATACTTTCCTTGATTCTGGTGACTTTTGGCTTTGCATTTATAGGCTTTCTGGACGATTACATCAAGGTAGTCAAAAAGAATAACAAGGGCCTTTCTCCATCCCAAAAGATGATAGGTCTGCTGATCGTTTCAGGAGCCTTTACCTGGTACGCCGTAAGCTATACGCCGGGCGCCCAATCCTTGATTGTGCCTTTCCTCGGAATTGATGCCCCTGTTGTACTTCCTCTTATCATTGCCATACCATTTTGCTTATTTGTTTTAGTCAGCTTTACCAATGCCGTCAATCTCACCGACGGTCTGGATGGACTCGCAGGCTCGGCAACTACCATCGTGCTGCTTTTCTTTACCCTGGTGTCCATGTTCAACAGTGAGTGGGAATATATCCGTATGTTCTGCGCTATCCTGGCCGGCGGACTATTGGGTTTCCTTGTCTATAATCTGCATCCAGCCAAGGTTTTTATGGGAGATACCGGGTCGCTTGCCTTGGGCGGGGCCCTTGCCGCCGTCGCCATACTGACAGGAACCCCTATCTTTTTGGGATTGGCAGGCATAATCTATGTTGCAGAAACATTATCTGTAATAATACAGGTTTATTATTTTAAACGTACAGGAAGGCGAGTATTTTTAATGGCACCCCTTCATCATCACTTTGAGCAAAAGGGATGGAGCGAAACCAAGGTGGTAACAATATTTACGTTTGTGACATTATTAAGCAGTGTGTTGGCCTTCCTGCTCTTGAGGTGATGGAATGAAAAAAAGGGAGTACGATTTTTGGCTTCTTTTTACGGTGCTAGTTCTGCTGGCCATCGGAACCGTCATGGTTTTCAGTGCCAGTTCTTATAATGCGCTTTATTATAAAAACAATAAATATCATTTTCTAATCAGGCAAGTGATCTGGGGCGTTATTGGAATTGTCAGCATGCTGGTTTTTTCAAATATCGACTATCGCAGGATAGCCCAGAGCTCGCCTATTTTAATGGTTATCAGTACTGTGCTCCTTGTGCTGGTTTTAATACCCGGCATCGGAAGCAATATTAATGGTTCGAACCGATGGTTCAATTTCGGATACTTTTCATTTCAGCCTTCGGAATTGACCAAGATTGCCATTATCCTGTTTTTAGCATTTAGCCTGTCAAAAAACAGTGATCGCTTGAAATTCTTTTTTTCCGGCCTCCTGCCTTATCTGCTTGTGATCGGGGTTACCGATCTGCTCCTGTACAAAGAGCCTCATATGAGCGCTATTATTCTGATTACTTTGATTTCAATCATTATTCTTTTTTGTGCCGGTGCTAAAATCAGGCATTTTCTTGTTCTAGCCGCACCTGTATTGGCTGTAGGTGTAAAGCTCATTATGGCTGATGAATACCGAATGGAGCGTCTTCTCTCCTTTCTGGATCCCTTTAAATACAAGCAGGGAAGCGGATACCAGGTCATTAATTCTCTATATGCCATTGCTTCGGGCAATGTATTCGGTCGTGGCCTGGGGAAAAGCCTTCAAAAATATCTCTATCTTCCCGAACCTCACAATGACTTTATATTTTCAGTCATGGCAGAGGAACTGGGTTTTGTAGGAGCCTTAACAGTTATCGCACTTTTTATGCTTTTTATCTGGAGAGGCATCAAAGTTGCCATGAATGCGCAGGATATGATGGGCAGCCTTATAGCCATTGGTATTACCTCTCTGGTTGCCGCAGAAACCATCATTAACATAGCCGTTGTGACCTCAACAATCCCTGCTACAGGAATGCCATTGCCTTTCTTCAGCTATGGCGGCACGTCCATGGTCTTTCTTTTGTCGTCCATAGGGATTCTTCTCAATATCTCAAAGGGTTCTTCGGCCTTTGCCGTTCGAATGACGTCGGATAACAGGGAAGAGCTCAAGATGAAGCGCATCTTGCCGTCACGGAAAGCAGGTGATTTTTAAATATGAAATATCTCATCTCGGGTGGAGGTACGGGAGGCCATATTAATCCCGGACTGGCCATCGCCAAAGAAATTATGAATCGTGAGCCTGATGCTGAAATCCTCTTTGTTGGAACAAAAAACGGTCTTGAAGGAAAGCTTGTACCCCGTGAGGGCTTTGATATTGAATATATTGAAGTAAGCGGTTTTAAAAGAAAGCTTTCGATGGATACTCTCAAAACAGTCACGAAGCTTTTTAAAAGCTTCGGCTCGACGAGTAAGATTTTAAAAAAATTCAAGCCCGACGCCGTTATAGGGACAGGAGGCTATGTCTGCGGTCCGGTGGTGTTCAGCGCGGCTTTGAAAAGAATACCCACTGTTATTCATGAGCAGAATGCCTTTCCGGGCGTAACCAACAAGATTTTAGCCCATTACGTCGATGCGGTTGCCATCAGCTTTGAAGACTCCCGCCAAAGGTTTAAGGGGAAAGCCAGGATAACTTTAACGGGAAATCCGGTGCGAGGAGAGCTTTTCTCACAAACCAAGGCTTCTGCCAGGGAAAAGCTGCAGCTTGCCCATGACCTGCCCCTGGTCGTTATTTTTGGAGGAAGTCTTGGGGCCGAGCATTTGAATCAATGTGTGAAGGATATGATCAACCTTCATTATCAGGATATTTCCTATCAGCTCATTCTGGCTACTGGTATGAAGCATTATGATGCTGTTATGAATGAAATAAAAGTTCCTCTTCCTTCTCATATACGTATTGAGCCCTATCTTTACAATATGGGGGATGTCCTTGCAAGCGCAGATCTGGCTGTATGCAGAGGAGGAGCCATCACCGTAAGCGAGCTTTCCGCTCTCGGCATACCGTCGATTCTTATCCCCTCACCCTATGTTGCCGAGAACCATCAAGAGTACAATGCCCGTGCTCTGGAGCGTCAGGGCGCTGCAGTTGTTATTCTTCAAAGCCAGCTTACATCTGAAATTTTGTACGGACAGATACAGAAGCTCATTAACAATAAGGATCTGAGAACAAAAATGTCCTCCGATGCCAAGAAAATTGGCATTCGCAATGCAGCGACCTCTCTTTATACGCTCATGAAGGAAATAATGAAGTCGAAATCTGTCAAATCATAAGCAAACAAGCCCATTGTAACACCATTTTACCGGAAGCATATTATGAAATGTGTTCAATACTTTGCTTCCGGGGGTGTTTTGCGTGAGCAATCTCATAATTGCCGGAGGTTCAAGACTGAGCGGCATTATAGAAGTACCAGGAGCCAAGAATGCAGTTTTGCCAGTACTTGCCGCCACGCTCTTGAATAATGGTACCAGCATACTTGAGAATTGCCCGGAGTTGGACGATGTCTTAACCATGCTTGAAATACTGTCGGCTTTAGGGTGCAAGATCAAAAGAAAAGGTCCTCGAATAGAGGTTGATGCTACAAATTTAACAAGCTCGTGTATTCCGGAAGTGCTTGCAAAAAGAATGAGATCCTCCATCATCATTTTGGGAGCAGTCCTGGCCAGATGCGGAGAAGTCAAGGTGAGCTATCCGGGGGGATGCGAAATTGGCATGAGGCCTATAGATATGCATCTTAGGGCTCTGGAGCAGATGGGTGCTGAGGTGGATGGCCTCAATCACGGCATGTTGAGGGTAACCGCAGCAAGGCTCCAGGGTTGTGAGATTCTGTTGGATTATCCAAGCGTGGGCGCTACAGAAAACATCATGCTGGCTGCTTGCTTTGCCGAGGGAGAAACCTTGATCCGAAATGCGGCAAAAGAGCCTGAAATTGAAGATTTACAAGACTTTCTAAGAAAAATGGGTGTAGAGGTAAATGGAGCGGGAAGCGGTGTCATTAGAATTCAAGGTGCCCGGGAAATTAAAACTCAACCCCAGCACAAAATTATTCCGGACCGCATTGTTGCCGGAACCTATCTCGCAGCTGTAGCTGCAACCGGTGGAAGCCTGGTCACTACAGGAATAGATTATGACCATATCGGATCCATTCTTTACTGCCTCAAACGCACAGGCTGCAAGATAAAAAACTATCAGGGTGGTGTTGTCACACTGGAATCCGAGGGCAGGCTCAATGCTCTGGATCTTGTCAGAACCTCTCCCTATCCCGGATTTCCCACAGACATGCAGCCGCAAATCGTAGCTTTGTTAACCAAATGCTCAGGCACCAGCGTTGTTGTTGAGACTGTTTTTGAAAACAGATTCCGTTATACCGAGCAGCTCTTGAAGCTAGGCGCAGATATTAGCGTGCAGGGCAGAACAGCCATTATTCGGGGAGTTGACAAACTAACGGGAGCCGATGTGGAGGCAAGGGATTTACGAGGCGGAGCTGCGCTTATATTAGCAGGTCTGGTCGCAGAAGGGGAGACCACGGTAAGTGGTGTGGGCTATATTGACCGGGGATACGAAAAGGTGGAACAGGTTCTTTCAAAAGTTGGGGCGCATATCAGAAGAGTTGAAGACTGAAATCACTCTTGCTATAATAAGATTATGGCCCAAAAAGTCACCACGTGACTGTTTGTAAACCTTCCCAACAAGGCAGCCAAACAAAGATAAAGAATTATGGAGCACAGGATGAGAGCAACAAAACGACGCGTTAAAAGAAGACTGAAAATACTTTTCGCTATAGTTGGAATAGCTTTAATCCTGTTATTCCTGTTTTTTGCTCCATTTTTCAATATCAGGTCCATTCAGGTTACAGGCAGTACCCGCTATGCACCTGAAAAAATTATTGAATCGTCCGGATTGTTACTGGGCGAAAATGGTTTTAGAAAGCTGAAACTGCAAGCCGAAGCAATTCTAGAGCTTCGTCTCATTGACAGTGAGAAGAAGATTGAACAGCTTCCTTACGTAAAAGCTTCTATAGTGAGCCTTGTTTTTCCGGATAAGGTCGCAATTGAAGTCACTGAAAGAGAACCTGCCGCAATTATACGTTATCTGGACAGTTACCTGACTGTTGATAGGGAGGGTTATGTCCTCGAATCCACCAACCAGAGACCAGAAGGAAACCTGAAAGAAATTCGGGGGATTGAGTTTGCAAAATATACAATGGGCGGCCAATTGGAGGCTTCTGACATTTCGCTCATACGAACGGCGGTAGATATTATTGAGGCCATAAAAAATTCGGATAGCAGTACAGACTTAAAACTATTTGAGGTTTTAGATTGGATTGATATGGTTGACCGGAACAGTGCCTTATTTTCTCTGGATAATAGGATAGTGGTTCGGTTCAACCCGGAGGACAAGCTTCAATACACCATTGATTTTACCAAGGAAATTTTCTTCAAAAAGATTAACACCAAGGAAAGCGGAAGAATTGAATTTTCCGGTGATCAAAACCCGAGCTTTATACCTGATTAAAATACCTAAGCTTTAAGGAGGTCCATATGATACCGTTACTAGGACTTATAGCCGGATTAATAATCGGCATTTTTATTCCCTTCCATATTCCCCAGGAGTATTCCAATTATGCTGCAGTAGCCATTCTGGCTGCCCTCGATTCTGTCCTTGGCGGATTATCGGCATCTCTTGACGGGAAATTCAACATTAAGGTTTTTCTTTCCGGATTCTTTTCTAATTCGCTATTAGCAGCCCTTTTGGCATATATCGGAGATAAGCTCGGAATTCAGATTCATCTGGCCGCCATATTTGCTTTTGGTAACCGAATCTTCTTAAATTTCGGCAATATAAGAAGGAAGCTCATAAAGGTTGATGATCATAAGTAACACAATATATATTGTAAAAATGTAAATTTTCTTTCATTAACCTCAATATCTAGAGTTCAGGAAGGCAGTGTTTTTCAAATAAAATATTGCTTTTATATGGGTTTGTTATATAATAGTGATGGTAGCTTATATGGATTTTTAATAAATATTACGCGAGACGACTCATAAGGAGGATACAAAAGTGTTGGAGTTTGACATTGATATGGATAGCTTCGCCCGCATCAAGGTCGTTGGTGTCGGCGGAGGCGGCAATAATGCCGTAAACCGGATGATATCAGCAGGACTTCGTGGCGTTGAATTCATTTCCGTTAATACTGATAAACAAGCGTTATTTCTTTCACAAGCCAATACTAAAATTCAAATAGGTGATAAACTGACTAAAGGCCTTGGTGCCGGCGCCAATCCCGAAATTGGCGAAAAAGCCGCCAATGAAAGCCGTGATGAAATTGCCATGGCTATTAAGGATGCCGATCTGGTTTTTGTCACTGCAGGTATGGGTGGTGGAACCGGAACCGGAGCAGCTCCAGTCATTGCTCAAATTGCCAAGGAAATGGGTATTCTCACGGTAGGTGTAGTTACAAAGCCTTTTCTTTTCGAGGGAAAAAAACGCATGCAGCATGCCGAAGGCGGAGTTGAAGCCCTCAAGAGTGTCGTTGATACCCTTGTGACCATTCCCAACGACAGGTTGCTTCAGCTTGCTGATAAAAAAATGCCTTTAGTGAAGGCCTTTAATCTTGCGGATGATGTATTAAGACAAGGTGTTCAGGGTATATCGGATCTTATTGCGGTACCAGGTCTCATTAACCTGGATTTTGCCGATGTGAAGACTATCATGATGGAAACCGGACTTGCTCATATGGGTATAGGCCGCGGAACCGGTGAAAACAAAGCCGAAGAAGCAGCCAAGCAGGCTATTTCCAGCCCGCTTCTGGAAACCTCTATTGAAGGTGCCAGAGGTGTGCTCCTTAACATTACGGGTGGGGCTGACCTGGGCTTGCAGGAAGTTAATATGGCAGCCGAGCTCATTCAGGCTTCAGCTGATCCGGAGGCAAATATTATATTTGGTGCCGTCATTGACGACAACCTCAAGGATGAACTGATTATAACCGTTATTGCCACAGGCTTTAGCAGAAGCGGAGAGATCAAGCGTCCCAGTCAGTTGTTCCCAATTGAAGGGAAAAAGCCCACAGAACCCGTTAAAAAGCCGGTAATTGTTGACGAAGATGCAGAAGGCCCTGAAATTCCCACTTTTTTAAAGCGGAAGGGCTTTAGATAAGGTTGACAGAACAGCTCTGTGATTGTAAAATTAAAACTCGGGGACATTCCTGTCCCCAAGTTTTTTCTTTCTTCGGGTTGATATGCCACCATGGCTCAGATGGTAGAGCAGCGCATTCGTAATGCGCGGGTCAAGGGTTCAAGTCCCTTTGGTGGCTCCAATAAAAACAGGCAATCGCTGGATTGACCTGTTTTGTTTATAGTTCGAGGCTTGTTGGTGCATTCCATAAGGAATGCACCCCTGTTTTTTGAAAAGGTGAAAGAATAGCTAGAGAAAAACAAAAAAGCCCAGACCGTCAGCCTTGGGCTTGAGTTTAAAATGGATGAGAAAGGGCTAATCGATGATGATACCCTTGATCTCATTGATAAATGCGTCGGCGTTATCATTATGAACTTCAACCTTGATAGGCTTGGAGAGATCCAGGCTGAAAATCCCCATAATGGATTTTGCATCAACAATATAACGGCCGGATGTAAGGTCAACATCGAAATCATACTTATTAACGATGTTTACAAAATCCTTCACATCATTTATGGACTTTAAAAGAATGTTGAATGTTTTCATTGGTTTATTACACCGCCTTTCAGTGCTATAATGCAATCAACATATTTATTAGTTTATTACCATAATCACCCGTAGTCAATGACTAATGTGTTAAGAGTTTGTGATATAATTTGTAACAAATATAGGAAGTGATACAAAATGGAACATAATAAGAAGGTAGCGTTTATAACACTGGGCTGCAAGGTTAATACCTTTGAAACCGAAGGTATGAGGCGCCTCTTTCAGGAGGCAGGCTATATGCCTGTAGCAGAACATGAATTTGCAGACGTATATATTATCAACACTTGTACTGTTACCAGTATGAGTGATAAAAAATCTCGGCAGATGCTGAGGCGAGCTCACACTTTAAACCCCGATGCCGTAATAGCGGCAGTGGGATGTTTTGCCCAGGTTTCCCCTGATAAGGCCGCAGGGATTGAGGGGGTTAATCTTGTTGTGGGCAATAATATGAAGCACCGCATAGTTGAGCTTGTTGAGAACACTCAAAAAGAGGGGTCTCAAAAGTACGTAAAGGAAAGAAAAGAGCTCACGGAATATGAGGAGCTTCCGGTTGAGAATTATGAAGAGCATACGCGGGCCTTTTTAAAAATACAGGATGGCTGTGACCAATTCTGTTCCTATTGCATTATTCCTTATGCCCGTGGTCCTGTCAGAAGCAGAGGAATGTCCGAGGTTATAAAAGAAGCCAGGGGCTTTGCCTCTCGAGGCTTTAAGGAAATAGTGCTGACGGGTATTCACTTAACCTCATATGGTGATGAAAGGAACGGAACCGGTCTGGGTAATCTTATTTCTGAGGTTCATGCCATTGAGGGCATTGAAAGAATTCGTCTGGGCTCACTGGAACCTATGTTTTTAACACCGGAATTTATAAAGAGTATAAAGGGACTTCCCAAGCTATGCCCCCATTTTCACATCTCTCTCCAAAGCGGCAGTGCGGAAACCTTAAAACGTATGAACCGAAAATATACTCCGGTGGATTATCGTCATATTGTGGAAGGACTGAAGGAACAAATCCCGGGAGTCATGCTTACCACAGATGTTATGGTGGGTTTTCCCGGTGAAACCGAGGAAGAATTCCAAGAATCCTATAGGTTTTGTGAGGAAATGGGCTTCCTGTGGATCCATGTTTTTAAATATTCCCCAAGGCAGGGGACCCCAGCGGCACGTTTCAGCCATCAGATCGATCCCAAGACCAAAGAGCAGCGCAGCAAGGATTTGATAGCACTTGCAGAGAATTTGCGTGAAAAGAATTTTGCACGTTTTATTGGGCAGGAAGCGAAGGTTTTACTGGAGAAGGTTATTGAAGGAAGCTCCGATGACATGGAGGGATTGACCCCCAACTATATTCCAGTGGCAGTCAAGGTTGGAAAAGAAAAATCTGGGGAAATAATAAGAGTAAGGCTTACGGGCATAGAGGGGGAACGTATGAGGGCTGATATCATATAAGCTTAATACGAAGTATCAATGTTCTCGGGAACCCGTTCGAAATCTTTGATTTCGGTAACGGGTGAGGTTATTACAATGTGATGTCGGATTCATGTCATAACTTGATTAAATAGCCTGTATGTATTAATATAATAGCATCATTAATGATAAAATCTTAATGTCCCGGCAGTGGTTCGGGTAGGAAGCGGGTGAATATATGAATTCCGGAACAATGAAATTTGACTTTAATAACGATAACACCAATCAGACCCGTGAAGTCATACTCAAGGTTTATGAGGCGCTTACCGAGAAGGGATATAATCCCATCAGCCAGATTGTAGGCTATATCATGTCGGGAGACCCTACCTACATTACCAGCCACAATAATGCCAGAAGCCTTATCAGAAGGCTGGAGCGTGATGAGATTCTTGAGGAGCTTGTAAGATACTATTTAAAGTAAACTATCCTGCAAGAATATAAAACTTTAAATGATATGATTACGATCAATGCTTTATGGACGGAGCCCGCTTTTTGCGGGCTTTTCTATAGTAGGAGTCGAGGCTTGTGGTGCGGGGGGATTATTGTGGAATACAGGGAATTGGGCTGTACAGGTTTGCGGGTATCAAGACTATGCTTCGGTGGATTGGTCATTGGCCCGCTCCAGAAAAATCTAAGTGTTGAGAACGGGGCCGAAGTCATTGCCGAGGCCTTCAGGCTTGGGGTTAATTTTATTGATACAGCCGATCTCTATGGTACCTATCCGCACATTCGAAGGGCCATGGAAATAACCGGTATTCGTCCGGTCATTTCTTCCAAGTCCTATGCTTATACCCGGGAAGACGCCAAGAGGACTGTAGATAAAGCATTGACATCTCTTGGTCTGGATAGCATTGATATCTTTCTAATGCATGAGCAGGAGAGCGAGCATACAATACGGGGACATTGGGATGCTCTGGAGTATTATCTGGAGCTTAAACAGCAGGGTGTCATTAAGGCCGTTGGCCTTTCTACCCATCATATTGCTGCAGTTCGTGCGTCTCTACAGGTTCCGGAAATTGAGGTCATTCACCCCATTACAAATAAAGCAGGTCTTGGTATTTGCGACGGCACAATGGACGACATGCTGTCTGCCCTTCAAGAAGCCCATTGCTTGGGAAAAGCCATTTATGGCATGAAGCCCTTTGGTGGAGGAAACCTTCTCCACTCCTTCCGGGAATGTCTGGAATTTGTTACTTCCATTCCTTATCTGCATGCTATTGCGCTTGGCATGCAGAGCGTGGAAGAGGTTCGCATGAATATAGCCCTGTTTGATGATCTTTCCAGTGCTTCCGAAAAAATAAAGGACTACCATCCTGATAATCAGAAAGCCCTTCATGTAGACTTCTGGTGTGAGGGCTGCGGCAAGTGTACCGAGCGCTGCAAGCAGCGTGCTCTTGTTTTGAAGGAGGGAAAGCTGTCCATAGATCATAAGAGATGTGTCCTTTGTGGGTATTGTGCAAGCTCATGTCCTGTTTTCGCACTTAAGGTGTACTAGAAAAAAGTGGACTGGAGGTGACAGGGTCGCCTTTAGTACCTTGACAATTACTATGAAAGAGGTATAATATCATTAATTAAATACAATACAATCTTCAGGGCAGGGTGTGATTCCCTACCGGCGGTAATATGGTTTAGGCCATTAGCCCGCGAGCTAAGGAGCAATCAAAGTATTAATTCCGTTTCTTCCGGATCAGCCGGAAGATTTATCGGAAGTGAATTTTGATCATCTCTAAGCAGACCTGGTGTGATTCCGGGGCCGACAGTAAAGTCTGGATGAAAGAAGATTATAGAAGTAGACTATAGTTCGTTCCCCTGAGATTGCTTTGGGGAATTTTTTGTTGCCTTTGAAGCGTTTCAGGCCTCAGATTGTATTGTAAAAACAAATTTTAAGGAGTGCTTGTTTTTATGAAAATCGGGGTCAGAAAAATGTGTACCATGGCTATCTTAGCCGCATTATCATTGGTTCTTTTGTTCATTCTCCATTTCCCGATTATCCCCGCTGCACCATGGCTTGAATATGATCCGGCCGATATTCCTATCTTGATAGGGGGCTTCGTTTATGGTCCCATTGCCGGAATTATTATCACCGTCATTGCCTCTTTAGTTCAAGCATTAACCATCAGTGCTTCATCCGGATGGGTCGGTTTTATCATGCATGTCATTGCAACCGGAACCCTGGTAGCGGTAAGCTCAACCTATTACAAATTTCATAAGACCCATAAAGGTGCTTTAATCGCATTAATTCTCGGGTGCCTTTCAATGGCGGCTATCATGATACCCACCAATCTTATTTTTACCGTTAATTTCTTTAAACAGCCCCTTGAGCTTGTTAAAGCCAGTATTATCCCCATACTTATTCCGTTCAATCTTATTAAATCCGGTGCTAACTCAATCATTGTTTTGCTGATTTATAAAACGATTCGCAAAATCGTAAAAGAGTAAGGTCGGTCCCCATTCTGTTATGGATCGCACTACTGGTATAGAGATACTTGTTTATGTCAAGAATACATACTGATTTGGGGCCTACTTAAGCTGATATCATATGTCAGCATCAGTTGGCCAAAAATACTGATAATGGGAGATACTCTCTTTACAATTCAGGTATCTTCATGTATGCTAATAGGTGGTTATTAATTTAACAAACAATGGAAAGGAGTTTATCATATGAAACAATATCTTGAAATTGAAAATGTATTTGGAAGAGAAATTCTTGACTCCCGCGGAAACCCAACAGTTGAAGTGGAAGTTATTGTTGAAGGCGGTTTTATTGGCCGCGCTGCTGTTCCTTCAGGAGCATCAACAGGAGCTTTTGAGGCTGTCGAACTACGCGACGGCGATAAGGGACGTTATTTAGGCAAGGGCGTTGAAAAGGCCGTTGAGAATGTTAATGATATCATTGCACCTGAAATTGTGGGCATGAACGTTTTTGACCAGATTCTGATTGACAAAACCATGATCGCACTTGATGGCACACCCAATAAGAGCAAGCTGGGCGCTAACGCTATTCTCGGTGTTTCCCTTGCAGTTGCTAAAGCTGCTGCCGAGGCTCTTGGACTTTCCCTTTACCAGTATATCGGCGGAACTAACTCAAAGATTCTTCCCGTCCCCATGATGAATATCATCAATGGCGGTAAGCATGCTGATAATTCTGTTACCATCCAGGAATTCATGATTATGCCTGTTGGTGCTGAGAGCTTTAAGCAGGCCCTCCAGTGGTGTGCAGAAATCTTCCATAACTTAAAGAGTGTTTTAAAGAGCAAGGGCTATTCCACAGCCGTTGGTGATGAAGGTGGATTTGCTCCTAACCTTAAGTCCGATGAGGAAGCTATCCAGGTTATTCTTGAAGCGGTTGTGAAGGCTGGCTTTAAGCCTGGCGAGCAGTTCCGTATCGCCATTGATGCTGCTGCTACCGAGATGTATGAGGAAGCTAAAGCTAAGGGCAAGGAAGGCATGTACTACTGGTGGAAAGCTGACAAGTGGATGACCAAAGAAGAAATGGTTGCATTCTGGGAAGATATGTGCAGCAAATACCCCATTATATCCCTTGAAGATGCCGTTGGTGAAGAAGACTGGGAAGCTTGGAAGCTCCTTACCGATAAGCTGGGCAAGAAGGTTCAGCTCGTGGGTGATGATCTCTTTGTTACTAACACCGAGCGTCTTAAGAAGGGTATTGACCTAGGCGTTGCCAACTCCATTCTTATCAAGGTTAACCAGATCGGAACCCTGACCGAAACTCTTGAAGCTATTGAAATGGCTAACCGTGCTGGTTATACGGCAGTTACCTCCCACAGATCCGGTGAAACTGAGGATGCCACCATCGCAGACATCGCAGTTGCAACTAACTCCGGACAGATTAAGACCGGTGCTCCTTCCAGAACAGACCGTGTGGCTAAGTACAATCAGCTGCTTAGAATTGAAGAGGAGCTTGGTGAAGTCGCTGAATATCCCGGACTTGCTGCTTGGTTCAATCTGAGAAATAAATAATTAGTCTTTAGTTGAGGCTGCATGCAGAAATGTATGCAGCTTTTTTGTGCCTGCAACAAGGTTGGGAAAAACTTCGAAATCTTTGATTTCGGTAATGCCTAAAGGTGACAGGTGGGGCTATTATTTTGTCTGTTAAGTAAGGTTGTTGGATTTTCGATATATATTATTGGTTTAGTTCAGCGTTTAAGCAACAAAGAAAAGGAGATTCACTTATGATAAGCAGCAGTCTCAAAAAATTTGCGGACCCCTTGGGATTTGAAAACAAAAACGGCCGCCTTTTTGGAAATTATCGGGGCTATACTGTAACTTTGGCCGAAGGTATGGGCAACAAAAGGCTGATGATCGGCGTTGCGATGCCGACAGACGATCCGTGCTGGAATCAAATTGCCGGTTTTATTGAAACGAATCGGAAAGATAGCCGAATTGAAAGCTTCTCTTTCCATCCCTCCCATATTACAATTATTCTTCACGATGCCGCCGGCACCATGAAGCGCCTTGAAGAGCTTCTGGACAAAACGGTCAAAGCGCTGGCGGAGGCAATGGTGCCTGGAAATACAGCGTGCTGGTACTGCAATACCGCATTTACAGGCTCTAACCCTGATAAAATCCAGGTCAATGAAGCGGTTGTTCCCATGCACAGTGCTTGTATTGAAAACTATAATCAAAGCATACAACAAGCTTCCGAGGAGTTTAAGAATCAACCGAAGAACTACTTACGTGGCCTTTTGGGTGCAGTATTGGGTGGACTTGTCGGCGTCATCCCTTGGGTTATTGTTTATCTTGTAGGATACTTTGTTGGATGGCTGGGATTGCTTATTGGTTTTACCGCTAAAAAAGGATATGAAATTCTCGGAGGAAGGCCGGGAAAGGCCAAGCCATGGATCATTCTTTTAGTTGTGATTCTGTCGGTCTTCCTGGGGCAATTTATGGCTGAAAGCATTGGTTTGTATAATGATCTTATAGACGAGGGTTATACCGGGTTCACTATTTTGGACATGCCTTCCGTAGTCGTCGAACTTGTTACATATGAGCCTGAATATCAAAGAGCGATGCTCAGTAATGTAGGCCTGGGTCTTCTATTTGCTTTTGCGGGCATCTGGGGACTTTTCCGTGACATGAAGCACGAGGGCAAAGGCAGCATTGCGACAACGAAAAAGTTGAACTAACATAAAAGTGCGTAAAAACGATGAGGGGAAGCTCAACACCATGTTGGCTTCCCTTTAAATATTTCAGGTATTTAAATCAAGGCTTGTGGTGCGTTCCAGTCGGATCGCACACCTATTGTCCCAACTCCTCCCAGTGGTCATAAGCTTCCTTCAATTCCATTAAAGCACCGGATTTGTCTTTAGCAAGAACAGCGCCTCGAAGGCGTGCAATATTAGTACTGAAAAAATTGATCTCATCTCTTTCGGAACTGAACTGAACACGCTTTACAATTCTTTTCCATAAGGCAACAAGAGCTTCGGTCTCGCTGGTCGCTTGCTCCCATTTTCCTTGCTCAACACTTTCTATAAGCTGATCAATGGTTTTGGGGACGTCATCATCCTCTCCCAGCGGCTTTTTTAAAAAATCACCGCTTAGCATAATCAATACAAAAATAGCCAATGTAATAATTGGAATAGCTGCTACCATGAATTTTCTCATAATTTTCTCCTAAAAGGGTCCTTTATAGTCTCCAATATCCAGGGCCTTATGGATATGATCTTCATATTTGTCAATATAGATACTTCCTCCAGGATTCATTGTCACCAGGAATACTTCTGATATATCGTTAATGCCTTTCACTTTAAGTTCATTCATGAGCCAGGCCTTATCTTTATTAAGCTGCCTTAAATTTTCTTCTATCAATATGCCGTCGTAGACCAACTCGGTGCTGATTCCAGAGTCTTTCACCTGGATATTCATATCGTTGGGGGTCAAGGGCTGGTATTCAGGTTTCTTTAAAATAGATAACTGACCATTGGGTTCTAGAATCGCAAAATCCACCTGATTCACATCGAAGACTCCCTGATTTCTAAGGAGCTCCAAAATATCGGAAATCCTGTATTTTGCTTTTTTCAAAACGTTTTCCATGATTTTTCCGCTCATGATGACGATGACAGGTTCACCTTCCAAACACTTAGCAGCATAACGCCATTTTAAGGTGATGACCTCCATAAGGTAACCCAGAGCGGCCCAGGTGATCAGGCCTACCCAATGGGGCCATGCTCTGCTGGATAAATCTGTGGTTGCGGAAGCAGCAATGGATCCTATTGTTATGCCCAGTACATAATCAAAAAACGTAAGCTGGCTGATCTGTTCTTTTCCAATGATTCTTGTAAATATGAGGAGAGAGAAAAATGCAATGATAGATCGTACTAAGACTACTAACCCTTCATTCAAAGGTAATATCACTCCTTGAGCTTTGATACTATAACATTATTGTTTATCACAAATGAATCTTTATGCGGGTGCTCATGAGATTTCTTACCTGGTGGATCAACTTATCCATGGTTTCTGACGAAGCAGTCGGCAGAGGAAACGACAAGCTGTGATAAAAATGTATAATATATAATATTATCTAATGTTGACAATAATAATTTAAAATGGTATATTATGAAAAGTCAGAAAAATGTCGAAATAATGAACGTAATGAGCAGGCAGTAGCATGCAATCAACATTCATATTGAAAGGAGAATTCCTATGATTATCACATCCGGAGTTTTAGCAAGAGATATGAACCTCAAGCAGGTCCAGGTTAAGGGGAATCCCAGAGCAGTTCTTAATAATTGCATTTTCATCAAAGGAAAAGGAGAAAAGGATATCCCGGTATCCATCACTGCTTGGGGTGATTGGGCAGTGTATATTGCGCAAAACTTTAAAAAGGGTGATCCCATCCATATCATCGGTGATGAGACACCGGAGCTGTACACAAGCGGAGAAAACAAAATCGATCTCTTGGGATGTGTGGTAAAAGCTGTTGTGGATGCTCAAGTGGTGATCGCGGCGAACTCATTTTTCAAGTCAATGGCTTCTGAGCTTTCAGGTAAGCAAAAAAGTGCAGGACATAGCGAGGAGAAGGTAGGCAGCCAAGGAGAAGAGAAAGAGAATGATGAGGAAAAACAGATATAAAGGTATAGCCGGTCTGTTGATTATGACACTTGCACTTGTAGTCATGTACGTTTGGCTGATGTATGGCCAGAAGGCTCTTGCTTCAAATATGGTGCTGGTCGCAAGCATGGATATTGAGCCGGGAACAATACTTGATCCTGGAACCCACTTTGTCATAAAGAATATTAGCAGGGATTGTCTTGTTTCCGGTTTTATGAATCAAACCGATCTCCCTTCTCTTGACGGTCTTTCAGCCAATCAATTCATCCCTATGAATGCTCAGATAACCGGGCGCTTCTTTGAAAAGTCAGGAATTGTAGTAGCAAATGACAGATTCATTTTTAAAATACCAAACAGTTGGATTTATGCGGTACCTTCGTCCATTCGGAGGGGTGACGAGATTCTGATTTATGAAATTGATTCAAGGATTGACCAAAGTGTAAATTTCGCTTTATCGGATACGAAAGAGGGTCTTGAAACATTTCAGGCAAAGCCAGCTATTGAAATTAGCTCCCAAAAGCCAATTATTAAAACCACAGTTATTTATGTAAAGGATTCATCCAACCGTGAGGTGGTAGATGCCGACGACAGAAGTCGCTTGGATGGTACTTCACAAGTATCATCCATTGAGATTGTATCAACCAGAGAAGACACTATCGCGCTTGAAAAGAAGGTCGCCGAAGGAAAGAAGCTTATTCTGGTTTATAGGTAAGGTAGGAGGACATAGCGCATGAAACTGGATGTCCAGCTTATTTGCAATGATATTGAGCTCTATAATACCTTTAATAGCAGTGGCTTTTTCAATAGCGTTAAGATAGGCGGCTATCTTGATCTTAGTGCTTCATACGCCAATTTGATCCTCTCTGACAGAATCGTTGGCTACAGCGATCTTCTCAATTACCTGAACAGTAATCAACTGAAGGCTTCCAAGATTTTTTATCTGCTTTCTTATACCCAAAATGAGAGCCAAATCAGTTCAATAATGGTTGTGCTGAAGGCTAAAAACATTATTGCCGTCCCCCCAAGGCTGACCGATAAACAGATTCTTGACAAGATATGCCAGGCGCTTGCCATTGATAAGATGGCTAACCGCAACGCCATTGCCTTTTTCGGAGCGGACAGCAAGGTTGGCACTACTATTACCGCTCAAGGCGCTGCCGAATGCCTGGCCGAAAATACTGTACTAAAGGTAGGCCTCATGAATCTTTCCGGTCAGCCTTCTTTCAACTATATACAGGGTTCCGATGGCTATGGCCTTGATATCATCAAAACAAAGATGTTCAATTTTGTTTTGTCTTCAGATGAGTTAAAGTCTGCTATGATTCAAAGGGGCAGCCTGTATGTCCTACCCTCTGCAAAAACCCTTACCGATCTTCGTTTCTATAAACCAAAGCATATTGAATACCTCATCAATCTTGCCACCGGCTTATTTGATATTGTCGTTGTGGATGCGGGATATTACCCCAACAGCGGTCTGTATATCGGAGCTTTGAATGCTACTCAGCTGCGTTATATGGTAGCAACTCAGCAGGTGGCCTGCCGAGCCGCCTTTGATATGACAAAGGAACAACTGTTCAAGGTTCAGGATATTGACACGGGTTCTATGATGCTGGTTGTTAATCGTTATTCGGAAGAGTTTAATCTGCCAAGCACCTATAAATTGGCTGAAGAATTTTACAAGATGATTCTGGCGGCTTATCTTCCAAATGTTCCGGGAGTATTTTGGAAGACTGAATCAGAGAAAAGATCATTGAGAGGTTTTGATGCCTTTTATGATGCACAGCTCCACGAGTTGGTCAGAGTTATAGCAACTCAACTCAATATTGACTATCTTCCAAGGATAGCACCAAATAAAAAACGCTTCTTATCGTCCTTTCATTCACTATTTAACTTGGGGACAAAGTAATGAATATTGATGTCATGGAAGAATTTAAACTGGATGAATATCTTGCAGGTGCTAAAAATAAGGCGACCCAGTCACTATCGGCAGCTTTGGATACCAATACACGTTTCTATATCCTTTGTGACCGCGTTAAGACCTATCTGGATGAAGATTGGCTTAATGAGCATAACAAAGGGAATACGGATGTATTGCTTGAGAGGCAGAAAAGAGCCATTCTGGGATATATTTCGGAAGTGAACTATTTTAAGGATAAGATCAAAGAGTATCTGAAAGCCAACAGCCTTGAGGACGAGAGCTCTCCGCTCTGGTACGAGAACCTTGTGGACGCAATCTTTCATGAGAATTGGGGACTGGCCGGACTTGCGCCTTGGATGAAGTTAAGTGACTGTTCATCGGCTAAAATCATTGGTGAGCATATCTATTTTTTGATCAACGGTAAAATGGAGCGTCAGCCTCAAAAGATATCGTCCAGGAGATATGAACAGCTCAGAAAAGCCCTCATGCTGTCAGACAGAAGCAAGAGACTAGATGATAACTATACTGAGGTCTACATGCTCACCGGTGAGCGTGTGACCATCTACACGGGCAATCTTGTGGTTGAAGGTCAGCAATCCATGGTGTTCAGAAAATATATCGTAGAGGCTCTTACCTTCGAAGAGCAGGCTCAAAGGCATACCATTCCCCATGATTTGATTCCGGCTCTTGAAGCCCTGGTTAAAATCGGAGCCAGATTGGCTTTTATCGGTCCTGTAAGGACAGGAAAATCTACCATGCTCACAACTTTCCAGATGAATGAAAATAAAAATCTGGAGGGCCTTTTTATTCAGACTGATCCGGAAATAAGAATCAGTGAACTGATGCCCGGAGCCCCTATCATGTCATTAATCGCCGATGGGGAAGAACTGGTTGGCTTAAGTAAGAAAATTGTTCGGTCTGATGCAGACTATGTCATTGTAGCGGAGGGCAGGGACGGCTATGCCTTCAACATGATAGTAGAAGCCGCCAACAAAGGGACTCTTCGCAACAAGACAACGCTACATCTTTCAAATGTTGAGGATTTTGCTTATGAAATAGCCAACAAGATAGTGGGTATTTATGGGGGAAATCTCGACTATCAAATCGTTAAGGTAGCCAAGTCCTTTGACTATATCTTTGAAATGGTGCAATTACCCAGCAACAAAGCCTATAAGAGGCTTAAATCCATATATGAGCTAAGATATAACTACCAGACTCATGAAATTACCTATCACAGGATATGTGCGTATGATTATTTGAATGATACATGGACATTCACCTATGACATTGGCAGAAAGATTGAAGAAATAGGAAGCTATGAAAATCCGGCTGCATTATTGGTTTTTAAAAGCACTCTGAAGGTGTTAGCCGAGAAATATCCCATGGAAGAAAAGCTTGTCATTAGGCCGGTGTATTCCACTGGAAGGCTTATCGCAAAAGAAGGTGAAAAGAGTGGTTAGGACGCTGGATTTTATAGTGAAGCTGGTCCTTTTGCTTACCTTTGCCTATGGCCTTTGGTTGTTGTTGGGCGGTTCAATATCAAACCTTATTCAGG
Source organism: Bacillota bacterium (assembly GCA_023443745.1). Classification (GTDB taxonomy): domain Bacteria; phylum Bacillota; class Clostridia; order DSM-8532; family DSM-8532; genus DTU059. The sequence continues at coordinate 43,230 of JAEZTB010000058.1, forward strand.
ATTTAATCAGGAAAGACTCAGTTCTTAAGAAGTCCCGAAAAGGAATGAGGAGAACAAACAGGCTGATCAAACATTTGTCCAAAATCCTAAGTGTGGTATGCAAAAAGGATGATACCCAAGCACCCTATCTATTTCTTACGGGCTCCATCCTACTATTTTTATTTAGTTTTTTTATGCTTTTGAAAATTCAAGGAGTAATCAAGGCTTTTGCCACTTCGATTCTCATTTCCATGGCTCCCTATCTGATTCTTCAGGCGAGACTCCACACCATTCGCATTTCAAGCTCTTATGAGGGCAATACACTGGTAACCGGTATCATCAACAATTACAAGCAAAATAATTTTAATGGAATAGAGGCGGTGGATAAAACAGCCTGCTCTGATCAAATCGGCTTCTTCTCAAAGAATAACCTGCTCCGGCTCTCGTTGGCCTTGAAATCTTATAGGTCGGAACAAGAACTGGATGAAGCCATCAAAACCTTTGTTTTTGCGTATAACACCGAATGGGCCATCCTATTGGGTATGAATCTCAAAATTGCTGCCTATGACGGAACCAATGTCTGTACAAGCATGGAAGATATCCTTGTTGAATTGAAAAGCGTAGGTGAAACCATTGAGGCTAATAAGCGGTACAACAATGAATCCTTTTCAATGATAAAGTACTTGTTGATTCCTATGTATTTTTTTACTGTGTACCTCAGTATTAAAGCCTTTGGTTTTACCTTTAAAAAATTTATTCAGTATCAATTCTTTACAAGTATAGGGCTGAACTTTGCCATTATAACATTCACAAGCATAGCCTTATGCTTTTTAGTCTATTCGCTGGCCAAGCGGCCTAAATACGATATATAGGAGGAACAGTAGCATGGGCATGAGCTTCATGATGGTGGGGCTTATTCTTTGTTTATTCATTGCTGGAGCAAGCTTGTACTGGAAGGGGACGGTCAGCAAAACTCCTATGCAATCTCCGGAAGCACAGCTCAAAAGGGTCAAGATGTATTGGATAAAAGTATTCCAAAACCCTGAAACAGATGATTTAGCCAAAGGGCTGGGACTTAATTCAGGTATCACGTATCAAATTATTCGGTACACCTTGTTAATTATTTGGTTATGCGTAATGATATACAGAAAATATGGCATGGGATTTGATGTTACCCTGCAGATTCTTCTATGGATGGTTACCTTTTTTGTATCCTCTCCACGTCGATCCTTCCTTGGTCGGGAGAGCCCCTTTCTTTTTATTATCACGCAAATTCAAAAGAAGAATAGAAATAAGCTCAATCTTGAAATATATCGCTGTATGAGTCAGCTTAAAAACTTGGCTGTTGCCAAGGCCAATTCCAATTATTCGGCCAATTTTATTATCCGTGAATTGGCTGAATATACCCTCTATACCAAGCCAATCTTTAACCGCATGCTTGGGTTTTGGTATGAAGGAAGATATGAAATAGCCGCTAAATATTTTTCTGACACAATCGGAACCGAAGATGCAAAGGCATTGGCAGGTCTGCTGCTTAAGATTGATTATCTTAAACCCATCGAGTTCATTAGCCAATTGGAGCTTTATCAGAGTGATATCAAAGAGAGGAGAAAAACAGCAGCACAAAAGGCCAAGGAAAATAGAAGCAATTTGATTTATGGAATGGTTATTGTTTCGGGCATTTGCATTCTCTTGAATTTTCTTTTAGTCTCCATTGCCATTGATGCTTTTGAATATTATAAAAGTTTTGTTTTCTAGGGAAGGAGGAAAGTTTGATGAAAGAGGCAATAGCAACCGTAGCAGCCATTGTATTGGCAGTTGTAATTTACTTGCTCATAGCCGGAGATACCAATTCTCTAAAGTCTGAGAGTCAACGCATTATGAACTCAACACGTACGCAGCTCCAAACTATTCAGCCCTAATTTAATACTAAGGCCGGGGCTGAAAGCGCTCCGGCATATTTTCTAAATCCAGTGGGTTGAAGCATGTGGTGCGTTCCGCACCTCTATTGTGGGGGTAAAACAAATGAAAAACTTTATTGCAGGTGCAGCTATTTTAATGCTGCTTTTGATATTTCCATTGCAGACAGCACTTGAAATGATTAATGAGGCCAGAATCAGTAGATTCTCAAATATTGTGTATCTGGCTACTCAGAAGGCAAGGACTGATGGATACTTTAAGCAAAGCAATATCGACAAGTTAAAAAATGATTTAATGGCAGCATTTCCAGATCTCATAGCGTCTGAAATTCAGATAGACGTGACTAAAACCCCTAGATACAGGACGGATGTTTTTGATAATCGTGAAGTTATCTATTATGACATTCGCATACCAGTAAAAAAAATCCTGGCTGTACCCGGTTTTTTCGGTATTTCGGCTAGTGAAAATCAGTATATGTCCCGTAGATCCGGATTCGTATTAAGCGAGGTACCCATGCCATGAAGCCCTTTATTATTGGCCTTGCTGCCTTCCTGCTCGCTATTACCTGCTATTCCTTTACGCACGATTATAACCTGAATAGACATAGCTTGGTGGAATTAAGGATGGTGTGCGAGGAAGCTTCAGCCGCCGGGACACTGTTCTATTATAAAGATCATTACTCCAACGGAAAAATTGTTTTTAACCAGGACGAATCAAGAAAGGCAATCGAGACCGTGATAGCGGCTATGCTCAGACTGGATGGTAGCTTGGAACCTACTCAGGAAAGCTATTGGCAAAATCAAATCAAATATGAAACTTATTTTTATGATGATCATAATACGACTTATCCTTTCTTATTTGTTGATCCTGATACCGGTTATACGCATCTTGTTAAAGCGCCTACTGTTGTTGTGACCATAAATGCCGGTAAGGCCCGGTATGCTCTGCAATTCCTTAAAAATGGATCGGACAATATCCGAAGTGCAGCACATACATGGGAGGGAATGTAGTAAGGCCTATATAAAAACTGGTGATAATTGATCAGCATGCTTCAAATGCAAAAAATAGAAAAATATGGTATAATATCTGCATCCATATATTCCTTGCCGGAAAGCATTCCGCAGAAAAGAAGAGTAAGGAAATCATGCGACACGCATGAGAGGTGGCAATGAGTAAAAATTGAAAGCGTGACCGTACTTAACCAATAATTATTTAAATACCAAATAAAAAAGGGGAGCTCTATTATGTTAAAGAAATCAATTCTCTTTACAATTATTATTAGTATTTTTATTATGGTCATACCTGTAGGAGCTGTATCACAGTTTACCGATGTTAAAGATGGTTATTGGGCAAAGAGAAATATAGATTTTATAGCCAATAATGGATATATGGTCGGCTACGGAAACCGATTTGGTATCCAGGACAATATAACTGAAGGCCAATTTGTCGCTGTGTTATGCAGGATATTGGGCTATAAAAATCAATCTCCATTAACAACAGAAGGACCGGCAAGAGAGCTGGGGCTTATTAAAGAATCTGAATCCCTTAATGTAACCGGCAATCTAAAGCGCAGTGACATGGCTAAATACTCTGTACGCGCTTTTGAGTTAATTAACAAAAATGTTACCTACCCAGATTATCTTGAAGCATACAAAGGGCTCGTAACAGATTATGAACAACTGGATTTAGAGTTGAAAAATCACGTACTAAAGTCAGTTGAAAAAGGACTTATAGCCGGTGGGCCTGACGGTTGCTTTGATCCCGATGGGGAGAGCACACGGGCACAAGCAGCTGCCATTACTCACAGGTTGTTGAGCCAGGACGAAAGAAATATTGTTATGCCGGTATTCGCGGAGCCGGATCTTGAGTTTGAGGCGTTCATGGCTAACAAGAAACTTGCGGGAGAATACTGTTCAATACGTGAAATAGATAAGGTAGTCAATGGTAGGATAGTTTGGGATGGTACTAGCGGTTGGGGAGATTATGACCAGTCATTACTACCAACATATAACAATAAAGACGCTAATATAATTGCATATAACCTACTTAAAGAGCTCGTGAAAGAAGCACAGAAGAATAATAACTATATTCGCACAAGGTATCAGGACTCAGAGTCTATAACAGAGGCTAAGGGTGTTTACAGGCATAAGGTTGTAGTATTTGAGTATTACTGTACGAAATTAGCAGGGCTAAAGGCAACAGAATACAAGGCATTTACGACCACCTTATGGCTATATCCGCATACGATGAAGGACTACTGGCCCGATTACAAAGGGCAAAAGGCTCCGACTGTTTATGAGTGGGATGTAGGCGAGTTGTTTGATAATGAAGATGGTCATAACAATCCTGATTTATCGTTGATAAAATATCAGACTGAAAAATATACAATTCCACTCAATAAAGCCTTTAAAGCAGTCTATGGCGAAGCCAATGGACTGGAGTTGTATAAGTATTGCATGAAGGAATATGACGCTTCTATGGTTTATTGGGGTAAAGATGGAAGCCATTACAATCATTCTGTAATGCTTATTAACAATATTGAAATTCAAAACAATACAGGGAATCTAGGTACGCCTCGTTTTGGCACAAGTAAATAATAAGTAAAGGGCGGTAATGAAAAATGATGAAAAGGACTATTGCAAAGCTATTAGTCTTTGTTTTGTTATGCACGATGTTCACAATACCATCTGTTTCAACAGCTATGCCTGATGTAACCAAGCATAAGGAATTAATGGATACATTTCAAAACAACCCTCCTTATCTCAGTAATTACACGAGTTTTTGCGACAAAATTCAGGAAATTAGCCGTATAACAGGTTCGAAAGAATCGGCAATGGGTAGATACATCAACCCCTACGTATACGAAAACTATGGAAAGCTTGTGGTCTACGGTGAACCGTCAGGGGAGTTCTACATAAAAACAAGAGAAGCGCACATGAAGAGGCTATCAGATAATAGCCTCGGTGAATACAAATATCTCGGATATGCCGTTAACGGTGATCTGGTCACGAATGACTTGTACCATAATCCAAATTCTACTGGCGGGTTTAGGACACCGGAGGATTATAAAAACAAGAAATACAGTGAGGTGCCGGGTGGACAAGAGTCTTGGGTTAAGCTGCACCCTCTACAAAAAGAATTCCTTAAAAATACTGAGTTTTACGATGATGATTACAACAAACCTGCAGGTGGTAACCCAGGCATACTTCTTGGCTACGTGTTGGGAAACGACAGAGTAGAAACCCATTCAAAAGTACAAGTTGCTCCTGGTTTAGCACGTGGTTCATCGGTTATGATGCCATATGACAAAACAAATTGGAATACTGTCACTTTTCCCCCAATGGCAGACGTTTCAATTAAAGGTACAATTTCTACAGACAAAGAAACCTACACAATTCCGGCAGGCGCAAATAGTGTCGATGTTAAGGCAACGGTAAAAGGAACGGCAGCCGTTACCCCTATCGAAATGGCCTCTTTACTGGATAAGATGTCATTTGATTTTTATGGGCAGGAATCTAGTAAAGCTGTAGGTACGGGCAAAATGACAGAATCGGCAGCCTTTACAAAAACATATACTCGCAATAATATGAAGGTGGGAAGTAACACCGTGGAGCTGGTGACCAGTGTTGGATTAACCACCAAGCTCGATGACGATATTATGCCCGACAAACCCAAAAAAACCATCACTATCATTGTAGAAGAGCCCACCGAACCGGCAGCCATAGCTATATTGGTTGCGGACCCAAAGGCTGTGCAGTATGCCAATAGGGACATAAACATAAAGCTTACAATAGGCTATGGCATTTCTGGCATCACCGATATAAGCAAGATAAGCAGAGTGACCGCAACATTGACAGATGTGGGAACCGGCTTTGACTTGCCTGTAAAGCTATCTGGAGAACAGATAAAGGATGCTAAAATACCCATGAGCTTCATGAATGGTGTTAGTGAGGATGGCAGCAAGGACAAGCTCTATGAGTTGCTTGTCACATATCACTTAAAGGATGGCAAGCAGCTCCGGGCAACATCTAAAGCGGTTGTTACTGTCAGTAAAAAACCGCCCAAGCCTACACCACCGCCAAGACCTGATAATGAACCGCCAACGGTCAAGCTGAATGCGCCGGCAGAAGTAAAAGCAGGGCAACGCTTCAGCGCATGGGCAATGGGGAGTGATCCAGACGGCGATTCGCTGACCTATTCATGGGAGTTGGGGACGGCAGATGGTAGTGGAGGCGGGTCAGGAGCATGGCTCTGGTATGATTCAAAGTACAGCAACACAACCCAAAGGATTGACGTAATAGTATCGGATGGAAAAGATGAAAATGGCGATTGGGCAAATGTATATGTTTTGCCGCCAACTGTCGAGGCCAAAATAGGGATAGGAGGATCTTTAAAAGAAAACCGGAAGGTGACAATATCAGATATTTCTTCCTCGCCGGACTATTTCCCCATATCAAGCCGCACATGGAGCATAATGCCCGTGCCATCCTCCGGAACATCGGCCAAGGATATAAAACACAATGGAGATATGACATCTGTAAGCAAGGATGTATTGTTTAAAAAAGCCGGGGAATACATGATTACTCTGACCGTTAGAAATACGGCGGGGTATGAGGATACGGTTACAAAATATATAACCATCGATTCCGATGAAGCTCCGGTAACAGGCATCAGCGCGGTGACAACGGTGTATCGTGATCCACAGGATGACAATAATGCTCTTATGCAGCTATCCGATAAGTCCTACAGCAATGACAATGACGTAATCACCCGGAGGCTGTGGAGATATAAGTATGACACTGACAACGACGGCTCTTTTGACGACGAGGCATGGCAAATTTTGAGTAGCTCAAACCTTGAGGCCCAGCCTTTCAAAACAAAGAACGTAGGAAAGTATCTTGTACAGGTGGATGTAAAAGAAAGCTTCGGCCAGCCAACTATACCGGAATATATAACGGACGCGGACTACAGGACTGCGAATGCATCCATCTTGGTGGAGGTGGCGAATTTACAACCGGTGGTAAGCTTGAATCTTAAGGAAAAGAAGATGGCCGATTTTTACTTTAATGTGCAAAATACGGCCTATACTAACAATCAAGTCATTGACTTGGTTAACACACGGTTAATACCTACACTTAATGCGAAGAATTATGACTATAAGATTTCGGTGAATAACAATAATCAATTTCGTGCTTCTAGTGATGTTATTCCAGAAAGAGTAACTAATTTCAGAACTGATAATACGTTTCTCTATTTTACAAAAGAGGCTGGTTGCACAAACTTCACCTATGCTCCATCTAAAAGGAATATAATTGTTGGTGAAAATTGGAATAGTGGATTGGCGAAATTGGAACCTACATGGGGTAATGTGGCGGCGGATATTATTGATGTGACAATGGGTTTGGTTGAGCTAAGCGATGGTCGTTCATATAGCGATTTCGGGAGATTGAGGTTCTACGCTAAAGACAACTTAGGGAAAGAGGTCACCTTATTTGATTTTCAAAATTATAATTGGTATGTAAGGCTGTATATAAAAGGGAATCTTATTTCAGAATTTATGCCTGTGGTTCAAGGATCTATCTATTTATATGAAATTCAACTTAGGGATTCGGTTTTAACCTATAGTTTCCGTCCAGTTACTTCCCGTTATGGATCAATGAGTTACGGAAACATGATAACAGTAAGCGAAGATTTGTCTAGTTTGAATTTAGATGGGGATATACAGTTTTGTGTAACCTCATCTACAGGTGCTAGTAGTCCTGTAACAATGCGTGCTGGAGGAAATATGACCCGCATTTATGGTGGCAATGGATACTTGTCAGATATAGCAGATGCGGAAATTTACCGTGAAGGTGCTGAAAAGCACTTAATAACCATTTCTGACCAACCAATCAAGCAGTTATATGCAAATAAAAAGACTCTTATTAAAGCTGATGGCAGAAACGGTAGTATAAATTATCTTTCATTTGATACCAAATATCCTTTAAGCGAATATGTACCAATAAACAGCCATTACCAAAATATAGTTCAAAGGCGCGAGGATTATTTCACTTTATCCAGTAGCAACTATGGTCTATATGCAAAAGATGCTAACGGTAAACAAATTCCAATTTTGCAGTCAGCTATAAGCTATACCAGCGAAACTTTACTTATTGATGGCAAACCTTATGCCAGCATTGTTCACAAAATTGGAGATACCTATGGAGACAATTATATAAGATTAGGTATACACCGAATACAACTTGAGGGAGCCTTATTGACTGTTACTTTAAGTGCGACTGCTTTTTGGAAAGTTGAACATTGGAACCCAGGGCCGGGACAATGGTGGATGGAAGCCAGTGCACTGCTGTTAAATAATTACACATTTACTCAGGATTTATCCAGTTTAAATCTAAATAGCAATATTGATATAATTGCAAACACGGCTGAATTCTCAATCAATGGCGAATTAATGAAGTATGATTCAAATATCGAACTAGCCTCAAAGTATTTAAGCAAAAACATTGAATTCATTGGTTTTGGTAATAACGGTAACAAGGTTCAGTTTAATAGGTTCATAAAAGTCAATGATAATAAGGGATGGTATGCAGATAACACTAATTTAGCAGCAGAAATAGACACTATAGCAGCTCATATTTCAACTCCCAGAGATGAATCAGAGATATCCAAATATGTGCTACTTAATGAAGTGATTGACACAAAGCAAATGTACAACGATTACGAAACAGACCCAAAGCATGATCAAAGGTATAGATATACCCATATAGATACTAATAATTTTGACAATTCTTTGGGTATAATGGGCAGCTCCGGAATATACACCAGCGAGCCCAAGATGGTTTTTGACAAGGTTGGTAAATTTATAATTGATTGTGAGGCCAGGGATAATCCAAAGGGTATAGATATTGGCTTCGATACTTATAGGCTATGGAGCAAACCTGCAAGCCTAGAGATTATTGTACATCGTGCGCCTATTTCCGAACCTGCGCTTACGTCCTTCCATTATGACGGCAATTCTTATGTTTTGAATCTAACTGATACTAGTTACGATATTGATCATACATCTTTGCCCAACAAGGGCATTGTGCAAAAAGTTTGGAGCTATAAAGACGCATCAGATCCAAATGCAGTATGGGTTGAGGGGAAGCTCACCAATGCCATGCCGGGGAAGAAGTACTTTATCAAGCTCGATGTCATGGACATGGAGTATACCTGGGGATCTAAGGTTATAACCTTTATTCCAGACGAAAAGGGTACTGTCAACATTGATCCACAATCAAGGGATTGGGCAAATACAGGATTGATTGCCACAATCACTTACTCACCAAAGGAAGTGTTGAGCAAGCTTAAGTATCAGATGACCAACTCACCAAACTCACCTGACAGCACCAGCACTTGGACAGAAACAGCTTTAGATAAGGCTACTGTGACATTGAATCAGGAAGGTATCCATTACATACACGCTCAGGGTATTGATATATCTGGTGGTGTTGCAGGGGCTGTCGGTGGGCCATACAAAATAGACCTAACACCTCCGGTGATCACTACTAACAAATCCAGCGGGGATTGCACACCAAAGGCAGATATACAAATAACAGCGACAGATGCACTAAGTGGCTATAAAAACATGCGCTATGCCTGGTCTACTTCTTCGACTACGCCGACTAGTGGATGGGCCACAACCACCAGTCCATCGGTGACAGCCACGCAAATTACTCAAGGTGTTTATTATCTGTATGTCGAGGCTTGGGATAATGCAAATAATAAGAGTGCGTTACAAAGATTCGGACCGTATACCATAATAAATAACCGACCACCGGTGATATCTATAAGCGGGACGTCTCCATCATATTTATATGAAGGGGACAATGTGGCCATCAACTTTACCGTATCGGACCCAGATCTGGATACCCTTTCATGTGCTGTGCTTATACGGCAGGGAGCAAAAATCATATTGACAGGCTCAACTGTTGTTTCCCCTGCAGGGGGAGTCTATCTGCTGGTAAGCTTGCCAACGATTCAAAATGTTACAACCGGCAACTATATGGTCGAAATTATAGTCAGAGATCCCTATAATGCAACAGCCACGGCAAACCATTCATTTACGGTACATACTTTGGGCATCACAGGAACGGTGAATCATACCCCAAAATGGGAGGATAATCGCCAAAAGTATAATCATGCAGCTATAGCAGCGGGGAGGGAAACCCATGCTCAGAATACCTTCTTCCCCGGGGAGCGATATATTCTTTATGGAGATACTACAGTAATTGACCCTCAAAGCGCGGTAAGAGCGACTAATGTCAAAGTTTCCATCCTTGGGACGAGTTTTAATACCATACTTAATATGACCGGTTCAAACACCTTCGATGGAGATATCTGGGATGAATCAATGCTAAAATGGGACGATAGAACGGTTGATTTTATCTTTGAGGTTACTTACAGCAATGGGACAATTAAAACTGATACCGTGAGAACCATTATCAAAGATGATGAATACTGGCGGCTGCACTTAGAGTTTTAATAGGTCCAAGGGATATCATCCTGGGGAGAAAAATAAAAGCGCCCCTGACTAAACCTAATCGCTTTTACTACGTCATATATGATTGAAAGGGCAATTAATTCTTTAACAAAGATTGACTTAACTATTTCTTTTTATCATCGAGCAAGCCGATATTATATGATAGGAGGATATAATTTGACAAAATAGATGTAAAATTAACACAATTAGTTTTTTAATATGATAAAATATGAATAGAATACAAATGAAAAGGAGAATACGAATGATGAAGAACACAAAAAGGATACTTACGATTGTTTTACTCATTGCTTTGCTACTGACCAGCTCTTTATCAGTAAATGTTCTTGCAGCCGAAAAAACATCGCAGGAAAAGGCCGAAGCGTTAAATACCGTCAAAGTCATAACCGGTGTCAATGGTGAATATAGTTTACGCAATCAGCTTCGCAGAAGTGAAGCAGTTACGTTTATTGTTCGTTTAATTGGAAAAGCAGATTATGTTGTACAGAATAAGACTCAATACAGTATGACACCCTTTTCCGATGTTCCCTCCAATCAATGGTTTGCTCCCTATATCGGATACGGCATTGCAAATGGATTTATCTCAACAGGATCGAAGGAGTTCAAACCCAATGACTATATCTCGGACAAGGATTTCATAAAGCTGGTTCTTAGTGCATTGGATTATAGGGAAGGTATAGACTTCACGTCGGAAAATGCCTTTGATAAAGCCAGAGAGATTGGTCTTACGACCCTTACCTACTATGTCAATCATATTAGCCGTGATATTATCACTACCCGAGAAAGTGCAGTGGATATCATTTATACTGCACTTTCACTCAAGGTGCGAACCGGGGATAAAATATTATGTCAGAAGTTAGTAGACGAAGGCGTTGTTACAAGAAGACAACTGACATCGTTAGGTTTTTTCGAGGATACCCTTGTCACCGATATACAAGAGATCAATACCTTGGATCTTAAGAAGTTGGAAATAAAGCTCAATGAAAATGTTACGTTTGTTTCAGGTGTTAAGATTTATCCCAAAGACAATGTATTTGCAGTACTTGATAGCAGCATTGAGCTGATAACGGGAAATACCCTTATCATTAAAACGGGAACTATGGACGAAAAGAAGGAATATACGCTTGAATTGACAGGGGTAATAGATGAAAAAGAAAATGTTGTCGACAAATTACTGAAAAACTTTAAAGGCTTTGAGTCCAAGGAAGTTAATTCGGACTTTTTCCGTATTAAAAAGATAGAGCCCGTCAACAGTCACAGCGTCAAGGTCTATTTTACCCATCCTGTTTCCGTAAACAGCGAGGTATTCTTATATTATTCATTTTTAATGGGGAGTACGGTTATTGCCGATGGTAAGCAGGGCCATATCAATGCGGCACTAATCAGCTCAGATGATAATGCGGTATTGGTAAGCCTTAACAATGGAATACTTAACCCGGATACTCTTTATACCCTTCTTATTGAAGGCGGTATGACGAGCGGCTACGGCGTCAGAATGAATAATGGCCAGGGCGACAGCATGAAGTTTATTGCCAGCGGTGGTGATAACCAAAAGTTTGAGTTGGAGCAAATAATCACCATTGACAAGAAGACTCTGCTTTTACAGTTCAACAAGGAAGTTAATCCGTTCCTGGCGGGACAAATCTTTAATTTCTATGTCACAGACGAAGGTAACACTCCTATCAGGATAAGCAGTACAACCGTTGATAATAGTGGTGCCGGTGTTTTTATAAACCTTGAAAAAGAAATGACCAAGGATAAAAAATACGCGCTGACCATCAATAATTTAAACGATGCTGCAAAGCAGCAGTATATTACTGAAGAAAGATTCTCATTCATGGCTGACTATGGAACAACTACTGATACCACAACAATCTATGATATCAATGTCATCGACAATCAAACTGTCGAGGTTATATTTAGCAAGCCGTTAAACACTGCTGCTGCCACAAAACCGTCCAACTATACCATCAGGCGCAGGAGTAATTATGCAGGGATTCAACCGGACAAGGTTCTTTATGACCCGATCGAAAACAAGGCGAAGCTGTTTTTACCCAAGGGTAGCCCCCTGTATGCTAACTATGACTATGAGATTAGACTGGATAGCGCTTTGAAGGACTTTTTAGGCAACAGTATCAATACTTCAGGCGTTGGGTTTTCCGGGACAAGCCGGCAAATGGAAGATGTTGCCATCGAGCGCATTGCTCCCATTTCCGATGATGCTGTTAAAGTAACATTTACAAAAGAAATTACTTTTTCCGCATCCAATCTTGTTCCCTCTAATTTCACATTGGAGTATATGTATAACAGATTCAGCATTAAAAAAGTACCCGTAAGTGTTCTTTATGTCAATGAAAAAACACTGGTTCTTAAATTTGATACTCTTGAACACGATCTTTCCTATAAGCTAAGAATAGCCGAATTGTTGGACTACACAGGCAATACCACCAAAGGTAGGGAAAGGGAGTTTAAGCTGGGAAACCAGTAGAAAAAAATAAGATATATTCAAATAGAGGGCGTAAGCCCTCTATTTTTTTGTTTTTTATCTGACTGGGAAAAAGAACATTTTGTGAACAAAGGGTTTCATAATCAAGTGAAGGCTTTCAATACATAATAGTTTTGTATTAGTCATAAAATTGCTAGAGACAAACGAATGGCAGAATTCTATGAAAGCTAGGGTTGTCATAATTAAAAAACAAACTGCCTTTTTTTGTATCGTTTTTCTTAGCTTTATTCTGACGGGTATGCCCTTATTCATTCATAGCTTAAGTGAGCCGGCTCATTCATCAATACCAAAAAACAAAGTAGTTGTAATTGATCCCGGTCATGGAGGTATTGATGGAGGAACAAGTAAGGATGGGGTGGTTGAAAAGGAAATCACTCTTGCGATAAGTATAAAACTCAGAACCATTCTTGAAGAACGGGGATATACCGTAGTAATGACCAGAGAAGAAGACATTTCTCTTGGCGGTTCAGAAAACTCTGTAAAAAACCGTCATATGAAGGACCTAAAAACACGAGTAGATATTATCAATAATAATAACGCTGAAATTTTTGTGAGTATTCATATAAACAGCAATCCCAAAAATCCAAAAGCTAATGGATCAATTGTTTTTTATAGTTCCATCTTTGATCAGAATAAAATACTGGCTTATAGCATTCAGCGCTCTTTGAACAGCATAATCGTGAATGGGGAAAAACGGTCGATTCATGATCCACAGAAAGGAAGCTTCTACATATTGAAATATTCTGAAATACCAGGTGCACTTGTTGAAGTGGCGTTTATTTCAAATAAAGCTGAAAAAAAACTACTGTCAGACGATGGCTTTTGTACTTCTATTGCTGAGTCAATGGCAAGCGGAATAGGAAACTACTTCAATGGATTTAGTGAAGATTTTATCAAATAGTGGGGTGGAGCTTTTGAAAAAGATGTATTTTGTTGTTGTGAGGCCGACTCTATTTAGCAAGCTGATAATCATATCGGTTGCCGTCATTCTGAGTTTTTCCATTATTTCGTCCGGACGAAATATTTATGAAGGGGCCAGGTCCATGTTTTTGGAAGGTGAAAACGCTGATGCAAACCTAAAGGAAGCCAAGCTTTCAATAGTAATAGATGATTTTGGTTCCGCTAAAGATGGTGTGGAAGAGATGATGTCAATAGAGCAGCATTTGACTTTTGCTGTGATACCTTTCCTTGATTTTACAAATAAAAATGCATCACAAGCACATGAGAAAGGTTATGAAGTCATCGTGCATCTACCCATGGAACCTAAGAAGGGTAAGCGCAGTTGGCTCGGGCCTAATCCTATTTTATCAGGAATGGATTATGACGTTGTAAGAAAAATTGTAAAGGACTCCTTAGATAATGTTCCTTTTGCAGTGGGTGCCAACATACATATGGGATCCAAGGCAAGCAGTGAAGAAATCATAATGACTGCTGTGCTGGATGAGATCAGGGAAAGAAATCTGTACTTTTTAGATAGCCGTACGGCGTCAAAACCTGTAGCAAAAGACATAGCCCGGGAAAAAGAGGTAGTATGTTTTGAACGAGATGTCTTTTTAGACGGGCAGCAACCGAAAGATTTTGTTAAAAAGCGTTTAAAAGAGGCAGGAGATTTAGCGTTGAAAAAGGGCTATGCAATAGCGATAGGACATGTAGGTATAGAAGGAGGGAAAGTGACCGCGGAAGCCATAACGGAAACGATCCCTGAATTTGACAGAAAAAACATAAAACTTGTATTTTTATCTGAATTATACTAAATCCTATTTATGATGTCTGTTTCGCAGCTCGTTAGCATATGATTTAAGTGTTATAGACATTATCCAAGGAGCAGTCAAGATATTAATTCCGATTCTTCCGGATTTGCCGGAAGATTTATCGAAAGTTAAATTTTGATCATCCCTAAAAGGAAGATTTATGATAATTAGAATCAAGCCTAAAGCACTTATAGCAATTCTTCTGGCAGTTGTTATCATTCAGTTGTCTTTCTTGATGGTAGAAAACTTCTATGTAAAGTCAGTTAATGGGGACGCGGAAGAAAAGGTAACTATCCCGATCATCCTGTACCACAGTATATTAACAAAAGATAAGATCATTGACAGATATACCATCACCCCCAGTGAGCTTGAAAGCGATTTAAAATATATTCGTGATAATGGGTATACAACTATCACCATGAGCGACCTGATTGATTACGTTTATAATGGCGAAGCTCTGCCTGTGAAGCCTCTGATTATCACGTTTGATGACGGTTATCTTAATAACTATGAATATGCTTATCCCTTACTAAAAAAGTATGAGATGAAAGCCGTTTTATCGATAATAGGTTGTTATGCGGATCTATTTACAAATGAGAAAAGCGATAATCTGGTTTATGCACACATAAACTGGGATCAAGTAAACGCGCTAATAGAATCAGGCTGTTTTGAAATGCAAAATCATACCTATAACTTGCATACCAAAAAGAAAGGGAGAGTGGGTGCAAAAATTAAAAGAGGGGAATCGCTTGAGCATTATGAAAAAATATTGACTGAGGATATTGGAGGCTTTCAACAGCTCATTACAGACAAAACAGGATACACACCTAATACTTTTGTGTATCCCTATGGAGAAGTAAGCAAAGAGTCCATCCTTATCTTAAAGAATATGGGCTTTAGAGCAAGTCTTTCAACATACGGTGGTGTTAATTACCTAACTCGAGACCCTGATTTGCTTTTTGGGTTAAAGCGCAACGACCGCCCACGGAACATATCAAGTAAATCATTTTTTACCGGTATATACAAAAAGTGATGAGGAGTTCTCAGTAAGCTATTGATGCAGGTTTGGGTAATAAAACTATTTACTGCTACTACCACCATTGTTTTTATTCTCCTCGGCGGCCTGTGCTGCTGCAATAGTAAGGATAATACTGCCTACAGCTACTAAAAAATTACCTATTATGTTATTCTCATCAGCCGTTTTGCCTGTGGCAAATACAACTGCAAGGGCATCCGCCAGTACAGCCAGTTCAATCGGATCATTGTTACAGGCCATTTCTTTCACCTCATTTATATTGTATGCGGACAAATTTATTAATGTTAGTATATGTGTTGCAGACAATAAAGAAGAAGTTTGGAAGACCACGGGCTGGTAGGCCATCCAAGCCTCTTCTTTTATGAATGGGGCGAGGTATGTGGTGCGGTCCTTACAGAGCACACCTCTATTACAGGTAATCCCTCGTTGTTCCTGCCGGAACGCATTGTGAAGGCAATTACCGGAGGACCTTAGAAATACTTTTTCTTTCCCATAGTTTCTTCCACTATTCTGAGGGCTTCACCAAAACGTTGATAATGAACGACTTCACGTTCTCTCAAGAAACGCAGGGGATCAATAACATCGGGATCATCGGCCAAACGAATGAGGTATTCATAGGTTGCTCTGGCCTTTTGTTCTGCAGCCAGGTCCTCATTCAGGTTGGCAACGGGATCTTCCATAGACTCAATATAGGCTGCGGTGAAAGGAACACCGTTGGAATCGGAGGGATAAACACTCCTCCCATGGATAGCGTACATGGTATCAACATGAAGCTTCTCTAATTCTTCGGGTGGTACCTTGTCCATTAGTTGGTGCACCATTGATCCGATCATTTCTAAATGCGCAAGTTCTTCGGTTCCTATATCATTCAGAATGGCCTTGGTTTCCTTATTGGGCATTGAAAACCTTTGACTCAAATAGCGTAAGGATGCAGCTAACTCTCCATTAGGCCCGCCGTATTGGGTAAGTATGTTTATAGCCATTCTTGGATCGGTTTTACTGATCTTTATCGGATACTGTGTTTTTTTCTCATAAATCCACATTGCTCATACCTCCTTTATAATCCCATGGCCACGGATCGTTAATCCATTGCCAGCATGTGGTGTTAGGCAGGTATCGGGCGGTTAAAGGTCCAAATTTGGACTGATATTGGCGCTTTAGGTTTTCAGATTGATCCAGGGCCATTTTGTAGTCCCGGAGAGCGTTTTCATCAGAGGGATGTGTATCTAAAAATAGCTGTAGATCATAAAGTGCAAAATCGTAAGCCATAATTTGCTCTAATAGTGTTGCCTGTTCGTCCACGTCATAACACCTCCATATCTCTTATTTGATGAGCTCCGGAAAAACAGTTCCTTCTTTCAAAGCTTCCTGTGCCGGCAATATCTTGCTATAAAGCTGGTAACGAATATAGGCTGTAGCCAGTTCGGGTCTTACAGGCATAACTGGAATCATAATGGGCTCACCGGTACAATTGTTTCCTGTATAAACAGTGACGATATTTAGATTATCCATATGGAAGCCTCCATGCTTGTTTCTTTTACATACTATGTACAAGCGTGAAGTTTTGTGAAGGGTTAATCAATCAGCGTTTGTCTTCATGAAGCAAGCGATACTCTAGAGCTGTGAGATTGTGGATTTTTTTAAAAAGTCTACAAAAATTGCCGACATCCATAAAGCCAGTTCTGGCGCAGACCTCTTTAATAGATAGACGTGTCGTGGCGAGCAGCTTCTTTGCCTCTAGAATTCGTTTCGCCTGAAGAAATTGATAAGGAGTCTGGTGAATCAATTCCTTAAAGACAACATGCAAACGCGGAACGCTTATATCTGCTACTTTTGCCATTAGGCCTATATTTATATCCTCATGATAATGATTGTCAATAAAGCTGATTACCCGTTGAATCTCATCGTCACGTTTATTGTTCGGAGGCAGCTTAAGCTCGGTTTTTCTGCAATGCCAATATAACTGACCAAAGGTGTAATATGAAAGTTTCTCCATATCTCTGGTTTCACTGTGATATTCGGTAAGAACATTATCTATAAAGGTCTTGAAAGTGAATTTGTCAGCCCAATTGCTAACGGTTTGAACCATGGGCTTATGTCCAGAGTTTAAAGTGATGACTATGCATTCATAAGGATTTTCAAAATCATTAAGATAGATTGTTTTATCTCCAGGAGCATGCCAAAGTAAGGTTCCGGGTAGAGCCTCTATTGTCTTTCCTTCGTACTCAAAAAAACCCCTGCCTGCTATGAGAACCTCAATGTCCTGCTGCCCTTCGGGAATAATCCTCGGCAGCGGGTTACTGCCATAAGGTGCTTTAAAATACCAAACATAAGAAACCTCAGGGATATTAAGCATTATAATTACCTCATAAAAAATATTTTTTGACAATTTACTGAATCGAAATAGAGTAATATTATATAGCTGTTGATATTATATAACAATAGAACATTAAATTTATACTTGTTTGTGAGGTGCAGAAATGGAGTATTTAGAAGAAGCTAAAAAAATTCTTGCATCAATGAGCTTAGCAGAAAAAATCGGACAAATGAACCTGGGTGTTGTAACTAAAGATAATTTATCAGAAATACTTGAAGCCATGAGGCAGGGCAAGTATGGTGCCTATCTGTCCTATGAGGATTTCAGCTATGACAAGGAAATACATAAAAAGATTATGGATGCAAGCCGAAATAGCAATACGGGTATTCCTGTCCTTTATGGAAAAGATGTCATACACGGGCATTGGACGATGTTCCCCATTGGCTTGGGAATGGCGGCAAGCTTCAATCCGAATCTGGTGGAAGAGGCCATGACTGTGACAGCAGCTGAAGCCAGCTCGGAAGGAATATTCTGGACCTTTTCCCCCATGATGGATATTGCACGTGATCCTCGATGGGGACGCATAGCGGAAGGCTTCGGGGAAGACCCTTATTTAGCCTCACGAATGGCCGAAGCGGCAGTCCATGGATTTCAGGGGAGAAATGCCAATGACCTTAAAAACCCTGATAGAATTCTTTCTTGTCCCAAGCATTTTATTGGTTACGGTGCTGCTGAGGGCGGAAGGGATGCCAATACTGTCGAGATCTCACAATATACCCTTCTGAACATATACTTCCCTCCATTTTTAGCTGCCATGAAGGCGGGGGCAGGAAGCCTTATGTCAGGCTATCATGATTTGAATGGTGAACCGGTCTCAGCAAGCCGCACCGTGCTTACCGCTCTTGCTAAAGAATTAGGTGAATTGGAGGGCTTTATTGTCAGTGATTACGCAACCACATCACAGCTTTGCCAATTCCGGTTTGCCGAGGATAAAAAGAAGGCTACCGCTCTCTCAGTAAATGCCGGGCTTGATATGGACATGTGTTCCTTCTGCTTTATGGAGCATCTGGAGGACTTGGTCAAAGAAGGTATAGTCCCCGAAGAAAGAATTGATGATGCGGTTCTTCGTATCCTGTCCATGAAGCTCAGGCTTGACCTTTGGAATCGGGAAATTAAGCCGTTAAGGGATCGAAACAATTATACCTTGTCCCAGAACTCCTTTGAGCTTACTGTCGAAGCGGCACGTCAAGCTTCGGTTCTTCTTTTGAATAAGGACTCTGCGCTTCCGCTTTCCAAGGATATTAAAAGATTATATGTGGCGGGACCTTTTGCCAAAGCTAAAAATGAATTTTTCGGATGCTGGTGCCTGGATGGCATAGCGGATGTCATAATGCCTCTATACGATATTTTGAAAAATAAACTGAAGGATATCGAAATTAAATATGGGGAAGACCCCTTTACCGATCGAGTGGTCAGGAACGTGGAATTTACAGATACGGTTCTCTACCTTGCGGGAGAAAGCCCGGAACGTTCCGGTGAGCGAAATAATATCGCCCATTTGAGCTTACCTGAAGGCCAAGAGGAGCAAATCCTGTCATTCTATAATCAGGGGAAAAAGGTTATTCTGGTGGTTATAGCAGGTCGGCCCTTGAGCCTTGCCAGAGTCCTTCCCTATGTTTCGGCCGTACTATATATCTTCCACCCGGGTACCGGCGGAGCAGAAGCCATATCACGGATTTTAATCGGGGAAGCTGAGCCTGGCGGACGCCTTCCGGTTACCATACCCTGGTCCGAAGGCCAGATACCGCTTTATTATAATTCTATACAGACAAGAGATGACAGGCCTGAACATCTGCGGTATATCGACATGACGGAAAAACCGCTTTTCAGCTTTGGATACGGACTTACATATACCAACTTTGACATAGCAGACATCAAGATTGACCGGCCACAAATCAAAAAGACTGAAAAGATTAAAGCATCTATTCGTGTGAGCAATACAGGTATGCGCGAAGGAGAGGCTGTTGTTCAATGCTACATACAGGATTGCGTTTCATCTCTCCTAAGGCCTGTGAGGGAGTTGAAAGGCTTTAAGCGGGTGGTGCTCAAATCAGATGAATGTCTGGAGGTAGACTTTACTCTGGGAGCTGATGAGCTCGGTTATTTCAACCATCAGGGAGATTGGATTGTGGAGCCGGGCTGTTTCAAGGTTTTTATTGGAACCGACGTGGACAATACTTTAGAAACTGAATTTGTGGTAACAGAATGATGGACTTTAGGCTTTAAACAATACTTTATTAACCTTCGAGATGCTCTTTGAAAAGTCTTGCGACTTTTCAAAGAGCATCGAGCTTTTTTGTATACTTTTTAATAAAGCACCCTTGTTCATATAATAAAATGGGCCGTCAATTTTCTTATAGAATGTGCAGGCATAGGAAAGAATAGCAAATGTATTGAAACACCAGAGTGAAGTAAAACAGCGCACTTTGACGTATCCAGTGCTGGAAAAGACAGCTGGATAAAAGAGGGTATGGTTTGCTTGCCGAATGAGCTGGAATATAGGATAATAGGAACATTGGTAAAACAAAGACAAAACAATGGTAAACCAACGGGTAAGGAGTTTTGTACTATGGCAGATCAAGAGGTTCGCATAAACATAAACGGACAGGATTTAATGATTGAGAAAGGAACCAGGATAGAGGAATTGGTAAAGGGTCAGAGAGGAAAGAAGGATTCCCTTATTGTGGCAGCTTGTGTTGATAATGAGGTAAAGGAGCTGACCTATTCCATTGAACATGAATGCACCATCACCTTCGTGGATTTAACCAGTGAGGACGGCATCCGCATTT
The DNA here is from genome assembly GCA_023443745.1 of Bacillota bacterium. Taxonomy (GTDB): domain Bacteria; phylum Bacillota; class Clostridia; order DSM-8532; family DSM-8532; genus DTU059. The sequence goes on from JAEZTB010000058.1 coordinate 64,127, forward strand.
ACCAAAAAAGCTTGGTATTTCTGCTGATCAAGGCTGTTCATGATTTGCTTCCGGGTAAAGAGGTCGAGATACGCCATTCGGTAAGCAGGGGCCTTTTCTTTGAGATTCTGGATTACCAAGTTACTGCTTCCGACGTGGAGCGGATTGAAGAGCGTATGCGGGAACTCGTTAAAATGAATAAAAAATTCATGAAGGTCGTGGTTTCCATTGAGGATGCCCGCAAGATCTTCCTGAAAAGAGGCAGGGAGGACCGGTATCGCGCCATTGAATATCGTGAGAAGGATTATGTGTCGCTGTATATCTTTGACGATATCGAAGACTATTTTTATGGCTACATGGTTCCCAGTTCGGGCTATTTGACCCTTTTCAGGCTGGAAGCTGACAATGGCGGTCTTGTTCTGGTTGTGCCAAAGAAGGGAAATCCAAACCAGCTTCCCGATGTGCCCATCCCCAGGAAGCTTTTTAATATTTTTACCGAGTATAGAAACTGGATAAACATTTTGGGTGTTGAAGACGTTGGGAAGCTCAATGATACGGTTGATTCAGGACGGATCAATGAATTGGTACTGATAGCGGAGGCCCTTCATGAAAAGAAGATAGCCAGTATTGCCGACATGATTAAAAATCAGCAGCCACAGAAAAAGGTTATATTGATTGCAGGGCCTTCCTCTTCAGGGAAAACCACATTTGCCCAGAGGCTTTCCATTCAGCTTAGAGTAAACGGTTTGGTTCCCCTTAATATTTCTGTGGATGACTATTTTGTTGACAAAACCCGCACCCCCCTTGACGAAGAGGGGAAACCCGATTATGAAGCGCTGGAAACCGTTGACCTGGAGCTCTTCAACAAAGATCTCAACACCCTTATTTCAGGAGGAGAAATCGAACTCCCCACCTTTAATTTTTTAACGGGTACAAGGGAATACCGGGGTCAGAAAATGCAGCTAAAAGAGGGCCAGGTCTTGGTCATAGAAGGAATTCATGCCCTGAACCCCCGGCTCACCAGTGAGGTGAAGAGTGATAACAAGTTTAAAATCTATATCAGTGCCATTACCTCCATGCGCATTGATATGCACAACCGTATCCCGACTACCGATCTGCGTCTAATAAGGCGTATGGTTCGGGATAACCGATACAGGGGAACACCGGCGCCCAAGACCATTGATATGTGGCCCAATGTAAGAAGGGGCGAGGAGCGCAATATCTTTCCCTTCCAGGAAGAAGCGGACGCAATGTTTAATTCTTCGCTGATTTATGAGCTCTTGATGCTAAAGCCTTTAGCAGTACCTTTACTGCAGGAAATAACCAGAGATATGCCCCAGTATTCCGAGGCCCGACGGTTGATTGAGTTTTTAAGCTATTTCCTACCGGCTCCCAATGATCAGGTACCGCCAAACTCTATTTTAAGAGAATTCTTAGGCGGGTCGGTATTTAACTGATTTTATCAAGATGCAGAATAAAGGATATACTAGACAAGGCCGATAAGCCCGTCTTTCAAGATTAGGAGAAAACATGAAGCAATTAAAGCTTTTTGCAACTGCGACCTTTGGCGTCGAATCGGTTGTGGCAAGAGAACTGAAACATCTGGGATATGAGAATACCTTTACCGATAACGGAAAGATTTTTTTTGATGGTGACTTTGAAGCCCTTTGCAGGGCCAACCTATGGCTGCGCACCGCCGGGCGTGTTTATGTACTAATGGGGGAATTTACAGCAACTACCTTTAACGATTTATTTGAGGCTACCCTGGCCCTGCCTTGGGAGGATTGGCTTCCAAAGGATGCGGAGTTTCCCGTAACAGGTGGATGTGTCAAGTCCACGCTTATGAGCATTTCCGATTGCCAATCCATTATAAAGAAGGCTGTCGTTGAGAGGCTTAAAAAGGTTTATAAGCTTGAAATATTCCCGGAGACAGGCCCCAAGTACCATATCGACTTTACCATTCATAAGGATAAGGTAACATTGGCCATTGACAGCTCCGGAGCGGGACTTCATAAAAGAGGATATAGAAGTCTGGCCTATGCGGCACCCATCAAGGAAACCCTGGCAAGCGCCATGCTCATGATCAGCCGTTGGGCGCCGGGGAAGCCCTTAATTGACCCATTCTGCGGTTCAGGCACCATTCCTATCGAGGCTGCTCTCATGGCCATGAATAAAGCACCGGGATTGGACAGGGAATTTGACTGTCAGGAGTGGCCCAATATACCCAAGGAAATATGGTACCGGGCTTTAACTGAGGCAAGGGACCTTATCAAGCCTGTTAATGAAATTCTTATCCAGGGTTATGACATTAATGCCGAGGCCGTGAGTATGGCCAATTACCACGCCCGTCAGGCGGGAGTCTCGGATATCGTTCATATTCAAGCCCGGGATGTCCGGGAGCTTTCTTCGAAAGCCAAGTACGGTTTTATTATCACTAATCCCCCCTATGGCCAAAGAATCGGGGAGAAGAAAGAAAACAGCCGTCTTTATCAGGATATGGGTGAAAGCTTTAAGAAGCTTTCCACATGGTCATATTATATTATCAATGCAGATCCTGACTTTGAGAAATTCTTCGGCCGCAAGGCCGATAAGAACCGCAAGCTATATAACGGGGGCCTTTTGTGTTATTACTATCAATTCTTTGGTCCCAAACCGCCTGCTGATTTATATGAAAAAAAGTAACCTAAAATTCCAAAAGCACCTGATCAGCCTAAAAAAGGCCGTTCAGGTGCTTTCTCAGTATAGAATACTTATAGATTTAATCCCAACCATTCGGACTTTCTGAGTTGCCCCAGTCAACACTTCCCCAATCTTCCTCTTGGATAGGTTCGCCGATATCCTCATTTTGCGGGTCAATCAAGCCGATACCCGGACTTGGCGTTATGGAAGGGACGACAGCACCCTCATGGAGGGGATCGCCCACATCTTCATGAGTGGGTGGCAAAAGCTCCTCATTATGCGGAGGAACAAGAACGCCGGGCCCGTGAATGGTGCAATATTCTCCCTCAGGAACCTCATACAGGTGATCCTCAGGATAATTGTCATTAGGGAATTTAGGCTTATACTCTACGGGTCTTTTTATTCTCACTCTTTCAATAACAGTACTTGCCGGACAATACTCTGTGGCTAAAAGCAATCTTCCGAGAGCATCCTTGGACTCGGAGCAAAGTTTAACCATGACATGGACATTACAGGTATCACTGTAGGCTGGCTCGGTTCCCTCAATAAAGTATTCTTCTCTCACCCGGCCGCCACGGGGATCGGACTTGCAGAGCTCAGTGGCTAATTTACCGGAGTCAATACAAATTGTCCGCTTGACAATGTTGGGTGGTGTACTCTCGAAGAAGGGCTTTGCTTCCATGCCTTCATGAACCTTGGTCATGACGGCATTCCATATGGAAAGAGCCATATTGCGCTCGCTGGTTTCAAGGGTGACGCCCTTGTCATAACCATACCAGGTAACACCTGCATAATAGGGTGTAAAGCCTGCAAACCACTTATCCTTATTCTCATCAGTGGTACCTGTCTTACCGGCGGAGGGAATGGTAACGGCTTTACCCTCTGCATTTTTAACCTTAACGGCACCATAACCCGCTGCTGTTCCTTTTTTCACGACGTCTTCCATCATGTTGTTCATGATAAAAACGGTCTGCTCAGAAAAGACCGGGGTTCTATTGGGTTTATTATCAAGAATAACGTTACCCTCGCTATCCTTTACCTCTATAAAGAAGATCGGTTCGGTATAGACTCCCTTGTTGATAAAGGCCGTATAGGCAGCAGTCATTTGAAGGGGTGTCATGCCTTTACTGAAGCCACCCATGGCGATGGACAGATATTTTTCATCCTTTCTGTCAACACCAAGCTTGGCCAGGTAATTAAGAGCATTGTCAAGTCCTACATTGTTTTTAAGCAGCAAGGTGGCTACGACGTTTCTGGAACGGAAAAGACCTTCCCGGACGCCTGTGAGTCCAAAGTTCTTCCCTTTCTCAACATTGCGAGGCCACTCTTCATTAGGCTTATCATTCAAAAGGTATTGCTTCACATCATCCACCACGGTTGCCGCAGTAATCGTTCTGCTGTCAATTCCGGGACCATAGACAAGAAGTGGCTTTATGGACGATCCCGGAGAACGCACGGCCTGGGTGGCACGGTTGAATACACTACCCTCTTTTTCGCCCCGACCACCGTATATACCGCGCACATTGCCTTCATTGTCAATAATAGCCATAGCAGCTTGTGGTTCTTCGTCAGTATAGCGGTTTTCAGCGTCAAAATTCTTGGGATCCAGGAAAACATCGTCAAGAGCTTTCTGTACCTTGGGCTGCATGGTGGTATAGATATGGATGCCGGAAGTATAAATGAAATCTAACGCAGCCTTTTCAGTATAGCCATAGGCTTTCATCAACTTATTTTTAACACTTTTGATGGCTTCATCTACAAAATAAGACTGGGCACTTGTCTCCATGACTTTACCGGCTTCAGGATTATATTTAAACACAATTTTTTCAGAAACCGCTTCATCATATTCGCTTTGGCTGATCATACCCTGTTCCAGCATGAGACCGAGGATCGTCTTGGCTCTGGCTAAGTTGGCTTCTATTTTCTCCTCACTAATGGGCATATACTTGTTGGGGTACTTGGTGATGCCTGCAAGGCTTGCGCATTCAGCCAGCGAAAGATCCCGGACGTCCTTGCCGAAATAACCCTTTGCGGCTGTTTCAACACCATAGAAATTACCGCCCAAGGGAACATTATTGACATAGTGGGTAAGAATTTCCTCCTTTTTCAGAACGTTTTCAAGCTCGATGGCCTGCCACTGCTCCTGAACCTTACGGGGAATGGTGATATCGTCCTTTTTTGTCCGATTTTTAATAAGCTGCTGTGTGATGGTACTGCCGCCCTCAATATCCACATCAGCACCTAACAATTTCTTGCCATAGGTGAGAACGGCACTGCCGATTCTTCTAAAGTCAATTCCCGGATGATCCCAAAAGCGCTTATCTTCAACAGCAATATAGGCTTTGATCAGCATTTGGGGAACGTCTTCATAATCAATCCAGACACGGTTTTCATCCCTTTTAAGCTCTGCAATGACATTGTTTTCGGCATCATAAACATAGGAATTTAAACCAATTACCTTAAAAAGCTTTGGATCCAGCATAGGTGTGGTTTTGATAATGGCGTAAAGACCACCGCCTCCAAGCCCTGCTGCAGCACTTCCTATAACGAAAAGAATAGAAAATACAATGGCGAGTGCAGTAAGGAAAACCCTTAACGCCATTTTTCCCGGATTCATTTCATTTTTTTTGTCTTTTACGGAAGAAGCCACGGGTGAAGTAGTTTTTGTGGGCTTGTTGCGGCTTCCTGAATTTCCATTCATAATGTACCTCCTGATTAGAGCGTGTGCCTGTGGTACACCACAAGCTTGGGCTCGTTAATTCATCTCAAGGCGAATAAATCGTCTTGACAGAATACTACACTATAGCCTTTACATCCGGTAATATGACATCAAAATGCCGGATCCCATCAGATGAAAAATAAATAAAAAAGGCTTATAGTCACGTAATTCCTGCATATCATACTTGGAGATATGCACTCCTATTATAGCACAAATCATTATTCCTTAAAAATTTTTTTCCCTTGAGAAGTTTTGGGATAAAAGCCGCCTTGTGGCTTTGGCTGTTAGGCGATATAATAACATTACCCGTTAACAGAGTTCGTTCCCAAAGGAACGAACAACAAGCCGCGACCCATAAGAGAAAATAAAATTTCGAACGGGGACCCAAGTTATTGATACTTCGTATCAATATTGTTTTAAAGGTATAAGGAAAGGAAGTAGAACCATGAACACCAATGTTTTTGACACGCTGAAGGAGCGAGGATTTATAGCACAGACCACTCACGAGGAGAAAATCAGAGAGCTCCTGGGTAGTGAAAATGTGACCTTTTATATAGGCTTTGACCCCACTGCTGACAGTCTTCATGTCGGGCATTTGCTCCAATTGATAGTCATGGCTCATATGCAGAGAGCAGGTCATAAACCCATTGCCCTTATTGGCGGCGGAACGGCCATGGTCGGTGATCCCTCAGGCAGGAGCGATATGAGACAAATGCTTACCCGAGATGAAATTGCCCATAATGGGTCGTGCTTCCGGGGCCAGATGAAGGGACTTGTTGATTTCAGCGACGGTAAGGCGTTGATGGTGGATAATGGCGATTGGCTTTTAGATCTCAATTATGTTTCATTCTTAAGAGATGTGGGCGTCCACTTTTCGGTTAACCGTATGCTCACGGCTGAATGCTTTAAGAGCAGAATGGAAAAAGGCTTGTCCTTTATTGAATTTAACTATATGCTCATGCAGAGTTACGATTTTCTAAAGCTTTATCAGGATTATAGCTGTAAGATGGAGCTTGGAGGAGACGACCAGTGGAGTAATATTCTGGGCGGTGTTGACCTTGTCCGGCGTGTAGAGGGTGTGGAAGCCTATGGTATGACTTTTAAGCTTCTCACCACCAGCGAAGGAAAGAAAATGGGAAAAACCCAGAAGGGTGCCGTATGGCTTGATCCTCTAAAAACTACTCCCTATGATTTTTATCAGTATTGGCGTAATGTTGATGACGCAGATGTCATCAAGTGCCTTAAGCTGCTGACCTTTTTACCCATGGCCCAGATTGAGGAAATGGCCACATGGCTGGATGCACAGATCAATGAGGCTAAAAAGATATTGGCCTATGAAGTGACCAAAATTGTTCATGGTGAAAACGAAGCTGAAAAGGCAAAAAACGCTACAGAGGCTGTTTTTGGCCAGGGTACGTCATCTGAAAATATGCCTACGGTTAGTTTTGCCAGGGCAGAATTGGAGCAAGGTGTTCAGGTTCTGGATCTCCTGATGCAAACAGGGCTCATTCCTTCCAAGGGAGAAGGCAAAAGGCTTATACAGCAGGGAGGGCTCAGTCTTAACGGCGACAGAGTTGATACTGTGGAAAGATGTGTTACTGAATCCGACCTTAAAGACGGAGAAATTATCGTACGCAAGGGTAAAAAATCATTCCATAGAATTATAGTTGAATAATAAGTAATAAACTAATAAAAAAACCTTGACCGGCAAACGGTTTCTGAGTATAATATGTTATGCGCTTTTGAATTAAGCGTGCGATATTCCTCAGTAGCTCAGTCGGTAGAGCATGCGGCTGTTAACCGCAGGGTCGTTGGTTCGAGTCCAACTTGAGGAGCCACTGGGGCCTTTAGCTCAGTTGGTCAGAGCTACCGGCTCATAACCGGTTGGTCCGGGGTTCGAGTCCCTGAAGGCCCACCAACACAAAGAAAGATGATTGCGCGACAATCATCTTTTTTTGTATCGCTACAACTTCTTTTTAAGGCAGGAGACAAAATGGTTCTGAGAGGCAGACTTAAGCTCATATACGATATGATTCCACCCTGTGATATTTTAGCGGATATCGGAACCGATCATGCCCTTATTCCTGCCTATGCGCTTTTAAATAAGCGGTGTAAAAAGGCAATTGCCTGTGATGTTAAAAAAGGCCCCCTGGAAAGAGCCAAACGGACACTTGATTACTTCGAGCTTCAGGGGCATATGGATTTGCGGTTGGGAAGCGGACTTACCCCATTGTCGCAGGAAGAGGCGGACTGTATAGTATTGGCAGGTATGGGCGGAATACTGATTACAGAGCTCATCAATGAAGCGCTGGCCATTGCTCAGCAGGCCAACCATATTATCCTGCAGCCCATGGTGGGGCAGGAACTGGTCAGACCTTATCTTTGGCGGCATGGCTTTGAGGTTTTGGATGAGGGCCTGGTGCGTGAGGATGAAAAGCTCTACCAGGTACTCCTGGTACGCTACACAGGAGTAATAAGGGAAAATTGGGATTCTCTTTATGAGGTTATTGGTGAACATCTCCTTCGTAAAGGGGAGCCGCTTTTGAAGGATTGGATAGAAGATAGGTTGGAAAAGCAGCAAAAGAAAGTGAAGGGGCTTGAGGCTGCTCGAATACCAAGTCGAAATCTGCAGGCCGAGAAAGCGCTTCTGGAAAAAATTCAGGGACTAATAAAAATACAGGGTTAATGACCCAATGGGAGGATATATGAAGCTCACAGATATTTTGTCCTATGTTGAGACACTGGCGCCGCAAGCATTTCAGGAAGACTACGACAACAGCGGCCTGATTCTTGGAGATCCGGAAGCAGAAGTTTCAAGTATTCTTGTTTGCTTGGATGTTGATCAGGATGCTTTGAACTTTGCTGCTGAGAAAGGGTGTCAGTTGATCATATCCCACCATCCTGCCATTTTTAAGGCAGCCAAAGTCTTTACCCATGATACGAGAGAAGGACGCCTTCTTGTTGAAGCCATTAAGAAGGATATCGCCTTATATAGTGCCCATACAAATTTTGATGCCGCCCTAGGAGGGCTCACCGATTTACTTTGTAAAAAAATTGGTCTAAAAAATATTGAAATATTGAAGGGATTTTCCACTCTTAAAGCGGATCATGGTTCTGGGCGTTATGGCAATATCACGCCTGTTGAGGGTGAGCAGTTTATAAAGGATATAAAATCTGTGCTGTCATTGGATGTGGTGAGGACAGTGGGTAAAATTCCCGAAAGTATTTCAAGGGTGGCTGTATATAATGGCTCCTATGACCGGGATATTTTACCTGAGCTTTGTGCTCTTAACCCCCAAGCCTTAATAACGGGTGACTTAAAATACCATGATGCTCAGGAGCTATTGGAAAGCGGTGTTTTTACTCTTGATGCGGGACATTACGGTACAGAAAAGCTCTTCGTGGATGAGATGACAAAGCTTCTCAAGCCTGCGTTTCCTCACCTCAATATCCTGCCATTCGAGGGAGCGGATGTTTTTTGCTTCCACCACTAATCGCTCAATGAGCATTTTCAAGGAGCGATTCGCATGCCTTTTATTCATTATCCTTATATGACATAAAAGACCTAAATTCCTTTTTTTTCACACTCTTACTGTAACATAATTTTGCTTGTCCACATAATGTGAAATAGGAGATTTGAAAAAGGAGGACCTTTTGTGGCTTACAATTCACGCAACCCTCGTTTTAACGAAGAGGGTGATGAATATTCTTTCAGAAGGACCGTAAGGCAAACGAATAGTAGCGCTAGCACTGAAGAGGAGATCCATACACATGAATTTGAAAGCAGCACCAAGCTTGCAGAAGAAGGGGACGACAGACATAACCACCGAGTTGCAGGAGTTACAACCGGTGCAATCCCTATCCCAGGAGGCCACCATATTCACGGCTTTCAGACCAACACAGACTCTGTTGACCATTTCCATGAAATCGCCGGGACTACCGGGCCTGAAATTATTTTGAATCCCCAAGCGCCTGTAGCCATGCAGAAGCATGTTCACGTAATGAGTGGAAATACTACAGAGGTTGATGGACATAACCATCAATTCCTTTTTGCGACTCTCATAGAGTCACCCCTTTTGCCGATGCCCGCCTAATAGGGAAAACGGTTGTTTCATTCAAGCGCAGCAGGCTTCTTACCTGCTGCGCTTTACCCAATTTTCCATTTGAGATATAATAACAAAAATCAAAGATTTCGAACGGGTATCCAAGTTATTGAAACACGTTGTGTTATAATAATTTAGTCAGGCATGGTTGATTACAACCGAAGAGAATTAAAAAATACAGTAAAAGGAGCACATACAATGGCATACAGGCTTATGGCAGTGGATATAGACGGTACACTTTTAGACAGTAACGGAAATCTAACCGAAATCACAAAGAAAGCCATTAAAAGCGGAGTAGAAAGAGGACTCATTTTCACAATAGCCTCGGGCAGGCCTATACAGGGCGTTGAGTATCTCAATAAGATGCTGGGCTTGGATTTACCTTTTATTACCTATAACGGCGCTATGGTGGTTATGGGAAAATCAAAGGAGATCCTTTATGAGCAAAAGCTCTCGGCCAAGGATGCAAAGGACATCATAGAACTGGGCGAAAAATATGGTGTGACGGTTATGGTGTGGAAGGAAAATGGGCTCTATGTGACCAAGATGGACGACAGAGTGGAAAAATATAAGCAAATATCCAAAGTTGAGCCTGTACTGATCAAGGATTCGGATATATTTTTAAAAGATGGTGTCACTAAAATGCTATGGTATGATGAGGTGGAAAAAATAGGGAAACTCCAGACTGAGATTGGTGGAATGCTAAGCGATAGTGTTAATTACCATACCTCCAGACCTTACTTTTTGGAGTTTGTCGATAAAAATGCTTCTAAGGCCATTGCAATGGAAAGATTGGGGGAGCATTACGGCATTAAGCAATGTGAAATGATTGCTGTAGGGGATGGCTTCAATGACCTCTCTATGATTGAATACGCCGGTTTGGGAGTAGCGATGGAAAACGCAGAGGAGCCAGTCAAGGAAAAGGCGGATTATATTACCCTATCCAACGACCAGGACGGCGTTGCCCATGTCATCACGAAATTTGTGCTGACGGAGAACTAAAGTTTTTATTTAGCTCATGAATGCATCGAAATAGCAGGTAAGCGCTTCCGCATAAGCATGGAGAAGTGCTTATTTTTTTTCGACCCAAATATCATACAGAATTTCCCTTGACATCCTTTATTTAAATTTGTACAATAGGGTTACACGTGTTACCTTCTAAAATGTGTATTGGGGGAATTGATATAATGAGCAAACCCAATATTCTATTCTTTTTTACAGATCAGCAGCGTTTTGACACAGTTGGTTGTTATGGGCAGAAGCTCAATATAACGCCTCATTTGGATAGAATGGCTTCGGAAGGGGTCCGTTTTGACAAGGCTTTCACTCCTCAGCCCGTATGCGGACCTGCCAGGTCCTGTATTCAAACGGGCAAGTATGCCACTCAAACAGGGTGCTTCAGAAACGATATCGCTCTGCCGTTAGACGAAAAGACAATCGCTCACTACATAAGAGGGGCAGGTTATGACACCGGATATATAGGGAAATGGCATCTGGCCTCCACATTACTAAAGGATGACTACAAGAATAAGCCCGTCCCACCGGAAAGAAGGGGCGGCTGGTTGGATTATTGGATGGCGGCGGATGTCTTGGAATTCACCTCAACCGGAAGCTCAGGCTATTTATTTGACAGGGATATGAACAAGGTTGAGTTTGAAAAATACAGAGCAGACGCTTTAACGGATTTTGCACTGGATTATCTTGAAGACAAGCGAAATAGAGAGAAACCATTTTTTCTATTCATCTCTTATCTTGAACCTCATCATCAGAACACAACCCATCGTTATGAAGGGCCTCCCGGATCCCAAGAGAAATTTAAAAATTATGAGCCTCCTGAAGATCTCAAGGGTACTGAGGGCGACTGGAGGGATAGCTACCCCGATTATTTGGGTTGCTGCAATAATCTGGATATGAACCTGGGCCGAATCCTTGATAAGCTCTCTGAGCTTGGAATCCGGGAAGAGACTTTGGTTATCTATGCAAGTGATCACGGCTCCCATTTCAAGACCCGAAATTCTGAATATAAAAGGAGCTGCCATGATAGCTCCATAAGAATCCCGCTGATCATAAACGGCCCTGGGTTTAAAGGCGGTCAAACAGTAAACGAGCTGGTCAGTCTTATGAATCTTCCGCCCACCTTTCTAAAAGCGGCTCAGCTTGATAAGCCGGCCTATATGCCGGGACGCCCCTTACAGGACTTAATGGAGGGTGGAACTGATGGTTGGCCCAAGAATGTCTTTATACAGATAAGCGAGAGCCAGGTTGGCAGAGCTATAAGGACCGATGCATGGAAGTATTCCGTAAAAGCCGTGGATAAGCATGGATGGCTTCACAGGCATAGTGATGTGTATATTGAAGAGTTTTTATATGATCTTGAAAATGACCCCTATGAAAAAACCAATATGGTCAACTCAGCAGCTCATGCCGGAACTAGGAAGATGCTTTCTGAAATTCTAAAGAAAAGAATGATTGAAGCAGGAGAACCCGAAGCCAGGATTTTGCCATGCACGCCGTCCAATATTTCGGCTTATTCAAGAAAAAAGCCATTCAAAATCCTAGAGTGGTTATTAAGGAGACAAAAAAATGGAAGACAGGACACATAGGGAAAAAAGAAAAGAAGACATTACAAGTATTGCATGGAAATTGTTTTTAGAGCATGGATACAGAGATACGACCATGTCTGATATAGCTGATGCGGCTGATTTAAGCCGCAAGACCCTCTACCAGTATTTTAAGTCCAAGGAAGAAATAGCCCTCGAGATAGAAATCCATGTCTTTGAAAACTTTATAGAGTTGATGGAAGAACACTTTCCTAAAATGAAGGGTAGTGGTTATGAGAAATTAGCTCAATACTTTGAGATCATTGATGCCAACCTCGATAAATACAGGGATGCCATTCAGTTTACAGGCCTATTCGACTTTCATATAAAGGATAAATATATCATTGAGCCCCCTGTTGAAAAATTTCTTCAACTTGTTGCAAAGTCCAGCACCTACTTAAGGGACATTATAGAAGCCGGGATACAGGATGGCTCCCTCAAAGAGACCCTAAATCCGGAGCTTGCGGCTGAAACCATCAATGATTCCTGGCTGTATCTCGCTCAGAGGGTGTTTTCCAGACCGGACAACATAAATAAATTTAAAGAAGTAATCTCAAGACAGGAAATTTCTTATCAGATGATGCTTTTTAAGGAAGCATTGAAAAAGTAGCCGCATTCAAAAGGGGGGATGGGGGAAATGGACAATAAACCGTTATCTTGGAAGGAAAAGCTTTCTTATGGATTCGGCAGCCTTGGCGCCAGCACTGTTTACGGTATAATGAGCACCTATTTATTGGTGTATTATACCGACTATTTTGGAATATCTGCTATTGCCGCGGGTACTTTATTTCTGGTTGCCAGGTCATGGGACTCTGTAAATGATCTTATTATGGGTGTCATTGTTGACAATACAAATACAAAATGGGGGCGATTTCGGCCTTACCTGCTCTTTGCACCCTGGTTTATTGCCGCAACGACGATATTGTGCTTCACTACACCTAATTTAAGCAGCACCGGTAAGCTTATCTGGGCTTACATTACGTATCTTTTGTGGGATCTTTCCTTTACGGTCAGGGATATTCCGTTCTGGTCGCTGTCCGCAACGATAACCCGGGATCCTGTTGAGCGGAATAGCGTGGTCATGATACCAAGAACGGTATCCATGATAGGCATCATCGGCATCAATGTTATTACACTGCCCCTTGTGGATATCTTGGGGCAAGGCAATTCCAATTTAGGCTGGCAGCTCGTTGCCGTGCTTTATGGCAGCCTTTGTGTCATTTTCTCACTTATAACCTTTTTTAATGTAAGGGAGAAAAGCGTCTATAGAAAAGAGCATAAGCAGAAATTCTCTGATATCTTACGTCAATTGAAAGTGAATGGCCCTTTAAAAGCGCTTCTCTGCTTCATGCTCATTTCTGAAACCATCATGACAATAAAAAATATATTTCCTATTTATTATCTTAAGTATAACTACAATTCCCCCGGCCTTATCCCCATTTTTATGGGAGTATATGCAATATTGGCTGTTGTGGGAGCTTTAATCACACCCTGGATTGCTAAGAAAATCGGGAAGAAAAGCACAGTCTTTTATAGTAGTATTGCCTCTTCCATAACATCTGTAGGATTGTTCTTTTCAGGGTACCATTCTGTATCTCTTCTATTCTTCTGGGTTGTTCTCATGGGTGTTGTCGATGGTATAGCGGAAATAGCCCGAAACTCAATGCTTGCAGATACCGTTGAATATGGGCAATGGAAAACAGGTATACGCGCAGAAGGGATGGTTTTTTCTGCCAATATTTTCAAGACAAAGGTGGCATCGGCCTTAGGCGGTTCAATGGGTGCCTTTGTATTAGGTGCTATCGGCTACATACCAAATGTTGCTCAGTCCACCACTACGCTTAACTGGATACACTATACCTTTACCATTATTCCTGGCTTGGTTTCCCTTCTGGCGCTTATTCCTCTTTCCATGTATAAGCTGACCGAGAAAAAGTATCAGGAGATATTGGAAGAGCTTGAAGCTGGTTCGGCAACAAAAAATATTTAAGGAGCTGATAAAATGAAACAGGATATGAAGGAAAGCTTAAAACCCTTTAGACTGCCTCAATCCTTTCTGATGGGGTCGGCAACGGCCTCGGTACAGATTGAGGGTGGCGACGTATTCAATAACTGGTACAGATTCTGCGAAAACGGAAGAACGAAGGACGGTTCTCACTGCATTGTTGCAGATGATCACTGGAATAGAGTTGAAGAAGATATTGAGCTTATGAAGGAGCTTAATCACAAGGTTTACAGAATGAGTATCGAATGGAGCAGAATTGAACCGGAAAAAGGTAAATTCTGTGAAGAGCCTCTTTCACACTATCGTTCAGAAATTCAGAAGCTTCTTGATAACGGGATTCAACCCCTTGTCACTCTTCATCATTTTTCTCAGCCTATCTGGTTTGAGGATATGGGAGGCTGGGTCAATAAGGAATCACCTCAGCTGTTTTTACGGTATACGGAGAAAGTTGTTTCGTTTTTGGGAGATCTTGTTTCCGATTGGGTCACCATCAACGAGCCCAATGTCTATATGGACGGTACATACTTTACTGCGAATTTCCCTCCCGAAAAACCATCCATCACTAGTTATTTCAGGGCCACGAGAAATATGACCCATGCCCATATCGGGGCATATAAGCTTATTCATGGTATAAGGACAAAAAAGGGGCATCAAGAGACAAAGGTTGGCATCGCACTCCATATTAGGGTATTTGATGCCTATAAGAATCAGCCTTTATCACGACTGATGAAAAATGTGCTGGATTATTGCTTCCATGTGCTTTTCCTGGAAGGAATGATGCGAGGAAAGTACAAGTTTCCCATTGGGATGGGAGGGTATCCCCAAGGTAAAAACACCTATTGTGATTTTTTTGGCTTAAATTATTACTCAAGGGATATGGTCCGATTTGTTTTTAAGCCCGGCAAAATGTTTTCCGATCTTTTGGTTAAGGAAGATGCAAAGACAAATGATATGGGGTGGGAAATCTATCCTGAAGGTCTGTACCGGATATGCAAAAAGTACTGGAAAATGTATGGCAAACCGATTTACATAACCGAGAACGGCATTTGTGATGAGAAGGACATCCAAAGAACCAGGTTCATCTATGACCATTTGCATGAGGTTAAGAAGCTCATTGATGAAGGAGTGGCTGTAGAACGTTATTACCACTGGACCTTACTTGACAACTTTGAATGGGATGATGGAACGTCAAGAAGGTTCGGCCTTATAGAAGTTGATTACAGCACACAGAAGAGATCTGTCAGAAAGAGCGGAAGGTTTTTTGGAGAAGCTGCAAAGGACAATGAAATTACCAAGGATATGATTGACAGATATATTTGACACTTGTATTGGAGTATGATAACATAAAACTAACTTTATATTAAAGGCTTTGAAGGGGACATGCAAAACCACTACGAGCGCAAAGAGAGGGAAGGTCATCGGGCTGAAAGCCGTCCCGCGCATCAGGGCTTTGAACCACCCCGGAGCTTGAAGGCAGAAATATTACAGTAAGTCTTCACGTTGATGACGTTACAATCATGTAATTGAGTGACAGGCTGTTTAAAGCCTGTAATCAGGGTGGAACCGTGTGAGTCAATAGCTCTCATCCCTAAATGCGTGAATGCATTTATGATGAGGGCTTTTTTGTATCCTGCTTTTTGGAAAAGCAATATGTTGATAGGAGTGATTTTTTATGATTCAAATTACATTGAAGGACGGAAGTGTAAAGTCCTATGAAAATGGCACCACCATTTTAGCCATTGCCAGGGATATCAGTGAGGGCCTTGCCCGTGTGGCGGTCGTCGGTGAGGTCAACGGTAAGGTAAAGGATTTGGCAACCCCCTTATATGAGGATTGCAGCCTCAACCTGCTTACCTTTGACAGTGAGGGCGGTAAACTGGCCTATTGGCATACCACCTCCCATATTATGGCTCAGGCTGTCAGGAGGCTTTTCCCCAGTGTTAAGCTGGCTATCGGCCCAGCTATAGACAGTGGCTTCTATTATGACTTTGATTCGGAAAAGACCTTTACCCCCGAGGACTTAAAAGCCATTGAAAACGAGATGCAGAAAATCATTAAAGAGGATCTGCCTATTGAGCGGTTTACCCTTCCAAGAGCCGAAGCTCTAGAGTTTATGAAGGATGAGCCCTACAAGGTCGAGCTTATTAGCGAGCTTCCTGAGGATGCCGAGATTTCCTTCTACAAGCAGGGTGATTTTACCGATCTTTGCGCCGGACCCCATCTGCCCTCCACCGGAAAGGTTAAGGCCGTTAAGCTTATGCAGCAGGCAGGAGCCTACTGGCGAGGAAATGAAAAGAATAAGATGCTCCAGCGTATCTATGGCATCTCTTTTCCTAAAAAGAATGACCTGGACGACTATGTAACTCGGCTTGAAGAGGCCAAGAAACGTGATCATAACAAGCTTGGAAGGGAGCTTAAGCTCTTTACCACGGCAGAAGAGATCGGTCAGGGGCTGCCTCTGCTCATGCCCAAGGGTGCTAAAATCGTTCAAATCCTTCAACGCTTTGTAGAGGATGAGGAAGAAAAAAGAGGCTATGTGCTCACCAAGACGCCTTTTATGGCTAAGCCTGATCTTTACAAGCTTTCAGGCCATTGGCAGCACTATAAGGACGGCATGTTTATTATCGGTGAAGAAGAGAAGGAAGAAGAGGTCTTTGCCCTGCGTCCTATGACCTGCCCCTTCCAGTTCATGATCTATAACGCTGAGCTTCATAGCTACAGGGATTTACCCATCCGCTACGGCGAAACCTCAACCCTTTTTAGAAATGAGTCCTCGGGTGAAATGCACGGATTAATCCGCGTTCGCCAGTTCACCATTTCTGAGGGTCATCTAGTCTGTACCCCTGAGCAGCTTGAGGATGAGTTTAAGGGTGTTGTGGATCTTATCAAGTATATGATGACAACCCTGGGCATCCAGGATGATGTGAGTTATCGTTTCTCCAAGTGGGACCCCAATAACAAGGAGAAGTATATCGGAAACGCTGAAGACTGGGAAAGAGTACAAGACAGGATGCGTGTTATTCTGGATCATCTGGGCATCAATTATCGTGAGGCTGAGGGTGAAGCTGCCTTCTACGGGCCAAAGCTTGACATCCAGCTCAAAAATGTCCATGGTAAAGAAGACACCATCATTACCGTTCAAATTGACTTTGCTTTGGCAGAACGTCTGGGCATGACCTATATTGACAAGAACAATGAAAAGAAGTACCCCTATGTCATCCACAGAACATCCATCGGCTGCTATGAGCGTACACTGGCCATGCTGATTGAAAAGTACGGCGGAGCCTTCCCAACTTGGCTTTCACCGGTTCAGGCTAAAATTCTGCCTCTGGTTGACAAGCACCATGATTTTGCTCAGCAGGTTGAACGTAAGCTGAAGGATCAAGGGATCAGGGTGGAGACTGACTACCGTAACGAAAAAATCGGTTATAAGATCCGTGAGGCTCAATTGGAGAAAATCCCATATATGCTGGTCATTGGGGACAAAGAGCTTGAAAACGGTGCGGTTGCTGTTAGATCAAGAAAAGAGGGCGATTTGGGCTCCATGAGTGTTGACGAATTCGTCGCAAAGATCGTGGAGGAAATAAAAATCCGGGCACTTTAAGACCGACTCAAAAAACAACATCAGTTAATTTAGGGAAACGGCATGGTTATCATGCCGTTTATTTTAATTTATTCATGGAAAATTTCATATTGAAGTAGATTTCTGCTGCGTTTTCCTCCGGTACCATGAAACCGGATCTTGTGTTAATAAAACCGGAATGCTCTGTATCACAGATGAACTCAACACCAGCTTCAGTAAAATTGAAATCCTCAAAGGAATTATTGTTAATCTGCTCTGCTATCCGACTCGGAGCTTTTGAAAACAAGCCTTTTTCATCCTGAGCACCGGCGAAAGCAAGAGAGAGCAAAAACATTTGACTGTCATACGAGCTAAGCCAGTCCCGCTTGTTATGTAGCTCCACCGTAAAGGAAACGCCTGTCACATATCCGTTGTCCATGATGTAGTTGCACTCCGCAATCTCGGTAAAACCGATGTCAATATATGCTGTTCCATCAAATGCCTTTTCCCTCCATTTTCCGTTTTCATCCAAGTACTTATTGCCAAAGTTAATACCGAGAAAATCAGCATAGTAATTAAAGTTCTCAGCAAATTCTGCTACAGTCAAATCACTTCGATTGGGGGGAAGCTGCTGTGCGGATATTACTGTAGCAAAAAGAGCAAAGACGACTGCATGTGCGCCGACCAAAAGTACTCCTCGATACCATTTAGTGTCCTTGATGGTGTAGGCTATACATTCATCCCATGGCTGTGCTTCATTTTCACTGCACAGCTTATAACTCTTCCAAAGGCGAACAAGGTTGTAGATGGGGATATTGTATCCCATTCCGGCGCCCACAACGCCCCAGGTTCGTTCCAACCCCTCACCATACGAAAAGCGCCTGCCGTCAGGAGTTTCTATTCTTAGTCCCAATATGGCCTTGCCCAGTGTAGTTCCAAATAGATGGAGCAAGAGTGGTTCAAAAAACAACATCAAAATAATTGCTACAAAGGTATTAAGTAAATTTCCTATATTGCCTGTGGTTGCTAGATTAACATGGAACACAAAGGCAAGAAATGTCGACCAAAGCGTGTTGTAAATAAAGATATCAAGCATTCTTGCCAAATATCTGCGCCATGGATGGAATACCTGCGGAAGCTCATCGCCCTTGACTGCGAAATACGAGTTGCCCGTTTCTTTAGTCGTGCGGTCGATGCCATCGAGATATTTCTTCGCATCTAAATTCGTGAAGGTCACTCTGTCATTCTGCATAACGCGGCAAACATCTTGGGCATAAGAAACCCCTTGCCTTTCTTGCTCCAGCTGCTCGATTTGTTTTGAGAGCGTATCTGATAAATCCCTGCTTCCGTCCTTCAGTGCTTTAATCTCATCCAGCGAAATGTGAAGACTTCGCAGCAGCTTGATGCGCAGTAAAATCTGTAAATCGTTCTCCGAATAATCTCGGTATCCGTTATCCATACGTTTTGGCGTTATAAGATCCTCACGTTCATAAAATCGTATGTTGGCCCGTTCCATTCCGGACAGTATTTCAATTTCTTTTATCGTCATAATGTTCGTCCCTTCCTGTATGCTAGCCTTATGATAAACGGTGAAGCCTGTTCACAGTCAAGTACTTTTAAAATAATTCTATCATAAACCTGCCATCATCCGGGCAATGTGCACTGCGGAATATTTTCAAACATGATATAATTAACTCCTGATGAACAATCGGGGGTTTTTTTATGTCTGCAAAAAGTACAGGATCCAAAAGCTTCAAGAAAGAGAAGAATACCGAGGTACTCTCCGTACTTAAGGATCATATCAAGAACAAACAGCCGGCCAGGGTTTACCTTTTCCACGGAGAGGAACGCTTCTTAATTGATTATTATGTGGGCGAGCTTAAAAAGCTGGTTCTGGAGAATGATAACGGCCTGAATTTATCAATCTTTGAAAACAAGGTGGATATCCGTGATCTCATAGATGCCTGTGATACCTTTCCGGCTTTTTCCGACCGTAAATTGGTTCTGGTGAAAAATTCCGGACTTTTTCACAATAAGGTTAAAAAGGAAGCTCCGGCAGCCGTGGATGAAGGAGATGAAAAGGTTGTAGAAAATACCGAGACCGATTCTTCGTCAGAGGTGGGTAATAAGGCCCAGGAGGCTTTAAAGACCTATATTCCGGAAATACCCGAGACCACCTGCCTGATTTTTATAGAAACACAGGTGGATAAAAGACTGGGCGCCTATAAACAGATTGCCAAATATGGCCTTGCGGCTGAGTTTAATCGGCTGGGCATTTCGGAACTCATCCCCTGGGTTATAAAAGGAGTCAGACAGTCAGGGAAGGCAATTACGGAAGAGGCGGCCCAACACTTGGTGGACATGAGTGAGCCGGACATGTATTCCCTTAAAAATGAAATAATGAAATTATGCGCTTATGCAGGGGAGCGAAAAGAGATTTCCCTTGGCGATGTCAGGTTGATGGCCACACCCACCATTAAGAGCATTATTTTCGATCTTCTGGATGCTGTGGCACGGAAAGATGCCCCAAGAGCGCTTCAACTGCTTACGGACATGCTCGTTCTCAAGGAGCCTGAGCAGAAAATCCTATCCATGCTCTCCAAGCAGACCGGTGAGCTATTAAAGCTTAAAACCCTGTTAAGAAAAGGAGCCTCACAGCTTCAAATCGGTCAATACTTTCAGGGAAAACACCCTTATGCCCTGAAAATGCTGATGGGGCAGGCCCAAAGCATGGATGAAAAATACCTGAAGGAGCTCTTGAAAGGCTGCATGGAGGCTGAGGTTCGATATAAAAAAGGGCTTATGGATTCCAAGCTCTCTCTGGAGGTTTTGTTAGGGAAAATAAACAGTTAACAAACGTTTAACATATCCTTGATTTTCTCATAATAATGGCAAGATATATTGAGATTGTACAGTAAATCCTGCGATGAGATTTTGAGAAATGAGAGGAGAAATGAATAAATGAAAATCAACAAGAAAATTGCTGTCTTAGGTTTAGTTGCAACGATGTTATTAGGCCTTACAGCTTGCGGAGGAACAAAAGCCGACAACAAAAATACACCCGCAGCTACAACCCCTGCCGGATCAGTGAATGGTACGGTTCTTTCCGGGAAACTGGTTATAGAAGGATCAACATCCATGCAAAAGATTTTTCAGGAGCTGGGTGACACCTATTCAGCTAAGAACTCTAAAGTAGATGTTCAGTACATTGGTGACGGATCAAGCGCCGGTATAAAAGCGGCTATTGGTGATACAGCCAATATCGGTACGGCATCAAGAGAAGTTAAGGAAGAAGAGGCAAGCCAGGGCCTGGAAGTAATTAAGGTGGCAGAGGATGCCATTGTTGTCATCGTCAATAATGAAAATGGTGTAAAGGATCTTTCTAAGGAACAAATCGCAAAAATATACAAAAAAGAAATTACAAACTGGAAGGATGTGGGCGGAAAGGACGCACCCATCGTAGTAGTAGCCCGTGATGCGGCATCCGGAACCAGAGAAGCCTTTGAAAGCCTGTTCGATGTCAAGGATAAAGTGCAGGCTGATCAGGAAGCAGCGAAAACAGGGGAAGTAAAGACAATTATATCCCAGAACCCTAATGCAATCGGATATATCTCCCTTGCCTATGCAGATAAAATGGTTAAATCCCTTACCATAGAAGGAATGGTTGCCAGCACGGAGAATGTGCTAAATGGTACTTATACCATCAAGCGTCCCTTCAATATTGTAACCAAAGGGAAGCCGGATGAACTTGAAAAAGCTTTTATAGACTTCATCTTCACAGAAGAAGGAAAAGCGATCATATCAAAGGAAGCAGTACCTGTAAGTAGATAAAGTCCACCACCCAGGCAGACCTTTAGAAGGTCTGCCTTTCGCGGTTTCCAGGAAGACGGAGTGATAATATGGAGCATGTACTTGTTCAAAAGAAAAAAATAGGGATGAGCTATGAAAAGGCTACTGAGCTTATTTTTGCTTTTTCAGCGTCTCTGATGGTTATTTCTGTAGTTTTGATAAGCGTTTATATCTTTATTGCGGGGGTTCCGCCCATTCTTGAGATCGGGATTTCCAAATTCATTTTTGGAACCCAGTGGACACCAACCTATGCTGAGCCCCAGTTTGGCATTTTGCCCATGATTCTTGCCTCGGTATTAGGCATGCTGGGAGCCATTATTATTGGTGTCCCTATCGGTATTTTAACGGCTGTTATGCTGGCGGAAATTGCGCCTAAAAAAATTACAGGACTTTTAAAAGCAGCCATCGAGCTTCTGGCGGGTATTCCCTCCGTGGTCTATGGCTTTTTCGGTCTGACGGTTATCGTTCCTTTTATTCGTGTTCATTTCGGAAGTCCAACCGGAACAAGCCTTCTGGCTATGATTATCATCCTATCGGTTATGGTGCTTCCGACAATTGTCAATATATCAGAAACCTCCTTAAGAGCTTTACCCAGAGAATATAAGGAAGGTTCTCTTGCCCTGGGAGCTTCTAAAATAGAAACCATTTTTAAGGTCATGATTCCCGCGGCTAAATCAGGTATTATGTCCTCGGTGGTACTGGGCATGGGAAGGGCCGTGGGAGAAACCATGGCTGTTATCATGGTCTGCGGTAATATTCCGAGAATGCCTAATTCTTTATTAAGCACTGTGAGCCCCATGACGGCCACCATCGCAAAGGATATGTCCTATGCAGGCCCCTTTCACCAATCCGCCCTTTTCGGAATTGGGGTTGTTCTCTTTATATTCATCATTATGTTGAACCTGGCTTTGAATTTGCTTGTTCGAAAGACTTCAAAAAAGTGAGGGGGGAAAAGAAGTGAGTAAGAAAAGAAAAATAACCGATCAGATCCTGATGGCTCTTATATGGACTTTTTCCCTGATCACTGTGGGCTTTCTGGTTTGGATGATAGTCTACATAGTGTCACGCGGTGTATCGGGCATCAACTGGGAATTTATAACCAGCGAATACAACCTGTACAAGGACAAGACAGGTATACTTCCAATGATAATAGGCACACTTCTTTTGATTTTCGCAACGATGGTCGTGGCTGTACCCATAGGTGTATCGGCAGCCATTTATTTGACCGAGTATGCAAAGCAAGGGCGCCTGGTACGCGTTATCCGCTTTGCCACTGAAAGCTTGTCGGGTATTCCGTCCATTATTTACGGACTTTTTGGTTATATATTTTTCAAGGACACGCTTAAACTGGGTTTTTCAGTTATTTCGGGTGCGCTGACCCTGGCCATCATGGTCCTTCCCACAATGGTAAGAACCACGGAGGAAGCGCTGCTATCGGTCAACCCCGGGTATCGGGAGGGAAGTCTGGCTTTGGGAGCTTCGAGGCTTCAGACAATTTTCAAGGTGGTGCTTCCAAGTGCAATCCCCGGTATTATAACGGCTGTTATATTAAGTATGGGGCGCGTAATCGGAGAAACTGCCGCCGTAATCTATACAGTTGGCTCAGTTGCCAAGATTCCACCCATTGATCACCTTTTGACCAGCAGTGTCAGAACCTTGTCAGTGCACCTCTATGTTGTTGCCCTTGAGGAAGCGGATTTTGTCAGCGCATTTGCGACTGCTACCATTCTCATGGTCATTATTGCAGTTCTGAATTTTACAGCCAACAGGTTTGCCCGAAAGCTGATTAATGGAAAAGGTATATAACAAAGAAAAGGGATGAGATAGAATGGATAATAAAAATAGACAAAGCAAGCTTAAGGTAAAGAATCTGGATTTGTTTTACGGGGATTTTCAAGCCCTTAAGAATATTAATATGGATATCAACGAAGGGGAAATCACCGCGCTGATAGGTCCTTCCGGCTGCGGAAAATCAACTTTTTTAAAGACTTTGAACCGCATGAATGACCTTATTGAAAATGTTAAGATAACCGGGAGCATCAAGCTCGAAGGGGAAGAAATTCTTGGCAATGTGGATGTTGTTGAACTGAGAAAGCGTGTGGGTATGGTATTTCAGAAACCCAACCCCTTTCCCATGTCCATTTATGATAATGTAGCCTATGGCCCTAGAATTCATGGCATAAAGAAAAAGGCAGCCCTGGATGAAAGGGTCGAAAAAAGCTTAAAGGATGCTGCTCTTTGGGATGAAGTAAAGGACAGACTTTATAAAAGCGCTTTAGGTATTTCCGGCGGACAGCAGCAGAGACTGTGCATCGCCAGGACTCTTGCAACAGAGCCTGAAGTGATCTTGATGGATGAGCCCACCTCGGCTCTGGACCCCATATCAACCGCTAAAATTGAAGATCTCTGCGCGGAACTCAAGAAGAAATATACCATTATCATTGTGACCCATAATATGCAGCAGGCAGGACGTATTTCGGACCGAACGGCCTTCTTCCTTCTGGGTGATTTGATTGAGTATAACAGTACCGAAAAAATCTTTAACAAGCCCAGGGACGAGCGAACTGAGCGATATATTACCGGGAGATTTGGTTGATTTGTTTTAAATCCTATTTGGTTAGGTAAAAATGAGTAAGAGCGATGAAAGGATTGTTTAGTATGAGATTTCATCTTGAAAAAAGCTTACAGAAATTAAAGGAAGATATCGGACGATTAGGCGGCATGGTAGAAGAAGCCGTTGACAAAACCCTTATTGCGCTGAGAGAAATGAATGTCGAACTGGCCAGGGAGATCATATCCCAGGATGATGAGATCGACAATGTTGAGAACAAGATAGAGAAGCAATGCTTAAGCCTGTTTGCACTTCAGCAGCCATTGGCAAAGGATCTTCGCATGATTGGATCCACCCTTAAGATGATCACCGATTTGGAAAGGATCGCCGATCAGGCGGCTGACATCTCTGAGTTGACCATAAGGCTTGCTGAAAAACCGGTCAAAATCAATCCTGAAATCTATCAAATGGCCGAGAAGGCCAGAAGTATGGTAGCCCGCAGCATCGATGCATATATTAATCAGGATGTCGAGACGGCAACTAAAGTGTGCAATGAAGATGATGAGGTTGACAATATGTTCAATGACCTTGTCATGGATATTGCCACCCAGATCAAGTCAGGATCACACTCAGTAGAGCAGCTTATTGACATCATGTTCATCGTAAAATACTTGGAACGAATCGCCGACCACGCAACCAATATCAGTGAATGGGTCGTCTATATCGAAACAGGAAATCACCAGCACTTGCAGCATCCTGAAATGCATGCAAAATTTGATTCGGAGGAACAGGAATAGGAGGCTGCCATGTCTGTCAAACGGACAATATACCTTGTAGAGGATGAGAGCCATATACAAGAGCTTATCAAATATAATCTGGAGGCCAGCGGTTATGGAATCAGCGCTTATTTGAGCGGTGAGGAAATGTTCCAGCATTGTGAGTCCATTCTTCCGGACATGTTTATTCTGGATGTCATGCTTCCGGGAATGGACGGCTATGCTATCTTGAGAAAAATCAGGCAGGACTCAAAATTAAAGAATCTGCCTGTCATTATGTTGACAGCCAGGAGTGAAGAATTTGACAGAGTTTTGGGTCTTGAGCTCGGTGCAGACGACTACATAACGAAGCCTTTCTCAATCAGAGAGCTGACGGCCAGGGTTAAAGCCTTGTTCAGACGTTCCGAAATACCGATGGAGAGTGTTTCTGAAACTCTTTCGGCCGGGGTAATCACCATGGATCTCGAACGCCATGTGGTTTATAAGGGTGATCAAAAGCTTGACCTGACCTTAAAAGAATTTGAGCTGCTTAAGATACTGATTCAGAACCGCGGCAGGGTCTTATCGCGTGATACACTCTTGGAAAAGGTATGGGGATTTGACTACTTTGGTGAGACCAGGACTGTGGATGTGCATATACGATATCTGAGACAAAAAATAGAACAGGATGACAGCAAGCCTGAATACATTGAGACTGTAAGAGGAGTGGGATACAGGTTTATTTAACCATAAGCTCGCGTGAACATTGCATTTGTGTTACACTAGATACGAGGCTATACAAAAAATTTGAGGAAGAGGATATAATTTAATGTAAGGCCAGAAATTCTGTACTTTAAAGGAGCTTAAGAGGTGCCTGGTACCATTGGTGATATCGTAAGTTATGTCATGAATTTTTTAGGGCTTAATGGACCCTTGGATATTCTCAGGATGCTGGTTGAACTATCCGTGGTTTCCTATGTCGTTTACAAAGGTATTCAGCTGGTTCGCGAGACACGAGCTATTCAGCTTGTTAAGGGTATTATCTTTATTCTTATTTTTTCAAAACTCTCTCAAATGTTGGGGCTTAAAACCATTGCCTATCTCCTTCAAGGTACTTTGCAAATCTTTGGATTTGGTCTAATCGTGCTGTTTCAGCCGGAGCTTAGAAGAGCCCTTGAAAAACTCGGAAGCAGCGGCTTTCAAGATATCATGGTGCGTAAAAACGATGAAGATAGAGTTCAAACCATTGCAGCCATTGAGGCCATCGTTCAGGCTTGCACCAAGTTCTCACAAGACTATATAGGCGCCCTTATTATCATTGAAAGAGGAACCAAGATTGGTGATATAGTCAATACCGGCACCCGGATGGATGCTGTTCTGTCCAGCGAATTATTGGGCAATATTTTTACACCCAAAACCCCATTGCATGATGGTGCTGTCATTATTCGCTCAAATACCATCAAAGCTGCGGCCTGTTACCTTCCCTTAACCCAGAATGCGGGCTTGAGCCGTGAGTTGGGTACGCGACATCGGGCGGCCCTGGGTATTACTGAGGTGTCCGACGCCATCGCTGTCGTTGTCTCCGAGGAATCTGGAAAGATTTCCTATGCCCACAGCGGCGGTCTGACAAGGAACCTTACTCCCGATATATTAAGAAAAGCCCTGACCAAATTCTTGTTGGAAAGCGAAACCGACCGAAAGCTTTTTACTTTCAGAAAGGTGAAGCAGGATGAACAAGCTGATTAACAATTTATTTGAGAAGGATATGGTCATTAAGGTCGTTTCTGTTCTCACGGCTATATTAATATGGTTCCTAGTCTTAGACACCGATAACCCTTTTGAGGAGAGAACCCTGGCGATCCCCTTGACCAGTAATATTGAGGTGCTTCAGGCAAGAAACCTCCAAATTGTCGGGACTCAGCTTCCCACGAGCATTGATATTAAGATAAAAGGCCGTCGGCAAAAAATAATGAGTGTTACCGCCAATGATTTTAAGGTAAGCATTGATTTATCCGGTATTACTGAACCAGGTATGCAACGTATTAGTATTGATGCTCCTAAATATCTTGGCGACCAGGATGTTTTGATTTCCGGTACTAATCCTCCTTCTGTGAACCTAAACATAGAGCGCAGAATAGGCAAGCCCTTCCCAGTGAGCGTGGAATTTCAGGGCAAGCTTCCCGCGGGTTATGAGCTCATTAATGTGAAGGCCAATGATGTTGTTCTTGAGGAAAAGGAAAGCAGTATTTCAAAGGTCAACAAGGTTGTTGCCCGAGTTAATTATTCCGAAATAAAGGATAATAAAGAAATAGTCACAACTGCGGTTGTGTTAAATTCAGAGGGGCAGGCCCTGCGTCAATTCGAGGGTACCGTTCCGGTTATTGTGACCTTTGATCTGGCCAAGCGTATTCCTGTCACTGTTGCCACCAAGGGAGAACCTGCAACGGATATGTATTTGAAGGAGATTCGCTACTCTCAGGATTACGTGCGTGTTTTAGGGGCCATGAATATCCTGGACACTATTACAAAGTTTACGGCTGAAACCATTGATATTGCCGGACAAACGGCAAGCTTTTCAACGCCCCTTGTTATTTCCGCTCCAAAGGGTGCCACCCTTTACAAGGAAGACGCGGATAATCTTACGGCAGAAGTCGTATTGGAGCGTCTTGTAACACGAAGTATTAATATGCCTACGAACTTGATTTCAATATATGAGAGTGACCTATCAGGAAACAAGGTGTACAGAGTTCTGGAGGAATTCATACCCATAACCATCAAAGGAAGACCGGAAGAAGTAAATGCCGTGAAAACGACTGATATAAAATTGTCCATTCAGGTTAACGGCTTTGAAATAGGTGAACATGAGGTTCCACTTAAGGTACAGCTTCCCGGCAATATAAGCCTGGTAGGAGAATACATCGTAAAGTTGATTATCGAGGAAGCCCCTAAAGAGACCACCCCAACCCCTGTAACAAACAATCCATAGAGTGCGCTGTGCGCACAACAGAGGTGCGGAACGCACAACATGACTAGACCCGTTAACATGACTAGACCCGTAAATAGGAAGAATGCTATGCAATATATCTTGAGAAGACTATCGGTGCCCTTGACTGAGTTGACCCGTGAAAACGAACTGAGTCTTTTAAAACATTTGTCTGCAAGGAAAATGGGTATTTCTGAAGGAGATATCCAGGAATTCGGCATTTTGAAGGAATCCCTTGATGCCCGGAAAAAGAATAACTTGCAAGCAGTTTATTCTGTTTTGGTCTCATGCAGCGGCAGGGTGAAAAGCGATAAGGATATTGTGGCTTTTCTTCCTTCGGAGACAATTCCCCTTCAAAAAAGAGAGCCCTCAACTCGCCCTGTTATTGTCGGAGCAGGCCCTTGCGGCCTTTTTTGTGCATATGAACTCATTGAAAGAGGCTTTTCACCTATTATTCTGGAACGCGGTGAAGAGGTGGACAAGCGCTTTCTGAGTGTCCAAAGCTTTTGGAGCAAAGGCATCCTGAACCCCGAATCCAATGTACAGTTTGGAGAAGGGGGTGCAGGAACCTTTTCAGATGGCAAGCTTACCACACGAATCAACGACCCTCGCTGCACCAAGGTGCTTGAGGTCTTTCATACCCATGGTGCTCCCAACGAAATCCTGTATAGCCATAAGCCCCATGTGGGAACAGATGTGCTTCGGCAAGTCATAAAGTCCATGCGGGAAAAGCTCCGGGAAAGAGGGGCCCAATTTCTTTTTTCTACGCGTATGGAATCTCTTCTGATAAAAAATGGTACCGTTCAAGGTGTCAGGCTTTCGGATGGTACCGAAATTCTTACGTCCGCCGTTATTTTGGCCATTGGACATAGCTCCAGAGACACTTTTCAAAAGCTCTATGAGCAGGGGATTGAAATGACGCAAAAGCCTTTTTCGGTAGGCGTTCGCATTGAGCACCTTCAGGAATGGATTAATGAAGCCCAGTATGGAAAAATGAAGCATTATAAGCTGGGAACGGCAGATTATGAACTCTATGAGCATATGGAGGACAGAACCGCCTACAGTTTTTGCATGTGCCCCGGTGGTGTTGTTGTGGCGGCTGCCTCAGAAGAAAAAACTGTGGTAACCAATGGCATGAGTTATCATGCCCGAAATGGGGTCAATGCCAACAGTGCCTTCGTTGTTTCCGTCACCCCCAGGGATTTTGAAAGCACGCACCCATTGTCCGGAATAGATTTTCAAAGAAGACTTGAGCGGGCTTGCTATCAAAAAACAGGCGGATACAGGGCACCTGTTCAGAAATTATCCGATTTTTTAAATGACAAGCCCAGTATGGCGCTGGGTCAGGTCAAACCCAGTTATACGGGGGAGACTGTCTGCACCTCAATTTCGGATATCCTGCCTGATTTTGTGGTCAATGGCATCAAGAGGGCAGCTCCGCTGTTTGACAGAAAGCTCAAGGGTTTTATGCATCCGGATGCCCTGCTGACGGCAGTTGAAACACGGACGTCATCTCCAGTCCGGATACTAAGAAATGAGCTTTTTCAATCGACCTCCATAAAAGGACTTTTTCCTGCCGGAGAGGGAGCCGGATATGCCGGAGGCATAGTCAGTGCGGCAGTTGACGGCATAAGGGTAGCTGAGCAGGTTTCTATGGATTTCTAGGAGGAAATGCAGCATGAGATATCGTATTGTAGCCCTTTATCTGGTGCTGGCCGTCATGGTCTCTTCCATGGTGGCCTATATCATTTACCGCTATTCCTCTGAGATGTATATCCGGGAAACTGAAAACGGGCTTCAACATGAGGCCATCCTGATATCCCGTATTTTAAAAGAAATGGATCAAAAGGAGATTACCGATGTTTTTTTAAAGGAGCTTTCTGGGTTAGTGACCTCAAGAGATCTTGATGTTGAAGGCGTAAAGCCGGCAAGGCGCATTACACTCATTGAAAGAACCGGCAAAGTATTAGCCGACTCAAATGTAAGCTCTAAGACTATGGAAAATCACCTGGATCGCGTTGAAGTGCTGAAGGCCCTTGAGGGTGGAATCGGCATCAACATAAGAAGAAGCGAGACGACGGGAATCAATCTGATCTACCTGGCTTTTTATTCTGTAGATCTGAATGCGATCATACGTATCTCAGCCTCGGTTGAACATATCAATAACATAAGAGACACCGTTTTGTTCTATGCCATTATTGCCATTGGCGTGGCTATGGTGCTGTCTTCTCTCATCGCCTTGAAGCTTTCGGAGTATGTGGTAAGGCCGGTTGCCAGGCTTGTCAAGGAATACGGAGGAGCCCAGGAAACGGCCATGAGCTCTACTCGCCGCAAGGATGAGGTGGGACAGCTTTCAAATACCTTAAGCAGCATGACCAGGCATATCGAGGATATCATTAAGGAGCTCAAGGAGCGGAATGCCCGGGTAGACACCATTATTAACAGCATGAACAATGGCCTCATCGCGGTTGAACGGTCCATGCACATATTAATGATCAATCCCATTGCCAATAAGCTTTTTGGCGCTACCGATATGTCCGACTTCGTAGGAATGCCTTTGGTTCAGGTCATTCGCAACAGGCAAATAAACGAGCTCTTAGCAAAAGCCATTACCAACAACAAGGTGTTAAGTGATGAGCTTCAGCTTTACAAAAATGGAAAGCGCATTCTGCAGGTCCATGTCTCTCCCATCTATCCTACCGATAACAGGACGATGAATACAGGTGCGTTAGCTTTCATCAACGATATCACCCAGGTCAGAAAGCTGGAGGAAATGCGATCGGAGTTTGTCTCAAATGTCACCCATGAGCTGAAGACCCCCCTGACATCCATACAGGGCTTTGTGGAAACACTGAAAGAAGGTGCTGTCAACGACCCGTCGGTGGCGGAAAAGTTCCTGGATATTATTGATATTGAGGCCGATCGCTTAAGGAGTCTCATCAATGACATCCTTCAACTGTCGGAAATTGAAAGCATGAAACAGGACAATGAGAAACAGCTCTTCGAACTTTGCCCGCTTGTTGAAGAGGTGGAATCCATGCTGGCTAATGCCGCATCGGATAAGAACGTAACCCTATATAATCAAACGCCTTCCCCTCTCATGCTTGAAGCCGACCGGCACCGTATGAAGCAGCTTTTGATAAATCTGGCGGATAACGCCATTAAGTATAACAAGCCGGGCGGACGGGTGACTGTCTGGGCTGAGAATGTGGGGCCTTCCCTAGAAATACATGTCAAGGACACGGGTATCGGTATTCCTTCCGATCATACGGACCGCATTTTTGAGAGGTTCTACAGAGTGGATAAAGGACGGTCAAGAGCCATGGGTGGCACCGGTCTGGGCCTTTCCATTGTCAAGCACATTGCCCAGCTCTATGGCGGATCGGTCCGAGTTGAAAGTGAGGAGGGCAAGGGCAGCGATTTTATTGTGACACTGCCTTATTCTGTTCCTCTATTAATGAATACTTTATAAGTGCTCTGCTCTATGCTAGAATCAAGATAAAAACTTTGTAAAGCACGGAGGAATCTCCTATGAAATACTTATTTAGAAATGCGTTAGTCGTGACAATGAACCAGGATATGGGGGTCTTGAAATCCTGGGATGTGCTTGTTGAAGATGACCGTATTCAAGCCATTGGTAACATAAGCCCGGAGCAAAAGAATAATGCCGTTATCATTGACGCAGCGGGCAAGCTTTTAATGCCTGGCCTTATTAATTGCCACTCCCATGCGCCCATGACGCTCCTTCGGAATTATGCCGATGATATGAATCTTCAAACCTGGCTGTTTGAGCATATCTTTCCTGCCGAGGATAAACTCACAGGCCCCGATATTTACTGGGGAACCCTTTTGGGAATTATGGAAATGCTTGCGACGGGAACCACATGCTTTATTGATATGTACTATTTCATGGATGATATGTGCAGGGCTGTGGAGCAGGCCGGTATACGGGCCCAGCTCTCCCGGGGCATAGCCTCCATGGATGAGGGGCCTGATTTTTCCGGCCTCAAGAGCCTTAATGAAAGCATTGAATTTTACCAATGCTGGAATGGCGCCGCTGACGGAAGAATAACGGGGGCATTTGCGCCCCATGCTCTTTATACCTG
Organism: Bacillota bacterium; assembly: GCA_023443745.1. Lineage (GTDB taxonomy): Bacteria > Bacillota > Clostridia > DSM-8532 > DSM-8532 > DTU059. Next base: position 96,018 of record JAEZTB010000058.1, read on the forward strand.
TTCACCCAGTGTCATAAAAGCTATTGGCAGCACGGCCCAAAAGTATGGCGCCCCCATTCATGTGCATGTTGATGAAACCCGAACCGAGCATGTGGATTGCCTAAAGAATTTTGGAAAGACACCTACCAGGCACTTTTATGATTTAGGCCTGTTTGATCAAAAAACAGTTGCGGCTCATTGTACATGGGTCACCGAGGAAGATATGGCTCTTCTCAAGGAGAAGGGGGTATCCATGGTTCATAACCCAGCCAGTAACCTGAAACTGGCAAGCGGTATCGCTCCTGTCCCACAGGCCATGAGTCAGGGCTTGAATGTGGCATTGGGCACAGATGGGGCTTCCAGTAACAATAATTTAAATCTTTTTGAGGAAATTCAGCTTTCGGCATTCATCCATAAGGGAACAAGCCATAATCCTCTCTTGGTAAGTGCGGCGGAAGCCTTGCAAATGGCCACCGTAAATGGGGCTAAAGCACTTGACAGAGATGATTTGGGAATTGTCAGAGAAGGAAATAAAGCAGATCTTATTTTGATAGATCTGGATAAGCCTCATTTTATGCCCCTTCACAATCCCATTTCAGCTTTGGCCTATTCGGCTTCAGGCTCGGATGTCTGTCTCACCATGGTGGACGGCCGTATTCTTTATGAGAAGGGTGAATATAAAACCATCGACAAGGAAAAGGTTGGGCACCATATCAAGAAGATATATGACCGTGTTTTTAAGTCCCCTCAGGCGCTTTGGGCGTAACCACTACCGTACTGTAATTGACGTAGATGACCATTCCCGGCTTTGAGCCCGAAGGCTTTTTAACATTCTTAACAGCGGTAAAGTCTACTTCAACCTTGGGAGCTGATCTTGCTTTACTGAACCATGCAGCATATTGGGCGGCTTCCACTTTTGTGGAATCAGGCACGGTCTTTCCTTCGGTGCGGATGACCACATGGGAGCCGGAAAAGTTCTTGATATGGAACCATATATCCTCATGTCGGGCCGTTTTCAACGTTAGCTTGTCATTCTGCTTGTTGTTCCGTCCGATTAATATTTCAAATCCATCCCGGGACATGACTTTTAAAGGAAGGGCCTGTACAGGTTGGAGCTTTTTGCCTTTCCCGCCGGCCGTTTTGGTATAGCCCTGCTCATAAAGCTCCATACGAATCTCGGACAGCTGCTCGGAACCTTCGGCATTTTCAATGGCAAAAAGGACGCTCTCAAGGTAAGCTATTTCCTGCTTTAAAAGGTCAATTTCCTTTTGAGCATACTTGTAGGCTGTCCGGGCCTTGTTGTACTTTTTAAAGTAGAGCTGTGCATTATCCTGGGGGTTCTTATCCTTATTAAGAGGAATTTCTATGGTATCCCCGGTTTCACTGTAGTAGTTGACAACCCTTGCTGTTTCCATACCCTTGGAAAGGGCATAGATATTAGCGGTGATAAGCTCACCGAAAAGCTTGAGTTCGTCGAAATTCTGACTCTCCTCATAAGTCTGCAAATTAATGGCAAGGCGTTTTTCACATTTCTCCAAATGCTTTTCCACAAGCTTTTGCAAATCATTGGCCTTTTGATTGTTGAATTCCCTGCTGTTTTTAAGGTTAAAGAAAGTATCAACAGCCGTGCTGATGAGATCAAAGCTTTTATAGTCCGAGTATTGGGTTAGGTGCACACAGTGGAAGTCGATGGCTCTGGCAGTACTATTTTCAAAGGCCAGGGTAGGAGAGGGGCCTTTGCTTTGCAGCTCCTCCATGAGTTTTTCCAGGACTTTGGCAAGCCTTGCCCACTGCTGTGCTGTTAATTCACAGGCAGGAATAGAATCCTCTATCCCGGCACGGAAAGCTACTTCCCGGCAGAGGATAGGTGAAAAGCCCTGGAGCCTGTCCAGCAAGAAAGACTCAACTTTTCTGGCGCAGGAGGGGGCATCCTTGAGCAGGGCTTCCAAAGACTCAGCCTTGGTAGGATCAAGCTTGTCCTGGGAAGGCGGAAGCACATAGGTTCTGGCCGGGAGGAGCTCCCTCACTCGATTGACTTCAATATCTACATGCTTAATAGCATCTATGATTTTATCGTCTTTATTGAGCAGAACAATATTACTATGGCGTCCCATGATTTCTATGACAAGCTTCTTTACACTTCTGTCGCCCAGTTCGTCGGTTGACTCAACCTCCAGAGTTATGATTCGTTCAAACCCATTAGTATAGATACCTTTGACAATACCTCCCGAGAGATGCTTGCGTAGAAGCATGCAAAACACAGGCGGTGTCTCGGGATTTTCATATTGCTTCTCAGTCAAGTGGATTCTGGCAGAAGCCGCATTGCTTGAAAGAAGAAGTCGATAATTCTCACCTTTGGCACGCACTTGAAGGACTATGGCATTCCTGTCCATCTGGTGAATTTTCCCGATGCGTCCGCCTGTGAGAAGAGCATCGAGTTCTTGGGCCATATTTTTCGCTAAAATGCCATCAAAAGGCATACTGTTTTACCCCCTATAAGCTTTGCTAAGCATATAAAAACATTCTAACAGAGAAAGTATTGCACCAATCTTAAATTTATTTTACAAATAATTTTCCAAGTGATATAATGTCACCGAGTAAAAGAAGAGGTATCAAGCAAGGGAGGAAATGAAATGCCTTTGAGTAAGAACCTTGTAAAAATCAGTGTTCTCATTATATCCATTCTTTTATTTTTGGGTATTAATTTATCCTTTTTGCTAAAATAAGAACCCCACCCGTTACCGGAATTAAAATTTCGAACGGGTGCCCGGGAACCTTGTTACTTCGTAATAAGCGAAGTGTGCGTAACGGGTACTGCAAAGCTTGTTACAACGTAATAATATTTCCCATGATCTTAAGGATTTTATGACCGAAAGCAATTGACCCATTACATTTTTCTTTGGGGGTGTTTTTTTGAGTTACAGTTATGGCAGACCAAAGCCAGCTGCTGCTACTATTAACCGGCTTCCGGCCATCTTATTGTTTGTTGCTGTTGCCCTTTTTATTGCTGCCGACCTGTTTTTATCTCTTGATTTTAATTGGGTTGACTATGCAATGGTAATAATTATTGCGCTTTTTGGACTTAAGGGTTATTTGAAAGGCCTTATAAACACCGTTTTTAGCCTTGGTGGTTATATTATAGGTCTGGTTCTTGCTTTTGTCTTCTCTCCCAAGCTGGCTTTAATCGCAATGCAGAAAACCACATTGGGAAAGAGTATCGGTGAAAAGCTCAATGAGCTTATTCCCACCTTATCTTCCGTCAATGCCATAAAATTAAATGAAGCCCAGTCGGTCATGGATGTAGTAAACAAGAACCCGGATCTGGATAAAGCCATATCGGCCAATCCCATTATTAAGCAGCTGCTGACAGTTACCAGTACGGCTGCCGAAACCGGAGCTATGTATTCCGAGACTGTGGTGACAGTAAATGATCTCATTGTTTTCACCATTCTCAAGGTTCTCGCGTTGGTTGTTCTGTTTGTTGTTATTAAACTATTAGTGGTTTTGATCGGTAAACTTTTGACCTCCATTTTTAGTTCAAGCGCCGTTCTTGGAACTGCCAACCGTTCCGGGGGCATGGCGATTGGTCTCGCAGTTGGACTTTTGATTTGCTACGTACTCTTTTTATTTGCTATTCCCGTATTGGGGTCCCTAAATATCGTCAAGATTCCCGATGCTTACAGTCAATCGGTTTTATTGGTTTGGTTCAATAGTCTTGTGGGCTAGGAAACCCTCTTAATTAGGAGAGGTGACAATTATTGAAGAATAAAAAAAGCTTTACGGTCAGAAGCTCCGGCAGGGTTTCAGACAAATACTATATTGATTGCGACGGACATTTTAAAATCAATGAGATTGCTGAAAGCACCGGTTTGGGAAAAAATAAAGTGGAGGAAATTTATTTATCCTGCCATGCTCAATTGGATGAAACTATAGGTGCTTATTATTTTCCGTCCGGGGAATATGCATTAAAAGCTCTTAAGGAGCTTGGAAATCAGTCCTCATGCAAGGAAGCCGGTAAGCTGGTTTTTCTGACCCTTGAAGAGATGGAATACATACGTCAGGCTCTCATCAATGAGGGCAGCAATATTATCAATGTTCGAAATGATCTGAAAAAAGGACTGTTCGACAAGTTTAATTCATAAAAATACAATTCTCTTGCAGAATATGCAATTCTATTGACTTATTTCATGTATACAATGTATAATTATGTAGCCGTAAGGCGGAGGCTTTTTGCCGACTCTTTAAAGAAACCATTAAGGGAAACAAAGGATACATATATGTCACGACAACTTAAAGCCGATCTCTCAATTTTGAGCATTACGGTGATATGGGGCTCATCCTTTATCATCATGAAAAATATTTCTGAGAACATTCCTGCCTATGCCTATCTCACACTTCGATTTACAGTGGCAGGGCTCATTTTATCCCTTATCTTTTTTAAACACTTGATAAACATAAAGTGGAAAAGCCTGTGGAGCGGAGCTATAATAGGCTTTTTCCTTTATGCAGGCATGATGCTGCAGGTGGTAGGGCTTCAGACTACTTCTGCCTCAAATTCGGCCTTTATCACCGGACTGAATGTTGTCATGGTTCCTATTATATCGGCTACACTACTAAAAAAAAGACCACCCGTGAATGCAACAATCGGCGTGGTTCTGGCAACCCTTGGTCTTTTTGTACTTAAAGGCTTTACGGGTGTCTGGGGTATTGGTGATACCTACACGCTTATGTGCGCCTTATGCTTTGCTTTTCAGATTATTTTCATTGATAAATTTGCAGCCGATGTGGATACCTATCAATTAGCTATAGTGCAAATTGTATCGGCTGCTGTGTTCTATGCCATAACCTGGGTTGTGATCGATGTGGCAGTATCACCTGCTCCAATAATCCTGGACAGTGCGATTATTCTTGCCATACTTTATACGGGCGCCCTGGGGACTGCATTTGGCTTCGGAGTTCAAACCCTCGCCCAGAAATATACCACGCCGACTCGGACAGCGCTCATTATTGCCTGTGAGCCGGTTTTCGGCGCTTTCTTCGCCTTTATTGTACCTAATGCCAACGGGGAGACGGAGCCTCTGACCATTGGAACCATACTCGGGTGTCTTCTCATCCTTACCGGTATGCTCATTACCGAAGCGAAGATCAATAAAGAAAATTAGCAATGTAAAAATAATCAAACCAGTGAAAAGCCGCAACAAATTTATCAAGAATACAGTTGATCATTTTAGTATGATTGTCTTGTAAGGCGGTAAACAGAAATGAATATGTTGAGCCAATTCAATGATGTCATGACCTATATCGAGAAAAATTTAATGCATGAGATCGAATTAAGCCAAATATCTCGTATAGCTGGCTGCTCTGAATATCATTTTCGCAGGATGTTTTCTTTTCTTGCCGGAATGCCCCTAGGGGAATATATTCGTCGTAGAAGATTGTCGCTTGCCGGTATGCTTTTGCAATCCGGGAATGAAAAGATAATCGATTTGGCTATGCAATTAGGCTATGAATCACCGGAAGCTTTTAGTAAAGCTTTTCAAGCCATGCATGGAGTTCTGCCATCGCAAGCCAAAAAGGATTGCACGGTGGTTAAAGCGTTTCCGCCTTTGTCTTTTCAACTCATTATTAAAGGAGGAATTGAAATGAATTATCGAATTCTGGAGAAAGAAGCCTTTCATCTTGTCGGCTTTAAAAAGCGAATTACTATGCAATTTACGGGGATTAATCCGCAAATGGATTCACTGGTGCAAAAGCTCACGCCCGAATCAATCTCAGAATTGAAAAGTCTATGTAACACAGAGCCTCTAGGTATTTTAAACGTTTCTGCAAATTTTTCAGAGCGGACAATTGAAGGAACCGAACTTGACCAGTTCATAGGCGTTGCGACGACAAAGCGAGCGCCTGATCAGTATGATACTTTGGATATAGATGCATCCGTCTGGGCGGTTTTTGAGGTCATTGGTGTTTTCCCGGAATCCGTACAGGAAACATGGGCGAAAATATATGCAGAGTGGTTTCCGACATCCGGCTATGAATTAACCGGAGGACCGGAAATATTATGGAACGAAAGTCCGGATACAACCAAAACTGATTATAAAAGCGAGATTTGGATTCCAGTCCGTAAAATCATCTCTTAAAGCCTATAGATTTCAATTTTACGCTTTCCTAGCATTAATACTTCTTTAAGGTTATTTGTCACAAAAGCGTAATGGAAAACGGGTGCACGACTTGCCTTCAGATGCCGATAATCATTTATATGATGCTTTAAAAACTAATTTAGCAGTCGACTGAGCATCATACATTTGATTGGAGGCAAAAAAGTTGCGGTTTTTGAAGACAGCCTTTATTGTTATGCTCATGTTAACCATCATTCTTTCTACCGGTTATAACATCGGTATACCTGCCAATGCCCTAGCCTATAGCGCCAATACGGCGCAAGGTGATCTGATCAGTGGTATTGTGAGAGAAAATAATCCGTCCCTGGGCTATATCACCCTTTATTTTCAGGATGGCTCGGGCGTGGACGCCTATAGCACGCTTACTTCACTTCGAACCTTTACCTACGGTTTTGAAATACCGGTTCTTAGAGATGGAATCACTGTTACGGCAGAAAGCATACAACCCGGTGATCAGGTATTTATTAACCTTGATGCTGACGGGTATATTCAAAAACTGAGTGCCAAGAGCTATTACAGGCCTGTCTACGGAACTGTTCATTTAAAGAGCGCTGCCTGGCTGATCTTGAAAAAAGAGGACGGCTCCTTTGTCAATTATCCCATCTCAAATTCGCTTCCCATTTATAAAAACGGACGCTTGGGAAGTCTCTCCGATATATTACCGGGCGACCGTGTAAAGCTTCTGGTACAGACAGATGATGCCAAGCTTCATATAGCCAGCATTGATGTGGAAAAGGTAACCAGGCCTATTACAGGCATATATCGGGGGAGTGTTGAGTTTTTAGATTCCATGCAGGATACACTGACTGTTTCAGGGGTTCAGGAATTCGCCAATGGAAGATGGGAAAACAGTTCGTTTATCGGTATCCAAAGCTTTACCTTCAGTAGTGATTACAAGATCAGACCCACCAGAAGGGTCTCCGGAACAGTATATTTTGCCACCAGGAAGTCCAATGATGGAGAGAATAAAATTGTGGTGGCTTCCTATCGTGGTAATCCGCAATATGAGGCAATCACCAGGGACAATCTTCTCAATATTGCTGATGGTGGCCGTTTGGAGCTTGAAAACTCATCGGATATTATTGGCTTTGACAAGGATACCATCGCCATTAAAGACGGGCGATTAGTAGATATGAGTGCCCTTAATACACTGGATCCCGTCAAGGTGGCCATGGAGAAAACCTATGCGGGCAGCTACCGGGCCAATGTACTGGTGAGCGACAGTATCACAGAAAACGCTTCAATCATTTACAGGGGGCGAATTAAAAATATAATTCCTACCAAAAGCATTACCCTGGAGTCCTTCGCTCAGCTTAACGGGGTTACCTGGGCCTTTACCAATACACCCAAGACCTTGGATATTGATCTTACCACAAGTCGTCTTATTGATGAGGCTGGAGTGGGCAATATGCGTGAATATGGCCTGGATGCTGTAGGAAAGAGTGTCTATATCGTTGCTGAAGGCAGTAAAATTAAGCTTATCAGTACGGCACCTTATGCCGACAGCGCTGCTTCGGGGCGAATCCTGAGTTTAACAGGCGGCACATATGACAGCATGGGCAATGTGCTGACGGACCCCACAGGCCTGAAGCTCACTGAGGTCATGGTTTACGATAGTACAAACCATGTGTGGAAGGCTAACTCCAATCTGGATATGAGCGTTCCCAAACATGCAGTGGTTATAAAGAAGGGCAAAATAGGCACGGCTTCACTATTGAAGCCCGGTGATCAAATTAAGATCATGAGGCATTCACAGAGCTTGAATGGTATACTGATACTTTGCGACTAAGGTTGTCCCCTTATAACGAGGATAAAGCGGGGGCATATCCCCCGCCTCGAGTTTCACTGACTCGGTACCGGTTCGAAATCTTTGATTTCGGTAACCGGTGATGTCAGTACAAGGAGGTTACATCATGAGAAAGGGATTTTTAAAGCTTTTGGCATTTGTACTTTTGGCAGCATTTCTTGTGGTTCCCTTTGAGGCCCAGGCTGTAGAAGGTACTTTAGGGTATGAGGGTGGTATTTCATCTGAAAACAAGCTGAAAAAGGATGAGTATCAATACAGCGAAATGTGTTTTCTGACGGGAAAACCTATTTTGCTTACAGGAACACTGACCATCAAAAAAACAGATAAAAACGGTGTTGTAAATGCAACCTATACCTATAGGCTGGAGAATCCCGAATATAACGCCACTATGAACCGGGTGCTTATGTATACCACTACAAGGGAGACTAAAATCAACGGGCAGGTTACAGAAAAGACTCAGCTCAGCCGTGTTCCCACCGAGGTCGTTAACATTGGGGGAACCAGCTATCGTCTGACCGATTCCAGCTTTACCCGATCCATGCTCACCGACCCAAAACCTGCCATGAATTACCACTCCGGTGAGTTCACCGAAACAAAGACCTATTCTATCGGAACTGCTTCTCCTACAAGCTCCAGCAACGTAACTGTGACTCTTTCGGGAAGATTGTATGCCTATGAACAGTATTGGAGCACCACCCAGACGCAAAAAATAAACGTACTGGTTCAGACGGATTTGCGAGATACAAATAATTCCGCTCAATGGGGCGGATCGGCAGAAATCATTATTTCCAGCGCCACCAGAAGGCTTATCCGTTATGCTGATAATGAGCCTACCCTTATCAGCTTTGACGGTGGATATGTCCAGAAGCAATGGACGGAATCAACCATGGATTATACCGCCCGCTTTCCTGAATTTGACAAGAGCGGGAAGCCAACTGATATCATCAAGACCTATACCAATACCCAAAGCCTTGCAACGGCACCGGAGTATACCCGGCTTATGGTCCCGGATATCAAGCATTTAAACGGATATTGGGCCGAAGAACCCATTAGTATCCTCTTTGGCCTTGAGATCATTCCAGGGACAGGGAGCTCTTTCAATGTAGGAAAGAACATCACCCGCCGTGAATTTGTTGCCATGCTGATGCGGGCCCTAAAGGATATACCTCAGGACCCCAACGTTAAAACTGTTGCAGCACCGGTAAGAAGAAAGACCAGCAAGACGCCTGAAGTGTCTCCATTCAAGGACGTACAACCGACAGACCTCTATTATGACGAGATCAAGGAAGCTCATAAAAGAGGGATTATCAAAGGGGATGGAACAGCCAATTTTAATCCCAATACATTGATAACGCATGCAGATGCAGTTAAAATGATAGTATTAGCTCTTGGACTTGAAAACCTGGCCCCCTATCCGAATACAACGACCCCTTTCACTGATAATGATAACATACCGGCCTATGCGCGCAATGCCGTAACGGTGGCAAACGCTCTGGGGCTTGTTGAACCTGATGAAGCAGGCCGGTTTAATCCCTATGATAAAATATCCAATGAGCGCATAGCCAACATGCTCTACAGCCTTGTTAATTATATGGGTGAGGAAATGATCCTGGATTACCGCGACAGGATGATGTCGTTCTAAGACCGGATAAAGCTACAAAAGAGGAGATCTTATGAAAAAAATAAGAGGAGCCGTTACCCTGATCCTCCTGATTGTCTTCTTGTTCACAGGCAGCATCGGAGTATCAGCCGCTGAGTACGGAACGTATTTTGATTCAATGATCCGGTTCATGCAAGGCATGTTTTATAAGGATGTATCGGATGAGGAAGCTTTAAAGGCTGCTTTAAAGGGTATGTTTTCAGCGCTGGATCCTTATTCGGATTTTTATGATCCGGAAGAGGCCGAGGCCCTCAATAATAGCTTGAATGGAAACTTTGTAGGAATTGGCGCCGGCTTGGAGAAAAGCGATAAGGGCGTCAAGATCACTAAGGTTTATGAAGGCTCACCTGCTGAAAAAGTCGGGGTCTATGAGGGAGATATCATTACTGCGGTAGATGGAAACAGTGTTTTGGATAAGGATGCCGAAGCTGTCGCTGCCATCATTAGAGGTACTGAAGGTACATGGGTTCGGATCTCCATTCTGCGTGGTGATAGAACCAAAGAATTTTCCATTGTACGGGGTGTTGTTACCATAAGCCCTGTTGAATATAGGCTTGAGGGTGATAAGGCTTATATCCGAATTGACAGCTTTGGCCTCGGAACTTCGGAACGATTCAGCAAAGCTTTGGCTGAGGCGGATAAAAACAAAATACAAAAAGTTATTCTGGATCTTCGGGGTAACGGCGGCGGCTATGTGGACGAGGCTGTCAAGATAGCCGAACAGCTTATTCCCCCGGGGGTTATTACCACACTTGAGTATAAATCTGATGAGATGTCGGATCGGGTGTATTCTGCAACCAAGACTCACCCTGATTATATTGTTGCCGTGCTTGTCAATAAAGGGACAGCAAGCGCATCGGAAATATTGGCCAGTGCTTTGGAGGATGCAGGCAATGGTTACCTGATAGGCCAAAATACATTTGGCAAGGGTATATTCCAAAACATGTTCTATGTCCTGACACCTGAAGCCTTTTTGAAGTATCGTGAGCTTTATGGTGACGAGTATGTGACAGAAATTCAATGGATGACCTATCATGGTGTTTTCCCCGATATGGATGAGTTGTTGGGTACAGTAAAACTCACTACCGGGCATTATCTGACACCTAAGGGCAGGGCTATTCATGGTATCGGGCTTAAACCGGCTGCTATCCTGCCCGATGCTTCAACTCCCAATGGTGTTGTTTTGTCGTCCGTCAAATTCCTTTCCAGTACAACGCCCATAGCTATCAATCAATATGATGTTGAGGTTTATCAGGCAGAGAATGTGCTTAAGGCTGGGGGCTTCTTTACTGGGACCCCGGACAGGCAATTTGATGCTGAGACCCAGGACGCCGTTAAACGCTTTCAGGAAAAATTTGACCTTGCACCAAGTGGTATAATTGATATAAAGACAAGAGATCAGCTTAATAAAACGCTTTTAGAGCTTAGAAGTGATAATGATAAGCAGTATACAAAAGCGGTTGAGTTACTTAATTGGTTTAGGAACAACTAAATAATAAAACCCGATTTTCAGGGGAGATATTTTTCGAAAAGACAAGGCGGAGGAGGGAGGAATAATTGCTTTATTCCGACTGACGACAACGCTGGATTTTCGGAAAATAGCCCCCTCAAAATTGGGAATTTATTATTTGGCTGTTCCTAAACGGAGGGGCTGGATCATGCCTGGAAAAATAGATATACACGGTGTTGGAATAGATAATGTCACCATGGACGAGGCTTTGGACCGTGTCATGGATATGCTTAAAGATAATAAAGCTCATAAGGTCTATACGCCCAACTCGGAGATCGTCATGCAGGCTTATCGGGATGACGGGCTTAAGCAGCTATTAAATGAGGCAGACCTTGTAGTGGCGGATGGAGCAGGCGTCGTGCTGGCGTCCAGAATACTTGGCCGTAAGGTTAAAGAGAAGGTTTCAGGTGTCGATCTTGTCAGAAGAATTTTTATGAATACCGATAGACGTACAACGAGCTTCTTTATCTTCGGAGGCAAGCCCGGAGTTTCAGAGCAAGCCTCCATAAACATCCTTTCCGAGTTCCCCAGAGCCAATATACTTGGCTTTCGCAACGGCTATTTTAATGAGAATGATGTTCAGGGTATCATTAACCAGATAAATGCCGCCAAGGCCGAAATCCTATTAGTGGGTTTGGGTGCGCCAAAACAGGAAAAATGGATTCACGCCCATGCCCATGAGCTTAATTGCAAGGTTATCATGGGTATCGGAGGCGCCATTGATGTCTTTGCAGGCACGGCAAGCCTCGCCCCGGAATTCATGAGAAAGGCCGGGCTTGAATGGCTTTATAGACTTGTAAAAGAGCCATCGCGATATAAACGCATGATGGATCTGCCCCGTTTTATGCTTTTGACTTTGAAAACAAAGTTTATGAAAGATTAGATTATGGCCTTTACGACTTCATGGCCTTGACCGTCTCTACAGCGAGTCCATAGACCACATCCATGGTCACCGGATCGTCGGCTGTTAACCGGTCTGTCAGAGAAACAGGAAGAATCCCTTTTTCCTTGAGAGTTTTAAGAGCCTCTCCTTTTTCAAAGGGTATTGAAAGTGCATCCAGAACAATGGCACTTGCCAGCTCTCCTGAAAGCTCTTTTTTCACTTCATATGCTTTGAGAGCCTTATCAAGCTCCAGATTATAAAAATTTGGAGCCATTTTTATGATGGCATTTTTCACAAGCACTATCAGAACTTCCTGACTGGCCTTAAAATCAAGCTTAAAGTCATTTTCCTTACCACCGGCTATAAGCCCGAATTCGGCAAGAACCTTCATGTTGGGGTAGGCCCAATGATCGGTAAGCTTTTGCTCGGTTCCGGGAATAAGTAGGTTTTCAGAAAAATCGGTGAGACTAACCCCTCCGCTTTTAAGGTAGGCCTTCCATGCCTTACGCTGTTCGTCGGGAAGCTTAAGCATATCGGCTGGCGATGTGTTGTTAACAAAGCTATAAGCTGCTACAAGTCCGGCCGACTCGCCTATGGTAATCTGGGTAGGCATGTTACCGGCGCTTGTTGCCGCTAATGAAGTATAAGACGCCTTAGCTCCTATCATCAAGACATTTTGAAGGTTGGAAGGGATGATGCTCTCGAGGGGAATAGCATAAACATGTGGTTTGGTTACAACATATTCAATGCTTTTATCCACATATTTACCTGCATCGACAGCTGCGGCGCAGAGCGCTATCTTGTTATTAAAATCCTTGTTTTCAAGAATATCAGATACTCTTAGCCTGTAACGTCCCTCAAAATGTCGGTATTCAGGTATGAAGAACGCCTCCGGGCTTTCTTTATATTGGCTGTCCTTGAAGGCGACCATCACAGTTTTTAAAAAAGCAGTGAGCATTCTCGCCTCTTCCTCAGCCGCCTTATATGCGGCAGTAAGAGCCTCTTTGTCCTCCACATCCACACCATAAATCTGAAGACCGGTAATAACCAGATCCTCGTCGTTCTGACTGATAAAGGATGGTGAAATGATTTTAGTATTGGAATTGACCTTCTCATATGCCAATAAAGCTAATTGGAATTCATCAAAAAAGTCAGTAATCTTCCGATTCTTCTTAAGAACCTCCATGTCAACTCCGGTTATACGGAAGTTAAACTTTAGAGGTGAATAAAAATTGGGAAGCCCTAAGTCTTCCGAGCCTTTAAAATAAGGCGTCTTGCAGAGGACAAGGAGCTCACCGTCCTGAGTCGCATCAATAAAATTGCGTGCCTTATAGTATTGTTCTCCGTCCTGATTCTGGACCACAATTCCTTTTAATACATCACCTTCAAGATCCGCTTTTGTTATGGTGCTGCCATAAATAATCTTAAGGCTTTCTTCCTGCTCCGTAAGCTTCGCAATGGATTTTTCATAATCCTCCACATTAAAGCCCAAATCGAATTTTCCGAAAATTTCTTGATAAATACCCTGATTGAGCAAGACCTTTTTCTGATTAATAACCCCCTGCTGGAGATCCATAACCGGAATCATGCTTTTTGTGATAGAACTGCCAAGATTATTCTCGTTGGTAATGAGCAGGGTTTTCAAGCCTACCCTTGAGCAGGCCAAAGCCGAGGCAATACCCTCTGGCTCCGAGCCTATGATAATCGTTGCATACTCATTTTCCTCAAAGTTAAAGTCACCCGGATGAACTTTGGTGTAGTTCTTAAAAGAGGTTCCTAAAAAGAGGGGCCTTAAGCCAAACCACAGGGTTACTATAATGAGTACAGCCACTATTAAAATCTTAATCAATCGATCATTCTTCATAATATTCCTTTTTATATCCCAACTCTTTAAGACATCCCGTTTTTCTCATACTATTCTCATATTGGCTAATTGATGAGAAAAGGTGTCTATAGTATTTATCGTATAAAAAGAAGAAAAAAGAAAGAGGTGCAATTGAAACTTTTCGTTTCAAATACACCTCGGCATTGATCTTTTAAGCTTTACTGAATCGTGTAAGCTCCGCGAATAAGCAGAAAGGCATTCGCTTTTATCAGCAATCCACGTCCATCGGTTCTTGCAGAAATTAAGAGATGTTGAACGGGAATATTCACCCCGTCATTTAAATCAAGACCTGAGCTGGCATCCACAATAACACCGTTGACACCCTTTATGGCCGTAGCCTTACCGCTTCTTAAAAGAGCTTCGCTGCCACCCGAAAGAAGAACTTTCTGGCCTGCTTTAGCTTCAACAACTGTATAGCCGCTTTCCAGGCTTGCTACTCTCGTTTTTAATGTCTCGATTTCCGTCAGGGCATCAATGATGAATTTGGTCAGATCCCCCATGTCTGTCTGAAGCTGGGCAATAGCCCCTGAATCTACGGTTCCTGTTCCGGTTCCGGATGAACCCGAGCCTATTTGAGCGGTCAGCTTGGCAATTTGCTGATCCACATAGCTTTTAGATACAAGAGGGTCGGTGTCGCTTCCCGGTTGTCCGGCTCCGGATGCCGATGAAACCACGAGAATTACACAAGAAAATAGGATACAAACCATCATGACCAGCTTGCTTTTTCTTTTGAATATCATTTTGCTTCCTCCTTGGGAGGCGCTTACATCAAGCTTTTTACTGCACGTATGTAACGCTCAGGCCGAAGCTTGTACGAAGCGCATGATCAACCTGTCTCATTAAGTAGTCGTCCAGATGTCCTGCTTTTTCACGCAGCCTTCTCTTGTCAATGGTTCTGATTTGCTCAAGAAGAACGACTGAGTTTTTGTTTAGACCAAATTGCTCCCCGTATATTTCAATATGTGTCGGGAGCCGAGCCTTGTCCAACTGTGAGGTTATGGCTGAAACAATGATGGTAGGACTAAACTTATTTCCGATATCATTCTGGATAACCAATACAGGTCTTACACCACCCTGCTCTGAACCCACAACAGGACTCAAGTCAGCATAGTAGATGTCGCCTCTTTTTACCAGCAATTTCAATCACTCCTGTAAAAAGTATTGACCTCCAAAGTCTGACCCCAACTGCCTCATGCTCTTGTTTCTATTATAGGAAGACGTTTCAAGAGCGTCAAATTAAGATTAGGTTACGCATGCACTACTATTGTTACACATTTCCTTAAACTGTATACATCAGGAGCAATAAGTATAAATGAATTATCACACAAGATAATTCAAAACATTAACCACCTGTCCGCCCTTAAAATAAACGCGCGGAATGCGTTTACCAATGATTGAAACAATTTCGTAAGGTATGGTGCCGATAAGTTGGGCAATTTCATCGGCGGTAATTTCATTTTCGCCCTGGCGGCCAATTAAAACAACTTCACTACCGACCTCAAGTTCTCCCGAGATATCGGTAACATCTATCATGCATTGATCCATACAAATTGAACCTACAACAGGTGCATATTGACCGTTGACCAAGACACGGCTTTTATTTGTAAGGAGTCTGGAATAACCATCGGCATAGCCAATGGATATTGTGGCGATACGGCTTTTTCTTTTTGTCGTAAACTTTCTTCCGTAACTTATGGATGTCTCTGCATCCACCCACTTAACAAGTGTGATGTTGGCTTTGAGTGTCATGGCCGGCTTTAGATCAATAACAGTCCTGTCCACCTCATCCGAGGGGTAAATGCCATAAAGAATAATGCCCGCTCTCACCATATCCAAGGTGTTTTCAGAATATTGGAGAATGGCCGCGCTGTTGGAAACATGACGAATGGGAATGATGATGCCGATTCGGTTAAGTTCACTGATGATGCTTTCAAACAGCTCCATCTGGTGCAGGGTATAGCCTCTGTCCCTTTCATCCGCCGTGGCAAAATGAGTGAATATGCCCTCTACAACAATACCCGGAAGCTTTTGGATTTTAACCACATCCTTGACGGCACTATAGCCTGGAAGAAATCCCACCCGGGTCATGCCCGTGTCGATTTTGATATGTACAGGGACCTTCGTTCCCTGCCTGACAGCCACATCAGAAAGGGCCTCTGCCATTTCATGGCTGTAGACAGTCTGGGTGATGTGGTATTGTATAAGCTCATCAGCACGCTGAGGGCTTGTATGGCTCAAGACCAGGATGGGGACGTCAATGCCGATTTTGCGAAGCTGTATGGCTTCATCCAACATGGAAACGGCAAGCCGGGAAGCACCGTTCTCTATTATGGTACTGACGGTCTCCATAACGCCATGGCCATAGGCGTCGGCTTTGACCACAGCCATGATTTCTGTGCGCTTCCCGACCAATCTGCGAATTTCTTCCACGTTATGAGCGATATGATCCAAATTAATCTCAGCCCATGCTCTTGTAAATTTATAGTCCATAGTATCACCTTCAATGTTTGCAAAAATTTTTTAGTCCCATTATATGCTTGAACGCATCGGGTATATGAGCGACAATATCTGAAGCCATCAGGCTTATCCTGCCTTTCTCCTGTGCTGCGAAATCCCCTGCGAGCCCATGTAGATACACTCCGGCCAGTGCCGCTTCATAAGGAGACACTCCCTGTCCTAAAAGTGAAGCGATCATGCCGGCTAATACATCTCCCGCTCCCGCGGTTCCCATACCGTCATTACCTGTGGGGTTAATGGCGATCCTTCCGTCATTGGTGGCTATAACGGTTCCGGCTCCTTTAAGCACCATCGTTATGCCATATTCATCTGCAAATTGCTTAGCCAGGCCAATCCGGTCATTTTGAACAAGCTCAGTTTCAATTCCGGCTAATCGCGCCATCTCTGCAGGATGAGGTGTTAATATGGCCTCGCACCGGAGGTTTTCAAGTAAGGTCTTGTCTCTTGCCAGAATATTCAAAGCGTCACCGTCGAAGACCATGGGTTTTTCGCAGTTCTCTATAAGATATTTCAAAACCATGTGGGTGTCCTCGTTGCAAGATAATCCGGGCCCCACCAGTACAGCGTCGGCTTCCTGAATGAGACCTTTTAAAAAGGCCGGGGTGCCTTCATAGATACATATATGGCCATGGTTTTCGGGCATATGAACTAAAACGGCCTCAGGAACCAGCATGGACAGAGTATCCATACAGCTTTGGGGAACTGCCAGCTTAACAAGTCCGCAGCCCGATCTGTATGCTGAGGTAGCGCTAAGATAAGCAGCACCTGACATACCCTGTGAGCCTGCCACTGCAAGAAGCCTGCCAAAAGTCCCTTTATGGCCATCTTCCGGCCTTGGAGGGAGCAGCGCGGCGATGTCCGCATTTTCAATTAATTCCGGTATATCAAGCTCCTCAGCTAATTGATAGGGAATGCCGATATCGGCCACCGTTAATTCCCCAAGCCGGGAAGCACCCGGATACTGTACCATACCCAGCTTCGGAAGATAAAAGGTAACCGTTGCATCAGCTCTGATACTGATTCCTCTTATTTCTCCCGTCAGGCCATCCACTCCCGAGGCTATATCGATGGATAAAACAGTTTTTGCATGCTCATTAATGGTTTGGATGACCTGGGCCCATAATCCTTCCACATTACGGTTGAGACCGGTTCCCAAAAGACCGTCTATGACAAGATCACTTTGCTCCAAGGAATGCGCCAGCCGCTCTAAAACAGATTTATCAGAAATGAAGGGAATTTCCACTCCCATATTTTTTAAAATGAGCCCGTTGGTAAGAGCATCGACCGTGAGCGCTTCCATCGAAGTCATGGAATATACCGACACCGTGTAGCCCATCGCCAGCAGATGCCTTACAACGGCAAAAGCATCCCCGCCATTGTTGCCGTTGCCTGCCACGACGGTAATAGAGGCAGAGGCGCCTTTTCCCTCTAAAAGACTTTTTGCCTTTTTGACCACTTGAATGGCGGCATTTTCCATGAGAACAATACCGGGAATGCCCAAAGAGTCAATGGCTATTCTATCGATTGTCCTCATCTGCTGTGGTGTCACCAGCTTCATCTTTTAACCCCTCCAGCTCGAATTGTTCTTCAAGGTCTTTTACCTGACTGGCGCCAATAAGCTCTGTTAGGTCGGTAGCACATTGGGTCCAATTGGTTGATATGGCTTCCAGTTCCTCTCTTAAAGCATTCTCTTTTTGCTCCAACATAACCAGCTCGTTTTTTATGTCAAGGGCTCTGTCACTGTTGTTTTTCAAAGTGGAGAATATGTATGCAGCCGAGCCCTCTAATAGCTTTAGATTGGCCGTTTTCATTTGCTCTTCAAGCTTCTCTATTTCCTCCAGTACGGCATTCATCCGGCCATTGATCTTTTCAATTTCCTTCTTGCAGTCCTTAAGCTTATCCTTAGCCGCATGATTATCGTTCTCAAAGGCCTCCTGCGTCAGGCTTATGATTTCATTCATGCACTTTCGCTTTTTGGGCTCAAGATTTTCCTGCTCATTTTTAAGCATGGCCTCCTTTTTAATGAGCACACTCATTTCCTTCTCAGCCGATTCAAGCTCCTGATTCATTTTTATGGTCACAAACAGCTTCGTCCAGCGCTCATCAATGGAAAGCCGCGTGATATTGTTCTGCCTCAGGATTGAGGGGTCAAATTCGACTTTTGGCTTTTCTTTAACGCTTTGTTCGTTTTCTTGTGTTTGTGGGGTGGACTTATGCTTGAAAAACCACATAAAAACCCCCTCCTTTATACTCTAAAAATTTCTCTCTTTTTCAAGTCTATTAACATAATCAGCCACAACATGGGTGGTAAGATAACGGAACTTCCCCCAGTCCCGCCATTCCTTCTGTAAATTAAGAAGATTCTCCGAAAGCTTGTAAAGCTCTTCAGAGCCTGTCTCCAATACCTCTGAAACCTCTTGGTCGGTAGCATCCTCCAATAAACGTCCACCTGCCTCCTTCATATGAAAAAAGAAGGAATAAAAAGAAATGGTTTCGTCTTTATATGTCAATCTGGTGTCATTTACACCTATAAAACGCTCCACCTGTGTCACCAGTCCAAGCTCCTCGCTTACCTCACGCTTAACGGCCCCAAGAATGTCTTCACCATGTCCGACACCTCCTGTAGGAATTCTGAATACCCCTTTTGGGTAATCCTTGCTTCTAACACAGATGAAACGACCATTGGGTCTTTCAACAGCAAAGACCACCTCGCCCATGCGATCATTTAAGATAAGGTCCCTCGTCCTGAAAAAGAAACGTTTTCGTTCAAAAGGAAAATCTATGACTCTCGTCCAGGCATTAGTACCAAGACGCTGTTTAAGTTCTTCCAGGTTTGTTTGTTTATTACTATTCACGAAAATCACCTTCTAAAACATCTATTCCTTTAGTATATCATAAGCGAGGGCAATTAATCGCAATAAAAACCCCACCTGTCACCTTTAGGGAACCTTGTTTCTTCGTAATAATGCTCCCTAAAGCTGCCGCTGAATTAGAGATACCTTCCACCCAGCGTGTTGTCAAGGTTTTTAAAACCTGCGATAATAGGTTGGTAAAGATACAGGCACCCATCATTTAAAATCTGGGGGTAATGCAATGGAAATCAGCCAGATTAATAAATCCTTGATGCCCGATTTGTCAAAGAAGCTCGACCGCAGGCGGAAGTTTGCTATGATTTTTATATCGGCTTTTTTGGTGTTGCTTTCCATCCTTTCTCTGGTGTTTCTTCGTGCATTGTTAAATACCCCATCCATTTACAAGGGTGTCTGTATTCAGGGCCAAGATGTTGGAGGCCTTACCCGTGAAGAGCTTACCTCCTACCTCGAAGAGCATTATGCCAATGTATTCGATGATATTACCCTTACCTTTTTCAGCCCACAATTTGAAAGGCATGTAACCATATCTGAGCTGGGTATAGGCATTGATATCGGTGCCATGGGTCAAAAGGCCTATGAATTAGGAAGGTCGGGAAATCTTGTACAACGTTTTTCGCAAATCGCCAAACTGGTCAGAAATCCTGTTTCCATTGATTTAGTGCTTGATTTCGATACCACTGCCTTTAACAGTTTTCTAGATAAAACCTATGAGTCAGTTTTTCAGGAAATCATACCTTCGAATATCGTCATTTTGGAGGACAGTGTTATCCTTTATACGGGCATATTTGGCCAGGAAGCTGATCGTGAACGGTTGAAGGCTGACATTATCCGGGCTGTTAAAAGCCTTGATTCTGCCCAAATTTCCATTCCCATTATTGAAAAGGCTCCACCTATCATTGACATGGAAACCACATTAGCGACTCTCAATCAGGATCCGGTCAATGCTGAATTTATAAAAACATCCCGAACCACTTATGAAATAAAACCTCATCAGATGGGACGAAGAATTGAGCGCGAAAAGCTTATGGAGGTTCTGACTTACGTTGAAAATCGGGAGAGCAAGGAGTATGAAGAAATCCTGCTTCCTGTAGAATTCGTTGCCCCCGCGCTGACAGAAGGAGCTCTCCGAGAAATGCTTTTCAGGGACGCCCTGGCATCCTATGCCACCCAGTTTAATACTGAAACAACCAATAATAAAAATCGTGCCATTAATATAGGCCTTGCTGCAAAAAGTATTGACGGAACCATTCTTCTTCCGGGCGAGGAATTTTCTTTTAATAAAATTGTCGGACCCCGCACACCGGATAAAGGTTATCAGATCGCTCATATTTTTATTGAAGGAGAAATACGTGATGGAACGGGCGGTGGAATCTGCCAGGTATCCACTACCCTCTACAATGCGGTTTTGAAAGCTAATTTACCCGTTTCAGAACGGCATAATCATATGTTTACCGTAGGCTATGTTCCTCTTGGCTTGGATGCGGCAGTTTCTTATGGCTATGCAGATTTAGTCTTTAAAAACACCAACGCCTACCCTCTTCGTATAAGCGCGGTGGTATCTGAGAACAATACTGTGTCCTTTAAAATCTCCTCTACCAACGACTATCCTAATCTGATAGTAAAAACAGCCACAAAAACCATCAGCACCACCCCGGTCACCGTTCAGTATATTGATGATGCCACCTTACCCCAGGGTACTCTGGTTGTTGCCGAAAACGGAATGGATGGGTATGTGGTAGATACTTACATAAAAGTATTAAACGGCGATACCCTAATACGGGAGGAAAAGCTTCATAGAAGCATTTATCAGATGCTTCCCAGAAAAATCAAGCGAGGTACCGCATCGGTTTTTGAAATGATTGAGTAGGGATGAGGTTATCATGAAAGAATTCATTGTTCCCGTACGTTATGATCGAAAAAGAATAGATGCCTTTCTTTTTGAAATGCTTGCCGGCACCAATGCCTCCGTTATTTATAAAGCCTTCAGAAAAAGAAGCATCAAGGTCAATGAAAAGCGCGTAAAAGAATCCTTTATACTAACTGCAGGAGACCGGGTGGATGCTTACATTCCCGACGATTATCTAAAAGATGCCCCATCCCTCCCGGAAGTACGCGAAAGCCTTCCCTATCCCGTCTATGAGGACGATTATCTTCTTATTCTTTCTAAACCTCAGGGTATGCCCGTCCATCAGGACAAAAATGAGGAGGCCCTGGTCCTTGACAGATGGGCTTCGGCTTACATGCAGGATGGCACTTCACGTCCTTTGGGAAAAGGCTTCCCGGCCCTTTGTCACCGGATTGACCGGAATACCGGTGGGTTGGTTTTAATGGCCAAGGACTCGAAAACCCTCACCCTTATGGTGGAAAAGTTTCGCCAACATGAAATTAAAAAATACTATCTGTGCCTGGTCAATGGTGTACCCCAAAAAGGTGAGCAGGAGCTTACCGGATACCTGAAAAAAGACAGTGCCAAAAGCAGGGTATATATCTATGACAACCCGGTCAAGGGTGCTGAACGCATTACAACCCGTTATCGCACCATAAAAGCCATGGGTGATTTTTCACTCCTGGAAGTGGAGCTCGTTACTGGGAAAACCCATCAGATACGGGCCCACCTGGCTTATATAGGCCACCCTCTTGTGGGCGACGGGAAATATGGTATCAATGCAGTTAACAGGACACTAAGGTTAAAGTGGCAGGCCCTTTGGGCCACCCGCATGGTTTTTGACTTCATCTCACCCTCGGAACACCTGTCCTATCTTAAGGGAAAAGCGGTGTCATTGCCTGAAATCCCATGGGAGGAAGGGCTTAAAAGTCTGGGATTAAATCAGGATCAGGTACAATATAATTGAATAGTTGAACTAAATCCCGTATAATATGTGTAAACAATCAGGACAAAAATCAAAGGAGGACTTTTAGTTATGAAGCTTTTATTTGCCATTGTAAGTGATGAGGACAGCAATATGCTTGCCGACAATCTCAACCGTGAAGGCTTCGGAACAACAAAGCTCTGCTCCACCGGCGGATTTTTAAAAAGCGGTAACACCACCTTTTTAATCGCTACCGATGATGATAAAGTAGAGCGGGCCCTCAGCATCATACGGGACACCTGTAAGTCTCGCCGCCGCATGATCGCACCTGAGAAGCTTCCTGGTAGTTTTGGAGCCTTTAATATGGCCATGCCTATTGAAGTCAATGTGGGTGGCGCGACGGTCTTTACCTTAAACATTGAGCAATTTCTTAAGCTATGATGTGATGACTTAATGAGGTTTACAAAATGTCTATAAAGATGAAGTACCCTTCAGAAAAAGATCTTGAGAAAAACCGTTTGCTTGGGATCATCGAAGGTGCGACTGCAAGAATTATCTTTAACCTTACCAGTGGAGCTTTTCTGGTCGGTTTGCTTAAATATATGGGGGCCAGTGACACTGTTTGCGGGTATATTCTTGCTATACCCGTTCTTGCTGCTGTCATTCAATTCTTGTCCCCCATTATATTTGAGAGTCTCTCTTACCGGAAGAGGATTATTACCATCGGTTCAATGATACATAAATGCTTGCTGTCGACCCTTATTGCCATCCCGTTTCTGCCCATAGGAATCACGGCCAGGCTATGGGCGACAGGCGTCGTATTTTTTGTCTCCTATGTGGCCATTTCTCTGGTAACACCGGCTGTATCCATTATGTATGTAAGCTTTGTCCCCCAAAACATCCGAGGAAAATACTTCGGTATGCGAGAGTCCTATATCCTTTTGGCCTCTACGGTTATTACGCTGGTTCTCGGCAAAATTCTGGATGTCTTGACCGAGGGGGGCAATGAGGTAGCCGGGTATATTGTGGTTTACGCAACCATTTTTCTTTTAACCCTCACCAATTTGTTTTCCTACTTTTCCATGAAAGAGGTTCCTCATGTCCCCAGCAAGGAGCGTGTCAAGATTTCGGAGATCTTTACTCTTCCCTTTAAGGACAAGCGGTTTATCACCTATTTCATCATGCTGATTATATGGAATATATCGGTGCAGTTGTCCAGTGCCTATTTCGCCGTTTATTTAAAATCTGACTTGAACATGAATTATACAACCATTACCGTCCTGTCCATGATCAACTCTGTTGTCTATGTGCTGACAGCACGCTTGTGGGGAAAGTACGCGGACAAAAAAGGATGGACAAGCACCTGTATGTTGACCATCGGTATCCTGGGAATCACCCATTGCATCTGGTTCTTTATTACGGTGGGAAGCCCTCTTGCTTTGATCCTTCTTACTATAGCTCATATTGTATCGGGAGTAGCCTGGTCCGGTATCAATATTGCCATTTTTAACATTCAGTTTGATTTTACACCCGATGAGAAGCGAACGGTTTACATAGGTTTAAGTGCGGCAACCGGCGGCATCGTCGGTTACATAGCCGCCATGATTGGCTCTCAGCTGGTGGGTTTGTTTGGAAAGAATAAGATTGAGCTTTTGGGAACATTCTTCGATATAAAGCAAATACTGTTTTTGGCCTCATCAGTACTTTTGATCTTATGCGCACTCTATATCGGAGTTTTTATGAGACCAGAAAAAAACAAGGAAAAGATGGAGGTAACAGATCATGTTTAAAGCTCGCTCGGATATGTCAACGGACATCCGTGAAAAAATGCGTGGTGGTACCGGTCAGGTACAATTGCTTAATGTTTTTAATGCCGACGAATTTAAAGGCAAATGTCGCTTATTCAGTAAAATTACCCTGGACCCCGGTTGCTCCATTGGCACACATGTCCACGACCAGGAGGAGGAGATCTATTTCGTTTTAAGTGGAAAGGGTATTGTTGACGATAATGGGCAACTGCGTGATATCGGCCCTGGGGATGCTCTTAAAACCAGCGGTGGTGAATGCCACTCCATCACCAATAACGGAAATGAGCCACTTGTTTTTATGGCGGTGATTCTTCTTTTTTAATTGAATTTTATGCGTTTTCTATTCCATGAACAGCTTTTTAACGTAGAAGCCAAGCTCCATCAAATCACTTTTAGATATAAAGGCTGTGATCCCCTGGGTGTACGCTCTGTTAACCTCTGCCTCCAGCATGTGCTCCGACACGATGATGAAGGGAACATGAACAGCGTTATGATTTCTAACCTCCAACGCTCCCAACGCCGAAAAAAGAGGCATGCAGTTATCGCTGAGGATCAAATCCCATTCCTGCTTTTGCAGGGCCTTTTCCATTGTTCCTTTTCCTGAAACGATCAGATACTCAATATCAAACCCGCTCCTTTTTATCTGCCTTGCATTTATGTCCGCAGCATACTGGGAGTCTTCCACTATGAGTATTTTTTTCTGTTTCATTTTGCTAACCAACCTTTGTATGGAAATTTCTGCTTCCATATTATAGCTATTTCGCAAAATCAAAAATGGAAAATTCAAGGATTTATCCATGAATTTTGACGGGTTTTCCATGATCTCTATGAGATTGGTTTCGTATTTTTTTATTTTTGGCATAAAAAGAGGCTATCCCAATTTGTTTTTGAGACCTGCTAATAAAAATCAAGCATTTTTAGAAAAGGCCTTAAAGGCATGACAAAATCGGCAAACAGTAAGTCTGTTCTGCCGATTTGCTTCTTAAAAGGTAAAGTTAGATGCTGTTCAGGGCACTCACTCTAGCATAGTAAATGTGGAGGAACTTGTTTAGGCCGGCTATCTTTGCGACCTTTTTTGGCTTACCCTCCGCTTCTTTCTTTAACATAAACTGGTAGACAGCAGTGTCGGCCTTCGGCTTTCCGGTCTTGATGTATTTCATGATTTCATAGCCTGTTTTGCGCAGTGTCGGGGAACCTCGCTTTGAGATGTGCCTGTTCGTGCCGTTAAAGTTTCCTGACTGGTATGGTGGGGCATCGATACCAGCATATGCTACAAGTGCTTTAGCACTATGAAAGCGACGAACATCACCAACTTCTGCAATCAGCCTGGGGGCCATAACGTCGCCGACGCCGGGCAAAGCCCTGACAGTATCATATTCCGGCAATTTCTTGGCAAGCCCAGCCATCCGTGTTAAAATAACCGTAAGAGTTGTTTCGGTTTCGCGGACAGCTTTCACGGCCTCCAAGACAAGCATTTTGGTAGATGGTGAATTGGACGGCAGCGTAGGGATACCCTCCAGTGCATTCGTGTATAAGCTTTTTGCTTTTGTTTCACTGGAACGGTATTCCTTTTTCTTGGCCCATTTGCAGTATTCTGCGATGAATCTCTTTTCGCTCATACTGGAGATAACGTCCCGATGCCAAAAACTCTCCACAAAGTCGCAAAGCATATCTTTTCCAGATGCTCTCGAAAGACTTGGGAAAAAAGCCTTTGCCCCTGGTAGCGTTCGATCCAAAAGGTTGGTCAGATTCAGCTTGGCTTTCGTTAAAACGTCTATGTAATGCAGATACTGATGGTTGAGGATTCGCATCTCTGCATAGACCTCTTCTGTCGGAAGATAGTTGATCAGATGCCGCCAGTTATCTACACCGTACGCCGCGATCTTCAGGGCATCTGCCGAATCGGTCTTAACCTTTCGAATATCCATGGCCGTGTATTTCTTAATGATGAACGGGTTAATCACAGCCACAAAGAATCCCTGTTCCTGTAAAAAGGTAACGACCGGCAGATGATAAGCACCTGTGGCCTCAAGTACGATCCGTACTTCGCCATCCAGATTACGTATACTGTCGTTCATCTCAAGTAGTGCTTTTCTTGTGTGTTCATAAGTCTTTGGCGCGGCTACAATTTCTCCGTATTCCGTAAGAATCGCGACCACGCTTTTCTCCTTGGCAATATCTACTCCTACACTGTACATGTTGATTCCCCCTGTTTGTTTGTCAATGGCATCCACCCGCACCTATTTCAATTCAATCTGGTTAGTGACGCGAAAGCCCGAAGGTTTCAACCTGCTCAATCGAATACAGGATAATAGGGGATGGCTGACTGTCTCAAAAACGGACGCGAAGTCCAGATAGCCCCTCGTCAGACCATTGCTCCTCTATTATCAAAAAATAAGTGCAGCTACGCAACCACTGGTTATGGTTGGTAGATGCACTTTAATAGTACCAGATAGCCCATTTTACATTCTGATGTATTAGTCGACGTATGGTTTTGTTGTGTCAATAATGACAGCATTGTTCTTTGCATCCCATTCTACACCGAAGTTAAATAATTTTCCTATATCTCTTAGTTTAAAATAATTATATCCCGCAATACCATACGCTGTTAACTCAATTTCCGTACCGTCTGCAAGAATCTTTGCAGCGTTAGTCTGAGCATCCTTTTCGGTGAAATTTGCGGATACGACAAGTTCTCCTCCGGCAACGGTATACGCTTTGCCTGAAGTAAGCTGAATTGCATTATTCGCAGCATCCCATGCAACATCGAACTGTTTTGTAGTACCACTAACAGCCATAGCAAGATCACGCAGCTTAAAATAGTTAAATCCATTAATTCCATAAGCTTCAAAGGATATAGCCTTTCCATCTACCAGAACCTTGGATGGAGTGGGCTTAACCTTTACTGTCTCAGGCTGGGTAGGCTGGGGCACAGGAGTTGTTGATGGCTTGGGTTCGGGAGTTGTTGACGGCTTGGGTTCAGCTGTCGCTTCACCTGTAATATGTATTAAAACATCTGCACCCTCTGCTGCTTCAGGGGCAGCACTTACAATATAATATCCAGGCTTGGTTAAAGTAGCTTTGTTACCTGATGCATACAAGACGATATCTTCAGGTGGCTGAGTGTACATGTCATATATTTTATCACTGTCATAGTATCTATACTTCATAACATCAAACTTTATGGACTCGTCAAAATCGCCCCATTGAACCCCATCGCTTACAACCTTAGAGTCTATAAAGTATGATATAAACTCTCTGCAGATATCATCACCGTAGATTGTTACAGTTACAGGAGATTGTGCTACAAATAGCGGAAAATATCCTGCTTGCTTTACTTCGGTAACATTAGTAACTGTTAAGTAGCCACCTTTGCTATCAGCAATTTCGACCCGCTTTTGCTCTGCTGCAAATCCTGCCAGTGTATTCACTGACAATAACAATGCAATTGCTATTAGAATTGAAGCAATTCTGGATGCTTTCTTCATGGTTTTTTTCCTCCATCAAAATAAAATTTTGCGAGCACTATGCACTCTTTGTATTAAGGATAATTATACCATGAGGTCGACAATATTCAACATTTTCTTCTATTTGAAATATTAATGGGGATATCTCATATTCAGTAAAATCCGGATTCATCTGCTTATATCACGACAACTGTTAATAGAAAAAGATGCTAAGACTTGTGTCCTAGCATCTTTCTGTATAAGCTCGATAATTATTAGTTTTTATCTTTTGGCAATAAAATAATGAATTCTGTACCTATCCCCACATCGCTATGCACTTCTATGGTACCTTTGTGGGCAGTTACAATGGCTTTGGCTATGGTCAGTCCGATACCGGATCCGCCGGTGATTCGGTTTCTTGATTTATCTGCCCTATAGAATCTTTCAAAGATATAGGGCAGATCCTCTTTAGGAATTCCTTGTCCATTATCTCTAATGATGACTTCCACTGTATCTTCTGCACCCTTAACACGTACGTCAACCTTTCCGCCTTGGGGAGTGTACTTCTGTGCATTAGATAAAAGGTTAACCAGCACCTGACTGATCTTGTCCCTATCGGCGGAAAGCTCCTGACTTTCGCCTGAAACTGTGACATCTATGTTTTTGTTCAAAAATGCTTTTTCGAAGTTCTGGAGTAATCGCTTAATCAGTTCTGTTACATCAAAATGAACTGTATTTAATACGAGGTTCTCGCTTTCATACCGGGCAAGCTCTTCCATGTTACCTACCATTTTGCTGATCCTTACAATCTCGTCATGACAGCTTAAAAGCCTCTCTGCATCAGGCTCCCAGATGCCGTCGATCATAGCTTCCATATGGCTTTGCAATGTTGCAAGGGGTGTCCGCAGCTCATGGGCCAGATCACCCGTAAGCCTTTTTCTTAAGCTTTCCTGTTTTCCCAGGGTCTCGCCCAGGTTGTTGATAGTTGTCGTCAATTGACTTATTTCCCTTGTACCTGAATCATCCGGTATCTTGTCGGTATAATAACCCTTTTCAATAGACTGAGCGGATCGGATTACCTTTGAAATAGGTGCGCTCACGCGCCTTGCCACGATATTACCGATGATAAGAGCAAAAGCCAGCGAAAATATGCCCGCGCCTAATAGGAGGTTGTTCAAGGTATTGATAAAGGCCAAATCATTATCACTTAAATAATAAGGGCCGTAGGACCCGATCTCTGCAACTCCAACCTTGCTTAGCTTATGATACAGAGTGTAGGGAATTTCGGTATATGAGCCCTTGATGTTGGGGTAACGGACGCTTACATTATGGGCCATCTGTTCGATAATCCTCTGGCACATACCGTTATTATGCTCGGTAGCATCCCATATGGTTTCTCCCAATTGATCCTTGACCTTCATGATGAGCCCATTTTCAAGAGCACTGACGCCTATGGCTTCAATCATGTCATAATTCCATTCACCATTTTCACTGTACTGAGCGGATAATTGCGTCACAATTTGCCTATTTTTCTGTTCCTGGTTTTCCTTCACATACTCTCTAAAATGCTTATCGAAAAAAAAGTTAGCAAGGGCACTTATTAAAAGCACGCACAAAACGATAACCATCATATAGGAAAGTGAAAGCTTCGATTTTAAACTGATTCTCATACCCGGGTACCTTCTTTTGAAAAAAGCATTAAATTGTTTCCTCTCCTCCAAATCGATACCCTATTCCATGGACTGTTAGAATATAGGTTGGTGATCTGGAGTCTGACTCAATTTTTTGTCTGATATTTTTAATATGTGTATCCACTGTCCGGTCAAAGCCTTCGAAATCATCTCCAAGGGCCACATGAATGAGTTCTTCCCGAGTAAATGTCTTTTGCGGGTACTTAATGAGCGTCAAGAGTATTCTGTATTCCTTTGGCGTCAAATTAATAATATTTCCCTGTTTTCTGACCTCGTGCTTCAAATCATCTATGACAAGATCATCTTGATTAAAGGATAGGCTATTGAAAAGCATGGAATGGTCCGAAACTCTCCGAAGGACGGCCATAACTCTTGCAACCAACTGTTTGGGGCTGAAAGGCTTCGTGATATAATCATCCGCTCCTATATCAAGCCCCCTAAGGATATCTTCCTCTTCAACCTTTGCCGTCAGCATGATAATGGGAACCTTGGACTCCCTTCTGATTTTTCTGCAAATATCTTCACCTGTTATATCAGGAAGCATTAAATCAAGAATAACCAGCGACGGTTCTACCCTCTCAAACATCTGAAGGGCCTGTTTCCCGGCGTAAGCAGTGTAAACCTCATAGCCGCTATGCTCCAGATAGGACTTAATAACTTCTACGATCTTTTGCTCGTCGTCGACAACAAGTATTTTCCTTGCGTTGTTCATCCTGCCATGGGCCTCCCCAAAGATTATCTTGCTTTTTCTTTTTGCTTGCTGTTAAGCTGGCAGCAGTCGAGTCTTCCGTTTCCAAAGGCTTTCTCATTATCTTTGGCCATCTTCTCCAGAAAATCCTGCCATGCTTTTTTTATTCTTACCCATAATGACATCCTATCATCTCCCTTAAGATTTCTCAATCAATATAAAGCCTCCAAGGTATGGAGTAAATCAAAGAGTTTAATGGCAAGAAGCCCCGCCTCCAGAATTGTTAAATGACGGCCGATATTTATTAACCTCATCTTTTATATCGTCAATGTTAATCTTTGTGATATCCTCGACAACTTTAACGTACCCGTTTAAGGTTCCTGATGAGCAGCTAAATGTGAAGTCAAATTCCGGCACAACATTGAGGATATTTTCTCCTTCCTGCACATCCAGCCTCGCCTGATACTCCGGGAAGAACATCTGTCTATTATGGTCATTCAGCTCTACGCCGTTAATGGTCCATACGGTTTCAACAAGCTCCTGTAAAACCATCACCGCAGGGGAAAACTCATCGTCATTAACCGTAATACTGACATATTGTATGCCGTCTCTTATTTCCCCTATTGCGATTTCATCTGTGGGTACTTTTTGAACATCTTCAGCCGAGGCATTGTTTATGTCCGAAACAACACGAATTCTGCTGCTGATCATCCCCATCCAGCAGGTGTAAATAATATCTCCCTCTTTTTCTGGGATAAATTCTATGACATTATCCCCTATTGCAAGCTTTGCTTGTTTATTGTACTGGGGAATGGTAATAGGGTTATTGCAGCCATTCAGATCACCTTTTTCAACCTTTATGGTCCACTTTACGGGAATTCCCTTCTGAACCACAATAGGTGAATAGCCACCCGGTTCAAGCTCTGTAGATACATATTGCACACCATTTTCTATTCTTGCAATACTGCCGTCACCTGTTGAAGCAGAGGAAGGGACAAATCCCAGGCCCGAAAGATTCAGCCCCCGATTGAGCATGACCATGCCCAGAGCCATAACCAAAACCGCACTTATCTTCATCATCTTATGTGTAAACTTCCCGCTTAAAATAGAGCTGACTGCACCAAATACAAACATCAAGGGAACTGTCCCCAAGCTGAAAAGCAACATTGAGAGAGCACCATACAAAAAGCTTCCCGTACCAAGAGCATAAAGCTGCATAGCCTGCAAAGGCCCGCAAGGCATGAGCCCATTTAAAAGTCCCACAATCAGTGGTCCCTTTTTATCAGCATTGCTATGCACCTTTCTGCCCAAAAACTTCGGTAGTCTTGGATTGAGTTTTCTAAGCCATGGAAAGATGTTCAGCATATTAAGGCCCATAATGATCATGAACAAGCCGGACAATACCGATACAATACCCTTAGCAGTTCCTGAGAAGCTTACAACCGACCCTAATGCGCCGACAAGACCGCCCAAAAGTGTATATGAAATAACACGGCCCAGATTGTAGAGGAGACTGGGCTTGAGTTTTGCAAGCTTTGACCTATCATCCTCTGTTTTGTATTGCATACAAACCGAAAGGTTTATTCCACCGCACATGGCAACACAATGCAGGGATGTTAACATCCCTACCATGAATAATAGGCCGAGCCCCATGGATTGATTGATTTCGGGGATAAAGCTTAAGCCGATGGTATTATTGATAATGAGATATGTTGCAAGTATAATGATGCCTATACCCACCATTCGTCCTGCTTTTACCCTTGTCTTTACATTCTCGGCCTGATGACTATCGCTTGGGTCTGCTCTGTCCTCACTATTTGAAGATTTGTTGGTTACCTTATAATCCATTTTCTCAATGGCTTCAGCCATCCCGGCCAGACCAAGCTTTGCCTTATCAAAGGTCACATATACCGATGAACTGCTATAATCGGCTTTTACCTCTATAACGCCTTCCATTTTTCGAAGGGCATTCTCTATTCTTGTCTCGCAGCCGGTGCAGGTCATACCTTCAACATGCAAAACGACTTTATCGCTATTCTGACTCATATAACACCCCTCTCATGTCATTTATTTGGTCTTCCAGTTTTCAGTAAACAGACCTTTATTTTGTGCAATAAAATCCTTTGGGATGGTAATGGTTTCACCATTATCATCTTTATCGCCCTCCATAATGGGAACAGGGTTACAACCGCCTCTTTCCACTTCGATCATATCCATACTGAACTTATTCCCGCAATTTTGGCATATCACGATGTCGCCATCCTGTTTGTAATAGGCTCTGGGTGACCCGTTACAGACCTGGCAGGTATTGAATGCCGTTCTGATGGTGCCATCACTTGCCTTTACAGCCATAATTTCCATGTTAGTTTTACCGACTTTAGCAGGTATGAAAGTTACAGTTTCAGTAATTTTACTTTTTGTAATGACAACATCGTTTACTACCGGGGATCCAGCATTGTTTCTCTTGTTGCCGTTGATTATTAAAAGCGCAGCGACTACAACAACAATTGCAGCTATGGCAATGATCACATTGCGATTGGGAATACATGATTTTTTAGTCTTTGATGCTTGCTTTTTGTTACTCATTTTTCCTCCGCCTTTACTCTTTTGATAGGCTTATTCTATCAGGCAGTTATGAAGATTTTATGGAGAAAAAAAGGGCGGCATACATGCCGCCCAACTCCTCTATTGAATATTCGTCACTTCATATCCGGCCTCATCTACTGCGGCCTTTATTTTTTCATCATCCACATCATGGGTCAGTTCTATCTCTGCAAACTTTCCTTCAAGGCTGACCTTGACTGATGTAACCCCGTCAAGCTCCTTTAACGCTTCTTCAACATGATGCTTGCAATGATTGCATGTCATGCCTTCAATAGAAATTTTCTTTGTCATAATAACACAATCCTTTCTTAAATTAATATATCTATATTTAATGCACAGGCTTAAATCTCTTAAGTCTCAATGCATTCATAAGCACCGATACGGAACTGAATGCCATAGCCCCTGCGGCAATCATCGGGTTTAGCAGAGGTCCACCAAGCAGATAGAGCAAGCCTGCTGCCACCGGTATACCGGCTGTATTATATGCAAATGCCCAGAACAGATTCTGCTTGATATTTCTTATGGTACGCTTACTAAGTTGAATTGCAGTGGGTACATCCATGAGGTCACTGCGCATAAGCACGATATCTGCTGATTCCATGGCTACATCAGTTCCTGAACCAATGGCTATGCCTATATCGGCTTGAGCTAATGCAGGAGCATCGTTTATGCCGTCGCCCACCATAGCAACGATTTTACCTTCCGACTGAAGCTTTTTAACCTCATTAGCCTTATCCTGGGGCAGAACCTCGGCAAGTACCCTATCTATACCTACTTGTTTTGCAATTGCTTCTGCAGTTCTCCTATTGTCACCGGTAATCATAGCCACTTCTATACCCATGCCGTGCAATGCCTCAATGGCTCGCTTACTGCTGGCTTTCATGACATCTGCCACTGCGATGATACCTGCAAGCTGATTGTCAATGGTAACATACATGGGTGTTTTACCTTCCTCTGCTAATCTGTCGGACTCATTCTGCAGAGTTATTTCTATTTTCCTGTCATCCATTAACTTTTTATTTCCTAAAAGCATCTTCTTTCCTAGAATGACTACCTCGATGCCATGACCCGGTATGGCCTCAAAGCTTTCAACCTTGAAGAAATCCATATTTTTAGCCTTTGCGTCATTAACAATGGCCTCACCTAAGGGGTGCTCAGAGCCTTTCTCTGCTGAAGCCGCCAATTGTAATAATTCAGTCACACCAACGATGCCGGTTGAAACGATATCTGTAACTTTTGGTTTACCTTCTGTGATGGTTCCGGTTTTGTCAAATACGATGGTTTTAATCCGATGGGTGGTTTCAAGAGCTTCTCCCCCCTTTATCAATACTCCGTATTCAGCACCTTTTCCAGTTCCGACCATAATAGCGGTAGGTGTTGCCAATCCCAGGGCACATGGACATGCGATAACAAGAACTGCAATAAAAATTGTGAGTGAGAAAATGACCGACATGCCTGAAATGTACCATGCAACTCCTGCTATAATTGCAATAGCCATAACAATTGGAACAAAGTAACTGGCGATGATGTCCGCCATCTTTGCAATAGGTGCCTTGGAACCCTGAGCATTTTCTACAAGCTTTATAATCTGTGATAGAGCCGTATCTTTTCCTACCTTTGTGGCCTTAAATTTGATAGTACCGTTTTTATTGATACTTGCGCCGATCACTTTGCTGCCCGGATTTTTCTCTACAGGTATGCTCTCACCGGTTAACATGGATTCATCAACCGAGGTTCTGCCTTCGACAACCTCGCCATCAACCGGTATTTTCTCACCCGGTTTTACAAGTATGATATCTCCAACCTCGACTTCTTCAATTGGAATAACCATTTCCTTGCCGTCATGAATCACGATAGCTGTTTTTGGGGCCAAACCCATCAGCTTCTTTATGGCCTCGGAGGTCTTGCCTTTTGTCACGGACTCAAGATATTTACCCAGAAGAATCAATGAGATGATGACTCCTGCGGTCTCAAAATATAAATCCTGAGCGTATTCAAAATTCCCGCTGGCTATCTGTATGATTGCATAAATACCGTACAAAACTGCAGCACTTGTACCCACTGCAATTAATGAGTCCATGTTGGGTTCTCGTTTTATTAATCTGCTAAATCCTACTGTATAGAACTTATAGCCTGCAATTATTGGGGGTATAACCAATACAAGCTGTACCAACCCAAAATTTAAAGGGTACATCTCAGGCATGATGATCTCAGGCATGGGAAAGCCCAGCATATGCCCCATAGCTATATAAAAAAGAGGTAAGGTAAACAGGGTAGACCACAAAAACTTCGACCATAGAGTTTTCACTTCTTTTTCTCTGCGTTCTCTTTCACGATCAACCTGATCGCCTGTTTCAATCTCTAGAGCCTTGTATCCGGCTTTTGAAACAGCATCCTTAATCTCGGATATCCTTGTCTTTGAGGAATCATAGACTACCTTTGCCTTTTCTGATGCAAAGTTTACACTGACCTCATTTATCCCTGCAAGCTTTTGAATTGACTTCTCAATGGCTTTTGCACAGGACGCACATGTCATTCCGGATATTGGCAATATAACTTCCCGAATGTTTTCATTTACACTTTCCTGAACGCCGTAGCCGGCTTTCTTTACGGCCTCCTTTATTTTGTCGATGCTCGTTTTAGCTTCATCAAATTCAACGCTTAGCTTTTCTGTGGCTATATTGACATTTGCCGAATTTATACCATCTACTTTAGTCACACTTCTTTCGATGGCTTTTGCGCAGGACGCACATGTCATTCCTGTAACACCCAATGTTTCTTTTACCATTGCTCTCACCGCCCTATTCTATTGAAGAACTTCAATATTGACCTTTCCCTTAATTATTGACTCATTGACTAAATCCATTATGGCTTGCCTCACTACAAACTCACGTATTCCATCTATATACCCGAGTGCTTTTACAACATTTAAAACACATCTATGACAAAGCATATTATCCTGCTTTAGATTAACTGTATGCACTTTCATGACTAAAACCCTCTTTTACCTACTTTGCGTATTTATCAATCAATTCTATAATCTCATCCACCTTTGCATTACCAGCTCCCTCCCCCTCAGTAAAGGCTTGTTTTACGCAATGCTTGATGTGCTGGTCGATAATCTTCAAATTGGCTTTTTTAAGCAGTGCCTGGACTGAAAGAATTTGTTTTGATATATCAACACAGTACCTATCCTCTTCCAGCATCTTTATGATGCCCTCTATTTGCCCTTTAGAGGTTTTCAGAAGATTTAAAACCTGCTTTTTATCCGTATGTTCCATATAAATACCTCCTATCAAGTAATCTACCCAGCAAGCAGATTTATTATTTATCCCACCCCACCTCGGGAGGGGGTGTATGCTTTCATTATACTCATCCTTTTTTGAATGTCAAGGTATTCTTTTAAGAATTTTTATTTTCAATCTGCTATACATATGGCCAAGCAGCATAGCCTTAACTATGCTGCTTTTGATTAAACATTCGATAAGCTGGAGTAGTCTCACTTGTCTGCAATTTCTTGTACATATTGTTTCTGTCCATCATTCTTTTTGTCTTTATCCTTGCGGAACATCATAGGAATCATCATGACATGCATTAAAGGGCAAAGCAGCAACATTCCGAAACTCAGAATGCTTCTTAACGCCGGAGTGTTTATACGAAGAAAAGGAAGCAGTATAAGCAGTACAGCGGGTATTGCACAGCACAGCACCATTAGGAGCATGTGCTTTCCATGTCCTTTGTGACCTTTTTCATGGCCATTTTGTCCTTTATTATTTCCTCCGTGACAATTCATATCTTTTCACCTCCACCCATAGAGGGATCTATTTTATAGTCGTTATACTACGCTAAACTTATGAAGTTTTTATGAAGAAGAAAAGAACTTTATGGCTGAGCCCTAATTAGATCATATAGGTGTATTCCGTTGCTATACGCTGTAAAAACTGTTGAGTTCTAGCCTCACGCGGATTTTTAAAAAACTCTGCAGCAGATCCATGTTCGATAATATGACCTTGATCCAAAAAGACAACATTCGTTGCAACATCACGCGCAAAGCTGATTTCATGGGTAACGACAACCATTGTTATACCCTCGTTGGCAACTTTTTTCATGGCGTTCAACACTTCCTGCACCAGTTCCGGGTCAAGGGCACTGGTTGGTTCATCGAAAAGAATCACCTCAGGATTCATGGCAAGGGCACGTGCAATGGCTACTCGCTGCTGCTGTCCACCTGAGAGCTGTGCCGGATAATGCATTTCTTTATCACTTAATCCTACCTTGGCAAGGTATTTTCGCGCTGTCTCCATTGCATCCTTTTTGTTCATCTTCTTTACTACTATTAATCCTTCGGCGACATTGCCAAGGGCAGTCTTGTGCAGGAAAAGGTTGTAATTCTGAAATACCATTCCTGTTTTTTTACGTATATCCAAGACCGCTTTCTTGTGGACCTTATGGTAATCAATATTCATTTCACCTATTTTAAGTGTCCCCTTTTGGGGTAGTTCCAAGAGATTGATGCAGCGTAAGAGCGTTGACTTTCCTGATCCGCTCGGTCCAAGAACTGCAACGACACTGCCAGGCTTAATATCCAAATCGATACCCTTTAGTACTTTGTTTTTGCCAAATGATTTATGCAAGTTCCTTATTTCAATCATAGCTTACCCCTCGCTCATGACGCCGTAACCGTCTTTCCCCCAGATTCATTAATTGCTCCAGGATAATACAGATCACCCAATACATAATGGCCGCTAAAATATACGCCTCAAAAAATTTTGAGGAACGTGCAGCCGCAATCTTTGCCTGTCCGATGATTTCAGGAACCGATGCGGCAAATGCAAGAGATGTATCCTTAAGCAATGCAATAAATGTATTACCCAGATTGGGAAGTGCCACAATTGAAGCCTGTGGAATGATGATACGGCCCATAAGCTGGGGAGTTGTCATCCCCAGCGCCTGAGCTGCTTCAATTTGGCCCTTACTCACTGACAAAATTGCAGAACGTATGGTTTCAGACAGGTATGCCCCCACATTAAGTGAAAAGGAGATATACATAAATGCAATGGCAGGAATTTTGGAGATATCAATATCCCATCCGTAAATAGCGCCAAGATAGCGTAATACAATCGGAGTCCCGTAATAGGAAAGGAAAATCTGCACTAAAAGCGGTGTACCGCGCATAAACGAAACATAAACCTGTGCTATTCGCATGAGAAAGGGCACTTTATATATTTTGACCAAAGCCACAGCAAAGCCTAATAAAATACCAAACAGAAAAGCGACAACCGCAATGGACAAGGTTACTGGTATGCCTGATGCAACACGCGGGATAGATTGGATCATATAGTCCCAATCCAATAATTCTTTTTGCTCCATACCATACCCTCACATTTCACTTCATTATTTAGAATAATCTACTCCGAACCATTCAATGGATAGCTTACTCAAAGACCCATCCTCATGCAGCTTTTCAAGAGCGGCATCGACCTTTTTCTTAAGCTCTTCACCCTCCGTACCCTTTTTGATGATAAAGTGAGTAGGATCTGCTGCGACACGTTCACCAACCGGCTCAACATCGAGATTTTGTGCCTTAGCTTTTGCAACAGCCATGATGGGATCGTTCAAGGTCGCATCAATTCGTCCGTTTACAATATCCTGGAGCAAGGTGGTAACATCTTCTTCATAGTAAACAATATCAAGAATCTTACCGTTGGCGTTGTTCCAGTCTTCCAAGATTCGTGTAAATGAATCACCCACGGTAGTGCCGATTTTTTTGCCCTTAAGATCATTGAGGGATTGAATATCGGTGCGTCCTTTTTTAACAATCAACTGACTTACGCACAGAGCATATGTATTATCGGTTAGAAGGTAATTGGCTACACGGTCAGGATTGCTGGTGATTTGATTTGCCAGCAATTGAAATTTATCTGCGTCAAGACCTGGGAAAAGTGAGTCCCATGGTCCTGAAATAAATTCAAATTTCAAGCTGGGGTCAACCTTTTCTACAAGGCGCAGAACTTCAATATCATAACCGGTAAGGTTATTGTTTCCATCCACATAAGAAAAAGGTTCATAGGTGCCCATGGTACCTACCTTGACTACCTGGGGAGTGGCTGCTGGTGTGGGTGTTGCAGAGGTTTCGGCTGTAGGTGTGGAAGCAGTCGGTGTGCTGGTTCCGGATGTTTCCTTTGCCGAGCATGCCGTAAAGGCCAGGGCTAGAACTACAATGATCAGTGTTATTAATGTCAGCTTCTTCATGATTAATCCTCCTTAAAATGTTAACTCATTTTTTATCTTGTTAAGAGTCCGGCATCGAGTACAAATTGGCTTCCGGTTACAAAACGTGACTTATCACTTGCAAGGAAAAGTACGGCCTCGGCCACATCTTCAGGTTCTATCCATGGTACGGGCAGAAGATTCCCCGCAGACCTCACTGCGATTTCCTCGGCTGTGGTGCCTTCCAGGAAGGCAAGGCCATCGTTCATTGGTGTGTTGACACCTGTGGGGTGAATACTGATAACTCTTACATTATAGGGAGCAAGCTCCAATGCCAGTGACTTTGTCAGGCCTACCAGCGCCCATTTGGACGCTGCATAGTGGGACAGGCGATTCATTCCCCTCAAGCCTGCAGTAGATGAATTGTTAATAATAACACCGCTTTTTTGTGAGATGAAGTAGGGTATGATGGCCTTGGCGGTCAGCCAGGATCCCTTAAGATTGATATCAATCATCGCATCCCATTCGGCCTCAGTCAGCTCGTGTGCATAACCGTACGCACATATGCCTGCATTGTTAAAGAGCACATCGATGGTCCCAAAGGCTTTAACACCACTCTCAACTGCGGCTTCCACATCTGAAGCATTCCTGACATCTCCCCCAAACACGACAGCTTTCGCTCCCAGGGCTTCAATGTCTTCCTTAAGGTTCTCCAAATCATTATTTGAGCTGTTATTATAGGCAGGATAGCTTATTTTTTGCTTGAGATCGAAGCTTATGATATTGGCACCCTCTTTTGCAAAAGCCAATGCTGTAGCTCTACCCTGCCCCTTTGCGGCACCGGTTATAAAGACTGTTTTCCCATAAAATTGGCCCATTAAGGTTTTACCTCCTTGCATAACTTTCGAGATATTGATCCAAATCAACATCCAATGCATTGTTTATCAGGTTGGTTGCTATCATAAGTCCTGCAAATGCAGTCAATAGCACAATCTGTTCATCGTTAAAAAATTTACGAAGCTTTTGGAACATTGCATCATCAATCTTTAAAGCATCGGTAACGCAACATCGTCCAAAATCCATCAAAATCTGTTCTTTTTCGGAAAACACCGGATGATCCGGATTTTCTCCGTTATCTATCAAAATTTTGCGGAAGAAAGTGGAACAAACCAGACAATTGTTTTGAGCCGAGATTGCATGTGAAAAGTAATTAAAGCTTTTTTCATCCATAAACTCAAGTAGGCAGTCCCTGAGCGGGTACCACTCCATGAGGGCATGAAAAGCCGGCAATGAATGAAGCAATGTCTTTTTCATGTTGGTAACGCGTCCATGCTTTGCAATCTGATCATCAAATTGCTTCTTTACCGCATCACTTGCTTTTTCATATTCCACAGGTTGTATGCGAGCCATATCATTCCTCCTATCTGGCCATTTCTGAATAACCAATCCTTATACCAAACTAATCATATATGTTTTGTATAATTTATGATTATAATGAGTTGCTCTGTGCCTGTCAATATATTTTTTACTAATCATATCGTTTTAGTAGGAATTAATAGACGTGATAAAGAAGTGGTAGGAAAAAAAGCGGTAGTTTCTACCATGAGAAACTACCGCTTTAACGCACTACTAGAGTTTTGTTTTACTCAATAAAGAGCGTTTTTCTTTCGTCATCTGTAAGAATACGCCCATTAAGCTGCTTTTGAGCTTCATCCAGAAGCATCTGGGTTGTATAGAGCGGCATAAAAAGCACATTATAGCTGTCCCGTGATAAAATTGACTTAAAGTGTGGATCAATGCTCAGAATCTCCATCCTGGCAAGAATCTTTGAAGTGGCAGCATCAAAAATCTGGGCATTTCCACTACCATCAGTGCAAACAAAACGGTCTCCATTGCTACTGAAAACAACGCTTTCAAGAGGGGAGAAAAAATGCTCTCCGCCCTGCGTATTCAGAAGAATACCTGATTTTGTCTCATAAAAGGAAATGCTCTTATCATCGTAGCCAACTATAAGCTTCTGAGAATCAGGGCTGAAAACGATCTTTGATAAATTAAGTCCGTTGTCTTTAATGATTACAGTCTCACGAAGATTGTCTCCTCTTTCAAAAAGCTTGAGGGATCGGTCTTCATAGGCCAACGCAATATAAGCTCCGTTTGGGCTGACGGTACCATCACGAATTTTATCGTCTTTGACAGCAAGCTTTTCTTCGCCGGTTAAAACATCAATTAGCTTTATCCCCGATTTTCTGGTTATAAAAAGTCCAAGATTCCCCGAGAAGGAAAAGGACTGAATGGATTCCGTTTCAAAACTGTTAATTACTTTTAAATCCTTCAATGATAAAAGGGTGACATCGTTATATGAGATAATGGCGATCAAATTCGTTTCCAAGTTAAATTCGATATTGTTTATATTCGCATCATATTTGTGTTCTGACAGTATTGTTAAGTCCGTGGCATTAAGGAGCATTATTTTACCCGACGACATCCAGGCCAGAATCTTGCTGTCCATGTCTACGAACTTTAAACCTCTTACCTTATCCCCCAAAATTGTTGTTTTGAGCAGTTTATGATTAACTGCATCCCATAAACAAAGCAAACCTTTTTCAGAATCCTCGGAGGAATCTAAATCAGCGGTTACAGCTGTTTTACCATCAGAAGAAAAACAACCGTAGCCAATATTGTCTTGGTGTCCATCAAGCTTAATTATTTGCTCATTCTCCAGATATTTTAATACATAGACCTTATTGGATGAGGGGTAATAAAGCGCAATTCTCCCCTTTCCTTGCACCATTTGTTTAATTGAATCGGGGAAAGTTAAACGCATATAGTTGTTCTCATATCCGGAACCTTCGGTCATTAAAAAGCGGGCAGTTCCGTCCTTGGAAGATGAAAAGATGAAGGTATCAAATATCTTATAGCTTGTAACAGTGTCTCCGTGGATAAAAGTACTGATATTTTGTCCTTTTTTATAGTCAATAACATGTAGCTTCTCACTTTCAATAAAAACTAACCACGAACTGTTATAGGGGTGGAAAACTGCCTTTTCAACTTTTGAGTTCGGAAAGTCCATGGATAGCAGAGGCTCAGCTCCATCAGGCGGAAAAACCTTAAGAGATCCCCTTCCCTTGGTGAATACAAGATTTTCTTCATCCCAATCATAGGAAGCAACAATCAGATTGCCTTCGTCAGAAAACTCCAAACTGCTTATATTGTTATAACCCGCTTTAAGAGTGCGCAACAGCATGCCGGTTGAACTATCAAAAATATAGACGGTTCCGTTATTTAATGAAACGGCAAGAAGGTCGGCTTTTTTATCAAAGGCCAGTTGATTAATATAGGTACCTATAACGGTAATGTTAAAATCATTACTTGAAGCAATATCCAGAAGAATTTCTCCTGTTGCGGCATTTATTATGCTCAGATGATCGCTGAAGTTACAGACAATTTTTGTGCGATCCGGGCTGAAGGCCATTCTATAGGCATACCCTTTAACCTGCCATTTTTTTGAACCCTTTATATCGAAGCAGGCGGTTGTATCTTCTGTGACGGCTATAAAACTGTTATCATCAAGAAAGAAGGCTTGGTAATCAATAAATGAAACGTCACCCGCATTGATTGTTGCAAGCTTCTTACCGGTCTCTATATCCCAGGTCATTACAAGCCCATCATTGGAAGCGGTTAAGAGAGTTTGTCCATCAGGACTCATCTCCAAGAAGCATACATTCTTATTATGGTCGAGGACAATATCCATGTCGGGGGTATTATCAGCATCATAGACATGCAGGGCTTGAGAAAGCGAATATTCAGCTTCGGGCACATAAGGCCTTTCAGGATTCGAAAGATCCTGCGGAAGCGCTTCCTGCGCCGCGAGAATAGCCCGGTACCGGTCTCCCTCTTCATAAAGCTGATTGGATATGTTGGCAAGATACCGGGATTGACTGATCTGAGTTTTTTGTATCTGTGCCATAATTTCCTGGGATTTTAGCATGACCTCCTGAGACTTTTGATTGATGACAAGAGCCTGATATGTACTGAAAGAACCAAAAGCCAAAAAGAACGCCGAAAAAGATATGGAAGCTGCAAGAACAGTCTTGATAAGACGCTCTTTGTGCCGCTGTTTAAGATTGTCAAACTTACAGTTGAGCATGGGTGCCAGGAGCCGCAGAATTTCGGTTTTCAAGTTCTTAAACATCCCTTTTGTGGTGGTGGCACGGATATCAGCTGAAAGAGGTTCAATCTCAATTATAGTTTCGACAGGGGTTCCATCTTCCTTTGTATCTATTCGTTTTATAAACCTTAACTGAGTCGGGAACGACTCGTAAGGTTCTCCCTCAATCAAGAGAGCCAGAATTTTCTCAGGACCGCGCAGCGCCTTAAATTCCTCAATCTCCTTTGATACCCATTGTGATTGGGGAGTTCTTGGTGAACAAATAACGATGAGGTATTCAGACGCTTCCAGGGCTTTTGTTATATCCTCGGCCAAATTTGAGGAGGTGGGAAGCTCGTCCCGGTCACGAAAGACCCTTTGGATTTTCTTCTTACCTGTCAGCTTTGAAACACTTTTGGGAACTTTATACGTCTCCAGCATCCTATGCAGCTTTTCTGCCACGATTTTATCAGGATCACTGTGTCTGTAGCTAATAAATGCATCATATAAATAAGGCTTCTTATCAACCATGTTTTTACCTCATTAACCCATTTACAACTAGGTTATCGTCAAGAAGCCACCATGTCAAGACAAATGCATTGATACACTGGCTATATTCATTCCTTTTCCAAAAAAGCACTTTGCTGCAGACTCATATCCGATTCATACTCCCTTTTATATGTGGCAACCGCTACAAATGTGGCATATCCGCCTAAAAGGCCTCCTGCTGCCAGCCAAACCCCTGCAATTTGCAACCATTCGATCATGATACTGCTAAATAGGGAGGCAATTAATACACCGATCTGCGTAGTAAATGAATTCAGAGAGAGAACACTTGCCCTCATATGATTGGGGGTCAATTTATTGACTAAAGTGCTCTCAGCGATGTTGCTTGCTCCCAGCAGCAGATATACACCGGCATACCAGGCCATAAAACCAATGATGCTCTTTTGGAAGGCAAATATAAGAATAAAAACAGCAAAGATAATGCGGAAAAATTTATAAAAATGCCACTCTCTGTTGCTATGCTTATTCAATAGCCTTTGAGCGATGATGTTTCCAAGGGTTACGGCCAGGAATGCCAAAAAAGTTATGACTCCAAGTATCCATGTGCTGTTCTGTCCATTGGGAATTTGCATGAATGCCGGCTGCCAGTATGTTTCTACGGTACAGAGAAAAAAACCTGTAAAAAAAATACCGGGTAATATAAAGCCGAATTGAGGCGTGGAAAGTATAACCTGTTTGCTTTTTCTGATATGGTCAATGAGTGGTATACGTTGTTCTTTTTGATGAACAGGCTGCTCTTTTATGAAAACCAGGCAAAGAATAAAGAGAACTGCAATGAATACCTCACGTAAAGCCAAATTGATTAAGTAGGCACTGTTAGCATCGGCTAAAATTCCTCCTGCAATACCTCCCACTGCAAGAGCTCCACCTTCTATAACAGCCATCCGGGTTGTTACTCCGGCAAGGCAGCCCTCTCCATTTTTATCAAGAGCTTGATCTATCATAAGGGCATCCAGGCTTCCTGAAGAAAAAGATCGTC
Organism: Bacillota bacterium; assembly: GCA_023443745.1. GTDB lineage: Bacteria > Bacillota > Clostridia > DSM-8532 > DSM-8532 > DTU059. The sequence continues at coordinate 140,258 of JAEZTB010000058.1, forward strand.
CCAAACCGGAGAATGCAATAGCAAATACCAATGCCGCCATATTGTTTGCCATGATAATGATAAGAAACGATATGAAATAAAACCCGCAGGATAGCAAGAACACCGCTTTACGTCCATAAAGATCGGCACATATACCACTGGGCAGCTCTAGGATTAGTACAGTTACCGCATAGATTGCAAGCAGTAAAGGCAGGGTCTGAAAGCTTGCACCCTTACTAAGCAGAACAAGATTGAGTACGGGAACCATTAGACCTACAGAAAAAGCGTTTATGGCAAGAATAATCTGGTGAAGCTTACTCATCATACATCTCCTGTGCGTTATATGCAATAATCGCATATTCCCATGGGCTGCTATCAACAGTCGGAGAAGCGTGCTGTTCGATATATTCAGTGACCAGCTTTAAAAGCTCCTGGGATTGCTGACTTGATAAATGAACAACACCGGTCATTATATCCCCCCACTTTTGCAGGGCATCAAGGTTTTTCTCCCCTTGCTGGCAGATTCGCTTGCTCATTTGCTTTCTGAAGCCGTCATAAACCTGGGCGATTAAATCTTGTACCAATACCTCTCTTTGCTCTTCTAAATCATCAGATTGACTTAAGCCTATCTGAACCGTCACTTGGGCAGGCTTGTAAAAGCGGGCTTTTATACCGTTGATCATCTCAGTGTGATCCAGCTCTATCAAACCGAGCAGCATCAGCTTCTTGATATGATGCTGTACACTGGACGGTGATATTTGCAGTTTATCGGCCAGCATCTTTGGAGTCATAGAAGCAGTCGCAATGCTTAGCTGGCGCAAAAGCTGCTGACGGACAGGACTCATGTAAATGTTCAGCTCTTCCTTTGTTGTGAGTGCAATTTTTTTCAAAGCTTTACCCCCTTATCGGTAAACGGATATCTGCTAACGTTACACATAGTATAACATTACACACATTGTAACGTCAATGGATCAAAAATAGACTTATAAAAGCCTGTGTCTCCTGGGAGGAATGGGCCGATATATTGCTGCTTCGTTGACAGGCCAAACTAAAGGGATATAATTGTAATATGTGGAATTTAAGAGTAAAAAGAGGTTGTTGAAATGAATAGTATTATTGTTTATTATTCCTGGATGGGTAACACCGAAGTCGTTGCTAAAGAACTTAGTAAAATCACCGGCGGAGATTTAGTGAGAATTGAAGAGATAAAAAAGCGCAATACCGGCATTGGGTTTGCCGGAGCCGCTATTTCAGCTTTAATGGGATTGAAAAGCAAGCTTATGACAATGGATTTTTCGCTAAAAGGCTATTCTAATATTTTTCTTGGAGGCCAGGTATGGGCAGGTCACAGCACACCTGCCATAAATTCCTTTATAAACAAAGCCGATTTTTCGAATAAAGATGTTTATTTGTTTTTGACAGAAGCTGATGATAAGGTGCCACAAAAGGTTATAGACTCTATAAAAAAGAGAGTCGAAGACCGTGGAGGCAGATTTGTAGACAGCATTTTTATAACAACTCAAATGAATAGTGTGATTTCACCTGAAGCTGTCAGAGAAGTGATAACGACTTGGATAGATAAAAAGTTGGTCTAAAACTATTGCAATTAAAAAGGATCATTGTATAATAGAATTACAGAAACCGATTACTGTACAGACAAATACAAAGATTGGTATGAGTGTATGGATAACAGGAATAAGACAATAAAAAGGGCCACAGTATATGACGTAGCTAAAATGGCAGGTACATCCACAGCTACAGTATCCAGAGTGCTCAGCAATAGCGATTACCCTATTAGTAAGGAAATTCGCAAAAAAGTAATAGAAGCTGCGCAAAAATTGAACTATTCTCCCAATTTGCTGGGTAGAATGCTTAAAAAAAGCGAGAGCAAAGATATTGGGGTCATTATCCCCAATATTTCCAATCCCTTTTACCCTCAGCTTGTTCTGGGAATCGAAACGGAAGCAAAAAAGCATGGCTTTAATATATTATTATGCAATTCATTTAGAGACGTAACTAACGAAAAGAAATACATAGAATCAATGTACCAAAAGCAAGTCAGGGGAATCATATTATCTACGATCAACGAAGAGCATGGTTTCTTAAAGAAATTATGTGATAGTGGATTGAAAGTTGTAGGCTTTGACCAAAACATCGAAGATTTCCAATGCAATAAAATAAGCTTTGATTTTACTCGCGCCGGAATGATGGCTGTTGACTATCTTATAAGTATGGGCCACAAAAAGATTGCATTTGCCACGTCCCCACTCACCAGAAGGAGCCGAAAAGAAATATTTGACGGGTATAAGCTAGGCTTAATGAAGAATAATATAGGTTTTTCAGATGATCTGGTTTATATAGCAGAACATGAAAAAGAAGTTGAGAATGGTACCTTTGAATTTGAAAGCGGAGTAGATATCGCAAAAAAATGTCTTGCATCGGTAGATTTGCCCACTGCTATATTCGCTGTAAATGACATAACTGCGATGGGTATTATTCATGGCTTTATCAACTCCGGTATTAAAGTACCGGATGATATTTCCGTTATGGGCTTTGATAATATTGAATTTTCCGCTATGATTAATCCGCCGCTCACTACCATTAATCAACCGGCTTTTGAGACCGGTCGCCTTGCATGTAAAATCTTGATAGAAAATTTAGAAGACAGTGACAGCAATTATGTCTCTATTAAGCTGGAGCCTACATTGATCGAGAGAAAATCGGTAAAGAATTTAAAAAAATGAAAATAAAATTTTTTAAACATTATAGTAATCGATTACCATAAATAATTGAGAGGGTGTACTTATGAGTATTATTAAGGAACTTCAAGCAGAAAAACTTAAAGTGAAGGTGTATGAGACCAGAAAGGATATGGGCGAAGCATCAGCAAGAGAAATGTCGGTTGTACTCAAGCAATTATTAGAAGAAAAGGATGAGGTGAACATAATTTTTGCTGCAGCGCCCTCTCAAAATGAATTTCTCGAGGGGCTTGTAAAAGCAGAAGGTATTGATTGGAAAAGGGTTAACGCCTTTCACATGGACGAATACGTGGGACTAGATACAAAAGCACCCCAAAGATTCGGCAATTTCTTGAGGGAAAGGATTTTCGATAAGATTGAATTTAAATCTGTTTACTATCTTGATGGTAATTCAAATCCTGAAGAGGAATGCATCAGATATTCTCAATTACTGAAACAATATCCTACAGATATTGTCTGCATGGGAATAGGTGAAAATGGCCATATCGCATTTAACGATCCTCATGTTGCACAATTCAACGACACTGAATGGGTTAAATTGGTGGAACTTGATGATAAATCCCGTGAGCAGCAAGTACATGACGGCTGCTTTATCAGATTTAGCGATGTGCCTGCTTATGCATTAACACTTACAATACCCTCTCTCTTTTTAGCAAAATACATCTTTTGCATTGTGCCGGATAAGAAAAAAGCTGAGGCAGTAGCACAAACCATATTAGGCGAGGTCACTGAAGCATGCCCGGCTTCCATACTCAAAACCCATGACCATGCCGTACTTTACATTGATAAAAATAGCGCTGCGGACATCTTAGCCTAGGACTTAACCTTGAAGATCCATATTTTGCTATATCACAGGCCGGGGGTCAAGATTCAAGTATATAAGAGATCCCATAAAAGAAGAATACGAAGAAATATTAGGGTGGTCTGATGATATAGTGAGATGGAGTATTGCTCCGGAGCTGGATGGGGCAATAGACTAGATCAGACCTTGAACTTCTCTATCGTTTTTAGCAGATCACCTGAGAGCTCATGAAGGCTTTTTGCCATAAGATCCAGCTGTTCCATGGAAACAAGCTGTTCTTGGGCAGAAGCCGATACCTCCTGCGTTGAAGCCGATACCTGCTGGGATACTGAAGAGATATTCTCCATGCTTGACATGACATTTTCCTTATAGGAGTCCATACCCATAATCATGTCATACACATTGTTTATATTTTCAGTCAATTGGGAAGTTTTTTCCCTCATTTCTGAGAACATCTCGGCAGTTTGCTCTACCATGCCGCTCTGCTCCCTAAAGCTCGTTTCCGCTTTGACAACAAGATCTACAGAGCTCTGGGACTGCTTGAAAACATTCTCAATGTGCTTTTGTATTTCACGGGTATTATTATTGGATTGCTCAGCCAGCTTTCGGATTTCATCCGCAACAACAGCAAAACCTTTTCCTGATTCGCCCGCCCTTGCGGCTTCAATTGCGGCATTCAGCGCGAGCAAATTGGTTTGATCGGCAATACCACGAAGCACATTAGTGATAACGTTAATATTTTTAACATAGTCATTGAGCCTTGCCATTTCTCTTACGACATCAGCTGCAATTTCATTGGTCTCAATAGTTTTTTTGTTGAGATTCTCAATAACAGTTATACCGGACCCGGACAGCTCCTTCATGGTTTCTGCATCAGTCTCCATGATTTTTGTCCTTTCAACAGCTGATGAAATTCTGTCTGCAAGCTGGGTAACGCTCTTAACACTGGTTTCTACTTCTGTTGCCTGATTAGAGGAGCCTGAAGCAACCTCTACGATGGCCTGGGATATCTCTGAAAAAATCCGGGAAGAGTCGGAGGATATGGAAGTCATTTTTTCAGATGAATGAGCGACTTCTTCCGCAGCCTGCTTATTCTGTGTGACCAACTCCCTAATTTTTCCTATCATTTTATTAAAGCTGACCACAAGCTGACCGATCTCGTCCTTACGCTTCATAGTCAGAGATGCTGTAAGATCACCATTCTCGGCTTTAGACATAACACTCATTAGTTTTTTCATGGAATTGGACATTCTCAGTGAAAAAATGAAACCAAAAAAAGCTGCCAATATAACAAACAAAACTCCTGCGTAGACTGTTGTTTTTACAATTTCCTTTACGCCTTTTGTAACAGAGGCATCAGGAACAACGGTCACAGCAATAAGACCTGTTTTGGGAGATGTTTTAAAGGAAACTAGATATTTAATACCCTTTTCATATGAATATAAGCATTCGCCTTCACTCGAGCCTAAGCGAACTATGACATCTTTCACAAACTGCCTCTGTGACAGTTCTTCCTGATTGATATTGGATGATTCCGCTAAAACTCTGCCTTCACGCGTTATGATATAAGTAGAGTCTTCCATGCCTAAATCAATACTTGAGAGTATTTCATAAATAGGAATATTCTTGATATTAACAATGACTACTCCTCTGTCCAATCCGGATGAAGGATCTGTGTAAAGGCTGACCATGGACAGTAGGTAATGGCTAGCCTGTGCTTGCTCCATTCCTTCGCTGCAGTCAATCAGTATGGGTTTCCCAGCTGCTTTTTTAACCTTCTGATACCAGTCGGTTGCCATTACTTTTGACATGTCTATGGGACTAGAAAGATTATATCCTAGCATTTCGCCACTATTGAAAAGCAGACTACCCTCCAAGTCCTGGGTGGATGCATTGATGTTGTTAAGGGCATTTATGGCTTCCTGCTCAATGACTGATGCTTCGCTGCTATTCGTATTATCTAGGTTGGTGTAGCCCATCATTATTTTATTTTCATTCATTTGATTGGTTAAGTTTTCTGCTTTTTCTATAAAACCATCAAAATAATCTGACGTTAGTTTTGTCGCAGCTGCAAGACTATGCTCGGCACTATCGGTAAGATTCTTTGCCGATGTTTGCGTGGCAATAAATCCAATGGTAGAAACAGGAATGATAATTAACAATAAAAACATTGCTACCATTTTCGAGAGTATGCTTCTTACCGATGTTAAATCAGCTTTCTTTCTAAACATTTTAACCCCCCCAAAAAATTAAGAGTATGCAAAATATCCTCAACCTAGAAAAAAAGGGATGTTTCGTTAACCTTATTTGATCATAAGGAAAAACAAAACGCCCTTGTCTTGCTTTAACTGCTTATGCTTCTGGTAATGGTTATTGTATCTAGGATAATTATACCGCACCCCAATGTCAAGATACGATTTTCAAAAAACGAAAATTAATTTGAAAAGGCTTTTTTCAAGGCCTCAATTCTTCTCTCTATACTTTTACGCACAATTTCACTTTTCCGCGCAATTTCAAAACCATGAACTGTTCCTATTGTCTTATTCAATTCAACATGTATACCACATTTTTGTAAAGCTTCTGCATACTGTATCCCTTCGTCTCGCAGGCAGTCAAAGTCTGAAACTTCAACATAGGCATCGGGCAAATTCTCGAATGAGGCTGCCTCCAAAGGAGATGCATATTCCTTTTTGCTATGTACGCCATTTCTAAGATATAGCTTCCACATTTTTTCATTTAGCTTTGAGTTCCACAAAGGAGTGTCTATATAACTTTTAATTGATTCCGAATTCTGTCTGCAATCTGTTACCGGGTAAATGAGCATTTGAAAGCAGATACCAGGGGCTTTTCTGTCTCGGGCCATTAGACTGACAGCGGCAGCAAGTGCACCGCCTGCGCTGTCACCTCCAATAGCTATTCTATTTTTGTCAATGCCAAGCACTTCTACATTTTTATATACCCATTCAAATGCAGCATAGCAATCTTCAACACCAATTGGGAAAGCATATTTAGGCGCTAATCTGTAATCGACGAAAACTACTTTACAGGGTGTCTTTAACGCATACTCGCATACTAACTTCTTATGGAAAGGTGAACCTTTTATAGCAAATGCACCTCCATGCATATAAATAAGACAAGGAGCGTTTTTTTCAATATCCTTCGGCTCATATATGGATAGCTCAATCATTCCATCTTGATAGCCTGTAATCTTCTCCTTTTTTATCCTTATACCCTCAGCAGGCTTTATGATATTAACTATCCTCCCCATAAAAGTATTGTAAAGTGGTAAAAGCAGTGGTGATAGAGAGGGTTTCAAATTTTCATATTTTTTAAAGTCACTGTGAATACTGTATTTACTCATGGGCAATCTCCTATCTATAATAGTCTAAAGGTTTATCTGTGATAATGATATCGTCTGCTAATTGCGTAGTACAATGCAGGTAGGCAAAGACACTCTCAGGAAATGTCGATAATCTTATTTTATTTTTATCGAAAATTGTTCTCTTCATTAAAAAATAACGACCCAGAAAATTCTTTCGGGGAAAAACCAACAATTTTTTTGAAAACAGATCCAAAATATTTATAATCGTTGAAACCGCATTTATACGCAATTTCCGCAACCGAACCGCCTTTACTTTTTATAAGTTCTATCGCTTTTGTTATACGATAATGCGTTAAATAATCGCCAAGCGTGGTTCCGATTGTTTCCTTAAACTTTTTATTTATAAATGTTTCACTATAATGAAAAGTATTCACAATGCCCTCCATAGTGAGTTTTTCACTATAATGATTTTCAATATATTTGATTATACTGCCAACAAAATTTTCAACAGCATCGTTTTTTTTAAATGCGGCTACCGGATTGATTTCTAGAATATTTTCACTTTGATGAACTACAAGGTCATAAGTTCGGCGAATATTGCAATTTTTTTTCGCCTGTTCCACTGCTGTTTTCACTTCCGAAACATCAATGGGTTTCAAACAATACGATATCACGCCAAACTCAATAGCGCGTCTTGCATACTGAAAATCTGAATACCCGGTCAGTATTATCGCCGAATATCCTAAGTCTTTCGTCTGTTCAAGCATTTGTAGTCCGTTAAGCAACGGCATATTTATATCAGCAAGAACAATATCGGGCTTATAGTCGTGTATAGCCTGAATGCCATGCAACCCATCGCCTGTCTCGGCAACGACCGTGCAGTCAAGTTCTGTCCACGGAACCGAAAACACCAGCCCTTTGCGAATCATGTCCTCGTCTTCGGCAACTATTACCTTATACATATTCTTTCCCTTTCATCTGTATAGTTCCGAGCACCTGCAATCCGCCGTCGCTGCGGATCAATGTTAGTCCGCTTTTTCCGCCGTATTGAAGCTGTAATCTGCGCGAGATATTTTTTAGCCCTCTGTGTACTGTCATTTCTGTGCCGCAATGTAAGCTTTTATTAATTTCGTCTATCGTTTCTTTATCGATACCTGCTCCGTTATCCGTCACCGAGATATTGAGACAGCCATCTCTGATATAGCCGTCAATCCAAACTTCTAAAAAACAACGGTTCTTAAATCCGTGTTTAATGGAGTTTTCCACTAATGTGAGTATAATCATCTTCGGGATGAACTGTTCAAGGCATTCGTTATCAAGTGATATTTCATATTTAAAACGTTCTCCGAAACGAATTTTCTGTATTTCAAGAAAATAGTTAAGGTGCTCAATATCGATACGCAGTTTAACCTCTTCATCTGTATTATTGATACTGTAACGCAAGATTTTTATAAGGTTGCAGATAATTTTGTCAGCGGCATCTTTGTCAAAAATATTGGCATTTCTGACATTTTCAAGGGCATTATACAAAAAGTGCGGATTCAGTTGTGCTTCAAGACGGCTGCGTTCTGCCTGATTTTTCAGTTTTAAGAGTTCAAAGCTTTGCTCGTTAAGAAGCTTTATGGTGTCGAGCATTAAATTAATATTTTTACCGACGACAGAAAACTCATCATTTGTATCCAATGAAACACGGTACGACTGGTCACCGTCAACTATGATGTTAATCTCGCTGACTAACTTTTTAATCGCCGTAGCACTTCTTTCCGCCATCATCCATGACATTCCGGAAGTAAGCCCCAGCAAATCGAAACACAAGAGCAACACTAAGCCGCCTCCAACAACAATAAGCGCGTAATTGCTCGGATAATAAACCGCACCGTATACAATGACTCCACCGTTTGACGATTCGGACACAATTATATATTTTTTTCCGTTTATGTCAATAAGCCCGTGGGTTTTTTGGGGAATAAACTTACGTCGGTTTCCTTCCGTGTCAAGTCCGCTGTTATAAATTATCCTGCCATAGGTGTCGGTGATAATTCCTCCTAATACCAAGTCAGAACGAACTCCCCATTCTCCGCTTAAATAAATCGATATAAAGCCCGTCGGCTTTCCGTATTCATATATTTGCTTTGACATAACATATTCAGGTATAATTCCCGGCGCATAATAAACAGTTGTATAAATTGCATTTTCCGGCGACAACATTGTTTTGCCACACACGGCACGGTTAAAGCTGTCGCGATGCATATTTCTCCCGGATAACGGGAAACTGTTGTAAACAGTTATGCGATCCATACTGCTCACGATAACATTAACTTTCATTTCGGAAGGAGAATTCAGTTCATAAAGCGGATACGAGAAATTAGCCGAAATTTCACTGTTTTTCAAAATGGTTAGGCACAAATCAGTGACCGTCTCGCTTTGAAGAAAATGGCTGCTTTTTTCATAAACAGCATTAAAAGCTTTTTTCAAAGTTTGGCAGTTCTCGTATGAATTCTTATGTGCTGAAACAAGCGGAACAAGATATATACCTATGGCAAACAAGAGAACAGCTATACTTATCATCATGAAGATGTGTTTATATGCTAATCGTCGGAGTTTTTCCTGAAATTTGATATTTCCTTTTACAACCGAACTTCTCATCAGGACTCACCGTTTTCTATGAAATTCTTGTCCGCAAAAACAGTTTTAATTTCATCAAGACGTTTTAGATAACGATTTGTTTGCGCGACTACTCTGACGGGGCGGGAAACAAGAAGGGTCCCGATTGTATCCTGCATATCTTTACCGATTAAAAAATCAATAAATTTTTTCGCCGCTTCCACTGACGGTGCATTTTTTACAAGAGCAGCGTTTTGTGTGACAAAAACCGAACCTTCATTCGGATAAACGAGTTCTATGTCCGCACCTTCGCGTTTTAGTCTGGCACAAACGTCTTCATAAGACAAACCCGCCGCATATTTGCCGCTTGCCACATCAGACGGAATATTTTCCGCAAATGACAAAACCCCACCCTTCTCTAAAAGACTTTCGTAAATTTTATTTGCTTCGGTATTGAAGCTTATCGATTCCATAAACCCAGAAGACGTATGAATAACTTTAGGAATAGCGACTTTTCCGAAAAGCTCCGTATTGAGCAAATCTGAGTATCTCGTTACGCTCAAATCACTGCACAGTGTTTTATTGATAACAATACAGTTGCCACGTAACATATAAGCAGTCCCCGGATCTATTTTATTTTGGCAACTCGGAAATACATACTGTTCGTTGCTGGAAACGTAATGCTCAAACAATTGCTCATTATTGCGTATTTCATACAGTGTTATACCCATAATTAAATCGGCTTTCGGAGCGACTTTTTCTTCATACAACCGGTTTAATAAATTATCGCTGTTGTCCGAAACGATTTCCACAGATATATTTGTTTTTTCTTCAAAAAGTGATACCGCCGCTTCCGTAAGTTCTATTTGCTCGGAAGAATATACGACAATATGCTCGTTTGTGGAAGAATGCACCGCAGAAATATAAGGAACCGGATTGATAAAATATACAATCGCCCCGGCAGATATAATAAGAGATAATATATAAAATATAACAAGCAAGCGAGCGGTAGATGACGGCATAATTTTTTTCATACGTTTTCCCCGCGATAGATAGGAATTATTTTTTTGCACTATACAAAACGCAATAAAATAAAATATATATTTATAAAATACACTGTGTTCTCAAAAAACAGTAGTGCTTTTAGATTTTTTTAGACCGGGAAAATTCAATATTTCTTACTGTGAAAACTATGCTGTATTATCAAAAGAGCGAGCACAAATACGCCAATAACCGCAAGGTAACTATTCCTTGCGGTTATTGTAACATTTTCAATTTTATTCGTCAATCGAATACCAATGAGGGTAAAGAAAATCCAACCGACAAACTTCTCCCTCGTTCGGTCCTTTTACGCGTCGTCCTTTTTGAATACGAATTTCCGTACCGTCAACGTCAACGGCGTAGTCAATAATCTCGCCGAGAAAAGCCTTGCGCTTGACGGTTCCTGGAACGCCACCCTCCGCAAGGAAGTTTATCTCCGACGGACGCGTTGCTAAAACAACTTTCCCGTTTTTAATAATACTGCCATCAGGGTTTGTTTTATACTTTATCGTTTCACTTCGCCCGACTTTAACTCCGTTCTCCGCAACAGACGCTTCAATGAAGTTCGACAAACCTATAAAATTAAACACAAAACGATTCACCGGTTCGTTGTAAACTTTTAACGGAGTGTCAATTTGCTGAACTACACCGCTTTTCATAACGAGTATGCGGTCAGACAATGCCATCGCTTCCGCTTGGTCGTGCGTAACATAAATTACCGCGAAACCGAATTCTTTCTGTAAGTCTTTAATTTCAAAGCGCATTTCTTCGCGCAGGTGCGGATCAAGGCTTGAAAGAGGTTCATCAAGAAGCATAACGTCCGGGTTGAGAGCGAGAGCCCGCGCGAGCGCAACACGTTGTTTTCCGCCTCCGGACAAATCCATAGGACTGATTTTTGCGGAATCAAGCAGATTAGTGTGTTTAAGGGCATTTTTTGTTACTTTATCAATCTCCGTGCGTGACATTTTTTTTAAGCGGAGTGGAAACGCAACGTTTTCATACACCGTCATATGCGGCCATATCGCGAACGCCTGAAACACCATTCCGAAGTTGCGTCTCTCAGGTGGAAGATAATACCCTTTACGCTTTGAGCTTAACAGTTTTTCCCCAACGTGTATCTCACCGTCGTCCAAATCCTCAAATCCGGCTATCATTCGCAAAGTCGTTGTTTTTCCGCAACCGGACGGACCAAGCATTGAAAAACTTTCACCTTTGTTTATTTGCAGATTCAGATTCGACACGGCGGTAACATTGCCGAATTTTTTTGTAACGTCAACCAGTCTAACATACGACATATCAACTCCACCTCCTTAACTGTTCTTTGGCTTACGTTCAAGCACGCCCTTGATAAACGCCTGACCGATAACTATGATTATCAGCGCTACTCCGGCGAGAGCCGCCGCACGGACGGTGTCGCCGTCTTCATTAAGCGTGTATATTGCAACGCCGAGGGTTCTTGTTGCGGGTGAATACAGCATGACCGAAACAGTCAACTCGCGAAGCGACGGCAGAAATATAAGGAAGAACGCTGAAATCATACCGGGACGCGCGAGTGGAAGAACAATATCTTTAAGGGCGCGTCCCATTGTCGCGCCGGAAGCGCGGGCGGCTTCAATGAGGGAATCGTGAATTTGTTCAAGGGCTGCGGAGTTTGATTTAAGCGAAAATGCCATATACCGTGCAATATACGCAACGAGGATTATCCAAACGGTGTTATAGATATTTACGCCGAATTTCCCGCTCCAAGCGAGTATTACACCGAGGGCGATAACCGAGCCGGGTACCGAGAACGGGAGCATTCCGAGAAATTGTAAAACTCCTTTGCCGCGAACTTTCATTTTTACAAGAACGTAAGAGATGATAACTCCGGCGAACATCGTTATAACGGCGGCAGCAAAACCAAGTGTAACACTGTTAAAGATAGCGTCTTTTGTCATTTCCCATTCAAAGAGGACGTATTTATAGTTATCAAAACTTAAATTCTCGGAAGAGAATGGAAGACCGTAAGTTTTAAGTCCACCGACCAAAAAGATTATTACAGTTGGTAATACTATGGTGAATAAAATATACAAAAGGCAGAATGCAAATAACGGCCAGCGAAGCCCACGCAGTTTCATTTCAATCGGTCGGAAACTTTTGCCGGAAATAATCTGATATTTTCCACCCGAGGTAACTTTATTCTGAATATACAGGATAAGTGCGGCTGTGCCGATAAGAATTGACGCAAGAATCGTTCCAGAGCGAATTGACGCGAAACTGCCCGCGCTTGCATTAATGCGTTCATAAATTAGTGTAGGAATGTTATACACACCGTTGCGAACGCCAAGAACCGCAACTGTTCCGAAGTGAGCCATAGAATACAGCATAATCAAAAGCGAACCGGATAAAACGCTCGGCAACACGAGAGGAAGCGTAATCTTGCGTGTGATCGTGAAGAGTCCTGCGCCGGATATTCTTGCCGACTCTTCAAGCGTTGGGTCCATACGTTCAAGTGCTCCGGAAACCTGAATAAATACGAACGGAAACAGATACATTGTTTCAACAAGCATTATTCCGAGATACGAATAAATATTAAATACGGGATCAGTAAAACCGAAAACATCCATAAAGAAACGATTTATGTAACCCGAACGCGGATTAAGAAGCATTTTCCAAGCAAGTGCGCCGATAAAACTCGGGAACATAAACGGCAAGAGGAACAGCATCTTCATAAACTTTTTCATCGGAAGGTCGGTTCTTGTAACAAGCCAAGCAAAGAATGTTCCGACAATTGTGCTGAAAAATGTTGTTCCACAGGCGATAATAATTGAGTTAAGCAATGCTTGATATGTTTGCTTGTCAAATAGTATTTCTTTAATATCTTTGATATTAAACGTACCCTCGCCGAACAAAGCGTTTACAAGTATAAGCAAAACCGGGAAAGCCACAAAAATTACAAGTATTGCGATGGAAAGAAGGAGCAACAGACCGGTCACATTGAATTTCTTTTTCGTTAATATTGTATTATTCATAATCTATACCTCCTATTTCAGCGGTGTTGCGGCATTGTACAGGTTCACGCCCAAAAAGTTCACAACGCATTTATCGCCGTCTTTAAGTAAAAGATTTTGTTCAATGGCTTCGTGTGTATTCATTTGGGCGCGGATTGTCTCGTCTCCAATTTTTATAAGGAAATCCATATCCGCTCCAAGAAAACTCGAACGCAGAACAACCCCCGGCGTCCCCTCTCCGTCACGGGAAAGTTTAACATCTGTCGGACGGAATGCCGCATATAAATCGTCCGAGAAAGCCTCATTTACGTAGTTAATAAACGCTTTGTTTTCGCCGGAGAAATATTCATTGTTTACGTGTTTTACCGGGAGGAAACTCGATACTCCGAGAAAACGGAACACATAGTCGTTTACAGGGTGCTCAAACACCTCCGCAGGTTCTCCGATTTGAACAATATTTCCTATTTTGTCCATAATCGCGATTCTGTCTGATATTGCAAGCGCGATTTCCTGATCGTGTGTAACGTAAAAAATCGTTATACCGAGTTTGCGCTGTAAATCTTTTATTTCAAAGCGCATTTCTTCGCGCAAATTAGCATCAAGGTTGTTGAGAGGTTCATCAAGAAGCATAAGTGACGGATTTCCTACAAGCGCACGCCCGAGCGCGACACGCTGCTGCTGCCCACCAGAAAGTTGTGACGGCATACGCTGCTCTAACCCAATGAGGTTTACGATATCAACGATATGCATTACTTTTTCATGGATTTCCTCATTGCTCATATTTTTTATTTTAAGCGGATACGCGATGTTGTCAAATACAGTCATATGCGGCCAAACAGCGTATTCCTGAAACACAACTCCCAAATCGCGGCGGTCTGGCGTGATAAGCGCGCGTGCCTCACCATCTGCAACGAGAGTGTCGCCGATATATATTTTTCCTTTGTCCGGCAACTCAAAACCAGCTATCATCCGCATAAGCACACTTTTCCCGCAACCAGACGGACCAAGAAGCGTGAAGCACTCGCCGTCTTTGATTGTCAGATTAAGGTTATTATGCACCTTGTGTTTATCATACGCTTTATAAATACCCTCAAGTTTTATTTGAGCCACAAAAATCACCCCTTCTGAAAGACCTGCCCGATTTTACACCGGACAGGCCTTAAAATACTTTCACTCTTTCGACGAATTTTAGTCCTGCATAATTTTCAAGAATGCATTAACGCGGGATTCTTTTTCGGCCATCATCTTTTGATAGTCAACTTTAATTGCACGGGATAACGCTTCTTCTGCTGAAGGGATATTGTATTTATCTGGCAATTTCACCGATGCAAGAACCGGAAGAGTACCATTAGAAGCAATGATTGTCTGCGCATCTTCGGTAATAATGTAATCAAGGAATTTCTTCGCCGCATCAGGTTTCTTGGTATCTTTGAAAATTCCAATCGGACTGGGGACAACCAACATTTCCGGCGGGTAAGCCATTGCGATTGTCGCACCACTGTTCACCTTATCAAATGTTATGTAATCAACCGCGAGGCTTGCGTAAAGTTCCCCGGAAGCCGTGTCATCGACAACTTGACCGGAACCTTGGCCCACAAGCGCGCCGTTTGAACGTAAATCTTTGAAAATTTTATCGGTGAATTTTTCTTCAAGCATTGCCACGCTGACATAGGCCGTTCCGGATTGCGACGGGTTCGCTATTGCGAAAGCATCTTTGAACTGTTCACCGAACAAATCAGACCATTCTTTCGGCGGTTCTTTAACAAACGTGGTATTATACGCAATGCCGAGCGTTCCCAAACGTGCCGGGATAAAGTAATCTTCCGTATTTTCAAGCGGGTTTAGTACGTTCTCTGCGCCGGTTGGTTTATACTGCATCAGAATGCCTTCTTGTTTCATACTGAAAAAGTCAGGCACTTCACTTGTCCAGATAACATCTGCCATAATTTGTCCGCTTTCGCGCTCTGTTGCGATTTTTGCCATAAGTTTACCCGCCCCCGCAGACTGGTAGTCAATCGGGACATCCGGGTTTTTCGCCGAGAAGTCTTTAACAAGGTCGGCAATCATTGATTCTTTCATTGATGTGTAAATGATGAGTTTGCCAGTGTCAACCGGACTCTTTGTGTTTTCAGCAGATGCCGTCGCTTCAGTTGTACTCGCTACAGGGGTTCCAACCGAGCCGCCAGAAGAAGACGAGCTGCATCCTCCGAGCGAGAAGAGTGTTGCCAACGCTAACAGTGTTACTAACGCTAACGAAGTTTTCATTTTCATAATTACTACCTCCTGAAAATGTTTTATATGCGAACAAACCGTTAAAATGGTTTATTTAATATTATTTTAGCGTATGTAACAAGCTTTACTACCTAAAAAACAATTTAATTAGTTAAAATATCAAACAAATGCTGAGCTATGTCATATGGCACTTCGAATCATTCTTCAAATTTTGATTTTAGCAGGCCAAATGTGAAGGGTCGTTCAATCGTCCTTGTCACTTCATTTTTTCGGCTACCTATTTTGCAAATGTCCTGCATTCCTATGTGAATGTGAAACCACTGTCGCGCACCCACATAACGGGTGGTTTATCGTTTCGCACGCTTCGCGTGCTCAACAGGCTAAAGCCCATAAAAATATAACTATCAGTTGAACAATATATTTCAACTGATAGTTACTATTTTTGACTCAAACTTTATTGCAAAAATCTAAAACTTTATGCGTTCTTATACTGATGTGCCTGCTCCAGCATCATGTCCTTGACCTTCATGAGGCGGGTTAGGTTGCCGCGTTCATTTTCGTCCAGCTTCATAACAATATACTTGATGGTTTCCTCCAGGTTAGGGATCATTACGTATTCAAGAGCGTTAACCCGACGGCGGGTTTTCTCGATTTCATCGGCCATAAGCTGCGCTGATTTTTCCAGTTGGGCCAGCTTTAACAAATGCGGAGTGACCTCCTGTAAAGCTATCATGGCCCCGTCCAATTCACCCGAAGTTGTGGCAAAGCCGTAGGGGAAAATATCCTCACTGCCCTGTCCCTCCGTCGAGAACTCAAAAACTGGAACCTCAACGCTCATGACATTTTTAGAGGATGCCTTTAAGGTCACCTTCTGCTTGGGGAAAATCAGAGCCTCCTCTAAATGGGTATCGCTCATTAAGGCACGAGCCATAACGAACCGGGAGTGGACCTCCATGAGCTGTTTCTCCACGATTTCGCGCTCTGTACGATTTTCCCTGACGACCTCCAGAAACTTCTTCATGAGCTCGTCCCGTTTGTCTTTTAAGAGCTTATGCCCGCGCCGCGCTGTCTTTAATCTCTTTTTAAGGCCTGTAAGCACCATGCGGGTGGGATTGACGTTGAGCCTTGCCATGTCTTTACTCCTTGTTATTGGGGTGATATTTTTCAATGAATTCGGTCTTGATACGCTTAAGCTCTGATACAGGAAGTATGGATAACAATTGCCAGCCTATATTCAAAGTATCCTCAATATTGCGATCGGTATCATATCCCTGTGATACATAATGCTTTTCAAATTCATCGGCGAACTTGGCATACAGCTTATCCACGTCGGTCAAAGCCGCCTCACCCAAAATAGCAGCCAGTTCCTTGCTTTCCTTGCCTCGAGCGTAAGCCGCGAAGAGCTGGTTCATGCTGTCGGCATGGTCTTCACGGGTTTTGCCCTTACCGATACCCTTATCCTTCAAACGTGAAAGGGAGGGTAATACGTCAACGGGTGGTGTTAGCCCTTTCTTATAGAGCTCACGGCTCAGTATAATCTGTCCCTCGGTGATATAGCCGGTGAGGTCGGGAATAGGATGAGTCTTGTCATCCTCCGGCATTGTGAGTATGGGGATCAGGGTTATGGAGCCCTCTTTTTCCTTCATACGTCCGGCGCGCTCATATAAGGTTGCCAGGTCGGTATAGAGATAGCCGGGATAGCCGCGGCGACCCGGTACTTCTTTACGGGCAGCGGAAACCTCACGCAGCGCTTCTGCATAGTTGGTGATATCAGTGATAATGACCAGAACATGCATGTCTTTCTCAAAAGCCAGATACTCGGCAGCGGACAAAGCCATACGCGGTGTTGCAATACGCTCTACGGCCGGGTCATTGGCCAGGTTCATGAAAAGAACGGCACGCTCGATGGCACCGGTTTTCTTAAAGTCACTAATGAAAAAGTCGGCTTCCTCAAAGGTTATACCCACAGCTGCAAACACAACGGCAAACTTGCTGTCAGTACCCAGAACCTTTGCCTGACGGGCAATCTGGGCTGCAAGCTCTGCATGGGGCAAACCTGAGCCTGAGAATATGGGAAGCTTCTGGCCACGAACCAGGGTATTCAGTCCGTCTATAGCCGAGATACCTGTCTGGATGAACTCATTGGGGTAGTCTCTGGCCGTGGGGTTCATGGGAAGTCCGTTAATATCCAAACGTTTATCGGGAATGATGGCCGGTCCGTTGTCAATGGGCTTTCCAAGACCGTCAAACACTCGGCCCAGCATATCCAGAGAAGCTGGGAGCTCAAGGTTACGGCCTAAAAACCGAACCTTGCTGTTGGAGAGGTTTATACCTACTGCATTCTCAAAAAGCTGCACCAGCGCGGTATCGCCGTCAACTTCGAGAACTCTGCAGCGCCTGATCTCACCATTTGCAAGCTCTATCTCACCCAACTCATTAAAGGTAACCCCTTCTACATTACGGACGAGCATCAATGGGCCAGCTACTTCTGCTATTGATCGATATTCTTTAAGCATGTCGCTTTTCTCCTTTCTTATGAGACGGGATTATTTCTCCTGACTGCTCAGGGCTTCAATCTGAGATGAAAGCTCATCCTCTATCTGGTCATAGGCAGCCTTTATTTCATCTTGAGGTACAAACTTCATACGTCCTATCTTCTCTCTGACAGGCATTTTAAAGAGATCCTTAATATCGGCACCCTTTTTAATGGCCTCCTGAGATTTATAATAGAAGGAAAGTATGATTTTCAGCATTCTAAACTGCTTTTCCAGAGTTGAATAGGTATCGACTTCATTGAAGGCATTCTGCTGCAGATAGTCCTCACGGATGGATCTTGCAGCTTCCAATGTCACGCGGTCGGTAGGTGAGAGCGCATCTACACCAACCAGACGTACAATTTCATCCAGTTCGGATTCCTCCTGAAGGATACGCATCATGTCGGCTCGGTACTTGTTCCAATCTCTCGAAATATTCTTGCGGTACCAATCCGATAATTTATCAGAATAGAGAGAATAGCTAATCAACCAGTTGATTGCGGGGAAATGCCGTCTGTAGGAGAGGTTGGAGTCCAGTCCCCAAAAGACCTTTACAATTCTCAAAGTAGCCTGTGTAACAGGCTCGGAGATATCGCCACCGGGAGGTGAAACAGCTCCGATAGCGCTTATTGCTCCTGACCTATCCCCGGAGCCCAGGGTCTTTACCTTACCCGCCCTTTCATAGAATTGGGACAAACGGGAGGACAAATATGCGGGATAACCTTCTTCACCGGGCATTTCTTCAAGACGACCCGACATTTCACGAAGAGCCTCGGCCCAACGGGAGGTGGAATCCGCCATAAGTGCTACGGTGTAGCCCATGTCTCTGAAGTATTCTGCAATAGTAATACCTGTATAAATCGAGGCTTCACGAGCTGCAACAGGCATGTCCGAGGTGTTGGCGATAAGCACAGTCCGTTTCATCAGTGACTGGCCCGTTTTGGGATCATGAAGCTCGGGGAATTCTCTCAAAACGTCTGTCATTTCGTTTCCGCGCTCACCACAGCCGATATAAACGACCAAGTCAGCCTCTGCCCACTTGGCAAGCTGGTGCTGAACAACGGTCTTACCGCTTCCGAAGGGGCCAGGAATAGCAGCCACACCACCCGAAGCGATGGGAAACAAAGTATCGATAATACGTTGGCCTGTAATGAGGGGTTCAGTGGGGGACATCTTTTCTTTATAAGGTCTTCCTTTACGTACGGGCCATTTTTGCATCATGGAAAGATCAGCGCTCTTTCCGTCATTTCCCTTGACCCGGGCTACAACAGCATCAACGGTAAAGTCCCCGGCTTCAATACTCTCAACGGTACCCTCAATACCAAAGGGCACAAGAATACGATGTTGGAAAACCTCATTCTCTTGAACTGTCCCAATGATATCTCCCGATATTACGGTATCACCCACTTTAACAGTAGGTACAAAGTGCCATTTTTTATCTCTATCCAGGGCCGTTATTTGGATACCGCGGGTGATATTGTTGCCCGAAGCAGTTCGTATGGATTCCAAAGGCCTCTGAATACCATCGAAAATATTCTCGATTAGGCCTGGTCCCAATTCGACACTTAGAGGAGCTCGAGTTGAAACCACCGGTTCACCAGGGCCCAGTCCGGAGGTTTCCTCATATACCTGAATGGAAGCCCTATCCTCATGGATTTCCAGAATCTCTCCAATCAAATTCATTTCCGATACATGCACAACGTCCAGCATGTTGCTGTCCCGCATGTTTTCTGCAATAACCAAAGGTCCCGACACCTTGACGATTCTGCCTTGATTCATCTTCTTTCCATTCCTTTCACATCCGTAGTTACCCAAGCTTAATGTTTAATCGTTTTGAGACAGGATGTCTGCGCCAACTGCCTTCTCGACACTTTCCTTCACCGATCTCAAGCCAATTCCCAAAGATCCCTTGGTCCCAGGGATCAGAATAATGGCTGGAAAATAGCTATTTCTGTAGTTGGCAATCTCATCCATGATCACAGAAGCTACATCCTCGGTAATATAGATGAGGGCATACCCCTCTTCAGCGAGCCTTGCGAGAAGGCCTACTGCTTCCTCTCTATTCTCGGCGGGATAAATGTCGAAGCCAATGGCCTTAAAGCCCAGGATACTATCCTTGTCCCCTATGACCGCAATCTTATGCATAGCCCAACCTCAGCCTTTCCTTGATGGTCTCCTGTGATATTTTATTAGTTTTGCCTGTCATAATCAGGCGAGCGTTTTTGATCTCGGTTTCTTTAAAGAATAAGTACGCAACAACAGGCTTTACGCCAAAAATATCATACTTGCTCTGTCCTAAAAAGACAATAATTGAATCCTCCAGAACCTTCTCAACTTCTGTAAGTCCATTGGGGTTTTTGACAACCGATGAGAGATCCTGGGAGAGCTTTTCAAGCCCGTTAGCTTTCATTGCATCAAAGAACTGCTCTATGTTCTTATCGGACAGTTCTTCAAAGATATTTTCCGGAAGCTTTCCACCTTTGACGAGAGCTCTTCTGATAAAATCCCCGGAGCGCGAAAGGAGCTTGGAACGAATAAACACTCTTATATTGGCACTATCAGATAATCTTTCTACAAGCTCAACAAGAAAAGGTTCTTCGGTTCTTTTCGCATCCTCCATCATATTCTCATAGCTGGCTCTGTCCAGTATAAAATCAATCGTCTGTGGATCCCCTGTTTGAGCGAAGGAATCCAGACACTCTGAAATGGCATCACCGAAAATTTGGGGAAGCTCAGAGAGTTTTCTTTCTGTTATGATCCTGATGAGTACTTCCGGTTTAATGGTTCCTAAAGGAGAGAGACTCCTCTTGATATCCAAACCCAGGAATTCCGCTTTTAATATAAGCTTAGCATTCAGATAATCATACCGCCTCATAAAGAGGTGGGCGATCTCTGGGTCCGGAAGAATTTCAAACAGGAAGTCATAGGCCTTTTTATGCTCCGAAGAGAGGAGCACCTCAACATTTGCAGCCCCATCCTTGCTATTATCCAGGCGATCGGTACCATATCCGGATTCCATCAAAACCTTCATCGCATCCGAAGGATCCGATATGTCCAAGAGACGCTCCAATTTACTTCGGTTGATAAGCTTAGTCTCTATAGAGCGAATACGCGCTGTGGCATAAGCATAATCCTCTTCCCTGATTCTGGCCATAAAGACTCCTTTACTTACTTATACTTCGCAAGAACCTGATAAACTGCTGGTTAACCAGACCTTGCTGTTGGTTTAATCAGGACCTGATAAGCTGTTCACTTACAGAACCTTGTTACTGACGTAAAAGTATAGCTGCAACTTCGGGCTCAAGAACCGGCCTTGCCAAGGTCATCAATACCTCAAGGGTGCAGTTGAGTTCCATGTCGCCATAACGAATAACAAAGCCACCCCTTGATTTCAGGACATCCTCAGACAGACTGAGTTTAGCCTTTTTACCCGCCTTGGCAAGTTTATCATTCATTTGAGAGACAAAAGACTGTCCTAGACGGCCCTTATCTCTTTCATTAAGCACGAGGGTCCCTGCCTCGTCCCGAGCTACGTCAACGAGAATTTCTTCCAACAACTGAACGTATTGGTCCTCCGGAAGAGCGGCAAGTCGTGCGAGAGCCGCATCAAACGCCTCATCTACACTGTCCTGTCGTGCTTTAAGTGCATTTTTCCTATCTTCTAATCCCGAGACAGCATTAAAACGTTGTTTGATTTGTATGGTTTCCTCTTTTGCTTTCTCGGTCATGACTGTAACTTTTTTAAAGGCTTCTTTTTCAGCGTTCCCTATGATGCTCTGGGCTTCATGCCTCGCATCCTCCAGGATCTTATTACACAAGTCCCTGGCATCCGCTAAAATCCTATCCTTGATTTTTTCGGCTCCATTCATTGCTTAAGCCCCTTTGTTTTATATTTTACCCAACATGAGAATAGAGACTACAAGGCTCAAAATTGCAAACATTTCTACCATGAGGGCATAAATGATAGCACTACCAAGGGCTTCAGGTCTCTTTGAAATCAAGTGAATACCTGCAGTAGCCACTTTCCCCTGCCAAATAGCAGATACAAAACCTACAATACCTACAGGAAGTCCTACTGCAAAGAGAGCAAGTCCCTGTGCAAGGGTCAAATCCGGGCTCAGCTTGTTGCTGATGATCATAAAGGCGATAACGAATCCATAGATGGATTGGGTTGCAGGAAGGGCCTGCAGAATCATGGTAGCACTGAACTTACTGGGATCCTCAGCAACGACACCTGCAGCAGCCTGACCGGCAATACCGCAACCCTTTGATGAACCTAAAGCTGCAACCAGAAACGCAACGGCTGCTCCCATCAGAGCGTAAACAGTGGGATTTAAAAAGAGATCGACGAACTTCATTTTTGTGTCCTCCTAATTATGACTTATTATGCTATATCCCGGACTTTCACGCCGGAATTTAGAAACTTGGATACCTCTGTTTTGACAATAATGTATTGTGTATTGGCTTTAAAGGGTTTAAAGGGTTCTCCTCCACCCTCCAGGAACTTACCAAAGAACTCCAGGAACTGCAGTCTACATGAATGGACATAGGCTCCTAAAGCATTGAGGGCAAAATTGATGGTGTGGCCGATAATCAATATAATACCTCCAGCAATGACCTTTATAACAACATTACTTCCAAAGGACATTGACAAGGTATTGACGATATCGCCAATAATACTGGACGCAAGACCCAGGGCCAGTATTCTTGAGTAGGAGAGGCAGTCTCCAAAGAATGCGACCACATCATACAGCTTACCAACGCCGCCGAAAATTTTACCAAAGAGATTCTTCGAATGTCTTCCCTGGGTGAGCAGCAACAGGACAACACCCGCAATGAAGAGATAGGTTCCCACTTTGACAAAGCCGTCCAGGTTCGATGTATCAATACCGGGTGCAAAGGGAAGCAGAATAAATACGAAGCCCGTAAAGAGAATATAAACCGTTAATACATCGAAAATCGCATCCCAAACCTGACCGCGTCGTATGAGGTTGAGGGCCTTCATAAAGAGTCCCACATACATGTGTATGATGCCGAATAAAATCGCCCAACTCATCATGAGCTCAGGGGTTTGGGTGGGTACGATCCACAGCGCGTACTTGGAAAGAGCTGCGATACCAAACCAGCTTCCGAACAGAAAACCGGCAAAAATGGTAGAAAGTCCGCAGAAGAAGAGTAGCTTGATAAAGCGTCTTGTACTGTCTTCCAGTCGGAATTTCTTGAGAATGATGCCGGTGGCAATGGCCATGATAAGTCCATAACCGCCGTCCCCAAGCATTAAGCCGAAGAAGAACAGATAGAAGGGCATCATAACAGCACTGGGATCAATTTCAGAGCTTGAAGGCAAGCCATACATATTCATAATGGGTGAGATAGCCTCTACTATCGGCCCATTCTTGAGAAGTACAGGGAATGCTTCGTCTTTTTCAGGTTCCTCGATTTCAACCGTGCAGAAGAAATGCTTGTCCAGATAGTCTTTAACCTTTTCCGAGATATCAGCAGGCAACCAGCCCTTCAAAACAAACACTCTCTGAGTGGAAACCAGTCGGCTTCTGGCCTCGATCCTGGCCCGTTCCATCCGATAGCCGTCAGAAACGACCTCCAGACGCTCTCTTTCTGAAGCCAGATCCTTAATGGCAGCAAGCTTCTCCTCACGCGCTTTATTGAGGTCTTCCAGCCTTTTCTCAAAAAGCTCTTTACTTTCTTTAGCTGTTCCTTCTACATCTCTCAAGTTGATCCTGTTCCAGCCTAAATTCCTTAAAAAGGACATGACTTCGGCCTCACCGGCTTGATGAGCAATAATGGCGATATAGTGATGCTCACGGTCGCTTTTCCCTCTTAAAAGGACAGCTTCGGGGCATGCTTTGCCAAGCTCCTCTTCGACCTTCCCGAGATCAATAGTCCCTCCCAGGCTGCCTGTCATGCAGAAGGTATGACGTGTATTAATAATATTTAAAGGTATTTCGAGCTCCAACCAGGGATTCAGCGAGTGCAAAAGGCTGTTAAGGCGATTTTCTTCACCCTTCATCCTTGATACTTCATCTTCGTACTGATTAATACGGTTTGCTTCGCCGATTACTTCTTCACTATGCTTCATTGCGCCGGAGTAATCTGCTTCCGTAACAATTCTTCGTGCAGAAAACATGGGCTTTTTTACAGGTACATAGCGTTTGAGAATTTCAATAGCCCGCGAAAGCTCCGCTAAATGAGAATCCATTTTGGTCAATTCATTTTGAACATTGGGGGTATGGGCTTTGTCCCGAATTTCCTCACTTGGTTCTTCCTGTCTGATATCTACAACACCAAGCCCCATCAGGGACTCCAAAAGAGACGAGCGTTCTTTATTAAGCCCCAGCACGGTGATCTTGTTCATTTTTACCACTGCCACGACTTATTCACAACCCTTCCCACAATATAGTCCACAGCTTCATCGAGCTTTTCCCTGGCTTTCACTCTGATTTGTTCATTGCTTTCAAAGTGTGCCCTCTCATGGTGCTTCCTTTCATCAAGAGCTTCAGTTCTGGCTTTCTGAAGGATGTCCTCAACCATTGTCTCTCCTTCAACAAGAGATTTTTCCATGATTTCCTCAGCCTTTTTTCTAGCCTCGGTCAGAATTTCGAGAGATTGTTTTTTTGCTTCTTCCTCAAGTCTTAATGCCTCTTCCTCACTTTGAATGATGTCTTGGAGAATGCTGTCCATTCAAACCCTCCCATGGCGCTAAATTTTTGACACGCAGTTTCTGCCGTTATTTTTTGATTTATATAACGCTTCATCAGCTTTTCGAATAACATCATGATATGTTTTTAAAAGGTCGTTCTTTTGGGCAACTCCTATACTGACGGTAATATTAACGGTTTCTTTACTCTTTGCATATGAACTCGCGGTTTCTTTACTTTTATCGGCAGGATTGCTGATTTTTTTAGGCTTTTCCTTGGGACGATTGGCCGCTCTCAGAAAAAAAGGCCTTCTCTCAATTGCCTTGCGCATATGCTCAAGCTGTTGCATTATATCATTATAAGGCATTCCTGAAAACAGCACAACAAATTCCTCGCCTCCATAGCGAAAAACCTTGGCACGGCCCGAGGCTTTATTAAGAATTGAGGCTACCATTTTGAGTACCTCATCGCCCACATCATGCCCATATTTGTCATTAATATGCTTGAAATGGTCAAGATCAACCATGGCAATGGCATATCGGCTTCTCAGCTTTAACAGCTCCTGTTCAAGAGCCCGGCGCGACAAAACACCTGTCAAGGTATCATAAAAAGCAAGAGAATACGACATATCCAGCAATGCAATAACAACGATAACAAAGATGGCAGTGGTAAAAACGGCCACAAGCGGGGTACGATGCGCAAAATGAAGCGAAATATAAGAAGTCAGGAGAACCGCAACAAATATAAGATTAAGATATTGGTCCTTCAAGATATAGCTAGCCAGGAGTATGCAAATAGATATGATAAAAAGCACTACTGCAGGTGCATTAAGGCTGATGACCGCTTTGTTTATTCCGGTAGTTACAGGTACGCTTGACTTCCCCATCATATTAATAAAGACCCATATGATTTGAACCAGAACAATAATGGCCTTGTTTCTGCCATAAGAGCTAACAACGCCTCTCTCCTTTGAAAAGCCCAACCATACGGCATTTAAGGGCAGCAGTATGCTGATAAAGGTTACAACTTCATATAGCATTGGCGGTTTTGATTCCGCTATGTTCATAAGAATATACGTGAAAAGGATAAAACAAACCAGGAAAAAGGAATTGCTGTTTTGAAACCAGACGCTCATAAAAAGAGCTAAAAGGGCAATGACATAAGGAAGAACCTTAATCAAGGATTGGACAGCGTCACCGAAAAGCTCGACCCTAGTGGCCATAGCCCAAGCAATCAGAAGAACTATAAATGGCGCAATCACTGTCGTAATCCTTCTCATTTATCCTCTGTACCTCGCATTGAGATTAATTATCCGGGATACACTTCTATTCTACATAATTCTGTTTATTTATGCAACTTGGCAAATTTTTAAATTTAAAACCCCTTCTATTTGGATATATCGATTAGATACCATTTTTTCATAATAAAGGGTGATATGAAGCTTTAATCAAAAGCTATTATAAAAGGAAGGACTTAAAGTCCTTCCTCTTAAACTCTATGTTCTTCCAGCCCGGGGAAATCAAATTTCTGTGGGGGGAAGAACTGATCCAGCGGGAATTCGATGGTGTCAAAGATTTCGCAAGGATTCTCATCAGTAGAGGTAATGCACTCCTTGTTGGGGTAGCAGAAATTGAAGGCAGGAATTAAGAGCTGGACAAGGCGCACAAGCTTAATGATTGAGAATAATCCAAGAGTAATGACTACTCTTCTCTGTGGGCCTATCAAGGCACTAACCTCGCTTCTTTCATCATCGCATCCGCAGTGGTGCTTATCATGTACTCTCTTAACACGGGTATTCAGAACCAACGGCTCAGCAACCTCAACCTTGATGATGGGGAGGTTATCCTGTTCTACCAAGCCACCGCAGCCATCGTTGCATCCCTCACAATTAATTGGCGTATTGCTGTGCGGATCCACACTCTTAAAGATCTTAATTTTGCCCTCAGATCCAAAGAGAATGACAGTCTTTGAAAACCACACAAAGCCTATCTTTGGAGTGGAATTCACGATGTTGCCTGTTACATCCTTGTAGCAGAATTCAACTGCTACACGAATCTTGTATCGTACATTAACAGTAAAGAAGCCTCTTTTAAAAGGAACATCCTCAATATCAGCCAGTATTGCTACCACTTCGGCATCTTTTGTTTTTACCTTGATTGCATTGTTAATGAGATCTTGTACGTTATCGACAAAGTCAACTACCGCATCTTCAATACAATCCTTTTCCCGGCAATTGTCATATACTTTTTCTACATGAACACAAACGGCTTCGCGTAGCTTGCATATGTCTTCGCCACCTATAAGTCCCGGAACGACTTGATCTTTGCAGCCCATTGTATCGGTCCTCCATTTCAGATTAATTGCCTTCACATTGTCATAATATGCCTTTTGACTGAATTGGTTACTGTTGGTCATATTCATCAAGGGACATAAATAAGCATTATATTGGCAAGCCATTGAAATGCTTCATGATATATTTTATATAAAGGGGTTGTGTGATGTGCCTTCCAATGAAAACATCAGACATTTATTAAAGAACAGCCTGGGTATCACCACCTGCATATGGTTTAAGAATGGGCTGTTTATGAGTATGCTGGATAATGAAAACAAATGGGGGCCTCCCTTTTTGCTATCAGATAATGCGACCTCAGATTTTTCGGCATTGCTCGATTTAGACGATTCCATAAGCACCAGCTTCGTGGATTATTCGGGACGTCTTCTTTATATGAATGCCTGTGAAGAGAAGAAAGAGCCTGTTGTTCTTCTAGAGAGCCGTATCAGCGGCAGCTCACCCTATAATGTTCGGCTGGTTGAAGCTGATGGTTCCAAGTACGTTTTTTATACTGTATCGCATAACCGTAAGCAACTTCTGACCTGTCAGAAAATTGACCGGTCAGGTTATTCCATGCCCGAGGTTGAAGGTGTCATCATTCGGGAAGGTAAGAATTATGCAATATGTTCAGATGACTCAGTCATCCATCTCTTTTTTGTAACCGATGTTCAAAATGTAAGCTTGCTGGTTCACAGGAAAATAGTCGAAGGAAAAGCCTCAAAACCTGTTACCACGCCTTTTCCCTATAGTCCCTCCCTTCGGCTTCAGACTGTTATTGCCAAAGACGGAACGCTATATGTCCTGGCCGCACACGATGATGGCCAAGACAGCAGTGTTCTCTTTAGGTTTGACCCCATATTAAATAAATTTTCAAAGAGTATTGAGATATATAATGCATCTTCCGGTCCGGGCAGTGATAGCCTTATACTCATTAACAATCAACCCTATGTAGTCCGTTCGCTTCGGAATGCTTTCATTCTTTCTAGGATTCGAGTAGATTGTTCTGCTGTTGCCGATGAATCAAGGATTAATCTGGAAGGCAGGGATATTCCGCTAAAGTGCAGATATCAATCCAGTCATAAAGAAGATCGGAATTTTAAGTGTGATATGACCCCCATGCTTTTTGGAAATGGATTGCATTTCCCTTTTGACATCAGAGCATTGGCTTCTCAAAAAATTGAAAAAGGCAATGAAGGTAAAGAAGCGCTCAATGAACGTATTCGAGAGCTGGAAGGAAGGATTGAATTCCTAGAAAACACCATTAGAGAAATTTTAAGGCCATAGGGCATTATTGTTTAAGAGCCTTTAATATCTTGATGGTAATAAAGCAGTGTGTTAGCATAAATATATCAGATTTTAGGTTTGATTCCATATTTAAGATTTCTTTTGAGGAGAGGGAAATACATGAAATTCGCACTCTATCTCTTAGCCCTGGCTGCCGCTGCTTTTGTTTTATCCTTTCTTTTTATCATCATTAGCAGGAAGAAGAATATCAAATGGTATAGAAGCTCCCCTTCAGAAGGAAAATTTGCAGATGTTCATGGAAAAAAGATCCTTTATCGCGTGAGAGGTAAGGGCGAGCCTATCATTGTGGTGGTAAGTGCCATTGGCACCTCCCAAGCCGAATGGTGGCCTATTCAAAATGAAGTGGGATTGAAGTATCGTATGATAACCTGGGATCGGGCAGGTTATGGGTGGAGCACCTTGTCGGAGAGCATCAGGTCGGCTGAAAATATATCCAATGAATTGGATATGATCTTAAAGATTCAAAGGGTTAAAAAACCGGTTTACCTGGTAGCTCACGGTACCGGAACGATATATGCCAGACACTATGCAACCACCCGTCCCCAGAATGTAGCAGGTGCACTTTTCATTAATCCTTCACCTATGCAATTTTCCCGTTGGCTCAATACCGTTAATGAAAATGAAGAGTGCTGTGACTCGCTTGCAAAGACCCTTAAGCTAAAAAATAAAGCTTCGAAGGGACTTTTCAGAATTATACCACTCTTTAAAGGCTATCAGTTGGACAGACGCTACAGCCGTGATGTTGTGGAACACTATACAAGAATGGAAAACTATGAGATCATGCAGCTGGAGTTCTCCCAGCTTCAAGAGAGCCTTAATGAAATCGAAGCTGCAGGCAGCTTTCCTCCTATTCCTTTAAGAGTGCTTTACTCGGCCAATGAATCTCTTATCCGGGAATGGATACGAAACGGAACTCCGGAATATTCGGCGAGACAATTAGGAAGACTCCATCATGAGCTTTCCAGAGATATTTTAAAGCTTTCTCCAAAAACCACCATTCATGAGGTTGAGGGCTCCGGTGAGTATATTCATTTAAGCAAACCCGATATTCTTGTTAAGGAAATGATGGAGTTGGTCAAAATCTAAAGAAGATATACAAACGGTTCTATATTTTCGAAATATGCGAACGGTTCTGTATTTTCGAAATATGCGAACGGGCTGTTCATTGCTGAACAGCCCGCGCCCCAAGATGCCGTTTACCTATTCTTGACACCTGGCACTCGCCAGGTGGGTGTCCTATTGAGCATTTCATACTTCCACTGCCGTTGCACAGGACTTGAGTCCTGCGTCGGAATTAGGTTGTGGCCTGTAATACGTACCCAAACAATCGGGCTCCCGTGTCAAATATAGCAGGTTCAAAATTAAGGCATCACGTACATCTCAGGATTGTTTTCCTGACTTAATTATAGCATACCCTTTCAAGACGCTCAATATGAACTAATTGTAAATATAGATCTATTTTTCATAGTATAAAAGTATCATATGCTATAACGCTCTTGCCGTAACAGTGTGAAATCAGGGGCTTTGCTTTTCTATAAGATTTTTCCAATACCGTCTTGGCATAAATTGCTTCTGTAGTCTGGGATTTATTCTACTTTCAATGGCTATGGATTTAAAGTAGCGTTTCCAAAGTTTTTCAAAGGCTTCGTCATCCCTTTGATCTTCATAAATTGGAATGGGCTCATTTGAAAATACAACCTGCTCGGTATCATACAACGCAAAAATGTCCCGCTTGGCGTCATGAATAATCCAGGGCTGATCAGAAAGCCTTTCGGCAAAATGATTTGAAATCAGCATGGTTATATTGTTATCAGGCTCCATTCTGGCATAATAAAGGCCATTCTTAAGCCTCTTGAAACGTAAGATACCTAAAAATAAATGAACCTCACTAAAAACCTTCCTGCTCATATCGTTAACCCATAAAACATCAGGGTTTTGAATATAAGAAATGGCCTTTTCCCCAATTTTCAATCCAATCTTAATGTAGCGATAAATTGCGGCACCCACATCGGGATGCTCATGAAGATAGGCACTGTAAAGTATTTCAATGGCATCCTGGGACATTTTTTCAATAATCGCCTTATAAACTCTTTCCGACTTTTCCTGGTCGGTGACAATATCCCGAATCCCTGAAACCAACGATATCTGATACTGACTTTGGGAAACAATGCTATCAGGGTCTTCCTTTCTTGCGTATGCCTCAAAAACCGCCGTGAGAATACCCTCAAAGCTGCCATCCGTGACATAAATCATATCCTGTTCCCCTTAGCCATATGCATTTGCAAACATAGAGATTTGTCCGTACAGATTCTTTGAATCCGTTTCTTCGGACAGTATGGGGTATAAATCGGTTGAATCAATATCAACACCGCCATAGTATGCTCCTTTACAGGTTATAAAGTACCGGGCGCGTTTTAATACCACTCTCATTCTTTTCAAATCTTCGTAGGAAAGCGCAGCAACCCTTCTGGCAAGGACAATCTTCTGAGCCATTTTATATCCGATACCCGGAACACGCATCAGCATTTCCAAAGGGGCGCGGTTGATTTCCACGGGAAACTGTTCCAAATGCCGTAGAGCCCAATCGCATTTGGGATCAACCCGGGTATCAAAGCTGGCATGTCCCTCATCCAGGAGCTCCTGGGCCTCAAAGCCATAAAATCTTAAGAGCCAGTCAGCCTGATAAATGCGATGCTCTCTAAGAAGCGGCGGACTGGTATTAAGAGCCGGAAGATCCTTATGTTCATTTACAGGCACATAAGCGGAGTAATAAACCCTCTTGAGCTTAAAATTCTTATAGAGATCGGATGTCAGGTTTAAAATGGTGAGATCGCTGTCACGGGTTGCTCCCACAATAAGCTGGGTAGACTGACCTGCCGGTACAAACATCTGCTTCTTCCGATAAATAGTCAGCTCATTGGCCCCTTGAATCTGTTCTCGGATGAAGGCCATGGGCTTGATTATGGATTCATGGTCTTTTTGAGGTGCCAGTAGCTTTAAACCTTGTATGGAAGGCAGTTCAATATTGATACTCATGCGGTCGGCCAGAAGTCCGGCTTCATGAATTAGACGTAAGTCGGCACCCGGAATAGATTTAATATGAATATAGCCATTGAATTTATGCTCATAACGGAGCTTTTTTAAAGCCATGATAATGAGCTCCATGGTGTAGTCTGGACTTTTGATTACCGCTGAGCTCAAAAAAAGGCCTTCTATGTAATTTCTGCGATAAAATTCGATGGTGAGCTCACAAAGCTCATCAGGAGTGAAGCTTGCACGTCGTATATCATTGGTGACACGGTTTACGCAATATTTGCAATCATAGATGCAGCAATTGGTAAAAAGCACTTTTAAAAGTGAGATACATCGCCCGTCGTCGGCCCAGCTATGACAAATGCCTGCAACAGCAGCATTCCCCAACTGCCCTTTTTTGCTGCTCCGATTACTGCCGCTTGAAGAGCAGGAAACGTCATATTTTGCCGAGTCGGCCAAGATATGAAGCTTTTCAAGAAGTTGCATAAATCCTCCCAAACATATGTTCTTTTATAATTATAGCATAACTCAAATTAAAAAAACATATGTTTGGTAAATTTAGCTATACATTAAATTGATCTGAAGCCTTTGCCAATGATCTCTGAAGAATTGGTAATGGTAATAAAGGCGTTTTTATCCACCCTGCGGATGAAATTTCGAAGCTCGAGGGCCTGCCTCCGATTCATAACAGAGGTAATCACATGTTTTTCTTCATTGGTAAAAGCCCCGATAGCCGTATGGATGGTCGCTCCGCGCTTGATGTTCTTGATAATGTATTCCTTTATGGGTTCTGGGCTATCGCTGACAATTACCACTTGCTTTCTTAGGTTGAAGCCTTCTATAACATTGTCAATAATAAATCCCTTCATGACGAGTCCAAGAACCGAGTACATACCGATGCGGATGCCAAAAACAACCCCGGCGAGCACTGTTATAATGAAATCCGAACCCATAAGCGCCTTACCGATATCCAGGTTAGTGTATTTATTGAGTATTTTTGCGATGATATCGGTTCCCCCTGTGGAGGCATTTTTATTGAACACAATGGCAGAGCCCACAGCCGGAAGGCTTATGGAGAAGATCAACTCCAGTAACGTATCGGGTGTAAAGGGGGTACGCATAGGGATGACTACACCCAGGAGCCATACCATTCCTGACAAGGCAAGACTGGAATAGGCAGTTTTACTGGTAAAGTCAAAGCCCAAAAGTACAAGACCCAAAAGCAAAAAGGCAATATTAATAAGCAGCATTAAAGAGCCCACACTTAAGTGTGCAATTAAGCTGTCGGCAATAATGGCAAGGCCGCTGACACCGCCTGTAGCGAAGTGATTGGGCGCCTTAAAAAAGTGAATGCCCGCGGCTACCAGAAATAAACCCAGATTGATGAGCAGAAAATCTTTAACTTTTTTCATGATTCCCCATCCCGGCCTATTAATAATTTGATAAAACCTCTTTCAGCTTTGCAACCGTCCTCTCAACCTGTTCTTTCCCAATATAATAATGGGTCACCAGACGCATCAGACCATCCTGAGGAGGATTGACGAGGATTCCCTCTTTCTCAAGCGCTTCTGTAACGGCTATTGCATCTATTGCCTGATGAATCCTAAAGAACACCATATTAATATGAACATCCTCAGGATGCACTTCCAGGTTTGGAATTTTGCTTAAAAGATCAGCCAGATAACGGGCTTGAGCATGATCTTCATGAACTCTCTTTGTCATTTTCTCCAGAGCCACAATGCCCGCCTGAGCCAGCATACCGACTTGCCGCATACCCCCACCCAAGAGTTTCCTCTTTCTTCTGGCAGCTTCTATAAAGGTCCGGGAACCGGCCAGAATAGAGCCGACAGGAGCACAGAGCCCTTTCGACAAGCAGAACATGACTGAATCAGCATATTGGGCTATTTCAGAAGCATCCACCTTAAGGTAGGACGCCGCATTGAAAATTCTTGCGCCATCCAGATGAACAGGGATCTTATTTTTTTGTGCCAGGGTATAAAGCTCTTTCATATAGGAAAGGGAATGAACCACGCCTGTGGAATGAGCGTTCTCAGTGCAGATGAGACCCGTTTTAGGCTCATGGATATCTTCACCGAAGCGGATGGTTCGTTCTACAGCCTTAATGTCAACCACTCCCTTATCCGAGGGGAGACATCTTAAGTTTGCTCCGGCAATAATAGCAGGAGCACCGCCTTCATGAACCACAATATGGTTATCCTCTGCTATGATGACTTCATCACCGCGGTTGATATGAGTAAATAAAGCCAATTGATTTCCCATGGTGCCTGTCGGCACAAACAGGGCGGCTTCCTTATGCATCAGGCTTGCAGCCAAGTCTTGAAGACGGTTGGTGGTAGGGTCGTCACCATATACGTCATCCCCTACCTCAGCATTAACCATGGCCTTTCTCATCTCTTCGGTAGGCCATGTCACGGTATCGCTTCGTAAATCTATATTTTTCATGTCAGCCTCCAGTCACTCTGAGTGCTTCAAATAGCTCGGTTAGATTTTCATGAACCGGTACGCCTGTGGCTTCAAGCCTTTCCCTGTTACAATGGCCATTGGCCACCAGACGACAGTCAAAGCCGGATTCACTGGCAACCTCATAATCATGAACAGTGTCACCAATAAAAAGTACCTCTTTAGGGTCACAATCCGTCAGCTCCACCAGTTTTTGGGCCAGATGGGCCTTGCTCTCAGCCTGGTTGTTTTCTTGACCCAGGATATGGGTAAAGTACGAAAAAAGTCCGTTATTCTGGACCTGGTCAATAAGAATATCCCGGCCTGACGCAGACACTATATGCTGTTTCACACCTTGCTGCCTGAATTTTTCAAGCACCTCTGCCCCATCCTTTTGAATTTGGATCAAAGCACTGTTGTCGATGTAATTCTTTATATATTCGTCACAAACAGCTTCATAGCTTTCTTTTTCCAGATCAAAACCTGCTTCGTAATAGAGGTTGATAACGGGGAATACAATTCTTTTACGATACTCGTCCAAAGATAAAGGCCCCATATTTCTCTTCTCCAGCATTTGGCCTACAGCTTTGGTACAAGCCTCGGCATCATTTAGCAGTGTTCCGTTCCAATCCCATACAATATGTTTATAGTTTATAGGTCATCACCAACTTTTTTCTAATTTCGCAGTAACAAGCTTTGAATCGCCCGTAAACCATACTTCGCTTAGCCTGCTTCCCTGATTATACCCATGATAAGGGATAATTGTCAAAACATACGCATCAGGAATTTAAAGACTTTTACCCGGAAAACTGGTATAATAAGTGTGTAGTTTTTTAGGATTACACATAAAATGTTTTGAATACATTCGGAGATGGTTAATTTGAATACATATGGGTCAATACTGGTGTGCGTCACCCAGCAAAAAGCCTGTGAAAGACTCATTCGAACTGCAGCAGAATTAAAAAAAGAAGATGGCTCACTCTACGTGATTCACGTAACAAAGGATGACTGGAATTTCGTCGATAATGCCAAAGACGGCGAGGCCTTGGAATATCTGTTTTCCCTATCAAAATCTTATGGTGCAGAGCTTACTATTCTTCATTCCAACAAGATTCCCGAAACCATTGCACAATTTGCCCAGCATTATGAAGTTGAGCTCATCGTTACCGGAGAAGGGCCTGATGGGACCCAAAATCCATTTAACTTGCGCTTGAGATCACTTTTAAAAGATACAGGAACCGGGGTTCTGTCCGTTCCAAGCCCGTGCAGACCCTCATAAATGTTAGAATTGTTTTTGTGAATTTAATAATGCATAAACCTCGCGTTTTGATAGACCTCTATCCTTGGCTGCCAGCTTCATAGCATTCATGCGATCATGACCTTGCTGCAAGTAATGATCCACGTGCTGCTCAATGGATAAATCGGAATAATCAGGCTGCTGAATATCAGAAGCCTTTATTTGCGAACCTTCAACAACGATGACAAATTCACCCCGAGGATCATGGGTATTAAAATGTACAATGACCTGGCTTAAAGTTCCTCTTACAGCCTCTTCATGAATTTTGGTGAGCTCCCGCATGACAGCGCAGCGCCTGTCTCCCAATACCTTAAGGGTGTCCTCCAGCATATCCTTGACCCGGTGAGGTCCTTCGTAGAAAATCAGTGTTCTTTCCTCATGCTGAATATTTTCAAGGGATTTAACCCGTTCAGAATGCTTCTGGGGTAAAAAGCCTTCAAAAGCAAAGCGCCCCGCAGGGAGGCCTGATAGAATGAGCGCCGTTATGGATGCTGAGCAGCCTGGAACAGCAGTCACATCTATTCCTTCTTCTATGGCCATGGCTACCAATTCCTCGCCGGGATCCGAAATGGCAGGGGTACCTGCATCGCTTATAAGCGCAATGTTTTTACCATCCTTAAGCTTGTCCACCAGTTCTTTTGCCCGGGAGATCCGGTTATTGTCATGGTAGCTTATTAAAGGCTTCTTTATATCCAGATGGTTTAAAAGCTTCAGTGAATGCCGTGTATCCTCGGCAGCAATGATATCCGCCTCGGATAATATCCTCACCGCACGGTAGGTGATATCCTCAAGATTTCCTATGGGTGTTGCCACAAGATAAAGGGTTCCGTAATTTTCGCTCATGACCTCTCCTTTAATGGGGACTAAAACTAAAGTGCCACAGATTTATGCCGGGTTACATGGCAGCTGATGTTGACCGCTACCGGAAGTCCGGCAATATGGGTAGGATAGGTCTCAACATTGACTCCCAAAGCGGTGATGCGGCCCCCTAAACCGGCAGGGCCTATGCCCAGCTTATTGATACCGGAAAGGAGCTCTTGCTCCAGGTCTTTATAGTAAGTATCCGGATGGTTCTTATTAACAGGCCTCATTAACGCTTTTTTTGCCAGTAGGGCCGCCTTTTCCATGCTTCCGCCAATACCCACACCTACAACAACCGGTGGGCATGGATTGGCACCAGCCTGGCTTACAGTATCGAGAACAACCTTTTTAACTCCTTCAATGCCATCCGAGGGCTTAAGCATTTTAAGGGCACTCATGTTCTCGCTTCCAAACCCTTTTGGTGCTACGTGAATGACAAGACCGTCGCCTTCCTTAATCTCATAGTGAATAACAGCCGGTGTATTGTCTTTTGTATTCTCTCTTCTGAGCGGATCAGAAACGACGGAGCATCTGAGATACCCTTTTTTGTAGCCTCGGCGGACACCTTCATTAAGAGCGGCTTCAAGGCTGCCTCCTGTAATATGAACCTCCTGGCCTATCTCTACAAAAATCACAGCCATTCCCGTATCCTGACAAATGGCCAGACGTTCATTGGCAGCAATCTCAGCATTTTTAACGAGGCTTGCCAGGATGGAACGGCCCGTGTCGGATTCTTCCTCGTAAGAGGCCCGTATGAGAGCTTCCTTTATATCTTCGTTCAGAAAAAGATTGGCTTCAATACACAGATTTTCTACGGCATCAATAACGGTGGCTGTGTCGATTACTCTCATAACCGGTATCTCCTTCGTTTTCTTCCTTCATCCTTATTATCATAAATTCCCCTTCATGAAGGTCTGGTAAAATACGGACCTCCTTAAGGTCATATTTATTTTTGATGGCATGAATATTGGATTTTTTATGTCCAACGAGCTTGGAAACCAGTTCAGAACGTGTTCTGATGATAAGCCTCTCCTGCTTTAGGGGCTCCATGGCATCCAATTGCTCCACAAGCTTGTCATATAAAATACGGGATTCCACCAATTCGCCGAAGGCAGGATGATAGGGGCCCGCCACAACCGAGCTTTCCAGGGTTTCCGATGCATGAAGGCCAATTCGTAAAAGGGTAATACCCGCTTGCCGATAAAGCGGTACAATAGCCGCGCACCAATTAACGGCCTCCTCAATGCTGAGAGGCGTATATCGGCCTGTTCTATAGAGGGCTTCCATCTCTGTTCCCTCCAACACCAACGCAGGGTAAATCCTTACCATGGAAGGGTTTAATCTTATAACACCCTGCGCCGTTCTTAAGGCTTTGGGAAAGCTGTCTCCAGGAAGCCCCAGCATAGTCTGGATACCAAGCTTGATGCCCCTTTCCTTTATTAGGGTACAGGCTTTGTCCGTATCATCAGATGTATGCCCTCTCTGGCTTAGCTTCAGGACCTCTTCATCAAGGCTCTGAACCCCCAGTTCTATGGTTGTTACCCCATATTGCTGAAGAATGTCCAGTACATGATCATTGATGGTATCAGGCCTGGTTGAGAGCCGTATGCCCTGGACTTTCCCCGCTTCCACATAAGGGCGGGCCAGCTCCAGGTAGGAAACCATTTGGACCTCCGGAAGCCCGGTAAAGCTTCCTCCGAAAAAGGCAATCTCCACATCATCTCTTGCTTCAACGGTGGAAAGGCTATCTTCCAGGAGCTCTTTTACTGTAAGTAAGGATTGCTCCAGCCTGGTCCCACTGATTTTCCTCTGGTCGCAGAAAACACAGGTATGGGGGCAGCCTTTATGGGGAATAAAAAGCGGAATATTGATATGACGTCTTTCTCTCATACCTGGCCTTTCCACACTATTGAGCCTGATTTATCTCTTCCAAAGCAGCCTTGGCCGCCATTTGCTCAGCATCCTTCTTTGATTTCCCCACGCCGACCCCAATAGCCTTACCATTGGCATGAACCGCTATTTTAAAGGTTTTGGAGTGATCAGGCCCCATGGACTCCATGAGCTTATATTGAATCTGTGCATCCCCGGATTTTTGCAGTTCCTCCTGGAGCGCTGTCTTATAGTCCATAAAGAGCATTCCGTTTACAGCTTTGCTGTAAATATCACCAAGAAGGCTCATAATGAATCCTTCTGCCTCATCCATTCCACCATCCAGATAGATACTCCCAATAATAGCCTCCATGGCATCGGATAAAATGGACGGTCTTGTCCTTCCGCCATTGGCTTCCTCTCCACGTCCAAGGAGAATCATATCCCCAAGGCCTATCTTTTGGGCACAGATGTTAAGAGACGCTTCACATACGATGAGCGCCCGCATTTTGCTCATCTCGCCTTCACTGAAGTTGGTATTATTATTATAAAGCATAAGACTTAATACAAAATCAAGAATGGCATCACCTAAAAACTCAAGGCGCTCATTGTTTTTTGCGGCAAAGCTATGATGCTCGTTTGAGTAGGAACTGTGAACAAGGGCATTTATGGCATATTGTTTATTTCTGTATCTATATCCGATTTTTTGTTCTAATTCACTGACGGTTTCAAGAATAGAGTCCGGAATCTTATTCAAAATAAACCTCCTCTGTTATGGATAACAGCAACTGATATTAGTTTACCACAACATTCCGGCTGCTGTCATTTCTATAAAAAAACCTTGCTTAAGCTGCTTTAACATCACTCCGGCGCACAATAAACCTTACTCCAGGCTCTTTAATCCCTGTATGTCAAGCAGTAAAATCTGTCTCTGGCCGCTCAGCTTTATCAGCCCCAGGTCCTGAAAATGAGAAAGCTTTCTGCTGAGGGTTTCCTGACTCATACCCAAGTGGGAGGCTAAATCCCGCTTGCTCATTTTAAGCACCACTTTCCCTTTATCATCACCAAGACTGATGAGCATATCCGCAAGACGTTTTTCAGCACCGCGAAGGCTGATATTCTCAATGAGATTTTCAGCCTTTGCCAGCCTTTTGCTTAATTCCTCCATAACCTTAAAGCTTATGGACGGATGCTTGGTCATCAGCTCCTTGATATGCTGACCGTCTATGACACAGACATTCACTTTTTCAATTGCTTCGCTGTTATCGGTAAGGGGATCAACGCTAAACAGGGAGAGTTCTCCTAAGAACTCTCCCGGGCCCAGTATTCTGATAATTTGTTCCTTACCGCTTTCAGAAATTCTGGTTACCTTAACTTTTCCCTTATGTATCACATAAAGCCGCTTTCGCTTATCTCCTGCACTGTAGATCAGTTCACCTTTTTCAAAGGTCTTCTCGGCGGTTATTCCGGCAACCTCCATCATTTCCTCATGGGAAAGGCTACTGAATATGGGAACAATCTCAATGCAGGTTTTCTCATGCTTTTGGTGAAAATTGCACTCCACGTTTTATCTCTCCTTTAGCCCCATAGCCTAAAAGTCTGACGGCATTAATAATAACCAACAAAACACTAACCTCATGAACCAGCATGCCGAAGGATAGATTGACGGTTCTGATAAGAACACCCGCCAGCAGTAATCCTGCTACCATCAAGGCAAAAATAATATTCTGCTTCATATTATTCACGGTGGCACGACTTAATCCGATAGCATGGGAAAGCATTTTAATCTCATCCGACATGAGAACAACATCAGCGGTTTCCATGGCCACATCGGTGCCCGCACCACCTATGGCAATGCCCAAATCCGCTGACGCAAGGGCAGGTGCATCATTAACACCATCTCCCACCATGGCGGTATTCCCATATTTCTCTTTAAGTGCTGACAGCACCTTAACCTTATCTTCGGGCATCAACTGTGCATGATACTCATCCAAATCCAGTTCACGGGAAATAGCCCCAGCGGCTCTTTCATTATCGCCTGTCAGCATCACGACCTTCTTGATTCCTAGATGCTTAAGGTTGGCAATGAGTTGTTTTGCGTCCTTCCTTACCACATCGGCAATGGAGATAATACCATAAACCCCATTGAGATCTCCTACAATAATGACGGTCCGGCCCTGTTCTTCCTCATCCCTTATGGCATTTTCCCTGTCTTCTGTGGAAACATTATTCTCCATGAAGAGCTTCCTGTTTCCGATTAAGATTGTTTTACCCTCAATTACAGCTTTTAAACCCTGTCCTGCTACCATCTCGGCTTTTTCAGGCTTTTGCTTGAGAGAGCCCATCTCCTGTTCTGCTCTTTTGATAATAGCACGAGCCAGGGGATGCTCGGAAAAGCTTTCTCCAATGGCAGCCACTCTCAATAGTTCCCCTTCTTCCCCAATAAAGGCTTGAATACGCGTTACCTCAGGCTTTCCGACAGTAAGGGTTCCTGTTTTGTCAAAGGCCAGCACTTTTATTCTGCCCAGCTTTTCCATAATATCTCCACCTTTTACAAGAACCCCATGCTTTGCGCCGTTGCCTATTCCCGCCACAATGGAAACGGGAGTCGATATGACCAGGGCTCCCGGGCAAGCAATCACAAGTAAGGTAAGCGCCAGTACCAAGTCCATGGAAAGTAAATACACCAGAACTGATAAAACTATAATACCCGGAGTGTAGTACTTTGAAAATCTCTCTATGAATTTTTGGGTATTGGCCTTTTTATCCTGAGCCTCCTCCACCATTTGAAGAATTCTTGCAAAGGTCGTGTCTTCCCCAACCCGATCAGCCTGGATAATTAAATAACCCGATTCGGTAATTGTGCCTGAAAAAACCTTATCCCCGCTTTCCTTACTAATAGGCATAGACTCACCCGTAATGGCGGCTTGATTGACATAGGCCATACCTTCCGTGACAGTGCCGTCCACCGGTATTTTTTCTCCAGGCTTCACCACCACAAGATCGCCTTTTACAACACTATCAGGAGAAACATCTATCTCAACTCCGTCTTTCAGGACTCTTGCGGTATCGGGTGCCAGCTTCAGCAAAGCTTTAATGGATGAACGAGTCTTTTCGAGGGTTCGGGATTCCAGATAGTCACCCAGCATAAACAGAAAGGTAACAGCCGCAGCCTCCCAGTATTCACCGATAAACATGGCCCCTATAACGGCAATGGATACAAGTGCGTCTATACCGAGTATCTTATATCTTAAAGCCGACCAGGCATTTTTCAAGATGGGGATTCCTGCAACAAGAGCTGCTGCGATCATGACAATATGTGTTATAATGTGCTCACCGACAGTATATTTCAACACGAAAGCCACTGCGACAAGAATCCCGGAAATAACAACTCTCTGAACCTTACTCATCTTTATCATACCCTTCTCCCCCCAAGCACTCAGGACTATTTTTCTCCCAGCACCTTAAACCCCAAGGACTCAATCTTCTTTTTAAGTGAGTCTGAATCCACTGCTCCCTCATCGAAAGTCACCTTGGCTTTGCTGGCGTTAAACAGTACTTCTGCGTGATTGACTCCTT
The DNA here is from genome assembly GCA_023443745.1 of Bacillota bacterium. Lineage (GTDB taxonomy): Bacteria > Bacillota > Clostridia > DSM-8532 > DSM-8532 > DTU059. The sequence goes on from JAEZTB010000058.1 coordinate 181,913, forward strand.
GAGTCTTTTTCAGCATGCCTTCAATTTTGGCCATGCAGGAAGGGCAAGTTAATGTTTGCAGTTGAAATGTTTTTGTTGTCATAATATCGTCTCCTTTTTTTATCTGATGTCTCTATTTTAGCTGCTCTTTTTTAATATTACTTTGACCTAAATCAAATTTTTAAAAATAAGTTTGGCACAATAAATAAGGGTCGCATCTCCGTTTGAATTTTAATCAAACAGGGATACGACCCGTGTTTTATTGTGAGGTTCTTATTTCTCGAATTTCTTTACGACCAGGGCTCCGTTATGGCCACCAAAGCCGAGGGAGTTGGAAATGGCGTATTCCAGGACTTTTGCACGGCCGACATTGGGCACATAATCCAAATCACATTCAGGATCAGGGTTTTTCAGGTTGATAGTGGGCGGAAGGAAACCGTCATGGATGGCCATAATAGTAATTATTGCCTCAATACCACCTGCTGCACCCAAAAGATGTCCTGTCATGGATTTGGTTGAACTTACCGGTACATTTTTGACATGCTCTCCAAAGACCTTTTTAATGCTCTTTGTTTCCAGAGGGTCATTTAGAGGCGTGCTCGTACCATGGGCATTAATATAACCTACCTTTTCAGGTGAAATGCCGGCGTCCTCTATAGCAAATTGCAGACATTTTACACCCGCTTCTCCCTCAGGGTCGGGTGCTGTCATATGATATGCATCGCAGGTAGCACCAAAGCCAACAAGCTCGGCTATAATATTAGCACCACGCTTGACGGCATGTTCGTATTCCTCAATGATCAGTATACCTGCACCTTCTCCCATAACGAAGCCATCGCGATCCTTATCAAAAGGCCTTGAAGCGGTTGACGGATCCTCGTTTTCAGTCATGGCTCTCATGGAACAGAACCCGGCAAAGCCAAGAGGAGTAATGGAAGCCTCTGCGCCTCCGGTAATCATGACATCGGCGTAGCCGTTTTGAATAATGCGCATGGCTTCGCCAATTGAGTGATTGGCAGTCGCACAGGCTGTGACCATGCTCCCGTTGTATCCCTTGACTCCAAACTGTATGGCTACCTGTCCTGATGCCATATTGACAATCATCATAGGCACAAAGAAAGGACTTACTCTTTTAGGACCCTTTTCGAAAAGCGACTTGCAGTTATCCTCCAGGGTCTCAATGCCACCTACACCTGAACCGATGAGAACACCGGTACGATAGGGATCCATGGTTGTAAAATCAAGTCCGGACATTGTAACGGCTTGCTTTGAAGCAGCTACAGCATATTGGGTAAAAAGATCCATTCTCTTGGCTTCTTTTTTATCAATGTACTGGGTGCCATCGAAATCATCAATTTGTGCACCGACTTTAGTGGTAAAATTGGTTGTATCAAACTTTGTAATGGTCTTTATGCCATTTTTGCCTTCTTTAATTGCATTCCAGAAGGTCTCTACGTCATTGCCAAGTGAATGAACGACGCCCAAACCTGTTATTACGACTCTTTTCTTCATTAATTTGACCTCCTTGCAACTTGTATAAATGTTTCCAGTATCTTAGAAATCTATTAATCCAGCCCTCGCCTTAGAGGAAACATGTTGCTTTTTAATATTAAAGGATTCGATTAAGTCTCGACCCACTCACAGAGGTATGTTACCGGAGGAACGCACCTCAAGCCTTGACTCACTCCACTAAAAAAAGCCCCAACCAATAAAGTCGGGACTTTCTTTATACACTTAATTCATTATTGATGAGCCTTAATGTAATCAACAGCATCACCAACGGTTGTAATCTTTTCTGCTTCCTTGTCTGGTATTTCCAAATCAAACTCTTCTTCGAGAGCCATAATAAGCTCTACGATATCGAGTGAATCGGCACCGAGGTCATCGATGAAAGAAGCCTCCATTGAGATTTCACCCTCATCAACACCCAGTTGTTCTACAATGATATCCTTAACCTTTTCAAATACCACACCATTCACCCCCTTCCAGACAGGAATTATAATATGAAACTATCCCTATTATTGCATCCATTAGAAATAATATTACATATGCAGCCCACCGTCAATATTTATTACCTGTCCCGTAATATATTGAGCCCTGTCGGATGCCAGAAACAATGCCAAATCAGCTACCTCTGCAGGTGTCCCATACCTGCCGAGGGGTATACCTTTAAGATATTGCTCTTTTATTTCCTCAGGCAATGAGCCAGTCATCTGGGTTTCTATAAATCCAGGTGCAATTGCATTACAGGTAATCCCCCGTGCAGCAAATTCCCGGGCTACAGACTTTGTAAAGCCAATAAGCCCGGCCTTGGAAGCCGCATAGTTTGCCTGTCCTGCATTTCCCATCAGACCTACGACTGAAGTAATGTTGATAATTCTGCCGCTTCTTTTTTTCATCATAATACGTGCGGCAGCCTTTGTGCAGAGGAATGCACCTTTGAGATTGGTCTCCATGACTCTATCCCAATCGTCTTCCTCCATACGGATTAAAAGCTTGTCACAGGTTATACCTGCATTATTGACCAATACATCCACGCTTCCGAAGGTCTCGATGGTTTTTTCAATGAGACCTTGAGCGTGAGACGGAATACTGAGATCACCTTTATAACCGGCAACGGAAAATCCCTGATTTTTAAGCTCATCAGCGGCGTTGTAGACGCTGTCACCGGTGCCGGAAAGCATCACGCTAGCGCCGTTCTGAGCAAATGCACATGCCAGTGCATGACCAATACCACGGGCGGATCCCGTTACAATTACGGTCTTATTATGAAAGTTCATATTATCTTCCCCTATCATAGGCTGCCGGCACTATTTTTAAAGTTCCTGTCCCGCAGCCTCCAGAACCTCCAAGGTCTGTTTCAGAGATGCGTTGTCCTCAACATTGTAGACCTTGACACTTTTGTCAATCTTCTTGACAAATCCACTTAAAACCTTACCCGGTCCTATTTCAATGAAAGTATCCACGCCATTTTCAAGAAGTGTAGCAACACAATCCTCCCACAGAACGGAGGAGCTGACCTGTCTGACTAAGAGATCCTTAATCTCTTCTTCTGAGTTCACGACCTTTCCTGTGACATTGGTAACCACGGGAATGGTCATGGGCTTTACGACTATATTCTCAAGCTCTTCTGAAAGCTTCTCTCCAGCAGGCTTTAAGAGACTGCAATGGAAGGGAGCGCTTACATTCAATAGCATGGCTCGTTTTGCGCCTTTTTCAGTGGCAAACCTTATGGCTTCCTTTACCACCTCAGTTTTTCCTGCCACAACAATCTGACCGGGGCAGTTAAAGTTGGCAGGCTCGACTACACCCATAAAACTTGCTTTTTGACAGATCTCAAGAATATCCTCACGGGAAAGTCCCAGTATAGCTGCCATGGCGCCTTCTCCCACAGGGACGGCCTCCTGCATATATTTCCCGCGCTTTCTGACCAGTCGGACCGCATCCTTGAAGGATAGGGATCCTGCGAGCACATGGGCTGCATATTCACCCAAGCTTAAACCTGCCGTATAATCAGGTCTTATTCCTGCTTCCAGGAGGGGTTGTGCACAGGCCATGCTTGCCGTTAAAATAGCAGGTTGAGTATTTTCGGTTATAGTAAGAGTTTCGTCGTCACTTTCAAAGATCATTTTTCTTACATCAAAGCCTAAAGCTTCTGTGGCTTCATCCAGGATAAGGCCTGCAGCTTTTGAGCTCTCTGAGATTTCCTTAGCCATTCCTACATACTGCGCACCTTGACCAGGGAAAATAAAAGCTGTTTTACCCATTGGGGGTACCTCCTTGAATGTTCAATTATTTGGACCAGGTCAGTAGAACCGCACCATAGGTCAGTCCACCGCCGAAGGCCACCAGAATAATTTTGTCGCCTTTTTGGAGCATATTTTTTGAAGATGCCTCATCCAGACAAACAGGGATGCTTGCACTGGATATATTGCCGGTGTATTCAAGATTGGTATAAATCCTTTCCATGGGCACATCAAGCCTTTTAGCTGCATTCTGCAATATCCGCACATTGGCCTGATGAGGGAAAACGTACTTTATGCTATCCATGGTGATGCCTGCAGAATGGAGGACATCAGTAGTAGCTTCGGCCATAATACGCGTTGCAAAGGTGAAAACCTCGCTGCCGTCCATCCAGATAACCTGATTTTTGCCTTCATTACGGTTGGCCTGGTCCTCTTCATTCGAATAGAAACAAGGCAAGGTCAGAACAGAACCGCCCTCCCCTGAAGCTCCCATTAGCGCCGATTCTATACCCGTACCATCTTCTACTTTACCCAGCACCACAGCCCCAGCGCCGTCTCCAAATAAAACACAGGTCTTGCGGTCGGAAAAATCCGTCACCCGGCTCAAGGCCTCGGCTGATACAACAAGAATATGGTTATAAGTCCCATTTCTAATGAATTCCTGTGCAACCTGAAGTGCATAGATAAATCCGGTACAGGCCGCATTTAAGTCAAAGGCGGCGGCCTTTTTTGCTTCAATCTCCTTTTGGATGGAACAGGATAACGATGGGGTAAGATAATCCGGGGTCACCGTGGTGGCAATGATAAGATCCATATCCATAGGTGTAAGACCCGCGTCGGAAATTGCTTTCAAAGATGCTTGTGCAGCCAGTTTCGATAAAGGAATATCCTTTTCAAGGATGCGTCGTTCTCTTATACCCGTTCTTTTAATAATCCATTCATCTGTCGTTTCTACAATACTTTCAAGTTGACTGTTGGTGAGCCGTTTTTCCGGCAGCGCGCTGCCAATTCCAATAATTCCAGCCTTAAAGGGCTTCGTCATACAGACCTCCGACTTCCATGCACGCAAAGATATTTTTCATTTGCTCCACCACAGTTGTACAAGCAGAACTGCAAGCTCTGAGAATGGTATTCTTAATGGCTTTCGCCTTAGAATTTCCATGGCATTTATAAATCATGCCATTGACTCCCAGTATTGGTGTTCCACCCAATTCTTCAGGATCGACCTGTTTTTTTAACTTTTTGAGCTCATGCTTGACCAAGAGATAGCTTATTCTTCCTGATAAACTCTTTGAGTACATCTTTTTGAGATAATCCATGAAGTATTTGCCCGTCCCCTCCATGACCTTTAACATGGCATTTCCGGTAAAACCGTCGCACACCACGACATCAACCTTTCCTTCAGTCAGGTCACGGCCTTCAACATTGCCGATAAAATTGATGTTTGCCTTACTCAAAACCTCAAAGGCCTGTTTCAGAGCTTCATTGCCCTTGCTTTCCTCAGTACCCACGTTAACCAGTCCGACCTTTGGGTTTTGAATTCCAAACATGGCTTTCATGTATTCGGTTCCCATAATACCAAATTGAAGATAGTTGATTGGCTTGATTTGCGTATTCATCCCCGCATCAATAATCATAGTCTGGCCTTTGATGGACGGAACAACGGGAGCCAAAGCCGGCCTTACGACTCCCTTCATTCTCCCGGCTACCAAAAGCGATCCGGCGAGGAGAGCACCTGTGCTTCCTGCTGAGATAAAGGCATTTGCAGATCGGGACTTTATTTTCTTCATGCCAACTACAATGGCTGAATTTTGCTTTTTCTTAATTGCTTCAGTCGGTTTATCAAAATTGGTAATCTCATCCTGAGTTTCTGTGATAATAATTCGAGAATGATTGCTATTCTCGCTACCCAGGCATCTTTGTATTTCAATGGGGTCACCCAGAAGCTCGATCTCAAACCCCTGACTTGTATTTAAAGCTTCGAGACAACCCTTGACTATTTCATCGGGTGCGTTGTCTCCTCCCATCGCATCAACTACAATTCTCAAAGCACTCCAACTCCTTCACATTGATTATTCATACTTCGCTTTTTTGGAGTATACCCAAAACCGTTAAGCACGGTTATTAATTTCCACTAATAAGAACTTCCCTCTAAATACCTCAACTTGCTTATTATAGATCATAACCCACACAATATGCCTTCCCTTAGGACGTTTTTCCTTGATGGTAACCTTGGCAACCAATTTATTTCCCGCATAAACCGGTTGCTTGTATTTGATATTTGCAACTCCCACCAAGGCTACATCCGCATCGATGACAGCTATAGCAATTGATTCTGCCATAGAATAGATATAATGACCACGTACAATTTTTGATTGTGCGAAAACCATCTGATCGGTGGTTTCAAGTACTGAAATGGCACTTTCACCCAGATTTAATTCGACGATTTCTCCAATGATCTCGTCTAAGCCCAAAGAACGTACCTTATTGTGGTTTTTGGATGCCATATCACGAACTCGCTGCCTGAGCTCGGGTACTCCCAGCTCAAGCCGATCAAGTCTGACGGTGGGTACACTGACGCCCAACTGATCTGCAAGCTCCTCATCAGTGAGGAATGGATCCTCTTTCAGCTTCTCAACAAGCTTGTTCTGTCTCTCATGTTTAGCCTTTGGATCTCTGCTCAATGGTATCCTCTCCACGCTTAATTATTACCTGATAATATGGTCTGTTGATAGTATATTACATTTTCCTATTCTATGCAATACTTTGATTAATTATTGAAGTATAAAAAAACACCGAAACTTTTGGTTTCAGTGTTTTGTACTCACTCATGTTTTTACTAGGGAGTAGGCGTCGGTGTATAATTTTTCATTCCTGATGGTGAGAACCCAGCATTGGGATCATTAAATATGGAATCCATCAAGCCGGCGGCAAAAGCTCCTATTTGATCTCTGAATATAATAGCGATACCTACCACGATAGCCAGAATAATGACAACCTCAACGGTATTCATGCCTTTACGGCTCTTAAAAAAGCTTTTTATTCTTTTTTTCATAACGACCTCCGGCTACATAGAATTACATATTTATACAATAATTTTATATATTTGAACCAAAGGTGTCAACTCTTTTTTATACTATAATTTACTAATTGTGCTTTGATTTATTATTTTTGTCTATTATTCGGCTTTAAGCCGCACCAAAACCCTTTTTCCTACTTCAAAGGAAAAGCCCCGGTGGTAAAGAAAGCTCAATAACTTTTGCTCAATTTTTTGCTCATTGAGATTATATTTTCCAAACTTTTTCCTTGCTGCACGCAACGCAACCTCTTCATCGTCTGTTTCGAATTCTGAGAGAGCTCCCTCTATAATAGATGGGTCAATGCCCTTATGCTCCAGCTCAAAACGCAAAGCTTTTTTAGAGAGGGCCTTGTTTTTGACACGCTCGGAAAGGTACTTCATGGCATAGCGGATATCATTCAGGTAGCCTATGGCCTTTAAAGCCTCAGTTGCGCTCTTAGCCACATCTTCATCAAAGCCTGAGTCCATAAGCTTTCTAATAAGCTCACCTTCGCTTCTGTCTTTAATCATTAAATAGCGTACCGCGCGCTCCCTCGCTGCATGGATCAACACATTCTGGCGTATATGGTGAAGCTTATCCTCGCTGATCTCTTCCTCCTCATAAAGACGATTCCGAATATAATCCTCCTGGGGAATGGTAAAAGCGTAGTGATTATCAATAAATATGCGCATCATATCTTTGTTTCGAGTTTTTTCAACTGAGGTTATGGTCATATCGTTCACCTATCCATCAATAAGATAGGATAATTATAACACATCTTTTTGTAGCAATTGAAGCAAATTGAATCGGGGCTGAACTGAGGTGGGGAATCACTCCATTTTAAATTCCAATATGGCGTTTTCCAGCCCATTGGCCAGCTCACTGATGCGTTTAGCCAGTTCCGACAGCTTCCCACTGCTTACAATCTGCTCTTCCGTACTCGCAGAGACTTCCTGCGCCGTAGCGGCAAATTCCTCCGATACTGAAGAGACACTTTCCATGGCTTCCGATGCTTTATCTTTAGAAACCATCATTTTATCGACACATTGATTCATGCGCTGCATTTGTACAATATTGTCCTCAAGGGTTATAAAGATGTCTTTGAAGGATTGGTTGGCATTGCTGACCGCAACAGTTTGGTCATTAATAATTTTTAAAGAGTCCTCTGCCTGAACAGCGGTGGCTTGAGTTTTTGATTGAATGTTTTTTAGTAACGCACCTATCGCTTGAGACGCATCCCGGGATTGATCGGACAGCTTTTTGACCTCTCCGGCCACAACAGCAAAGCCTCTTCCGGCTTCTCCCGCCCTTGCCGCTTCAATAGCCGCGTTAAGGGAGAGAAGATTGGTTTGCTCGGCCACCGTTTCTATCATTTTAGTGATCTTGCCGATTTCCTGCATGCAGGCATTCAGCTCTGCAATGTCCCCTACAACTTTTTGGGTGATTTCACTGGTTTCCAAAGCCTTTTCATTTAGATTTCCTATATGACCTTGAATTTCACGACTCATGGATTTGGTTTTGTCAAGAGACTCAGACACCTCATTCATGATCTCACCCACATGAAGGATGTCATATGATAAATATCCCATATGATGGACACTTTCAACGGTGTTGGAGGCCTGACTTGCCGATCCTTTCGCAATCTGCTGCACGGCTGCGGCTATCTGCTGGGAAAAGCCAAAAGATTGACCGGCCGACACCGAGACCTCAGCCGCACCCTCAATCACTTGGCTGGCAGCATTTCGTACCCGCATGACAAGCTGTTTTATGTTAGCAAGCATTTGGTTGAAGCTTTTAAATAATTCTGCCAGCTCATCACGGTTGTCATCTGAGAAGCCAAGGGTAAGATCGCCTTCCTTTGCCTTGTTCATGGCATCTACGAGCTTGTTGAGAGGAGAAGTGATACTCCCGGTAATGAGCCAGGCTGTTGCCAGGGACATGACAAAAGAAAGAACGATAAAAGCAATGACAAAATTCCGAATGCTTTGGGATTCTCGGTACAGATAGCTATAGGGAATTTGGGAAACCAAATACCATCCCGATGGGTTCAAGAGTCTGGAAGATACCAAGGTATTTTCATAATGGAAGCTTTGGTTTGCTTGAACCGATTCCCTTATCTTCTCAACAAATAAACCGTCGGCTATTTTTTGACCTAAACCTTGTTCATCAATGCCAGAGATCATTTTCCCTTCATTGTCAATAATAAAGACATCGGAATCCTGAGCGATTTGGACTTCCTTATAGGTTTCTGATAAATATTTTTCATCAACCAATGTAATCATAACCCCTATTTCTTCACCCGTCAGGGCTGAAGTAATATTATGGGCATATACAACCGCATTTTGGCTTTCCAGCTTCAGGCCCAGGCAGAGCGTTTTAATTTCCCTGTCCCCATTGCTTTGCTCCCTCATCAGGCTACGTATTCTATCCCACTCATCAACCGGCAGAATACCGGTGGGCCCATACTTAAAAGATTTATCCTTGTCAGCCAAGATAATTGAGCAAATGACATGCTTGTCCTTAATAAACTTATTGGTCATATACCTCTCAATGGATTGGGCGGTCTGACTTCGCTGAAGATCAGCCATATCATCCAAAATAGGCAAATCCTTCTGGATAAGATCAGAGAGAATGACCTCTTTATTGACCTCCAGAATCTGAGCGGTTTTAAGATCCACATAATCCCCCGTCCTTTTAAGAAGCTCAGAGGAATAGGATTCAATCTTGTCCTCGACTGCGTTACCCGACATGGTAATAGCGAGAAGTCCGATACATAAAAGAGGAATGAGGGACAAGGCGAGAAAAGAAAGCATGAACCGCACTTGTATTCGGGTCCTTCTTAAAATTGTTTTCTTAATAGCGATTTTATTCTGTTTAAAAGCTTTCATAGCGGCCCCCTCTTTTAAACATAAATTAATCGGTAATTCTATTTTCGCTTGTTTCTTGTTGTCACATCAAAGAAAACAGCCAGCACCAAAACCGCTCCACGAATAGCATACTGGAAGGATATATCCACCCCCATAAGATTCATACCGTTGGTCAGGGAGGCCATGACCAATGCGCCTATAACAGAACCGGTCACCTTTCCCGATCCGCCGGTTGCGGAAGCTCCGCCAACAAAGGCGGAAGCAATGGCATCAAGTTCAAAAAGCGTACCTGCTGTTGTGGTGGCAGACTGAAGCCTAGATGTAAACAAAATACCCGACAATGCGGCCAACATGCTCATGGACCCGAAAATGATATACGTGATCTTTTTGACATTTATACCTGCCAATTGCGCTGCATTGTCATTACCGCCGACTGCATAGATATGCCTGCCCAGAGAGGTTTTTTGTGTAATGAAATGATAAATCATGACAACGGCCAGGCATATGACAACTGTCCAGGAAAGCCCGTTATATCCGGCCAGAATCCAGCAGATAAAGGCAATAATCCAGGAAATGAATATGAGCTTGACAATAAAAATAGGAGTAGACAAAACCTCAAAATCATATTGTTTCTTATTCTTTCTGTTCTTTATCTCGCTTAAAATAAAAAGCAGAATAGCAACGCCGCCAAGAATAAGGGTTAGGATATGAATATCACTGGAGTTGTCAATATCGGGGATAAAGCTGTTGCCTATGTCATTAAAACCCTGGTTGGGAACAATGATGGTACCTGTCTTTTGGGTAACCATCAGCAATAATCCCCTGAATATAAACATCCCAGCCAATGATACCACGTAGGCCGGAATACCTAGCTTACCCACCATAGTACCGTTTATAAGGCCGATTATAAGACCGAATATCAAAATAATGGGTATGACCACCCACTCGGACAACCCGTATCTCGTCATAAAGATAGCAGCCACAGCCCCTAAAAAACCCGCCAGGTAACCTACAGATAGATCGATGTGCTTACACACGATAATAAGCGTCATTCCCACCGCCAGAACCATGATATACCCCGTTTGGTTTAAGAGGGTGCTTATGTTTCGTGATGAAATAAAAAGACCCTTTGTTGTAATGGTAAAGGTAATGATAATTGCCACAAGGGCTATGTACATGCCATACTCACGAATATTTTTCTTGAGCAGATTTTTTGATTCTTCTAATACGGTCATTATCCATCCCTCCTATATTGTTGCCATTTCCATAATGTTCTGTTCGGTTGCATCGTGTGCGCTGATTTCTCCGGTCACCTTACCCTCGGCCATAACATAGATCCTGTCACTCATGCCGATAACCTCCAATAGATCGGAGGATATCATGATAATGCTCATGCCTTCCTTCACCAGTCTGTTCATAATGGTATAAATTTCGTATTTGGCGCCCACGTCAATACCCCGTGTGGGCTCATCCAATATGAGAATATTGGGCGAAACAAATAAGGATTTGCAGAGTGAAACCTTCTGCTGGTTACCGCCGCTCAAGTTTTCGACTTTTTGTTCAACTGAAGGCGCTTTGATATTGATGGAATCTTTATAGCCATTGGCCACCTTAACCTCTTCGTTTTCGTTAATGACACCGTATTGAGTCAGGGCTCTTAGGTTTGCCAGTGTGATATTCGATTTAATATCCTGGATGAGAATGAGACCATCACCTTTTCTGTCTTCTGTGACATAAGCGACCCCTGACTTCAAGGCTTGGCCGGGATGATGAAAGGCCTGTTGCTTTCCATTAACAAAAAGATCTCCATTAATTCTATAGCCTCTGGGATTTCCGAAAACACTCAGAGCCAGCTCGGTCCTACCCGCACCCATTAGCCCTGAAAAGCCCACAATTTCACCCTTCCTGACATTGATATTTATATTATGAAGAATTTCACGGCCAAGGCCGGGATCATAAACACTCCAATCCCTTACTTCAAGAAGTATGTCGCCCGGCTCGATTCCCTCCCGTTTGGGATAGATGTTGTCAATTTCTCGGCCGACCATATTCTTTATGATTTCACTTTCACTGACGGCAGACTGGGTTGCGTCCATTGAACATATGGTTTTTCCATCACGAAGAACAGTGATGGAATCAGCAATGGAAATGACCTCCTTAAGCTTGTGGGAGATCATAATGGATGTTATGCCCTGGTTTTTAAGCTCCCTGATAAGATTTAGAAGATTTTTACTGTCAACTTCATTGAGCGCAGCTGTCGGCTCATCCAAAATTAAGAGCTTTGCATTCTTGCTTAGGGCTTTTGCAATTTCGACCAGCTGCTGGCTGCCTACACTTAATTCCTTGATTTTGATGGAAGGATTTATAGAAAGACCTACCTTTTTTAGCACCTCAGTTGATCTTTGAATGGTCTCATTTTCATCAACAGAAATTCCCCTTTTGATTTCGTGTCCAAGAAAGATATTGTCATAGATGCTCATTTCAGGTATCAGCGCCAGCTCCTGAGCAATAATGGCAATTTCAGCGCGTTCACTGTCTGCTATATGGGTGTATTTCTGGACAACTCCATTTAGCAGGATATCGCCCTCATAGCTTCCATAAGGATAAACACCGCTTAAAACCTTCATAAGCGTAGATTTTCCCGCTCCGTTTTCCCCTACAAGGCAGTGAATCTCGCCCTTCTTTACCTTGAAATTGACATTATCCAATGCTTTAACTCCCGGAAACTCTTTAGAGATATTGTGCATCTCTAAAATATAACCTTCCATAGGTTTTCCGCTCCTCTATGTGACAAATGGGTTCATTGCTTGCCGTAAAAATGATGGGATAGCAATAGCAACTATCACTACCCCATCTTTTTAATTGCTTCCTGCTATTTGAGATTCTTAAAATCAGATGCCGGATAATAGCCGGAATCTACGAGGGCCGCTTTCACATTGGATTGTTCTACAACAATAACCTCGGTCTGCTTGGCCTTGACTTTGGTTGCGCCATTGTCATATTCACCGGTAGTTTCAGGCTTCCCGCCTTTTAATACTGTAACGGCCATATTGATGGAATCGTTAACAAGTGTACGGACATCCTTGAATACCGTCATGGACTGCTTACCGTCAATTATGTATTGAACTGAAGCTTTTTCAGCATCCTGTCCGGTAACCTTGTAACCTTTTATATCCTTGTCGGCAGCGAAAGCATCGGCAATAGCACGGGCGGTACCATCATTGGGAGCCAGGATGAAGACATTTCCCTTATCTGCAGCCTGAGCAGCCGTCAAATGTGCCTCAGCCTTATTCTTAGCTTCGTTGAAGTCCCAGTTGGTGGTGACCTGGCCGATTATCTTGCCCAGTTCATCACGGGTTAATTTGGCCTTGCCCTGAAGCGCTACAGCTTCGCTGGAATTCTTGATTACGAAGGTGCCATCGGCGATTTTGGGCTGAAGTACGCTCCATGCGCCGTCAAAGAATATAAATGCATTGTTATCCGAAGCTGCACCGGCATAGAGGTAAAGGTTATTACCCTTTCCGGTGGCATTGTCAATGAGGTACTGGCCTTGAGCGGCACCGACAGCAAAGCTGTCGAAGGTTACATAATAGTCGACAGAAGAAGTGTTGGTAATGAGTCTGTCATATGAAATAACCGTTACGCCTTCCTTTTTGGCAGCTTCTGCGGCAGCGGCCGCACCGGCTCCGTCCTGCGGGCAGATAATAAGGACTTTAATGCCTTTTGCAATCAAGGCTTCAACATTTTCCTTTTCTTTGGCTGAAGAGCCCTGGCTAAACAGAACCTCAACCTTGTAATCTGTCGATCTTAAAGCATCGGTGAATCGTGTTTCGTCCTGGATCCATCTGGGCTCATCTTTCGTAGGCAATACAATGCCGATTGCAGGTCCGTCTGATTGAGTAGCCGGTTTGTCAGAAGCCTTGGGAGTTGTACTTTGCGAAGGTGTGACAGGGGTTGCGCCGCATGCCACTAAAGAAACAGCCATAGCGAGTACGAGCACGGTGACTAATAACTTTTTCATTGGGGTTCCTCCTTCAAATTTATTGGGGATGATTCCATCATAGGTCGTGCTCCAGGAACCCACAATAAACTGCTTTGTCAAGCGTTACTGTTATATTGCCATCCTATTCTATTGCCCATATGCCAACCGTCATAAATTGCTGTTAAAAAAAGACGGATGGCAATTTTTTACCATTCGTCTTTTGCTCTTTTTATCTTACTCATTTTTTTGGCCTCTGTAGACATCTTCCTTCAAATGGAAACCATCCTTTAGGACGGTATCGTCGAGATTGTCCTTGGTTACGGCCACCACGTCTATAATCACATAGGGAATATCATAGGTGCCATCATTTATGGTAGTTTCATGCGGAACGGACTTCCCCTCCAGCAAGTACCTGCAAACATTTAAAGCTTCCTCGACCTCATTTTTGATAGGCTTATAGACTGTTGATAGCTGTGTGCCTTCAACGATCCTCTGACAACCGGCTAAATCTGCATCATGGCCCACCACTTTGATTTTGCCTGTCAGGCGGGCCACCGATATGGCATCAATAGCGCCCCAGGCCAAAGAATCGTTGCCCGCTATAATACCCTGAATCTTATCAGCATCATCCTTCAAGACCTGAGAAACGAAATCGAAGGCAGCTTCCCTTCTCCAATCCTTAACCCATGTTTCGGCAACAATTTGAATTCTTTTGCGATTTTCAGATTTATTCAGTACAGACATATATCCTGCATTGAACATCTTGCTGTTATTATCATTTTCAGACCCGTTAAGAATAATGTATCCACCTTCGGGAACCGCTTCCGTCAAGGATTGGGCCATGACCTGGCCTACCTTTACATTATCAAAGGAGACATAGGCATCCACGTTGGCATCACGCACAAGCCGATCATAGGAAATCACAGGGATTCCGGCCTTTTGTGCCGCTTTTACGCTTCTGGCGGCATCCACGCTGTCATGGGGAACGATGACAAGAATATCAATGCCGCTCTCAATCATGTCATTGACTTGTTCAGACTGAAGCTGGCTGTCGTTGTTAGCATTTTTAACTATCACATCGTAGCCGAATTGCTTTGCTTTGGCAAGAAAAATATCCCTGTCCTGAAGCCAGCGGTCCTCCTTTAATGTGGCCATGGAGAATCCTATGACAATTTTCTCACCCGAATGGGTTTTCTCTGCTTTTGTGGAGGGGGCACAGGCCGAAAAAGCCGTGATACCCACCAGGATAATCAGAATAAGAGCCTTCTGATAAACACTTTTTGCAAAGGACTCCATAGGACAGCCTCACTTTCTGTAATATTCCTTATATTCTGTGGCAGTGTACCCGGTTATCTTTTTAAAGAGCTTGGAGAAGTAATTGGGGTCCGCATACCCTACCAAGCCTGATACTTCCTTAAGCGAAAGCTCTGTACCTTCAAAATAAGACTTGGCTTTATCAATGCGGATGGCAATTAATTTGTCAATAAAATTGACGCCGCTTTCTTCCTTATAGAACCGGCTGAAGTAATAGGGACTTAAGTTGACGACCCTGGCTATATCCTCCAATGTGATATCCCGGGCATAGTTTTCATTGAGATAGTGATTTGCCTTTTCAATAAGGGAGCTGATTTTCCGCTTGCGGCTCATGGAAAGATCATTGACTGTTCCCTCAATGTATTTTCTCAGGATGCCGCGCAGTTCCAGAGAGTTATTGGCTGCCATAACCCTTTGGAGGACGTTGTGGTAGTCCTGGCTGGCGGAGTTCCAGCGTTTTGCAAAACCAACCACCAGAGCAATGCACTTATCCTTGATTTCATCCAATTCTCTTACGTTTTCTACTATCTGATTAAAAATACTGTCAAAGGCAATGAGCGTGGCCCCCATGTCCCCCATAGCAGCCTTGGTGTAGATATCACGCTCAAATTTCCCCTCAAAATCAGGATTGTCCTGGTACTCCTCAATCATATCATCCACATGCAGAATGGCTTCGTTACTGGCGGATATGGTATGAAGGGCTTGCATGGCCTCATGATAGGACTTTTTTGCATACAGCACATCGCCATAGCACCGACCTATACCTATGGAGATATCTCCAAATGTATTACGCACACGATCGGAAAATTCCTTGGCAAGTCTTGTGGCTTGGGTTTTGATGACAAAGCTGTCTCCCGATGGTTCCTTCAGGATGTAGACAATGAGGCGGTTAAGCATGATGGGGCCTACAATACATTGACATGCAGATTTGAATATATCGCGGCAATCCACGTAATGATGCTGTGTTTTTACGCTGGCACTGATTTTATTCTGGATGCCTCCCCCTTCCTTAACGCCGAATTCAATAGCCATGACATATCCGCCCATATTCTCCAGTTCAAAGAGGCGGCTGAAATTGATCAATTCTTCAGTATTTTCCTCCACCATGCAAAGGGAATGTATAAAACCGTTTTCCAAAAACGGGACAATAATCTCCAGCTTTTCCTTAAGCTCAAGCTCCTTGCTAAAACGCCTGCGCTCATGATTAATGGTATCCATGGCCTTTTGAAGAGCCTCAACAAGCTTGACTTCCTTAACCGGCTTTAAAAGATATTCCACAACGCCCAAGGCCATGGCTTCGGCAGCATAATCAAAATAATCGTAGGCTGAGACAATAATAAAGTGTACATCAGGAATGGAATTTTTAATCTGGCGGATAGCCTCAAGACCGTTTATCCCCGGCATCTTAATATCAATGAGTACGATATCCGGCCTGACATGCTGGGCCTTCTCAATAGCTTCCCGCCCGGATCTAGCCTTTCCGCCCACCTCAATGTCAATAAAATTGTTTTTGATGATATATTCCACCGAATCTATGGCAATGGGCTCGTCATCAACGATCAGCGCTCGGTACATGATTAGCCTCCTCTTTCTGCCGCCTGGGCAGTTTGAAAATGATTTGTGTTAAACCGTCTTCGCATTTGATGTCCACTACGTCATGCCGATTGTAAAAAAGCCGCAGGCGCTTAATAACATTGTCGATGCCTATACCCGTGGTATGCCCCTTTTTTATGCTTAAAATCAGGTGAAGGTCGTCATCCGCAGTATCGCCCAAAAGCTCATTTATTTTAGCCTGAGTGATGCCTTTCCCGTTGTCCATGACATAAACATAGACATGATTCTCGTCGCTTGTAACTTTAAGGGCGATGACCCCTCCGCTTTCAAGCTCACTGATGCCATGAATATAAGCGTTTTCAACAATGGGCTGCAGAATCATTCTGGGAACAATAATATCCAGAGCACTTTCATCCTCGCCATATTCCATCCGGAAGTTGACCGATTCCCCGAACCGGGTCTGTAAAAGGTAGACGTAGGCGCAAACATTGTCAATTTCTTCTTTTAAATGAACAAAGGAATCCAGACCCTTTAAATTATAACGGAAGATATCGGCCGCATTTTCAAGATAGGTGCATGTTCTTGTATCCCCCTCCAGCATAGCGATATTGGCTCCGATATTAATAGTATTGAATATAAAGTGAGGGTTGATTTGGGACTGCAGCGCCAAAAGCTCCGACTCCCTAAGTGCGTTTTTCATTTTCAGATTATTGACGCGCTGCTCGTTTAGATTGGCTTCCAGTCTTGCCTTCTCTTTAATTTCACTGATGTATTTTTTAATATTGGCCACCATTAGATTAAAAGCGTTGTAGAGAATTCCAATCTCGCCTCCTGTCACCGATTGGATTTCTACATCAAAATCCCCTACCGACACCCTTTTGGCATAGGCGGCCAGCTTGGTAATGGGCTTAGTAATCTGAAAGCTGAAGCTGATAATCATGAGTGTGACGAAAATGATAACGCAGACAATCAGCATATTGTTAAAGGTGGTGGCAAACTCGATCCGTTTGGAAATAGCCGAATAATTATCCGACGTATCAATGAGCTCCCCGCTCATGATTTCTTCTATGTAGCGCATGATGTCGTTATTCTCATCCACAGTTCGCGCATGGTAGGTGGTATACCCATCAATATCACGCCCTCTTTTGGCCATAATTGCATTTTCAGCATCATCCAGATAGTGGATGATCATATTGGCCACATTTTTACTTTTGATGCCCTTGGGGGTGTAGGTCACATCCTTCAAAAGGCTGTCGGCAAGCCCCCTTATTCCGTTCATATAATCGTAAAAAGCAATGAGACTGTCCGAACTGTTTGTAGACAGATAAAACTCCACTTCACGCTGAATAGAGCCCATTTGCCGATAAACAGCCGTGAGCTCCATGGTTTTCTCATACATGTCGGTGGTGTCCTTGATAAGGATTTGAAGGGAAAAATACATGTAGATAGAGGCCAGCAGTACCACAACAATGGCCAATTGAAAAAATATCAACAGCTTGGTTCTGAATTTAACACCGCTTAACCTGAACATAGCCTGTCTCCCCGTGTTACTTGACGTCGGAATCAAAAATTTTCTTGTATTCATCGAGGTTTCTGGAGGTAAAGGTATAAATATCGGGATTTACAATTTCGCTGATCTGTTTTCCATCGCACATGTCAGAAAGCTGCAAGACCGTGTTGTACCCGATGCCGTAGCTGTCGGCGGCAATAGTGCCGTACATGACGCCGCCCTCTATATACTCCATGGTTTGCGGCATGGTCCCATAGCCGATGATCCTGACATTGCCAACCTTTCCCGAGTCAATGACCACCTGAGCGACCCCCGGCGTGTTCTCGCCGTCATTACAGATAATAAAATCAATTTCCGGATTATCTGTGAGAATGGAGGTGGTAAGCTTCTCAACCTCGAACATTTTGGTATTCAGGGTGTAGATCTTTTCCACCGACATCTGAGGGTAGGGCGAAATAGCCTCCAACAAGCCCTGTAATTTTATATTGTTATATTGTTTGGAATCCTGCTTGCCCGGATCATTAGCCAAAACAGCGATCTTTGCCTTGCCCCCCGAGGCACTGATGGCCATTTCTCCTGCTGCATATCCTATCAAATAGCCATTGGAGCCTATGGTTGAAATGTCAGGAATATAGAAGACATCGTTTTCAAAGGTAATGACGGGTATTCCGGCTTCTTGAGCCATTTTAATAGTTTCTGAGCTTTTTTCCACATCAAAGGGTTGAAGAGCAATCCCATCCACATCTGAAAGAATGGCCCGTTTAACTGCATCCTCTGTTAAGGCAGCATCTTTGTGGGAAACATCCATATACTCCACAAAAATATTCTTTTTCGTACCCGCCTCAGAAGCACCGTTTTTAAACCGAACCCAGAACGGGTCATTATTATCCTGCGTAATGATAACGAAATGATAACCTGGTTCCTTTTGAGGTATAAACGCATCCGCCTCAACGTTAAAAGAAACATACAGGTTCACCAGCATGGCGATTAACAATATCAGCGCTAAAATCAAGGCTGAATAAGTATATTTCATGATAACCCTCAATCTATCAAATTTAAACAAATTGGGGTAAGGCTTTCTTAAATATCATTTTTAGTATATCAGATATTTTTTTGTTAGCAAAGTAATAGGTAAGACAGCTTCGAATCAAAGTGAAATAAAATACCAAAAATTTAATTTATAATAAAATATTATTACAGATTGTATTGACACCCCTAGCCAAATTAGGTATTATGACGCTAAGAAATCTTTCATCATACTCATCATTTCAGACAACGTGAAAGGCGGGATGCATGGATGGAATTGCGTACAAAGCTGGGCCAAATGGTAAGTGTGGGTTTTGAGGGTCTTATGCCGCCCCAACAACTCCTTGACTTGATCAGGCTATATAAGATAGGTAATGTCAGCCTGTATGCTCATAATTTAAAAAACAAACAGCAAACCCTGGAGCTTGTATCGTTTTTAAAGGATTATATCCATAGGGAGACCGGCTTCGTCCCCTTTATATCTGCAGATCAGGAGGGTGGAATGGTCACCCGCTTTCCCAAAGACTTTACACATTTCCCGGGGGCCATGGCAACGGCAGCCACGGGCAATACAGAGAATGCATTCCGTGTCGGATACCACTGCGGCCTTGAAATTAAAAACGCAGGCTTAAATGCAAACTTTGCTCCCGTAGTGGACGTCAACACCAATTCCAGAAATCCGGTAATAGGCGTACGGGCTTACGGGGACACTGTTGAAGCAGTAACCGCCTACGCCATGCGTATGATGGACGGCCTTGAAAAGACTGGCGTGATGTCCGTACTCAAGCACTTTCCGGGCCATGGCGATACCTATCAGGATTCGCATTTCGCACTGCCCCGGGTTGATAAGAATCTTGACCAGTTGTTTGATCTGGAGCTAAAGCCTTATATTGAAGGCATTCGACGGGGAGCACCCGCCATTATGACCTCTCATATCGTATTCCCAAACATTGATCCTTCGGGCTTGCCCGCTACCATGTCCAAGGTGATCATGCATGACCTTCTCCGTGAAAAACTTCATTTCGACGGTATAATCCGCACCGATGATCTTGAAATGGAGGCCATCAGACGTGAATTTGGCATCATTCCCGGTGCGCTGGCCGCGGTTAAAGCCGGGGTTGATATTATCTCCATCTCTCGCAGCCCTGCACTGGGAGCGGAACTGGTGGAAATACTGGAAAAGCAGATTGCTTCGGGAGAATTGGATGAAGCCATCATTGATGCTTCTTTTAACCGTATTATAAAGTGCAAGAAGCGGTATTGCCAAAACACACCTGTAAATTTAGATATGATTGGCTGTGATACCCACAGGGAAATTGCCCGGAACATCAGCCGGAGCAGTATCGCGCTTTACAAGGATCCTAAAGATCAGCTTCCCGTTACAGGCAGGGTATTGGTGGTTGGCACCAATGCTTTCAACCAAACCAATGTACGCAACCCCCTCCAGCTTGAGCTTAATATGCCCGATCTTCTCAGCAAGCGTCTGGGAGGTCAGGGTATTACCGTTGCCACTCAGCCTACATCCGAGCAATGTGATCAGGTTCTGGCCGCTGCAGCCCATGCCGATACAGTGGTGTTCGGTACATATAACGCCCATTTGTTCCGTGATCAGCTCACCCTGGCCGATAAGCTCTCAAAAGCTCACTCCAATGTCATTTTTATTGCCATGAGAAATCCTTATGACCTGCCGCTTCTGGATTCCGGCTGTGCTGCTTTGGCTGCATATGAATACACGCCCTTATCCATTGAAACACTGGGTGATATTCTGTCCGGCCAGCATAAGCCATTGGGTTCCATATGTGTAAAACTGGATTAATTTAAGAGCCCTAAGGAGGAATTAGAATGAAGATACGCTATTTGGGAACTGCTGCTGCGGAGGGGTGCCCCGCACTTTTTTGCCGGTGCGGTCTATGCAGGACTGCTCGTGAACATGGCGGCAAGGATGTTCGTACCCGTTCCCAGGTACTGATTGATGATAGCCTGCTGGTGGATTTTCCACCTGACACCTATCACCATTTTCTTAATACACCGGAATTTGATTTGCCTGGAATCAGGCATATACTCATTACACATTCCCATGCCGACCATTTCTATCCGTTGGATGCTGCGCTTCGCTGCAACGATTTTGCTCAGGATGTTGACGGTATCATGACCTTATACGGTAATGATTCGGTACAGGCCACCTGGGAAAGAACCATTACGGGTGAATATGCCGTGTTCAAGGATTTACCCAACCGGGTGACATACCAGCCCTTACTCCCATTTATACCGGTACAGGCCGGCGACCATCTGGTAACGGCTCTACCTGCCGACCACAAGCGCGATGAAAACTGCTACATCTATATCATTGAACGGAAAGGCAAGCGCCTGCTATACGCCAATGATACCGGTACCAATTTTAAGCCTGAAGTATGGGATTACTTGAAAAACTTACATTTTGATGGGGTGAGTATGGACTGTACGGCTATGGATCGTCGTGTTGGCCGTTATCACATGGGACTTCCGGATAATGCCGAGCTTAAGGCCAAGCTGTTTGAAATAGGCTCCGCCGATGAAAGCACATTATTTATTGTGACACACTTTTCCCACTTCGGAGGGCTCACCCACGAAGAGCTTGCCCGAAGAGCCCGGTCATTGGGCTTTGAAACGGCTTATGATGGCCTGGCGCTATTGATTTAGCGACCCGCCGCTCTTTCGGATACAGAAAGGAGAATGGTTATGCCCGATATGTTTGTACATCTTTTGGATCTACCCAATCCCGCCTCTTTGCTTGAAAAGCTGGACGCGGAAGGCATCCATGTCCACCGCCCCCTTTCCTGCAATAAGTACAAGGTGCTGGACTGGGTCAACACCCATTCAGGACCGGGAGGTGCCGGGCAATGTGATGTATGCTTTTCGCGTACACCGGTATCCTGTTTTATCGCCACACGCGGAGATGATATTTTAGGCTACGCCTGCTATGATGCCACTGCACTTAATTTCTTCGGACCTACCCGGGTGCTGGAGAGTGAACAAGGCAAGGGTCTTGGAAAGGCTCTTCTTCTTGTGACACTGCAAGCCATGCGCGAACAGGGCTATGTCTATGCCATTATAGGCGGTGTAGGCCCTGTGGAATTTTACGAGAAATGCGTAGGGGCAACGCTGATACCCGACTCCACTCCGGGTGTCTATCGCTATATGCTTAAAAATAAAAAGTAGCCTCAAAGATAGTTTTTTCTGTCATGCGCAACCAAGTCCGACAGGCTTTCGAAAACAAAGGCTGGTGGGTCCTGGGAAGAAATATCCTCCCTGCCGGTGAGTCCTGTAAGCATTAAAGCACCGCGCATCCTATTGTTATTGGCAAAGCGTATGTCAGTTTCCTGCAAGTCACCCACCATAATGGCATTCTGAGGCTCTGCGCCCAGAAGCGCCAAAGCATACCGGGCCATATGGGGGCCTGGTTTTCCCAGCATCACGGCACAAGCGCCGGAGGCACTTTCCACAGCGGCACACAGTGATCCGCTATGGGGTACGGGACCCAAGGTTCCGGGGATGACCTTATCGGGGTTGGTACAAACCAGTACCGCCCCATTTCTTATCTGCCGAGCGGCTCTTTCCAGCTTTTCATAGCTGAACTCTTTATCCCAAGCTACTAACACACAGTCGGAGTTCTCTTGCACAAGACCGATGCCCCGGCTTTCCAACTCCTGCCTTACACTTTCACCGCCCATCAGGTATACCCGTTCTAACCCCTGCTCCTTCAGGTACATGGCCGCAGCCATACCACTGGTAAGAACAGCGCGTTCCGGTACATGTATAGAAAGGCCCGCCAGCTTGTCCACCACTTGAGCCGCTGTTCGCGAGGGGCAATTGGTGACCAGCAGGTAGGGCCTGTTTTCTTGTTTCAGATAATCTATGAATTCGGGCGCATGGGGAATGGGTCTGTCTCCTGCATAAAGCGTCCCGTCCAGGTCGATAAGATATGCCGGTTTCACAAGGTCCTCCTAAAAAAGTAATACGGGCCTGCGGCAACACACCACAAGCCCGCCCTTAAATTTGAATATCCACCATTCTCTTGTTCAGCCTTTAACCGCACCGACTGTAACTCCCTCAAGGAAGTACTTCTGCAGACTGAAGAATAGCAAGAACATAGGAACCGCAGCCACGGTGGCACCGGCCATCATGGGCCCGAAATAGGTGGTATTGGCAAAGCTGAAATTCTTAAGGCCTACCTGGATAGTTTGCATTTCCATTTTACTTGTGACAAGAAACGGCCAGAAGAAGGTGTTCCAGTTGCCCATGAAGGTCGTAATGGCCATAACGGCCATGATGGTCTTGGATAAAGGCATTATGATTTTATATAAAATCCTGAACTGGTTGCAGCCTTCTATTTTGGCAGACTCGATAATTTCAATAGGAATGCTGCCC
This sequence comes from Bacillota bacterium, assembly GCA_023443745.1. Lineage (GTDB taxonomy): Bacteria > Bacillota > Clostridia > DSM-8532 > DSM-8532 > DTU059. The sequence goes on from JAEZTB010000058.1 coordinate 205,357, forward strand.
ATGGACTGCTTGCATAGGAAGATATTGTAGACATTGCAAAGACTGGGCAGAATCAGTGCCGCATAAGTATTCTGCATCTGGAATGTATTGACGATTAGCACATACAAGGGTACCTGGGTGACCTGATAAGGAATCATCATCGCACACAAAAGGACATTGAACATGAGCTTATTACCCTTGAAAGGAACCTTGGCAAAAGCATAGCCCGCCATGGTGGCAAAAACGACATTGCTCACCATAATCCCCGTACAAACAATGAGGGAGTTGAAAAGCCAGCGAACCGAGTGCCTGCTGTAATTAAAAAAGAATGTATAGCTTCCCATTGTCCACTTGGTCGGAAACAGGGATTGGCTGGCAGCACCTGCTTCTATGGGAGGACCGAAAGAGGAAATGATCATATAGTAAATGGGAAACAATGTGGTTATAGCAAAAAGGCCTAAAAAGATTATGATCAGCCCATTGCGCAAATAGCGCAGCTTTTTGTTCTCATTGAAGTCATTATATAAACCCATTCCATCATCTCCCTTTCTAATACTCTACTTCATCGCCCATGAACTTGAACTGCAGCAGGGAAATCACAGCGATTACAGCTGCCAGTACAAGAGCCTGTGCCGATGCTTTGCCAAATTCCGAGTACTTAAACGCATTATTGAAAATCAGCAGACCGACCATGGTCGTATTGTTGTCGGGGCCGCCGCCGGTCATCATATAAGCGTTCATAAACACCTGGAATGATGTGATGATACCTGTAACAAAGAGAAACAGGGTGGTGGGTTTTACCATTGGTAATACAATATAGCGAAGCTTCTGCAGAAAGGTTGCGCTGTCAATGGCCGCAGCCTCATAATAATCATTTGGAATAGCCAGCAGTGCGGCTATGTAGATGATAACACTGGTGCCGTGGTTTGACAGCCATGACATCAGAACAAGAGAAAACATTGCGGTTTTACTTTGACCCAACCAGTTTTGGCTTTCCAGACCTAATAGACCTATGAGCTGATTGAGTAGTCCGGTAGGCAGGGAACTGTAAATCCAAAGCCAAACTACCGAGAGAGATACGCCGGAAGCTACACCCGGTAAATAATAAAGAGCCTTAAAGACTGTTTGCGTTCTCTTTTTAAAAGGAATAATCAAAATCGCCAGAGCGAATGAAATGGCAATGTTGATAGGAACGGTCAGCACCGTATAAACTACTGTATTTTTAATGGATTTAAAAAACAATTTGTCTTTGAGAAGCGCTTCAAAGTTTGCAGTACCCACCCATTTGGATTGTATGGGGTTATACTTCTGCATGCTGATGATACATGCGTTAATAATGGGATACAAGGTGAACAGACAGAATACAATCACTGCCACAGAGATAAACACATACCCCCAAAGATTTTCATCTTTTCCGAATAAACGGTTCCTGGGCTTTTTGGTTATTCCTGCATTTTCTTTTCCCATGGGCCTCTCCTTTCCCTATCGCTGTCCATATTCAATATTTACACAAAGTAATCCTAAATAATGTTTACCCGTAAATACAGGCACAGGAACATTGAGCTCCTGTGCCTGCGGCCAATCAGTTTACAGGTATGCTGAGAAAATTAGTCCTTAACAATGCCATCTTCACCAAAAGCGGCAACTGCGGCTTCATAAATTGCATCATACATCTGTTGAGGAGTAATTTCTTTGGCCAGTAAAGCCTGGAACTTAGGTATGATAACTTCTGTCATGATCTTGGTACTCTGAGCCAGCTTATCGGAAGGAATTTCAGGACGGGCAGGAGCAGCCTTACCCATCAGCCCTTCAGTACATGCAAGGTTTTCGGCATTCCGTTCGATGGGGTACTTGCTGGAAGCTTCCTGACCGGACTTGCTGATATTAACTGCAAAGAGGTCGGCATTAACTTCAGCCGCATTCTCGCCTGATGCCAGATAATAAGCAGCTTTTACGACATTATTCATATGAGCTTCTGTGGGAGCTTGTTTACCGCGGAAGGTAACATATCCGTCTACTACGGCATAGTATGCGGGAGATGCGCCATTGGATGTAGGTACGGGCATTACCACATAATCTACAGGCACAGAATCCTTTACTGCGGTGCCATCATTGGCTTTAATTTTAGCGTTGTTTTTCTTTGCACTATTCTCAAAGGTAGCAAGTCCCTTACCGGTAAATACGGTCTGGCCGGTGAGGAAGAGATTCCATCTCTCACCCGAGGTGGCATTCATGTTAGCACCGTTGTTAATAAGTTCACTGACACCTTCAAGTACCTTAAGGAAATCCTTGCTGGTGTATGTATATTTCAGGTTGCTGTCAAATTCGCTGGGCATACCGCCGTTCTTGGCGAAAATTTCAATATAGTTCTTGGTGGTCGTACCGGCTGTTGCAAATACGAGGCCATACTTGCTGGTGCTGTTGGCACCCTTAACGCCCACTGACTTTTTAACTGCAGCGGCAAATTCTTCAAAGGTCCAGCCATTCTTCTGGATGCTCTTCCAATCGATACCGGCGGCTTCCATGTATTCCTTGTTTCCGCCTATACCATGGATTTCCATATATGCGGGTAAACCATAAAGACCATTGCCGTTTTTCATGTACTGAATAGGAGCAGAATCGAAATCTGCGATCATATCAGCCGTGGCATATTTGGTGATGTCCATTGCCACACCCATATCGACGTATTTGGCAATAAATTCCGAGCCCAGAAATGCGATATCCGGCGGAGTACCGGCATTTACTTGTGTGTCAAGCTTTTCAATACGGTCATCCCAGCTGGCAGCTTCGATTTTCAAGGTAAGGTGGGGATATTTCTCCTTGAACTTGGCTTCAACTTGTTCCAAACGATTAACAAATTCATTGGTGATAGGCGGGAGCAATGCTGTAATCGTATCCGGCTCTTCCGGTGGTACAGTGCTGGGAGCCGCAGTGGGTGTACTACTGGAACTGGCTGAAGGTGTAGCTGTGCTGGGTGTAGCTTCCTGTCCACAGGCGCCTAGCAGCGTAACAGCCATAACCATTACAAGAACCAGAGATAAGAGACGTACGTTCTTTTTCATTTCGTAAACTCCTCCTTAATCTTTTTTATATGAACTGCCTTCCAGGGCAGAATACATATTAAAAATCATGTACTACATTTTAAATAGAGGAATAGAATGGCTGACTCACATAGTTATATTATACAAAACATCTGTGTTATTACCTGATTTTATTTATACAATAACTAATGGAAATTGTCAATTACTTTTCGTAATTTAATTTTATTATAGAATTAAAATGTGATTTTTTATTTCAATCCTGTCAAGAGATGACATCTAAGAATCCTATGTCTTTAATAAACCGAAATTCACCCTGCAAGCCATTCTCAGTCTGTTCAGCGTCTCGTTCTCCCTGTAAAATGAAGGATGGGAAATGGGTGTTTTATGAAATTTTATGATAGAAAACTGATATGACACGGTATCATGGTGAATGATGGAAATAGAGTAAAAGAGCTGCCGCAACATGATTTTTTTCATCATATCGCGACAGCTCTGTTTTTGTTAGCGAGTCATGTTTTACTGTCAGGTATCCTCATCAGCCACATGAGCCTGAACACTGCTCAAAAAGGCTTTATCGTATTCAGCCTTGATTTTGCCTTCAACCTCTTTGGCCATCTCGGCATTTTCTTTCAGGAACTTCTTCACGTTCTCCCTGCCCTGGCCGATTCTCTGGTTATTGTAAGAGAACCATGCACCACTTTTCTTGATGATATCCAGGGTGACGCCAATATCAAGGATACAGCCTTCCTTGGAGATACCCTGGCCATAGATAATATCAAATTCCGCTTCTTTAAAAGGAGGCGCTATCTTGTTTTTAACCACCTTTACCTTGGTACGGTTGCCCACGGGTTCATTTCCGTCCTTGAGGGTCTCAACTCTTCGGACATCCAATCGGACAGAAGCGTAGAACTTTAAGGCACGTCCGCCCGGTGTTACTTCAGGATTACCGAACATAACCCCAACCTTTTCACGCAGCTGGTTGATAAAAACAGCCACCGTTTTGGATTTACTGACGCATCCGGAGAGCTTTCTCATGGCTTGTGACATAAGCCTTGCCTGAAGGCCTACAAACTGGTCACCCATTTCACCGTCAATTTCCGCTTTGGGAACCAATGCTGCAACCGAGTCAACAACGATGACATCAATAGCACCGCTTCTTACCAATGCTTCAGCAATTTCAAGGGCCTGCTCGCCTGTATCAGGCTGAGCCACAATGAGATTATCAATATCTACACCCAGATTCCTTGCATACACCGGGTCCAGGGCGTGTTCCGCGTCGATAAAGGCTGCCTCGCCGCCTGCCTTCTGGGCTTCGGCAACAATATGAAGGGCTACCGTTGTTTTACCGGAGGATTCAGGGCCAAAGATCTCAATAATTCTTCCGCGGGGTAATCCGCCGGCCCCTAGCGCAATATCCAGCGACAGGGCGCCCGTAGGAATACAATCAGTGGTTACATGGGCTACTTCTCCCAGCTTCATGATTGCACCCTTGCCAAATTGTTTTTCAATCTGGCTCATGACCAGATCCAATGCTTTTTTCTTCTCTTCCATAACATGCCTTGCGGCAAGCCCTCCTTTACCGAACATTTGTTCTCATTATAATATAACTATTTAAAATCGTCAAGTGTTTTTTATGTTATTTTTTTACATATATCCTATTTCATGTTATCATGAACGTTTAAAGCGGGACAGCACTAATTTACCGATATACGATACCTCGGGAATTTTAAGCCTGACCAGGGTGAGCCAGTAAATTCCGATACCCGCTGCCAAAGGGACACAGAGAGCCAGTATCTGACTGATTTTGGAGCCAATGTCTGGCTTCACCACCAGACTGAGAGCATAAGTGACAAGTCCGGTAGGAATAGCAGCCACCACAACCTTTGTAATATAGCTGAAATTTTCACTTATAACATCGACGCCTGTCTTCTTCTTAAAGGCAATAAGCAGAATCATCATATTGACGAAGGAAGCTATGGCATAGGAAAGGGCTGTACCGGCAATACCTATCCCGGTGAAATCCCTGAAAAAGCTGTTAAACAAATAGTTTGCCAATATACCGAAAAGTCCGCTGACAAGCGGGGTTTTACTATCATGTATGGCATAAAAGGCACGGGTCATGAGGGCCATCATGGATGCAAAAACCAGAGCTGCCGAATAGCCCAGGAGCGACAATCCTCCGTAAAAAACCTCATACTCCGAAAAGCTCCCCCATTTAAAGAGCACCCGCATAATATCCTGATTGAGAATCATCATCATGAGTGAGGTCGGCAGGGACAGCAGATAGACCACCTTTAGCCCCTTGTAAAGAACATTTTTAAAATCACCGAAATTTTCCGATGCATAGTGCTCCGAAAGGGTGGGAAGAAGCGCAATTCCTATGCTTTGAGCAAAAATGCCCAGAGGGAGCTGCCATGTACGGTTGGCACTGTTTAAAAGCGTTACCATTCCTTTATCAAAGTATGTAGCATAGCCCCTTGAAATAATGAGATTGATTTCAATAATTGTCGAGGATAAAAGTGAAGGCACGGCCAGAGCCAAAAGCTTTCTAAAAGCCTGGCTGCCAAGAAAAAGCCGTGGTTTGTATAAAGTAAGATGCTTGAAGGTTCCGATCAACTGAACAACAAAAAAGATTGCTGCTCCGAACACGACACCCCAAGCCGTTAGCTCCGCACTTTTCGCACCAAACACCGCGATGCTCAGGATGGTGCAGAGATTGTATATGACAGGACCGAAAGAAGCCACTGCAAATCTTTTATAGGAATTAAGGATTCCGTTAAACTGTCCTGCCATCATCATAAAGGGTGCAGAGAGCAAGAGTATGCGGGTGAGTCTTATGAGCAGATCCTTGTCTCCTGAAGCGCCCTCATTATATCCCCCTGCCAAAATGCCCAACAGGTTATCGGTAAAGATGAAGAAAATAACCTCGAGAATGACCATCACAATGACCGTCAGATTCATAAAAGTGCTGACGGCCTTCCAGCCCACGCTTTCCTTGTCCTTGGCTATATAGGCCGACAGTATCGGAATTAACGCTGCCGCGATGGCTCCACCGGCCAAAAGATCATAGACCAGATCTGGAAGGGTAAATGCCAGAAGGAATTCATCGGAATACCCCTTCGGCAGCATATTGGTGGTGATGAGCAGCGTTCTTAAAAAGCCTGTGATACGGCTTAAAAACGTAGCAATCATAATGATGCCGGCCGCACCTGTGAGCTTTTTCGCTGCTTCGTTGTTGTTTCCCATTATTTTCTCCTGTATATCAACCCGGCTATCATAAACGTTCGAGTATCATCTTTCTTAATAAATCCATCCCATTAAGACAGGCTACATTCCGAATCCTGTCCCTGTCCCCTCTAAGCCTGATTTCCCGGCATTCAGTCTTTCCATCCAGACTTGCCGAAATATAAATCAGACCCACCGGTTTTTCCTCGGTTCCCCCATCAGGGCCTGCTATCCCCGTTATGGCAATACCGGCACGGGTTCCGGTCTTATGTACAAGACCTTCAACCATCTCCAAAGCCGTTTGCGTGCTGACTGCACCATGAACAGCCAAGGTTTCCTCAGAAACTCCCAATTCCTGAATCTTGGAATGATTGGAATAGGTGATAAAGCCTCTGTCTAAGACATCCGATACCCCGGGAACATTAACAAGCCTGGAGGCTAACATCCCCCCTGTACAGGACTCCGCCAGAGAAAGGCTGATATTGTGCTGCTTCAGAAGGTCAACCAGGATTTCCTCCATGGACTCGCCGTTCTGAGCGTATAAATAATCTCCCAAGCGCTCTTTGATCTTCTCAACAACTGGATCAATAAGGCAGTCCGCGTCATTTCTATCCTTGCAGCGGGCAGTAACGCGTACAATGACCTCCCCCACACCCACATATGGAGCAATGGTAGGATTGGACTGGGATTCCACAATATCCAGAATACGCATTTCCATCTCGGATTCCCCAATACCGAATACCTTCAGCATCCTGGACCAGATAGTCTGCCCGGTCTTTTGCTCAAAGTAGGGAAAGACCGTTTCTTCAAACATTGGGATCATTTCTTTGGGCGGTCCCGGAAACATGACAATGGTTTTGGTGCCGCTTTCAATAATGCAACCCGGAGCTGTACCGTTAGGGTTTGGTACAATTATGCTGCCCTCCGGAAGATAGGCTTGTTTGGCATTATTATCCATCATCTTCCGGCCAAGCTTCTCAAAAAAAGACTTAATACTTTCATAGGTCTCCTGATGAAGGACAAGCTTACAGCCCATTGCTTCTGCAATGGTTTCCTTTGTCAGATCGTCCTGGGTAGGACCCAGTCCACCGGTGGTAATCACCACATCGGCACGGCTCAAAGCCAGCTTCAGGCTTTCCTTCAGACGGGTGGGGTTATCCCCTACCACACTATGATAATAAACACCAACGCCCACATCGTTAAGCCTTCTTGATAAATATTGGGCATTGGTGTTGGCTATTTGACCCATTAAAAGTTCGGTCCCAACTGCAAGAATTTCCGCTATCATTACCTCACACTCTTTCCATTCCAGCTTCTATAGTTGACCAGACCTCTTCAATTCCTATCCGTTTAAGGGATGAGAATGGAATAACCTCTGTCTTTTCATCAAGTGAAAGAACTGTTCTGATCCTGTCAATCTGTTTTTTGAAATCTGACCGGTTGAGCTTGTCGGCCTTTGTGGCCACCACGACTGCTACCCTGCCCGACTGTCTAATGAAGTCAAGCATCAGGATATCATCTTCGGTTGGGTCATGACGAATATCAACCAAAAGAAGGATCACCTTTAAGGAATCCCTGGTTGTTAGATAGGTTTCAGCTAAGAGCCCCCAGGATTTTCTCTCTTCCTTGGAAACCTTGGCGTAGCCATAACCGGGTAAATCCACCAGCATGAGTTCATCGTTAATATTATAGAAATTGATAACCCGGGTCTTGCCGGGGGTGTTTCCAACCCTGGCAATGGCTTTTCGATTAACCAGGGCGTTGATGAGGGATGACTTCCCTACATTGGAGCGGCCTGCAAGCGCAATCTCAGGCCAGCCGTTCTGGGGATATCCCTTTGGTTCAACCGCTGTTATCATGAATTCAACTTTTTTGATTATCATGTTGCGTTCCTTCCATCCTTTAAAAGCTCCCGTGCAAGACTTCTGGCAGCCTCTGTTACATGTTCTCCGCTTAAAAGCCGGGTAATTTCATTTTCTCTGTCTTCTTCCTTTAAAAGCTTGACAGAGGTAAGGGTACGTCCTGACTGTTCCTTCTTCTCTATCAGATAATGGGCATCAGCCAGACAGGCGATTTGCGCATGATGGGTAATGCAGATGACCTGATGGCTTTTCGCTACTGTTTTGAGCTTCTCTCCTACTTTTGAGGCGGCCTTGCCGCTCACACCCGTATCAATTTCATCAAAAACCATGGTGGGTATGGCATCAATATTGGCTAGGATAGATTTTATAGCCAGCATGACACGGGACATCTCGCCACCTGATGCGATCTTTGACAAGGGCTTCAAGGGTTCCCCGAGGTTTGGCGAAAATAGAAACTCCACTTTATCGGTTCCGTCTTCATTAAAGCCTTCTTCCGGGCAGGCCGCTATAGTGACTGCAAATTGGGTTTTAGGCATTTCTAGTGCCGTGAGCTCCTCTTGAATACTATCCTGGAGAAGCTGTGCAGCCTCTTTTCTTAACCCATTCATTCGCCCGCACATTTTGTGCAATTCCTGCTCCATTTCCTCAATATCCTTTTTAAGGCTTAAAATGAGCTCTTCACTTCTTTCAATCTCATCAAGCCGCTTTTTTGCACCATTTAAGAATTGGAGAATATCCTCAATGGTTTCCCCATATTTGCGCTTCAGCCCTTGTATCAAGCTTATGCGTTCCTCAATTCTCTTATGTAGCTTTGGATCATACTCCATTCCATCCCGTACATAGCGAACCTCGCGGGATAGTTCCGTCAGCTTGTCCTGCATGTCCTCCAAAGTTGCGCAGATGGATGCATAATGGGGGTCCAATTCCTCTATCTTCTGAAGGATTTCCAGTGATGAGCCCAGCTTGTCCAAAGCGCTTTCATCCTCAGTATCCTCACCCCGGAGCCATTCATAGGCATTGGAGAAGGCAGAAATAATCTCCTCGGCATGGGAAAGAAGTCTGCTCTGACGCTCCAGTTCATTGTCCTCACCAATAAAAAGGCTGGCTTTTTCGATCTCCTCAATCTGAAAGCGAAGCATGTCCAGGGTGCGTTCCCGTTCCTTTCCCTCCCCTGAAAGAGCCCGAAGGCGCGCCTTTAACTCTCTCAAATGCTCCAGCTCGGCTTGATATTTCCTTTTTTCCTCAACCAGCCGCTCCCCCGAGAATAGATCCAAAAGCCCGATATGAGTCTCGGTACGCAATAATGACTGGTTGTCATGCTGGCCATGAATATCCACCAGCTTTTGACCAATATCCTTCAGCATGGTAACGGTTATCATTGTTCCGTTGATTCTGCATATGTTTTTCCCCGCCTCAGTGAAGGTACGGGAAACAAGAACTGTTTCATCCTCCTGGGGCTCGATGCCATAGGATTCCAGTAATGCAGCAAAAGACGGATCATGTGAAAAAAGGCCCTGAACAGTGGCCTTATCGCTGCCTGCGCGAATAAGCTCCCGTGAAACCCGGGATCCCAAAAGAGCATTAAGAGAATCGATGAGGATTGATTTTCCCGCACCTGTTTCTCCTGTAAGCACATTAAAGCCCTCAAACAGTGTCATATTCAGTTTTTCAATAATTGCCACATTCTCAATTAAAAGCTGAATAAGCATAACAGCGTTTAGGACACCCCTCTCACCATGCGCGTGAATTTTTCCATGAGGTCTTCTGCAATTTTTTCAGCCCGGCAAACAATCATGATGGTGTCATCCCCCGCTATTGTCCCGACAATATCGTTCCATCCCAGGGCATCCAATGTGGCCGCAACAGCCTGAGCCATACCCGGAAGGGTCTTGATGACAAGAATATTGTTGGCGTAATCGCAGGAAACGAAGGCCTCTTTTATGATAACAAGCAATCTGTCATTCATATTGCCGCTATCTCCGTGTATGGCCGAATAGCGATACTTGCCTCCGGGTGTCAATACCTTGACCAGCCTGAGCTCCTTGATGTCTCGTGAAATTGTGGCCTGGGTGACATCCATACCGATTTCTCTCAGTTTATCAGCTAATTCATCCTGGGTCTCAATTTCATAGGACTCAATAATGTCCAGAATCTTGGCATGGCGATTATACTTCATACCTTCCTCCACAAACCTTATGGTTCATTCCTTTGGGATGATCAAAATTTATACTTTGATTGCTCCTTAACTATGTATCTTGGACCGCAATACATCATAATAGTTCACCTGGCTGACCGAAGCGAAGAAAACATTATTCCGGGATGCTCGGGCACAAACCAAATCACCCTGCTGAAGCGCGAACCCTTCCTGTCCGTCTAGGGTGAGCATGGCACTGATCTCACCGTTTTCATCGATACTCACCTTTACAGTCCGGGAGTCCGAGACGATAAATGAACGGGAATAAAGAATATGCGCGCATATGGGCGAAATGACCATGAGCTTCATATCAGGCTGCACAATAGGTCCTCCTGCCGACAGGGAATACCCTGTTGAGCCGGTAGGGGTGGAGACGATAATCCCATCCCCCGGAAAGGAATCCACATATTTTTCATCCAGCATGACTTTGAGTCTCAAAATTCGGGATAGAGCCATCCGCGATACCACGGCATCATTAATGGCAATATCTTCATAAACCTTTTCTCCTTGACGGATGACCTCTACCTCCAAAACCATTCGGGGCTGAATATGAAAATCCCCTTCTGCAATTTTATCAATAGCCCATTCAATGTCTTTTGCTTCTACCTCCGCCAAGAACCCCACAGTACCTTTGTTAATACCCAAAACAGGCTTTTTGTGTACATAAGCCTGACGGGCAACCTTTAGAAAAGTCCCGTCGCCACCCACACAAATGATAAAATCCGAGTCCGCGATAACCGAGGCGGACGGGAGAGCGGGCAGACTGATGCAGGCCTTGACATCCTGCTCAACAATGGCTTGAAAGCCCTTTTCCAAGAGCTTTTGCACAATTAATGACGTATATTTAAATTCAATGTCTTTAGCTTTGTTTACAATTATTCCTATTTTTTTCAATACATCTTCACCTTATTGTTATTCCTTTTAGGGTTATCCGACCCACGAAAAAGCTGGATAACCCTATTATACATTTCATTCGCATATTAATACAACCGTTATTCCAAACCTACTCAAAAACATGGTTTTTCAGAGTGTTGGTATGGAAATACTTAACATTTTTCACGCCTATATTTTATCATAATAAGTAAATTATGCCAACATTGATTATTACCCTGGCGCTGCAATTGACCTAAACATCTATTCTTCTTCGGTATTTTTCCGGCGCCAAGGTACCGCAAGGCTGTCAAGCTTCTGAACGACCTCCTCCAAACCACAGACGGCCATGATATTAAAGATGGGTATAAAAAAGGTGAGGTACCGGGAACGGGTTTCCCATGCCAATAGGAAGATCATAATACCCAGACAGGATAACACCATGACAGACTTTAATCCCCCCATATTCCGGGATAGGATTGCACCTATCGTTCCGAAAAGCATCAAAAACAGGGTCGTTGAATGTACGATCTGGCATAGCATCAAATAGTGGGAATTGGTGTTCTTGCCGTCGTCGTACAATACATATTGATGAAAAGCTCCCCGTTTTAGCGGTTCCCGCGCCAGCTTGACAGGGGCGAAATAGGTTCCGTCTGTCCATGTCCACTCAAGCTTTTTAAACAGAAATGATGCATACCCCTTTAGCCCAAAGCCGTTAAGCCTTTCTTCCATGCGGCTCAAATTAGCCTTTATACGCTCCGATTTGGTTTCAAAGGACCTTGAGTAGGTTAAATCCTCACCGCTAAAGCCTCCATAGCCGTAGGAAGTGCCTCCTTCCTTGATGGGGCGATTCATCCCCATCATAAGCCAATGGGTATAGGGCAGGGCTCTCTCGCTGGAAATATTTTTTCGGTAGCCCATAAGGCCAACATAAGAATTGAATATCGCCAGGATGAGAAGGAAAGCCAGTATAGCCGAAGGTAATGAAAAGATCAGCTTCTGAAAACCGGAAGAAGGAGAACCCTTAAGCACGACAGAAATGATAAGCTCAATGATGGCGGCAATAAGTACGATGGCCGCTATGGGCTTAATTAAAAAGCCCATTGCTGAAAAAACACCTATCAATGAAAAATAAAGCACCTGCTTCCATGGGCAGCTTGCGTCCCGCCACCTTATCCAGAAGTACAGAGATAGGACAGGAAAAGGTAAAGCAAGTGTGTCCGTATAGACAATGGGTACATAAAGATACAAGGGAGTGGAAAGCAGGCAGAAAAGCATGACAATGACTGCAGCATTGATTCCGAGTACCTTTTTGGTTAGTAAATAAGCACCTGCAACCGATAGGGATATGGCCATTATATTAAGTATATACAGACTCTTATCGGCATCATTGAATTTTTTCAGATATGTGCCGATGATTATGGCCGGGTTAAGGTTATGGGGATACAACTCGAAATAATTACTGTTTACAATGGATTGCCCTAAAGAAATTTGCTTAGCACCGTTAATGACTTCACCAAAATCCCAGGTAGGCTTAACCTTAAATGTTTGTGCACAGAATATTTCCAGCATGATAAAGAGTATAAACATTAAAATGGAGCAGACTTCTTTTGTCTTGTCGCTCAAAGCAGTAAGTATATACCTTCGGATAACCCACAATACCAGACAAAACACAAGGACTACCCCTAAAGCGGCAATATTCTTCAGAGGAAGCTGTTTAATATTAACAATCGGGAAAACCGTTCTAAAGCTGACGTAAATCAGCGCTATAGAAAAGACTGAAAAAATGAAATACCTACAAACATCACCCAATGTGATTTTCGATGTTCTGCCCTTATATTCTGCTTCTGTGATCATTTATACACACCTGTCGCTTCATTGTCATCATCGTATTAGCCGGCCGGATCCATCTTTCCCAGGGATCGTACAAAGCGATAGCCATAACGACCCAGTTCAAAAACACCTACAAGAATAATGGTCACAAGAACACTTCTATATGCCCTATAGATCAAGTTGGACAGGGTCTCCTGCAATTGTAAATCAGCCAGACGGGAAACATCCACTAATGCAGGTCCTGTAAGCATCATTACCGCAAGGCCAATCAGTCCCAGTGCACCCGCTATCTCTAAAGCAAAGGTATAGGCTTTATACTTTCCATCAACTAAAAGTAAAACCAGCTTTAAAAAGCTTAACCCAATCAGGACATTAATAAACGGTATATATTTTGAAAGCGCATCCAATTGAATCAAGTTGATAAACTCCCGTCTCTCATTGAAATAAAAGCCCAGGGTCCTGGGATAAAAATTAAGAATGATAAAGAAAAGTATTGTAAAAAACAAACCCACGAGATGCTCCGATATTTTTATCGTCTCTGATGGTTTTGGAACAGCTGGGAGCTCCCTGGGCTCCCAGGTATCATGAGGATTTGGGCTATCTTTGTCTGAAACCGCATTAACTCTCTCAGAGAGAGCAAAGGCCACTGTAATAACGCCAATGGTCCCGAAAAATGCTGAAGCAGCCTGCCCCACGAAATAGAAGAGATTAAGCACTGCGTCACCTTTTTCAACCGACTCCACGATGAAACCTATAACAAGGGCTATAGCAGCCAATGTCAAGAAAATTTTCAACATCAACATATAGAGCCCGTAAAATCTTGGTCCAATGACATAGCACCCCTCCTTATAGTAATTTTCAGCCATGGCCGAGGGGGCTCCAAACTCCTTCAAAACTGCAATAATATCTTCTTCTTTAGGCTTATTCCCCTGGGTCTTTTCATCCAGGGCGTCCATAATGAGAGATCTCAGCTCTTTTTCAATATCTTTTCTGTTTTTTGTAGGTAAGTGCTTTACCACAGCATACACATAACGCTCCACTAAATCCATAAGGCTTCCTCCTATTTCAACATTTCCTTCATGGCTGCAACCATCTTGTTCCATTCCTTTTCAAGGCTTCCCAATACATGCCTTCCATCTTCACTTAATGTATAATAACGCCTGGGTCTGGACTCCTCCAAGGACCAATCACTGTCCAGGAGACCCTGTTTCTCCAGCCTTCTCAGCAAAGGATAGAGGGTACTCTGGTCAATTTCAAGGCCATTCTCCTTTAAATCCTGAACAAGTGAATAGCCATATTTCTTCTCTTTCAACCGCCCCAGCACACACAAAACAAGCGTCCCTCTCCTAAGCTCCAGAACCAGGCCCTCATATATTGTTTCTCTGTCCAACCTTATCACCCTTTTTATTCCATTAGCACTATTATACTGTATGTCATACACTATTGTCAATTTAATATTATTATATTCATAATACACTTTTTGACTCAACTTTTGATTAAAAATTTCGAATAAAAAATGACATCCTGCACAGAATCACATTAGAAAGTAAGCTAAATACGTAAATGTATTAACAAAGGAGACTCAACATGAATGAGAGAACAAAACGTGATTTGAAAGAGCTTATTATAAACCAGGAGGTTATGATTGAATCCTATACCAGAATGATCGATAAGGCAAAGGATGATGAACTGAAGGACTTTTTTAGATCCTTGCAGGAAAACCACTTTGAACAAATGATGATGATTTCGGATCGCGTTATCGAACTGGGAGATGAACCGAAATTTAGGACTGGGTTTACCGGTGTTATGGACGAAATGCGCCATAAAAAAAGTAAGGAAAACAAAATCACCGATTTTGATTTAGCACAGATTGCTTTGGACGGCGAGCGTTTAAACGCGGAAAAGCACGCCAGCTTCCAACTGGGCGAGGTTGATCCCACAAGCCTTGAAATTTTGCAAATGACCATCAACGCTGATGAGCAAAATATTAAAGAGCTGGAAGAGTACGTTCAGCACTATGAAGTGCAATAGATTGAGCAAGGCTTTCATGCCATTTCACGGTATTGTTTCGGGGACATGCCCGTAATTGAGCGGAAGACTTTCGAAAAATAGGCAATATCGCTGTAACCAATCTTATGGGATACTTCATAAACCTTAAGACTGGTCTCCCTGAGATATTTTTTTGCGTAGTCGATTCTGATATTATTGAGGATGTCCACAAAGTTCATATCCGTGCCTTTTTTCAGTACACGGCAGAGATGCCATGTACTGATATAAAGATAATCCGCCAATTGCTGCAGGGTAATCTTCTCAGAGTAATGTTCATTGATATAGTTTATGGCCCGGGAGACAATAAAGTTGCCCTCGGGCTCATCCTCCAGCTTTGTATTTGTATTGTGAGGCGCATAGTTCTCAAGAGGGATGCCAGAAAGCTTGAGCATTGCGGCGTTTAAAGCCTCGTGAATCTCGTCCATCTTGGACGGCTTTAGAAGGAAGCGCAATACTCCCAGCGAGATGGCGGACTGGGCATAGTCAAAATCCCTGTAGCCGGAAAGAACTATAATTTGCATCTGAGGAAATTCGCCTGTAAGCTCCTTCAACATTTCAAGACCATTCAAATAAGGCATGCGGACATCGGTCACAACGATATCCGGCTTGTGCTTACGGATAAGCGCAAGACCTTCCTTGCCATTTGTGGCTGAAGCTACAACCTTGCATTTATATTTGTCCCAGGGAACGGTAGCCTGAAGCCCCTCGATGATAATATCCTCATCATCCAATAGAATAACCTTGAACACATCAACACCGTCCTTAAACGCTCTATTTGTTTTTCCTGACAACCTCAGCCAGCACCTCTTCAGGTGTCGCCTGACCGTCTGAAATTGGACCAATCATGGATACGAAATATGTCCACGCTTCCTTGCTCAGTCTGGAATCGATGGGCATGATGACTCTTTTGGCTTTTTTGGCTTGGCCATCCATCTCAAGGCCTGATTTCATAACTTCGGTAAGGCTATCAGGTCTGCGAACATCAGCAGCAGGAGTACTGCCGGTCTTAGCGTATGCAGAGATGGCTTCCTTGGAGGTCATGTACATAACAAACTTTGCGGCGGCATCCCGCTTATCTGGATCGTTCCATGCATTGGTCGAAATATAGAAACCGGAAGAGAAACCGCCGATGATATCGTTAGGCTCCTTCTTGCCGTTAGGGGTAGCGGGCATGGGAAGAACCACTGTGGTTGCAGGACTTTTGATACCCCCGATGTTCCATGAACCGTCAATGGTCATGGCTGCCTGCTTGTTATAGAAAAGATTGGAGATGATATCATTCTTGGTGGCATTCACATCAACAGGGAAAGCACCCATGTCTTTCAAGGTTTTTAAATAACCCAGCGCCCTTGCCCAGCTCTCAGGATATGTGTCCTTGGGATTGATAGAGTGGTCGGCAATGCCGCCCTCTGCAAGTATGAGGTGCTCTATCCAATAATGCGGAACATCGGAGAAGCTGACGGCAATAGGAACAATACCCACTTCCTTAAACCTCATTATGGCTGCCTCAAACTTTACCCAATCAGTGGGAAGCTCGAGGTTATACTTGTCAAAAAGATCTTTGTTGCAAAAGAGACCTTCATAGAAGCCTCTAACCGGCACAGCATAATGATTTCCGTCATATTCTCTCATAAAGCCCATGGCATCGTCGGAAATATCTTTTATGTAGTCAGGATAAGAGCTCTTGATTTCCTCAATGGAAACAACTTTTTTGTTTTCGATGAGCTGCTTGGCATCAGGTCCGGTGAAGTACAGAGCAACATCCGGATCATTTCCGCATGAAAAATCGGTAGCGACGAGAGCCTTCCAGGTCTCATCAGCTGTAGCTGACTCATCAAATATGGTAACACCTGGATTGGCACTCATGAAATCCTTTATGAAACGTTGGTACTCGGAACCTGTGGGATCAGTGCCGCCAAACATACCTACAGTACGAAGCTCAACAGGCTTTTGTTCCATGTTTGCTTCTGTTCCGGAAGGTTCTAGGGATGAGGACGGAGTTGAAAAACCTCCCGTTGGCCCCGTATTGCAGGCAGCCAAAAGGGTAATTGTCATGGTAAACAGCAACAGGCAGGCAAGCAGTTTTTTCATGGCGCAACTCCTCTTTTCAGTTTTATCATACTTCGGTCAGGCCTAATCAAAAATATGTGTACCTTGTTAGATTTTGCACTAAATTGCTGACTCGAGGCGGAGGACATTTAGATTCTCGTTATAGGATGTACGGAATGGTGATGATCGCTGTCGTTCCTCTCTCTCTGCCCTTTTTCAGGTGTAAGCCGTATTCCTTCCCGTAGATGATCTGAATACGCTCATGGACATTTTTTACACCTATGCCGGTTGAGCTTCCAATCTTGCTGGGCTGGCCAATAAACAGCTTGTTGAATTCTTCAAGATCCTCATCCGAAATGCCTGCTCCATTATCCTCCACAGTGATGACCAACCGTTTCTCAATGAGCTTGACAGACAGCACAACACGCCCTCCGCCCAGGGGCTCCACTCCATGAATCATGGCGTTTTCAAGAAGAGGTTGGATCAGAAGCTTGGGAATGGTTCCCTCAAGCAGGTTCTCGTCAATTTCTTTAACATATTCCAGCCTTTTGCCAAGGCGCTTATCCATAATTAGCATATAGGATTCTACCAGCTTTATCTCATCCTTGAGCCTGCAGATACTTTGGCCACCTCTATTCATTCCTGCATCCAACAGTCTCCCCAGAGCTTCAATGATTTCAGACAGCTCGGTATTGCCGCCGATCCTTGCCTTCCAGTTCATGATTTCAAGGGTGTTATAGAGGAAATGCGGGTTGATACGGGCCTGGAGGGCCGCGAGCTGTGCTTCCTTCCTGGCCAGTTCCTCCCTGTAAACAACATCAAAAAGATATTTGATTTCATTGGACATGTTATTGAAGGAGTCAAAGATAAACTTAAACTCGTCATTCTTTATTCTTTGGGACTGAACACCCAGGTTTCCTTTTTCCAAAAGCTGCATGAGCCCTACCAGCTCACCGATGGGAGACCAGATGGCTTTGGAAAGCGGAAGGGCTACAAGGAGCATGGCAATAGTAACCAGCAGAGTGAGCGCGACCAAAAGCCTGACTGCATTATAGTAGCGGTCCATGACAAGGTTTGTGGGCATGATGACGCCATACCGTAGCATGACATCATCCAGTGTAAAGCTACTGCTGATGACTTCATAGTGTTTGAAATTAAAAAGACTGTCATCGTCGGGAGAGAGTCCCAGACGAATTTGCTCCATTATGTCGCTTCGGCTTTCCTGAGGAATTTGCCCCTGCTCAAAAATACTGCGGTCATCATAGGTAAGAACCATACCCGAGCTGTTCTTGAAGTCATCCTTAAAGTAAGCCAGCATATATTCTCTGTCAATCTTTATAATAATGAGTCCATATTGCTTAAAGGTGAACCGGTCAAACATCTTTCTGATGATGTAGAATTCACCGTCATCCGATATGTAATAGCCGAATTGCTTCTCCATCATTTCAGCCTTCTCCACTATAATAGGATGAACGGTATTCATATACTTGTTGTAGGAACTATCGGGCTGCACCATGTAATTAACTTGGCTCTTATCAGTGAAGAAAAAATAAACCGCTTTAATTTCCTGCTTGGAATAGAACTTGGAATAGAGGTAATTGGTCACATCCTTGTAAACCCCATCTTCGCTTGCCTCACCGTTTTTCCTCCTTACATAGATTTCATTGAGAATTCCATCATAAGGAATCATCATGGCAAAGCGCTTGGTTTGCTCAAATCGTTCCAAAGTGAGGTCGTTCAGGCGTTCAATACGTTGGTCCAGAGAATTGATAATTTCACTCCTGATGTCCTTGGCATATTTAAAATAACCGAAAAAAGAAACAATAATGACCGGATACAAAACAAAAACGATAAGGAGAATGGTGAGCTTTTGGCGAATAGTAACATTGCTGACGAAATTTTTTATCTTTCGGATCATAGCTACCCCCAAGTTTAAAGCACCGTTTTTCCTGTTTTAACGTATTATCCTCAGTATAGCATATCGGAATAACTTTGTTGAAAAAACAAATAATAACAACGTTAATGTCCAAGCCAATATATTGAAAAAGAACGGCTTTATAAGGAGGATTTTACAATGGATGTGAAAACAGTAGATACCTTAAATGATTTGCTTAAGGGAGAGGAAATGGCCATTACTTCCTATTCCAGATTCGTTCATGAAGCCAGCGACGAAGATCTGAAAAAAGAGTTTAAGGAAATACAAAAGGATCACAATAAGCACTCCCAGCTATTATCCGAGAGAATTATTGATCTAGGTGGAACCCCAAAGTACGGCACAGGTATGGCCGGCGTCATGGCCGATGTTAAACATGCTTTTGAAACCATGGATCAGCGAACCAACCATGATATTCTTAAGGAAGCCTGGCATGGTGAAGACCAGGGCGTCGCAATGGCAGAGAAGGTAGCTGACGACAAGCTGGATGAAAAGAGCGCCCGCCTGGTTCAGGACATTATGCAGGTGGACCACGACCACATTAAATCACTGGAAAAGCTGCTGGATAAACACAGAGTGCAGTAAGGGACTTACAGCTGTAAGTCCCCTTCTTTGTGGTAGCCTTTATCCCCAAAAGGTTGAAGCTTTTTAAGCCATTTTTCTTCGAGCTTTTTTAGTGCATCTTTCTTATCAAAAATACCCTTCTCCTCTTCATCCAGTGTCTCCAGTATTTCAAATACGAAAGCTTCCTGGCCGAAATCATTCCACTCCTTTTGGAGCATGGTACAACGATAAGAGCCCATTTCCAGTTCAAAGCGCCTTCCATTCATGGTTTTAAAATCGGGAGTAGACAGGATCAATATCTTGCCATTTCGGATATTTCTGATCTGATAAACACCGCCCTCTTTTTTCATTTCTTTATATTGTTGGATTAATTCTTTCTTACGGTTCATATCCTCTTCTTCCTCTCTGTCTTTGAGCCAGTACTGACTACAGTCTTTCTTTCTTTGCATAAAGCCATACTCAATCAGGTAACGGCGCAGCGTTGCATAATCCTCATAAGCATTTAGAAGTACTCCATTGACTTCTTTTTCCGTATATACCCTATCCTTTGAAAAACGCTTAGCTAGTTGCTTTAAAACCACTAGCTTATACTTTTCCTTGATCTGAAAGGTTTTCAGTGGCCCTTCCGGTCCAAAAGGAAAGAACTTTTGTATAATATCTTCTTCCTCTTGAAGTACCTTATTCTCAGATGTACCACTTACCGAATCCGATTGATCCGAACCATTGGCTTTCTTGTCCCTGCTTTTTAAAATGTCCATCAGTATCAGAAAAACCTTAGCCTGACGTTCTCTTTCCTTTAGCAGAAATCGGTGATTCCTGATGGTGGAGCTACTTCCAATATTCATCTCCTTCTGAACCTCCAGGTCATTTTTCCCTTCATAAAAAAGCTCCAATAACCTTTTCTGATGGTCCGAAAGACCTGTATAGCGTTTATCCATACCGATTAAGGATTCAAAAACCGATCCATGCTTAATCTCAATATGGTTTTTCATCTGCTTATGGGCATCATAAAAATTGTCATCCTGCTGATAAATAACACCTTTTTCGGTTTTCTTCCCACAGAATAGACACTCATAATGATCATCTTCCTCTTTATATCCCTTTTTCAAATCATCAAGCGAGGCCGATAGCAATTGATCCATCCTACTCATTTTTATAAACACCCCTTGGTATTGTTTATGCATTTCCAAACATAATAACATTATGTCTAACAATATACCAAGTATATTGCTTCATTGTCAATTTGTCAACGCATCCCTTTACTTTTACTGCCGGAGGAGTATAATAGTTTCTAATAAAAGCTTTGAAGGGAAGAGTAAGCTTCATTGGAGGCCCCAAAGAGAACCCGGCTGGTGAGAAAGGGTGGGCAAAGATAGGCTGAACATGGTCCCGGAGCTGTGAGGGCAAACAAACTGATGTAAGCTTTCAACGGGTGCACCCGTTAACGTGCCAGGGTATAAGCATAAACGCCGTACCCGAAGAGGATCCTGCCGCAAGGCCGGGTTAAATAGGGGTGGTACCACGAAGCATAGGCTCTCGTCCCCAAGTCGGAAGACTTGGAGGTGAGGGCTTTTTTGTGATCCTTATAACGCATTGACTATCCCAAATTTAACCTGAAAGAGAGGATGATTCTATGAATTTTTTAATCGGGGGTGCCTGGCCCTATGCCAACGGCTCCCTTCACATCGGACATTTGTCGGCTCTCCTGGGCGGTGATATTCTAGCACGCTACTACCGTCTTAAAGGCGAAAAAGTTCTCTATGTATCCGGCAGTGACTGCCATGGTACACCCATAACTCTGCGGGCCCGAAAAGAGGGCGTTGAACCTGCATGTATTTCAAAACGCTATCACGAGGAATTTTCAAATTGCTTTAAAAGACTTGGCTTTTCCTATGATCATTATGGACATACTGATTCGGAGGACCATAAAGCCTTTGTCAAGGAATTCTTTAAGGATCTATATGAGAAAGGGAAGCTATATGAGACTCAAACGCAACAAGCCTACTGTCCCCGGTGCAGTCAATTTCTCCCCGATCGCTTTGTAACAGGTATCTGTCCCCATTGCAGCAAAACGGCAAAAGGTGATCAGTGTGACCATTGTGGCTGCCTGCTGGATCCTGCACAGCTTCATGAAAGAAAGTGCGGCATCTGTGGCCAAGAGCCTCAATTCAGGCAGACATCCCATCTCTTTATACCCCTATCCCAATATGAAGAAGGGATCAGGCAATGGGTATCCCAGGCTGAAGGTTGGCGTGCCAACGCCATTGGTATGACCTTAAGGTATCTAAATGAAGGTCTTAAGGACAGAGTCGTAACCCGTGATATAGACTGGGGAATTGAGGTACCCGTTAAAGGCTATGAGAGCAAGAAGATTTACGTCTGGGTAGAGGCGGTTTTAGGCTATCTTTCCGCTTCAAAAAAGGCTGTGTCGGATCAGAGCCTTGACTTTGATGACTTCTGGGGCAAAGAAAGCAATTCGCGTCATTACTATATCCACGGAAAAGACAATATTCCCTTTCACTCCGTCATTCTGCCTGCTCTCTTAATGGCTAAAGGCGGGCTGAAGCTTCCTGACACCATTGTCTCCAGTGAATACGAAACCCTGGAAGGAAGGAAAATATCCACCAGTGGAAATTGGGCGGTTTGGATGCCCTACCTTCTGGATCGTTATGACCCTGATTCCATACGTTTCTTCTTCATTGCAAACGGTCCGGAAAAAAAGGACTCCGATTTTTCTTGGAGCGAGTTCATACAATGCCATAACACTGAATTGGTCAACCAATTCGGAAATCTGGTCAATCGTACCCTGGTTTTTATCAAGAAGTATTTTGACCTTAAGGTTCCCCAAGGAAAGCCGGCACCTGAGATCGAAAGCCTTGTTGAAGATACCTATAGAATGAGCGGGAAGGCAATAGAAGCGGGTTCCTTCAGGGAGGCGCTGGAAGCAGTATGTAATCTTATTCGGTTTGCCAATCGCTACTTTGATGAGCAGAAACCATGGGTTGCTATAACAGATAACCCTGAACAATGCTCTCAGACCCTTTTTAACCTGATTCAAATCATTGCCAATCTCTCGGTTCTATTTGAGCCGTTTATTCCTTTTGCCGCACAAAAGCTGAGAGAGATTCTAAGGCTTTCAGATGATTTGAGCTCAGGTGCGGGTTGGAGGCCGTTTTATATTGCATCGGAGAATTCACTTTCAGAGCCTTTTCTCCTCTTTAACAGGCTCGATAAAAAGCTCGCTGATGAAGAAAGAGAAAAGCTTCTCCATATGTAAGTTTCGCAGGTCATATATGAAATTTTTTAGCAAGATAGGCCTTCAGATCGGCGTTACCGTCCACGATGACAAGAAAGATCGCTGTTGGGATCAACACAGACGACGGTACGGGGGACCAGGTAAGATTAAAAAGGTGACTTAAAAAAAGATTGACCACCGCATCGGTTCCTATAAAAAAAATCGCTACTGCAAACAGGAATACACCTGCTGCCAGGAGCGGTTTTTTTCTTACGATCTTTGCAAGGAAAAAGCCCAATAAACTTATTAATGCCAACATAGCCATGATAGGAAATCCCAGAGGGATAAACCAGTCTATGCTGCCGGTTACCTTGTCCATGGCAAGCAGGAAGCAGCAAATTCCCAGAAACCATGATCCTATAACGGGAAGCGGGGTATTCCAAATCAATAGTGAAGCTATAAAAAACCAGACCAAGAGCAACGACAGTGCCGGATATTGGGCCCATTCAAGGGAAGGCCCTGAAAAAAGATCCATTGAGATGAGAAAAAATACGATGGCAAAGATATCGACGGTAATAACCTGAAGCAGCGTGTGGCCTTTAAGTTTAGCCGGGTAGGCAATTAAAATCCAAAGTAAAGCCAATGAGGTCATCGGATAGAAGGACCAAGTAACCGTGTGGCTGTTGGTGAAATCAATGAAGAAAGTGACAAGGATAGCCACAATTAGAAGAAAGGTCATGAAGAACATAAAGCCGCGGCTTGGTACGAGATTCAGGGTCGGACGCATGCGTCTCGGCATATGGTCCGGAAAAGCTATGATATCTTTACCAGAGTCTTTATCACTCGGCAGAATGACCTCAGTCTGACACAGAGGACATGCTTTGTACTCTTTTTGAAGTTCCACACCGCATCGTACACAATATGGCATTTAATCCCCTTCTTCCTATATGATGCTTACATGAGCATCATGTATTGATGGCCGCATTTGTCTCAATACGCACCGGAATGCCCATCTTAATCAATCGCGTGAAAAACAGCCTTTCCAAATCAGTATCTGTGATAACCCGGCTAAAGCTGATAACCAGTTTATCCCCATATCCGCATACGGCGCACCCCGTTTTGTTGACCGGACTTGACCCCAGTATGAAATCAATGCGCTCTACTTCCTTAGTCATACCTTCAGGCAGCTTCACGAGCCCAATATTGGATAAGGTACCCGAGTATAGGTCTTCCCCCATACGAGTATAAAGAAGCGGCATGAGCAATTTCTTCAATCCCAGCGGTATGATGCGGATAAGCCAGTTGCGCTGTCCTCCGACATTCCGGGACAAAGAGCGGCTTATCGCCTTTTCATTGGTTTGCGTGAGCATGGTCTCACGGACTACCTGGAGGATTTCCTCAAAGCTGTATTGGCCGAGACGAGGATCGATTTCCGGGATAACGAACAGAGAAAAATTTCTGAGTGTCTTGCTAGGATAGATGTTGCGCATGTTCACCGGAACCTGGAGAGCAACAGGACGCTTCTTCGTATTCTTTGAGATGCGGCTGTCCTGGAGTTCCTGCAGGGCATCCATATAGACTGCTGCAAGCATGACGGACAATGTAACATTGCGATTTTTCGCTTCTCGGATGGCATATTCCAAAGGGACAATGCCCGTTGTAATCAGGATAGTGCCCGGAAGCAGCAGCCTCCCGGGTGGGTGATATGCCTTGCTCCCTTTATCGGGAAGAGGCAGCGTGCTTTTATAGAACCGATTGTAGGCATCTTCCGCCGCTTCTGCAGATAACTTCCCAGTCGGTATTTCGCAGGGTTCTCCCGGATTCTTTCCCTTCCGCTCCAAATAGTCATAGACCAAAGCTTTCAGAAAGGTCAATCCACCGGTAGCATCTGTAAGTATATGGCAGAATTCCACCGCAATACGTGACTGCCAGTAGCGTACCCGAAATAGGAAACGCGATCCCAGATTCGGATGAAGACGGCCCATTGGATAACGTACATCCTTTTCAACATGCGGTATTTTAGGATTGTGTTCAAGATAATACCAAAAGAATCCACGCTTCAAACGCACACGATAAAACGGAAAATAAGTAATAATGGCCTCGAGGGATTGCTGCAGCACCTGTGGATCAACCCTGTTTTTGAGGGTCATGGAAATACGAAAAACGGTCGTGATACGGTCAGATTGCACTGACGGATAGATGAGGGCCGCGTTGTCCAGACGATACCAGACATTTTGCTCGCTATGGCTCTTTTCTCTTTTTGACCGTCTAGCACCCTTTGTCACTGATGTTATGCCCTCCTGGAGGAATCTATTCATTCGATGGGGATATTCTCTCCCTAATATCATACAACCTTTTTTTAGCAATGTCTTATTTTTTACCGAAATCAGGTTATCTACAAATAAATTTTTTTACGCCAAGACTTAAACGCCTTGACATGTGCTTTCTCACTTTATATAATAAGTGTACTAATTCATATAGTACACTTAGGTATAGTGTGCTATAGCACACTATACGGTCAGGAGGGATACCTATCATAGTTGTTGATTTAAGGAATCCAAAGCCCATTTATGAACAAATAAAGGACAACATCAGGCAGCTGATTGTCACGGGGGCCCTCAAGCAGGATGAAAAGCTCCCCTCAATCAGAGAATTGGCTCAGACTACTTCTATAAACCCCAACACCATACAAAAGGCCTATCGGGACCTGGAAGCCGATGGATTTATCTATACTGTAACAGGACGGGGCAATTTTGTGGCACCCTCTCCCAAAGATACAAATCCTAAGCGTATCGACGAGCTCACAGCCACACTGAAAGACGCAATTTCCGAGCTTAATTTTCTTGGCTTATCCAAGAATAAGATTCTTGCGATTATCCATGAAACCATCCCCCAAGAAGGAGGCACGCTATGATAGAAATCAGAGATCTTAAAAAATCCTTTGATGGCTTTTATGCCCTTAACGGCGTTGATATTAATGTTTCAAGAGGCTCTGTATACGGGTTGGTGGGCCCCAATGGAGCAGGAAAAACCACCTTGATCAAGCATATGGCAGGAATTTTCATTCCCGATTCAGGCTCCCTCTTAGTTGATGGGCATCCTGTTTACGAGAATGTTTATGTCAAATCCCGCATTGCTTATATTCCAGACGACCTCTATTTCTTCCCTCAGGCTTCAATACTGGACATGAAAAAATATTATCAGTCGATTTATCCAACCTTCGATGATGATCGGTTTAAAAAGCTTCAGGAGGTCTTTCCCATTAATCCTAAGAAAAGCCTGAAGAGATTTTCCCGCGGTATGCAAAAGCAAGCCGCTTTTTGGCTGGGCATATGCATGCGTCCCGATCTAATGCTTTTGGATGAGCCCGTAGACGGCCTGGATCCAGTTATGCGTCGAAAGGTTTGGGGTATACTGTTGCAGGATGTGGCAGAACGTGGAATGACGGTATTCGTCTCTTCACATAATCTCCGGGAGCTTGAGGATGTGTGCGACCATGTGGGCATCATGCATGAGGGTAAGGTTATACTGGAACGCAGTCTTACCGAAATGCAAAGCAATATCATGAAGCTTCAGATTGCTTTTGAAGGAGAACTTCCTCAGGAGATTAACAATCTCAATATATTGCACAAGCAATCCAGTGGCCGCATATGGATTCTCATTGTAAGGGGTGACCGGGAGAGCATTTTAAACGAGGTCAATAAGCTTAATCCCCTTTTAGTGGACGCTCTGCCGCTTTCATTGGAGGAAATCTTTATCTATGAGTTGGGAGGTATGGACTATGCCGTCAAAAACATCATTCTTTAATAAAGGTATTTTCTTTAACAATATAAAACGATTTTGGCTCATCACCTTTTCCTATACCTTCTTTTTGCTTCTATTTGTAATGGGCTATTTAAACTCGGCCATAAACAGGCTGGAGAACACCTTTGAACTGGGCATATTCAACGACATCGGTCTGGATATATTCAGTCAGAGCGGTGAACTCATGACCTTTTTTCTGGGTTTCTATACGTTGGTGACCGCTCTTGCCATGTTCTCCTACATGCAGTTTCCCAAGAATACGGCCATGGTCCATTCTCTGCCGCTGCGCCGTGAGACACTGTTTGTGACCAACTATCTCTCAGGCCTGTTTATCGTCACCTTTCCTCTTATTTTCAATACTGTAATAGTGCTTATTACACAGGCGGTAACGGGTTTCCCAAACCTCACTCATGCATTACTCTGGCTGGGAGTGAACCTGGTTCTGACCTTCCTTTTGTACTCCTTCGCGGTTTTTGCTGGTATGTTCACAGGACATATGGCAGCCCAGGCTATCTTCTTCTTCATCTTCAACTTCCTGGCTCTTTTTCTGGAGTCTATGGTAAACAGCGTTTTGAGCGACTTTCTGTTCGGCTTTAGCAGTAACGAAAGCAAATTTGAAGCCTGGTCACCGCTTTATTATATATTGAGGCTTTTTTCGGGATTTGCACGAGGTGAAGGCAATGTGGCAGCCGTAACAGGTTATGTGATTGCAGGTCTTCTCTTTATGGTTTCCGCCTTCTTCCTCTATAAAAAAAGGCATATGGAAGTGGCTACCGATGTTATCAGCTTTCAAGCGGTCAAGCCCATCTTTAAATACAGTGTGTCCTTTTGCTCATCCGCTCTTCTCGGAAGTATCCTGGTCAGTATACTGGACATCCGGCATAGTCTTGTTCCCTATATTCTCACCTATCTTGTGGGAGGACTCATCGGGTATTTTTCTTCCGAGATGCTTCTTCGCAAAACCTTCAAGGTCTTCAAAGCCTATAAGGGGTTTGTGGTGTTTGCTATTGTCCTTTCCCTGCTCCTTTGCAGCATCTACTTTGACTTTTATGGATACGAAAGCTATGTGCCTCAAGACCGGGAAGTTGAGATTATGGCCATTTCCGACCATTCTAACCCTGTTCTTGATATTGCTCTCTGGCCTGAAACCTATGATCCTAATCAACATCGCTATATGTTAAACTTCCCCGAGTTTCATAACAATCCGCCACAAGTTTTGAGCGATGCTCATATTAAAGCACTTCGAAAGCACCAGGGAGTTACGGACAGTCGTGAAGCTATTACAAAGGCACGCCTGATTCACAGCTACATTACCGAAAATCAAGAATACTTTAGAAACAAAAGGTCTTCCCTTTATGACACAGATACAATTGTGCGTGCAGGTGACTATAAATCCAGGACGTTGTATTTTATATACAGACTTAAGGATGGCAGTCGCGTAGAAAGGTACTATCCCTTGATTCACGATAGCAATAACACGGAGTTTGATCAGCTTTTAAGGGACTATCTTTCACTTCCGGAAATCAGGGAAAAATATGAGCCCCTTCTTGGTAGAACTGCGCAAGATATTCGTTCTGTCATGATTCATTTTACTGACAGGGAAGGACAGTATACCAGCCACGAAATAGAAGATATTGAAAGCTTCCTGGCTGCCTATAAAAAGGATATTCTTGAACAGGATCCATTGGAAATAATGTACCCGACTTATCCACAAAAGATCTACTCTATTGAATTAAGTATCGAGTTCCAAAATAATGAATTCTACAATTACGGGACATCCTTTTCACGATCCCTTGGTATTGATTATCAAAATACCGTGAGCCTTCTCAAGGATATGAAGATCATTACTGAGGAACAGATTGAAGAGTTGGAATTGCAGTATAAATGATAGACCTTGCTTATATAAGCCAGGGGACGGTTCTTCGAGAACCGCCCCCTTTGCTTACTTGACTTATTGACCGCTTAGAGCATTTTTCCTATCCTTGCATGAACATCCTGCTTAAAAGCATTGATATAACCTGTGACATACTCGCTGATATCAAGATTGTCATCCTGAGCCAAAGGTGAAAGATCCATGGCATAGCTTAAGGCTTCAATCTCATCCACCCCATGGGACTCTGCATAGGTGGCATTGGCCAGGCGTCTTCCCTGGGTTGCCAGATCATAGCGTTTTCCTCCGCAGATCTGGGAATCATGTACAGCAAGAACTGCAGCTCCAATATTCTGGTGGGCCGATACATCCAGCATGACCTTCTGGGAATCCACCATCCAGTCCAAATTGCGCCAAACCTCACAGCCATAGATTTTCTTAGGCCTCATCTCCTTCGGCAGGCTGCGGACGGCTTTGATAACCTTGAGCACTGTAGCCACATGAGTATCGTGCTTGTCAGCCAGATTATGGGTGTAAATGATTTCAGGCTGGGCTCGTTTTAGAATCTCAACAAGCTCGGAGACCAAATCCTGATCTTGAGGATCTTTTACTATACTGCTCTTATAATGAAGCAGGGCCACACCTGAGTATTCCCCCACATAGGCAGATTTCTTCTGTTCCTTTTTCCGGATATTTTTCATGTCCTCATCGGTAAAGTCTTTATAAATATCATCACGGGGGCTTCCTGCTCCATCGGTAACCACCACGCCAAAGAACCATTGGTCTTCTCTGCCGAAGCAATTCATAATACCGTTATAGGCCATGATTTCTATGTCATCCTGGTGGGCTGAAATAGCCATATGGGTGGTCTTCTTCAAAGCCGACTCAATATCTGTCTGATCGGGCACAAAGAGCTCTGCCCCTTGGTTTTTAAGTGTTAGCACGATTATCACTCCTTCATTTCATTTTCACTATTCTTGTATCCCCTGCTTCGCTCGTTTTGCTTCAACTTCTATGCTAAGCAAGGCTAGCTGCAGCAATGGACTGGCCGACACGGCGGTCGGATTCATCGGGCAGCTCCAATTTCATCTTCTTTTCAAGCTCAGGGAACTCTTCTTTTAGAACTTTGTTCGCTGTCTCTAAAATAATGGCTCCACCCTTGCCCGAGGTTACCCGGCCAAGAATCAGCACATGCTTAATATCGTAGAACTCTGCATAAAAAGCCAGGGTATAGCCCAGGTAGCTGCCAATTGATTGGAAGATACCATCTGCCCTTTCATCCCCCTCTTCATGAAGGTTTTGAACAATCTTGAGCTTTTCTGCGGGCGAGAGGTTTTCATCTAATTTGATCCCTGCTTTGGGAGCCAGTTTGATAACCGCATCCTGGGAGAAATACTTGACGCCGCAGCCAAAGTCACCGGACCACTCATCCACCATGGCGTCTTTATTATAATCAGCAGGAACAAAAGCAAGCTCATTGAGCCAGCCGGTTATGTTGCCCTGTTTATCTACATAGCCTCCGGCTTCACTGGTACCCATAGCAATACCCAAAACATTGCCGTCTTCCAGATCAATGGCTCCGGCCAGGGCGGTCACATCGCCGTCATTGGCAACCACAAGAGGAACGTCTCCAATTTCACGGGCCGCTCTGATATAGATGTCCTTGACCTTTTTGTCAAAGAGCTCCTGGGGAACTTTTAAAAAGAGTGAGGCAATCATGGCTCTGTTATTGACATATACCCCTGCCGAGCTCACACCGATGGCATCCACTCTGGGCATATGGGAAGCGGCTGTTTTAAGGGCAGTGACAATACCATTAAAATGATAATCCGGATCGCTGTTTATTTTAGGATGCCAAACGACCTCTTCACTATAGACCACTTTACCGTCGATTACAGCCGATACCTTGCGGTCGCTTCCCCCTGCATCAAAGCCGATCCGGCAACCATCCAGATGCCTTCCGGCGGGGCGGGTTTCCTCTTTTTCTACCGGAACTTGATCATAATCCGTAATGATCACCTCAAAGGGCTGTTCATAGACTCTGGCCATGAATTCAGCGTCAAAGGCACGAAGCCCGCCCTTTGCATACGCTTTTTTGAGGTACTCTCCAATGCTGCGGGGACCGCCGAATATAATTTTAAAGCCGCCTCTCACCCAAAGGAGGGCTTTGGCAAGCCGTTCAATATAAAAGAAGTTTTGGTCGAACTTCTCGGAATTCTCTGAGAACACCTTGGTTCGATAAACAGAAACCAGGCCGTCATTTCGTTCAATGGCAACGGCTGCCGGTACACCCTGGCCCGATTGCTCTACAGCCTCTAAAAATGCACGGTTATAGAGGATGGCCGGATAAAACGATGGATCATATTGAGGTTTTACTTTAAGTGAAATTTCTTGGCTCATACATACCCTCCTACCCTATTTATCGTGTTATAGTAACTTTGGACAAACCTCTTGGGGCATCAGGATTGAGGCCTCTCAAAAGGGACAGATTGCAGGCAAACATCTGGCCTACCACCACATTGATAAAGGGTGTTATTAAATCATTGGTCACATCGGGTATTTCAATGGTGCAATCACCCAAAGCCAGAGTATCAGCATCGTTGGACACTATCAGAAGATCTGCTCCGGCATTTTTAAGCTTTTGGATCATTTCGTTCATATCCTTCAGGCTTTCACCCTTAGGTGCATATATGATGACGGGCATATGGTCATCAATCATGGCAAAGGGACCATGGTGAAAATCCGAGGTGGCATAGGCCTTGGCACGAACATAGGTGGTTTCCTGGATTTTAAGGGCTGATTCCAGGGCAACGGCGTAGTTGACACCCCTGGCCATTACAAAGCATTCACTCATGAAGCGGTAGCGCTCCACCTTACTCTCTATCTGACCAGCACCTTCGATGGTTTTAGTAAGAAGCCCGGGAACCTCTGATAATTCCTTTTTAAAGGCTTCATCCTCGGACCAAAGGGCCACCAGTCGAGCCATAAGATAGATTTCAGAAGTGAAGGTCTTTGTGGCGGCCACGCTCTTCTCAAGACCTGCCGCGCAGAAAAGGTGGAATTCGGCTTCCTGGGCCAGAGGTGAATCCTCGTGATTAGTGACGGCGATGGTTGGAGCTCCCTGTGTTTTTGCGCTTCTTAGCACTTCCAGTACATCGGCAGCCTTTCCCGATTGGGAAATACCGATAACCAGACTATTTTCCATGGAAAGGGACTTATTATACAATGTAAATACTGACGGCGCTGCAAGGGCAACAGGTATGCCGAGCTTAATTTCAATGATATATTTTGCATAAACAGCCGCATGATCCGATGTGCCTCTTGCCGCAATAATAACATGACGTATGTCCCGCTCTTTCAGCTTTGCAACAATAGCCTCAATGGTTTTTTGATTCTGTTTCATGCAATTTTCAAGAACCTTGGGCTGCTCAGAAATTTCAAGCCACATTTGTGTCATCCTATACATCTCCTTATACATGTTTTATCAACTAGTGGTCTATACCACTAGTTTTATTATAAAATTTTCCTTACTGTTTTGCAAGGGTATTTTGTCAGTCCCAATTCAAAAATATACGGGCATTGTAGACATACTGATCCGACCTGTAAGCATCCCTTTCATAGGAAAACTTGCGATCATTATCAGTATAGCTTACCCCGGATACCCTTAAAACCGGTGTAGCCGAGGTCATGCGAAGAAGCTTTTTTTCATCGGCCGAGGCAGCGGAAGCTTCTATAATGTTGTCCATAAAAGCAATGCGTATACCGTATTCTTCCTCAATGAGCCGATAAAGAGAAGCATCGAGCTGGAAGCGTTCCAGGCCGGGACAATACTGCTCGGGAATAAAAACCTCCTCCAGGGCCACCGGTATGTCGTTGGCACAGCGAAGGCGCTTGATGACATAGATTTCATCGTCCATTGAAAGGTCAAGGGCATGGGAGATATCTTCGCGCATCCTTTCCTTTTTGAAGTAAAGGACCTTGGTAGAAGGCACCAGGCCCTTACTTCGGGCTGACTCAGAAAAGCTCTTGATATTGCGTTGTTCAATTTTGCGTTTGGCAACAAAGGTGCCGCGGCCCTTTTCCCTGTAAAGCAGGCCTTCGGCTACCATTTGGTTCAAAGCCTGGCGCACCGTCATACGGCTGATATTATAGTTTTCAGACAGCTCTCTTTCAGAAGGAATAAGCTGTCCTTCCTCATATTCGCCGCTTTGTATTTTCTTTTGGACAAGCATCTTTAGTTGATAATAAACGGGTATGGGACTCTTTTTATCCAAAATCATCGGTTTATCCGTTCCTTGCTGAGGTATCTTTTCATGATTGAGTGTAATCCATTGTATCGTAAAAGTCAAAGCAGCCTGACAAAATTTTTCTTACCCGCCTGGAGAACATCTCCCGACTGAAGCTTCATTCTCAGGGTTTCCACCCTTGTACCATTGAGCTTGACTCCACCCTGGGCAATAAGCCTCCGTGCCTCACTGGAGCTTGTAGCAAAGCTCATGGCCACCAAAGCCCTGACCAAATCGGCAAGACCGGTCTCATCAAGCAGGGATGCTATTTCCAGAGTGGGGATATCTTCCGGAATGCCTTTATCTCTGAATACGAGATCAAAATGTTCCCTTGCTTTGTCTGCGGCATCCACACCATGGTACAGCCTTACAATTTCATGGGCCAGCTCAATTTTGACAGTGCGCGGATTCTCCCCTGCTTCCAACCTTTTTTGAATATGCTCTACCGCATCGGGGTGAAGATCGGTACAGAGCTCGAAGAATCGGACAATTAAGGTATCGGGTATGGTCATGGTCTTTTCAAACATAATCTCCGGCGTTTCATGTATGCCTATGCTGTTTCCCAGGCTCTTGCTCATTTTCTCAACGCCGTCCATACCCTCCAGGATAGGCATAAAGAGTGCAATCTGGCTCTCCTGATCAAAGTGCTTCTGGAGGTCCCTGCCCATTAAGATGTTAAAGCGCTGATCGGTTCCACCCATCTCAATATCTGCCTTTAAGGCCACTGAATCATAGGCCTGCATCAAGGGGTAAAAGAGCTCATGCAGCCCTATGGCCGCATTATTTTGGAACCTGTTTTTGAAATCATCCCGCTCAAGAATTCTGGCCACGGTAGTCTTCCCGGCAAGCTTCAAGACATCGGAAAAAGTGAGCTGTGAAAGCCACTCACTATTAAAGCACACCCTTGTTTTTTCAGGTATGAGTATTTTAAAGAGCTGTTCCTGGTAGGTTCGAGCGTTTTCCACAACCTCCTCCCGGGAGAGCTGCCTTCTGGTTTTGGATTTACCGGACGGATCACCGATCATACCGGTGAAATCTCCCAGAATAATGATCGCCTCATGGCCTAATTCCTGAATTTGTCGAATTTTACGAAGCACCACCGCATGCCCCAGATGTAAATCCGGAGCCGTAGGATCAAGGCCCAGCTTTACCTTGAGAGACCTTCCTTCTCGTTCTGCCCTTTCAAGCTTTTGCTTGAGCTCGGAGACCTCGATAATCTCCGCGGCACCTTTCTGAATAATTCTGATCTGTTCGTCAATGCTTTTCATTCCTGCTCCTCCTCAATTCATAGTTTATGCTGTTTATGCTCTTCCATAAGCTTTTTTCGGTTTGGCTTAACGCAAAAAAAGCCTTCATCCTCAATAAAGAGGACGAAAGCTTATGACTACGTGGTACCACCCCAATTTATCGTTGCTAAAGAAGGCAACGACCTTTATCAGACACGACTTTATAAAGTGTATGTCCTAGCACGGTAACGTGTGCAGGCGACGGCACAGCCTACTTAAGATTAAACTCTTTTGGTGTGCGGCTCCAAGATGTATTCAATCACCCGCATCCTGCCCCTCTCACCTACCGGGAACTCTCTTTTGGAAAAAAGTGATTTACTTCTTCTTTTCAAAGCCTTTTCGCTTTATTCATTTTAATCAGCTTGCATGTATCTTACCATGAAGTTTACATTAATGCAAGGCTTAGACTGATGGTTGGCATTTCTTCTCATTATCCTTATAGAGAAGCAGACACAGAATAGCTGCAAAGCCTATAATGCTCAGGCTGATAAAAGCTATTCCCAGTGAAAAGTGATTACTGATAAAACCCGTTATAGCAGGCCCTATCCACATGCCAACGCCATAAATGGCCTGAAATGCGCTAAGTGCTGTAGATCGTGTTTCAGAAGGTAAATGCGCAACCGACTGTGCCATAAAAAGCGGAAGCAGAAGGCCCCTCCCGCAGCCGGCTATAAATAAAATGCCTAACATAAGGGGAGTACTGATTATGATGGGGAAAAAGAACATGGTTATCGAAAGTATGGCAAACCCCGCAATAGCTGTCCATTTTGCACCAAGTTGCCTTCTTAGAAACCCTACAGCAAGTGGTGCCGCAAAAGTTGCAGGAAGTATGGCAAGTGTTGTGCCAAGCCCTTTTTCAAAATCACTTGCGTTAATATTGTTTAGGAGTGTAGGGACAAAACCGGTCAGAGAGGATGTCGAAATAGCTTGCAGCAATAGGGCCATCATGGAATAAAACAGTAACTTTGTATCTTTGGCGACTAAAATAAAGCTGCTCAGCTTTACCTTCTCGCCCATTGATTCATAGGTTTCGTCAATAAAGAATAATAACACCAAGCCAATAAAGGAAGCTAATATTGAGATCGTAAAAGTCCATTTTACATTTAAGTACTGTGCTATTATTCCTCCGAAAAAAACACCCAAGATTTGGCCCAGCGCCATTAGCGAGTTAATAATGCCAATGGAGCGGGAGCTATCATCTTTCTCATCCAGCGCACCGTATGTCGTTACAAAAATGGCCCAATTGGAAACCGCAACCCCCGCCAGAGCCCTTGCTAGTAGTAACATTCCCGAGGAAGTAAAAAAGTAAAAGCAAAGACTGCTTATCAGGGAGGCGAACAGCCCTAAATATAGAAAGAGGCGGCGATTCTCAAGGATATCCGATAAAAGGCCAAAAGGAATCCGAAGGAGCATTTGAGCCAGGCCATAGGAGCTTAATATTAAACCTACCATGGTTAAGGACGCGCCTACAGATGAAGAATAAGTACTTAAAACGGGTACATATATGTAATTTGAAAACCATAGCAAGAGTATAATGACCACCATAAGTTTTCGTTGAACCCGCTTGGATATTCGTTTACCCACGTGCACCTCCAACTGCCCACAAGAATGCTTCAAGATGAGGGCTTTTAAGTCCCCCTAAATCAGGGCTTTTTTCAGCAAAACCTCTTCATAATCTACCTCGTGGGAAGCCACAAGGTTGATTTTACTGTTGTGAAGCGTTTCTAGCTTTGATATATTATCCTTTTCACTGCCTTCTAAAATTTTAAGAATTTCAGGATGAACATGAGCTTCCACATAGCCTGAGGGTACATCAGCCATATGGGA
Organism: Bacillota bacterium; assembly: GCA_023443745.1. Classification (GTDB taxonomy): domain Bacteria; phylum Bacillota; class Clostridia; order DSM-8532; family DSM-8532; genus DTU059. Next base: position 241,264 of record JAEZTB010000058.1, read on the forward strand.
AGCAATACGCTTTTCAATACGGCGCGCTATTGTGACGGGAGAAATGCGATAGCCCGCACCCTGACAAGCACGGCAATCCACAGTAAGGCTTTTATAAAGGGGCTGGCGTATTTTTTTTCGGGTTATTTCCACAAGGCCCAGGCTCGTCATGCCCATGACCATGGTTTGAGTCTTGTCGGCCTTAACCGCTTCGCGCAGGGTTTGAACCACCTGTTCCCGGTGTTCCTTTTGGTGCATATCAATAAAATCCACAATGATAATGCCGCTTAAATCCCTAAGCCGTATTTGTCGGGCAATAGCCTTGGCAGCCTCCACATTGATTTTATAAGCCGTTTCCTCCAGGTCTGTTTTACCCACAAATTTTCCGCTGTTCACATCAATAACGGTCAGGGCTTCAGTTCGGTCAAAAACCAGATAGGCTCCGCTCTTAAGCCACATCTTTCTGGACAGGGCCTCCATAAGAGCGCTTTCTACATGATAATATTCAAACATGTCATAGTTCTTGGAAAAGTACTCGACCTTCATTTTAAGACCTGGCGAAGCATCATCAAGAAGAGCCAGTATCTTTTCATATTCATCCCTGTCATTGATGAGGAACCGGTTGATATCGGCGGTAAGATATTCGCGCACAGCATGGGCGATTATGCCGGGTTCTCCGTAAAGGAGCCTTGGGACAGCACCCTTTTGCTCTTTTTTAATAAGAAGCTCCATGTGCTCTTTAAGATTCTGAATATCCTCCACTAACTTTTCTTCAGGAACATTTTCCGAAGCAGTCCTCATAATGAGGCCTGCGTTTTCAGGCCGGTATTTCTGGGCAATGCTTTTAAGGCGTTTTCGTTCATCCGGGTTCTCTATTTTTTTCGAGATGCCGGAAACATTACCGTTAGGCATCATAACCGTACACCTTCCAGCCAGCGACAAACGTGCACTAACCCGTGGCCCCTTGCTTCCTGTTGGCTCCTTAATAACTTGCACCGAGATTTCCTGGCCCTGGGAAAGGAGTTCGGAAATCTCCGGAAAGCCATCCCCGGACAGCAGCATATCTCCCTCGTCGTTATAGTTTATCGGAACAACGTCCTTTACATAAAGAAAGGCGTTTTTATCAAGGCCAATATTCACAAAGGCCGACTGCATACCTGGCAGCACACGCTCAACCCTGCCTCGATAAATATTGCCCACAAGGCTTTCACTTTCACGTTTTCCAATATATATTTCCGCAGGTATACTGTTTTCCAATACAGCTACTCGAATTTCCCCAAGGCCAACATCCACCAGTACGTCCTTAACCATTGGCCACCTCAAAAGGGCTTTTCCATTCGTTAAAGGTGGATGCGTACAGGGCTTTGCGATGCGTGGCCAGGGTTTTTACCGCAAGACCGGTCTCCTGGTTGAATGCCTCCATCAAAAGATCTGCCCTTAGATTATTTTCGGCTCCGGCACTTAAAAAGGCTTCAAGGCTGAATTTATTGCCGTCTTTCTTACAGGTCGACAAGGCATAGATCATGGGTCTGATATTGACCGGGCGCATGCCCTTCTTGGTCTTTTTCATGACTGAAATCTCTTCCTTTGAAAGCAAGCCTTGAACCAGATTATCCATTTCAAAATGGCTCAGGGGCCTTTCAGTTTCAAAAGTGATTTCATATCGTGCAGCTGAGATCTGATTCATGATATTATCTTTCCTGTTATGCTCCACAGCAGCCAGCACACGTATTCCCGCCGGAAGGCTTCGGTTGATGGCCTCAATAAAGCTCTCAGAGCTTATATCCTGCTCCAGCTCAATATCTGCAAACTCAGAATCAGAAGTCAAGCCGATGGACATAGGAAGACCGAAAACCAGCTTCTGTCTTGGATTGAAGCCCTGAGTATAAGCCACGGGAAGCCCCGACCGCTTGAGGGCTCTTTCAAAAACCCTGAGAATATCTAAATGAGCAATATATTTCAACCCTTCATCCCGGGAAAATTTAAACCTCAACGCTTTCGTCATACCCTAAACCCCGCTTTGTTTTTGTGCATATTCCAGCTTTATATACCTGGGCTCCGCACATGGAGCAGCCAACGGCGCAGTTTCTGGTAAGATCCCCTTCGTAGGCCTTTTCACTTTCTCTCTGTAAAAAGCTCTTGGAAATACCCATATCAATATGATCCCAGGGCAGAACCTCAGAATACTCCCGTCTTCTGTTGGCATAGAATTTGGGATCTATGCCACATTCCTTAAAGGCCTCCATCCATTTGTCGAAGGAGAAAAATTCATCCCATCCGTCAAATTTACAGCCCTTTTTCCAGGCGGTATAAAGCACTTCCCCAACTTTCCTGTCCCCTCTGGCCAGTACGGCTTCCATGAAGCTTAGCTTGGCATCATGATAGTTATAGTCAATCTTCCGGGTGCGCTTTTTTATGCGATCCTTTAAATGATATTGCTTTTCCATCAGACTTTCCATGTCGTCCATGGGTTCCCACTGAAAAGGTGTAAACGGCTTGGGAACAAAGCATGAGGTACTTAAGGTAATCCTAAGCGCCTTACTGTATTCTCCAGGAAGTCCGCGGCAGGATTCAATGAGGTTGATGCCCATATCGGCAATTCCGTCCACATCCTCCATGGTCTCGGTGGGAAGTCCTGTCATAAAGTAAAGCTTTATAGAGCTCCAGCCTCCGGCAACCGCAAGCTTAGCCGAATTAATCAAATTTTCGTCTGTGATGCCCTTGTTGATGACATCCCTGAGTCTCTGAGTTCCTGCCTCAGGTGCAAAAGTAAGCCCGCTTTTTCGTACCTTGGACACCTTTTCCATAAGTCCCAATGAAAAGTTATCCACGCGAAGGGATGGAAGCGATAAGCTGACCTTCTCCGCCTCAGTATAGTCAATGAGGTTATTGCAGAGCTCCGGAAGGCTGGAATAGTCACTGGTACTTAATGAGACCAGCGAAATTTCCTCATAGCCTGTTTTTTCAACCGATGCTTTAGCCAGCTCCAAAAGCTTTTGGTGACTCCGCTCCCGTACCGGGCGGTAAATAAAACCTGCCTGGCAGAACCGACAGCCGCGCACGCAGCCCCGGAAAACCTCCAGCATAATACGGTCGTGAACCGTTCCCACGTAAGGGACAATGATTTCATCAGGGAAGTCTACCGCATCAAGCTCCTGGATTAACCGACGCTTGACAGAATCAGGCGCTTCAGGACTATTGGGAAGCACATCCTTAATGGTGCCGTCTTCATGATAGGAGACATTATAAAGGGAAGGGACATAAACACCCTCAATACGGGCAATACGCTTTAAAAAGCGATCGCGGCTTTCGTCCGCTTCCTTCCACTTTTTATATTCATCAATAATCTCAAGTGTTACTTCTTCGCCCTCACCTATGACAAAAAAATCAAAGAAATCGGCAAGAGGCTCTGGATTGCAGGCGCAGGGGCCTCCTGCAAGGACAAAGGGCATACCCTCGGTACGGTCCTTGACAAGAGGAGGAATCCCCCCCAGATCCAGCATATTGAGAATGTTTGTGTAGCTCATTTCGTACTGAAGGGTGAAGCCTACCAGATCAAACTCCGAAAGGGGCGTGAAGGTCTCCAGGGTATAGAGCGGCAAACCATTTTCTCGAAGAACGGCCTCCATGTCAACCCATGGGGCAAAAGCCCTTTCGCAATAGGTATCTTCACGCTTATTGAGAATATGGTAGAGAATTTTCATACCCAGATGGGACATGCCGATCTCATAATCATCAGGAAAACAAAATGCAAAACGGACCGCAACACTCGCCGGATCCTTTTTAACCATATTCCATTCATTCCCTGTATATTTGGCTGGTTTTTCAACCTTTAATAAAAGACTGTCATCCAATTTTATTTGCATCATATTTTAAGGATGCAGTTCATGCATCCTATCCTCCAAGGTAAAAAGGTAATGTCTGTATTGTTTGAGAAAATTAATCCACTATACATCATACCTTAAGAAGGTCAAAAAGACAAGGTAGCGGTCTTTATTCTATCCAAGAATCTATGAGGATCAGCTTTCTCTGATCGTAATTCACATGAATACCATTAAGGACATTGCCGGCACCGTTGCCAGCCTCATAGTAAAATGTCCCATTTCTCGCATCCCCTATATGACTTGAAAAAACTATAGTCATATTTTTTAAATCCAAACCCATCTTATAGTTCTCTACCATTTTTTTGACTTGTTCCTCTGTATAGGGTTTATGGATTGATAGAATCCGAAGAAGGGCCTGGATGTCCTCCTCTTTCAATGCCTTGGTGTATTCGTCTATCAACTGATGAACTTCTGCAGATAGGCTCAGGAAAGGGTGCGTACAGAAAAAAGCTCCATCCTTATTCCAATGGATTGAGATATTCCGACTGCTAAATTCATTCTTGGCAATAAAACGGAAAGAATCCACCTGACTTGGGTCCAGCCCACAATACGAGATTTCCTGAATGGGAAGGTCTCCGAAGCAATGGCTGAAATCATCTAATGCAGCAGTCAATTGGAAGTTATCCCGCTGCTGAGACGGATTCACAAAACCCTTTAAGCCATCACTATCTTTGTTATTGATAGCTTGAACCAAATCCCCCATTGCATCTTTTGATTTAATCAGTTTCTCCACACTGGGTATTTTATCAAGTGCACCCGTTGGTATGCCAAAATCCGGTTCCTCCCAATTAAATCCCTCCGGCTTAGTGCTATCAGATGATTCATCAAAAGCCTTCAAGACCCAAAGTGCCTTTTTCTCCTGTAACCCGAAAACCAGATAAAATTGATTCTCGGCCTGTTCCCCTGCATATTGATACTTCAACAGTGCTTTTTTACTGTCCGGGCTCCAATCGATAAGGCTTTCATAGGGGTCAGGTCTGAAATCTCTATAGGGTTCTAGACTGAGGATACTGCTATAGGCATTCAGTTGTTCCAGTAAAGCCGACGATGGGGCTGTTATTGTTTCTCCTGTTTTAACATTGGTTAAAACAGTTGTCTTCGTGATTCTGGTTATTTCAATAATGCCGAGCCAGTCCCCATCAGGTGACCAAGAAGTAATTGCGGAATTAAAGCCTTGATAAGCCATCGTAATGTGATGATCTATCACCGTAAATACCCTGCCATCCTTTAAATAGGCTTCCGGAAACAGTACAAAAGCGTATCGAGCTCCATTAGGCCATTTGGTGATATATTGGGAATCATAGGTCTCATTAAGAATGGACAGGGCAAAAGCTGCGCCGTTCTTTACATAATCCTCCTTGGATTCTAACAGAGGTATCAGACATTGCTTAACTGCCTCTCTATCGAATTTATCCAAATAATCAATAAGCTTATAAGACGAATACCATTGAATAATAGGATTTTTATTCGTAAGTCCATCTACTAGAATATCCGGTGCTTGTTCGCCCGCTAATTCATCAAAATTAATTTCATTTACCCAAAGCATAGTCGGAGACTCTATTTGATCCAGCCCTAGAGTCTCCCAAGAGAAAACAGTATTCACTTTAGGAGTCTGGTCCACAGATATATCAGTTTCCGTAGAAACCGGTGAGGTAGGGTCAACGTTATCGCTTTTTACTGTGTTTGACGTTTCACCGCAAGCAGCGATAACAACAATTATACAGACTGAAAAGAGAATCAAAAAAACTCTTTTAAAAATATTTCTATGATCAGCAAAAATCATCTTAATCCCTGCAATTCTACAGTATAGGCAATATAATCTAAATATACTTTTATGGTATATTATACCTATCTAAAAGTAAAGCTCATTTAAATGCCCATTTCTTTTTTAGTTTCTATGAAAGCTTTTATTGCTAAGTCCAGATCCTCACGGCTATGGGCTGCCGAAAGCTGTGTTCTGACACGGGCCTTACCGTGGGGAACCACGGGATAGAAGAATCCACGAACGTAGACTCCTTTTTCGAAAAGTATTTTCGCCATTTGTTGAGCTATTTCAGCCTCCCCAAGCATGATAGGGACAATGGGATGGCCTCCCTCAGGAATTTGGAAGCCCGCTCTTTTCATCTCAGTTCTGAAAAAGTGCGTGTTTTCAAATAGCTTATCTCTAAATTCTGTTGTCTCGCTCAGAAGATCTAAAACCTTGATGGAAGCGGCTGCAATGGCAGGAGCCAATGTATTGGAGAACAGATAAGGCCGGGATCTTTGTCTTAGTAGATCAATGAATACCTTCCGCCCGCTAGTGTAGCCCCCGCTGGCACCACCCAAGGCCTTGCCCAACGTTCCTGTGATAATGTCAACTCTACCCGTGACGCCGCAATACTCGGGAGTTCCTCTTCCTTTTTCGCCTAAAAACCCTACGGCGTGACTGTCATCTACCATGACTAGCGCATTATAGCGTTCAGCCAGATCACAAATGCCCTTAAGATTGGCAATAGTCCCGTCCATTGAAAAGACTCCGTCGGTGGCAATCATGCGAATGCGTGCGGTTTGGGCTTGCTTAAGCTTTTCTTCCAAATCGGCCATGTCATTGTTTTTATAGCGGTACCTATTTGCTTTACAGAGTCTAACACCATCGATGATGCTGGCATGGTTGAGCTCATCACTGATGATGGCATCCTGCTCGTTGAGCAGTGTTTCAAACAATCCACCATTGGCATCAAAGCAGGAGGAATAAAGAATGGTATCCTCGGTTTCTAGAAACTCTGAGATCTTATTCTCAAGCCTTTTGTGCACGTCTTGAGTACCGCAGATAAAACGCACCGATGAAAGGCCATAACCCCAATTATCATAGCTTTCCTGGGCAGCCTTCACTACAGCAGGGTGATTGGAAAGGCCCAAATAGTTGTTGGCGCATAGGTTCAAGAGGCTATCCCGCCCACGAACATTAATTCTCGTGCTCTGTGGACTGGTAATAATCTGTTCCTCTTTCCACAGACCGCTTTTTTTGATATTCTCGATTTCTGAGCGATAAAACGCCTCGGTTTCTGAATTGAACATCATTTCATCTCCCTTACTCTGAAAGCCAATCGAGGACGACCTTGCCCGAGTTACCCGAGGCCATAACCTCAAAGGCTTCCTGATAATCCGTATAGGTATATTGATGGGTGATAACAGGTGTTATATCAAGACCGGAATGCAGCATTACCTGCATTTTATACCAGGTCTCATACATCTCCCGGCCATAAATCCCTTTTATAGTGAGACCGTTAAAGACCACCTTGTCCCAGTCAATCTTCGTATCCTGTTTCTGAATTCCAAGTAGTGCTATCTTTCCCCCATGGGACATGACATCAATCATGCTCTGGAAGGCCGTGTTGTTTCCTGACATCTCAAGACCTACATCAAAGCCTTCCTTCATACCCAAGGCTTTCATAGCATCATCTAGGCTTTGGGTTCTGATATCCAATGCCATCGTTACACCCATCTTTTTTGCAAGCTCCAGGCGGTAGGGGTTAATATCTGTAATAACCACATAGCGAGCCCCTGCATGACGCACCACAGCCGCTGCCATGAGTCCGATGGGCCCCGCTCCGGTAATCAACACATCCTCACCCAATACATCGAATGACAGGGCAGAATGCACCGCATTGCCAAAGGGGTCAAAGCAGCTGAATACCTCAAGGGGTATTTTAGGATCACAATGCCAGACATTGGTGACGGGAATGGCCAAATACTCTGCAAAGGCTCCCGGTCTGTTTACGCCAACCCCACTGGTTTTCATGCACAGGTGGCGGCGCCCCGCAAGGCAATTCCTGCAAACGCCACAAACCAAATGCCCTTCACCCGAAACAATGTCCCCAACTTTACAATCATGGACATTGCTCCCATAGGCTTCAATGGTTCCTACAAACTCATGGCCGATGGTCATGGGTACTGGAATGGTCTTCTGAGCCCACTGGTCCCAATTATAAATATGTATGTCGGTCCCGCAGATGGAGGTTTTATGTATTTTGATCAAGACATCATTAATACCGATTTCGGGCCTGGGAACCTCATCCATCCAGATACCGGGCTCTCGGTACTTTTTGACTAAGGCTTTCATCATGTTACCCAGAACAACCACCCCTCTATTCATTTGTTTATCAGGAACCAAATCTTACAATGTATATATACCCTTAAAATATCAAAAACTGAACTGCCGTTTTTCATATTTTAGATCTTTTTTTCATAGGGTATTCAACATATACGCCACAATCAGGTCGTCCAATTTTCGGCTGATGGCCAGAATATGATCATTATTGATATTACTGTCTTCACCCCTCTTCTCAATGGCCTTTTCGAGTTCTGCACGAACTTCGCAGATACTCTCATATAAATGTTTCTCACCCATTTGCACACTCCCCGGAAATAAATTTATAAACAGGCATAAAACTCTATTAGCATTATTATAATGCTTTTAGTGGCTTGAAGCGAGTGCTAAACATTCGCTTAAATAGAAAGGTGAGGTGTTACTATGAGTCAAAAGTCTGCCGGTGTCCGAAAAACACTGGGTGCAAGAATTCGGCAGGAACGTATGAAAAGGGGCTTAACCATAGAAAAACTGGCTGAAATGCTTGAGGTGTCACCCTCATTTTTAGGCTGTGTCGAAAGAGGGGAACGAGCTTTAAGCCTTGAAAAGCTTTATAATATTTCTGAGCTTTTTGATGTTACGGTAGATTCCCTTATCAAGGATAAATCATCGGAGACATCTCGAGTTGAGGAGATGTCTTTACTCTTAAAAGAATTGAATGAAAACGAATATCGAACAGTCTATGAAATTGCACGGACTGCCAAAGAGCATTTCAAAAATTCGGAAAAATAGTGGTGCGTAGCGCACCACAAATCTCGACCCATAAAAAAAAGGAAGCATCTCATGAATGCCTCCTAAAAGGTTGTTCTCCTAAATCATATCCCGATAGATACCCGGATATGAGCCTGAAATGACCGTGGCATTGACCGATTTTTCATAAAAGCCTATGGCTTCATTCGGTCCGCCGATAATCGCATAGGCATAGCCCATTTCCTTAAGCCCCTGTAGAGCACTAATTAATAAGGCTTTCCCAATCTTCAGCCCACGGCATTTCTCCAAAACCCCGGTAGGCCCGAAAAAAGCTTTACATGTTGTTTCATAACAAGCAAAGCCTACAACCTCTTTCTCCGCATTAACCGCTATGATGCAGCTTATAGGATGATTGCTAAAAGCTACATCACATTCGCTTGCCCAAAGATCTCCAAAATTGTTTCTAACAAATTCTAAAACCTTGATTTTGTTAGGGGCCATGGCTCTTAAAATACGATAGCCCTTGCCTTGAAGCTCCTCAAGAAGAGCTCCGTTATCAGGAAGATCATAGAGTTTAACCAACATATCCGGCATAAGCAGCAGCTCCTGTCTATATAAAATTTAATATGATGTTTTCATTATACAATAAAATTTGTGAATATCTACCGGATTTTTCCTGATAAGTTACGTGAAACGCATCACAAGCTTTGACCTACGCGAATTAAAAAACAGCTACCCTATGCGGATAGCTGCTGTAATTTATTGATATTTTCTGCTTCATTACTTACGAATTAGCTTCTTCAAATTCTTTCATGAATGCAACCAGGGCCTTTACTCCTTCAACAGGCATAGCGTTGTAAATGCTTGCCCTCATACCGCCAACGGTTCTATAGCCCTTAAGATTGGCAAGTCCTCTTGCTTCGGCTTCCTTGACAAACTTCTTGTCAAGCTCCTCGCTGCCGGTCACAAAGTTCACATTCATAAGGGAACGGTCATATTTTTCGACGGTACCCTTAAAGAGCTTGGAATTATCAATGCAGTCATACAGCAATTGTGCCTTTTCTTCATTGATCTTCTGAATGGCTTCAACTCCACCATTACGTTTAATCCAATCAAAAACCAACCCACACATATAGATGCTGTAGCAGGGAGGTGTATTATAAAGAGAGCTGTTCTCCGCATGGATTTTGTACTGGAGCATGGTAGGAACAGAGGAATCGGTCTCTTTTATAAGGTCTTCACGAATGATGACGACCGTCACACCGGCAGGGCCCATGTTCTTCTGTGCACCGGCATAAATCAAACCAAACTTGGATACATCATAAACCTCGGACAGAATGTTGGAGGACATATCGGCCACCAGTGGCACATTTTCAAGAGCAACAATATCCTTATCCCGGAGGCGTGTACCATACACGGTGTTGTTCGTGGTGATATGGAAGAAATCCGCATCGCTGCTCAGGTCAGTTATATTAATTTTAGGAATAGAGGTAAACTTCTTATCTTCTGACGAGGCTACTACCTTGCATGAAAGATATTTCTTCGCTTCCGAGCAAGCCTTTTTAGCCCAAACACCGGTAACCAGAAAATCAGCTTTTCCATTCCTCTTTAAATTAAGCGGAATCATGGAGAACTGCAAATGAGCGCCACCCTGCAAGAATAGAACCTTATAGTTGGATGGAATGTTCATAATCTCACGAAGGTCGCTCTCGGCCTTGTTCTGAATATTTTCATACCAGGAAGATCGATGGCTCATTTCCATAACGGACATGCCGGAACCCTTATAATCCAGTAATTCCTCTGAAGCCTGTTTTAGAACTTCCTCCGGAAGAATACCGGGACCTGCCGAAAAATTAAACACTCTTGCCATAATGGCCTCACTCCATTTCTCAATCTAAGCTTTGCTTGATAAAATTTGTTATTATTTTAACACTTTAGCGAACTAAAGTCTATATGAGAAATAAATAATGTAAGCGAGCATCTTTAATTTTGTAGTATTCGTTTTATTCAGTTGCCAATATTGTTTTCATAGATCACCGTTTAGTTGAAATTCATACAAACGACGAGAATTGTGCTATAGTAAAATATGATTTAGTTTATACATTATCTCTCTAGGAGGCAATGAATGATGAAACCAACAAAAAAAGCAAGTGAAATGACCGTAGCTGAATTAGCATCATACATTGATCAATCAGTATTAAAACCGGAATTCACCGAAGCAGATATCAGAAAATATATTCAAGAAGGGATAGACTTTGGCTGCAGGACTGTATGTATTAACCCGTCTTCTTTGGATATTGCCTGCGAGTTAACAAAAGGAACAGCAACTAAAATTTGTGTCGTTTGTGATTTCCCATTTGGATCATCCACAACACAGTCCAAAGTGATGCAGGCAGAAGAATACTGTAAAGATGGGGACATTTTCGAATTAGACGTTGTTGCTAACTACGGTTGGATCAAAAGCGGACATTGGAATGAAGTTGAAACCGATATTAGGGCTGTCTGTGATGTTTGCCATAAATATGGCACTGAAGTAAAGGTTATTTTCGAAACAGATGCTCTAACAAAAGAGGAAGTTTCAAAAGCAACTGATATTGCTTGTAATGCGGGAGCGGATTTTGTTAAGACCTCGACAGGCTTCTATACAGGCGGAGAGGCAAAAGGAGCAACCCCTGAAATAATTCAAGTTATGATGGATGTTGCGAAAGGACGTTGTAAGGTAAAAGGGTCGGGCTGCATCAGAACAAGAGAACATTTTCTTCAACTAATTGATATGGGTATCGACCGTATGGGTATTGGATATCGTTCAACTCCTGTTGTTTTAAACTTAACAACCGGTACAGATAACAGATCTGATAAAGGAAGTTATTGATAGGGTACGGCAGTCTCAGCCCATAGATACGAGAAGGGTGTGACGCGTCTTTTCCTACTCCTTTTTAACGTTCCTCAATTTCAATCCACGTTCCCTGTGAAGGGAACGACTGGACGGTAGAAGACCCGGAAGCTGTTACAGATATTTCAATCCACGTTCCCTGTGAAGGGAACGACCATGTTATTAATATAACTTGTCAACTTGTAAGTAATTTCAATCCACGTTCCCTGTGAAGGGAACGACCTCACTCACCCTTTCAAATTCCGTACTGGATTGGCATTTCAATCCACGTTCCCTGTGAAGGGAACGACACCATCCTTTCACAGATTGTTTATTGTTATAGAAATTTCAATCCACGTTCCCTGTGAAGGGAACGACAACAAGCTGGCGGGGTTCATGGGTGAGCAAGTCCTTATTTCAATCCACGTTCCCTGTGAAGGGAACGACCTGGCTGGCGACGTTGGCCGACGGGTTGATAGACAGATTTCAATCCACGTTCCCTGTGAAGGGAACGACATACTGTTACCTTAAAGGTGAGATGAGAACATTTAAATTTCAATCCACGTTCCCTGTGAAGGGAACGACCTACCACACAACTTATGGGTATCTTGGAGCAGTTAATTTCAATCCACGTTCCCTGTGAAGGGAACGACAACGAGTATGTATCTCATGTGCGCTGGGAGGACGGAATTTCAATCCACGTTCCCTGTGAAGGGAACGACTGTTCTAATATGCCTTTCCTCTGCTCGTAGTTTGATTTCAATCCACGTTCCCTGTGAAGGGAACGACTAAAAATCTTAGTATGCGTAATTACTTTGGCAAATTTCAATCCACGTTCCCTGTGAAGGGAACGACTATGACTTCCACTCCCTATCAATCGTATTTTCAAATTTCAATCCACGTTCCCTGTGAAGGGAACGACTAGGCTTCGACACCCGATCCGTTATCCCGTTGGGATTTCAATCCACGTTCCCTGTGAAGGGAACGACTGTATGTACCTGTCAACCCTGCTTCTTGTAATCCATTTCAATCCACGTTCCCTGTGAAGGGAACGACTAATGGGGTTGAGCTTTCTTATAGAGCATATTTATTTCAATCCACGTTCCCTGTGAAGGGAACGACTGAAACTGGTTTGCAAGAGCATTAAAGGTGGTCATATTTCAATCCACGTTCCCTGTGAAGGGAACGACTTGCCTTTTGTGCCGGCAGTCGATCGCAATTAAAATTTCAATCCACGTTCCCTGTGAAGGGAACGACTTATTGTAATTTTAGTCGCATACATACTAGTTGCCGATTTCAATCCACGTTCCCTGTGAAGGGAACGACGATTCTTACGGCACTCATGTTTTTAATGACACTTGATTTCAATCCACGTTCCCTGTGAAGGGAACGACGTCCGGCAAGGTAGCACTTCCCGGTACAAGCTGGCACATTTCAATCCACGTTCCCTGTGAAGGGAACGACCTGTTACCCTTTTTTTCGTTGCACTGAGCTCTCCATTTCAATCCACGTTCCCTGTGAAGGGAACGACAGTGACCAGGATCCCCGGGTGCCCGAATCCGGATCTATTTCAATCCACGTTCCCTGTGAAGGGAACGACGGGTTGTTATCGTTGGGTAAACTCATCCCCTCTGATTTCAATCCACGTTCCCTGTGAAGGGAACGACTTTGACCTTGTCTTGCTGAAAGCTGGTAAGGTTTGCATTTCAATCCACGTTCCCTGTGAAGGGAACGACATCCGCATTTAGCGTTTGTATTGCTTGCCCATTCAATTTCAATCCACGTTCCCTGTGAAGGGAACGACAGGGGCTCAGAGGACGCGCTACGGGCCTCATATTTGGATTTCAATCCACGTTCCCTGTGAAGGGAACGACTGAGTTTTGTTTTTCCGTCTGCATCCACTCCGCAATTTCAATCCACGTTCCCTGTGAAGGGAACGACGGCTGTGGCCTCGTCTACGTACAGTATACAATTTTATTTCAATCCACGTTCCCTGTGAAGGGAACGACCAAACCTTGAAACTACCTCTGCCATCAGTATGGAATTTCAATCCACGTTCCCTGTGAAGGGAACGACCGGGCTTGGTTGCTTTAAGGTGTTCAGCCTCGATGATATTTCAATCCACGTTCCCTGTGAAGGGAACGACTATAAGCCTCCCACAGTATGCCTGTTCGTTTGCCAATTTCAATCCACGTTCCCTGTGAAGGGAACGACTTGAACGTGCGACCTCTTGCACCCCAAGCAAGCAATTTCAATCCACGTTCCCTGTGAAGGGAACGACTCTCCGATCTTTGCAGTACCATCGGTATATTATCCATTTCAATCCACGTTCCCTGTGAAGGGAACGACGGAAGCTCAGTAGTGCACATAACCAAACCAGTACATTTCAATCCACGTTCCTTGTGAAGGGAACGACCCAAACCGATGACGCGTTGATTGATGCACTTTACAATTTCAATCCACGTTCCCTGTGAAGGGAACGACCGGGTTAAGCTTTGATAATGGATCCAGCCTATCATTTCAATCCACGTTCCCTGTGAAGGGAACGACGATATCCCTAGCCGCCTTCCGTATCTCATCTTTATTATTTCAATCCACGTTCCCTGTGAAGGGAACGACGATGTCTTGGGTTGAGAAGTAGGTGCGCCTGTTGGATTTCAATCCACGTTCCCTGTGAAGGGAACGACAAATCATCCGGCATTACAACTCTTACCCACGGCTTATTTCAATCCACGTTCCCTGTGAAGGGAACGACCGTTTATTTTCGTTCCTGTGGCATTATTTAAATATTTCAATCCACGTTCCCTGTGAAGGGAACGACATGGCATTCATCATCCCGTGTGGGCTCGTTATCATTTCAATCCACGTTCCCTGTGAAGGGAACGACAGGACAGCCGGGCTATGGTACATATACAACATAATATTTCAATCCACGTTCCCTGTGAAGGGAACGACAAGTATTCCTTCGCTTGGCTTGTTGAGTATTTGCCATTTCAATCCACGTTCCCTGTGAAGGGAACGACAAAGCAAAATCAGCATACGGCATTAGCCAAGAAATTTCAATCCACGTTCCCTGTGAAGGGAACGACTTGGACACACTTATATTATACTTTCATTATATACATTTCAATCCACGTTCCCTGTGAAGGGAACGACTCACTTGACAGTAATCCTGGTACATTTTCGCCCAATTTCAATCCACGTTCCCTGTGAAGGGAACGACTTCACCAATATCCGGAGATATTATCATATTTCTTTATTTCAATCCACGTTCCCTGTGAAGGGAACGACTCCTGGTGTTGGGGATGCAAAGGTATTTCCTTTATGATTTCAATCCACGTTCCCTGTGAAGGGAACGACTAGTAACTCACCGTTGTTATTTGGCAAATATTTTATTTCAATCCACGTTCCCTGTGAAGGGAACGACATGAGCTTTGTTTTGCCGTTCGCATCCACTCCACAATTTCAATCCACGTTCCCTGTGAAGGGAACGACATGTGATACTCGTTATCTTTGCATCTCCATTTGAGCATTTCAATCCACGTTCCCTGTGAAGGGAACGACTAAATCAATATTCGCAGGAAGAAAAATTCTTGAAAATTTCAATCCACGTTCCCTGTGAAGGGAACGACTCGGTGGTGGCGGCTCCGGTAAATCAATATTCGCAGATTTCAATCCACGTTCCCTGTGAAGGGAACGACAAAAAACCTTTAAAAGTTGGCTATTTCATTTATATTTCAATCCACGTTCCCTGTGAAGGGAACGACGTTCAACAGCCACTCCCGGCAATAAATCCGTTGCAAATTTCAATCCACGTTCCCTGTGAAGGGAACGACCGCAATCCGACAAGCGTTCAACCAGGGCAGGGGTATTTCAATCCACGTTCCCTGTGAAGGGAACGACAACCTCGTCTTTCAACCAAATTAGTTTATTTTCCAATTTCAATCCACGTTCCCTGTGAAGGGAACGACCGGATCGATTGGATTCTAATTCGGCAGGAGGACGATTTCAATCCACGTTCCCTGTGAAGGGAACGACCTCAAGTGGTATTCGTTCACGCCGACCTATGTAAATTTCAATCCACGTTCCCTGTGAAGGGAACGACTGAGATAATAGCGCTTGACTCCTGCTAGATATCCAATTTCAATCCACGTTCCCTGTGAAGGGAACGACCCTCAAGTGGTATTCGTTCACGCCGCCCCATGTAAATTTCAATCCACGTTCCCTGTGAAGGGAACGACCCCGATGCTCACCCACAGGCCGCTATATCAGGACTTATTTCAATCCACGTTCCCTGTGAAGGGAACGACATCTGCGTTTGCATATTCGTCAGCAATTGACAGTGATTTCAATCCACGTTCCCTGTGAAGGGAACGACTCATTCAGTGCGGCGGTCATATTCTCAGAGTCTTTAATTTCAATCCACGTTCCCTGTGAAGGGAACGACTTTTGTCTAATAGCTTCGGGACTAACTGATTGCTATTTCAATCCACGTTCCCTGTGAAGGGAACGACAATAACCCAAAGATTGCACCTAACTTCACCTTATCAATTTCAATCCACGTTCCCTGTGAAGGGAACGACCATGAAACATGACTTATTTTCAAACTCTTTCCATATTTCAATCCACGTTCCCTGTGAAGGGAACGACGTTTGGCGTATTTCTCAAAATACTGTCTGTCCTCAATTTCAATCCACGTTCCCTGTGAAGGGAACGACTTAACGTCTTTCGGCTTTAAAACAGCAGACTCTTGAATTTCAATCCACGTTCCCTGTGAAGGGAACGACGACGTTTGTGCTGTCAATCTGGTGCCCTTGACGCTCATTTCAATCCACGTTCCCTGTGAAGGGAACGACTTCAACAGCCACTCCCGGCAATAAATCCATTGCAAATTTCAATCCACGTTCCCTGTGAAGGGAACGACTAAGCCTACACAAGATCAGATTAAAAACTTCAAAATTTCAATCCACGTTCCCTGTGAAGGGAACGACAGCAAATATGCATAAAACATACTCTGCATATTTGCGTTTCGATCATCAATTTTAACAAATTGGATGGTATATCGTAAAGCAAAAAATAGAGATCCTTTAAGTAACCTATAATATTTCAGTCATTTTCTGGTGCGAAAGCATCTGAAAACTTATGATAGCTTTACATTCGCACCTAAATTATTAACGTACCCTCAATGTCAAAACTTTCCTTTGCGCCAATGTGTTCCACTTTGTTTTCGTACTTATTGCCTAAGTAATAGAACCTCAAACTATCCTTTTCTTTATCAATTATTTGCTCAAGCTTATGTTGAACCTCCCGGCATTTAGCGGAGTCCAGTATACACTCAAAGACTGAATTCTGAACCCTCTGTCCGTAATTGACACACTGTTTCGCAACCTGCCGTAAACGCTTCCTACCGGCAGGTGTTTCCGTGTTCACATCATAAGTTATCAATACTAACATCATTCACCTACTTCCACAAAAAAGGCGGGTACTCGTCCAAGTCACCACGTATAAACCTTGCCAATAGCATTGCTTGTAAATATGGTACAAGACCCCACTCAAGCTTTTCGCCGAGAAACGGATGCGTAATTTGCTCTTGCTTTTTTGCTTGCCAGGCTGATAAAACACTTTTTCTTGTATCGTCATCCATTACGACAGCTCCATTTTCTTTTTGTGTAAATCCCTTTGAAGTCACAACCCGCTTGTTAATGAGCGACAGCACAAATCTATCGGCATAGACTGAACGTAATTCTTCCATTAAATCAAGGGCAAGTGATATTCGTCCCGGTCTATCTCGATGCAGAAAGCCGACATATGCATCCAGACCAATTGCTTCAAGAGCTCTTGCAACATCATGAGCCAACAGAGTATAAACAAAAGAAAGCATTGCATTTACATTATCCAATGGCGGTCGCTTATTTCTGACTTTAAAGAAAAAGTCCTCTTTTTGTTGTAATATCAGATCGTCAAATACGCTGAAATACTGACTTGCCGACTCCCCCTCAAAGCCTCGGAGCTGTTCCATATCATCGCAAGAATAAATATTCTGAAGGGAGTTTGCCATAAACTGCGAGACCTTTTTTAATTTTTCGGTATCAAGTCTTAAGCTGTAATCTCTTGTTGCTCTTTCTATGACCCACCGTGCATTATAAATCTTGCCAATGACAAAGTTTCTTGCGATTAGTGTACTCAGTCTTTCATCATCGGAAATACGGTACTGCGCTTTTCTTAGCGTTACATTACCACGGCTTTCTCCAACAATTCTAGCTAAGTATTTACCACTTTTGGTCATAAATGTCAAACCGATATTCTTTTTTGCACAAGCTCCCATCAATGCCGGGCTTGCACCGGTATATCCGAACGTGATAATTCCTTCAAGATTGTGGAGTGGAATACGCGCCGCTTCTGCTTCATTTTTTATTATAACAACATTCTCACCATCAAGCGATAAATATGCATCTTGTGAAGTCACATATAACGTGTTCAACAGCTTCCGCATTTACTCTTCAGCCCCCATTATATTGTCTTTTATATACTTTGAAACTGACAAGCTTTTATTAAGTTTAGGTATACAGATTTCAGAAAGGGAGCACGCTTTACAGCTTTTAGATAGCTTAACCTTTGGCGTGTACCTTCTTGCATATAAAGCGTGCATTTCATTTAACATTGTTCGGACATTGCTGCGGAGTATATCCGAAAATTTAATTTCTTGTCTGCGGCTTACCTCAGCATAAAACATATACCCTTTAGGAATCTCACACAACAGCATTTCTTCAAGGCACATAGCTTGGGCACACAATTGCACTGCGTCACAATCACTTTCTTTAGGCTTGCCACGCTTATACTCGATAGGGATGGGCTTATATAAGCCCACCCTGCCGAATATTTTTACACCATCTGGTGACCGGTGAAGCTCCACAACATCGCAAACACCGTTTATTCCAAGTGTCCTCGAAAATACAGGCATACCTCGTGTGGCAATCACATCGCCGCGTTTCTCTGAAGAAATGTTGTCATGAGCCCTTTCATGAACAATCTGCCCCTCAATGGTTCGCAGGTTTTCCTGCCATTGTTGTTCAATATGTATAAGCGCCCATTGCCTGCGGCAAAACGAAAAGTGCTGCAAACCTGCAATATTCAAATAATCTTCTTCGTTATATGCCATCATAGACTTCCAACTTTAAGCCATTAAGCTCCTCAACATTTATATCATAATCGCTAAAGTCTTTAGGTTCATCTTTTATAGCTTTGATCCTTAATGATTTGTGCACCTTGGCAGAAGAAAACTGCCCATTTGGACAATTATGCTTCCACCAGTAAACCTTTAGGACTTCCATGCTGCCATCCGGTCTTGCCGATGAGCAATCATTCTCAAAAAGTGTTCTCAAAGCATGTTTAATTAGTTCTGCATCATCATCATTAAAACCCGTTTTTGTTGCAAGCTGATGATTAATACTGCCATAGATGGTATAGAGTCCGAATTCAATCCTGTGCTTCATGCCCATGGTGTCTGCAGATTTTTTATCCGGATTTTTTTTGTCTGTCTCGCTATTTACACTTTTTGTAATCTGCATGCTTGATATTTCAATAGGTGAAGCACTTACCGCAGAATGAATTGATACCGGACCTCTTATCCCTATGGAAACAGATTCGTCCTCTTTTTCTTTGTCTTTATCCTTTCCCTTGAAGGCAAAGACCTGGCCGAAACTTCTCACATCAATCCACTTTTCGCAAGCCACCTTAGCATATTGCTCCTTATCCTTGATGACTTTTTTAAGCTCATCGCAAGCATCCGCCCTGTCCTTCAGACTTCTACATTCATCTGTCCTTCGCTCATCTGATTGCACAAATATTTCCTTTCCCAAATCCTGCAAGCGATTTCGTATCTTTCGTTTGATGCAGACATCAGAAATCTCACCAAAGCCATCGTAGTTTTCTCTCGGACGATTTCCATTTAACGGATCGCCATTTGGGTTCGCCTTTTTTGCAGAAACAACTACTGCAAAATCAATTTTGTTTGTAAAACTACTCATTTTCATCTCTCCTCTTCATTTTCACTTATTTGTGAATTGGTTTTTTGGCTCGATTTAGATTCCTTTCGCCTGATTTTTTCATCACGGATATCTTTCTTTTGGCAGTCAAATCCAAGAATAAACCTACCATCCAGATTCTTTTCTGTTTCAAACCCATCCTTTGGAATTTTGCTTGATATGTCTTCAATAATGTCTGTCAACCAATCGCATTTTTTTCCAAGCTTCATCTTATATGGAATAAGTCTTAAAGAGATTGTCTTCCATGTCTGAGCAGGCTTTTGCGCAAACCTCTCAAATAGTCGTATTGCATTCGTTGCCCGCTCTTCATTCGCCTCTCTCAATGCCCAGCTTTCAATTTCATCAGCGACAGCTAACAACCTCCCAAAAAGATAATTGATATCCGTTTCTGTCTTTTTCACATCCATTGGCCATACCTCCCCTTCATACCTTTCTTCCCTGTACTTTTTGACTAAAGCACATGTTATACTTCGCGCCTTGTCCCATTCATTATCCTCCATTGTAATAGGTCTTTTCGTTCTATTAACCGCTGCATTTACAATGTCGCCCGGAAGTCTTGCTTCGTCAATTATGCATGGAAGAAGTCTTTCTACTGTTGATTTAATCAGCTTATCACTCGCTTTTGAGCCAAACGCCGCCTGTGCTATATCCTTAGGTGCCGGGGCACCGATAAATGAAATCCGCTTTTTCTTAGGCTTCCCCTTCTCATCAACACCATCTGGAACGTATTTGTAATCATGCTGCCAAATGCAGGTACTGTGCCACTTTTCAATGCGTTCCAACAGTTCAAATCCACCCATTTCCCTGTAATAGGTAATTGAAAGCCTTCCAGTTGTTGCGGAATCCAACGCCATAATAACAATCTCCGATTTAATGTCTAAATCGCATTTGTAGCCTTCGATTGCAGTAGATAATCTCCGTGCAAAGTCTTCAGCAGTAGAAGGTGGCAGAAGGGTTTCCTCATCCGAGAACAATTCATAGGTATCCTCTGAAATGGGAGGCATATTCTCATTTCGAGTTCCCCACGCCAAAACAACCTCTTCATAATTCCGATATCCCTGCTTGTCTATCAGCCATTTCAAGGCATTGTGCGCCTTTTGTGAGGTTTCGTAGCCAACACTGACTGCTTGGCACTTATCAGAAAATCTTCCCCGGAATGTGAATCCGATTGAATCATTGCCGGATATCAGCTTGGCTTTATCCGCTGTGTTACGGATCTTTGAGGGATGCTTATCCGAACAGGGTATAGTTTCTCCACTGGCATAACAAAGCATCTTACCACTTTGAAGGCTAAGATAATACCTGATAAAGCTTTCTCTCACCTCATTATCCAGCCAGACCCTGGGCTCCATATCCCCGACCGCATTGACCCGAAATCTCACAAAAACATCTGGCTGAGCTACCCCCTCAATCTTCATATCATCAGCAAGCTTTCCATTCTCGCCACGCACCAAAACTTTATGCTCTACCAAATCTGCAATGAGCTGTCCCTTTTTTAGGTATGCGAAAATTGCGAAAACTTTATTGTTTTTATATGGAGATTCACACCACAGTTCCAGTTTCTTCATGTACTCTTTATGATACTCCTCTCCTTTTTTGCCGTCTGTGAACTTCATATAATCTGCTGCAAGATATTGAAGTTTGTCAAATAGCGGGTGAGGAGTATTACCATTGCTCCTGCTTGCGCTGTCCTCTGTTACTGGGATTATTGTAACAGCCTCATCTTTGTTTACAATACGCACATCTTGGAGATTTCCATCAATATCAATTGTTACTTCTATCTGCGCATTTTGAGTCGAATGGGCAATAGGTAATAGCGGGATTTTTTCACTTGACTCAGCTTTTCCTATTAAGCTTTCACAATTCTCATAGGTAGAATAAAGCTTGTTAATCCAACTCAATGCTCCACCCCCTCGAATTCTTCCAATCCGCTAAAGTTGCCATTTCCGAACTTTTTTGCCTTCATAGTGGAGATTTCGCGTCTAATTGCACACTCATTGGGCTTAACAAATTTAATCGAGCCATTTCTCATGACATAATTCCAAAATCGTACACCTAGCTTGTCCTCACCTGTTTCATCAGGATAGTCAAAGCCATGAAACATTATACCGAATGCAAGCTCTCCATAATCATCGTATGCTCCTTCACCTTCACCGAATTTGCATGGTTCAACATATCCTTGACACTCCCGTGTGCCTAGGAAAATATCCCTTCGCCCTCCACGTTCAATCATTCTTTTTGCGATCTGGAAATGCTTGTCTTCATTCCTGTCCTGTTCAAGTTCAGATCGATTCATGTTCCATTCAAAATGTGCCCTGACCTGGTATTCGACATTTGTCAAATAGGTATATATAGAGAGTGTGTTTGGGCCTTGTCCATAACTGATGGGTCGAACTCCCTGTGACTGTGTTGTAATTCTTTTCATAATTCGAACCTCATCAATATACCATACCAGAGTGGGCTTCCAGTAGACACTTTCTAAAATACCTTTCAGCGCTTGATAGGTGGGAACCTGATATGTACATTTTTCTCCTCCGACCCTTGTTATCGGATCACTAAACAGTGCATACCTGCCGAAAACCTTGAATTCGACAATGTTCTCCTTCTGCAAAACTATCACCTTCTTTCTAAAATTCTAGTCTAAAAATAACTGATTATACAACATTTACCCTTATTGTTATATCATCTACCTACTTTCACAAATTGTTATTCAGAAAGAAACTCCATCTGCTTCCCTTCAGTAATCACACCTAAGTTCTCTTCATCATAAAACCTCCTATCCAAAGCAAGAATTCCTCCATTCATTAATGGATAAATTCCTTTGCCTATTTTTTTGATGTCGTTTTCAAATAGGTTCACTGAGTATTGCTGAGCTTCCTTGATGTATGCTTTAAGCTCTTCAAAACTGCATTTTCCATTAATTTTTATAATTAGATCTTCGCCCTTATCATAAGGCACAAGCACACTGGTTGTATTGTTATCTATAACGCAGAAATTATCTCCTGCTGTCTTGAAAGCCTGATTTATAAGGTATTGCGAACGCTTCCCTTCCCTCCCTTCATAAGCCTCTGTCCCTTTGGGATTAGCAGATAACAGATCATACATACTTGTATTTAGGTTTATAATGTTATAATCCATCTTGTCCTTTCTGCTGTAAAAATAGTATTGATAATACCGCTCCATCGTTTTAGGCGAGAGCAGATCATTATCATAGGCTCCAGGCTCCTTCTCATATTCGCCTAATATTCTTATGGTACAGTCCCTGCCTTCTTGAATATCTAGAAGCTTCGATAAATCCTCGTTCTTGATGTTTACAATATACACATTAGCACAGGATTTTTCTTTATGTCGATTACATCTTCCTGCCGCTTGTGCAATACCATCCAATCCGGCAATTGCCCTTATCACGCACTCAAAGGAAATATCCACACCAGCCTCGATAAGTTGGGTACTGATGCAGATTACTCTGTCATTTTCCAAATTTGATTTCAACTTGTCCAAAATTTTCAGTCTGTGCTTTGGGCACATACTGGTACTAAGATGAAACATCTGGAATTTCTTATGTTCGGGTAATATTGAATTGATCTCACCAAGTTGTTTAAAAAGATTTCTCGCTGATGTCTTGGTGTTCAGGATAACAAGAGCATTTCTGATATTATCCATCTTTTCAAGTACAAATTCTGCTAGCCGACCAATTTCATACCCCCCGTTAATAAGGCTTGGTACAATATTTACCCGCTTAAATTGACGAAATTTTTCATCTACATCTTCTATGATATCAGCCGGGGAATCTATTTTTAATGGTCTACGTGTTTCTGATAGAAGCGGCTGTGTTGCGGTACATAGAATGATGGTAGCATTACATATCCTTGATAAAAAATTCAATGCGTTATTAAGCAAATGAACACACTTAATTGGAACTGATTGAATTTCATCGAAAATAATGATTGAATTGGCCAGGTTATGCATGCGCCTGATGTCTTGCGTTCCTCCTGCAAAAAGTGTATTTAAGAATTGTACCATTGTAGTCATGATAATAGGTGAATTCCAGCGCTCCGTCAAAAGCTTGTAGTCCTCATTATCATTATCCGACACAAGGTTTGAATGGTGTTCCAGGATAACATCATCACGTTTTAATATATCTTTTATGACACGGGCATTCTGATCGATAATTGTTGTAAATGGTATAATGTAAAATATTCTTTCTTTTTTGAAGGCTTTAATTTTAGCATGCTCCAATGCATATCTAAGGCTGGATAACGTCTTTCCTCCGCCCGTTGGCACACAAAGTCTGAAAATGCCCGGTTTATGCTGGGCAAAGTTCTTACAAGCATCGGATATTTCTCGTCGAAGAATGCTTATTTTACTTTCTTTTATAAACCCTTCTATATGATGTTCTAATTTCTCTGATAGTTCTTCCCATAAATCACTTGTACCACTATTGCTTTTTTCCTGCTGCCTATCTTCCATAAAATTGAAAGTATCCAGTCTGTCTGCGTCAATCAGGCATGAGAACAGATATTTTGCAACCAAATGAAAAGAAAAGGTATCTAATATCCTCGCTTCTTTTAGTCGATTAATAATCTCTATGACCTCATCTCGTGATTTGTAAAAACGTTCATTTATTTGTGGGAGCTTGACAACTTCCTTTGTAAAGTTCTGCAAACATTCATCAAATGAAATATCCTCTTTCGGATGAATCTTCTTATGTAAAGAATCTATACCTTCAGGAGAGATAATATCAGAGAGTCCTCCATGGTGCGAACAAATCGCTAATGAAACAAGCTCTGTCGTGAGTTTTTGATAATTATCAATGGCAAAAAATTGGTCGAAGATTAGTTGGGCACCTCCAGAGGAATGATTCACCGTTCCTTTTAACGAATGATCATCTGGGTGTTCAGCACAGTAGCGAAGATACGTCTCAAATTCATCCTTCGCCTTTCCAAAATCATGCATTATTCCCATTAATCCAGCTGTGTTTTTTAAGCCTATCTTTGCTCCATAATCTTCACAAAGGTTGCAAACAGCTTCACAGTGTTCTGCAACAGTCTGCTCCACTTTTTTTTTCGTGCTGACGTGTGCAGGATACATAATTGTTCACTTTCTCCTTCATAAATAATATAATGTAAATATTAATCGTTATAATTTCGCGGCAACAACACAAGGGTTGCAGAGCGGGGAGCTCAGCTCTATTTGGAGGGTTTGGCTCCTACTATAGCCTTTTCAGTCGGGTTTGAACGTCTCACCGATAAGCTGTTTAACAAGCCGGAGGCTCGCATTTTTGCAATCTTCTAAAATACAGGCCGCTTCTCGCCTCCATCGGTGCGAATCCTGTACCAGGTTTTTTCTTTTTCATTCAAATAGTAGATACTATCATCGACGATATGGAGGAAATAGCCCGCATCACCTGTCAGCTTCACTTCCTGCATACCGTCGTTTCTCATCCTGTAAATGCCATATTCGAAGTCGTGTCTGGTATAATAAATCCATTCACCCGATACAATGAACCAACCGCAGGTAATGTCTGTCAATGTAGAAGGATAGGCCCCGTCCAACCTTACTCTAATGAGGCCGTTATTACAGGAATAATAAACCCAATCGTCCTGTATATCGAAATGGTAACATGCAGAGGTAAGCAGTTCCTTATTCCTGCCGTCCGTTCCAATCCTGTATAGTTTCATACAGTCACTGCTTTCGTCAAAGTAAATGGTATTGTCCAGAAACTCCGTTATCTTTTTGGCTATGGATCCAGGCTCCTTAGTATATGTGATCCAATCCTCCGAAACAGCAAGCTGATTGCATCTTTCATTGCAGATTTTTACATGTGAGCCTCCGTCTAGGTTCATTTTATATATCTGATATCTTTTCAGAAGTGAATGATACCTGCCGTAATAAATCGTGCCGTCCAAGACCCGGATAAATGAACACAGTTCCTTTAACAGCAATTCTTTCCGGGTACCGTCAGTTTTGATTCGGCAAATGCCCGAATAGCTGATGTAATATATCCAGTCTTCAACTACGTTAATATTTTCGCAGGAATCGTCGCAGATTTTAGTCCGTGCGCTTCCATCAGGCCTCATGCGAAAGAGCTTGCCGTCAAAATTGCTGTAATAGACCCAATCACCCCTATGTGCAAATTTACCGCCGCTGATGAGATTTCCGGAAAGATTTCCCCTTCCATTAGCTAAAAAAGTCGGAAGGGGAACGTAATTTTCCTCCGCTTTAATTTCTGAACGGTTATCTCCATCCGCATTGCCATCGTTATGGGGAAGCTTCCTCATAAATACCTTATCTATTTTCTTGAAGAAGGTCTCATCATCCATCCTGTATTTAATGATTGCCTGGGTGCTGCCGACCCTGAGCCTTATTCCCGGAGGCAAGCCGGTCTCTTCCATATGTATTGCCAGAAACGGCTTGTTTTCATCAATTGCGAAGTTGATCTCATTGATGACGTTTTTGGATGCAGCCGAGTTTTTAGAGATAAAAACAACAAAGAAACTGCATTTTCCCAGTGCCTTGGCAATTTCATCCGGCCATTCGTTTCCGGGATCGATCCCTTCGTCATACCAGATGCGAAAGCCTTTTTTATGCAAGTATTCAATAATGAGATAAACCCTTGCCAAATCCTTGTGCGCGTAGCTGACAAACGCATAAGGATCGCTTCCTTTATAGGCTTCAAACATATTGCTTCGATCTTCCATATTAAGACCTCGCTGGCTTATTTTGACATACTCTAAATAATTATATCTCAATGTGCAATAATCTCAAATAGTCCAAGCTAACTTTAAAATTGTCTTTAAAAAGTTTAACATGGAAATATAGACATCATTCAAAGGAGACCATGACACCCATGATTGATCACTACGCAAAAATAATCTGGAATTACCACCTGATGCACCATGAAATGGCAAAATCAGATTGCATCTTTGTTCTGGGCAGTAATGACACAAGGGTTGCAGAGCGGGGAGCCCAGCTCTATTTGGAGGGATGGGCACCGGTTATAGCCTTTTCTGGCGGGTTTGGACGTCTCACCGATAAGCTTTTTGACAAGCCGGAGGCTCAGATTTTTGCTGAGCTGGCTATTAAGATGGGAGTCCCGGAGGATAAAATCATAATAGAAGACAAGTCCACCAATACCGGAGAAAATGTCCATTTCACACGTGAAAAATTACTGAACAGAGGCATTACTCCTCAATCAATTATCGCTGTTCAAAAGCCTTATATGGAACGAAGAACCTACGCGACCATCAAAAAAGTATGGCCTGAGATTGAGCTTCTTGTCACCTCTCCCGGGCTTACTTTTGATGAGTACTGCCATCAGTCCCCTCCTGCCGGCATGTCCTTCCGTGAACTCATAAACGTAATGGTCGGAGACCTTGATCGTATCAGGGTATACCCTCAAATGGGCTTTCAGATCGCCCAAGAGATTCCGCACCCTGTAATCGAGGCTTTTGAAAAATTAGTTGAACTGGGCTTTACAGATCAATTGGTTTTTGGAAAAAGTTTATCATGATAGTAAACCGCACCAATTTTATATCGTCTAATGGGTTAAAAGACTCTTCATCAATACCTAGGAGGTAAAGACGATGTTGAAGAAAGTTATTGCTTGTATTCTAATTCTCGTTTTAGGAGTATCGGTTATGTGGTTTGCCAATCCCCTAAGCCCTGATATTAAGGCCTCCGCCGATACCTACAAAAGCGGATTTTCCATTGTCCCCGAAAAAGAGGATGACACTGGAGTATCCTTGGATAGCGGCTTTATATTAAGCTCAGAAGCAGAAGTAACACTGGATTATGTGAAGACCAATGTCACTCTGCGCGATGGAGCTTTGAGTATTACGGCCATCTCAGGCGGCAAATACCTTTTAAAGCCTTCCGTAGCCCTTAAGCAAAATCAGGTTTATTTTATTGATGTCAAAGCTCAGGACGGAAGAACCGTAAGCTTCGTTTTCCAAACAAAGCGTGATTTCACGGTTCTCGGCAGCCTACCTGAAAATATGACCTCAGGCGTTCCCCTGGATACGGGAATAGAGCTCTATTTCTCTTATCCGGATGTTCAGAACATCTCCAAGCACTTTGAAATCAGTCCCAAGGTAGATGGCCGTTTTGAAAGCAATGGTTATACTACTGTTTTTATCCCGAAAAAATTGGAAGCAGGGACACTGTATACCGTTAAAATCAAAAAAGGGCTCACTGCTGCAAAAGGCGCTGTAGTTCTGAACGAAGATTATATCTTTTCATTTGAAACCTCAGCCGACCCAAAGAGCACAGCCGACCCCTACCCCGGTTCTCTTTACATTAACAGCAACTGGCTCGAATTCGGAAGCACCGAAAAGCCAGCAGTTCCTTTCAACCTTTATTTGAACGGAAGCTCAGCTTCAGTAGATGTCACCCTCAAGCTTTATAGGTTCAGAACTTTGGATGACTTTATCAATGCCATCCGACAGAAAGAAGAAGCCCCCTCATGGGCACCCTATGCAACAGGCAAGAGCATGATTGACACAAAGGGTATGGAAAAAGTACTGGATTTCAAACAGAGCTTTAATCTTGAAAGATGGCTTGAGAAGTATATGCTTTTCCCCGAGACTGTCGCTGAGGGCTTTTACCTGGTTGAACTAACCAGCGACAAGCTTGCTGCCCAAGCATTTATGCAGATTTCAGGTGTTGCAGCCTACTCCGTAAGCGATAAAAACAATACGCTTTTCTGGCTTAATGATCTTAAGACCGGAGCGGCCATCAGTGGCGCACAGGTCGGTATTCTCCCTCCTGCCCTGAGCGACAAGAGAATCTATAAAACAGACTCTTCCGGTCTGGTCAAGCTACCTAATGCCCGTAAAGCCGGTAACGATGATAAAATGACCCAGGATATCTACAAAGTAACTACTGCCGATGGCAAGGAAAGCCTTATCAATACAGGCTATTCCTACGACACAGACTACACCTATTATTACCGTCCTTATAATGAGGGCCTTTACTGGCGCTATATGCAAACCGACCGAACCCTCTATAAACCTAATGATACTGTGGAATTCTGGGGCTTTATCAAGAGCCGCTTGAACAATTCCACTCCCGATGAGGTTACGGTTGAGCTTGCAAGCGGCGGCTATTACTACCCCATGAGGGCCAATATTATGAGCCGTTTCATGCCCTTCCTTTCAAATGCTTTAGAAACCTTTACCCTCAAGGCTGAAAATGGCTTCTATGACGGACGCATTCAGCTGCCTGCCCTTGATCCCGGCTCCTATACCATCACGGTTAAGGATGGGGATGAGGTACTTTCAAGCACCTATTTCAACGTTGAAAACTATATCAAGCCTCAGTATAAGCTTGAGATCAGTTCCGATAAGAAGGCTGTATTTGTAGGTGAAAAAATAACTTTCACCCTTAAGGCCACCTTTTTTGACGGAACACCTGTGTCCAATGTCCCCTTAAGCTACAGCATTAACACTTATTCAAAAACAGAGCAAAATAAAGGGGTCACCGATAAAAACGGTATTCTTAAAGTAGAATTCACACCTGCTTATGAAAGCAGAATGCAGGGCGAATGCTATTTTGGTATAAATGCCACTGCCCAATTCCCTGAAACCGGTGATGTTTCCGAGTACTATAATTTCAGAGTCTTCGCCAACGATATAGACCTTCAGCCCCAGGGTGAGATCAAGGACAACAAGGGCGTGGTCAATGTCACAGTCAGTGCAATTAATCTGGATACCCTCAATGACGATGACCTGACCAATGACAATTACAGAGGAGCACCTGTATCTGATCATAATCTTAAGGTGAAGCTTACCCGCATCATTTGGGAAAAGTATGAGACCGGTGATGAATACGATGCTATAAACAAGGTTGTCAGAAAGACCTATGAATACCGCGAAAAACGTATTTCCGCAGGAGAAGGAAATCTTGTAACAGGTACAGATGGTACAGCGCACTATGAATTTGCCATCAATCCCAATGAGGAAGGCTATTATATCGCGGAGATAACCACCAAGGATAAAAACGGAAGAGACATGAAGACTGAGACATGGCTTTACAAGAATGGTAAAGGTTATCCTGAGACCAATGAGTATTTCTACCTTAAGGCTGACAGACAGTCCTATAAAGCCAATGAGACTGTCACCGTCCAGGTTGTCAACAACAAAGAGGAGCCCCTTAAAGATATGCGTACCCTCTTTGTTGAAGCCCGCAACGGCATTCAGGGCTACAAGGTCATGAATCAGCCCACATTAAGCCAACCCTTCCCGGCATCCTATGCTCCAAACTATTATCTGGAAGGTATTGTCTTCAACGGCAAGAGCTATATTCAAACCAACTGCAATATTATCTACGACTATAATGAAAAGAAGCTGAATCTGAAAATCAAGACCGACAAGACCAGCTACAAGCCCGGAGAGAACATGACCATTACTCTGGAAGCCACCGATAAGGATGGTAAGCCTGTGGCAGCTCA
This sequence comes from Bacillota bacterium, assembly GCA_023443745.1. Taxonomy (GTDB): domain Bacteria; phylum Bacillota; class Clostridia; order DSM-8532; family DSM-8532; genus DTU059. The sequence continues at coordinate 271,313 of JAEZTB010000058.1, forward strand.
TGTCAACCTTTCCCTGGTGGATGAAGCCCTGTTGAAGCTTTCCGGCCAATACATTGACCCTCTGGCTTCGCTCTATAGCTGGATCGACAGTGGTATCACCAGAAACTCCAACAATCGTGACGATGCTGTGAGGTTTGGCGGATTAAAAGGAGCCTCAAGGGCAGGCGGCGTAGCTGTTACCTTTAATGAATCCTTAAAAATGGATTCTGCCATGGAAGCACCAATGCCTGCACCTTCTGCTGCGCCTGAGGGGGGATTAATGGACACCGGAGCCGGTGCCGTCCGCTCAGACTTTAAAGATACCGCTTTGTTCAAGACCATAGCCTTAAGTGCCAACGGCCTTGGCTCCTATACCTTCAAACTGCCAGACAATATAACCTCCTTCAGTCTGGCTGCCGCAGCCGTATCCGGCGACCTTTACGCAGGCTCCGAAATCCAGTCGACCAAGGTCTCCATGCCCTTCTTTATTAACGATGCCTTGAGTCTGGATTACCTTGTAGGTGATAAGCCTTTCATCGGTGTGACAGCCTACGGCGACGGTCTTCCCGAGAATGAGAAGGTAACCTTTGAGCTTACAATTAAAGAACTGCCTGACTTTAAGCAGACCGCTACAACCAAAGCCTTTGAGCGAGTTAATCTACCGTTGCCCACTCTGACCGAGGGTACCTTTACCCTGGTGATGTCAGCCAAGTCAGAATCGGGAAAAACCGATGCCCTAAGCCGTATTATCACCGTTTATCCTTCATACAGAACCATTGAAACCGCCACATTAAAGGACCTCGTTTCCGGTATGAAGATAGCTGCAGGAAAGAGCGGCCTTACAACACTGATTATCACCGATGCAGGCAGAGGCAGCCTTATTAGTTCACTTCACAGTCTTTCCTGGGATTATGGCAAGCGTCTTGATCAGAAGCTTGTAGCTAATTATGCCAGAAAGCTATTAAAAGAAATCGTTAAGAACGATGCCTACTACCTTGATCCTTTAGACGTAGTACCCTCCGAGTATAAGAATGAGGACGGCGGCTATGGCATACTCCCGTATGCCGGAAGCGATATGAGCTTCACCGCTCTGATTACGCCACTTTTAAAGGATGTAGCAGACGCCTCAGCCCTGAAGATGTACTTCTACAATGCCCTGCTTTCCGATAAAAACGTTCAAGCTGCCGCACTCTTCGCCCTGGCCGAGCTTGGTGAGCCCGTCCTGCTGGATCTTAACAGAGCCGCGGCAACAGAAAACCTTAAGCTGGACGACTACCTCTTCTTAGGTCTGGCCTATGAGGCACTGGGGGATACCGCCACCGCCACCGGTATTTACGAAAAGAAAATCACTCCTCATTTAGAGCGCAAGGACCCCTATATTCGTGTGAAGCTTGTGAAGAATGATACTGATACTTCCTATCGTCAGACGGCTCTGGCTGCCGTTCTTGCATCCAGAATCAACAGTCCTGACGCAACAAAACTGTATGTTTACGTTGAAAACAATTATTCCAAGACCCAGTATGTGGGTGTTGAGAAGGTCCTGTATCTGATGGATAGGTTTGAAAAGCTTCCTGACGCCAAGGCAGGCTTCAGCTACAGCTTTGGTGGTAAGAGTTATACTGTAAATCTTGATAAAGGTCACAGTGAAGTCATCAAGGTTCCTTCTGTCAACATAGACCAGTTCAAAGTGACAGACGTTACCGGAAATGTTTCTGTACTGTCCCTCTACAACGCATCCTATACCGACAACGTGAAGAACGACTCCGGCTTGACCATGACACGCAAATACTACAATGCAGCAACTGGCAAGGAAACTACTACATTTGCGCCCGATGATGTTATTAAGGTAGAAATCAGCTATAATGTTGATAAAACAGCCATTGACAACACCTATGAGATCAGCGATTACGCACCTGCCGGATTAAAGCCTCTGGAAAGCCCCTGGAACTTTGGCGTCAAGGATTTCACCGGCTGCTGGTATCGCCAGTTCGACGGACAGAAGGTCACCTTCGTGGTAGGTAAGAGCAAGGAAACGCCCAAGCCGCTGGTATACTATGCAAGGGTTGCAAGCCCCGGCGAATATGTGGCCGAAGGCACAGTGGCTCAGGGTTCCATTGTTAAATCAAGCATTGTGACTCTTGAAGATACTAAGATCGTGATTAAGCCATAAACAAATTCCAAGGATATTGATCAGGAGGAGAGGATGTGAAATGCATCCTCTCCTTTTTTGTAGGATGCTCTATTTCAAGTTCATGGGACCATAGGGCAAGGCTGTCACTCCTCTCTCCCTTGTACCCGTACTTGGTATCACCAAAAAGCGGTGTTCCATTATAAGCCATTTGCACACGGATCTGATGGCTCCGTCCCGTTAAAAGCTTGACTTTAATAAGGCTAAGACCATTAACTTGATTCAAAACCTCATAGTCCAGAATGGCCTCCTTGGCCTGGGTCGTATCCGGTTCAACCACTTTAACAGTATTGGTCTGACTGTCTTTTAAAAGATAGTCGGTAAGACGGCTTTTTAAAACCTTTGGAGCGCCTTTAACCACGCAGAGATAGGTTTTATCCATCCGGTGTTCACGAATGAGGGACGAAAGCCGGGACGCCGCTTTGGAGGTTCTTGCAAAAACCATGACGCCTCCTACCGGCCTGTCCAGTCTATGAACAAGACCTAAAAAAACATTACCCGGTTTATCGAACCTTACCTTGATATCTTCCTTGAGAAGGGTGAGCAAATCCAAAGCCCCGCTGATATCTTCCTGAACAGGTATATCAGGGGGCTTTACCACCACCAGTAAATGATTGTCTTCATACAAAGTTTTAATATTCACAAAAAAGATTATCCTTTGCTTTTTTCACTATTATAACACAACATCTTTCAATGCCTTCACTTCATTTTTTCGAGTATCGGACGAATGCTCATAAGGCCTGGATCACCTTCTATACGGAGCTTTGAAGCATTTGGCACCGAATAGTTTGCAAATTCGTTATTCATTTTTTTGGAATCAATCAGTTTGTCCTCTGAATCAAGGAAGTATATGATATTTTCTCCTTCTGAGTAGAAGGTTGCTGTTATTCCCTGAATCATATATCCATGATATTCGGCCAATGCAAAACCATCATTAAAATCCAAAGCCAGACTGTCACCTTTTAGATATTTATAGTTAACGTATCCTTGATAGTGATCATTAATGATGGGCATAATCAACACCTCGGAAATTCCCTGCACAGCATCTGAAGGATCTTTTTCAGGAGTGCTATTAAAAATACCTTTATTTTTCTCGTACCAAACAGAAAAATCGCTAAAGACATTTTCAGAGGTCTTATCCTTTATTGCGCTTATTAATTCAGGTACGGATCGATTAGTATCTTTATGCTGTTCAGCATAGCGTTTCATAATTTCAGGGAATATATTGCTTCCATATGTTTTTTCCAGATAGACTCCAAACCTGAATCCGGCGAGGTAGGCATCCCAGTCCTTAACATTTATATAGTAATTCTCTGGATCCGCTAAAAGCTCGTTGTCTTTATCAAAATGAGCATAGTTCAATGTATTGATCTGATATTTTGTTTCTCCTGTAATTTCAAATCCCCGATATGCATTCAATATGGCAAACGCTTCGGCAAACGGTGCGTGAAAAAAAGTTCCTGCATTTCTATAATCCAGAACATGGGATAATTCATGAGTGTATACGTATGGAGTACTGCGTTCGTCAACGATTAAATCCATTGCTCCCACATGAATTTCGTATGCGTTTCCGTAAGCATATGTACCTGATTCAATCACGATATTTATTTTAGGATAATTCTTGCCGGCAGGATAGAAGCTGAAGCCGCTTGCTCTCTCTGCCATATCCATGCAATTCAGTATAAATGCTTCAATATTCTTTGGATAAACGGTGTTTGGAGGTATTTTCATATTAAATCTGGAGTTGCTGACAGTGATTTCGCTGGCAGATACAGCATAATTTTTAAATTTCCATTTTTGTGATGATGTGTCTTGATCCACAAATTTATCTACAGATACGGGTTCCCCCTTATTCGGGTCTTGTACAGTATTTGGGGTTACAGTAGGCATAGCAGAAGCACTGTCACCATTAGGATATTTATTATCCGGGCTGGGCGTAATACTGGCGGGTTCGGTTGTACTTTCTGCGGAAGCGTTTGTTTCCGTCGGTCGTACTTCTCCGCCCATTCTGGCGACACAGGAGCTTGATATTAAGGATACCGCTATGAGGAGAATCATAAGCCTTATTATATTTAGCTTTGTCTTTTTAATATACAAAAGAGCACCTCCTTCTACCTATGATTTTTATATCATAATTTGTTGATATTGTTAATAATTGTTCATAGTTATATTTTTACCATATTCCGTTACATTTCTACAAGCAGTAAAAACCACCTGATTGATATAAAATTAACCAGGTGGCTGTTTATTATTGATTATGACTATGTTGAGAATATATGCCAACGTGCCCGTTAGAGTAAATCAAAAAATACCGCAAGTTAAATTTTATCTCTGCTTAATTTCTTATATCATTCCTTAATGCCCTAAAACAGGTGGCCGAGCATTTCGGCCAGTTTGATTTTAGAGCTCTCCACCAGTTCAACGATGCGGAATTTTATCTTTATGGGAACATTGCTTCTTTCTGTAACATCGGTGATCAGACTGTAATTCATATCCCCCAGGCCATCTCTTAATTGGTTCATGGCCTCATCATCCATTTTCAGGCTGTTGGCATCAGCTACACACAGAGGGGGAAACATGACGCACCACCAGTTCTGACCTTGAGCTTGACCAAGTTCAACCCGTACAGCCTCATACATACCTGCAGGAAGGGCTATATCCTCATATTCCTTTGTTGGGAACGAGAAAACACCATATTTGGCTTCTACCGGTTCATTAGATCCATTTTCCTTCAATACGCCCGCAGCAATCTGCTTGATTTGGGGAAGACTGTTCTTTAAATAGTGAGCAGCTTCTTCACGGGTGGCCCCATTGGGATACTGGGTCTGCATATGCGTTAATATAGCATCCCGCACCTTGAGCTTTAGCTCCTGATCCTCAGGTGAATTGCTATTGGCTACAATATGTAGCCTGACAACATTATCAGCGATCTCTTTCTGAGTGGAACCGCTGTAAATGATGCAGATTACCAAAATGACAAGTAGAAACCTTGTCGCCACTGAAATAAGATGAGCAACGGAGTTTGTTTCCTTTAATACCGATAGAATACGTTTTTTGTTAATCCTCATCATAATCACCGTCCTTTAACTGTTCTACTTCAATTATTCTCAAAAACCAAAATTTCAATTCAAAGGGTCAAATTTCCCATGGTGTAACAAGGAAAACGGCGATAGAGACAAAAGAGGGCTGAAATCGTGATTTCAGCCCTCTTTTCGTTATTGCGAATGCATATCCATACTTAATTATTTTCCCAATGAAGCGCGAATAAAATCAGCAAATAATGGATGCGCCTTGTTGGGTCTTGACTTGAACTCGGGATGGAACTGGACACCTACAAACCAGGGATGATCAGTAAGCTCCACTATTTCCACCAGTCGTTCACTGGGTGAAAGGCCCACGGTAACAAGTCCCTTTTTGAAGAACTGTTCTCTGTAGAAATTATTAAACTCATAGCGGTGGCGATGGCGCTCGTAAATGAGCTCCTTGCCATAAACCTGACGGGAGATGGCCCCCTCTCCTAATTTGCAGGGATAAAGTCCCAGCCTCATGGTAGCACCCATTTCCTCAATGTCCCGCTGCTCAGGCATAAGATCAATGACAGGATTGAGCGCTTTAGAATCAAACTCGGTGCTGTGGGCATTCTTAAGTCCGACCACATTACGTGCGAACTCTATGACTGCCATCTGCATACCAAGACAAATACCAAAATAGGGTATTTTGCTTTCACGGGCATATTGTACGGCCAGAATCTTTCCTTCTATACCCCTGTCTCCGAAGCCTCCGGGAACCAGAATGCCATCGGCATTCTTTAAAAGCTCCTTATAGGTATCCTTTGTCAAATCCTCGGAGCTGACCCAATTGATCTCAACCTCCGCTTCGTTGGCAATGCCGCCGTGGCGTAAGGCTTCCGCCACACTCAAATAGGCATCATGAAGCTCTACATACTTGCCCACCAGCGCAATTTTGACCTTTCGAGTGGGGTTTTTCGATCGGGTAACCATGTCCTTCCATTCTTCCAGGTCTGCTTTTCCGCACCTTAAGCCAAGCTTCTTACAAACAACATCGGCCAGGCCCTCTGATTCCAGCATGAGGGGAACCTCGTAAAGGGTTTCGGCATCCAGATTTTGAATGACCGCATCCTTTGATATATTGCAAAACAGGCCAATCTTGCTCTTAACATCCTCCGATAATTCCTTTTCAGTTCGAAGAACAATGATGTCGGGCTGAATACCTATACTTAAAAGCTCCTTCACACTATGCTGGGTAGGCTTGGTCTTAAGCTCTCCCGACATACGCAGGTACGGAACAAGAGTGACATGAATGTATATCACATTTTCTTTTCCAACATCGGCTGAAACCTGACGAATGGCTTCAAGAAAGGGAAGGCTTTCAATGTCGCCTACAGTCCCACCGATTTCAGTAATGACAACATCGGTGGTCTCAACCTTTGCAACCCTGAAAACTCTATCCTTGATCTCATTGGTAATATGCGGGATAACCTGAACCGTGGCTCCCAGGAAGTCGCCCTTCCTCTCCTTGTTCATTACCGAATGATAGATTTTACCGGTGGTAACACTGCTGTTTGCACTGACATTCTCATCAACGAACCGCTCGTAATGACCCAAGTCCAAATCAGCCTCAGCACCGTCGTCGGTGACGAAGACCTCGCCATGCTGATAGGGGCTCATGGTGCCGGGATCAACATTGATATAAGGATCAAATTTTTGCATGGATACGCGAAGCCCCCGGGCCTTTAAAAGACGTCCCAGAGAAGCTGCGGTAATGCCTTTGCCAATTCCTGAAACCACACCACCCGTAACAAAAATATATTTTACCTGCATAAACGGCTTACCCCCAATAAAAATTAATAAAGTTATTTTACTTTTCGTAAGTGATGGTGTCAAGAAATCTTTTAGGGTCCAAAGTCCTATGTCAATTGAGCAGAATTGCGTATTCAGGCTCCTTTAGGCTAAATGTTATTATATTCTGAGAGATGAAATCTTATAAGTGCAAGGAGCATCTTAAAGATGGTAAAATATGACAATATTAACATCCCCTCCTGGTATCAAATAGAAAAAGAAACCGGAAAGACCATACAAAGCTTAACCAGCTTCAAAGAACTGGTTTTTTATCTGGAAAATCCCGACCCTTTTGTTCGCCGTCTTGCTATTTTAAGGCTGGGGCAGCTTAAGCAAAAGGAGTCCTATACTTTGCTGCACGGTATTCTGGATGACAGTCTCGAAACAGAAGAAAACCGTGAGCTGGCAGCATTATTAATGCAGAAGCTCAACCATGAACTCAATTTGGGCTTTTTTATAAGCCATTCTTATTTATCTCGTTTTTCGGGTGAAGAAGACCTGGCTACCATATTAAAAGTTAATGTAGTGGACCCACTGCCCGACATCCGACTTAATTTTGAAAATGCTTTGATTGAGTCCCAGCTTCATCTGGACAATGAATTCTTAAAGATCAATATTGATGAAAAAGATGATGTATTACCATTTTCACTTAAGGACTGGGTGAGGCATTTTTCATCGGGAATGGTTTTAGATGCCAAAAAAGGACTCAAGCAGTTTTTTATTGCACTTGTTACAGTGCTTTTTGTTAAGGCTCCGAAAAAGCTTATATCAGCTATAGCATCTCTTCCGAAAAGGCTTGCGGCACGAAAAGAGGCACGGGCCGAAGCGAGAGCTAAAGCCAGAACCGAGGCTGCAACTGTTGCTACAACCGAAGCAATAAAAGTGGCCCCCGCAGAGGTCTTTCCGGAATTATACTTTCCGACTCAAGAGAAGAAATCGTTTCGCGAACCTAAACACAGGTCCGTCACTTATACCCGGAAAAGGGCCAATACCTATCGTCCGCCATTGTCTACAAGGCTTAAGGGCTTGGCTCGGAATTTCTTCCGGTTGCTCTTTCTCCCCTTCAGGGTTATCTATCACTATAAGGTTGTCATTTTATTAACCTTGATTGCCATGTACAGTCTTTTTTCCTTTACTTCCCCCGGAAAATCCTTTTTGTTCCGTATTAATCCACAAGTCTATTATCTTAATATTGATTTTATGGACCAGGCAAAGGGCGCTCTGCTTCAATTTGTAGGAACCAATGAGACATTGGCCGCCGTCTTTGGAACACGATTGCCGATGCCCACACAGGAGCAGAAAGAAGTGGTCATTGCGAAAAAATTCGCGGTCACCGCATCCAAGGGTCTATACCTGAGAACTGAGCCAAATTCCAACGGTGGTAAAATCACACTGATGAAAACAAAAACAATGGTTGAATTCCTCGGCGAAGAGAGCCGGGACCAGTCAGGAGGACTCTGGCTTAAGGTATATTTGGATAAGGACACATCAGGATGGGCCAACGCCCAATATCTTAAGGAGGAAAAAGATGAGCAGTGATACCGTGGAACGGAGAAAGACACTTGCCAGAGAATATCTTGTACAGCTTAAAAATGTCAGAGATCACCTTCAAACACTTTCGGATGATCTGGGTGATTCATCCGGAACATTTTTAAGCAAGGTTTATGAAGATCACTATGGAAAAATCAGAGATAAGATAGATGTGTTCAATAAGAATGTCGAAAAGGTTAAAGAGCTCAACCTGATGATCACAGCCACCTTCAACGACTGGTATCTTTTTACCAAAAACGATAAGGAGCTAAAAAGCCTGTTCTTTCCCATACGTCTCCATTTTAAACGCAAGCAGATGCAGGCAAAAACTAAAGAGCTGAAGCAGGAAATAACCAGTCTCGGCATCAAAAACCGACTTGTCCGGGAGGACATCCAACGCCTTGAAAGCACACTGGAATATGAAGCTACCGTACGTCTTAAGAAGGATGTACGCTATGAGGATTACGCTTCCCATCTTAAAACAAAATCCCAGCTTATTGAAGAGCTTAAGTATCTCCTGCCTACACTTCCTGATTTCCCTATCCGGGAGATTCAAATAGATCGATTGGAGGAGGCTATACAAAGTCTGGCCGTCTAATCAAAAATAGTCAGTAAAGACTTTTGAAAGCGCCCCAATAATCCGATATACTAAACAGAAGGAGTGAAGGCGCTTTATGAATATACCCGATATATCGCAACTTTTTAATCAAAAAATAGCTGAAATTCAGGGGCGTTTGCCCATAAAGATGAATATTTCCGAATCGATCGACGAAAGCTTTGAAGACGTCCTCATGCAGGCTTCCTCAACATTGGAGTCGGCCGCACCCGTCATAGACCCAATGCTTCTCTTAGGAAACAGCGAAACAAGTCATTTTTTATCCCCAGGCACCACCAAGTATCCTCTTGTCTCGGGTTCCTATGAATCTGTCTACCCACGTCTTTCCCAGGCCCAAATTCAAGAGCTTATGCCTAGAATAGACGCGGCCATTGAGGCATACTCCCAAGAGTATGACCTCGATCCCAGGCTCATTCGTTCCGTTATGAAGCAGGAATCTGGATTCCAGCCCTTCGCACTCTCAACATCAGGGGCTATGGGGCTCATGCAGCTCATGCCCGGGACTGCCAAAGGTCTTGGCGTCACCGATGCCTATAATATTGAGCAGAATATTAAAGGAGGCACCCAATACCTCTCCTATCAGTTAAAAGCCTTTGACGGAGATCTGGCGCTTGCTCTGGCTGCCTATAATGCAGGGCCTAATGCCGTCAGAAAATATGATGGCATTCCACCCTATGAGCAGACCCAGAATTATGTCAAAAAAGTGACGAATTATTATGAGATGTATAAGGCCCTGGGGATAACTAAATGAGCTAATCCACAGTATCCACAGGGTTATCCACAGATAAAACGGGCAATATAAGCGGTTTCTATGATTATTTCCACAACATTCACAGGTATTTATGCCCTTCTCCTATGTGGATAGACGGCAGGGCATTCAAGGTCCCATCAGAAAATTCACCGGCTAAATAAGCGTAATAACCTGCTGAAGCAATCATGGCCGCATTGTCTGTACATAGTATTGGAGCAGGATAAAGGGCATTAATGCCTTTTTTCTTTGCTCTTTTTTCCAGGGTCTCGCGAAGGAGAGAATTCGCTGCAACACCGCCTGCCAGGCCAATGGTTTTTACACCCATTTCTTTGGCCGCCGAAACTGTATGATCAACCAGTACATCCACAACAGCCTGTTGAAAAGAGGCGCATATATCCGGTATGGGAAGCGCCTCCCCCTTTTGCCGCATCTGGTTGACATAATTGATAACGGCTGTTTTTAAACCGGAAAAAGAGAAATCATAGGATGCATCGGAAAATTGTACTCTCGGAAAATGAAAGGCTTTAGGATTACCGTTTCTGGCCTGCTTATCAATAGCAGGACCACCAGGATATCCCAAGCCCAGCACACGGGCAATTTTATCAAAGGCTTCTCCTGCCGCATCGTCCCGTGTTCTTCCCAGGATAGTGAAGTCCAAATAGTCCTTGACATAGACAATATGGCTGTGCCCACCCGATGCCACAAGGCAGACATAGGGGGGCGTAAAATGCTCATGGGTAATATAATTGGCGGCAATATGGCCTTCAATATGATGAACCTTTATCAGAGGCTTCTCCATTGCCAGAGCCAATGCCTTGGCTGCGGAAACCCCCACAAGAAGAGCACCCACAAGACCGGGTCCATAGGTGACCGCTATTGCATCCACATCCTCCAGGGAAACTTGCGCCTCTTTCAATGCAGAGTCAATGACGGGTAAAATAAGCTCCACATGCTTTCGTGATGCAATTTCGGGAACAACCCCGCCATATTCTGCGTGCAAATCGATCTGGGAGGCAATAATATTGGACAAAACCTTGCGCCCATTGACTACAACAGCTGCCGAGGTTTCATCGCAGCTTGTCTCTATACCTAGTATTATTGTATCTTTCATGACTTTTCACCTGTCTATAGCAGCCACCCTTAGGGATGATCGAAATTTCGATTGCTCCTTAGAAGAGCTTCATCTTTTGATAGCTTTTTCTTAAAGAATCAAAAGGCCTGTGAGCTGGCCTATAATAATAATGGTACCCAAAGCAAAAACATAATAGGCAAAATATTTCAGTTTCATCTTCTTAACAGCTGTGAGCATGAGCTTAATGGCAAGAAATCCCGTTAATCCCGCAGCAGCCATTCCTGCCAAAAGATTGACCACGCCGATACTGTCAAGGGATACAGTGTTACCCTTGACAATATCCACACCATCTAAAAGAGCACCTCCTAAAATAGGAGGAATGGACATCAGAAAAGAGAAATCAGCGGCAAATCCTTTTTCAAGACCCAAGGCCAAGGACGTTGTGATGGTCATGCCTGAACGGGAAACCGACGGGAGCAGGGCAATACCCTGAGCAGCACCAATCATGAGAGAATCGGTGGTTTTAAGCTCGTTAAGACCCTTTCGTCCTGTTGCCATTCTTTCGGCAAACACAATGGCCAGTCCTGTAAAAATAAAGCCGGGACCAAGAAGCGATGAGCTTACATATGTACCCTCAATAAAATCTCCTAAAAGCACTGTCAGTATGATAGCGGGAATGGTAGCCACAACGATCTGCACGGGCAGCTTGGCAAACGGGCGTCGGATCATCTCCATAACCTTCTTCCAATAGAAGAAGATAACAGCAAACAATGTAGCCAGATGCAGAGCCACATAAAAAGTCATAATCATGGCATTGGCCGCTTCAGAAGACAGGTCTATTTTTAATAGCTTTTGAACAAGCACAAGATGCCCCGAGCTGCTGATGGGCAGAAACTCGGTAAGCCCCTGTATAATACCTAAAATAATGGCTTGAAACAGATTCATGCTTATCCTCCCAAGGAGTTAAGGGGACGGTGCTCCTGTCTTCATTTATATTCTTTTGGGTTCGGAACAATTCCGGCTATCTTATTCAGGCTTGAAGGCAGCTTCCACATATTTATTGGGGGCGTTCCAGAAAATCCATTCGTCGTAGCCCGCATCATAGACGGCTTTTATTTGCGCCTGGTACTCTGCTACACCGTAGTCCGTCCAATAACCGGCAGGCAAGTAGCTTGCGGTAAAACCTTGAATATAGGGCCGCATATTGAGGTTATAGCCTTCCTTTTTATCTACTCGCCCTTTACCTACCAAAAGCGTATTATAAACGACCTCGTAAGGCTTGAGGTCAGGGTGGGTAAATTTAATCCCGTTGATACTCTGGCCTACGCCATTGCTCATTGAGCCCTTCTTTGCGTTATTGGCAAAATGCGAAGGATAAATCATGGGACAGATATAATCCAGACTCCCACCGATGGTTTCCAGGGTCTGGCCGATTTGGCCATAGTCCTTGGTGGCAATAAGGGGCATCCCAAAAACATCGGCCGACAATATGGTATCGGAGGGAAGGCTCTCACGGGCATAGCGGACAAAGCCTTCAATAGCCTCACTTCGAGACATTTCCTCTGATGCTAAATTATAATCGTAAAGAGTCGTTTCAGGGAAACGAATATAGTCGAACTGTATCTCATCAAAGCCGAATTGAACAGCCTCCTTGGCTATGCTTACGATATAGTCCCAGGAGCCTTTCTTGGTAGCATCCAGCCACATGGAATTCTTGTTAAAGACACTACCTGACGCAGTTTTGATAGCCAAGTCCGGATTATGTTTCGTTATGGTGGCATCCTTAAAGGTAACCATACGCGCAATGACGATGATATTGTTGTCGTGGAGTTTTTTGGTCACTTCTCGGATATCGAAACCCGGGGTATCGGCCTTAGCGTCATTTACCACTTTTAGGTCCGAATCATACATCAGTATTCCTGTGTCGTTTTTAATATCTATGACATAGGCGTTAATCTCGGTCTTATTGGCAAGATCAATGTAGTGATCGAGTTTTTTCCTGACTGATTCATTATTCAGATAAAGAGCCTTAACCGGAACATCCAATTTTCGCGTGCTGCGCCTATCCTCTCCTGACTGGACAGGATCCCCGGACGGGGTCGGGGTCGGGGTAGATGACGGGGTAGCGCTCGGGGTTGCGCTTGGAGTTCCACTGGGAGTTCCGCTGGGGGTCTCAGTTGGTGTTGTCGTTGGGGATTGAGTAGGCGACGGACTTGTGATCCCAGGCGTCGGTGTAGGCTGTTGGTTATTCTTCGGAGAGAGTAAGGCGGCAAGAACCGCTACCGCGATAACAGTCATGATGGCTGCTGCCATGAACAGACCATTCTTTCTTTTGTTTCTACGTTTGGTGCGCATTGTTTTTCTCCTTTGCATGCTATGACGATGCTAACATTCTATCATATTTGACGTTAGTTTTTAATCTTTGGTTTAGAAACAATGGCCATAATATATCCAAAAGTAACAGCGGCCGTTATACCTGCTGCCGCCGATTTGACACCCCCGGTAAAGACTCCCAGAAAACCCACCTGATCGACTTCCTTGATAACGCCTTTGGCCAGGACATTACCAAAGCCTGTTAACGGTACGGTTGCTCCGGCTCCGCCCCAATCGACCAACGCAGGATAAAGGCCAAAAATTCCAAGAACAACGCCCAGAACTACAAAAAGCACCATGATTCTGGCGGGTGTTATTTTTGTAAGATCAATCAGCAATTGTCCCACCACACAGATAAGTCCGCCTACCAAGAAGGCTTTTAATATTTCAATCATATTTATCCCTCCGTTTCAGAAGAAGCTTCAATACATACTGCATGGGCAATACCCGGGATGCTCTCACCCTGCTGACTCCTTGTAGGGCTTAGCAATGCACCTGTGGCAATAAACAGAATGCGCTTCAAGAGGCCTTGCTTGAATTGTTCCAAAATATAGGAGGACAAGACAGCCGCACTGCAGCCGCAGCCGCTCCCACCGCAGTCCACGCCCTGTTTGGCAATATCAAATATCAATAGCCCGCAATCCCGGTGCTTATCCTTTAAGTCAATATCATATCGCATAAGGAGCTCCTTGAGCATGGTGCTTCCAAATTTACCTAAATCTCCGGTAAGAATCAGATCGAAGTCATCCACACTCCGTCCCGTATCTTGAAGATGGCGCATAATGGTGTCACAGGCAGCGGGTGACATAGCCGCCCCCATGTTATTGGCATCCTTTATACCCTGGTCGATGATTTTGCCGGGAGTAACGCAGGTTATTTTAGGACCCTGCCCGTCCTTACCAAGAATAACGGCTCCTGCTCCCGTCACGGTCCATTGGGCGGTAGGCGTTCTTTGGGAGCCAAATTCCAAGGGATACCGGAATTGCCTCTCAGCCGAACAGAAATGGCTGGAAGCCGCGCATACCGTATATTCGGCCGAACCCCCTTCTATAAGCATGGATCCGATTACAATAGATTCACTCATTGTGGAACAGGCGCCAAACAGGCCGAGAAACGGCGTATCGGTATCCCGAAAGGCATAGCTTGCCGCCGTACACTGGTTAAGCAGATCCCCGGCAAGAATGAGATTTATATCAGTGGCAGCCTTACCGCTTTTCTCAAGAGCTTTGAGGTAAGCATCATGCAAAAGATGCGATTCTGCCGCCTCAAAGGTTTTCTCACCCGCATATTCATCATCTACCACCTCGTCATAATAACGGGCCAGGGGACCATCCCCCTCCTTTTTCCCGACGACCGCGGCCCCGCTTAAAATAACAGGCTGCTTATCCAATACAATAGTTTGCATACCAAGTTTTTTTGCCATTACATCACCTGCTTCCAGATAAAGTAGAGAATACCTGCGATAACTGAGGCAAATATGCCATAAACCAAAACTGGCCCGGCAATCAGGAACATTTTAGCCCCTACGCCCATGACATAGCCCTCCTTTTTGTATTCCATAGCAGGAGACACTATGGAATTGGAAAAACCCGTTATGGGAACGGATGCACCGGCTCCTCCAAATTTGCCTATGTCGTCGTAGACATTAAGCCCAGTCAAAAATGCTCCCAGGAAGATCATGACAATGGATGTGACCGCGGCCACCGTATCCTTGTCAGCTCCGAAGTTCCGTGTGATAAGAATGACAACCTGGCCTATGGCACAAATGATGCCTCCCGTTACAAAAGCCGCCAAGAGGTTTCTAAAGATATGGGACCCGGGAGCCTTTTGTTCGACCATTTTCTGATACTCGTGTTTGCTTATTGGTTTCTTCATAAGCTAAACTCCTCCACCTGAGCCATAACATAGGTTCCACGAGAAGGCTCCTTTTCCCTGGCTCCACCAGTTAAAAAGTAAATCCCAACTGCTGCTGCCGCAATGATAACTAGAGCTACAATAATGAGGTAAAAAGGAATTCTTGTTTTTTGTGCTGTTTTTTCCATAAAAACACCCCGCATGATGAAATCTAACTTAGGTTTTCATCTCTGCGGGGTTTTTATTCTTAATGTGGTTATGGTATGAACTTTATGCACCTTGCTTTAAGCTTTGCGCATGGAAAAATTTAAGAAGGAATTTTTTTGGTGGCGGCCTGAAGGGCAGGAATTTGAGCGATGATCATGACGATTTTACCTTCTTCAACCGTAACCTTAATAGTACTTCCCATTTTGATTTTGCCAGACAGGAACAACTCGGAAAGTTCGTCCTCGATGTGGCGTTGTATGGTTTTGCGAAGCGGGCGTGCACCAAACTTGGTATCGAAGCCCTTTTCAATGAGTAAGTTCTTTGCAGAATCATCAAAGGTTATAGTCATGCCCTTTTCCTGCACATCCTGAGTAACCTGCTTCAGCATGATCTCAAGGATTTGACCCAATTGCTCACGGCTTAATTCTTCGAAGACAATAATCTCGTCCACACGATTTAAAAACTCCGGCCGGAAGATCTCTCTGACGGCATTATTTACCTTTTTTTCCAGAGCATCGTAGCCATCCCGGTTAAAGCCAATCCCATTGGTACGAAGGCCGGTTCCGGCATTGGAGGTCATAATGATAATGGTGTTTTCAAAGCTCACGGTCCGTCCGGTGCTATCGGTCAGGCGGCCATCCTCCATGACCTGCAAAAGCATGTTAAAGACATCGGGATGTGCCTTTTCTATTTCATCCAGCAGAAGCACCGAGTAGGGCTTTCTTCTGACCTTGTCGGTAAGCTGACCGCCCTGATCAAAGCCCACATAGCCGGGAGGCGCGCCAATAAGCTTTGAAACGGTGTGTTTTTCCATGTACTCCGACATATCCAATCTAATCATGGCTTCTTCGCTGCCAAAAAGTTCAAAAGCCAGTGCTCTGGCCAGCTCGGTTTTGCCTACTCCGGTAGGACCAACAAAAATAAAGCTGGCAGGCTTTTTCTTCTTTCTAAAATCCGACCGGGTACGCCTTATGGCACGGGCCAGGCTGGATACACCCTTTTCCTGTCCGACTACTCTTTCATGGAGTCGTTCCTCAATTTTCAAGAGCTTGTTCGCCTCTGTTTCAGAAACCCGCTGTACAGGAATTCCAGTCCAGGATTCCACAACATGGGCAATATCCTCCAAGGTCACGTCCAGAGTCCCGACATCTTTTTCCAGTTTCTTAATCTGATCCTGGAGGCGGCATTCTTCCACCTTATAATCAGCTGCACGCTGATAATCGTCAGAGGTGGCGGCTTGCTCTTTTAACTCCTGAACCTTTTTGAGCTGAGACTTACAGTCTTCCAGCTCAACTGAGCCCTGGTTCTTTAAATTGACACGGGAACCGGCTTCATCAATAACATCAATGGCCTTGTCAGGCAGAAAACGATCATGGATATAACGTGATGACAGCTTAACGGCAGCCTCGACGACCTCATCGGAAAAACGCACCTGATGGAAGTCCTCATAATACTGACGAACACCCATAAGAATCTCTATGCTTTCTTCCACAGTGGGCTCGTTTACTATTACGGGCTGGAATCTTCTCTCCAGAGCCGAGTCTTTTTCAATGTGCTTGCGATAATCCTCCAGGGTGGTGGCACCAATCACTTGAATATCTCCACGTGCCAGAGCAGGCTTGAGGATGTTGGCGGCATTCATAGCCCCTCCCTCAGCCTCACCGGCACCAACAATATTATGCACCTCATCAATAACCAGAATGACATTTTGCTGAGCCTTAGCCTCATCAATAATAGCTTTCATTCTGGCTTCAAACTGACCTCTGAACTGTGTCCCTGCTACTATAGCGGCAAGATCCAAAAGGTAAATCTCTTTGTTTAAAAGCTTTACCGGAACCTTATGCTCCACAATACGCAGAGCGAGTCCTTCAGCAATGGCCGTTTTACCAACCCCGGGCTCACCCAGAAGGATGGGATTGTTTTTGGTTCTGCGGTTGAGAATCTGAACAACCCGTTCAATTTCCTTATCCCGGCCTATGACCCGGTCAATTTTTCCTCCCTGCGCTTTCTCATTTAAATTTGAGCCAAAGGCATTAAGGTTCTTTCGCGGTGATTTTACCGGTTGTTTGGGACTATCATTTTTTACCTGGTTGGAGGAGGCTTTATCCTTATTAGGCTCAGCCATGGTACCAAAATTAGCAAAGGTATTGTTCAAAAAGCGGAGCATGGAGTTTCCTTCGGGCTCATCTGCCGCTTCCTTTTTATCAATCGGAGGCTCCACCTCAGCCGGCAAGGCTTGAATAAACTCATCCATATTCATAGAGCCAAACATATCAGCCATTTGATTGTTAAGGTTTTCCATGTCCTCCTGTGTCATGCCCGATTGGGAAATCATCTGCTGCAAGGGAGCTAATCCCTGCTTTTGTGCACAGGACATACAAAGTCCCATGGGTTCAGTTTTTCCTTCTATAACACGAGTGATAAAGACCACCGCAACATTTTCTTTACAAATAGAACATTTCATCATGTGTTCATCATCTCCTTTGTTGATTATTATACCACAGGCACAGCCTCTTGAATAGTGACAGAGTTTGCCCTTCCCTAACCATTCCATTCCAGGCACTCAAGGAGCAATCGAAGTATAACTTCCGATTCTTCGGAAGTTAAATTTCGATCATCCCTAAAGCAAATCAAATATGGACTTAGCAAATTCCAGTCCAATACATGTGACAAGGGGACGTATGTGTTGATGTGTCAACCCCCGTCCCCTTGTCATATAAAGCATTCTTATTATTATTTTAACCGTATCATTGCATTTTACTTATCGTCAATGATTTCATTCTCAGTTTCAGGTACAGCTTCATGCGGTTTGCTGTTGTTAGTTGTTTTCTCGGAAATATCAGCCAACTTGTCCGCTATTTTAGAATTCAGGCCCATTGATCTTCGTTTCATCTCTAAAAGCTTAGCCGCTTTGGCTCCCCCTAATGAACTGTCACGCGCTTTATCCAATTCTATTTCCGATTTCAGCACACGAGCATCGCCATCCATTCTTGCCTTTACCGAACGGACGGTTTTTGCTTGCTGTAAATCACCGGACATATTAGAGAGGCTTGCAAGACGTTGGGTCTGCAGCTCTTCCTCGGTTTTTGGCTTTTTGTCGCCTTTCGGCTTCATCTTTTCCGCTTGCTTTTCCATTTCCTTTGCCATCACTCCGGCAATCTGCTCATCAATACTTTGAAGCTGCTCATCAAAAGCTTCCAATTGTACTTTTATGGAATCAAGGTTATCCTCTTTTTCAAGGGTTTTGCCAATCAGCGCATTTTTTTGTTCGAGGACGTTCATCTTCTGCTTCATAAGACCTTCCAGAAGATTTTTAATCCTTCCCTGGGGCGAAATGGTGACAATGGCTCCGCGTTCAGCCTTTACGGGGGAATCGCCGCTGCCGTTTTGTCTTGCTATACTTTGATTAAAACCTTGGATCCTAAAGAAATTGTTTTGCCCATTATTTAAAAAATTAACTCTCATCTTTTTGCGCCTCCGATTCTATCAATAAATAGACTCTCCTGTTATACATCGGCAAAAAACGCTGAAAACATGATTAAAGCTTTTTCTTGATGGTAACAGTATTTCCCGCGGCATTAAACTCCATACAATCACAGAGATTTTGTACAATGAACAAACCTCTTCCCGATTCGTCCAGATTCATGGGCATACACTCAGGAGCATTGTTGAATGATAAGTCCAATGTACTGAAAGGGTCAAAACCGCAGCCTTGATCCTTTATGGTAATACCCAGTACCTTGCTGTTATCCTGGAGCCATACGTCTAAAAGAATCTTCTTGCTATTCTCACAGTTATTTCCGTGCTTGATAGCATTTTGGAGCAGCTCACACAAAATAACCTTAATATCAAAGCACTGATCATTATTAATTTCCGAGGTCATCTGAAGTCTTTCCAGGATGGTTTTAACTTCCTTGCAGACTTCATAGGCATCGCTTTCAATAACCTCGCTATAAATCTTAATGCCTTGGCTACTCTCTCTTTCCATAACCACCTATACCCTCCGTCGGGTAATGTCTCGGACTATCCGTCCATGCCTCTCACTTCATATATACCCGTCTTTACTTTTTCAAAATCATTCGAAACTTTTCCAGTGTTCTTTTTTCCAGACGTGATATGTACATTTGCGAGACATTAAAATGGTTGGCTATTTCCTTCTGAGTCTTATTTTCAAAAAATCTAAGCTTAATAAACTGTTTTTCAACCTGATTAAAGTTATCCATGGCTTTTTCCAGAAAATCACGATTATTGATCTTCTCAAAGGTTTCATCTTCTTCTCCAACTGTTTCATGAAGCTCCAGGTCATCTTCATCAAAAACAGTCTGGTCAAAGGATTGAATATTATAAACATTCCAGGATTCTATGATTTCAAGAATGGTTTCTTCCTTCATGTTGAGGTATTCAGCTATCTCGTCAATTCTAGGAGCACGTTTATGCTGCTGCATCAGGTATTCGCGGGCTTGATTGACCTTCTGATAGACCTCGTAGATGCGCCTTGGAATACGAATCACAGAGGCTTTGTCCCTGAAATAACGTTTAATTTCACCAATAATCGTGGGTGTGGCAAAGCTTACGAACTTAACCTCTTCAGAGGTATTGAAGCGCTCGACAGCATTAATGAGAGCAACACAGGCAACCTGATAGATGTCGTCGCATTCCACTCCACGGTTGATAAACTTTTTTGAAATGATATCGGCAAGATACAAATACCGAGAAACAATTTGGTTCCGTGTCTCAATATCCCTATTCAGATAATATTTTTCGAATATCTCTTTCTCAGATTGATCCTTTTCTTTAAGAGCCTCAGGTCTCTTGCTCATTTCAAACTGCCTTTCCAATCTTTTTTACCATGGTCATCACGGTATGACCCTCTCTATCAAGATCCACTTCATCCATGAGTGTACTGATGATGGCCATTGCAAAGCTGTCGGCATCATTATCAAAAAGATCTGAGAAATTAAAGTCAGAAAGCCTGAAATTAATAGATAATCCATCTTTCAGAAAGACAAAATCTATGGTAACACGCTCATCGGCCGGCGACTTTTCAATGATTTTACCCAAGACCTCCGACAGTGCCACTTTAATATCTTCAATGGTGTCATAATCAAAGCCTATGCGATTAGCTATACCAGAAGCAGTAAGCCTCGCTATGCTGACATATTCAGCCTTCAACGGGATCAGAATTGATACTGTATCCGCCATTATGTTTTAGCCTCCTCATAAGAACCTCAACCTTGTTACTACGCAATAACAAACACCTTATCCAGGCCCGTAATCTTAAAAAGCTTTCTTACTGTGCTCTTGGGGTTCTTAATAACAATATTGTGATTCTGCTCCTTGATACGCTTAAGCGCACCTACCAGAATGCCAAGGCCCATACTGTCAATATAGGAGAGATCGGTGCAATCCAGGATGATATCCTGCTGTCCTTCCCCGATGGCATCGTAGAGACTCTCCTTAAAACCAGGGGCAGAATAGATATCAATCTCACCTTTAATGGCAATGACACCCTTGACATTATCATTGCTTTCGACACTTAACTCAAACATGTTGTACCCCTCCAATTTTTATCTCTGACTTTTCTATTCTAATAATTTTTTTACTAAAGCTTCTGCGTTCTCAGTGTACTTTCCGGAATATCCAAAAGCGACTATTAACCGCTCTCCGACAATACCAGCCTCTTTAAGCAAGGTTGATTGAGTCACATCAAGGCCATAGAGTTCTGGATTATATGTATTACCGTCATCGAGGTCCATAGCCACTTTCAAGTCTTCCATTTCCAATTTTTCTGGGTCAGAAAGATTAAGTTTGTCGAGAAAGCTCTCCATGGGCTTTAAGGCTCCCTGGGCGGCAAGCTCCCTATACTTCTGTTCATCTAAGATAAATAGATCATTCTCACCAGCCGAAATCTCAACGACATACTTCTGCTGCATCATCATCTGTGTTTGTGGATCACCTTTTTCGGAAAAATAGATATTCTGGACCAAGGCCTCAGTCGAACCAATTTCGTTCTTAATGCGCTCCTCAAAAGGTTCAACATCAGCTATAAAAATCTCTCCGACCACTATCATTTTAAGATCGGGCTCCACTTTGTTTATAATGGACAGAACCGTGGACACTACAATAGCAATAGCAATCAAGCCGATTGCCACATGCCACTTATAGTAATAGATCATGTTTCTGGCTTTTTCTTCATCAAGTCTTAAGAGCTTGAATAATGGGTTGGGATGGGCCTTACGGTAATTCTTCTTTTTTTCTGCTTCCTCATCACGGAAATTTATACCGCTTAAGGTTTTGTAGGCCTCTTCAACATCGGTCAGAGTATTCCCATGCTCGTCCCTGTCCAGCTGCCTGAACTTTTTCAGCAATATGCCCACCCTGTTTGAAATCTCATCAGGAGTAGCTTCATCCGTCAAACCTAATATTTCAAGAGCTCTTTTTCTGTCCACTAAAACACCTTCCTTTGTACTATTCCCTGGGCTTCATGGTAGGGAACAGCAATACATCCCTTATGGAAGAAGAATCGGTTAAAAGCATAATGAGACGGTCTATGCCAATCCCTAAACCACCTGTAGGCGGGAGACCGTGTTCCAGGGCAGTGACAAAATCATCGTCCATCATATTGGCCTCTTCATCACCCGCTTCTCTCTTTTTAACCTGCTCTAAAAAACGTTCCTTTTGATCAATAGGGTCGTTAAGCTCAGAGTAGGCATTGCCAAATTCACGGCCTGTTATAAAGATTTCAAAACGTTCTGTCAACTCAGGCTGATCTGGCTTGCGCTTGGTAAGCGGCGAGACTTCAACCGGATAATCAATAATAAAGGTAGGCTGAATAAGATTCGGCTCGGCAAACTCCTCAAAAAACAGGTTAAGAATTTCACCTCTGAAAGGCTTTCCTTCAAAATGAAGACCCTTTTCCTTGGCGACTTTGCGGGCCTCATCATCTGTTGCGATAGTATTGAAATCAACTCCTGCATATTTCAATACCGCATCAGTCATGGTAAGCCTTGTCCAGGTTGGAGTTAAATCAATTTCAGTTCCTTGGTACATCACCTTTGTGGTTCCAAGAACCTCCTGAGCTACTGATGATATCATATTCTCTGCAAGCTCCATCATGCCGTGGTAGTCTGTGTAGGCT
This sequence comes from Bacillota bacterium, assembly GCA_023443745.1. Taxonomy (GTDB): domain Bacteria; phylum Bacillota; class Clostridia; order DSM-8532; family DSM-8532; genus DTU059. The sequence goes on from JAEZTB010000058.1 coordinate 293,880, forward strand.
TGATATACTTCCATCATGGAGAATTCAGGATTATGCTTGATGGACATGCCTTCATTCCTGAACATGCGGCCAAGCTCATAAACCCTTTCCATTCCGCCTACAATAAGGCGTTTCAGGTAAAGCTCCGGAGCTATTCTTAAATACATGTCAATATCTAAGGTATTGTGATGCGTAGTAAATGGACGAGCTGTAGCGCCGCCAAGAATAGTGTTTAATATGGGAGTATCAACCTCTAAAAAGTCCCTTGCATCAAGATATCTGCGAATGGCGGAAATAACCTTGCTTCTTGTAACGAAGGTTTTTCTCACCTCAGGATTTACAATCAAATCGAGATAGCGCTGACGATAGCGTGTGTCCTGATCTTTAAGACCGTGGAACTTTTCAGGTAGTGGTCTTAATGACTTTGAGAGCAACATATATTCCTCAACATGAATGGAGATTTCTCCCATACGTGTTTTGAAAACAAATCCCTTAATTCCAATGATATCCCCCAGATCCAGCTTCTTAAAACTCTCGTACTGTTCTTCACCCAGGTCGTTAACTCTCACATAGAGCTGTATCCTGCCTTCTCTGTCCTGAATATCGCAAAAGGTGGATTTACCCATGCCGCGCTTGCTCATAAGCCTGCCGGCCAAGGATACCTTTTTCCCTTCATAATTTTCAAATTGGGTCAGTATGGCACAGGTATGATCGGTTACATCATATTTGACAATCTTAAAAGGATCTGTCCCCATATTTTGAAGCTCAGTGAGCTTGTTCCGTCTTACCTGCATAATTTCATTTAAATCAAGTTCTTGTTCAACCGGTTGTCCATTATTGTTTTCAAGATTTTCAGACATGTTTACCCTCCCTAAATGCTAAAAAAAACAGTCTACATTTTTAGTATGTAAACTGTTATTGTATCGAAATAATATTATACATTATTTTGCTGCCGCAAACAAGAACATTTACATTTACATTTACCTATGAATGTCAATGATCTTATATTTTGTCTTGCCGCCCGGAACCTCGACATCAACTGTATCTCCCACCTTATGCCCTAAAAGAGCACTACCAACAGGAGACTCATTTGAAATCCTTGAAGAGGCAGGATCGGCCTCCGTAGAGCCTACAATCTGAAAATCAAATTCATCCTTGGACTTAAGCTCGCGAATTATCACCTTTGCGCCTAAGTTTACAACCTTTGTGTCTACTTCATCCTCATCGATAACAGTTGCGTGCTTGAGCATAGCCTCAAGCTGTATGATACGAACCTCATTCTGAGCCTGCTCATTTTTTGCATCGTCATATTCTGAGTTCTCTGAAATGTCTCCGAAAGCAAGGGCTTGTTTAATTCTCTCTGCTATTTCTTTTCTTTTTTCTCCCTTGAGGAACTCAAGCTCCTCTTCGAGTTTTTTAAGACCTTCATAAGTAAGAAGGACTTCCTTATTGCTCATTCTTTTCTCCCCTTTTTAGTATTCCGCTGCCCCCAAGATGACGGTGATACCTTATTTAGCATTACGATACATTATAGTGTACGGCTTTTGGGATGTCAAGGTTTAAAAGACAGCCGCATTCCCAGCCGTATCGAAGTCTCGGTAACACTGATGTCCCAGGCATTTGCGCACACCATGATGACTACCCCTTCCAAAATTCCTTTCTCCCAACCGTTAAGAATACTGTGTCCTATTTTTCTCTTGATTTTGTCTGAAAATTCAAGGACAACGCTGAATATTTTTTTGTTTTTGGTGTCAATGATTTTCATTGCCCCATAGTCCACAATCATACCTTTGTAGCTTTCAGGCAAAGCATCAAAGCTCTCATGGTCGTCAGGAAAACGAAGCCATATGGATGTTCGATTTAAAACCTCATGATCAGTAGTAATATGTACAGGAATTCCCGTTTCTGCAAAGGCCTGCTCTGCTTCATCGGGCTCGGGACTCCCTTCCGGGAGTAATAGATTCATTGCTTTAACTTTTGTAATCAGTCTGGATATGGCATATTCCAAATGGGCTGATCCGCCTGTGACTGAGATTTCCCTGTTGCTCAAGTTACCGATACCCTGGATGAGTTTTAAAACTTCAGGGAAACGATTGACGATAACCTCCATCAATACATCGTTAAAACGATATTCCCGAGGATGGAAGAAGTCATTGGATTCGGGCTCAATACCCCTGTTGCCGATATAATAGATGCCACGAACCTCGGGGTGCTCCAGAATAGGCCATGCCCCTTTTTCTTCAAAAATCTTTACCAGCTTTGTCCTTACTCTCCTTCTCAACCCTTCATGGGCCAACATTTCCGGGTCTTGATACGGAAGAGAACAAACCATCAGACAGAGATCTTCGGTAACCTCTATCTGATGGATTTCATACGGGAGTGCGTTTAAGAGTAAGGAGCTCACGGTCTGGTAAAATCGGGACAGCACATTTCGCTTTTTCTTTTTGGTCGCAGGCAGAATGAGTCCTATATTCATCATGGCTCCCAACGTAGGATTCCTGCTACATCATACGGGGGTTGTTCCAAAATGATAACAAAAAATTATTAAAGGCTATATCTGAGTCGTGTAATTGGGTGCTTCCTTGGTAATGTTGATGTCGTGAGGATGACTCTCTCGAAGACCGGCGTTGGTTATCCTCATAAACTTTGCATTGGCTTTAAGTTCTTCAATGCTCGCCGTGCCGCAGTAGCCCATGGAATGCTTAAGGCCTTCCACCAATTGAAATACTGTCTCAGAGAGGGGGCCTTTAAAGGGTACCCGACCTTCCACGCCTTCCGGAACAAGCTTTGTCGTTCCTTCCTGGAAGTAACGATCCTTGCTGCCCTTGCTCATGGCACTCAAGGAGCCCATACCTCTATATACCTTGAAACGTCTGCCTTGATAAATTTCTGATTCTCCGGGGCTCTCTTCGGTTCCGGCAAACAGATTGCCTATCATAATGGTGCTGGCTCCCGCCGCTATTCCCTTGGGGATATCCCCGCTGTATTTAACTCCGCCATCACCGATAATGTGAATATTGTGTTTTTTGGCTTCCTCAGCACAGTCGTTAATGGCAGTTATCTGAGGGACACCAATACCGGTAACCACACGGGTGGTGCAGATGGAACCGGGTCCAATCCCTACTTTTACAGCATCAGCTCCGGCCTTTGCCAGATCCCTGACGCCCTCGGCGGTTGCCACATTACCGGCAACAACCTGAAGGTTGGGATAGGCCTTCTTAATAGCGGCAACACCTGCCAATATGTTTTGCGAATGACCATGGGCAGAGTCCAGCACAACAACATCCACACTGGAATTGACCAGCGCCTCAACCCTTTCCATCATATCAGCGGTAACACCAACGGCGCCCCCTACCAACAGTCTGCCTCTTTTGTCCTTTGCTGAATTAGGGTACTGAATCGTTTTTTCTATATCCTTGATCGTTATTAGACCTTTTAAGTAACCTTTGTCATCTACAAGAGGAAGCTTTTCCACCTTATGTCTGCGAAGAATCTCTTTGGCCTCTATAAGAGTAGTGCCCACAGGTGCTGTCACCAAGTTATCCTTGGTCATGACCTTGCCGATTTTCTGGCTATAATCAGTGAGGAACCTCAGGTCACGATTGGTGAGAATGCCGACCAGCTTGCCGTCTTCAGTAATAGGAACGCCTGAAATTCTGTATTTGGCCATCAGCTCATTTGCATCCTCAATGATATGCTCTGGAGAAAGATAAAACGGATCAACAATAACACCATGCTCGGAGCGTTTCACCCGGTCGACCTCAGTTGCCTGCTGTTCAATGGTCATGTTTTTATGAATGATCCCTATGCCGCCCTCACGAGCAATAGCGATTGCGAGTCTTGATTCGGTGACAGTGTCCATGGCAGCAGAGACCAAAGGTATATTAAGCTTTATTTCATTTGTCAAATAGGTTGAAACGTCAATTTCCTTTGGAAGCAGCTTAGAATACTGCGGTACTAAAAGCACGTCATCAAAAGTCAACCCGAGCTTTTCGAACTTGTCTCCCATAATCAATCCTCCACTTTCCTAAACCTTTTCAGGCATTCTAGCATGTATACAAAGTACATTTTTAAGTTTCCCGCCAAAATATTATACCTATTATACTTGATAGGTTTTTAAAAATCAATCGGGATTCTGTTATAACGAGAATACAATTGTCCCCCACCTCGATACTAGCACTGGCCAAAGATGCCTATTGGATATTAGGATTTACAGGATGAGCATTCCCATTCATTTTTAAGTTTTTTTGGTTAGGAAATTATTTTTTGTATTTGATTTCTTGTTCTGACATGTTATAATAGGTCTGCTCATTATCCTTCATCTTTTGCCTACGTGTAGTTTACATTTCCTGTAAAAACGGGTTGAAAAAATGGTATGGTGAGTATTATGGTGAACGAAAGAACATTCGTCGACAATTTGTTGGAGGAATGTGATCGTCAAACAAGCCAGTACACGGGCAAAGAATTGGACTATGCGAAAGAAGCCCTGGAGCTTTCTAAAGCTCTTCAGTATGATATTGGCATCTTTGAAAGCCATTTTCGCATTGCACGTTCCATGATGTCCAGCAGTAACAATGAAGAAGCTATCGAGCATCTTGATGTCTGTTACTCTATCGCTCAAACGCTTAAAGATACTCTGCGCATTGCGCGGACAGCCAATTCCTTTGGAATTGCCTATTATAATCTGGGAATTACATCAAAAAGCCTGGATCATCTTCTGGAGGCCCTGGAGCTTTCAAAATCCTACAGTTTTACTGATATTGAATGCCGTGTTTACAACAATATTTGCAGCATTTTGATCGAGCTGGGTGACTATGAGACAGCCATTCAATACCTCTTTAATATTCTTCATCAATGCCAGCAAAGTGAACCGGCCATCTTTCCGAAATGCATTGTTTATCGTAATCTTGCCCATACCTATTATCAGATGGATAAAATAGGCGAAGCAGAATATTATGTGCTTCAGGCCTTGGAGCAGGCGCAAATAGCCCAGAATACTCCGGTGCTCTGTGAATGCTATTATATACTGGGCCAAGTCCGCATGCGCCAAAAAGAGCTTGATGAGGCACACACTCATTTATTGAATGCCCTTGATCTCGCTGAAAAAACCTCCAATAACTTTTATCTGGTCCAAATCCGCATTGATCTCAGCAAGCTTCTCACAGAAAAAGAACTATTGGAGGAAGCCTTTAAGACTATTCGGGAAGCCTACAGGCTCGCATTCGAGATTGATTATCCTATTCTAAAAAGAAGTGTTGCCTTAACAATGGCAGAGATATGCCAGATTAACCATGACAAGGATATGCTCATTGAAGCCTTAAAATCATTTAAGGAAGTAACCCAGCTATTGGAGGAGGAAAATCTCCGGAGGCAGCAGGTCTTCACAAAAGCACAGTTAATGCTCTTCAATCTGAAAAAAGATAACGAGCGGCTTCGCGGTGAAATTGAAAGGGATCCTCTTACAGGCTGCCTAAGCTCCAGGACCTTCCCGGACCGTATCACCCAGGCGCTGGCTACCTACGGTAACACAGGAGCATTAATCTTCCTCGACATTGATAATCTAAAAACTGTCAATGATTCCTACGGTCACGATACGGGGGACGCTTTGTTGAAATCCTTTGCCCAGGACCTGTTATCGGTCATGCCCCAGGAGGCTCCCAAAATACGAATTGCCGGAGATGAATTCCTTGTTTTTATGCCGAAAGCAGGGAAAGCCGAAGCCACCGAAGCGTTGGACAAGCTTATTAAAACTCTGGCCAAACCCCGCATGATTGGCCAGGTCATGATGCCGGTATTGTTAAGTGCAGGAATAGCGCTCTACCCCGAACATTCCTCCGATGTCATAAACTTACGCAAAATGGCCGACGCCGCCATGTATTCGGCAAAGCAAGCCGGTCGGGGTATTTACCGCGTATATAATGCCAGTTAAGAAGAAGGCTGTCAGCATTTGAACTGACAGCCAGATTATTGTGACCACACAAGCTACAAATTAAAACTTTCTAACATTATCTATTGAAATCTTTACACTTTCAAACGGGTCAATATAAATGCAGTCCTGTTCTATGATAACCCATTTAAAATCAGCTTCTTTGCATATATGATAGAGCGCCGGGCAATGATTGATTCCGGTTCCAACCTCAGTCATTTTCTTTTCATTTTTATCCATATCCTTTAAATGTATGGTTTTAATACGGCTGATATTATTTTTCAGATACAATTCCGGATCCAAGTTCACATATTTTATCCAATAGCAGTCCAACTCGAGGGATACATTTTCAGGGGAAGTATTTTTCAGAATAATATCCATGGCCGTCTCGCCGTTGAACCGGGGTTCGAACTCATGGCCATGATTATGGTACATAAAATGTAACCCTTCGCCGCGTAATTTTTCTCCGGCCTTCTCCAAGACCTCACAAAGCCTTAACCAGTCTTCCTTGCGTTCTCCATTGTAGTAGGCCAAAGTCACATATTTGCTTCCTAAAAGGGCGTTATAGCGAATAAGCCCCTCCAGATCGCTCTGAAGTACCTCTATGCCGGTATGGGTACCCATGGATTTGAGACTGTACTTTTTAAGTAACTCCTTCATGTCCCTTACTTCAATATCAAAAAAGGAATAAAATTCTACACCGTCATAGCCATCATACGATAGAGCCTTTAAAACATTTTCAAAGTTCTCTTCGCACTTATCGCGCAGTGAATACAACTGCAATCCGATGTTAGGATTCATAAATATCAGCTCCTTTTATGCATACCCCTTTTTGTGCAGATTCGAATATAGCATCAATAATCCTCATGACGCGCAGCATCTGCTTATGGGTTACGATTGGCTCTTCTTCTCCTCTTATTGCTTTAGCCACATTATCGTAGTAGTCTCTGCAATCAGGGTTTACCTGGGGAAGAGACACTTCATCAATGGTTTCCACGGGTCTTGGCGCCATGGTTTTTGTCGGGCCCGCGCTGGTATAGACAATGCTTTCCTCCCATTTGAACTCCACCTGATTGGCCTTCAATATTTTTCCGTTGCAATCCCAGTCATGAATGACCAGGGTTCCGGTATCGGTGCTGACATGCCAGCGTGGAAGCGGTATGAATGTATAGGTATCAACCTCAATTAAAGCACTCAAATTATTCTTGAATTTCAGCATAACCTTGAAGTTATCATCGATACCTTCAAATTTCACGCTAAGAAGATGGGCATAGATCTCAGTAACGGAGCTCTCTACCAACCAGAGAATCTGATCAAGAAGATGTACGCCCCAATCAAGAAGCATACCCCCTCCGGCTTCTTTCACGCATCTCCAGTCCCCGGGTATGCCTTTTGAACCCTGAACACGAGATTCAATGTAAAAGGGCTCCCCAATAAGCTTTCTGCCCAATGCTTCTTTCACTGTTACGAAGTCTCTGTCCCATCGTCTGTTCTGATGGACTGTAAAGATCTTCTTTTCAAGCCGTGCAACCTCAAGTACTTCTTGCAGCTCTTCTGAATTCATCATAACAGGCTTTTCACAGATGACGTGTTTGCCAGACTTCATGGCTTTGATGGCTAATTCTTTATGAAAGTTATTGGGAGCTGCAATGATGACGAGTTCGGTCTCATCAGAAAGACATTCCTCCAAGGTGGCATATCCCTTATAACCTTCATCTACGGCCTGTTGTATGCGCTCCGGCTTAATGTCATAGACACCGACAACCTTAAGGGAGCTTATGCCCTTAATCTGCCTGGCATGGTATGACCCCATGCCGCCAAAGCCAATAATTGCGGTTTTTATGCTCATATGTAATCTCCATATTAGTGTTTTATCTATTGATCAATCTCTTTAAGCCCACCACATACCTGTTGGCTTTGACTCAGTTATCATCACATTTTTAAGAAATGCTGCCGCCTTCTCCAGGCCTTCTTTTGAAGTCATGAGGCTATCTTCATGCTCAATGGACATAACATGGTCATAACCGGCCAGTCTCAATTCACTGCAGATAGCTCTCCAAACTTCTTCCCCATGTCCATAACCAACTGTTCTGAATATCCATGATCTGTCCGCTTCATTTGCGAAATGTCTGGTATCCAGAACACCATTCTTGCTCGTGTTATACAGATCAATCCTGGTATCCTTGGCATGGAAATGGTAGATGGCACCTTTGAGTGCTCTGATGGCAGCTACAGGGTCCATGCCCTGCCAGAACAGGTGAGATGGATCAAAATTGGCTCCGATAATTTCTCCGGCAGCCTCCCGCAGCTTGAGTAATGTCCCGGGATTATACACGCAGAACCCAGGATGCATTTCGAGGGCAATCTTATCGACGCCGTACCTCTTTGTAAACTCAGCGGTTTTCTGCCAGTACGGAATAAGTACTTCATTCCACTGCCATTCCAGTATTTTTGTAAAATCATCGGGCCATGGGCATGTCACCCAGTTCGGGTATTTGGAGGTCTCGCTGTCACCCGGGCAGCCGGAGAAGGTCACAACAGTGTCAATACCAAGCTCACCGGCAAGTTGAACTGCTGATTCATACTCGTTGTGGAATTTCTGCGCAATATCTTTCTGGGGATGAACAGGATTGCCATGTACCGATAGAGCGCTCAAGGTCATATCATGCTTTTTTATGGTTTCCTTGAATTCTTTTATCAGGCTTTTATCTTTGATAAATTTGACAGCGTCGCAATGAGCGGTTCCCGGATAGCCTCCGCAGCCAATTTCAACAGCTTCCACACCTATGCTTCTGAGGTATTTTAAGGTTTCATCAAGGCTTTTGTCTGAAAGCAAGACAGTAAAAACACCTAATTTCATAAATTCTGACCTCCTGTAAACTCATAAATCAAAATATACCGGCTTGCCGGTTTTAGCCGATTCGTAAATGGCCTCAAGAATCTGGGTTACCACAAATGCCTGCTCGGGCTTTACAGTCAATTCACCCTTACCCAAAACAGCATTAAGGAATACCCATTGCTCATTAACCTCTGGCTTATCACTGGCACCTTCAAAGAAGGCTACGCTGCCGGCATTGAAATCGGGTCTGGTAACATATTGACGCCCGTTTCTGATGCCATTGATTCTGAGGCCGTCAAACATATCCGCGCCTGCTGCCGTTCCGCATAATAACGTTGCCGCCTCAAGGTTTTCCAAGGAATTAAGGGCCCAACTGGACTCAAGCATGATGGTTGCTCCATTTTCCATGACAACAAACCCAAAAGCACTATCCTCTACAGTGAACTCATCACGCTTCCAGTCTCCCCAGGCGTTTCCTGTATTCGTTTGGTTGTTCAGCTTGTGGTAAACGGTTCCGACGGCATATTTAGGCTTGTAATTATCCATCATCCAAAGCGTGAGATCCAAAGCATGGGTGCCTATATCTATAAGTGGCCCTCCGCCTTGCTCATATTCATTCAGGAAAACACCCCAGGTTGGCACGGCTCTGCGCCTTATGGCCCTTGCTTTGGCAAAATAAATGTCTCCCAGAGTTCCGTTTTTGCATTCTTCCTTCAGGTACCTTGAATCCGAGCGATAGCGGTTCTGATAACCGATGTTCAATATCTTGTTGTTTGCTTTTGCCGCATCCACCATTTTTTTTGCTTCAATCGTATTGATGGCCATGGGCTTTTCGCACATCACATGCTTGCCTGCGTTTAATGCTGCAACAGTTATTTCACTGTGTGAACGGTTGGGAGTGCAGACATATACAATATCAATACTTTCATCTTTTAGTAGTTCCCTGTAATCCGCATATGATTTTGAAGCTTCTGCTCCAAAGTCTTTAACAGCCTTTTCCGCTCTTTCTGGTATAATGTCGCAAAAAGCGACCATTTCCACAAGACCGGTTTGCTTAATGGCCGGCATTTCCTTACTATTAGCAATTCCGCCACATCCGATAATACCTGCTTTTAGTTTACTCACAATACTTCCTCCTTAACTGCAGTACATCATTTTAAAGCTTGTCTTTTACCCCAAGCTGCTCACATTGACAATCATAATCTCTTTTTGCTAATATCGATAGTAAATAATCTACATTTTATAGACAAATTCTGATATACTTGGTTCATTGGGACGGGTGGGATAATGAGTGCATTTTTTGAAATCCACAGAGAATATGACAGCAACATATTAGTTTTTAAAGCGAAAAACAATGCTTGTGAACCCCATTTTCATTCCAATATCGAGCTGGTTTATGTCATTGACGGCATTATTAACATCAATATAAACGGACATATCATGACATTGACAAAAGGTTGTATTTCTATTGCCAACAGCTATGACATTCACAGTTATACAAATGTTGAAAACTCGGAAATTATTGTTCTAATCATACCCGTTGAGCTTGTAAACAGCTACACGGCCATGTTTCGTTCGAAGGTTTTCTCTACCCCGTTTATCGAGAAATGTGAGCAGACCAGGCAAATCTACTCAATGCTTTTGCAGCTTGTAAACTCGGATAGTCCCGGCCATGAATTGATTAACAAAGGGTGTGCCTATTATATTTTAGGCCTTATCCATAGCTGTGTTGAGCTTGTTGATAAACCTTCGCCAAGCAGCACGGATCTCGCCCGAAAAATCCTTGTCTACATACAGCAGAATTATCTTAATCCGCTCTCAATTGATTCTTTAGCTAAATATTTCGGCTACAACAGAGATTATTTGTCCAGATTTTTCAATTCTTATCTGGGATGCGGCTTTAACAGCTATTTAAATGCTCTGCGTTCCCGCCACGCTGCTTATCTGATGTCCAACGGAAAAATCGCTTTAACGGAAATTGCCTTTGCATCTGGGTTTGACAACTACCGTACCTTTAATAGAGCATTTAAACATTCCTATGCCATGACACCATCTGATTATAAGCGAAGTAAATGTTATGGGTGATTCAAAGCTTGTTGCCCTATTTATTATACTTGCCCATAGCCACCTCAACCGAAGCGCAAACCATGGTGACAGCAGCGAGTGAAGCGCTTTCTATGGAAGCGTTCACAGATTTACGTTCCTCTTCTGAAAATCGACTTAAGACAAAGGCGGCCAAATCCATTTTTTCAGGAGGTTTTCCAATACCAATACGGATTCTGGGAAAGTCCTCGGTGCCAAGATGGGTAAGGATTGAACGCATGCCGTTATGAGTGCCTGCACTCCCCTTGGCTCTAATTCTTAATCGCCCAACATCAAGATCGATATCATCATAAATAACCACAAGATTCTGAGAGGGTACCTTATAGTAGTCTAGTATTTCTCGCAAGGCTTCTCCGCTGTTATTCATATAGGTCTGGGGCTTAACCAGAAGCGTCTTTTGCCCTTGGAGTATTCCCTCAGCGACAAGGGCCTTGTGCTTATATTTAAAAGAGCTTATTCTGTATTGGGCAGCGAGAAAGTCTATGGAATCAAAGCCCACATTATGGCGGGTACGTTCATATTGGGGCCCCATATTACCTAATCCGGCTAAAACAAACATCATTATCACGCCTCTCAACATAAGTTTAAGTCAAAAAGATTATACTAACATCACCGGTTACCGAAATCAAAGATTTCGAACCGGTACCGAGTCAGTGAAACTCGAGGCGGGGAATATACCCCCGCATGTGAAAATAAATTGTGCCCACCACCTTAGAGGTGGGGGACATTTAGATTCTCGTTATAGGGTGAAAGGAGTCAAAAGCGGATATGGAACCTTTCGGTTACGATATCCGCTGATGCCTATATAACAAAGAAACGTCAATTATTGCTGAGTAAAGAGAGTAGAAATCGAGATATCCCCATAAATTCTTTCTATGGCTTCTGCAAATACATCGGCAACAGAAAGGACTGTAATCTTGCTGATTTTCTTCTCCTTAGGCAATGAGATGGTATTCAATGTAACCAATTCCTTGATAGGGGACGTGCGGACCCTATCAATGGCAGGCCCTGAAAGAACGCCATGGGTACAGCAGGCATAGACCTCGGTTGCCCCGATATCTGTTAGGGCGCTGGCTGCATTTACAATAGTGCCGCCTGTATCAATCATGTCGTCAACCAAAATGACACGCTTGCCTCTTACATCGCCGATGATGTTCATGATTTCACAAACATTGGCTTTAGGGCGGCGTTTATCGATTATTGCCAGCGGTACTTCCAGTTTTTCTGCAAATTTTCTGCATCTTCCGACGCTTCCGATATCCGGTGAAACCACAACAACATCTTCCACACCATTGGCGAACTTGTTCATAAAATACTGCGCAAGCAAAGGTGCTCCTAAAAGATGATCAACGGGAATATCAAAGAAGCCTTGAAGCTGCGGTGCATGAAGATCCATAGTCAACACTCTGTCGGCACCTGCGGTGGTGATCAGGTTTGCTACGAGCTTTGCAGAGATTGGATCTCTGGCTTTGGCTTTTCTGTCCTGCCTTGCATATCCAAAATAGGGCATAACGGCAGTAATTCGACCTGCAGATGCTCGTTTGAGCGCATCAATCAATATCAGAAGTTCAATGAGATTATCATTGACCGGTGTACAGGTCGATTGGACGATGAAGACATCCGAACCACGCACTACTTCATTGATACTGATGGCAATTTCCCCGTCCGAGAAGCTTGAAACCACTGATGCGCCAAGAGGTAACCTTATCTTTTTTGCGATCTCCTCTGCCAGTTCCCGGTTTGAATTACCTGCAAAAATCTTTATGTCCTTACCATGAAGATTCATAAGACTAAACAACCTCCAAAAAATAATCTAAACTAAAAAATCATTTTTTATCCAGACCTTTTTTTTTGACCCAGTCCTCAATAACAGTTTGGCGGCTTCTTGCAATAGCGAGGGCATATTCCGGCACCTCGTCGGTTATGGTTGAGCCAGCCGCAATATATGCATAATCGTTAACTACTACGGGTGAAACCAAATTAACATTACAGCCTATAAAGGCATGATCACCCACCACCGTTCTGTTTTTCTTTTTACCGTCATAATTAACGACAATAACGCCGCATCCTACATTAACGCTGTTTCCTAACTTTGCGTCCCCGATATAAGCAAGATGGGAGATTTTAGTATTATCTCCTATGTCCGCATTTTTAATCTCGACAAAATCCCCTATCTTGATATGCTGTCCTATTTTTGAGCCCGGCCTGATATAAGCAAAGGGACCGACCTCCGTATGATCGCCTACCTGGGATTGGAACATGGTGGAATGCGCAAAATGAACACCCTTGCCAAGAATCCCGTCTTTAATGCGCGAATGGGGGCCTACCTCGCATTCCTCCCCAATCACAGTATGGCCCTCTAGCTGGGTTCCGGGATAAATGACCGTATCCCTGCCGATTTTTACACCCGCATGAATCATACAGGTGTCGGGCAAATGAAAAGTGACTCCGTTTTGCATATGCTTTTCAATAATGCGCTTTAACAGGATGCATTCGGCCTTGGCGAGCTGAATCCTGTCATCAACGCTCATCATCTCTTCGGGGTCATGAATCTTATAGGTTCCGGTTTTTTGGTTATTTTCAATCATTTTTTTGATGATATCGCTAAGAGAATATTCATTCTGACCTGTAGGGTCGGATTGAAAAATAACCGTTTGAAGAGACTCAATATTGATAAAACAAATATCGGATGTGAGGATGGTAACCTGATTGCCTTGTTTTAGATGATATTCATAGGCACTTTTAAGTGTATTTCCTGTTATGATCGGCATATCGCCGGATATTACAAGGGCTGTTCCTTTTTTATCCTGTAAAAAATCCTTAGTCTGTAAAACAGCATGGCCTGTGCCGAGCTGTTGCTGCTGAATAACAAAATGTGTACTTTCAGGTATAATTTCCTTTACTTGATGGGCTTGATGTCCCAGAACCAGAACAAGAGAATCTGTCCCTGCTTGAGTCACCGCTTCAATGACGTATGTAAGAAGAGGTTGTCCGCATACCTGATGTGCTACCTTAGCTATGGATGATTTCATCCTAGTGCCTGCACCTGCTGCAAGGATAACCGTAATCAGTTGATGCATGAGTTTCATTAATCCTCCTGAAGATAGCTTTTCCAAAAACCATTTTCTCATTTTTGTCAAGGATTTTCAATTGTCATTTTGAACATTTTACTGCAATAAAATAGGCACTTCTTAATAATGAAGTGCCTAAAATTTTGGAATTAATATGTATTATTCCTTGCTTGATGCACCAGCTGCTTCTTCCTCGGCCAACATTGACTGATACTTTTCCAATATGGCATTTTGAACCTTGTTTCTCGCCTCAGCGTTAATGGGGTGTGCAATATCCCTAAACTCTCCTGTAGGAGTTTTTCTACTAGGCATTGCAATGAAAAGTCCACCTTGGCTTTCAATGATTTTGATGTCATGGACAACAAATTCATTATCAAAAGTAACTGACACTACGGCCCTCATTTTTCCTTCGGCCTCTACCTTACGAATTCTAATGTCTGTAATCTCCATCTTAGCAGCCCACCTTCCGATAAAACAATGTAGTTTTTTGTATGTAATTATAAATTCGCCAAATATTCCAGAATTCCTTCTTAATTCAAAAAAAAATTTTAATATTTTCCAATATAAAGATATACAGGTAATCAAAGAAGTCAAGAATATCCTATTAGTATCATATAATTACTTTAAAAAGCAATATCGATTTGAGTGGCAAACGCCAAAATTAAGGGAATACTATTAAAGCGAGCCTTGTGCCAGAGCTTTTACCTGTTATATAATAACCTTTACCGAACTCATAGATTGCTTGAGATAATCGAAGGCATTAAAACACTGTGTGATATAATTCAAATTGAAATGTTGATTTGGAGAGTGTGCAATGAATTATAGCTTTTCTTTAGATAGAAATAATACGAAGGTCCATATGGTAGGAATCGGGGGCATCAGCATGAGTGGGCTTGCAGAAATACTCATGCACAAGGATGTCAAAATTACCGGATCCGATATCCATGAATCAGAGATAACCGATAAGCTCAAGAGCATGGGAGCCACTATTTACCCTTCCCATGACGCTCGCAATATAGATGACCAAAGCCTGGTGGTGTATACGGCAGCGGTTTCTCAAGACAATCCCGAGCTGGTCGAAGCACGAAACCGAGGCATACCCGTAATTGAACGGGCAGATCTCTTAGGGGCCATTATGGATCAGTTCAATGAATGTATCGCTGTATCGGGTACCCACGGCAAGACAACCACCACCTCCATGGTTTCATCTATTACGTTGGAGGCTGGATTGGACCCCACCATTCATGTGGGGGGTATTCTTGATATGATTGGCGGGAATACGCGCATTGGCAACAGCTCATACTTTATCGCCGAGGCCTGTGAGTATAAGGACAGCTTTTTAAAGTTCCGTCCAACTCTTGCCATCATACTTAATATTGATGCGGATCATCTGGATTATTTCCGGGACATCGATCATATCCGAAGTTCTTTTGAAGGCTTTATAGCCAATGTCAGAAATCCCGGTTTGGTTGTGCTGAACCTGGATGACCCTCAAACAAAGAATCTCGCCAAGGTTTTGACCCGGCCCACCATCACCTACGGGCTTAATTCTCACGAAGCTGACTGGACAGCCGAGAACATTGCTTTTAAAGAGGGATATGCACATTTTACTGCTTTTTATCAAAAAGCATTTTGGGGAAATATACAGCTTTCAGTGCCGGGCCTCCATAATGTTTCAAATGCTTTGGCTGCAATTAGCGCCTGCAATGCCTTGGGCATTTCGAAAAGCGCTATTATAAAGGGACTTGCGCACTTCAAGGGAACCCACCGCCGGCTTGAGGATAAGGGAACCCTTCACGGGGTAAGGGTGATGGATGACTATGCCCATCATCCCACGGAGATCCAGGCTACCCTGAGCGCTGCCAGATCTCTGGCCACCGGAAAGCTCATCTGCGTATTTCAACCCCATACCTACACCCGTACTCATGAGCTTCTTGATGACTTTTCCAGGGCTTTTGCCCAGGCCGACACCGTTGTGGTGACCGATATCTATGCCGCGCGCGAAAAAGATACGGGTCTTATCAATTCCCGTATCCTGACTGAAAGAATCAACATGAATACCGGTAATGCCGTATATATATCCCGTTTTGAGGACATTGTAAAATTCCTTTTGGATAATGCGTCTTCCGGCGACCTTGTTCTTACAATGGGTGCCGGAAGCATTTACAGGGCTGGGGAGCTTTATCTGGATTCAAAAACTTCAAACGCGTCGTGAGTTTTACCAAAGCCTTGTTACCAAAATCGTCATATCATCACGATAGTTTTTTGCCCGGACCAAAGCCTCCTTTAGCAGGTCATCCGCTAATTGTTGGGCATTGTTAGTGTCCATCTGCTCGATAAAACGCTGAAGGCTCAAGACCTCTCCGTCCTCTGAAAAAGCTTCCAAAACACCATCGGAGACCATAATAGCCAAATCTCCGGCCGTCATGGCAGCAGGCCTGTAATGGGCGATGGGAAGACCATCCGGGTCCTTTTCCTCCATGTTCACCACAGCAACCCCCTGCTGCCCCTTGATAAAGGAAAAGGATGCACCATATTTATAGAAAGAGGTCTCTCCGCTGGCCAAATCAATGGCACATATATCCATAGTAGCCAATCGCTCATTCTCACCCCTTAAGTTCAGGTACAGATTCATGAGCCTTATGGCAAGACCTAGCTCTATACCGTCCTCCATAAGATTTTCGAGCATCTGGACGGCTGTTCGGCTGTAGCGGTCGGCACGCCTTCCGCTTCCGGCACCGTCACTGATGGCGCTGATATGATAGCCTTCACCTGAAATAAAGAAAGCAAAATTATCTCCTGACACAACGTTATTTTCACGGCTTATACGTGCCACTCCCGTTGCTGTTTTAAATTTTGGACGCTTCATATAGTGAACCACAGAATAACCCATGACATCTCTTCTGCTCTCACCCACACGTATAAGGCCGCTGTTGAGGGTCTCTTGGACGATTTCGTCCAGAGCTTTGGCGTTTAGCTTGTTCTTTGCTTCAAAAATTGCTTCCAGCTCGGGTCTTGAGTCTTGACGATCGTGATAGCGAAAGCTGGAAACGGGTATTCCTCTATTGCCTGCTACACTTAAAAGCATGCCTTCAATTTCATAATCTCTGCCCGATGTATCCATAATCCCGCGAGCGGCTGTCATGACACTGCTGGATATCAGGGCTGCCTGCCTGGCCAGGAGCATGCGGCTTTCGTTAAGCTTGAGCCGCCACACATTTTCAGCCTTGAATAGCGAATAGGCTGATCCTAAAGTTTCAATGAATTTGTCAGATCTGGTACAGGTACTTAAAAACCAGGCCGGGATTTCCAACTGTCCTGATTCATTGGTTTTTAAGTCGGAGATTGATTTTTCCACCAATTTGTATGTTTTTAAAAAATGGGTTCCCCAGCACCTTTCGCAGAGACTGCAGCGGTTGCATACCTTTTCTGCGACTGTTTCGATCATCCATTCGGCTGCCGAATTCTCTTCATCCTTTTCCTCTAAAAGAGTGTCCTCAATGCTTCTGGAAACACGTGAAAGAGCCTTGCTTAATACAAAAAGCCGATCGGCAGCCTCATGGGTCCGGCTGGAATCATTAAGCTGTATCACCTCTGCACCGCCTCTTAGGCCTGCCAGCTCATCACTGAGAACATCCAGGAAGGATTGGGGAATGATAAAAAACAGGATGCCCGAAGCAAGAGCTTCATAGTATTTGATGATGAGCTCTCCTTCTAAAATTGAAAGCCCTGAAAAGAAGATAATCACCGTTGTCCATAGGGTGACACATGCCGTTCTGCTCTTGACAGGAAGACCCGCGGCCGCTCCGGCCAAGGCCAGCATGCCTGGAATTTCCAGGGAGGAAGGAAGATCATAAAGCGAAATAACCATTCCCATAAGAGCTCCGGTACAGGCTCCTACCGCGCTTCCCTTTCGCCTGGCTATGATAAGCACGACAACTCCCGTGAGTATTGTTCCAAGCTCACAATTCCACACCATGACGTCTTCCAGACTGATAACAGCGACACAAAGCAAAGTCGCTTTGGCCAAAAGCATTCTTCCGCTAAAAAGGGATTTTTTCCTCGCGGATTGAAAGGTTTCCGAAGCCGGAGCCATGATGATGCATAAAGAAAAAACGAGTGCAGCGCACAAAAGGGAAACCACCAGATCATAGAGATGAATACCCTGCACCAAACCCCTTAATAGACCGGTAAAACCTATAAGTACAGCCAGAAGCGTTGATCGGCTCAAGGGCGTTTCTTTGCGGCCGGCAATACGAAATGTAATATGTGAGAGGGCTTCAAATAAAAGCAGTGCCAATACTTGCCGAACGGTTTCGTAAAAATTAGAAAAGAAGGCATTCCCCAAGGTGACGGAGAGAATGGCAAATACTTTGGAAACTCCTGTAAACCCTACAGATACGTAAAAGGCTGCAGCAAAGGGCTTAAGGATATCAAAAATACTCGCCCTGGAAAAAATAAAGCACATAAGCCAGGCCGCCGCCTGAAGCCATGTGATATTTGAAGTATAGGACAGAAGTTGCTTTAAAAGTCTTCTTTCGCTCTTGATCGCCGCGATATTTTCCATGGGAGTGCCTCCATTCGTTTTTCCTTCGTAGAAGAGATTGAAAACCCCTCGTAAGCGTAGCTTCCTTAGAAACTTGTTGCTTGAGCAATAACTTTTAAACTAAAGTACTAGGTTAAAAATCTGGTGCGTAAAATTCATATGGTGGATTTCCGAGACATATCCCATTAATACGAAGTATCAATAACTTGGGACCCGTTCGAAATTTTTAATTTCGGTAACGGGTAATGTTATTATATGATAGACCCCTCCCAAATAGTATAAACTTCCCGAAACGAGGGAAATAAGCCAACTTGACACTGCTCAACAAAAAGCCGCACTCTGGAACAAAAAAGTTTGTCATATTATTTAAAATAGAAAAAAATGGGTAAAAACATAAATAGAGGTGTGTTCCATCAAGAACGCGCCACAAGTTTCAACAAACAGACAGGAGGAATTGTATGATTATTGGCGTGCCAAAGGAGATTAAGAACAACGAGTTTCGGGTTGCCCTCACCCCTGCCGGTACATATGCGCTGAAAAAAGCCGGTCACCGGGTTCTGGTGGAAAAAGATGCCGGCTTGGGAAGCGGTATTATGGACTCGGACTTTATCCTGGCTGGTGCCGAAATTGTTCCGACACCAGAGACTATTTATGATTCATCCGACCTCGTTTTAAAGGTTAAAGAACCGCTGGATAGCGAATATCCCCTACTTCGAAGAGGCTTAACCCTGTTTACTTATCTCCATCTTGCTCCCAATGGTCCTCTTGTCAGCCGTTTACTTGAACAAAACATTACCGCTATAGCCTATGAGACAGTTCAGCTCCCCAATGGCTCCCTTCCGCTTCTTTCACCCATGAGCGAGGTAGCAGGCAGAATGTCTGTTCAAGTAGGCGCTCAACTTCTTCAAAAAACCAATGGCGGTTTAGGCCTTCTGTTGGGCGGAGTACCCGGGGTTCCTGCTGCTCACGTGGTCATTGCCGGAGGTGGTACTGCCGGTTGTAATGCAGCCCGAATGGCTGTTGGATTGGGCGCACATGTCACAGTTCTTGATATTAAGAAAGAGCGCCTGGATAGCATCGATGAATTCTCCAACGGCAGAATTTCGACCCTTTACAGCAATGAATACAATATGGCCGAAGCAGTAAAACAAGCCGACCTTCTCATAAGCACCGTATTGGTAGCAGGTGCAAGGGCTCCCAAGGTCGTAACCGAAGATATGGTAAAAAGTATGAAAAAGGGATCTGTATTGGTGGATATTGCCATAGATCAGGGTGGTTCGGTGGAAACGGTGGATCACGCGACTACTCATGAAAATCCTACTTATGAAAAACATGGTGTTATTCATTATGCCGTTGCCAATGTCCCGGGCGCTGTTCCAAAAACCTCCACATATGCGTTAACCGGGGTAACGCTTCCCTATATTATGAAAATCGCATCATTAGGAATTGAAGAGGCCCTGCTTAAGGATGCATCTTTGCAAAGCGGCTTAAATACTTACAAAGGATTTGTGACCTGCCGGGGTGTAGCCGAGGCACAGGGGCTTTTGTATACGCCCCCGGGAGAAGTGCTTTGAGGCGAAAAAATGGGGCAAGATATTTCCTTGCCCCATTTTACTTTCATCCATCTCACTTCGAAATGCGGATACGGCACTGAGCCTTATCACAATTTGAACAGTCAAACTCATAATTGAGTCCATGTCTTTCTGCAACCCTGCGATAAAGCGTATCACAATGTAAGCAGTATTTGTGGTATGGCTTGATTTGAGTAAACTGCATCAGGCGCCCTTTTGAGGGACAGTGATGCATATTAATTTCAAAGATTTCCTTGTCTTCATCCAAAGTCATGGTAAAGTCCGCCGCCTCTTCATTGAGAGCTTGGGCCCAGTAGTCATAGCAGCCTGCTATACCTTTTTCTTTTATGTTCTCACCCAAACGGGGCGTTACATATTCATCCGAAATATGTTCCCAATACTTCACCACTGCTTCATAACCATCCTGTTCCTCCAGAAAGGTAAAAAGCTCACTATAGGCCGGAATAAATTGTGTACAGGATATCATGTAAAAAACCTCCCTTTGTCAACAATAAAGGAGCAATCAAAGTTAGCTTTTGATTATCCCTAAAGAAAGAAACGGTAGCTGCTGCTGCCATCCTCAGTATGGTAATAGAGCATTTCAAAACCGATACCAGCGGCCTCCGCTACGGTTTTATAGACGGTATTAACTGTTTCAATATACCATTTTGACGGAGTATGGCCGCTTTTTCTCATAAAGGTGACAGCAGGACAACGGTCGATAGTAACCTCAAGTAATCCATCGCTTAATACCGTATGCAGGACCTCCGGCATTTCCTCCTGCATGTAAAGATCTTCAAAATAACGTTTTAGAGCAACCAACCCATCTTTTTTTATCTCTTCCACCAGAGGAGACAAGAAAGATGTAGCATATCGGCGAAGGTATTCAACAACACCTTCATTACCATAATGTGTACCAATATAGTTTATACCGATATCGGTGGAGACATGGAAATCCCGGTGAAGATATTTATTATCTGCAGCGGCTCGAGTCATGGTCTTAATACCCAAAATACAATCCCCCTTTTAAACTAAGACTTAACATCACAATTAATACGAAGTATCAATAACTTGGGTTCCCATTCGAAATCTTCGATTTCTCTTATGGGTCGAGGCTTGTGGTGCGTTCCTTTCGTAACGAACTCTGGTAACGGGTAACATTATTATAACCTTACCTCTATTATAGGTCTATACCATGGAAAAGGAATTGAGAAACGTATGATATGATAGAAGAATTAAACTAAAATACACAAATATCCGTTTACTTTGTTATAAAAAATCATTAAACTATACAAGTAGCATCTTGCAAAAAGGGGGGGCAGCCAGTTGAGCAGCAGCATCAAGACAAAGCCGAAGCGAACTTTAAGACATCGAATGAAGACATACTTTTACAACTTGGGCATGGGGCAGAAACTGTTAATTACATTTGTAATCCTTTCGCTGGTCCCCACGCTTTTGCTGGGGCTTTTTTATTACTCTTTTTCATATAACAGTCTCATCGCTCAAAAAACAGCACAATCCTATAATGTGCTTAAAAATGTCAGCAAATCCATCACCGAAAGCCTCTATAAGGAAACAGACTACAGTTTGATCCGTATTGCTCAAAATGACGCTGTGCGTAAGCTGATGCTGGTGGATATGAAAGACTATGACCCGCTGGCCTACCAAAAAGAGATAGTGGACATCGAAAAACTATTTTTTGATAACACCTTTCGCCGCTTTATCGACTACACATGTCTTATGGGGAAAAACCAATTCTTTATGGCGAGCTCCTCTCAAGTGGGGGAATCCGTAAGAGAAATGGCATCCCGTTCAGACTTTATGGCGTTCCAACAGAGCAATTTCAACTACTGGAAAGGTCCCATTGCGACAATTAACGGAAGCGTCTATAAGGTTCTGGCACGAAAGGTGCACAGCTCCGATGGTAAGGCCACCTTGGGCTATGTGTTCATGTGGATCAACGAGCGAGGTGTTCGAGAGGTATTTGACAGCTATCGCAACGATATTGCAGGTACTCTTCTGGTGGCCAATCCAGACGGGAATCTGTTTGCGTCTACCGGGTCCAGAGTATATCTGGGAAAAAACGTCCAGGATCTTTACCCCGATCTGAACATTGATAATACCGGTGTACCCCAGCGTCTGACAGTCAATAATCAAAAGGTTCTGATGTGCACATACAAGGATGAAAGTGATTCCCTTTACGGCATTAATATCATGCCCCTGATCGATATTGTAGAGGAAACAAACAATATCCTGATTATTACGGTGGCCATTATGTTTACGATGCTTCTGTTCTGTATTATGGCAGCCACTCTGCTCTCCCGTTATTTTACAGTACCCATTTTGAAGCTGGCTAAGATTATGGCCGTCTCGGATATCGGCCAGGTGCCCACGGATTTCGTGCCCAAATACAATGATGAAATCGGTTATCTGGCACGATGCTTTAATCAGATGGCCGAAAAGCTCAATCACCAGGCGGTGGTTATTGAACAAACCCAGAAAAAGCAGCGTGAGGCTGAACTAAAAGCCTTTGAAAGCCAGATCAAGCCCCATTTTCTTTACAATACTCTTTCCACCGTTATATGGCTTATCGGGGCAAACCAATCTCAGTCGGCCATCAAAGTAACATCGGCTTTGTCCAAGATGTTTCGAATCAGTATCAGCAGAGGGAGCAATATTATTCCCATTGAAAAAGAAATCGAGCATGTGGCAAGCTATCTGGATATTCAGAAAGTGCGGTATGAAAATGAATTTACCTATTGTTTTGATGTAGATGCAGGTATCTTGAACTATTACACCGTTAAAATGGTGCTTCAGCCACTGGTGGAAAATGCTATTTACCACAGTATGCGCTATAAGGAAAACGGGGAGATGGTGATTTCATGCAAGCAGGAGGATGAATCCGTTATCTTTCAGGTTCGGGATAATGGTGGATTTATGAGCCAGGAAACCTGTGAGCTCATTAATGCAAAGCTTGAAAACATTAATGTCGGACAAATAGATATGGGAGTTGGCATTAAAAATGTACATGACCGCATCCGCTTTACCTATGGAGCCGGAAACGGGCTGCATTACAAAGTTGAAAACGGCTGGACCATCGCTGAAATAACCCTACCGGTTCAAAGGAGTGAAGAGGAATGATAAGCTTATTAGTTGTGGATGACGAGGCGATTATTCGTAACGGAATAGCCTCAACGGTTCAAGGACTTGGTTTATTTGACAGTGTGGACACTGCAAAAAATGGCATTGAGGCTTTGGAGCTTTGCAAGGTCAATAAATACAGCGCGATCCTGCTGGACATTATGATGCCCCGGATGAACGGGTTGGAGTTTTTAGAGCAGCTAAAGAACTATGAGCTGACCTATGTGAAAGACAATGAGATCCCCTTACAAACCCTTAAGGTCATATTGTCCGGTTATGATGAGTTTGACTATGCCCAAAAGGCCATGGCTCTAGGCGTGGACGAATTTCTCCTCAAACCCGTAGAGCCTGACGATGTGGTAACACTTGCAAAAAAGCTGTATGAAAAAGCTCGCCTTATAGCAGAGAACACAGAGCGTCAGAAGAAGCTGCGTGATCAGGTACGCCAGAGTCTGCCGCTTCTTTATGAGAAGTTTTTTATAGACCTGGTCGAGAGCGATCTGGATGATGAAGCCATAGAGCGCAAGGCTCAGTTTCTGGGTGTGTCTCTATCGGCCAGAAATTATTTGGTAGCAGTAGCGGCTGTAGTCTCAAACGAGCCCAAGAGCGAAATGATGGGCAACCTTGCTATTCACTCATTAAAAACTGCCTTGCAGGCTCATCCATTGGGAGGGTGCCGGCAACTGTTTTTCGAAATTGGTCTCACCCGTTGTGCCATTATCTTTTGCTTCGACAGCAGCGACCGAGGGGAATTAAGTGCAGAAAGCTATCTTTCGGAGCGGGTGAATGACATCCGTGAGAAAGATGGATTTCTTATTAATTGTGGTATCGGAAAAGTGGTTCAAAGCCGCACCGACATAAAAAAATCCTATCGGGGTGCATGCACGGCCTTGATGTATATTACCCTATCCTCTGAAGGTGCAGTACAAAAGCTCACCGATGAAGAGCATGATATGGGCCAGGGACTTGTTATGGAAGATATGTCCGAGTTTTCAGGGCTATTGAAGCTGGGAAACGCCCATAAGGCGGAAGAGTTTCTGGAGCGTGCTTTTACACAAATAGAGAGTCATTCCGATACACGGGTTGTCCCCGATATAAAAATCATGCTAACCGGAATTCTCTTTACCTGTCTTTCGGCCATGAGGCAAAAGGGGGTACGCTTGGAGGGTGAAAACTTCGTCGATTACTATAAGGTTATTTTGGATGATAACAGACTCCATAGCCTATCGGAGTTGAAGAAAATTTCCTTTGAGCTTTTGCATTTTACCCTCTCCCAAATAACCGATGAAAGCAATAGTAAAAAACTGTACCTTGTTGAGAATGCAAAGAAAATTGTAGATGAGCGCAGCCAGGAAAACCTTACAACACAGGGCGTGGCAGATATTTTGGGGCTTAGCCGCAATTATTTCGGGCAGTTGTTTAAAAAAGAGGAGGGCTGTTCCTTTTCGGAATATTTAAGCCGGGTTCGCATAACAAAGGCGAAAAAGCTGCTACAAACCACCACCCTTAAGATTTATGAAGTAAGCGAGTTGGTGGGTATCGACGACTCCTTTTATTTCAGTTCTCTTTTCAAAAAATATGTCGGATGCTCACCCACCGAGTTCAGAGAAATATAGGAAAATAGAGCAAGACAGGAGCAATGAAAGATTGTTAGAAGCAAAGGCTGCCGTTCAATTTCGGCAGCTTTTATATTTCATTCACGGGTCAAGTCTTATGGCACGCACCCATAGGTACGAACCTTTATTCGTCACATTCAATAAAACCGATATAGAATAATTGTGCAAGTTATATAAACTGCACATAAACTTCGTTGTTTTTTCAAGCAAATGTTACGCCGTTCAATTCACGGTGTTGTGACAATCCTCTATAATTTAAGAAAAAACAGCAAGGAGATGTAGAGTAAATGACAAAATCGCAGGCAACGGACGCGCTGAATCGGCCCTCACAAGACGTATTAAAAAAAGTGAAACGCTTCCTGGACGACTACAGTATTATTTATGCGGTTGTGATTCTGATAGCGGTGCTTTCTTTAGCCTCCCCTGACTTCCTGTCCCTAAAGAACTTTACAAATGTATTTCGGCAGATTTCCATGATTGCCATTCTTACCGTAGGTATGTTCTTTGTCATGGTAGGCGGCGGCATTGATATTTCTTGCGGTGCTACCGTGGGAATTACAGGTGTGCTTTTTGCCATGTTTATGGTTAAATTCGGCATAAACCCGGTTATCGCCTTCTTCCTGACTATCATAGTCGGTGCCTTCATTGGTACAATCAACGGCACTCTTGTAACAAGGTTTGGTATTCCGGCCATGATAGCAACTCTCGGTACCCAATCCATAGCACGTGGCTTGACCTATGTTATTACAGGAGCCTATCCTATTTCAGGCCTGCCAGAATCCATCGCGTTTTTAGGCCGTGGCTATGTATTTGGATTAGAATGGCTGCCCTGGCCGGTTGCCATCTTGGTAGTACTGGCTGTTATCGCTCATTTTGTAGCACAGCGCACCAAATTTGGCCGCTCGGTCTATGCAGTAGGCGGCAATCCTGAAGCAGCCTATCTGTCCGGTATTAAGGACAAGAAAATTCAAGTTATTACTTATATCGCCCTTGGTGTTTTATCAGCTATAGCCGGTATGATCCTTACCTCCCGACTTGCATCAGGACAGCCCAACGGTGGTCTGACCTGGGAGTTTGAGGCTGTTACCGCAGCGGTTATCGGTGGCGTTTCCATAACCGGCGGCCGCGGCAAAATCTTTGGAGCCCTGCTCGGTGCGGTACTCATCGGACTTTTGACAAATGGTATGACACTCCTTGATATGAATTCCTATTTGCAGCAAATGGTAAAAGGTATCGTGCTGGTACTGGCCATCGGTTTTGATATCTACTCGGTGAAGAAAAAAAGTAAGAAATGAGGAGGAGGTTTTTGCAAATGAGCGATTACGCATTGCGCATCAAGAATATTTCAAAAACCTTTCCTGGTGTTAAAGCATTGGATGATGTCAGCTTTGACATCAAAAAAGGTGAACTGCACGCTCTTTGTGGAGAAAACGGAGCTGGAAAATCTACCTTGATTAAGATTTTATCAGCCGTCTATACCACCGATACAGGCTCTGTTGAGCTTAACGGCCAGCCCATGAAGGCCAAAACCCCTTTAGAAGCTCAGCAGCTCGGCATCAGTGTTGTGCATCAGGAGTTAAAGCTGGTAGAGTCTTTAACGGTAAAAGAAAATATTTTTCTCGGACGTCCCTTTATAGGCAAGTTCGGCGTGGACTGGGGCAGGATGCACCAGGAAGCAGTAGCTCTTTTAAAAAGGCTTAATATAACCCTTGATCCGGATGAAATTGTTTCCAAGCTCTCGGTAGCACAAAAGCAGATCGTGGAAATCTGCAAGGCGCTTTCTTACAATGCGGAAGTTATCATCATGGATGAACCGTCCGCCACGCTTACCGAGAAAGAGCTTCAAACATTGTTTGACATACTCCATGAGCTAAAGGCAAACGGCATTACCATCATCTATATCTCCCACCGCTTGGAAGAAATCTTCAAGCTGGCCGATTCGGTTACCGTTATCCGGGACGGACAGCATATTTCCACCCTGCCCATAGCCGAAGTGGACCGTGAAAAGCTCATCAGCCTCATGGTAGGTAGAACCCTTGGTATGGAGTATCCCAAGCGCCATGTAAAAATGGGCGAGCCCATTCTGGAGGTCAAGGGTCTCCAACGGCCCGGCGTATTCAAGGATGTCAGCTTTACATTGCATAGAGGAGAAATTCTTGGATTTGCTGGCCTAGTAGGAGCGGGCCGTACTGAAGTCGCCCGGGCGTTGTTTGGAGCCGATAAGGGCGTGAGCGGTGAAATCCTGCTGGATGGCAAGCCTTACCAGGCAAAAAACGTCCATTCCGCCATTTGCCGCGGCATGGGCCTCGTACCCGAGGACCGGAAACAACAGGGTTTGGTTCTGGATATGATGCTAAAGGAAAACGTTTCAATGGCCAACTTCAGCAGTATCATGTCATCTATTTTCCTCATGCCCAGAAGGGAAGATACCCTGGCTTACAAGTTTATTGAAATGCTCCGTATCGCCACTCCGGATGCCGAGCGCAAGGTAAAAAACCTATCGGGCGGCAACCAGCAGAAGGTTGTCATTGCTAAATGGCTCAATGCTGAGAGCGATGTGCTCATTATCGATGAACCCACCCGAGGCATTGATGTAGGTGCAAAAGCGGAGATCTACAGTTTAATGTGCGACCTGGCCGAAAAAGGCAAGGCCATCATCATGATTTCATCCGACATGCCAGAGCTTTTAGGTATATGTGACCGTATTCTGGTGATGCACGATGGAAGAATTACAGGCTCATTATTGGCAAACGAGGCAACCCAGGAAAAAATCCTCGAATATGCCATTATGTAAAAAACCAAAATAATATTTAGGAGGAAGAACTATGAACGCAAAAAAAATTCTTGCCCTGGCAGTATGTTCAACCCTCATATTGGGCAGCATGCTGGCCGGATGTGGCAAAAAACCTGCTACAGGTGAGGGAGACAAAGTCGAGAAAGTTGTCGGCGTTTCTCTCTTCTACCGCAGAGACGAGTACTACAAGGACTTGGACGCTGCCTTTGAGAAGGAAGCAAAAGCTGCAGGCATCAAGGTGATCATTCAGGATGCCGACTCTGACCCTGCCAAGCAGACCCAGCAGATTGAAGACTTTGTGCAACAGAAAGTTGATGCCATTGCTTTAGCCGCTACCGACCCCGCAGGTATGGTTCCTGCTATCGAAGCTGCTGTAAAAGCAGGTATTCCTGTTGTCACATACGATGGCGACGCCAACACTGATAAGACCTCAACCTTTGTTGGATTCGACTATTACGACGATGGTAAAATGGTTGGCGACTGGGCAGCTAAGTATATCGAAGAAAATCTGGGCGGTAAAGCAAAAGTAGCTGTTATCGACTTCCCTCAGTCCTCCATTGTCTGCGGACAACGTGCTCAAGGCTTCATTGATGCTGTGAAAAAGCTTCCCGGCGTCGAAATTGTTGCTCAGCAGGATGGTAAGGCATCCCGTTCCGATTCCATGAACGTTATGGAAAACATCTTGACAGCTAACCCTGGCGTACAGGTTGTATACGGTATCAACTTCGACACCGCTGCCGGTGCAAAAGCTGCCATCGAAGCAGCAGGCAGAACCGATATCATTGTAACAGGAAGTGCTTACGGTGAAGAATGCTTCAAGGCCCTGGAAGCTAATGATCCTATCATGAAAGCCTTCTCCTCCAGCTCTCCTCAAATTCAAGCCAAGGACACCATTGCTTCAATCGTGAAGCTTCTCAATGGTGAAACTATTCAGAAGCAGACTCTGTCCAAATCCCAGCTCTATGATGCAACCACCATCAAGGATTACGACTGGAAATCTGTTATTGCAGAACGCAATAAGTAATTGAGACTTGCTTCAGGGCGCCCTCTATGTTTAATCATGGGGGGCGCCTTTAGGCTTTTATAGGAGGATAATATGGGCAAGATCGGATTTGTAAATCTGTGCCATGAGGACTATATTGACAATAATGTGACCGGAATGGCCGCCAAGGCTATACAGGCCTTACGGTCACAAAATATAGATGTTTATGAGGCAAGCGTGCTTGCATCCAATTTTCGCCAAGGCCGGGAAGCTGGCCTGGAGCTGGCTTCAAAAAATCTGGATGGCGTCATTCTCTTTTTGGGGGCATGGATGGAGTGTACCACGGCCATGGCTGTAGTACGGGAAATTGAACACCTTCCCATGCTTCTTTGGGGCTTTCCCATGTTTTTGGCCGATGATGGCAAAAAGCTTGAGAGCACCGGTTCTTATGTTTCTTTCGCCATGTTCAAGGGCTCCATGATAAGGGCGGGTTATCGCTTTATTGACCTTTTGGGCTTGCCTGGCAGTGGTGTTACCCTTGCGAAGGCAGTAAGCTTTTGCTGTGCCGCCAGTGCAAAGACAGCCCTGAAACGTACACGCATAGGTCTTGTGGGCTATAGCTCAATGAATATTTATCCGGGGACCTTTGACCATCTTCTTCTGCGCACCAGAATCGGGCCTGAGGTGGTTCATTTTGACTCCTACAGCGTGATCAAAAAAGCTGAGGCCCTCTCCCCCGCCCAGCGCCGGGAGGCTGCCGAGACTTTAAGCCGGGCAGGTAAAGTCTGCTCCGAGGTCAGGGAGGAAAGCCTTTTAAAAGCAGGCGGCATATACGGAGCTCTTGAAGCACTATGCTCCGACCAGGGACTGGATGCCATCAATATCAAATGCCAATACGAATTTTCAAAAGAGTATAAAATGGTACCCTGCGTTCCGTTGTCTGCGTTGGCCGACACCGGGGTGGTTTCATCCTGCGAAGGGGACATGCTTTGCACTGTTTCCATGCAGATTTTAGCCCTGCTCACAGGGCAAACCGTTACCTACGGGGACGCCATTCACAATACCTGTGACACTATCAAGCTTTCATCCTGCGGCATGCTGCCCTTTTCCATGGGCGACGGCGAACGAAAGATATGCAACTTCATGCCCCATGACGGCTTTCACGGGATACAGGCCAGCTTCGTCATGCGACCCGAGCGGGTAACCGTTATGCGCCTTGTGGAGGATGTGGGGAGCTACCACATGCTGTATTTTACAGGAGAAGGTCAAAAAACTGATTTACGCCAGGGCTATATGCCTGCGCTGGACATAAAAATAGACGGAAGCATGGATATGCTAATCCGTCATTTTTCAGGCCAGCACTTTGCCATTTGTTATGGCGATTGCACACAGGAGCTGGAACAGCTCTGCACCCTGCTTGGAATTGAGGCCGTTGGGATTTTGTAGTGCGATATAGCTTATGCTTTGATCAGTACACAGGAAAGTCTGCTCTCGAGAGGAATGGTCAGCGTGCTCCCTTGAGCCCGGAGCACCTGCTCCTTCCAATCAATATCATAAGCATAACCGCTTTGAATGGTAAAAGGCAGCTTTAGTGTAACATCTGCACCCTGAGCCAGGCTGTGGTTGCCGGCCAATACCATATAATTGCCGTCGCCAAGCTCCCAGCAGGTGGCGTCACATTCCGGATGGATTTCTTCGATAAAGGCATCATCCATAAATTTCGCGTCTTTGAGGTAGATCTGAAGGTTTTTACGGAATTGGAGAGTCTCTTTAGAATAGGTATGGTAGATTCCCTTGTCGGGAGTCATACGGGTAGTAATACCCATCCAGAGAATGTTCCCAAGAAGAATTGCCCTCTGCATATCTTTAAAAAACCACCGGTGCATGGCCGTTTCATCCTTTTCCCAACCACGGGGATTAACCATATTCACTTGCACATATTCGGGAAAGGTATATTTAAATACATTATAAAATTCGTCGTACTCCGCGCCATTCCATGTCAGGTTTCCCCATGTGTAACTACCGTAGATATCACCACAATTTTCGGTCATGATATAGGCATTCGGATTATGGCTCTTTAATCGTGCCTTGAGCTCTCTGAGCACATAAACATAACCGTTATTGAATTCTCCGATATTTTCGTGGCTGTGTTTTTTTGAGTGGCAGGCAAAAGGCTCGGCGGAGGCAAGCTGATCCAGGTAAATACCATCGCAGTTATAGGCCTTTAAGGCAAACTCTGCCGTATCCAGTAGGTAGTCACGCCAGAGCTTATCAGAAGGACAATTCACCGTAAAATGGACGGGACCGTAGGTTTCATGGATCATCCCGCCTTTTTCATTTCTGATGGCCATTTCCTCGCCCACTGTTTTATGAAAGTCCGACGCCATGTCGAATATACGGGCATTAATATAGAGGGTGGAAAATCCCCCATTCTCCCGGACATATTCCAGTCCCCGACGAAAATCCATGGCACTGCCCAACTCCATATCAGGGTAATATTCGGGGTAATGTGAATCAAAGCCAGTACGGTTCCAACTGGCAATGAACATATGCCTGACGCCCCACTCTTTACCGGTCTCAAAGAGCCTGGGAATATCTTTAAAATAATTTTCTATATTTTTCCCGCGTTTAAAATTATAGCACTGGTTAAGGGCATATTCGTCCTTTAAAAACTCCGGATTATTGTTAAATTCAAGGTGAGGCTCAATATAGGCACGGTAAAGCTTTGCGCCATAATGCCAATCCTTATTTGTAATGCCGATAACATAATCTCCCGTTTTATATTGCTCTCCAAAACAAATGCGGTTATATTTACGAAAGCCAAAGCCCATCCACGGCTCCCTCTCGTTGCCGCTAGTCTCAGCAATTACTCCGGTTACCGGGAATCTGCTGTCATGACTCCCTATATAAAGACCGTTTTCATTGTCGTAGTAATACATCCAGCTCATGGATGCAAGCCCGCAATAATTGATTTCACGGCGGTAGAAATCTTTATAAGCCACGCTGCTGGCGCGCCAGAAATCCTTTTTATCCTTGCCGTAACCCTTTACAGGGTTTAAAGTGCGCTCACCAGCATGATGAGGATAAATAATAGCGTCATCCTCATAACTTTCACCCAGATAGATACCGCTGATATGTGGCATCAGAATCTCAGTTATTTCTGTTTCCTCGTCCTTGTTTTCCACTGTTGCGGAGATACGCAGGATGTCATCCTCTGCTTTGATAAGAAGGGCAGCTTCGATGACTCTGTCACCAAAGCTTGTATAGCGTATTGTTATGGATTGCATGTCTCCGTAAACCTCGGATGTCCCGGGCAGAAGCTCCTGCCTTTCTCCGTTTATTAATCCATATAAACATATCAAAGGTACTTGAGGTAAGGATTTTATATACTCGTCGCCGGTCAGAAGATTTCGTATGCTGGAAAAATTATTGAGCTCCGGGCTGAAGATCGCAGAAAAGGTTTTCCCCTCTATTTTCATATTGTCATCCTCTTTTAATAACCGTATTTCTCATAGTTTTCAAGGGCTTGGCCATTGATTCTGGATGCGTCGGGCATGTGGTTGGAGATATAAACACTGGGTTTGAGTCCCATCTCCAAAAGTTTTTCAACTACTGCACTCTGAACCGCCCACATGAGGTAGCTTGCACCAATGCCGCTGGCGGGACAGATATTCTGGCCCAAATCGGGCACTTCCACCAGAGTATCGCCATAGTTGGTGCAGTTGTCCAGACAGAAGGTACAGGCTTCAAACAGACGTTTGCCGCTGGGATGTTTACTTTTCAAGTGACTTGAGTATTCTACCGAGGTAATGGCTATAGTGGCACATCCAAGCTCATTGGCTTTGATGGCCAGATCCACCGGAAAATAATTATATCCTGAAACCGAGCCGATCATAATCACATCATCGGGCAGAATGTTGGCACGACCCAGCACAAAGTCAGCAAAGCCGGGCACACTGTCATATCCTGCAAAGCCTCGGGCGGGGGAGGGTCGGTAGCGGACCGGGTTAGTAATTTCACAGGTTATTTTAATAGGCTTTACAGCCATCATGCCGCCGGTTCGGCCTACGCCTTCAAACATAAGCATATGCCCGGTATCCATGATATGCCAGGCACCTCCCTTTGAAAGACGTCTTGCAATTTCATCGGCTACATCAATAATGGCCTGGCGTTGAGTCTTCTCAATTTTATCCAGAACGCTTTTCATACCTTCAAAATAGCTGTCCATTAACATATGCAATCACCCTTTTTATACTTCATTAAATTTTTTGCTATAGCTTCATCTTCAATGCTGCAGCCCGCCTGCTCACTTAAGAGGCAAAGGGCTGCACCTACAAGAGGATCATATTTTGCCGATTGGTAACGGCATTGAGGAAAGCTTGAAGCAAGTTCAGCCTTAAACAAGTCCTCAAATAACGGACCCATTTTAACCACTCCACCAATAAGAGAAACCGGCAGCCCGTCAGCCTCCAACTGACCTGTAATCGTTTTTACATCGACCATCAGAGCTTTAACGGCATCATGCAATATCTCCAGGGCATAGGGGTCGTTTTGGTGTGCTGCCTTGGCCACTATCTCGCATAAAGCAGCAACATCTTTCCGGGTAAACTCAGGTTTATAGGCCGCTGTTTTCAACTGTCCGGCCGATTCAAGCTTCATTGACTCCAGGCAAAGCCTTTCAAGCAACGGCGACTCCATTTTATTATCGTAGAGCCAGGCCACCTTGGCAAGGCAGAGCACACCTATGTGGTAACCGCTGCCCCCGTCGCCAAACAAAGGCCCCCAGCCACCACACACCGCCTCTTTACCCTTTTTGTCACGTCCAAAGGCAAAAGATCCGGTGCCACTCAGTACGACAATTCCATGGGGAAGACCCAGAGCACCATAAAAAGCATTTTTCATATCACCGAAAAGGAGAATATCCTCTCGATCCAGCTTTTTTTTCAAGGGTTCTAGACAGGACTTAAAACCGGGAATAAATAACAGGATATGGCGTATCTTCCCCACATCGATCCCGGCTGTTAAAACACATTCCTCAATCCCGGAAAGTACAGCCTCTAGCGCTTCCTTCTGATCTATAAAATTAACATTGGTTCCGCTCCGACGGGTGTAGGCATACACTCTGCCCTGCTTGTCAAAAAGCAGAAAGTCTGTTTTTGTCCCACCGCCATCACAAACCAGATAGTATTCCATACTCAACCTTCTTTCATTTTTCAACACAAGGCCTTAATACGCCCCTTGTATTGATCCATGATTTTACTATTGTATTCATCACCGCCGGGTAAATTGGCACTCTGGTAGACAGGAGGAATTTTACCATCGGCTATGTACATATTTTCGATTTTAAGTACGATACGCTGACCTATAAAAAGGCTGCCAAAGGTGGAAGCACCGCCGGTAAGCTGATGGTTCTGGGGAATTTCCAAAAGACCGTCTCCTTTAGGCGCATGATTATCAATGACGATATCACTCACCTGATAGAGCTTTTTCCCGTCGGGATGTCTCGGCTCAAGTTCGTTGGAAACCTTTTTGGAAGTGATGCAAACGACGGTGAGACCCTGGGCCTTTGCATATAAGGCTGCTTCTACCGGTACAATATTGATACCGGAGTTGGATGATATAATGATGGTGTCTCCGCTTTGCATTCCCGCTTTTCCCAAAACCTTCGCAGCCTTGCCGGGCATACGTTCAAGAAGAGTACCGGTAATGGCCTTCTCATGAAGCATTAAATCATTGGATAAGATAGGGTTAACAGGGATAAGCCCCCCGCACCGATAGAACATTTCTTCCACAATCATGTGCGAATGCCCGGTAGAAAAGACATGGAGCAAGCCGCCATTCTTAATGGACTGATAGGCAGCGGAAGCTGCTTGCTCAATAGCCTTTAATTCGTCTTTCTCAATATCTTCCAGCATCCGGCAGATTTTTGGAAGGTACAAGCTGTCGTTAATATAATTTTGGGTCATTATTGACCTCCGTATTACCTAGTATTTTATCAATAAATGACTATGGTGACTCATTGTGATAAATGAGGGAAGTCTGCACCTCCCTCATTTGTCACAGCCTTAAACTACTTGCTCAAAATATCCGCAGCCTGTTTATCCACACGTGCGGCAAAGTCCTCAGGAGTGATGGCACCGGCCCATAGAGCCTCACATTCTTTCTGGAACATGGTCTGGAATCCTGAGCCGTTCATGTTGACCGGGAATGGAACTGCATTCTCCAATGCATCGATAAAATATTTATTGTAGGGTTTTTCAGCAACAAAAGCAGTAGTATCAACAAGATTGGACGCAGGCAGACCGAATTTCATGTCAAGGGCGATCTGCTGGCCTTCTTTTCCGGATAGGAATTCCACAACACGCCAGGACAGCTCGGGGTTTTTGGCGGTCTTGGGTACAACCCAGGTATTGACGAATGACGAGGTCTGACTCTTTCCGTTGATATAGGGCATTGGCAGCACCGTGTACTCGACACCGCTTGCATCAAAGGTGGAGGCAGTGGACAGGGCGCCGATCTGCATGGCTACCTTATTGGCCATAAAGGGAGCAAACTCACTGTCCCCGAATTGAGCAGCCTGAGCTGCAGAGGGGCACACCTTATAAGTATTGTACAAATCATACATGTACTGTATAGCTTTCTTCGTATTTTCATCGGTGCTTAAAACGCTTGATTTACCGTCTTGGGAATACAGGTTTCCGCCATATGCAGCAATCATGGCAAAAGTCTGATCGGTATAGTTTTTCCAGTAGTATCCCCATTGGGCGTCGGCACCACTGCCTTTTGTCAGTTGTTTTGCAATTTCGGTAAATTCTTCGATGGTCCAGGTGTCACTGGGAATGGCTATTCCGGCATCCTTGAACATCTTGGTGTTCAGATAAATGACCTTTGGGGTCACATCACGACCGGCAGCATAAAGGGTGCCATCTACCGTCAGAGCATTTTTAACAACAGGATAAAGTGCATTTTTGTACTCCGCACTGGCCAGGTTGTCTAAAGGAAGCAACATACCTGATAGGGCATACCTCGGGATTTGATCCATGGCCAGCATCATGACATCAGGAATTTCTCCGCCGGCTAATTTGGTTACCATGGTATCGGCATACTTGCTGGGAACGGTAACAAATTCAAGCTTGATGTCTGAATTTGCGGCCTCAAAATCAGCCTCCATCTTTTGTAGATGCTGGAATTTGGTGATGTCCCACCAGGTATAAACCTTTAACGTAGTGGGCTCGGCCGGTTTTGGCTTATCGGTAGCACCGCCTGGACTTGGCGAGCCGGTACCCGGTGCAGGAGTTCCGGATGGCCCTTGACTGCCACATGCAGCAAGACTAAGTGCCATTCCTAAAACGAGAATCAATGAAAGGACTTTAACAAATGTTTTTTTCATGATATTTCCTCCTCTATTTTTTAACCCTTTACGGGTCAGTTTCAAAATGATCTACTTCCCACCAAAACCTGAATTCAGATTGGATGACATGAATTGCTTTTGGAAGATCAGAAACACAATAATAATAGGGATAATGCTTAAGGATGCACCTGCCAGAATAACGGCCCAATTGGGTTCCCATTCTTTTAGGTATTTTAAACCCACTGTAAGCGTAAGCTTTTCGTAATCGTTGATTACCAGCATGGGCCACAAGAACGCGTTCCAAACGCTGCGGAAAGAAAGTATGGCAGTTGTGGCAATGGCTGGTTTTGCATTAGGCAAAACAATGCGGAAGAAAACACCGATTCGGGAACAGCCATCAATAATGGCCGAATTCTCGAGATCCTTGGGAATGCTAAGAAAGAATTGGCGGAAAAAGAATATGTTAAAGGCATTGGCCGCGGTAAACATATTGGTCAAAAACAACGCTATAAAGGAGTTGTACAGTTTCATATCCACAATGATTTTATAGTTAGGAATTAATGTCACATGACTGGGAATCATCATGGTGGCTATAAAGGCAAGGAACAAAAAATTTCGCCCCTTAAACTCAAGCCGGGTAAGCGCGTACGCGGTGAAGGAAGCTACCGCAATCATGCAAACCGGAATGGTAGTGGAAAGAAACACCGAATTTAGCACGAACTTGCCAAAGGGCAGCACCTCCATCAACCGTTTATAATTTTCCAAGGTGAACGGATTGGGTATCAGGTTGAGAGGATTATCGGTATAGAGCTGCTGCACCGGTTTTAAGGAGGAGAGCAGGGACCACAGGAAAGGGTAAATCATTAAAATACTGAGTGCAATCATAAAAATATGATAAATCGTATTGCCTCTGGCAAGGTGCTTATGATCTTTTATCTTAAGCTTACTCATACTTACTCCCCTCCCTGCTCATTCCGGAATTTATACTGTATCATTGTCACAATCATAATAAGTGCGAAGAATATCCACGCCAGTGATGATGCATATCCCATATCATAGAAGGAAAAGCCCTGCTCGTAGATATAGTACATGATGGTACTTGTAGAGCCCAGCGGCCCGCCGGCTGTCATAATAAAGATGGATTCAAACATATTAAATGCTTCAATGACCAGAAGGATAGCAACCACAAAGGTTGTATTGGAAAGCATCGGAATTGTAATTCTGAAGAATTTTTGTATGGAAGTTGCCCCATCCACATCCGCCGCTTCGTAGAGGCTTTCAGGAATTGTTTGCAGACCGGCTAAAAACATAATCATATAATAACCGCTCATTTGCCAGACCCTCATGATTACCAGGGCAGGCTTACTCCATTCGGCGCTGTTCAACCACATAGGGGGATCATTAAATCCTATGGCATATAAAAAATTATTTAAGAGTCCCATGTCAGGATTAAAAATCCATATCCACACCATACTTACGGCTACTGTTGACGTAATGCTTGGTAGAAATAGTGCTGCCCGGTAAGCCTTTGTAAGCCTTCCTGCCTTTTTGTTGATCAGTATGGCAAGCAGTAAAGATGCTGCTAATACAATGGGCACAAGGAAAATGACAAAATAAAAGGTATTTCCGAAATATTTATAAAAGTAGTCATCATTCACAAAAGCCCGTATGTAATTTTTCAGTCCAACAAATTTGGGAGGAGTCAACAGATCATAGTCGGTCATGGAGAAATAGAAAGAATAGATGATTGATCCAAACGTAAAAATACTGAAGCCGATAAGCCCGGGAGACACAAAAAGCCACCCTAGAAAAGCTTCCTTTTTCTTTAAACTTAATGGCCTCTTGGGATGATTAGCTTTCATAAACTCTTTGCCCATTCTTACCAATCTGTCCTTTCGAATATAAGTTTTACAATTGTTATGTTGTTATAACATTTAAGTCCAAAAAAACAGAGGGACTCACCCACCATTTTTCATTTGTTCAATGTAACATTAAAGATATATTTATCTCCACGGTAAATAGACTCAACATATTCAAAAGGACGGCCATCCAATTCGAACGTTGTTCGGCTAAAAACCAAAACTGGAGTGCCTGGTTTCATTTCCAGCAGCTTTGTGTCTTTGGCGCTGGCATAGCCGGCTTGAATGCTCTGAGTAGCC
This sequence comes from Bacillota bacterium, assembly GCA_023443745.1. Taxonomy (GTDB): domain Bacteria; phylum Bacillota; class Clostridia; order DSM-8532; family DSM-8532; genus DTU059. The sequence goes on from JAEZTB010000058.1 coordinate 331,958, forward strand.
TTGCTGCTCTCGCAGCCATAATGATCACGCAGTAATTCGTAAAGAGATCGTGTCAGATCCAGGCTTTCAATACCTGCAAACCGGTAAAAAGGTAGATGTACCCGTTCTACCGCCATGGGTATGCCATCCGCACAACGTAGCCTGACAATGACATAGATTTTCTGTGATGTATCAATTCTAAGAGCTTGTGCTACGGTCTCCGAAGGTGTGATAATTTCCTGCTTGATTAATCGGGTGGTCGGCTCCAGTCCCTGGCTCCGCATTTCATCACTGAATCCGACCAGATGATTTAACTGCATATCGGTTTTTTTTATCGCAACAAAGCTTCCCTTGCCCTGCTGCTTGTATATGTAACCACCTTTGCATAAGCCGTCCAGAGCCTGCCGGACAGTGATACGGCTAACCCTGAAGAGCTCACCTATCTCTTCTTCGGTAGGCATCTGGTCACCTTCGTTCAGCCGGCCTGCCTCAATGATACCCATATAATAATTAATGATTTGCATATATCTTGGTTGAGCTTTCAAACAGGCCACCTCTATCAATTGCTTGGTGCTATATTTTTATCATGTTGTTATGACAACTATAATTTATCACGAACAACGTAAAAGGTCAATATGTTATTATAAGTTTTTACACTTTTTTCGAATTAAATCAGGTATTCACCCATGATCTCCGCTACTTCGACTTCTTTGAACCGTAAGGCCGCTTCTTCAAGGATAGGTTCACAATGATGGGAAGAAATGTGCGTAAGCAATAGTTTTTTGACATCAGCCTTCCCCGCAATTTCGCCTGCTGCTTTTGCCGAAAGGTGATGCGGTATCTCATCATTTTCACTGCTCAGATAGGTCGCCTCACAGAGAAACAAATCTGCATGTCTCGCAGCAGATTCAATTTGCGAACAGCGGCCTGTGTCGCCTGAATAGACAAATACCTTGTTTTCTTCTGCTATCCGCACAGCATAGGATTCAATCAGATGGACTACCTTTGTAAAGCTTATGGTGACCTGCCCCAACTGATAGCTCATGCCATCCGCTATTTCTATCATTTTAAACACATCATTGGTCATGAGCTCCTCTCTTGCCCAATCAGGAAGCTTAGGTGTCAGGAGAAGAATCGGCACTATATTTTCACCCTTAGCCTTGCGTGTTTCCAGCTGATACTTGGCACAAAACAGATCGGCCATATGGTCAAAATGCAGATGGCTGAGAATAATGGCATCTACTTCGATTATATCAGTTTTTTGCTGGATTTTAGCCATACTGCCATTTCCCATATCAAGTAAAAGCGTGCTGTCTTTCAGCTCCAGCATGTAGCAGGAACAGGCGCCACCGGCCATGGGACAGGTCGCATTGTTTCCAAAAACCGTTAACTTCATTTTATTCCCTCCCTCTTAAATTTATGTTGTTATGATAATATAATAATTTTATGAGTGTCAATAGGACTTTTTGTTGACACTCATGCTTCATATGAAAAAAACGGTCACCCTTCGGATAACCGTCCTTAAAAACATGCAGCCTTTATATCTGTCACCTCATGAGATCATTGAGTTCTATTTTATCCAGGTCCTCCTCCACAAGGTTGGAGAGATCCTCATCCGAAACTGTTTCTAAGGCAGCCAGCCTGTCGGCCTGGACAGCTAAAAGCTTTTCAAACAGATTACGCACCGTCCTTGCATTGGCAAAGCTGTCGGAACGGGATTCGTGCAATTGAGTCAGCATCTGGTTTACCTTTTTTGTTGCTGCCTCAGTAGGCTTGTAACCATTTTTATCACACATCTTGGTGAAAATATCAAGTAACTCCGAAGGGGAATAATCATCAAAATTGATATATTTGTTGAACCGTGACTGAAGACCGGGATTGGATTCAAGAAACTCTTCCATTTTGTCGGGGTATCCTGCAACAATAACAATTAGATCATCACGGTGGTCTTCCATAGCTTTTAAGAGGGTGTCTACGGCTTCGTAGCCAAAATCATTCTCCCCGCGCCGGGAGACAAGGGCATAGGCTTCATCAATGAAAAGCACACCACCCATGGCTTCCTTCACAACCTCCATAACCTGGGGTGCTGTCTGACCTACGTATTTAGCAACCAAACGAGAGCGATCGACCTCAACCAGATGTCCTTTGGAGAGCACTCCAATTTCTCTGTAAATACCCGACAGCAACCGCGCCACAGTGGTTTTGCCCGTCCCCGGATTTCCGGTAAAAACCAGGTGCAGGGACATGTCAACCTGAGGAAGCCCCCGTTCCTTACGCATTTTCATAATCTTAACCACATTGGTAAGGGATTTTACGTCCTCCTTAACCTTTTTCAGGCCAACCAGGTTGTTGAGGTCCTCCATGAGCTCTTCCAGACTTTTCTTAGGAGCTGTTTCTTCTTCCATTTCATCATCGTGGGGTCCGTCACCGGGATCGAATTGCATATCCTGACCTGATGGACTTTTAGCTGAGTATGAATCATCAATGATGGGAAGCCTGCTTTCAAACAGGTCGTTATATACTCCTGAAATGGGATTACGCTTTAAAAGCGCATCCATTTCATCCAGAAGCGAATTGAGATCTTCATTATTATTCTTTTTATTGAAGTAAGGATTATTATTGTTGTCCATGGTTTTCTCCCTTACCGGTCATGGTCTTTGGGAAAAGTGTTTATTGCTCTTAAAGACCTTAAAGCTTTTCCAGCAACTCAAGCGTGATATCTCTTATAGATGATACCACAAAATCCGCTTGAGTAGTATCTTGATCCCCGGAATTGGGATTTTTGACCCCAATGCATTTCAAGCCTGCACCCTTGGCCGCCTGGATACCTTTAGTGGCGTCTTCAATGGCGACACACTCACCGGGTTCAAGCCCCAGAGCTTGAGCCGCTTTGGCATAAATCTCGGGATTTGGCTTACCATAGGAAATTTCATCAGCAGTCACTAAAGCATCAAAATAGGCTTCCACTCCTACATTTTTCAGGATATGCTCAGCAAAGTACCGAGGTGATGATGTTGCCAGCGCGATCTTCATTCCCTGCTTCTTTGCAGCCTGCATGAGCTGGGGAATTCCGTCTATGGGTTCCAGCTTTTCCTCAAAGAAACGCTTTTTTACATAAGTCATCTGCCGTTCCATCAACTCTTCGGGAGATTCTTTAATGTCATGACGGGCAATCAAAATCGGCCACATTTCCTCGTTGATAACACCGATAAATTCATAGATTTCACTGGGATGGGGCTCCTTCCCAATGTCTCGCATCACTTGAACGGTCAAATCGATGTGTATGGGCTCACTATCGATAATAACACCATCCATGTCAAATACTAATCCTTTAATCATGCTGCTCTCCTATACCTTTTTTAATTTTGCAAAGCTTTCCATAAGCCTTTTCATGCCATATTGATCAAATTGAATATCTAAACGGAAATCTCCGCTTTCTGCGACCCTGCTTTTGACAATGCCCTCACCAAACTTTTTATGCAGCACCCGATCCCCTACTTGAACATTTTCGCCACTATCTTCAGTAGCTCGGTTAAAGGCCTTGATTTTGGCCTTGAGATCAGATAGATCCACAACCTTACCGGAAGGAGCAAACCCGGATTGACTTTGAGCTTCCCCACCGCGCCGCATCGGCATTTTATCACTAAACGCATCCTCAATTAATGGTTCCGGTATTTCTCTAACAAAGCGTGATTCCCGATTATAAGTGGTACTGCCAAAGAGCATGCGGCACTTGGCATTTGTGATGTAGAGATCTTCTCTGGCCCGAGTAATGCCGACATAGCAAAGTCGCCTTTCCTCTTCCAGCTCGGCTTCCTCGGTGATGGAGCGGTAGCTGGGGAAAATACCTTCCTCCAAGCCAGCCAAAAAAACAACCGGGAACTCCAAGCCTTTGGCACTATGTAGGGTCATGAGCACAACACGATCTCCCACTTCCTCTGTATCATCAATATCCGCTACCAATGAGATATGTGCCAGAAAATCTTCCAAGGTCGGCTTTTCTTCAGTGGTTTTTTCAAACTCCCGTGCAACTGATATAAATTCCTTAATATTCTCAATACGGGTTCTGGCCTCATCAGTCATTTCCAATTCCAGCTCTTTGACCAAGCCGCTTTTTTCAATGAGCATCTCAATAAATTCCACCAGCTCTGTCTGGGATGCAAGTAGCTTCATACTCTCAACGAAATTGAAAAATTCGTTAAGATTTCGGTAGGCTCTAGCTAACTCCGGAAAATCAGCCGCTAATGAAATGATTTTATACATACTCACATCTTCACTGATCGCATACTGCTCAATTTTATCCATGGTGGTCTTGCCAATACCTCTTTTCGGGGTATTGATAATTCTCGCCAAGCTGATATCGTCATTTGCATTTTGGGTCACTCTCAACCATGCAATAACATCCTTGATTTCCTTGCGCGCATAGAACTTGAGGCCTCCATAAATTTTATATGGAATCCCTTGCTTCATCAGCACATCCTCGAATACTCGGGATTGGGCATTGAGGCGGTAGAGAATTGCCATATCATTAAAGCTCTTGCCTGAGCTCTTCAATGAGCGCATTTGTCCGGCTATGAAGTAAGCCTCATCACGCTCATCAGAAGCCTCATACCGCTTGATGAGAGTACCCTCAATATTCTTTGTCCAGAGTTCCTTCTCTTTTCGCCCTGTGTTGTTCTTAATAACCCCATTGGCAGCATCCAAAATATTTCTTGTGGAGCGATAGTTTTGCTCCAACTTGATAATACGACAATTGGGAAAATCCTTTTCAAAGTCTAGGATATTGCGGAGGTTTGCGCCACGCCAGCCGTAGATCATTTGGTCATCATCACCCACAACACATATGTTTCCGTGTTTTCCGGCTAACATGCTGACCAGCATGTACTGAGCTGTATTGGTGTCCTGGTACTCATCCACCATGACATAGCGGAACTTATCGGCATAATAATCCAGGATCTCAGGAAAATTCGACAGGATACGTATGGTGAGTAGGATAATATCATCAAAATCCAGAGCGTTATTTGCTTTGAGCTTTTGCTGATAGAGCTCATAAAGAGCCGCAATCTTGCTTAGACGATAATCCGAGGCGTAGAGCCGCTTGAATTCAGCAGGCCCGATCAGCTCATCCTTGGCCCGCCCTATTTCATGGAGAACCGACCGCGGCGGGAAATTCTTATCATTAATTCCCAATTGCTCCAGACAGCTTTTCATAAGACTTTGCTGGTCATCTCCATCGTAAATGACAAAGCTTTTATCGTATCCTATGCGTTCAATATCACGTCTTAATATTCTAACACAAGTAGCATGGAAGGTACCTACCCAGATATTGTTGGCTTCCGGGCCAATGAGAGTTTCCATTCTATCCTTCATTTCACGTGCTGCTTTATTTGTAAAGGTTATGGCTAATATATTCCAGGGACGAATGCCTTTTTCATCAACAAGATGAGCAATTCGATGAGTTAAGACTCTAGTTTTACCTGACCCTGCTCCCGCGAGAACAAGTAAGGCGCCTTCAGTATGCAGTACAGCCTGCTTCTGCTCAGGATTTAGGCCTTCCAAAAGATTCATCGTGTACCTCCTAAAAATGTTTTTTCTCTATAGGAGGTAAAAACTCCACCTGTCAGAGAAATTCCTATTAATTAATAAATTATTTTTTCTTTAATTCTTTAATTCTTTTTTTCTTTATTTCTTTTTCGCTTTATTTCTTTAATTAAATAAAGTAATATTCATTATTATACTTATAAAAATAACGTGGTACAATTATATAATAAAATGTATTTTAAATCAAACAAATGTTCGAATTTTAGTACTTCTTGGAATGTGCTTTTTCGACCTTCAGGCCTCTTCTCTAACCTTTTTGATAAATCCTTCTTCAACCAGTATAATTTTCCTTAGTATATTTTACGTTTTTTAGTTCTTTTCTTGCTTTATTGAATGATAGCATTTATAATAGTTCAAGTAGATAAATAAAAATATAAATATATTTATTTTCACTGATAACACACAACTATGATTGCATGCGCTTTTGGGACAAAAACATCAGAATGCTTATATGAAATTTACTAAAGCTATTTGAAAGGTATTCACCCCGAAGTTGCAAAATGGATAAAAAATACAGCCAAGGCAAGTAAATTTCGGAATAGTAATTTAGCTTTTGCAATAAGCTTTACGAAAATATATGTCTTTGGCAAACAAATAGTAAGGAGTGATATTCTTATATGCTGAAGTACATAGTAAAACGTGTGTTTTTGTCTGTGTTTACCCTTTGGATAGTGGCTACCATTACATTTTTCCTAATGTTCTTGGTACCCGGCGGGCCTTTTTTATCTGAAAAAGCCCCTACGCAGGCCACCATTGATGCGCTCAATGCCAAATACGGTTTTGATCAGCCAAAACTCGTCCAATATAAGAATTACATGCAAAATGCAATAAAAGGTGATTTGGGTCCTTCTATCAAAAAAAGAGGCCAAACCGTTAATCAAATTATTTCCCGAGGATTTAAAGTATCGGCAAAGGTCGGTGGCATCGCTATTCTCGTTGCCGTATTAATCGGCGTGCCCCTCGGCTGCATTGCGGCTTTAAATCGTGGAAAGTGGCTGGATAATGTAATTATCATAATTGCCACATGCGGAATTGCCATACCGGGCTTTGTGGTTGGAACGGTTCTTATGGTTATCCTAAGTGTAGGGCTTAATCTTTTGCCGACCTACGGTCTTACATCGTGGCGCCATTATATCATGCCAGTCATGGCACTTTCTTTTTATCCTACTGCCTATATTTCCCGCCTTATGCGTTCAAGTATGCTTGAAGTTCTGGGCCAGGACTATATGCGTACTGCAAGAGCCAAAGGCTTGTCCCAGTTTTGGATGCTGTTTAAGCATGCGCTTAGAAATGCAATCCTCCCCGTTGTAACCTACCTTGGTCCCCTGCTCGCCTATACATTGACAGGTAGCTTTGTTGTGGAAAGTATCTTTACTATTCCCGGCATCGGTAATGAATTCATAAGCTCAATAACAGGCCGGGACTACACCATGATTATGGGAACGACTATTTTCCTTGCAACACTCGTAATTGGTATGAATCTATTGGTTGATATTGCTTATAAAATTATAGACCCAAGAATCAAGCTAAAGTAGGAAGGATGATTTGACATGAAAGATACAAAAAAAATGCCTAGCTTTCAATTAGACGTGTCTGATTTCCTTCCGGCTAATAAGGAAGAGAAACAAAGTCTTGTCGTTATGAGAGAAAGCGTAAGCTTTTGGCGTGACGGAATCAGGCGTCTTAAGAAAAATAAAATTGCGATGACCAGTTTCGTGATTATTGTATTAACACTCATTTTCGCATTCGTATTGCCAACTTTTTATCCCTATTCTTACGAGCAGCAAATTCGCGGGAGCGAGAATCTGGCGCCCATGAAATATTCTGCGAAGGAATCAGCCGAAATTGCAAACGGGGGCAAGGTATTCCCCCATATTCTGGGTACCGATTCACTGGGACGCGACACCATGATACGTCTTATGATGGGAAGCCGGATATCTCTTCTGGTCGGTATTGTCGCCAGCGCCCTTGTGCTGTTGATCGGTTCATTATATGGTACAGTCGCCGGTTATTTTGGCGGTAAAGTCGATATGATTATGATGCGAATTGTAGATATCATCTATACCATTCCTGATATTCTGGTAATCATTCTTCTAATGGTCACCTTGAAATACCCTCTTCAGGATCTTGCAAGCAATGTTCCAGGATTTGGATGGATTAATACGATAGGCGTCGGTCTCATAAGTATATTTATCGTTTTCACCCTGCTTTACTGGGTTGGAATGGCTCGTATTGTAAGAAGCCAGGTTTTAACCTTAAAGGAACAGGAGTATGTCACTGCAGCAAGGGCTTTGGGTGCAAGCCATGGTAGGATAATAAAAAAGCATCTTCTTACCAATGTTATGGGAACCCTGATTGTTACGACTACCTTACAGATTCCTGCTGCTATTTTTACCGAAAGCTTCTTAAGCTTTATAGGTATCGGAGTTGCAGCGCCCATGCCCAGTTTGGGATCAATGGCAGCTATAGCCATTGACGGCATCTACTCCTACCCCTATAGGCTTTTGGCACCATCCATCATGATAAGCCTTATTATCCTTTCATTTAATCTATTTGGCGACGGATTACGGGATGCCTTTGACCCCAAGCTAAAGAATTGAGGTGCTTAAAATGAGTAAAATGTTATTGAATATCCAAAATGAGCGCCTGTCTTTCTTCACCCCGGCTGGCGAGGTAAAGGCGCTTAATGACGTATCTATAAAAATGAATGAAGGAGATGTCCTTGGCATAGTTGGCGAAAGCGGCAGTGGAAAAAGCGTTACGGCCTATTCTTTAATGGGCCTCACTGACCGGGCTGGCAGGATCGTCGGCGGAACCATTGATTTTAACGGTCACCGTATTAACGATATGACTGAGAAGGATATGAGAAAAATCCGCGGCAACGAAGTCAGCATTATTTTCCAGGACCCTATGACAAGCCTTAATCCGGTATTCACCATCGGTAATCAAATCCGTGAGGTTATCATGCTCCACACGGGCAAGAACCGAAAGCAAGCCAACGAGCGTGCCGTTGAGCTTTTGAACCTTGTTGGAATCAATGAACCCATAAAAAGACTTAAGCAGTATCCTCATGAATTGTCGGGCGGTATGCGCCAGAGAGTCATGATTGCTATAGCTTTAGCCTGTGAGCCTAAGCTATTGATTGCAGATGAACCCACAACGGCTCTGGATGTTACCATTCAGGCACAAATTCTTGAGCTTATGATAGAGCTTAAAGAGAAAATCGGAATGTCTATTATTATGATTACCCACGATTTGGGTATCGTTGCAAATATGTGTCAAAAGATTGCCGTCATGTATGCGGGCAAGATTGTCGAATATGGCACTGTTGATGAAATTTTCTACGATCCGCAGCATGAGTATACGAAGGGGCTTCTCCGCAGTATTCCGAAGCTTACTGAAAAAGAGCATAAGAAGCTTGTTCCTATTGAAGGTACACCTGTGGATATGCTTAATCCACCGGCAGGTTGTCCTTTTGCCCCGCGCTGCGATAGCTGTATGAAGATATGCCTCCGGACTATGCCCGAGTACACCACTATTACTGACGATCATTACAGCGCCTGCTGGCTGCTGCAGAAAAAAGAGTTTGAGCAAGGGGGTGCAACAAAGTGAGCAAAAAGCTAATAGAGGTTCAAAACTTAAAGCAGCATTTCCATGTTGGCGGAAGCCTTTTTAAGCCCCTTCATGTAAAAGCTGTCGATGATGTGAGTTTGTATATAAATAAAGGTGAAACCCTTGGGCTTGTTGGAGAAAGCGGATGCGGAAAAACAACAATGGGTCGTACAATTTTGCGTCTCTATGAACCAACTTCCGGTAAAATAATATATGACGGCACCGATATTACGAAAGTCAATATGCTCCCTTACAGACGCAAGATGCAGATCGTATTTCAGGATCCCTATGCGAGCCTTGACCCTCGAATGACCGTTGGCGATATCGTAGGTGAGGCCATAGATATTCATAAGCTTGCTCCAACTAAAAAGGACAGACGGGACAAGATCATCAGCATGCTTGAACGAGTCGGCCTAAACAGCGAGCACGCCAACCGGTATCCTCATGAATTCTCCGGTGGTCAGCGTCAGCGTATAGGAATCGCCCGGGCTCTTGCGGTAGATCCTGAGTTTATCGTCTGTGATGAGCCTATATCGGCCCTTGATGTATCTATTCAAGCTCAGGTTGTCAACATGTTTGAGGAATTGCAGGAGACTATGGGGCTTACCTACCTTTTTATAGCCCACGATCTTAGCGTCGTAAAACATATCAGCCATCGGATAGGCGTCATGTATCTTGGTAAACTGGTGGAGCTTGCGGATAACTTTGAGTTGATATTCCACAGCGTTCATCCCTATACCAGGTCACTTATTTCCGCCATTCCCGTTGCTGATCCGTTACAGAGCAGAAGCAGCAAGCGTATCGTTCTTGAGGGCGATGTGCCAAGCCCTGTAAATCCACCCAGTGGCTGCCGCTTCAGGACACGCTGCCGCTACGCAACCGAGCTCTGTGCCAAGAAAGAGCCGGAGTTTAAGGAAATTTCGTCGGGACATTTTGCTGCATGTCATCATTTGGACCGCGTACAATAAGCTATAAGAAAAAACTAGTAATGAATATGGCATTTTCCGGGTAAGCAGTGAGGTTTGCCTGAAGAAAATGTTATAATATAACCCGTACAAATGTACGAGTATAAATTGGAGGGAGAAAAAATGAAAAAAAGGATTGCACTTCTGTTAGCCGCAGTCATGCTTTGCATGGTTATACTTCCCGCTTGCGGCAGTAAACCCGGTGCCGGACAGACACTTAATGTCAATGTAGGGCCTGATCCCGACACCATTGATCCTGCACTCAACTCTGCTGTTGATGGTGCTACCATGATTATTCATACCTTTGAAGGACTTATGACCCTTGACAAGAATGGTACACCAGTTGAAGGACAGTCAAAGAAACCTGATATCTCCGCTGACGGAAAGGTCTATACCTTCCATCTTCGTGACGGTCTAAAATGGAGCGATGGTAAGGCTATTACAGCCAACGATTTCGTATACTCATGGAACCGTGCCGCCAACCCTGATACGGCTTCAGACTATGCCTATATGTTTGATGTTATCGAAGGCTATGAGGATGTAACCAATAAGGTTGCAGATGCGAAGCTCAACGTCGTGGCAAAAGATGACAAAACGTTGGTTGTAACACTTAATGCCGCTATACCTTACTTCCTTGAGCTTACAGCGTTCCCAACCTTCTCACCTGTTCGTCAGGATCTCGTTGAGGCGAATAAAGAAGCTTGGGCAACCAAGCCTGAAACTTATATCGGAAATGGTCCTTACAAGGTAACTGAATGGGTTCCCGGTTCACACATCACCATGTCAAAGAATGAGAACTACTGGAACTTCAAGAACCTCGGTGTTGACCATATCAAGTTTGTCCTCATGGATGACGATGTCGCCATACTCAATGCATTCAAGCAAAATGAAATTCTCTTTGCCGATACAATGCCCAATGACGAAATCGATGCTTGGAGAGATAAGCCCGAATTTAATCTGGAAGGTCAGTTGGGTACATATTATGTATCCTTTAATGTAACAAAGGCTCCTCTGGACAATCCTCTTGTTCGTCAAGCACTAATTCTTGCTGTTGACCGTGAGTTTATTGTTAAAGAGATCGGTAAATCCGGCCAGATTCCTGCAGGTGCCTTTGTTTCTTTAGGATTGACAGATTCAGATCCTAAAAAACAATTCCGTGAAGTCGGCGGAGACTTCTTTAATCCTACCGATTATGAAGCCAACCTTGCAAAGGCCAAGGAGCTCCTTGCCCAGGCAGGATACCCTGACGGAAAAGGACTTCCTTCAATTGAGTATCTCTATAACACCGGTACAGGCCATCAGGCTATAGGTGAAGCTTTACAGGATATGTGGTCCAAGCTTGGTGTCAACGTAACCCTTGCTTCCCAGGAATGGAATACCTTCCTTAACACAAGAAAGAATGGTGATTACCAGATCGCTCGTAACGGCTGGCTTGCCGACTACAACGATCCTATCTCCTACCTTGACATGTGGATTACAGGCAGCGGCAACAACGATGCCCAATGGTCAAACAAAGAATATGATGAATTAATTAAAAAGGTTAAGTCATCCTCTGACTCCAAAGAGCGTTTTGAGCTTATGCACAAGGCAGAAAAAATCATTTTTGACGAGTGGATGCTGAATCCTCTCTACTACTATGTTGATCTCTTCCTGATCAGCCCGAAGGTTGAAGGCTTCTGGTCTTCACCCCTTGGATACAAGTACTTCATGTATTCATCAATTAAAGACTAATTTTATAGGGTGAGATCATTTTTCACCTTACCAAGGGAGGGCAAAGTGCCCTCCCTTTTATTTATGCCGTGTTTAATGCATTTAATATGATTTACATAATGCAGAATCCTTCTGTAAATGGTATAATAGATCGGCATTTGTTTTTCCAGGAGGTATTAAGTATGAAGAAGACACAATATGATGCTATAATTGTTGGATGCGGTACCGCGGGAATTTTTGCCGGCTATGAGCTGCAAAAGCTGATGCCGGGAATGGATATTCTCATGCTTGAGCAGGGTTACAACATTTATAATAGACGATGCCCCATTGTGGACAAGAAGGTTGAATCCTGCATTAACTGCAACTCTTGCGGCATTATGAATGGTTTTGGCGGTGCAGGTGCCTTCTCGGACGGAAAGTATAATTTTACCACGCAATTCGGTGGTTGGTTAAGTGATTACCTGGACGCCGAAGTTATCATGAACCTTATTGAATATGTGGATACCGTCAACGTAGACTTCGGTGCAACATTGCAGCGCTTTTCAACTAATACACCCGAAGCCCGTGAGATCTCCAGAAAGGCCCTTTCTCATGATCTCCATCTATTGGATGCCGAAGTAAAGCATTTGGGAACAGAAAATAACAGGCAGATTCTATCCCGTATATTTGACTATCTTAACGAACGTGTTGAGATTTGCTGTAATTCTAACGTTGAATCAATCGAAAAACAAGGCGACGGCTATAAGATCCTCCTCTCCGGCGGACAAGAAGCCTTATGCCGTTATCTCATTGTTGCTCCCGGCCGATCCGGTGCCGAATGGTTTGCAACACAATGCAGAAACCTAGATCTTCAGCTCATTAATAACCAGGTGGATATCGGAGTACGTGTGGAGCTTCCGGCAAGAATCTTTGAAAGTATTACAGACATTGTCTATGAATCAAAATTCCTTTACAGGACCAAGCAATATGGGGATTTAGTGCGGACTTTCTGTATGAATCCCTACGGACATGTGGTCAGCGAAAATGTTGACGGGATTATCACGGTTAATGGACACAGCTATACCGATCCTTCCCTGAGAAGTGAAAATACAAACTTTGCGCTATTAGTGAGCAACCGTTTTACAAAGCCATTTAACGAGCCGTATCAGTACGGTAAGCGCATTGCTTCTCTATCCAACATGCTGGGCGGAGGTGTCCTTGTTCAGCGTTTCGGTGATCTGATCAAGGGAAAACGCACAAACGAGCACCGTATGGCACAAAGCTTTACTAAACCGACTATGAAAGCTACTCCGGGGGATTTAAGCCTTGTGCTTACCAAGCGGCATCTGGATAATATCATCGAGATGATCATGGCCCTGGATAAAATTGCACCCGGAACTGCCAATGCAGATACCTTACTGTATGGCGTAGAAGTAAAATTCTACAGTTCAAGGCTAGTGTTAAACAGTGAGTTTGAAACAGAGCTTCCCAACTTCTTCGCAATCGGCGATGGTGCCGGCATAACGCGTGGACTCTCGCAGGCTGCGGCAAGCGGCGTCCATGTAGCCAGGGTCATATCGTCAAAATCAACTGAACACCCCAGCCAATCCTGAAAGACGTGAAAAAAAACTGAGCCTTCACGCTCAGTTTTTTTGTATTCTTTGGGCTATGCGTTTTGCTTCGCAAAGCTTACTGTTCCATATGGCGGCCCAGGAAACCTGCGGCAGATTGCACAAGCTTTGTTTCCACATCTCCCATTTTAGCCTTGGGGTCAGTGGAGAGCATGAGTACAGCCCCAATGGCATCCCCTTCTGAGATAATGGGCGATATAACCTGGCAGGTATATTTAGTTCCGCCTTTTTCATCGCTGATTACCGGAATTCTTTGAGCTTCAGATGATTGCGCAATGAACATATCACGGTTTTCGATGACTTTTTCAATATCAGGGCTTAATGCCTTTTCCAGCAGCTCCTTTTTGGATCCGCCGGATACGGCTATAATTGAATCTCTATCGGCTACTGCTATGATGTGTCCGCTTGTATTGTGAAGTGATTCTGCATAGGCTTCCGCAAAATCTCCAAGTTCACCTATAGGCGAATATTTCTTTAAAATGACTTCTCCTTCTCGATCTGTGTAAATCTCCAGAGGGTCACCTTCTCGAATCCTCAAAGTTCTTCTTATTTCCTTAGGTATAACTACTCTTCCAAGGTCATCGATCCTTCTTACAATACCGGTCGCTTTCAAAATATGTGCCTCCTTTCGAGCCCGTTGTCTAAATTTGTATCATCCATAGTATTGGATTTTTTCCTTGATTTATGCAAAAAAGAGAGCTTCTGATGAAAGCTCTCTTTTTAATATCTGTTTTATGATCTATAAAGTTTATGCTCTTTCCAAATACTCACCCGTTCTGGTATCGACTCGGATTTTTTCGCCCTGGTTGATGAAAAGAGGAACCTTTACCTGAGCACCGGTTTCAACAGTTGCAGGCTTTGATGCACCTGTTGCCGTATCTCCTTTAAAACCGGGTTCCGTCTCGATAATCTCCAGCTCTACAAACATAGGGGGCTCAATACCGAAAACATTGTCCTTGTAAGAGAGTATCTTGCAAACCGTATTCTCTTTGACAAATTTAAGCGCATCGCCTATTTTAGACAAATTAATGGGCATCTGCTCATAGTTTTCTGTATCCATAAAGTACGCAAGGTCGCCATCACTGTATAGATACTCCATGTCTCTTCTGCTTATCTGAGCCCTTTCAAATTTATCTGAAGGATTGAAAGTACGCTCAATTGTAGAACCTGTTATGACATTTCTGATTTTTGTTCTGACAAAAGCCGCACCTTTTCCAGGCTTGACATGTTGAAATTCAATTATTTGAAATACTTGTCCTTCCATTTCGAAGGTTATGCCATTTCTAAAATCACCTGCAACTACCATATTCAGTGAACCTCTCTCTCAAAATCGTCAAAATCTTACCATTTTATATTAAGCCATTATTGTTTCTATTGCAAGGGAAAGTTAAAGGATGATCATATCCTTAGGACTGGTCGTAAAGTTTCTGAACTTACCATCGACCAGAACACCCATATCCTCTATCCTGACACCACCAAGACCTTCCACATAAATACCCGGCTCAACGGTAAATACCATACCGTCCAAAAGCGTATCCTCGCTTTTGAGCGACAGCCTTGGGTCTTCATGTATAACAAGCCCTACTCCATGGCCGAGACCATGGCCGAAATGATTACCATAGCCTGCTTCGGCAATAATATCCCGGGCCACCTTGTCGGTATCAAAACCGCTTATTCCGGATACTAAACAATCAAGCGCAGCCTCCTGTGCCTTTCTGACAATACCGTATATTTTCTTAAGCTCATCCGATGGTTCTCCTATGAATATTGTTCTCGTCATGTCGGAGCAATAATTCTGGTAAATAGTACCGAAATCAAGAACAATGGCGTCGCCGTTCTGAATGACATGATCCGACGCCGTACCGTGGCACATGGCAGATCGCGGTCCTGAGGCTACTATGGTTTCAAAAGACGGCCCCTTGGCTCCCAGCTTTCTCATGGTATACTCCATTTCGGCCGCAACTTCGATCTCCTTCATACCGGGCTTGATAAACTTCAAAATATGATCAAAGACTTTATCACCCAGGAGAACAGCTTGTTGAATTTTCTCAAATTCATCGGCATCCTTGAAAACACGAAGCCGGTTAACCGCATCTTCCAAGCTGACAAAAGACTTTGCAGAAGGAAGTTTTGACTTGAAGCGCTCATATTCGGAAAATGTCAGGTTTTGGCCTTCAAACCCGATGCTCTCAAGCTTATGGTCTGCTATAAGCTCATTGAGTGTCGAATAGAAGCTTTCTCCGTGCTCAATGACCTCTATGCCGTCAAAAGCTTGTTTCTTTGCTTGAATGGTATAACGAAAATCCACCACCAACCATGCTTTATCCAATCCTACCAGAAAATATGAGGTTGACCCCGTAAAGCCTGACAAGTACAGGGTATTGGGTCTTCCTGTGATAATGGCTCCGTCCAAGCCTCTTTCTCTTAATTGGTCTCTGAGCTTTTTCAATCTATTGTTCATAGATAGTCTCCTTTTCTATTTATTCTTCTATTGAGTGCAAATAACGCTGCCGAATAGGAATCCGCTCCGAGGCCGCCGATTTGCCCGATACAGGCAGGTGCAACGACCGATTTGGTACGAAACTCCTCTCTGGCATGGATATTGGAAAGATGAACCTCTATGGCCGGCAGCTTAACAGCAGTTAAAGCATCCCGAATGGCGAAGCTGTAGTGGGTGAACGCACCCGGATTAATGATCAGGCCCTGACATCCCTCAAGGTAGGCCTTATGGATTTGGTCGATGAGCCCGCCCTCATGATTTGACTGATAAAAGCCAAGCTGTATGCCGTAATCCTTTGCTTCACGGCTTAATTTGTTTTCAATATCCTGGAGGGTCTGATCGCCATACACGCCAGGCTCCCGTATACCTAGAAGATTAAGATTAGGACCATTAATAACACTTATTTTTATCATAGGCTTATCATACCCCTTTTTATCTCCATTTCACAGGCATTTTCTTTCAAACTAAAATATTCTTGCGTATAAATCATTAAAAAGAAGTACACTACCATATTGTATAGGAATTTTTTTTGCCCATCAAGAAATGCAATGTAATTATTTATTTATTTCTATGCTACAATAGCTTGAAAGGAGTGGTCAAAAAATGCATTTTAAAAGCTTTCTCAAGCTGGTGGAGCTGCCAACCAAGATAGCAAGCTTTATTCCATTTGTTTTTGGTCTTCTCTATACCCTGTACCGGTTTAATACGCTAAAACCCCTGCATGTTCTGTTTTTCTTTATTTCAATGATCAGCTTCGATATGTTTACAACAGGGCTCAACAATTATATTGATTTCAAGCGTGCTGTAAAAAAAGAGGGCTTTAATTATGAAACCCACAATGCCATTGTACATTTTAACCTCAAGGAAAGCACCGTCGTGGCCACAATCTTCGTTCTTTTCCTGTCCGCTGTTGTTTTCGGCCTCATTACCTTTTTAAGCTCGGACTATATGGTATTAATCCTGGGTATCCTCTCCTTTATTGTGGGCATCCTCTATTCCGCAGGACCGATTCCCATATCCCGAACGTCCTTCGGCGAACTGTTTTCAGGCTTCTTTATGGGATTAGTTCTTCCATTCCTGGCTATTTATGTATCAATTTTTGACTCCCACCCTATAGACCTCACCCTCAATGGGTCAAACATAGTCCTGATCCTTAACTGGGAGATGTTACTGCCCATTATTCTGACAGCATTGCCCGCCATGTTCTGCATCGCTAATATCATGCTGGCCAATAACATTTGTGATGTGGAGGATGATCTTGCCAATAAACGGTATACCCTTCCCATCCATGTGGGAAAAAAGAAAGCCCTTCTTCTCTATGACGCCCTTTATCTCTTTTCATTTCTGGACATCATATTGTGCGTTATATTGGGGTATTTACCCGTTGTATCGCTTTTGACCTTGCTTTCGGCTTACAAGCTGTTTAAAAATATAAAGGCATTCCATAAGCTTCAAACTAAAAAGGATACTTTTGCTTTTGCAGTCCTTAACATGGTCCTTATTATGGTTCCGCTCATTTTAAGCCTTCTGGTCGGATTTGCATTGAATCGGCTCTCTTAGAAATCATTCCTTGATGATTTGAGCCTCATAGATTCTCTTTAGGGTCAGGGCATCCGAAGCTTGGGTATCCCGGGATTCACAGATAATCACCGGCTCTATCTTCAGGGCTATAATAGCCTGGGCAAGAGGATTGAAGTCAGGACCGTATTCGATATCGGCATAGGACCAGTGTTTTTTTTCACCACCCCGTCCAAATTCAACTCTGCTGAAGTGGATCTGCACCCGCCTCATCCTTTCCCTTCCCAAATGCTTTTCCACCAGTTTAAACACATTTTTAAAATCATCTGCCGTGTTCATCCCTCCATGGGTCAGGGCGTGCATATGGGCAAAATCAATGCAGGGTATGAGTCTTTCATCCAAGCTGCATAACACAATAATCTCCTCAAGTGTCCCAAGCTGATTGGTTTTCCCCAAGACCTCGGGACATAGGGTGATGTCTGAAAGCCCCATCTCATCAGCTTGCTTCATGGTCTCCAGTAAAGTGTCTATAGCTAACTCTATGGCGGTTTGCCGGGAAACTCCGGATACATAGCCGGGATGCGCAACAACACGCCCAGCCCCCATGATCTTTGCTATTCTAAGACTATCGACGATATACTTAATGGATTTTTCCCTTTTTCCCGCTTCGGTACTGGAAAGATTGATGTAGTAGGGAGCATGTATGCTTAAGCGTATACCATACTCCCTACACTTGTCACCGATCTCTCTGGCCGTCTCATCCTTAAGATGGATTCCTTTATTGCATTGATACTCATAAGCATTTAGCCCCATATCATTAAGCCATTGGGGCATCTGCCATGAATGTGAAAAACCTTGGTCATAAAAGCTGTTAGAATTTCCTGCTGGTCCAAACCAAATCATAATTGCATCCTCATATCATGCCAACACACTGTGACTTTCCTTAAGCTGTTCTCTGATCTTAATTTTCTGGGGGCACTTTGTTTCGCAAAGGCCACACTCTGTACAGGCATCTGCACGCATTCCCTGAACCCATTGATTGGTACCGATTTCAGCATACCCTTTTTTCGCATATTGTTCGATCTTATAAATCCTGTGATAATTGCGCATCCGGAAGATATGCGGAATATTTACCTGCTGGGGGCAGGGCATGCAATAGTTGCAGCCGGTGCAGTAAAGCTCGGAAAGGCGTTGATTCTCGCTCATTAGTTCGTTTATGGCCGCAACCTCATCCGGAGTCAGAGGCTCCGAATTTGAGGCAATGGCACAGTTCTCCTCAACCATTTCCAGGGTTTCCATACCTGAAAGCGCACAGTTGATATTAGGATTAGCCAGGACAAATCGAAGCGCCAGCTCAACACCGTTTTTTACCTTGACACCATTCTTTTCTGCGACTTCCCTGGGCAATCCGGAAACCCGTCCGCCTCCTAAAGGCCCCATGACTGCCACACCAATGCCTTTCTCACGGGCATAAGCGATGGATTCCTCATTCTTACGGTCAATAGCGCTATACTGGCAAAGCACGCTTTCAAAGCAACCCTTATCAATCAATTTTTTCATAGCCTCAGGGTCGTCATGGAAGGAGAAGGAGATATGGCGGATAAGTCCTTGTTCTTTAGCCCTTATTGCCTCATTCAGCCAATTGGAGCTTTTGTCGGTCTCCAGGAAGTTCTCATAGCCTATACCATGAAAATGGTAGAAGTCTATATACTCCGTATCAAGCTTACTAAGCTGCTCCTCTAAAATCCTGGTGTAGTCACCAGGTTTCTTGACAAGATGCCCCGGACTCTTGGTGGATAGATAGACCTTATGCCGGATATCTTTCAGTGCTTTTCCTACGGCAACCTCGCTTTGCCCGTCATTGTAAAAATAAGCTGTGTCAAAGTAGTTGACGCCAAGCTCATAAGCCCGTTTGAGCATCATTTCAACCTTTTCCTGCTCAATGGCGCTTTTGCCATTAGCCGTGACCATTGGAAGCCGCATGCACCCAAAGCCTATGGCAGAGATCTTAATGCCGGTGTTTCCAAATTCACTGTACCTCATAACTCACCTCACAAAAAGGATTTTATCTCTTCTCATTTTATTCTATCATTAACTCTCTTTTTCATCCAATATGAACACGTCAGAAAATTCGACTATAGTAAAACTGTTAATATCATGGCCAATATGAAGAAAAAGACGTGATGCCCTATAAAAGAGTATCGCGTCCGAATCCTGCTTCTTAATTAACGTGGCAGCTCAAGTACCTTGTTTTTCTTGGATTCCTTATAAAGAACAAATTTGCTTCCCAGGACCGAGATCACTTCGGCATCTATGGCCTGGGCCAGTTCTTCTCCGGCCTCTCTGGCCGTATAGACAGAATTCTTCAAAACACTTGCCTTAACAAGCTCTCTTGCCTCCAAGGCTTCTTCAAATTGCCGTATGACATTTTCGTCAATGCCGTTCTTACCCACCTGGAATATGGCAGGAAGAGTATTGGCCAAACCTCTTAAATAACTTCTTTGCTTACCTGTCAACATATTGCTCTCCTATGATAAATAATCAAATTCCACTTCTCCGATTCTGACGGTATCGCCATCCTTAACGCCCTTCTTCTCAAGAGCCTCAATGACCCCCATATTTTTCATGACACGTTGGAAGTACTGGAGGGATTCACGATCATTGAGATTGACGGTACCCAGAGTTTTGGATACCCAGGGACCTTCCACTACATAAATTTCATTTTCCCTTCTCACTGTGAAGATGGGTTCGTCACTAGCGGGCTCGAAGGTCGTTTCACGATTTGAAGGATCAAAGAGAACAATTTCAGGCAACTCCTTGAGAGTATCAAAGGTATACCGCATGAGAGAGTCTATACCTTGATTGGTTGCAGCAGAAATTTCAAAAACTTTATAGCCCCGTTTTTTCATTTCTGCCTTAAAGGAACGCAGCCTTTCGGGATCCTGAAGTGCGTCAATTTTATTGGCTGCGATTATCTGAGGGCGCTTGGACAATTCAGGATTATATAGCTCCAATTCACGGTTAATGATATTAAAGTCCTCCAGGGCATCTCTGCCGTCGGTCTCAGCAATATCAACAAGATGTATCAAGAGCTTGGTGCGTTCCACATGCCGCAGAAAATTATGGCCAAGTCCAACCCCTTCATGGGCCCCTTCTATTAAGCCCGGGATGTCAGCCATAACAAAGCTCTCCCCCTGGCCTAAGGAAACAACACCTAAATTGGGTGTAAGGGTGGTGAAAGGATAATTGGCTATCTTGGGCTTAGCCGAAGAAACCACCGATAGAAGTGTTGATTTTCCCACATTGGGAAATCCCAAAAGCCCAACATCGGCAATGAGCTTAAGCTCCAGTACAGCAGTAAATTCCTGACCCGGATCACCGTTTTTGGCGAAATTGGGAACCTGACGGGTGGGAGTTGCAAAGTGCTGATTACCTGCACCGCCTTTTCCGCCACGGGCAATAATTTCTCTTTGCCCTTCATGGGAAAGATCGGCCAGGATTCGGCCGTTTGCCTTGTCCTTCACGATGGTACCCACAGGAACCTTAACAACCAGGTCGACTCCGCCCTTCCCGCTCATGTTACGACCCCCGCCCTTTTCACCGTTCTCGGCGATATATTTACGTTTATACCTGAAATCCACCAGGGTACGAAGTCCCAAGTCAACTTCGAAGATAACATTTCCGCCATTGCCACCATCGCCGCCATCGGGTCCTCCATTGGGAACATATTTCTCCCGGCGAAAGGATACGGAACCATTTCCTCCATCTCCAGCCTTTATAGCGACTTCTGCAAAGTCAATAAACATGTACTCTCCCCCTGCTGAATAAAATAGCCTTACACCTATTAAACAAAAAAGGGACGATAGCCTCGTCCCCTTCAAACTTAGTATACCCTGTTGTTAAGCGGAATAAACGCTTACCTTTTTTCTTGTCTTATCGAGTCTCTCAAACTTCACCTTACCATCGGTGAGAGCAAACAACGTATCGTCGCTGCCAATTCCCACGTTAGTTCCGGGATGAATTTTGGTGCCTCTCTGCCTTACCAGGATATTGCCTGCAAGTACAGCTTGGCCGTCGCCTCTCTTGACACCGAGTCTTTTAGATTCGCTGTCGCGACCATTCTTTGTGCTACCCATACCCTTTTTATGAGCGAATAGCTGCAGATTAATCTTGATCATGGCTACACCTCCTTAAACCTTACTTGTATATGCCGGGAATACTGATTCTCAATCTGCTTCAGACCAATTACCATGGTCTCAAGTATAGTCTGGGCCTTTGCCCAGTTTTCATGGGCCATGTCATCGGGTAGTGCCATAGTGAGGTTACCATCGGACTCGTTATAGGTATTAACCTTGCAAAGCTCCTCCAGTCCTCCAAGAGCGGTATAGGCCACAGCTGAAATCGCTGCGCAAACCATATCATACTCCCCATTTTTACCGGCACCCGCATGCCCCTTGATAGAAAATCCCTTAATATCACCGTTTTTCAAACGGTTGATCACAGCCTTTGTCATAGCTCTCAGGCATTGATCTTTTCGATCTGAACCTTGGTATATGGCTGTCTGTGACCCTGCTTCTTGCGCTCGGCTTTCTTGGACTTATACTTGAAGATGATGATCTTCTTTGCTTTGCCCTGTCCGAGAACCTTGGCAGAAACGGAAGCTCCGGAAACAGGATTGCCTGTTGTGAGCTCACCTTCCTTGGAAACCGCAAGCACTTTATCAAAAACAAATTGATCGCCTTCAGTAGCTGTGAGCTTCTCGATGAAGAGAACATCACCTTCCTGAACTCTGTACTGCTTGCCGCCTGTCTCAATGACTGCGTACATATTTTGCACCTCCTCCTACCAATCTCGCCTATAAGGGACAGAACACGTCATAAACGTTTCCTGATTTTAAGGCCCTTTCTCGTGCGGTTGCCGTTATATTGTAGCATAATGCAATTTTCGTGTCAAATGAAACCTTGTATTAAGACTCTGTTAAGTTATGATATCATAAATTAACTCTTTATGGACAATACTCTCCATATTCATTATAATTAATCTGGTGTTTTGCGCTGAAATGGCGCATTTATTGCGCAGCAACAAGCTTCCGAGGGTTCTTACTGCCTATAGGGAATATTTTAGGAGATTGAATATGAAACACTATCGATTTAGAAATGAAAGAAGATATAGAAGACGCCGTGCCACACTCATTCTGACACTCCTGACTCTAGTGGTTCTTGTTGGAGTCTATTTTGTATTTGTCAAAGATGGGCTTTTTGCAGGAAACACTCCGTCGCCCCCACCCTCGCAAACTGCTTCCGGGACCCCTGATCCTACGTCATCATCAACTCCGGAGCCTACCGGAACTGCTACACCAACGCCTACTCCCAGTGAGCCGTCACCCGAGGGGGTCAATACCGAGGATCATGGCTTTTTACCTGCTCTAGGCTCCGTGGAAAAGAGCGGGAAGATGGATGCTATCAAAACCAAGGTTGAAGATTTTGTATCCCAGCAATCAGGCAAATATGGGGTTTACTTTATTGATCTTGCCACTGGAGAACACTTTGGCGTTAATGACCGCGATGAATATATCGCCGCTTCTTCAACAAAGCTTCCCATGAATGTAATGCTCTACACTAAAATAGAATCCGGCGAAATCGATCCCGAGATGATATTAAAATATCAAAAAGAGGATTTTGAGCCTGGCACAGGTATCATACAAAATAAACCGTTTGGCACCGAGTACACTGTCAGAGAAACCTCCAAGCTCTCCATCATCCATAGCGATAACTGCGGCATCAACATGATCATCCGCATTCTTGGCATTGAAGAAATCTGTCAATATATCCTGGATCTCGGCGGAGATATTTACTATGATGACCGTCATCGTACCTCACCCCATGATCTGGGACTTGTAACACAGGAGCTTTACAGGCTTTATGTCAACAACCCTGAGGTTTACGGTGAACTGATCACCAATCTGGAAAATACCGATTGGAATGACCGCATTAATGCGCTGCTTCCAAAAGAAGTCAAGGTTGCCCATAAAATTGGGAATCAGACCCGCACAGCCAACGATGTGGGCATTGTGTTTGCTTCTCACCCTTACGCTTTGGCTATCATGACCGACAAAGTGGATTTTGGCACTGCCTGCAAGCAGATCGCAAAACTATCAAAAATGATCTATGACGAAGTAGAAGCCTATGCCGCTAAAACAGCGGAGTAAGGCTAAAAGAGGTGTTTTTTCCCATGTATCGATCATCCTATCGAAGAAAACGCAGATTCAATCCTGGTAAGTTTTTTACCTTTCTTCTCTGTGTAACTGTTTTTATCGTTGTGGTTACTCTGGCCCTACAAGGCAAGCTTCCTTTTATGCCCGAGGAACTGGCGGCTAAAAATACGCCCACCCAGACTGCCACTATCCCCCCCGGTTCCTCACCTTCATCGGAGCCCACTCCCTGGCCAACTCCCGAGCCCATGCCAGAGGAGAGCACTGATGTGGCCGTGTTGGATGTCTCCTGGCAGGATCCTGCCATTTTTACCGGCGCCATGGCTTTTAACGACGCAAAAAAGTCCTTCAAGAAACAGGATGGATCCACTTTAGATTACTGGGTCTTTCAAAATGGCAAGCCTGTAGATTATAAGCCCCAGGACGAAGTATCCTTTGGTTCCTCCGATGAATATTCCGACTTAAAAGGTGTAACTGCTTTTCGCGGTAATAATTACCGAGATTCAGCAGCCTACGGAGAGCGTACCATAAAGGATAAAAAGCTTGAAATAGTTTGGTCCCATGATATTGGTGTCATTCATGCTGAAAACAGCGTTTGGCCCGGCACCGGCTGGACCGGCCAGCCTCTTTTAGTCAACTGGCCCCAGGATATCCGGGAAATGATGAATATCAAGGCTGAGATGAAAAGCAAGGATCTTGTAGAGGTTATCTATCCGACATTGGACGGTAGTATTTATTTTCTGGATCTTGAAACCGGAAAGCCAACCAGAGATAAGATCCAAGTGGGCTTTCCCATGAAGGGAACCGGTATGGTCGACCCTAGAGGCTATCCTATTTTTTATACAGGCATGGGTCTCAATGAGAATGGCGGAAAATTCACAGAATTTAAATACATGATGTTTAATCTTATTGACCAAACGCCTCTATACAGCATTATGGGACGTGATCCTGTAGCCTTTAGAAAATGGGGTGCCTTTGACTCCTCGGCCATGATTGACAAAAAGACAGACACCTTCATAGAAGCGGCTGAGAACGGTTTGGTTTATAGGGTGAAGCTTAACACCAACTTTAATAAAGAAGCCGGCACAATCGCCATATCCCCTCAAATAACCCGTTATCGCTACAAGGATTCAACGAATGTGGAACTGGGCATTGAAAACTCAGCTGCCTTTTATAAGAACTATATGTACTTCTGCGATAATGGCGGGATCTTCCAGTGTCTTGATATCAATACCATGAAGCCTGTCTGGACTTATAACGTGGGTGATGACACCGATTCTACTACTGTTATTGAAGAAACCTCTGAAGGCGTATTTTTATATACGGCCAATCAGGTTGACAAACGAAGCCAGATAAGCAAAAAGCCCGAAAATGCCAATATCAGAAAATTTAATGCTCTTACAGGAGAGCTTATCTGGCAGCGGGATTACAGCTGTCTCTATAATTTTTATATCAACGGCGGCTCCCTGGGCACACCCCTTTTAGGCAAGGACGACATCAGTGATCTTATTATCTTCCCCATTTGCTTCACTGGTTCCACAACAGACGGCAAGATGGTAGCCCTAAATAAAAAAACAGGTGAGGAAGTCTGGTCTCGCAATTTACCAACCTATAGCTGGAGCTCCCCGGTTGGCATCAAGAGTTCTGATGGTAAAACCTACGGAATATTCTGTGATTACGGCAGAAACTTACACCTTTTTGATCCCAAAACAGGTAAGGATCTTGACACCATAAGCCTGGGCGGTAACATTGAATCTTCACCCGCTGTTTATAACGACATGATCGTTGTAGGGTCTTACGCCCAGAAAATATTCGGCATAAAAATCAAGTAATGCCGGGACATCAGGAACAAAGCATCTGCCCCTTGTCCCTGGAACGTGGAGGAAACAAGTATGGTTCGCAGAAGACGTAAAAGATTTAACAAGGTCAAGTTTATGACCGCTGTATTTTTAATATCACTATTAGCCCTGGTCAGTCTCTTGGCCATTCAAGGCAAGCTGCCCTGGATTGATGGAGGATTGGGATGGATCACACAATCACCAAATCCCAGCAATACCGGAACACCTTCGCCTACCCAAACAAAGGAGCCTGGTCAGACACAAGAGCCAACCCCAACCGCCAAACCTACACCTACTCCTGAGGTGACGGACCCCGAAAAGTTGGTGCTTGATGTTAAAAATCCTCCGTCCTTTGTCAGCAAAGAAAAAGTATCCGGTGGAACCTACAGGAAAAAATTCCAGGATGGCGGTACTATCACTTATTCAGTAATACAGAATGATAAAGTGGTTGATTATAAACCCGAATATCCCCTTGCCTTCCCCTCCAATAAAGCCTATACGGATTTGGAAGGCGTTACAACCTTTAGAGGCAATCATTACAGGAGTTCGCCCTCCTATGGTACCCGTGAGGTGAAGGAAAAGAAGCTTGAGATCATCTGGGAGCAGGAAACAGGCGCTGTTGCGGCACAGAATAGCTTTTGGCCGGGGTCTGGCTGGACCGGGCAACCCCTTTTGGTGCATTGGCCCGAAGCCATAAGAAAAATGATGAACATAACGCCTGAATTTAAGGATTCGGACCTGACAGAGGTCATCTATCCCATTTTGGATGGTAATATTTACTTTTTAGATCTTAAAACCGGAAAGGCTACGCGGCCAAAAATCAAGCTAGGTTTTTCCATTAAAGGGACAGGAACTGTCGATCCCCGCGGCTATCCGCTATTCTATACGGGTATGGGCCTTAAAACAAATGACACTGCCGGAACATCCACTTCCTTCAAATATCGTGCCTATAGCCTTATAGATCAGAAGGAGATCTTTAGTTTTCCGGGAAGTGATCCGTTGGCCCACAGGACCTGGGGAGCCTTTGACTCCTCAGCGGTTTTAAACAAGGAGACCGATACGCTTATAGAAGCAGGAGAGAATGGATTAATCTATAAAATAAAACTCAATTCCAAGCTTGATGAAGCTGCTTCTACCGTTTCCCTATCGCCAAAAATCACCAAGTATCGCTATAAGTCCTCTTATAGCAGCGATCAGGGCATTGAGAACTCTCCGGCCTATTACCGAAACCTCATGTTCTTCGTTGATAACGGTGGCACCCTCCAGTGCCTGGACATCAACAAGATGGAGCCTGTCTGGATTTATAACATCCATGATGACACCGACAGCTCCATTGTAGTAGAAGAAACAGAAGATGGTGTTTTCCTCTATACAGCCAATGAGGTTGACAAGCGTTGTGCTAATGGCAAGGCCGCCAAGGCACCTGCCAATATACGGAAATTCAACGCCTTAACCGGTGAGCTGATCTGGCAGAAGGATTATACCGCTTTCTACCGCTCCTATATTAACGGCGGCGTTATGGGAACGCCTTTAATCGGCAAGGATGACATCGCCGACAGAATCATCTACCCCATCTGCTTTACAGGTAGCTCCCTTGACGGCAAGCTGGTTGCTTTAGATAAAAAGACAGGTGAAGAAATCTGGGTCCGCGATCTGGAGCATTACAGCTGGAGCTCACCTGTGGACATCAAGAGCGAGGATGGGAAGACCTATGGCCTCTTCTGCGATTACGGAGGCTTCATGCACCTTTTTGATCCTATGACGGGCAAGGATTATGACAAGGTCTCCCTGGGCGGTAATATCGAGAGCTCACCGTCTGTTTACGATGATATTGCAGTGGTAGGTTCCTATGCTAAGAAGATTTTCGGAGTGAGGATTAAGTAACATCTACCACGCTCCTATCGGAAGTATTGTAGAAATAACTTTCAGATATCTTAACATCTATGTTGAATTTGAAAAGTGATTTTAGTCACATTTTGACATTGTCTTTGAGGTGGAGCGGAAGAAGAGTGTAAAAAAAGGAGCCAGGAGAGCTATTCTCCCTGACTCCTATCTTTTTATGGGTCGAAGCTTGTCGTGCGTTCCTAATGGAACTCACCTCTTTAACCCCTCATCGGCTAAAAACAATCCGATATACTTAGCTTTATTCCAGACCAAGGAATCAAACTTAGTGTCATCATGGGGTACATCGGTCTTGTTGGAGGGTGTGAGCTCGATACAAAAAGCAGGGCGCTTGAATTCCAGACGGAACCAGTTTTCATAACCTGCCCCATATACTGAGGGCTTCTCGGAAACAGGCATACGCTGATATTTGGTAAGAGCGCATAGTCTTTTTGTCATGGCTTCTACGCCGGGGATTTCATTGACTGTACCCTCATCAGCCCAATAAATGATGTTTCCTTTGGTATGAAAGGATGCCGCCAGAACAAATTCATGTTCCTGTGAGAGCTTCATCATGGCTTGAACCTCGGGCTCTGTGGCCGAGGCTGTGCCCTTGAAGTTTTCTGAGGCAGGCTTTCCTATATTATCATATTTTTCATCCCACAAAGCCGGATACTGGCGATTTAAGTCCACCCCATTGATATTGGCCTTCCACTCACGGTAGGTGGGCTTGACAAGCGTCATAGCCTCAACAGCCTCTCGGGCTTCTACAGCTTTGAGCCCCTCATTGACTAGGGTGACTCCATCCGGGTTTACCATGGGTACGATATAGAGCGTGACCTTGTTTAAGAGATCCTTAACATTATACTTTCCGAATTTGCCAATTCCCGTATAAGCCTTGGCATATTCTTCGGCCATTTTCATGAGATATGAGCTTGTAATATACTCACGCGCATGATGGGTACCGCATAGAATTATCTTCTTTTCACCTTTCCCGAGCTTAACCAAAAGGAGATCCCGTCCCTCTACCGAGCTCCCTATATTATCCAATGCCACAATATCGGAATATTTCTCCGCAAGCTTCTTTCCTTCTGCCATCATCTGATCATAAGTATAACGTTTATAGGGATCGACAATCCCGGTGATTGCTTTGGAGCAAGAGGCCGTTAGGCCAGTTGAAAGGGTGATTAAAAATAAGAGAGCCAAGCTTAAAGCAACTCCTCTGATATAAGCCATCCCTTTTCTCAACTTCACTATATGCCGAATAAGTAATGCAATAGAACGCCTCATAGGAAGTATTCCACACCTGCCTCAAATATTTTTTGATCCTTGTCTCCCGGAACATTCATAAAGGTATGGGAAGTAAAACGCTCATCATGGCCCATTTTCCCAAAAATTCTGCCGTCCTTGCTTGTAATCCCTTCAATGGCCATAACAGAGCCATTGGGATTATACCGTATATCCATAGTGGGATTGCCGTCAAGGTCCACATATTGGGTGGCAATCTGGCCGTTCCTCTCCAGTTCCGCAAGCACAGAGGCGCTTGCAGCAAACCTTCCTTCCCCATGGGAGATTGCGATGGTATGAACCTCCCCGACCCGGGCTTTGGACAGCCATGGGGAGAGGTTGGAAGCAACACGGGTCTGGATTAATGCGGATGCATGTCTTCCCAATGTATTGAAAGTGAGAGTCGGACAAGATTCATCCAGCGGCCTTATCTCGCCATAGGGAAGAAGCCCCAGCTTGACAAGAGCCTGGAAACCGTTGCATATACCCAGAATAAGACCATCCCGCTTATTGAGCAAGTCCATTAAGGCATCGGACAGATACGGATTTCTGAAAACAGTGGCAATGAATTTGCCCGAGCCCTCAGGCTCGTCACCGGCACTGAAGCCTCCAGGCAGCATGATGATTTGACTTTCGTCAATACGTTTTTTCATCTCCTGAATGGACTCATCAATTTCCCTGGCTGAAAGATTCTTTAGGACCAGAACCTCAGCTATGGCACCGGCTCCTTCAAATTTTCGTTTAACATCATACTCACAGTTTGTGCCTGGGAAAACGGGTATGAATACCCGTGGACGTGCAACCTGTGCTTTTCTTCTGACCGGGCCTTGTGTAAGAAAACTCACGGATTTTATTTTTTCTGTATTGCCATCGGTTTGAGTGGGGAAAATCTTTTCCAGAGTTCCCTGCCATGCAGAGGATAAGTCACTCAATGAAATCTCAGAACCATTAGTCTGGATCACAGGTTCTGCAATTGTCTCTCCTACCAGGGTGTAATCAAGACCGGCAAATAATTCCGCTTCATTAGTTTCCTTTTCAATTTCCACGAGAATGGCGCCATAATCAAGGCCAAAGAGACGATCAAAGCCTAGATTTGATGCCTTAACCCCTATACTGTTTCCGAATGCCATTTTACAGATAGCCTCGGCAAGACCCCCTACCTTTAAAGAAGAGGCCGCCAGGATCTTATTCTGCCGGATACAGCGGGTGAGCGTAGCAAAGGTAGTCTTTAAGCTATCAAAATCAGGAAGCAGCAAATTATCTTTTTTGACAGAAAGAAGAACCAATTTGCTTCCAATTTTTTTAAGCTCGGGTGAAACAAGCTGTGTGACTTCAACAGGCGCTAATGCAAAGGAAACCAACGTGGGAGGTACGTTAATATCCTTAAAGGTACCTGACATGCTGTCCTTCCCCCCGATTGCAGCAACGCCGAGCATATACTGGGTATAGAAGGCTCCTAAAAGAGCTTCGAGGGGCTTGCCCCATTTTTGAGCGTCCCTACCGAGTTTTTCAAAGTACTCCTGAAGCGTCAGCCGGGCATTTTGGTAGTCTCCCCCCATAGCCACCAGCCGGGCAAGGGATTCAACAATGGCATAAACCGCTCCATGGAAAGGGCTCCATTTGGATATATCAGGGTTGAACCCAAAGGTCATCACAGTTCCAGTAGTGGTATCTCCACTTTCAACAGGAAGCTTGGCAGCCATGCCTTCCGTGGGTGTTAATTGGTGCTTTCCGCCAAAAGGCATGTGAACCGTTCCGCCGCCGATGGTGCTGTCGAAACGCTCAACCAACCCCTTCTGGCTGCAGACATTCAATCTTTCAAGGTTCTTCAGCCATGCCTTTCGTGGCTCGCCTTGAAGGGCTTCCAATTCAGGTGATAGCTTTAATAGGGTATTCTCAGATAGCTTTGCACCGTTAACCATTATTGAGATGCTTTGCTTAATCCCATTGGTATTTAAAAAATCACGGCTTAAATCCACAATATTTTTACCGCGCCAGCTCATGCGCAAACGTCCGGTATCGGTAACAACAGCCACCTTGGTGGCCTCAAGGTTCTCTTGACGGGCTTCCTTTATAAAAAACTCTACATTTTCGGGGGAAACAACCACAGCCATCCGTTCCTGGGATTCTGAAATGGCAAGCTCTGTGCCGTCAAGGCCTTCATATTTTTTGGGAACTGCATCGAGATTGATATCCAGTCCATCGGCCAGTTCCCCGATGGCCACTGCAACACCACCCGCTCCAAAGTCATTGCATCTTTTTATCATTCGGGTAACAGAGGCTTTTCTGAAGAGACGTTGGATCTTCCGTTCTGTAGGCGCATTACCCTTTTGCACCTCTGCACCGCAACTAGTGAGAGATTCCTCGGTGTGCTCCTTGGAGGAGCCTGTAGCACCGCCGCATCCGTCACGTCCTGTCCGACCCCCGAGAAGAATAATGATATCCCCAGCTTCGGGAGTTTTTCTTACTACATTTAGGCGGGGTGCTGCTCCTACAACCGCTCCGATCTCCATTCGTTTTGCAACATAATCCGGATGGTAGATTTCAGCAACCATACCTGTTGACAGGCCTATTTGATTGCCATAAGAGCTATACCCGTGGGCTGCCGTTGTGGTAATGACCCTTTGGGGCAGCTTGCCGGGCAGGGTTTCTGCAAGCGGTGTGCGAGGATCAGCAGATCCAGTTACGCGCATAGCCTGATAAACATAGGAACGGCCCGATAAAGGATCGCGGATGGCACCTCCCAGACAGGTTGCAGCGCCGCCGAAGGGCTCAATCTCCGTAGGGTGATTATGGGTTTCGTTTTTGAACATGACGAGCCATTCCTCATATCTCCCCTCCACCATAGCGTTGATAACAATGCTGCAGGCATTGATCTCGTCAGATTCATCCAAATTATCAAGATCCCCGGTAGATTTAAGATATTTCATAGCCAGGGTGGCGATATCCATTAGGGAAATATCCTTATCACGTTCCCCATATACTTTTTTTCTCGTTTCCAGGTAAAAAGAGTAAGCTTCCTTAACCTTTTGCGCCACGGGGTTTGAGTCAAAATCCACTTCATCGATCTGTGTAAGGAAGGTAGTATGCCTGCAATGATCCGACCAATAGGTATCGATCATGCGAAGCTCAGTGATGGTAGGATCACGGTTCTCCAAATCCTTGAAATAGTCCTGGCAGAAGGCCAGATCCTCCAGTGACATAGCAAATCCCATGTCTTCCATAAGTACCTTCAGCTTTTCCAGCGCCATTTCGGTAAAGCCTTCAATTTTAACCACGTCCTGTGGAACAGGATAAGCTTCACTTAGTGTTAAGGGCTTTTTAGGAGAGGCCTGACGTGTTTCAACAGGATTGATAACGTATTTGAGAATTCTCTGGTAATCTTCTTCTGAAAGGTCACCTGACAGTACAAGGACTCTTGCAACCCTGACATCGGGTCTTTCCCCTCGGGTAATCAATTGAATGCATTGAGCTGCAGAATCTGCGCGCTGGTCATATTGGCCCGGCAGATATTCAATGGCAATAAGACGTTCGTTTTCATGCATTTGAAGCTCTTCGTCACAGACATCATCAACCGGTGGTTCGGAGAAAACCATGATCTTGGCTTTTTCATAATCGCTGTCGGTTATCCCCTCGACATCATAGCGCTGAAGAATTCGAACTTTTTTTAGTCCTCCTATAAGGAGATTTTCTTTAATCTCTGAATATAGCTTATCAGCTTCTACATCATATCCCGGCTTTTTTTCCACAAATACTCTTCTTACGGCCATCGTCAAGCTCCATTTCTTAAAAATTGTTGAAAAAAGTAATATACCCTCATTATAAAGGATTATGACTTTAAAAAAAAGCTTTAAACTGCCAAGAGATGGGCTTTACATAAATGGGTGGTTGTGACAATTTACAGGGTATCCGCCACTTGATACCCTAGATTTAGTAATTGCAGAAAAAGTCATTGTACGACTTTCTGGAAAGCAATCATAATGTGTGAAAATTTGGAGTAAACTATAAGGCGTGTATTTTGGTTTAGAGCTCCTGTTTAAGAGCTCTGAAAGGATTGATCTGATGCCTGAGGGGAATATTAGACACATGTATCCGGGAGGCAATACACCCGGCGGCTTCTTTAGCTATTATAGATACATTATCGACAGCACAAAAGCCAGAAAAATCTTTGTATTAAAAGGTGGTCCCGGCACCGGCAAGAGCACCCTGATGCGAAGGGTCGGTCTGGAGCTTGCCAAACAAGGTTTTAATATAGAGTTCATGCATTGCTCCAGTGATAACAACAGCTTGGACGGCGTGGTCATCCCTGAGCTTATGGTGGCCATGCTTGACGGAACCTCTCCTCATGTAGTCGATCCCGTATACCCGGGAGCAGTCGATGAGATCATCAATCTGGGACAGTTTTGGCGAGAAGAGGGATTCTCTGAATCAAGAGAGGATATCATGATCCTCAATAAAAAAATCAAGGTCTGCTACGCAAGAGCATACCGCTATTTACGTGCAGCTGCTTCCCTTAAGGAGGATACCGAAACTATTTTTGAAGAAGCTCTGGACAAAGGCCGCGAAGCTCTTTTCATCCATGATCTTAAAGAGATGCTGTTTGATAAGGGAATCCCATCCAAAATACGCGGAATGCAGCGGTGCCTGTTTGCAAGCGCAATTACACCTCGTGGCTTCTCTGACTACCTTGACAGCATTTGTGCAGCTGGAAAAATCATTAGACTCAGTGCTCCGGCAGGAGGCACTACCCACCGTATTTTAGATGCTCTGAAAAATGAAGCTCTCATAAGGGGTTTCAACTGCGAGACCTATTTTTGCCCTATGTCTCCCTTAAATATTGAGCATATGGTCATTCCCGAGCTCAAGGTCTCTGTGCTGACTGCAAATGAATATCATGATATCAGCGACATAAACAATGAAAATTGTACGACCTATTTGATCAATGATTTTTATGATAAGGCTGTACTTGAAGATCACGGTAAACAGCTTGGCTTCAATCGGCTCTATACCGAAGCCCTGCTTCAGAGAGCCATAGAATGCATAGCCGATGCGAAGGCTTTTCATGACGATCTTGAAAAGCACTATATTAAAAACATGGATTTTGAAGGTTTGACTCAATTCCGGGATAGCCTTCTTGAACGTATTATAGCTTATGCAGGTACCCTGTCGACTTAGGCGGTCGACATGACGATTTCAAGCTTAAAAAGACCTTCATCACATTTAACAACCATATTGCCGGCATATTTCTTTACAGTTCTTTCTATGCTGTGCATACCCAGGCCATGCAATTCTGGAGAAGGCTTCGATGAACGAAAGAACTTACCCTCCTTTAGAGGAATCTGATCAATTGTATTGACAACAACTATGATGAGATAGGAATCACGATAGGTCATCGATAGGGCGATTTCCCGTCTTATGGCACCGTTTTTTATGCGTTTGCAGGCTTCAATGGCATTATCCAGAGAATTCCCGAGTATTGCACAGATATCTGTAGGCGCAATCTTAAGATTTGAAGGCAGATTAAGCTCTTTTCTAAATTCTATTCCTATTTTTTGGCTTATGGAGTATTTATCATTAAGCAGGGCGTCTATAACAGGATTCCCTGTATCGATCACTTTTTCGGTCTCGGACACATTGATAAGGTTTTCTATATATCGGCCCAGGTCCTGACTGTTATTATACTTGTAAAGATTGTAGATGCAGTTGAGATGATTCTTAAAATCATGAAGGACTTCTGAAAGCATGGCCCGGTTCTCAGCTAATTTATTATAATGATTGAGCTGCAATTCCAATTGCTTTTCTATCATTTTATATTTATGCTCCTTGTCCATTTGACGCATCAGGCCCTCAAAGATAGCAAAAACAATAGCGTTAACATACATTAATCCTAAAAAAGCTGCAAGGAAGATGGATAAGTCCATTATCACATATGAAAGAATAAGATCCAGTATCAAAAGTGTGACAATCACACAAATAATAGGAACGACCAAGAGAAAAGCAAAATAAACACGTCCCACTTCTCTGACATTGGATCTTCTAAAATTGCAGATAAGCTTAATAATGGCAAAGGAGAGAATGTTTTTTAATAAAACACAGATAAATCTGAGGAGGGGTTCAGCTTGAATCCTAATGACGTCAATATTCAAGCTTAAAACAAGTATGCACATGGATATAAGTTCCACCACGGCAAGTATAGCCAATAGTAAAATACTTGCAAAGAAGTGACTGGCAGGTTTTCCCGTGTATAAAATAAATGAAAGTATCATAGTGATAGTGAAAAAATTGATAAGAAGAGCTCCGGGAATATTGAACAAGAAGGTGCTTCCAGAAAATAACAGGATATAAGCTCCAGCGAATACAATTGTTTTTTTTACTACCGACATTTCTTTTATAGTAAAAAATCCGTTTAAAAAGGTCAAAATGAGAATGATTTCAAACAGGGATGTTCCAGCCTCAACCAATAACCAACCAAAACTATGTATCATACCGAGCACCTCGCAAGATAACTAGTAAAGCTATCAAATACAGCTTTATAGCGGTGTTCGCTCAAGGGGAGCACCACACTGTTTTTCAAGACAACATTGTTTTTGTTGATTCTCTGTATGTATGCCATATTCACAAGATATCCTTTGTGAATCCTTACGAAATCGTACTTTATAAGCTTTTCTTCCTCTGATGAAATATTGGCGTAATAAGTATATTGCTCCATGGTTGTTTGAATTACGAGTCTCCTAAGAGCGCTTTCTAAATAGCAAATTTTGTTGATTTCCAAGCTTAGAAGCCCATGCTCTCTGGTAAAGAAGGAAAATTCTCTTGTTCTTTCATTTTTAATTGCGGCTAGTGCCTTAAAGAAGACATACCTGAACTTCTCCTCGGAAACAGGCTTTATCAGGAACCAAAATGGCCGGTATTCAAAGCTATTGAAAATATAATCTGATAATGAGGTAATAAATATAATCATGGTTTTGCTATCAAGTTCTCTTATCATTTTTGCCGCATCAAAACCATTGAGCTCGTTCATTCTGATATCAAGGAAAATAATATCATAGCTCTGACCTTGATTATAGGCCTCTAGCAACAGTTCTCCCGAGGAGTATGCATCAATGGTAACTTCATTACTGTACTCTTCACAAGTTGCCATACAGTTCTTAATATAACTTGAAAAAAGATCTAAAAAGACCTTTTCATCGTCGCAAACTGCAATCTGCATATTTTCCCCCGAAAGTAATTGAATCAAATTCATTTGATTTTTTCTATTTTTGTGCCCGTTGAAAAAACTCTTGGCTAAATTATCATACCAGAATTTTCTATGTTTTTTCAATTGCTTTCCTCACTTTCTTTCTCGGGGATATTATTTTATTACTTATTTACTCGTTCGTATCGAAAAAAAGAAAGCAAATTTTACGCTTCGGTAGCCCTGTTGATAGGCGTCCCTATACGAAAAAGTATCCCAGCCTGATACAGTTACCAAGCTGGGATATTCAGGGTATAAGGAATGCGAGCCAAGTTACTGTCCGCTGCTCAAGTGTAAAAAATGTGTCCACTAAGCATACGCAATAGGATCATTTTTTCAGCATTCTAACTTTTTCGGGCATCTGAGGCTGATTCACGTAAATGACGCAGCTTGTGAAGTTACTTAAGAAGGCTGTCGAAAATGCGATGGCTGCCAGAAGCTTACCCAGAAACATTGCAAAACCTCTAATCACACGATTCACCTCTTTCTTTCTATAATTTTGGCTAAAGCCAACATGAACACAACACTGATCATGGCTATTGAGATAATCAGGGCTATTTTTGAGAAATCCTTACAGAAGGCTGAAATGAATACAATAAGTGCAGCCTCTAAAAGAGCAATTATCCGCGCAAGCTTACGAAAGGTCTTATACTCGTTTCCTACAAACGGTCTGTTTGGATGCTCAATAGGTGCATACAGAAGTATCGCTGTAAGAGAAATGCCACCAATGGCTATGGATAGTAAGCCATTGTACTGTGCAGGTATGAGATGCGGAATATACATCGCTGATCCGTAAAGGCCAACAAACGTCAGTACGCAGCCAACATGAGTTTTGGCGTGATATCCGCCGCAGTAAACTCTAAGTAGCGCAAAACAAACCAAATAAATCAATGTTTCCAGGAGTGTCCCTGCCATTATACCTATAGCTAAAACGAGAATGGTATTGATGATTGTAGAAAACATAGCCTCAAAACCATAGGTATAGATTTCTTTATCTTGCTCCTTGACAATCTCCTTCTTTAGGAGGAGCTCTGTCAAATCACTGGCAACCTGCTGAAGCATGATCTTGCCCCCCTTTTCTTCCGCTTCAGTATATCAAAAAAAAACAAGAAAAAACGCGAAATGTAATAACTGCGGCTTGAAATGTAATAACTGCGGTAAACCCACTATATAATTGGTATATTTGGTAATATTAAACCTATATTAGGCGAACTTTGTCATAAAAATTCCAGAGGCACGTAGGGGAAGGAACGCACCTCAAGTTTTAACCCATGCTATTGAAAAAGCACCGTGCAAACGGTGCTTTTTCAATAGTAGTGGATTACTGCGTGATAAGGCCATTAAAGTCTCAAAATTCAGAATGCTTCGTATGGGGGGGACCTATAGCCTTCCTTCATTTTGTCTTTATGCTCCATTATCCAACGCATTGCTCATTTTATAATTGGTACAGGGATTATAAAATGAGCAGCTCTAGGGTGGCTGGAGGAGTTTTAAATCTGTTTCTACTATATCAGATAATTGAGACTTATGACGCGAAATGTAATAACTGCGGCTTTTAATGTAATAACTGCGGCAAACATGCGAAAAAGGCTGTCATAAATTGTATGACAGCCTTTTTTATAGAAAATTATTGGTATTTATTATGCATATTATTTATTGTGTTTGAAGATTCTATTGAGTATCCTCACCCAATGTCACTTCAACTGTTCTGTAGACGCCCTCGTTGGCAGGCCCATTGTTAGGTATCCTATAAAGAGTGATTTTCACCTTATCTCCTGCTTTGAATTTATTCTTTTCAGTTTCGAGATTCTCAAAGCTTTTAATGTCAACGTCATTAAACTTGGTAATGATGTCGCCGGCTTGTATACCTGCTTTAAACGCACCGCTCAAAGGTGTAACTTCAGCTACCAGAATACCTTCGGGAACTTTATTTTTATCAGCTATTTCTTTATTAAAACTTGTATTAACACTAATCCCAAGCTGTGGTCTGCCTTTAACATACCCGCTTTCAATCAGACTCTCGGCAATTTCTTTAGCATGGTTGGAGGGAATGGCGAATCCCAGTCCTTCATAGCCCTCTCCACCGATTTTTGAAGTGTTGATGCCTATAACCTCACCTTTTGAATTCAGAAGGGCACCGCCGCTATTCCCCGGGTTGATGGCCGCATCGGTTTGAATAAGTCGCATGCTTTTACCGTTATCGAACTCTATTTTTCGGTTTAGTCCGCTAATAATACCCGATGTTACCGATCCCATAAATTCAAGCCCTGCAGGGTTGCCGATAGCGATGGCCTTCTCTCCGACTTTAACCTGGTCGGAATCGGCAAAGTCTGCAGCAGGAAGCTCTGAAGCATTGATTTTTAGAATGGCAATATCGGTTTTTGAATCACGACCGACAACAGAAGCCTCATAAGGCTTATCTACCTGGTTTGGCAGAATAACTTCAATTTTGGAGCCGGGAGATACTTTGTTGCCGTTTGTTCCCAGCATGGCATTCTCAATAACATGATTATTGGTTATAATATAGCCGTCATTTCGATAAATAATGCCGGACCCCTGCCCCTGGCTTTTGTTTGTGCCGAAGAACATATCATTGTATTCAAAGGTCACGTTAATGCCAACAATTGAGATGCCTACCTTTTCAGCTACAGCCTGTTCAGCTGAAGCAGCGGTAGTTTTATCCACAATCTCAATCTGCTTAATACCGCCATTTTCATTGACCAGATTGTTATTATAGCCCTTACCTCCGTTATAGTTTTGAGGCATTCCAAAGGTAAAATAGGCACCCACAATACCACCTGTCAAAAGAGAGCTCAAAAGTGCAACAATGAGCATCGGGACAAGAAGCCCCTTTAACCGTCCCTTTGCGGGCTTTTTATAGCTTTCGTTGTAAAACTGGGAAGTTTTAAGATCTTCTGAGGTGTTGGGTCTATTATAAGAACCTGACCCGCCAACGAAATCGGAGATTTCCGGCGGGGCCCCAGAACCTTGAAACTCGCGCTTGCTCTCGTTAGAAGAACCTGACCCGCCAACGAAATCGGAGATTTCCGGCGGGGCCCCAGAACCTTGAAACTCAGGGCTTAAATCGTGAGCCCTTTCATCCGATGAATAGTCATGACTCTCGGGGTTAAAACTAGGAGTGAACCCCCAGCTATTGTCTTCTTTATCGTTATTTTGGTTGTTTTCCTTATTAAACTCATCCATATTACTGTCTCCTTCCTTCATGATCCTTGATGAGTCTTATTATAGCTTCGATTTTTGACGAAGGTATGAATAAAATGTTAACTTTAGTATGACTCAACCTTAGATGCGCTACGCAGGGTAAAAATGAATCGCGCGCCACAACCTTCCTCACTTTCCGCTTTTATGGTTTCATTATGGGAAATGATGATATTCCGCGCAATAGCAAGGCCCAGGCCAAGACCTGTCCGATCAATACTTCTGGATTTATCTGCCTTGTAAAATCTTTCAAAAATGTAGGGCAGCTCAGCCTTGGATATACCTTTTCCAGTATCTTCCACCGATATATACGCTTTTTCCTTTTCTACATATGTTCTGACGCGTACCTCGCCACCTTGAGGGGTAAACTTGACTGCATTATGGAGCAAATTGATAATGACCCTCTGTATAGCTTCCCTATCTGCATGAACAAACATTCTCTCGGTCTCAAAATCAGCTTTGAATTCCAGGTTTTTTTCAACCAGCATCTGCTGAAGGCCAATAACGCAACGGCGAATCAATTCATTCATATCAAAATCAGAATGGTTAAGTGTGATCTCCCCTCCTTGCATTTTCGCGAGATCCAAAAGATCATTGACAAGATTCTGCATACGCCGAACCTCGTCTCGTACTATCAATAAATATCCCTCCTGTCGCTCTGGAGGAATAACACCATCCAATATTCCTTCAATGAAGCCTTTGATTGTTGTAATGGGCGTTCGGAGTTCATGGCTTACATTTCCGATAAAGTCACGGCGCATCTGCTCCAGGTTCTCCAGGGCCACAACCATGCTGTTAAAGCTTTCAGAAAGCTCTGCTATCTCATCCTTACCCCGTACGGAAATCCTCTGTGTAAATTCACCCGATGCCACACGGCGGGCAGCCAGCTTCATCTGATTAAGCGGTTTTACCGTATAGCGGGTGAGTAGCGTAACAAAGAACAGGGCAATGATGGCACCCACTGCGCCTGACACAAGGAAAATAAACAATATGGAGGTTTTGGTTCTATTAATGGCTGGAATTTGAGAATGGATAAGAATAGAGCCCTCAACCGTAATATCATAAGGAGAAATATGGTGTAACTCAAAGGGCTGGCTTACTGTAAGCCAGTCAACCCCCGTGCCTTCAAAAAGACCGTAGAAATCTCCCGTCTTGTTCTTGCCTTTAAGCCTATTCCCATATTGCCGCTCATCAGGAAGACGCGGCCAGCCTTCCTCCGAGGTCGTCAGCTTGTCATTCAGGAAATGAGGAATACTTGAATAGAGAAGAATGGTTCCGTCATTCCTAACAATCCAAATAAGGCTATCGGTGTTGGAGGCCAGGGTTTGAAGAAAGCTCTTAAAAAGTATGTCATTCCCAAACTGACTATTGTTCAGATAGGCCTCCAGAGCTGTTATAACTTTTTCAGATGTCGTCTTTAGCTGCTGAGCTTTTTGATCTGAGACCATTTCGCGAATACCGGCATTCATGAGAACGCCTGTTACGGTAAAGCTGATGATGAGAACTAATATTATAATTGTAAGGATCTTTCCGAACATTGTTCTGATCATCATCTCACCTCAAACTTGTAACCGACACCCCACACTGTTTTTATCTGCCATTTATACTCTCCCTCGAATTTTTCCCGGAGCCTTTTGACATGTACATCCACTGTTCTTGTATCTCCGTAGAAGTCAAACCCCCAAACATTCTCCAAAAGCTGCTCCCGGGTAAAGACCTTATTGGGATTGGAGGCAAGGAAGAACAGAAGCTCCAGTTCTTTTGGAGGAAGCTCAAGATCATTGCCGTTAAGCTTGACTGTGTAATCAGATTTATTTATAACAAGCCCCGGAAAAACAAGCTGCTGGGGATGCTCATCATAGCGGTCGTAGCGCCTTAGAACAGCGCGAATTCTTGCGATCAGCTCTTTGGGTTCAAAAGGCTTTACCATGTAATCATCAGCTCCCAACTCCAACCCTAAAACCTTGTTAAAGGTTTCATCCTTGGCTGAAAGCATAATAATGGGGATGCTGCTGAGCTTTCGAATCTCCCGGCACACCTGCCAGCCATCCATCCCCGGAAGCATGATATCAAGAATAACAATATCCGGAGCCTGTTCCTTAAATACCTCGACAGCTTTCTTACCATCATGGGAAATAGAAACCTTGAAATTATCCTTCTCAAGATAAATTCTTATGAGCTCACAGATATTAATATCATCATCCACGATCAGGACATGTGCGTTAGTATTCATGCCTTTCACCCAATCTTCCTCAGTTCTTATTACGGGTCGAGTCTTGTTGTGCGTTTCACGCACTCTATTGTATCCGATAATTATTTCCGGATTTAACAAAGTATTGACATCATTATCACTTAACTTATCTAAAAATTCAAGTCAGCAACCATGAAGGAGAAGTGAATTTTCTGTGAACATCAGCATACTTCGCCCGGCTCAGCTTCGGACGAGGAAAAATTGTAAAGCTCGCGCACCTTGTTACGCTTGGGCAGGGCAAAAACGATGACGCTGATAAAATAGGTGGCCTGGAAGCTCAACTGAATCAACCAGTAAGGCAGTATCTCGCCAAGCGCACCCGCAAAAATTTGGCCAAGCATGGACATGACGGAAACGAGAACGAAAAACAGCGCATTTACCTTGGCGCGCAGGTTATAGGGAACATGACTCTGTACGGCGCTTATACGGATGTTGGCGCTGTTCATGCCCAAAATACCCATCAGGAAGCGGACGGCACACATCACAGTAAAGGGCATAAGGAAAAAAACACCCTCTAAACACGAAAAGATAAAGTAGACTGTGACAGCAATGGAAAACCGCTTGTTTTCAGGTATTTTAAAAAATAATGCAAAAGACCTCCCACCAGATACCCGGCACTTGTGATAGAGGTCATAAGAGCAAAATGGTCGTTTGTCAAGGTGGTACTTTGGTTAAAAAACGGGTACATCAACACCCTGGGCGATGCGTCCGCAAAGTTTACAATGGCAAACAGCAGGAAAACCGAGCGGATGCCGGGATCCGAAAGGAAATAGCGGAAGCCCTCGTGAAGGTCTCCTCTGTATTCCTTTAGGCTTGTCTTTTGAGCCTCGATAAACTCAAACTTTACGTTGATACGGCTTTCAAGGGTGGCGTCAATCAGGCTTGCTACACCGTAGGCGGCAAGGATAAGAGGCAGACCGTATCTGTCAAAAAGCTTTATGGCGACAGGCGTTACCGCAACGCTGCACAGCGGATAAATCACGCTTAAAATGGCGTTGCCGCGCACATAGTTTTCGCGCGCCATGATCTGCGGAATGACACTGGAAGAGGCAAGCTGCGAAACAACACCAAAGCTGCTTATCAAAAAAGAAAACAGCATATAAACGGTGTAGTTGAATCCGTAAAAATGGGTGTAGCCCGCTGCTATAAAAAATAGGATCGCAAGAATAACTTCGTTTCGCACAAGAACTTTCAGAGGATCGCGCCTGTCAACAACGGGGCCGATGATGAGCGGGAGCACAAACTGCGGAATCATAGACAGTGCGCCAAAAAGCGCAGACAGCACGGTGGATTTGGTTTCTGAAAACACCACCACGCTCAGCGCAACACTTAAACCAATGCCGCCTGCGGCGGAAATAATCATACCGATATATGCTAAAATGAAGTTTCTGTTCCAAAGCTTGTTTTTCACGGCGGTCTGGCTCCCTGCCAAAAAGATTGACTCTTTTAATGTAACATATGGAAAAAGCCATGGCAAATGTATTAAATATTACATTCACACATGGCTCTAAAATCCAATGATGTATGATTATTCCAGTTAATGCATTGTTACAATTTAAGCAATGCGCTAATAATAAAATTGGCAACAAATAATGCGGTTACGATATACATAATAGGATGGACGTCCTTGAACTTGCCTTTAGCAACCTTCATGATGATGTAGAAGATGAAGCCTACTGCGATACCGTTGGCTATGCTATAGGAAAAAGGCATAACCACTGCGGTAAAGAAAGCACCCAGTGCTTCATCAAAATCTTCCCATTTAATCTTTGCAAAGGAACCCATCATAAGGACACCCACAACGATGAGGGCCGGAGCAGTGGCAGCCGCGGGGATGATTCCGGCAACAGGTGCGAAAACAAGACAGATGAGGAAGAGTATAGCAGTAAAGACACTGGTCAAACCGGTTTTACCACCTGCACCGATACCTGCTGCACTTTCAACATAGGTAGTGGTATTGGAAGTCCCTAAAAGAGCACCAATGGAGGTAGCCGTAGCATCAGCGAAGAGTGCTTTATCCATCTTGGACTTAAAGCCTTTACCCTGGAACAGCTCTGCTTCATCCTTGTCATCAAAGATACCGCTTTTTCTGCCGGTACCAATGAAGGTTCCGATGGTATCAAAAGTATCGGACAGGCTAAAGGCAAAGATAGTTGTAATGACGATCAAAATCTTGCCGGGATCGGCGAAGAGGCCTGAAAAATCAAGAGCAAAAAAGGTCTGGGAAACATCTGAAATTTTATAAGGTGTGGACATGTCAAGACTTGTAACACCCATAGGAATACCGATTAAGGTAGTGGCGACAATACCGATCAAAATAGCACCCTTAACCTTGATGATCATCAGGATGACGGTGATTGCCAGACCAATGAGAGCCAACTGAGCACCGGGTTCGGTGAAGTTGACAAGTGCGGGTACGACATTGGCGCCATTCGCAACAACGGTAGCAGGTGTTCCCTCAGGAGGTAGCACAAATAAAGGAGCCCAGGGTTTTGCTTCAGATGTAAACTTCAAGAAGCCGGCGCTTTTAAAGCCTATATAGGCAATAAAAAGTCCAATACCGCCGCCTATGGCATATTGGAGTGATAAAGGAATAGCTTTGATAATCATCTTTCTGATTTGAGTTGCCGTGATGATAATATTAATGATACCACAGATGAAAACCATTGCCAGAGCCTGTTGCCATGTAAACTTGAGGCCGAAGCATACTGTGAAGGTAAAGAAAGCGTTCATGCCCATACCGGGAGCCTGAGCATAGGGGACATTTGCGAAAAGGCCCATAATCAATGTGGCAATTGCTGCCGCTAAAATAGTGGCAACATAGATGCCGCCCTCTGGCATACCGGTCAGACCGAGCATTGTTGGATTAACAAAGATGATGTAGGCCATGGTGAAGAAGGTCGTAATACCGGCAACTGCTTCGGTTCTTACATTGGTACCCTTCTCCTTGAGTTGGAACTGCTTTTCAAGAAAGTCCATTTGTTTTCCCTCCGTCATATTTTTATAATCCCCATCTCTTACCCAAAAAATCAAATAAAGCACCGACCTTAAACCAATGCATCCAAATAACTCAACAGACGCTATTTTGTTTAAAGGGCACGTTTTTTGGCGTTTAGGTATAGAATTAGGAAAAGATAACAAGAAGATGTCGAAAAAATAACAAACTTATTTTATCATACAGGAATCGAGATTCAAGTGTTATTGATCATAAATTGCAAATAAATTTCATTCTGTTTTTTATGAAGGATGTCGCATGCCAAAGAATTATATCAAGACCCTTTATGAATCCATAGAAGAATGATAGAATTGCAGCAAAAAGCGAGTGCCGTATAAAAATCAGCACTCGCTTTTTATAGTTAAGTGAATTACTTCACCTTATCAATGGCTTTCTTGGCAAAAACGGTGTTTACAAGCTTGTCGTAAGGTGCTCTGGTGTCAAGAACTCCGGCTTCCTCCATGACCTTCTGAAGAAGCTCCAATGAAGCTTCATTCATA
The DNA here is from genome assembly GCA_023443745.1 of Bacillota bacterium. Taxonomy (GTDB): domain Bacteria; phylum Bacillota; class Clostridia; order DSM-8532; family DSM-8532; genus DTU059. Next base: position 376,869 of record JAEZTB010000058.1, read on the forward strand.
ACAGGGTCCTTGTTCCAGGCGTCAATGTCCTGATAGCGCTTTGCAACATTTTCCAAAATAGCTATGTCGGTATCAGGGAATGAGTCCTTGATAGCCTCTGCAATCTCTTTCGGCGTATGGCTATCCACCCATTTTTGTCCCTTGTAGATGGCATTGGTGAAGCGTTGGATGAGATCCTTGTTCTTTTCGATATAGCTCTTTTTGGCAAAGTAGGCCGTATAGGGTATTTCTCCGCTGTCCTGACCTATAGAGGCTAACACATAGCCCTTGCCCTCCTTCTCGAGCATTGTGGCAGTGGGCTCAAAAAGTGCCACATAGTCGCCGGTTCCGCCTGTAAATGCCCCTGCCATCACGGCAAATTGTACGCTGGTATCAACCGTCAAATCCACATTGGGCTCCAGCTTATGCTTTCTCAGGACATACTCCAGCGTCATCTCAGGTACTCCGCCCTTCCTGCCGCCTATAATGTACTTGCCCTTTAAATTTTCCCACTTAAAATCGGGTTCCGGTTTTCTGCCTACAAGGAAGGAGCCGTCCCTTTTTGTGAGCTGGGCAAAGACTACGGCATAATCCTCTTTACCTTCGTTATAGACATATACACTGGCTTCCGGGCCGGCAAAGCCAATGTTCACCTGTCCTGACAAGACTGCCGTCATAACCTTGTCAGCACCCTGACCGTTGCTTAATTCAAGTATAATTCCCTCTTCTTCAAAAAATCCTTTGTTGATTGCCACATACTGAGGTGCGTAGAAAACTGAGTGTGTTACTTCACTTAGTGTAACTTTGATCTTATTCTGAGTACCGCAGGAACCTAAAATTAAAGCCATTACCAGCAGTACAGTCATGAGAAGAAGCCCCATTCTTTTCATAAAACATCACCCTCCTATATCATTCTTATTGATCTTCTTAATGCTTTTGAGTGGCTTGGTTGCCCACAAGTCTCTTTTCTATCCAAACCACACCTTGATACATAACAGCGGCTGCAATAGCCAAAATAATCACACTGGTCATGACCAAATCCAATTGGAAGACCTGACCACCATAAACGATGAGATAGCCCAAACCGGCTTTGGATACCAGGAATTCGCCCACAATGACGCCTACCCAGGATAAACCAACATTTATTTTCAAGGCATTGATCATGGCAGGAATGTTTGAGGGCAGCACCACTTTCGAGAAGACCTGCAGACGATTGGCACCGAAGGTCTGCACCAGCTTAATCTTGTCTTCATCGGTCTGAATAAAGCCGTTTAAGACCTCCAGTATGGTTACTATAAGTGAAATGGCCAAAGCCATAACGATAATGGCAGATGGCCCGGCTCCAATCCATATGATAAAGATAGGGCCAAGGGCTATCTTGGGTAAGCTGTTCAGAACAACCAAATAAGGCTCCAGAACATGAGCAGTGAAGTCGGACCACCACAAAAGAATAGCAAATAGTGTTCCTATAAGGGTTCCAATAACAAAGCCGGCTATGGTTTCAAGGCAGGTCACACCGATGTGTACAAAAAGCTCTCCCTCCTGATAAAGGTTGCTAAGAGTCTTTAGCATACGGGAGGGTTGGCTGGTTATAAAAGTATCGATAAGCTTAAGGCGTGCTGCTATCTCCCAGGCTGCAAAGAAAACGACTAGTATTAAGAGACGAATCAGCCAGGTGGCTGTTTTTTTTATCTGAACTTTTTTAAGATAAGCTCTTCTTTCGGGGGATAAGTTTGCATCTGACTTAGACATGCACATCAAGCTCCTTCCAAATGTCGTTGAAGTAATTGCGGAAATTTGGAGCTTCCCGGCATTTGAGCGGTGTACGCATGGGGCAATCAAAATCTATGGAATGAATGCTGTTGACAACTGCAGGCCTCTTGGACAAAACAATAACCCGATCCGACATGCTGATGCTTTCGGCAATATCATGGGTGACCATGATAGCCGTTTTGTTTTCACTTTTGATGATACTGTAAATATCCTCGGTTACTGCAAGCCGCGTCTGATAATCCAAGGCTGAAAAAGCCTCATCCAGAAGAAGAATCTCCGGTTTGACAGCCAGGGTTCTAATCAATGCAGCACGCTGGCGCATGCCTCCCGATAGCTGACTGGGATATTTATCTTTAAAGTCATAAAGACCGTAGGTTTTAAGAAGCTCCAGGGCATAAGACTTGTTTTCAGGTGTAAGTATTTTTCTGACTTCCAGTCCTAAAATTACATTTTGGTAGATGGTACGCCAATCAAAAAGATAATCCTTTTGAAGCATATATCCCACTTTATCGGTTGTTTTCGCTACGATTTCTCCGTCTATGATGACGCGTCCCTGGGTAGCTTTCAGCAAACCCGAAATAATTGAAAGAAGGGTAGATTTGCCACAGCCGCTGGGGCCCACAAGGCTTACATATTCTCCTTTGTCAACCGTGAATGATATTTCCTCAATGGCGTTAATTTCACCATTCAAGGACTGGTATTTCATACCAACCTTTTGCACGTCAACAATTTCTTTTGACATAATAACCCTCCTCTTTTGAACAACCCCTTCTAAGGCCGTGTTTACGCATTCTGTATTAACATCATATTGCGTATGGGAGAGGAAGGTGAAAGGACAAAATCCCCTATAAAAGCTCCTATAGAATTTTACTGATATAAATAGCCGCAAGCATTCCCGCGTAGGACGATATGAGAGAGGCGGCCAGCGCATGACGTGTATTCTTTACACTTGTAGCCCCGAAATAAAGTGCCAATGTATACAAAACTGTTTCACTGGAGCCCATAATGGTCGACAGAGCTCTGCCAAGATACTTATCAGAACCGTAGGCTTTGATCTGCTCGGTAAATAGCCCCAGAGATGCGCTTCCTGAGAAGGGTCTGATCAAAAGTATCGGTATGGTCTCGGGTGGAATCCCTACAAGCTGGGCAGGACCTTTAATTAGATTTGTCAAGATGCTGATAAGCCCCGACGCGTTTAAGATAGAAACAGCTGCAAGAATACCCACCATAACGGGTAGGATCTCAAAGGCTGTTTTAGCTCCCTCTTTGGCACCCTCGACAAACGTGTCGAAAACCGGAACCCCTTTAAAATAGGCCACTAAAACAATGATCAGAATAATGCCCGGAATAGAGAAGTTTGCAATAAAATCCAACATAATAAACCCTTTCACCAAATGTTTGCAGGCATATGCAATGACATGGAGGGTTCCCTTGTTCTTTTTTCAAGCAGCTTGGCAGCCAGAATGCCCGAAAAAGTCGAAACCAATGAAGCTATCCACACACAGGGGATAATAGAAGCTACATCTGTGGACCCGGCTTGTTGACGAATAACCAAAACAGTGGCAGGAATGATTTGAATGCAGGCTGCATTAACCACCGCGAACATGACCATGGCATTGCTGGCAACAGGCGAATGACCGTTAACAGCAGACAGCTCTTTCATGGCTATTATTCCCAAAGGAGTGGCGGCGTTCCCCAAGCCTAAAAGATCAGCACTAATGCTCATAGCAATAGCACCGTTGGCCGCGTGCCCCTTGGGAATACCGGGAAAAAGAAATTTAAATACTCCCTTAAGAAGCTTTGCCATAAACTCCACAAGACCGGCTTTTTGTGCGACCTTCATAATTCCACACCACAAGCACATGGCGCCCAGCATGGTAATGGATAAACTGACTGCATTACTGCAGCTCAAAAGGACAGCATCGGACACTTCCTTAACCCTTCCGGTTAAGAGTCCGGTCACAACACCGGCAAAAATCATAATGACCCAGATGATATTGAGCATTGTAAACACCTTCTGATTTGCTGTTTCTCTTTTAATAAATATAAAAAAACTTCGCATTTATTCATACAAAATATGCTGATATATCTTATCCTGAATCGACAAAGTTAGTTATATAGCAAGCAAAAATTAACAAATATAATAAATTAAGTAGTATAAATGTTGACCGGTATTACAATTTTATGGTATCATGTCAATTGGTACATAAAAATTTAGACTGGGGGGGAGTTTCAATGAAATCGACTGGTATTGTCAGAAAAGTTGATGAGCTAGGTAGAGTTGTTTTACCCATCGAGCTCAGGCGAACTCTTGATATCGCAGAGAAGGACGCTCTTGAAATTTATGTGGATGGAGCAACCATCATCCTGAGAAAATATGAGCCTGCTTGTATTTTCTGCGATAATGCGAAAGATATCAAGGTTTACAAAGGCAAGAATATTTGTCCCGATTGCTTGGCAGCATTAAAACAGGAATAAGCAAAGCAAAACAAAACAAAAAAGAGGTGCGTTTCGAAAGGAACGCACCTCATGTTTTATCCCTCTATTTGTCTAAAACTTAGAAAACACCTTAACGAATTTTTCTATTGCTTCATCCATATGCTCTTTGGTATGGGTTGCCGTGTAGCTTGTGCGAATCATGCTCTGTCCCTGGGGAACAGCCGGTGAGATGACCGGATTGACATAAACCCCTTCATTTAAAAGCTCCTTGCAAATCATGAAGGTTCTGTTATCATCATAGGTCATAACCGGAATAATGGGCGATTGAGACTCACGTAAAGGAATATTATTCTTTTTCATAAGCTCTCTCATGTAATCAGCTATGGCATTGAGGCTAGTTACTCTTTCAGGCTCTGCTTTAAGAATATTTAATGCACAAAGGGCTGAAGCAGCATTGGCCGGAGGAATGGAAGCGCTGAATATAAAAGGACGAGAGGTGTGCTTCACGTAGGAAATGACCTCCGCTTTGGCCGCCATATAACCGCCAAGGCTTGCCAACGACTTTGAAAAAGTGCCCATAATAATGTCTACTTCATCTTCAAGACCAAAATGTTCGGCAGTTCCGCGTCCGTTTTTCCCCAAAACGCCTAAGCCATGGGCATCGTCCACCATGACACGGGCACCGTACTTTTTCGCCAGTTCGACAATTTTGGGAAGATTACAAATCTCTCCACCCATACTAAAAACGCCATCTGTTACAATAAGCTTCCCTTTTGAATCGGGTACCTCACTTAAAACCTTTTCCAGATCCTCCATATCACCATGCTTAAATCTTACCATGGTAGCAAAGCTTAAGCGGCAGCCGTCATAAATGCTGGCATGGTTCTCCTTGTCGCAGATAATGACATCATTTCTTCCCGCAATGGCTGAAATAATACCCAGATTGGATTGGAAACCTGTACTGAAGGTTATGCACGCGTCCTTGTGTAAGAACTCTGCAAGCTGCTTTTCAAGCTCAATATGTAAATCCAAGGTGCCGTTTAAAAATCTTGAGCCGCTGCATCCTGAGCCGTATTTTTTAGTGGCCTCCACAGCAGCTTCGATGACCCGTGGGTCTGAGGTCAAGCCAAGATAATTGTTGGAGCCGATCATGATGGTTCTGTGACCTTCCATGGTCACCACTGTGTCCTGCCCGGACTGAAGGGCATGAAAGTAGGGGTAAAGCCCTGCATCAATGACCTCCTGGACTATTGTATGGTCGCGGCATTTTTGAAATAGATCCATCTTTACATCTCCCTTATCTCAAGGAAATTATTTATTATGACCTGATCTTAACACCAGCACCATAATAACTATTTAATTGTATCACATCTTATTTAAATATCCAGTACTATTTACAACTGCCATAGAAGCCGAGTGTGAGAGCTTTTGCCTTTTGCTGGTTTTTGTATTACAATGAGAGCAGTATTTTAAAGAGGGTTGGGAAATATGAAAAAAGTTGCACTTATTACCGGAGCTTCATCGGGAATAGGAAGGGCAACGGCCCAGTATCTGATGGCAAAAGGCTATCATGTATACGGAACCTCCAGGAAGGTTGAAGGTCGTTTTAGTGAGGGCCATTCAGACTTTGACCCAAAAAGCGGGGGCTTTATTGATATGATCCCCATGGACGTTACGTGCGACACCTCTGTGGAGGTCGCTGTTAAGACGGTCTTTGCAAAGGAAGGACAAATTGATGTTTTAGTGAGCAATGCAGGAACAGGTATTGCCGGTTCCATTGAGGACACCTCCATTATCGAGGCCAAAAATCAATTTGAAACAAACGTTTTTGGCTCACTCAGGGTTATTCAGTCGGTTCTGCCTATTATGCGGGAGCAGCATTCCGGCAAAATTATTGCTTTAAGCTCGGTAGCAGGAGTTATTTCCATCCCTTATCAAGCCCACTACAGTGCCAGTAAATTTGCCATGGAAGCTATGATTGAAGCCTTAAGATATGAAATTGCGGCCTTTGGTATAAAGGCCTGTCTTGTTGAGCCTGGTGATACAAAGACAGGATTTACCCACAGCCGCACTGTTTCAAAAGGATCAACTGAAAAAAGTCCTTACCATGCCAGGTTCCAGCGATCCTTAACCCGAATGGAACGCGATGAGCAGAACGGAGCGTCTCCCGATGCAGTTGCTCGCGTCATTTATGCCATGATCAGAAAAAAGAGTCCCCCCGTTCGTGTCACCGTAGGCTTTCAGTATAAAGCTGTTCTTTTCCTCAAACGGCTTTTGCCTACAAGGATTTTGGAGAAAATGATCGGAATTCTCTATAATTGAGAGGGACTTTACCTCACAAAAAGCTTTGCCCACTTTTCTGTAATCATGCCCAAAATAAGTCCATAGCTGCATTTTGGAGAATCCTTACCCGCTATAATGGCTATGGAAGCTACCCGCTCACCATCCAAATCAATATTGAGAACACCGACGGGCTGCCCTGTCTTAACGGGTGCATTGATAATTTCAGGAATTTCCATAGTCTCTACCATCTTCCCTTTACTGCCTTTTTTCACAACCACAACAGCATCCTCAGAAAAATGAAGAGGAACGATGGTCGTCACTCCTTTTTTAACTTTAACGATACCTGCCTCCAGACCTTTCTTCTGTATTCTTGCCGTCTCCCAGTTACTAAAGGCGAAATCCAAAAGCCTTGCCGATTCAGAGAATCGCATATTATTGCTTTCCGATCCTAGAATCACTGATATGAATTTTGTTCCATCCCGTTCAGCCGAGGCCGAGAGGCAAAAGCCCGCCTTATTTGTAAATCCGGTCTTTATTCCCGTGGTTCCTCTATATCGTTTGACTAATTTATTAGTATTGTCCAGGTCGAATTTTCCGTCCCGAAATGTATCGTGCCAGATGGTCGTATAATATACAATTTTGGGGTGCTTGGTAAGAAGCTCTCTTGACATGATTGCAATATCGGCAGCCGAGCTGTAATGACCGTCATCGGTAAGGCCTGTGCAATCCAAAAACTTGGTGTTCTTCATTTTGAGTTCCTCAGCTCGTTGATTCATCATGGCCACAAAAGCCTCTTCACTTCCTGCAACCAATTCGGCCAAGGCCACGGATGCATCGTTGGCAGAGTGAACAGCCACAGCTTTTAAGAGCTCCTCAACAGTAAAGATTTCCCCCTCTTTAAGGTAGACCTGTGATCCTCCCATTTTAGTGACATAGGGAGAAATAGTGGTCGTATCTGAGGTCTTGAACTTACCGGCATCCAGAGCTTCCATAACCAGCAGCATCGTCATGATCTTGGTGATGCTTGCTATGGGCATCTTCTCATTCTCGTTGAAAGCATAAAGCACAGTACCCGTTTCAGCCTCGATGAGCATGGCAGCCTTGCCATTGACCTGGAACTGTGGTGTTACCTTTGTTTTAGTATTCTCAGTACCGGTCTCGGCCACTGTATTTGCTTCCAATGTTGCAATGGACACATCCGCCTCATCCATGGCGGTAGACGGATTTTCTTCACCCGCTGCGTGCGTCGCTATTGTACCTGTAAAAAGACAAAGTGAAAGAAGGAGCGCAAAAAATAACCTGCATTTGAGTTTCATGGATATCACTCCAAAGACTTATCCATAAAAACTATATGCAGGCTTATCTCGGTTATTCTGCTTTAAAAAAATCTTGTACCTAAAACCTGGGGGACTATTCAATAAAGTCTATTATTAATGGTGTGGGCGAAGGCTCTGTCCCGCTCATAATCACTGCACTGTCAAGCTCCCTAAAAGCAGCATCAAATAATGATTCGTCGTCGGCATGCAGAACCATTAGAGGCTCACCCTTAGTGACCCGGTTTCCGGGTTTCTTAAGAAGAACGATACCGGCCGCAGGATCGATTGCACTTTCCTTGGTAGCTCTTCCTGCCCCGAGAAGCATAGAGGCCATGCCGAGTCTGTCAGAAATAACAGCCCCTATATAGCCTTCCTCTTTAGCCAGGTATTGTTTTGTATGAACGGCCACGGGAAGAAGTCCCGTATTGTTAATAACAGCATCCATGCCCTTTTGAGCTTTAATCATAAGCCTTAGCTTTTCCAGAGCACTTCTGTTTTTTATGGTATCTCGTGCTAGTGCCACGCAGGTATCAAAATCACCTTTTCCGGCCAACTCAAGCATTTTTCCAGCAAGGGTGACACATACTTCCGTAATATCTTCCGGGCCATGGCCAGTGAGCACCTCTATGGCTTCTTTTACCTCAAGAGCATTTCCCACGGCTTTACCCAAGGGCCGGTCCATATCGGTGATAACCGCTACAGTCCTACGTCCTGCACCCCTCCCTATGCGCACCATAGCCTGGGCTAGTTTTTTAGCGTCCTCCACATTTTTCATGAAGGCACCGCTCCCCACCTTGACATCAAGGACAATGCCATTGGCTCCGGCTGCCAGTTTTTTACTCATGATGCTGGCAGAAATAAGAGGGATACTCTGAACTGTCCCGGTCACATCCCGCAGGGCATAAAGCTTTTTATCTGCAGGAACAAGGTTCCCCGTCTGACCTGCTACGGCAAGTCCGATGGACTGAACAATACGAATAAACTCATCTGTCGAGAGTTCTGTTTTAAAGCCGGGTATGGACTCCAGCTTATCAATGGTTCCTCCCGTATGGCCTAGGCCTCTCCCGCTCATCTTAGCCACAGGCACGCCGCAGGCCGCCACCATGGGGCCTAATATGAGAGTGGTCTTATCCCCTACACCACCGGTGCTGTGTTTATCAACCTTAATCCCCGGGATAGGAGAAAGATCGATCTGATCGCCTGAAGCTACCATAGCTTGTGTTAAATGCAGAGTTTCCTCCTCATCCATATCCTTAAGGCAGATGGCCATAAGCAGGGCGCTGGTCTGATAATCAGGGATGGAACCATCCACACAGCCCTTGATAAAAAAATCAATCTCCTCATGGGAGAGCTTCATTCCATCACGCTTTTTTTCAATGATATCCACCATTCTCATATTAAAAGACCTTCTTTCTTTATGATTGGATCGTTCTTGTGCTTTATCTCATTCCACCTCTTTGGCAATGTCCTTCCAAAAGCTCTTCCCCTCAATGTCGGCCTTAATATCAAGATACTCGGCAACGGTTGCCGCAATATCTGAGAAACTCTCTCGGGTATGAAGATTGGTGCCGGCTTTAACAGGCTTCCCGTAAATAAGCAGCGGCGTATACTCCCTGGAGTGGTCGGTGCTTTCGGTTGTGGGATCACAACCGTGATCGGCTGTAATAATGAGAATATCGTCATCCTTCATTACTGCCATTATCTCTGGCAAGCGCTTATCAAAATCCACCAGACTCCGGGCGTACCCTTCCGGATTATTACGGTGTCCGTAGAGCATGTCAAAATCAACCAGATTGGTGAAGAGTATACCGGAAAAGCTGTCCTTCAACCAATTTAAGGTATGATTTACCCCATCCATATTATCATGTATATGCACTGCGTGGGTAATACCCTCACCTGCGAAGATATCTTCTATTTTACCGACACCTCTGACTTCAAAGCCCTGCTCCTTGGCATAATCCAGAACCGTCTTCTTTATGGGCTTCAAAGAAAAGTCCCGCCTGCGATCGGTACGTTTAAAGCTGCCAGGCTGGCCCACGAAGGGTCGGGCGATGACACGCCCTACGGCATGCTCACCTTTTAATAGCTCACGAGCCTTGCGGCATATCTCATATTGCTCTTCAATCGGAATAATATCCTCGTGAGCAGCAATCTGGAACACGCTGTCCGCTGAGGTATACACAATGGGGAAGCCTGTTTTCATATGCTCTTCACCCAACTGAGCAATGATTTCAGTACCTGATGCCGAATAGTTTCCCAGACTCTTTGTGCCTATAGCCTTCTCAAAGGCCTTGATAACATCGGAAGGAAATCCCTGAGGGTAGGTTGGGAAGGGCTTGTTTAAAATCAACCCCGAAATCTCCCAATGACCCGTGGTGGTGTCTTTTCCTTTGGAACGCTCACCTAATCGTCCTACGGCCCCCAGTGCTTCATTGGGTTTTCCCATATAATCTACCCCGTCCATCATGCCAAGACCCAGACTTTTTAGATTGTCGAGCCTAAACCAGGGCTCATTGGCCATAGCTTTTGTTATATTACCCAAAGTATTGCTTCCAACATCACCATAGGCCGCGGCATCGGGCAGCTCGCCTATTCCCACACTATCTAATACTATAATAATAGCTCTTTTCATTTCGATTACCTCCGTCCAAACTATTATACTATTCTTCTCATATTTTAGTTTAAAATATGATTCCTATTATGATTAATATTTATCACCTTGATGGCAAGTGAAACAGTCCTATATCAAATCCAGATTCATTGCCCTAATAGCTTGTTCATTAAAGCCCGCATATGATAAGCTTGTACAGAGGTGACGCATTACGTGTATCTTTTTCTTGTAATAGTTTTAAGCTTTATGCTGGTAATGGTGCTTCAGGCCGGGCACCTCAAACGTGAATATATCAAAATACATAAATGTGAATTGGGTATTCGGGTTGCTTTAATTTCCGATCTTCACATGGGCCTTCTCATGGTTTCTGATGAGGATGCAGCTAAGGCCTTTCGCGATGAAAAGCCCGATCTTCTCATTATTGCAGGCGATATAATCGATAAAGAAAAGCATATTCAGCTCTTTACAAACTGGGTCAAGAGCGTTTCCCCCAACTGTCCGATTTTCACAGTACCGGGTAATCACGATCACCTCTGTTTCAAGAAAAATCCACTTGCTAAGGGTCTTTTTCTCTTTAATTTGAAAAGCCTTGGTATTGAACTTCTTATCAATGACTCCATAACCTTTCACAAGGGTGGTCGAAGCCTTAACCTCGTTGGAATTGATGATTACAGGCAAGGAAATCCCAATGTGAAACATGCTCTTTCAAAAAGAGACAGAAACGCTGATTTTACACTGGCTATCGCTCATAATCCCGAGACTGCTCTTTTAGTTCCTCAAGGGGAGGTTGACCTTCTTTTAAGCGGCCATTTTCACGGGGGCCAGATTTGGATGCCCTTTAATTTGGAATACAAACTGCTAAGAAATGAAGAAACCTGCAAAGCCGGCTACCACAAGGGGCTACATACCATCAACGGGACCCCTACCTATATCAGTCGCGGGATTGGAAATGTAGTTGTCCCCTTCCGGTTGGGTTCCCTGCCGGAAATTACCTTTATTGATCTTTAGATGATCAGTCTTGCCCATCAGCTATTTCAATTAAGCTGTCAGCAGTATATTTCATTTCATCCGGAGTATTAAAAAAGCCAATACTTAATCGCACTAAACCGGTCTTTTCTGTCCCCAAGGCCTGGTGAGCCAGGGGTGCACAATGAAATCCCGGTCTTACGGCAATATGATACCTGGAATCCAGCAGATTTGCAGTTTCAGAAGAATCCATATTTTTAACAAGCAGGGCAATGATACCGCTGTTCTGATGTGCTTCCACCATTGAGAATAATTTGATTCGATTATGGGGTGCCAAGCGTTCATAAAGTTTTAAAAGCAGCAGCTCCTTTTTCTCAAGGATGGTTTTTGTTCCTGTTTTAATAATGAACTCCGCTCCCGCACCCAAACCGGCAATGCCCGGGGTGTTTAAAGTGCCGCTTTCAATGAGGTCCGGCATAAACACGGGATGTATAGTCTCAAAGGAGCGGCTTCCGGTTCCTCCTTGAATGATGGGCCTCAAAGAAATTTTCTCATCCACAAAAAGTCCACCTGTTCCCTGAGGTCCCATTAAGCCCTTGTGGCCCGGGAAGGCCAATAGGGAAATAGACATGGCTTTGACGTCAAAAGGCAGCACCCCTGCTCCCTGAGAGGCATCCACCAAGTAAAGAATACCCTTTTTCCGGGCAAGTTCGCCGACCTCTCCATAGGGCATGATTGTACCTGTTACGTTTGATGAAGCTGTTAAAATGATAAGCCTGGTATTAGTCCGTATCGCCCTTGAAATAGCATAGTAATCGATAGCACCGAAACGGTTTTTGGGCATGACAACTGTATAGGTGATAATCCCGTTTTTCTTAAGCTCGTATAGAGGCCGCAGAACGGAATTATGTTCCATAGCCGTGGTTACAACATGATCGCCTTTTTTCAGAACACCTTGAATGGCCATATTAAGGGCCATGGTGGCATTAGACGTAAACCCTATCTGAAGCGGGTTGCTGACATTAAAAAGAGCGGCAAGCTGTTCTCTTGCCTTCATTACACATAGAGCGGATTCCCTGGCCATTGCATGAGAGGAACGACCTGGATTGGCACAGGATTCCCGCATAAATCTGTCAATCTTGTCATAAACGGCAGCAGGCTTTGGAAAGGAAGTCGCAGCGTTATCTAAATAGATCATCCAGAGCCTCTTTGGTTAAACTCATACTCTATGATATGCAATGGTACAAGCCTTCGTGTTTCGACTTTTTTCTGCTATTTTAGCCCAAATTCATCTCAGAGAGCTTCTTTCGTACCTTTTTCAAATCCAAGTAAAAATCTTCCCGTTTATGGATATCTCTTAGAACAGCTGCCGGATGAAAGGTAGGCAGTATGAGAAGATTGCCTGGTTTCTCAATCCAGGACCCGCGAAGCTTGGTAATCCGGGCTTCCTTATCAATAACAGCTTTAGCGGCAGTAGCACCAAGACAAACAATAACAGCAGGCTTTATGGCCTTGACTTGATAGCGGAGCCAGGGCAGGCAGGCTTCAGCTTCCTCAAGACTGGGTACGCGATTATTGGGAGGCCGGCATTTAACGACATTGGCGATATAGTATTGCTCCGGGTTAAATTCCAATGCTTCCAAAAGCAGATCCAGCAGCTTACCCGCACGGCCAACAAAAGCCTCGCCCTGGAGATCCTCCTGTTCACCGGGGCCCTCCCCTATAAACAGAAGAGGAGAAGACTTTGGCGCACCTCTTCCAATCACTACATTTTTTCTGTTCTCATGAAGGCCGCATCTTTCGCAGCAGGAACATGCCTTAACAAAGCTCTCCCATTGGTTCATAGCATTTCTCCAATAATGAGTCAGTATTTCTCTTCTTATGATACAACAAAAACATCGTACAGTTATACTCCAAAAAAGCCGATATTCAAAATGAGACTTAATATCAAGGATGGTTGATTTGCAAGGAGGCATGTCTTATGAGAATCGCGGATTCCCACGTTCTTTTGAACGCCCGATGGTCCGCCGCAAGGCAACACTCTGCAAAAGAAACATTTCAGTTCTGGTCTCAGGAACCGAATCAAGGTACAGAAGAAAACGTCCTCATTGATATTTCTGAGGAAGGTAAGAAACTCCAGCAAAACAATATTCGTAATGAACCAACCAAGCCCCTGGAGGAGGAAACTCCCATCGAGCTGACCGACAGGGATAAGGAGAAAATCAAGCTTCTTGAGGATTTTATTTATATCCTCACGGGTAAACGCTTGAAATTTGCTATTCCCAAGCTGAAAATCGATGAGGATCCTGCTTCATCCCCTGTCACACCTCAAGGCTGGGGGCTCAGGTACGATTACCAGGAATTCACACATGAATCTGAAAAACTCTCTTTTTCATCGAAAGGAAGTGTGAAAACATCCGATGGCCGTGAAATCCAATTTAATCTGGATTTTAGGGTGAGCCGGGAGTTTATTCAGCAGAAGAGTATATCCGTACGTGCAGGAGACGCGCTTTTAGACCCGCTTGTCATTAACTTCAGCAATGCTTCCGCATCCCTGGGTGACCGTAATTACTCCTTTGATATTGACTGTGATGGTGTCAATGATATGATTGCTTTTACTGGAGCAGGGTCGGGCTTTCTGGCTCTGGACTTGAACGGCAACAACATCATTGACGACGGGGGCGAGCTCTTTGGCCCTCAAACGGGCAATGGCTTTAGTGAGCTTGCTACCTACGATGGGGACGGAAACGGCTGGATCGACGAAAATGACGAAATCTTTAACAGGCTAAAGATATGGACGCTGAACGAAAAGGGTGAAAAAATCCTGCTGGCAATAGGACAGGCCGGGGTCGGTGCCATTTATCTGGGTAATGTTCAGTCGGAATTTGGATTAAAAACCCAGTCCAACGAAGCCCTCGGACAAATCCGTCAAACCGGTATTTTCCTAAAAGAAACCGGCGAAGCGGGCACCATCCAGCATGTAGATCTGGCTATTTGACGTATGACAACAAGGCCACACGCATGTTGCGCGTGTATTTTAAAAGCCGCTGATGATTTTCCACCAGCGGCTTTTTCTCTGCTCAGCTTTTCTTATACATTTTGCTATAATACTCATCCAACATACGCTTCATGCCAAAGGGCTCCTTTGTGGTATTGATGGAGGTCGCCATCATTTCAATCCATTTTGCCCGATTGTTATAATAGGTAGGCATCACATCATTTTTCATAACAGCCTTTAGAGCCTTAAAATCGTGTCTGTCACACTTCTCCTCATTCTCTGTCTGGTAAGCATCCCCGAACTGCCAGCCGTTAATACCATGCTGACAGGCTTCCGGCCACCAACCGTCAAGGATTGATACATTGAGAACGCCATTCATGGCCGCCTTCATGCCCGAGGTTCCAGAGGCTTCCTTGGGCCGTCTGGGATTATTAAGCCAAATGTCGGAGCCGCGGGTCAAAGCCCGACCAATGGTCATATCATAATCTTCCAGAAAGACAACACTATTGGGATACAGCTTTGTCATTTCCACAATATCGGCGACAATCGCTTTTCCGTTGTCATCCAGAGGATGGGCTTTTCCGGAAAAGACGATCTGGAGCTTGCCTTTCTTGAGCAGGGGCTCAATAAATTTCCTGTCGCTGAAAATCAGGTTGGAACGCTTATAGGGTGCGGCACGCCTTGAAAATCCAATGAGCAGCACATCAGGGCTTAGGGATACACCAGTTCTAGCCTGAACGAAACTAATAAGCTCCTTTTTATTTTCCATGTGCCGCTGCCAAAGGGCATCGGAGGTCGCCTGGCTGCCATTGTATTTTTCAGCAAGGTTTATCATGGCCTTATCAACCCATGTAGGGATATGAATGGCATTGGTGATGCCGATTATCTCACTTCTGTCCTTGATTTTCCTCCACATCTTGTTGGCGGTATCCTTATGAAGATCAGCCACAGCATTGGAGATTCTGGAAAGCCTCAAGGCACCGACTGTCATATTGAAGGGATTGCCTCCAAGTGCCTTCAGTTGTTTCTTGTTCATGCCAAGATTTGCACCCATGTATATGAAGCGCTCAATCGGATGGGATTCATTGCCCTGCACAATGGGTGTGTGGGTGGTAAACACTACTTCTTCGCGCGTTGCCTTCCATGCATTTTCAAAGGTCATGCCTAAATCCATCTTTTCACGTATGAGCTCAAAGCCTGCAAACAGTGCGTGGCCTTCATTAAAATGGTAAACATTCGGAGCAAAACCCAAAGCCCTTAAAGCTCTTACACCACCGATACCCAAAACCATTTCCTGAGCCACGCGCTCTTCGCCAAACCAACCATAGAGCTGACCTGTGATCCAGCGTGCGTCACCGTCATTACCCTCTATATCGGTATCAAGGAGGTATAAATTGTTCACGCCATGGTCGTTATACTTCCATACCTTGATCTTAACATCTCTTCCATTAATCCTGACACTTACTGTGACACCGGTATCTTCTAAAAAATCGTATTGCCGGTTCTTGTAAGCATCATAGGGCTTCCCCGTCTCTTTTTCAATGAACTGATCACCATAGCCCTGCTTCCACTTAATGCCGATGCCTACCATGGGATATTTACCGTCGCAGGCGCCCTTCATATAATCACCTGCGAGAATTCCAAGGCCTCCCGCATAAAGCTTTACATGACTTTCAATGGCATACTCCATACAGAAATAAGCAACACTGGGTAACTTCTTCATTGTATGATTCTCCTTTCATTTGGGGGCTCTGTAACATTTAATGAATTACTTTTTTGCTGTGAACGGTACACCGGGCATCAAGGATATACGGTTGCCATAGATTGAAAGCTCAATGGGCTCTCCTTCTTCCAGGAGGAGCGTGCATCCTCCCTCTTCAACAGTCACTTTCAAGAGCCTGCCATGGTATACAAGCCGGAAAGAATAATCTTTCCATGACGCAGGCTTGAAGGGAGCCAATGACAAATTCCCCTCTCTGATTCGCATGCCGCCGAACCCGTTAACGATACTCATCCAGGTTCCGGCCATCGAAGTGATATGGAGACCGTCATCCGTATCCTTGTTGTAGTTGTCAAGATCAAGCCTCGCCGTCCTTAAATAAAGCTCGTAGGCTTTTTCTTCACGACCGATTTCTGAAGCAATAATAGAGTAAACGCAAGGTGAAAGTGAGGATTCATGGACGGTTCTAGGTTCATAAAAATCAAAATTACGTATTTTTTCTTCAAGGGTATAATAATCATTTAAGAACCAAAGCCCCTGAAGAACATCGGCCTGCTTAATAAAGCAGGATCTTAAGATTCTATCCCATGACCAGTTTTTATTGATAGGAAGCACCGATGGATCAAGCTCTGAAACAAGGACCTGCTCCTTATCAAGATATCCGTCCTGCTGAAGAAAAATACCCAGCTCCTTATCCTCGGGAAGGTACATTTTTCGGCTCACACATTCAAAAGCTTTTATTTCGTCTGTAGAAAGATCCAATCGTTCAATTGCAGCTTTGTAATGGACAGGATATTTGTCCTCCATCATTAAAAGAACATCTACGGTATACTGAAGGCTCCACTTGACCATGCGGTTGGTATACCAGTTATTGCTGACATTATTCTCGTACTCGTTCGGCCCTGTTACTCCCAGAATCATGGTCATGTTCTTCTGGGGATTATAGCTGACCCTGGACAGCCAATAGCGGGAGGTTTCAGCCAGTACATCAATGCCCTTTTCAACAAGATAGGAGACATCCCCGGTATAGTCTGTATAATTTTTAATGGCATAGGTGATGGCACAATTGCGATGAATCTCCTCAAATGTGATCTCCCATTCGTTATGGCATTCCTCGCCATTCATGGTCACCATGGGATACAGGGCGCCGCGCGTTCCAAGCTTCTGTGAGTTTTCTTTGGCCTTTTCAAGGTGGTTGTGCCGGTAAACCAAAAGGTTTTTTGCGATCTCAGGCCGGCGAGTTCCCAGATAGAAGGCGAGACAATACGCCTCAGTATCCCAATAGGTACTGCCGCCGTACTTTTCACCTGTAAAGCCTTTGGGCCCAATGTTCAGCCGCGGGTCATCCCCGGAATAGGTACAGTTCAGGTGATAAATATTGAAGCGGATGCCTTGCTGGGCGGGAACATCACCAGAAACTGTAATGTCCCCCATACGCCAGATATCACTCCATTTTGCTCTATGGGCGTCCAAGAGTGAAGCATAACCCTGATCCATTGCCTCCTGAGCCTTTTTTAAAGCAATATCCTGGATTCCCTCAGCCTTATAGTAACGGTCACTGACCACCGATATGAATTTTTCGAGGGTAACGGAAGCACCCTTCGCAATACGTGTATTAATCTTAGTGCCAACATATTCCCCATTTCTTTCAGTAACAGGGTATGTTGCGTCTGCCTTAGCTCCTGCAAGCTTCCAGGTAAAAGCAGAGGAAACAATAAACTCTGTCTTGCGTGTCTTCATGGTGACATAAGAGGTTGCATGGGTTGCCTGACTTGATACATAGTCCCAAAACTTCTCATTATAATTAGCATCCTCATTCTTTACATCCCCATTAAGGAACGGAATGAAGGTAATATCCGCGTCTTGGTTGAGACTTGAAACAGAATACCGGATGGCAGCGATATCGGGATCGGCATAGCTGACAAAGCGTTGAGTTTTAATTTCAAACTCCGAGCCATTTGTTCCAATAAAGGTAAAGCTTCGCCGAAGAACGCTCTCCTTCATGTCAAGCTCTCTTTTGTAACCTATAAATCGTGAAGACGCCAGATCAACCATTTCGCCATTTATAAAAATGCGGATGCCAATAAAATCTATCGCATTCAAAACCTTGGCAAAATATTCGGGATAACCGTTCTTCCACCAGCCTACACGTGTTTTGTCAGGATAATAAACACCGGCAACATAGGTTCCCTTTAAGGAATCTCCTGTGTAGTCCTCTTCATGGTTACCCCTAAGACCCATTCTTCCGTTGCCGGAAGACATCAAACTCTCAAATAAACGATTCTCTTCAATCGAGAATCCCTCTTGAATGATTTTCCACTCATCATTTATCAGGATACTCATTCCTTAACCCTCCACATCAAGCGTAAACTACAGGGCCGATTCTCTCACTACTAAATGAGTGGGGACAACATAGTGAGCAGGAATATTCTCTTTTCCTTCGATTTTGTCCAAAAGAACTTTCGCGGCATAGAGACCCAGCTTATCAGCATTTACATCGACAGAGGTAAGCTTCGGGTTTTGGAACATCCCCAGTGGTGTATTGTTAAAACCGGTAACTGCAATGCCTTCAACACCTTTTTCCTGCATAGCCTTAATAGCACCTAAGGCTTGCATATCATCGCAAGTGACAACTGCTGTCGGTCTATTCTGCCCGGATTCCCATGCAGATATGATTTTCATCATGCATTCATAACCAAAATCGTCGGAAAAATCTCCATACTCAAACACGAAGGAATGGTCAAGAGTTGCACCATGAATAGACATGGCTCGTTTATAGCCTTCTAATCTATCTTTCGAGACATTATGGCCGGCTGGCCCGCCAATAAATGAAATGGCACCGTGGCCTTTTGAAATAAGATAGTCTGTCACCTGATAGGTAGCTTGAAAATTATCGTTGTCTACCCAGAGTACACCCTTGGTTTCATCGGGACGACCGATGATTGAGAAAGGGAACTTTCTCTTCTTTAAAAAGTTGATACATTTATCATTGGTACGGGAAGTAAAGAGAATAATACCATCAACACTTCTGCTTGATACATAGCGCATGGCAATATTCAAATCCTCTTCTTCATACTTATTGAAGGCAAACATAACATTGTAACCATTGTCCTGAGCATAAGTGCTGATGCCTGTCAGAGCCTGAATGAAGAACGGATTGCGAACTAAAGAATCAGCTTCTGTATTCAGAATAAGACCAATTGTTTTAGTTGAATTGTTGGCAAGACTCCTAGCGATGGCATTGGGATAGTAATTAAGCTCTTCCACCGCTTTTCTGACACGTTTTTTTGTTTCATCACTGATCCTCGGATTGTCAGATAGAACACGAGAAACCGTTGAGGCAGAGACACCCGCAAGTTTTGCTACATCGTTTATAGTAGCTCCCATAATGGTCGGCACCCACTTTCTCTTTTCTGGCATTTAATCTATGTAAAAGTAAATGTTCAAGCGTTTGCACGACTTATTATATCGTCTTTGGGAGCTTCTGTCAAGGTACTCTCAAGAATCCGAAGGTTTTTTACCAAATAAAATCCATTTTCTTTGATAATTTTCTTTTATCCGCCTACAACTAACTTGACTTTGCACACAACTTAGGATATAATATACAAAAATAGTGCAAACGATTGAACTAGTGTTAATCCCTCATAATCTTGCTTCGGAGGTACTGTATCGTGTCTATTAAAGCAGCTCTTTTTGACTTGGACGGCGTTATTGTCGACACCGCCAAATACCATTTTCTTGCATGGCAGAGACTTGCCAACGAGTTGGGTTTTAGCTTTACCGAAAAGGATAATGAAAGGCTTAAAGGGGTCTCGCGTATGCGCTCTTTGGAAAACATGCTGGAAGTCGGTGGTCTTCTGGGGAGTTTTTCAGAGAGTGAAATGATTGAAATGACCATGAGAAAAAACGAATGGTATGTGGCTTATATTTCAAAAATCGATGAAAGCGAGATATTAAAAGGAACCGTGGCTTGCCTTCAAGGTTTTAAAGATTTGGGCATTAAAATCGCTCTGGGTTCGGCCAGTAAAAATGCTATGCTCATTTTGAACAATCTTAAGCTCGCTCCCTATTTTGATGCCATAATCGATGGGACCAAAACCTCAAAGGCCAAGCCCGATCCTGAAGTTTTTCTGCTGGGTGCCCAGGCGGTTGGTGTAGAGCCCGAGGCCTGCGTTGTTTTTGAGGATGCCCAGGCCGGCATTGAGGCTGCCAAAATCGCTGGCATGAAAGCCATAGCCGTTGGCAAGCCTGAGGATCTTCAAGGCTATGATAAAATAGTCAGAGGTTTATATGAGGTAAACCCTAAAGATATCCTAGATTTATGATTTTTATGTTGTGCTAAATGGAACCCCACCCGTTTGCAATCTTTGGTTGCGTTAACGGGTGGGGTTCTTTTTGAAAAGCTGAAAAGGAATAAGAAAGAAGGCGCATCTCATGTGAGATACGCCCAAAAAATAACTTTCGAAAAGCAATGCTTTTCTTGCTATTGCATTTGATAGAGTTTATAAAGTAATACTGCCGCTTCAGCACGTGTACTGTAGCTCTTAGGATTTATCTTGTTCCCTGAGCCTACAATCAATCCGTTTCTAACAAAATCTGCAACATTTTTTACAGCATAGGGTGCTAATTCTCCCTTGTCAGTAAACTGATCCAAAGCGGAGGGGTCTCTTGATGCTTTTAATTTGTTCGCCTTCTCCAAAGCACGTGCTGTCAATACAATCATATCCTGTCGGGATATCAATGCGTTGGGGGAGAACATATTGTTACCGGAGCCTTCGGTAATTCCAAGCTGTTTGGCAACTCCTATTGCATCATAGTAGTACATGCCCGGCTTGATATCATTAAAATTACTTTCAAATTCAGCTGTGAAGCCAAATGTTTTAATGAGTAAAACAAGATAATCCGCTCTGGTAATGCTGTGCAAAGGCGAGTATGCACCATTTCCGGTTCCACTGATAATACCCTTGGATGCCATAACTTCAATGGGTTTTTGAGCCCATGCTACGTTGTCCAGATCATTAAAGGTTTTTCGAACAAAAGCTACGGCGTAATGACTAAAATGGGTAGTTGTAAAAGTAACCACACCTTTTTCGGCATTATAACGGCCGTTTGGAACACTATTAACCTTGCCCGATGCATCAATATACCATACAACGATATGCTCCGGATCTTTTAGCTCCGCAACCGATGGATTGTAAGGGATGGAAACCGTGATAGGTGCATTGGGGTTATTCCAGTTTTTTTGCTGACCATTCACATAAAGAGCAATCTCAACTATAGGCTTGTCTCCGAGGTCCTTCCTTACTTGTTCAGGTAGTTTAGACTTATCTCCCTTACGGATGATGATCGTTACGTTTTCTTGATCTTTTAGACCGGTGCCGGAAAGCATTTGGCCCGGTAATTCAATTTGTGCCGTATCTGTCATAATAATAATATTTTGTTTTGACTTATTCTTAATTTCTGTTGCTGGTAGAGAGATCTGATAATTTTCTGTCTTTGATTTGGGAAGCTCAATTGTGATTGTTTTTCTCCGTCGCTTCCTGCTTCAGCTTGCCCAAACGCCTTCTTGAGAAGGGCTGGTTCTATTTGCAGCGCTATCCCTCCTGATCCGTCCATACTGACAGCAGATTTTATTCCACCCACAACAGCATAAATCTCTGGTTGGGTTGGTGACTCTGATTGATCCGGATCTTTCACAACTTTTTTGACCCACTTGGCATAAAAGGTTTTATCTCCGGTTTCACCTTTTTCAATTTTTGTTATTGAATTACCATCAAAGCCGTCATTGGTATACCAGCCCATAAAGTTATATCCACTCTTTACCGGCATGGGTAATTGGATTTCATCCTCCGTGGAATAGATAGCCGGTGCATTCTGAGGATTGCTTCCACCGTCAAGCACATAAGTTATGTTATATATCTGACTGATTTTTGCCCACTTGGCATAGAAGGTTTTGTCTCCGGCATCGCCCTTAACTATTTTGGTTACCGGTGTGCCGGTAAAGTCAGCATTGGTGTACCAGCCCATAAAGACATGGTTATTCTTTACAGGACTAGGCAATTCGGCACTTTCTCCTGGTGAATATTTAGTTTTGGCATTGGTATCAGTACTTCCGCCATCAAGCTCGTAAGATATATTGTATTCTTTAAAATCAACCCGAACATTGCTAAATTTTATATCATTGTTATAAGTATTTAATCCAAACCTACCTTCTGTATAAATTGGATTTGATCCATTTTCTACATAATTGATGTATTCTGTACCGTTAACAGTAACAACGATGGAAGTCTCGCCCAGAGTAATCTCTACATGATACCAGCCATCAGGTGATGCGACCAGGTTGGTGACCTGGCTATAGGTGAAGTCACCCTTAAAGTCCATTAACCGTACATTATTCTTACCTGGTCTTACTTGCACGGCATAGCCTCCACTGGTTGCTTCCAGTGATTGCTGCATAAGCAATAATGTAGAATATCCACCCCCAGGATTATAAATATCGGCACTGTATTTAATAACACCATCGCGCTTAAATACTCCATCAGCATACGCATATGCATTGGATGTCGAGACTACCCGATAATTTCCGTCTTCTATGCTCCATGTACCGCTGACCGGTCTCCATCCTGTTAAATTGCTGTCAGTAAAGCTATCCCCCACCGTTATCGAACACGTTGCTGATAGATTTGTTCCCTTTGCAGCAACCTTTATTATTGCTGTTCCTTTTTTTATCGCTTTAACCAACACTGTTTTTTCATTGGCACCGCTTACTATTTCTACTGCATTTCCCTCCACCAATGTCCAGATTACATCCTGTGGAGCTGACGATAGAGGCTGTACACCGGAGGAAATTGAAAATTCTTCACCGATGAACACATCTAGCTTTGAATCACTTACTTCAACTCCCATAGGTTCTGTCACAACTGAATCACCGTGCCAGATGCTTTTAAGAGGATATATCGTAATATCTGCCTCTGCATTACCTCCAAGAGTATATACAGCCATCCCAAGACTTGATGCTTTAGGGAAAATCTGTGCAGCTCCAGCTACTACCCCCTGTTTTCCAAACACTTCCACAGATGACCAGTCTACATAAACACGCATGGAAATATATCCATCCGCATCAAGTGAGGCTTTTTGTGAATATATCTGCGCAAAATTATTTGGTGATTTTCCGGATTTACGCCTGTCAAGTACCAGGGATTGAGTTTCAATATTATAGTAAACAAGCGTTTCTTCATTGTCGCCAACACGCAGTTTAAATCCAACCTGTGTTGTACCGGGCTCCGGCTTAAATCGAGCCACTATTTCATATTGATTTGCTTTTATGTTTTCCAAAACATTCGTATCCGGGCTAATCGTCAGATTATCCTGCTTGAATAGAGGCGTACCCCTCAGGCTGTCATACTCAGTGATGGGAGTTTGTTTAAGCACTATTTTACCGCCTTGTTCAATGAGCGACAATTCATGCTGTAAATTAAATGTTCCGTTAAACAAATCATTCCCATTAGCTTCGGGAACAGCATTACAATAATTCCAGTTATTCATCCAGTTAATCATGATCCTTCTTTTTTCTGTCGAATAACTGGGAATATAGTAGGTCATGGCGGCATAGGAGTCCTTGGAGAAGTTCATAATACCCTTATCCGCATCGTTCCAATAGGCCTCATCCGGAACAAAGGTCCACTTGCCGTCTATTTCTTTAAAATCTCCAATTTTATAAAATCTGCCCCCATAATTAACAACCCATTTTTGTATCCCAGTTCCTTCAACAGTCAGCGGAAACATGTCAGGGCACTCGGTATTAATTGCACTGCCGGCTTGGCTGCCGGCTTGCGCATAGGATGATTCGAATTTCCAATTTATCAGATTATCCGAGGAAAAAATTCTTAGGGGACCGCCGGCTATAACCATAAACCATTTATTGTTGTACCTAAAGATTTTAGGGTCGCGGAAAGCACCATTAATAGAACTTCCACCCTCAGCATTACTGGGTATAATAGGATTCCCCTCATAAAGCTCCCAATGGATGCCATCTTCGCTATAGGCAAGGCTTTGACGTTGTCCATTTCCGTTTTGTGTAAAAATGGCCACTATACCGCCTGCTTCACTGGAAAACAAACCTGATGTGTTTCCCTCATCAACAACTGCACAGCCTGAATACATGGTTCCGTGATTATCGGGTGTTAATACAACGGATTCTTCAGTCCAATGAATGAGATCCTCACTTACGGCGTGCCCCCAATGCATAGGACCCCAAATCACATCTTCCGGATAATACTGATAAAACAAATGCCATTTATTCTGGAAATACACCAATCCATTAGGATCGTTCAACCAGTGTTCCTGTGGAGAGTAGTGGTACTGATTCCTGTATTGAGACCAATAAGCCTGTTCTTTTGAAGTTTTTTGCCGGTATACCGTTAATTTGTATGAAAGGGTTGCCGAATCGTCATTTGTTCCTTGAATGACAAACTTATTAAAGCCGGTTGTCAGGCTCACTGAATGACCGTCAATGATTTCTCCGTTTTCATTTTTTATCTTAATGGTAGTACCGGATTCAGAAGCTGCAAATAAATCTACTTTATCTATGGTATTGGCGACATCTACATAATAGCTGTACCGGCTGGGTTTAAACTGTACTTGCTTTGCATAAACAGTATCCTTCGACATGACCTTTTCGCTGCCTGCAACAACTTCAATATTTGTAAGCTGGGGAGTGTTTGTATTGTTTATTCCATAGAGATAGACGTCACTATAAGAAGCGGAGGATAAAACATCGCGTCCCCATGTTAGAAAACCGATTGTTCCTGTAAGGATGGCAGAATCTTCACCTTTTACGGTAATATCGTGGTTATTGGCTACCAACTCACCGTTCAAATAGACTTGAATGAGCTTTCCTACAGCAATAACCTCGAGGTTATATTCATGGTTATCAGATGGTTGTATGTTAAATTGGGGAACTAAATCAAATGATTTTCCGTTCTGGAATTTAAACAATCTCCCCTTCATTGTGGTTTCATTGATATTGGCTATATAGCAATTGGATTTGTCGCTATATCTGAAAACAAGTGATGCTGCCGTATCCTTATAAATCTCTCCTGCAGGATTGAATTTAATTTTCGCTTTATAGAGAAAATTCCCGGCTGATTCATTAAACAAGGTAAAATTGTCACCTTTACCTGTTACAGCGAGCGTTCCGCTATTGACTGAAAAATGGCCGGTGCCATCAATTGACATGACCTTATCGCTTAAATTACCGCTGATACCTGTCAAATCATTTGTCCATTTGGCATACAAGGTTTTGTTTCCTGCATCGCCTTTCACTATTTTTGATAAAGGGCTTCCAGAATATTCGGGATTGGTATACCACCCCATAAATGTATAATTACTCTTTACAGGTATTGGAAGCACAGTATCGCTTTCAGGGGTATAGGTTAAAGGCGCGTTGAGTTCGTTGCTTCCGCCATCAAGTACATAGGTAATATTATATTGGTTAAATGTTACCTGTAAATTTCTGAATACTATTTCATTATTATAGGTATTGAGTCCAAATATTCCTTCTGTATAAAGGGCTTTCGAACCATCCTCCACATAATTAATGTACTCCGTACCATTCACTGAAGCAGCAATGGTATTCCCGCTGAAGGTAATTTCAACATGATACCAGCCATCCGCAGCTTTTGAAAAAGAGGTAATCTGCGATTGGTAGGTTGAGCTCCCTTTAAAATCCATCAGCCGTACGGTACCAGCACTTGGCCTTAACTGTACTGCATAGCCGCCTTCGGTAGCAGTTAGTGTTTTTTGCATGAACAGTATGCTTGAGTAGCCTCCTGAAGGATTATAAATGTCGGTACTGATTTTACTAATACCGTCACGCTTATAAACTCCATCAGCATAAGCATATGCATTACCACTTGGTATGACAACACGATATTCATTTCCTTCCATAGTCCATGTGCCGGCTTTTGGTGTCCAGTCCGTCAAGTTACTGAAAGAAAGAGCATCCATGGTGGTTGAGGAAGTAGTTGCTAAATCCGAATTTAAAATAATAGCATCCATGGTAGTTGAGGAGCCAGCATCCATAGTGGTTAAATCATTATCATTGAGCAGTTCCATCCCCGTAAAAGCATTTACTTTGCTCAACAATTGCGGATACACACAGTTTACCAGCATTATTAACGTCAACAAAATGCAAATTATTTTTGTTCTTTTTTTTGTTATCATCATTGTCCCCCTCCTTGTTATGTTTGCCGTTTATTAATTTTCACCTCTTAAAGCCAATTGCCTTAAATATATTTAAGGCATAATAAACATCGTTTATTTTCTATAGCATCCCACCTCTCATAGCAAATCGGGTATGAAGTGATTTGTCAATTAGTTACTCAATCATTAATCTGGGCGTTTTTTCTATACATTCCTTAATGCATCCAAAACTCGGCATCGCAGGAATACCGCCTTTTTTTGTTGCTGTCAGTGCACCCATGGCATTTGCAAAGTCAAGTATACCTTCAAG
The DNA here is from genome assembly GCA_023443745.1 of Bacillota bacterium. Lineage (GTDB taxonomy): Bacteria > Bacillota > Clostridia > DSM-8532 > DSM-8532 > DTU059. The sequence continues at coordinate 403,467 of JAEZTB010000058.1, forward strand.
CTCCGACAGGTTAAGTTCCTCTATTTTATTTATTTTCCTTTCTATGAGCCCGTACAGAACTCCTGCTAAGAACACGTCACCTGAACCAGTGGTATCAACGACTTGTGTATCAAAGGTAAAAATCCGTCCCTGCTCACCTTTATAACAATAAAAACAACCTTGTGGCCCTAAAGTGACAAGTACTAGGCCGATACCCAGGCAAGAAAGCTGCTCAGAGCCTTTATATAAATCGGTTAGGCCAGTAATAAACTCCATTTCTTCTTCTGATATTTTCAGAATATCAGCATATTTTAAACCTTCGAATATCTGATTCCTGGCCTCGTCAGCACTGCGCCATAAAGGCCGCCTGAGATTAGGATCGTATGAAATCATAAGGCCCGCTTTTTTTGCATAGTCTACAGCCGAAATCGTGGCGCTTCTTGATGGTTCATCAGTCATTGAAACTGAACCAAAATGAAAAATTTTAGAATCCTTTATCAAATCATAACAAATATCATCTTTGCTAAACATCCTATCCGCGCCGGGGTTCCTATAGAAACTGAATTTTCTGTCACCGTTTTCATTAAGATGCACAAACGCTAAAGTGGTATTGACATTTTGTGAATATTTAAGCCCCGCAATGTTGATTTTGTTGGCTTCCAATGTATTCTTCAGGTAATATCCAAATTCATCATTCCCAACCATGCCAAGAAAAGCAACGGGCTTTTCGAGCCTGGCAAGTGCCGTCAGTACATTTGCGGGAGCACCCCCCGGATTTTTTTCAAACAAATCGTTTCCAGATTTGGATGTTCCGGAGGGTGTAAAATCAATAAGCAGTTCACCTAGAGCCACTACATCAAACATATGGTTCATCCTTTAAAAGCCTGATCAAGACTTTACTTCCCTTCTTTTTTTGATCATATCTATGTACACGGCCAAAAGAATGACTAAGCCTTTTGCAATCAGCTGCCAGAAAGAATTAATATTCAGCAGGTTTAGTCCGTTGTTTAAAACCCCTATAACCAACACTCCTATGATTGTTCCACCAATTTTACCTATGCCGCCCGAGAAGCTGGTGCCGCCAAGAACAGTTGCCGCAATAGCATCCATCTCAAACCCTTCTCCTACCGTAGGCTGGCCTGAGTACATTCTCGAGCAAAGAACGATACCGGTAAATGCAGCTAAAAATCCCAAGAGCGTAAAGACACCAATCTCTACCTTACCGGTATCTATTCCTGAAAATTTTGCAGCTTCCTTGTTTCCTCCTACTGCGTAGACATGTCTTCCGAATTTGGTTTTATTAAGAAGGATCGTTACAAAAAAGATAAGCACCGCTGTATAAATGATAGGCAGCGGAATGGGTCCAAGATAGCCAATTCCGATGATATTGAATCCTTCTTCCATAGTTCTTATTGGCATACCGCCTGTATAGACATACGCTACACCTCTTGCCACCTGCATCGTTGCAAGTGTAACAATAAAAGGAGGCATTTTTGTTTTTGCAATAATAAGACCATTTAAAAACCACAAAAAGTGCCGACTATTAATCCTATCCCAACGGCTACATAAACAGGCAAGCCACTTACGGTAATAAGACCAGCGGCCAAAGTACCGGATAAAGCTAAAACAGAGCCAACTGAAAGATCTATACCGCAGATAATGATTGCCAGTGTCATACCGATTGCCAGATTTGCGTTTGTAGATACCTGTCTTAAAACATTGAGAATATTATTTTTTGTAAGGAATGCCGGTGATAGTATACTTAGAATCGTGCACATTGCTAAGAGGCCGATAAGAATACCTAAATTCTCTTTGAAATATCTGACGATCGGTTTTGTAAATTTATTATCAACAATCCTTCTGCTTAAAAAACTGTTATTCGTGCTATGAACAATTTCAGACTGCATTTTTTATTCCTCCCGTTGCATAATGCATGATGATCTCTTGGTCGATTTCTTCTTTTTCAAGAACTCCACCTATTTCTCCATTACACATGACCAAAACCCTATCACTCATGTTAATGACCTCTGGAAGCTCTGATGAAACCATGATGATGCCTACACCCTGTTTGGCGAGCGTATTCATAATTGAATATATTTCAGACTTTGCTCCTACATCGACTCCTCTGGTGGGTTCATCAAGGATGAGGACCTTGGGATTTGTCGCCAGCCATTTTGCGATAACTATTTTTTGTTGGTTACCACCGCTTAGATTTCCTGCCCGCTGCTCCTTTGATGGTGTTTTTATAGACAGCCTCTCAATATAATCTTCCACAATGGACTCTTCTAGTTTTTTGTTAACCTTTATCCTATTTATAAATTTTTTGAGAACAGTCAGGGTAATATTGTAGCCGACACTCCTCAATAAAACCAAACCTTGTTCTTTTCTATTTTCCGGAACCAATACTATACCATTATCAACAGCGTCCAGCGGAGATTTGATGTTAAGGCTTTTCCCTTCAAGTGTGATTTCGCCGGAATCAAAGCTGTCAATTCCAAAAATAGCTCTTACAAGCTCGGTTCTACCGGCGCCTACAAGTCCGGAAACACCCAAAATTTCACCTTTTCTTAATGATAAATTGATATTGTGGAGGACGTTCTTTCGTTCAAGGTTTTTGACTTCAAGAACGGTCTCTCCGATAGGATGTTTGGTTTTGATATATAAATCCTTAAGCTCTCTTCCTACCATCATGGCAATCAATTCATCTTTTGTAGTCTCTTTGGTCACTTTTGTGCCAATGTACTGGCCATCGCGCATGACAGTAATCCTGTCAGTTATCTGAAAGAGCTCTTCCATCCTATGAGAGATATAAATGATGGAGATATTCTTGCGCCTGAGATTATTAATGGTTGTAAAGAGCATTTCAACTTCCTTATCAGTCAAGGAAGAAGTCGGTTCATCCATAATAATGATTTCAGCATCTACTGAAAGAGCTTTCGCAATTTCTACCATTTGCTGTTGGGCTACGCTTAAAGAACAAATTTTATCCGTTGCCTTAATAGCTAAGCTTAGTGAATTTAAAAGGTCCTGGGCTGTATCGTTTAACTTCTTGAAATTTACAAAACGGGTCTTGCCCTGTGTTGGTTCCCTTCCAAGAAAGATATTTTCCGCTACCGTCATATGAGGGATTAAATTGAGTTCCTGATGTATAACGCTTATGCCATAAGATTGTGAAGCCTTTACACTGCCAATCTTGCACTCCTTGCCTTTGATAAATATCTGACCTTTATCAACTGAATAAATACCTGCAAGGACTTTAATCAATGTAGATTTACCCGCACCATTTTCTCCAAGCAGAGCATGAACCTCTCCATAACGCAGATCAAAATCTATATTCCTTAAGGCATATACACCAGGAAAAGTTTTATGAATATTACACATTTTCAGGATCATATCATTCATCTGAACTCCTCCAATTTTGAGCCTTAATACTAAAATTCTGCCTAAAGATTTGCCCGGTTGTTACCGGGCAAATCTTTTGCATCATTTCGGTATATCATTACCTTTATTGCCAACCGTCGGTTCCGAATTGATCGACATTATCACTGGTGATTAAAGTCACGGGTACCAGGATACTTTTCTCTACACTTTCGCCCTTCAAGATTTTGTATGCTGTCTCAGCAGCTGTAGTACCGATGCCTTTGGGAGATTGTGCAGCAGTCCCTGTAATCTTGCCTTCCTTTACCATCAATTTTGCTTCAGGTGCACCATCAACTCCGTATATTAAGACATCCTTATCTCTGTTTGCAGCCTGAAGTGCAGCTAAAGCTCCCATTGCAGTCGGATCGTTAAGCCCATAAACAACATCAATTTGTTTTTGGGCTTGAATAATGTTTTCCATAACGGGCATGGCTTGTTCAAGTTGTCCCTCTGAACTCTGGGAAGCAACGATTTCATATTGAGGCTTATCTTTTACAATATCTTTAAATGATTGTGTTCTATCGATAGCGGATTTGGCAGTAGGATGCTCAAGCAATACTACTTTAGCGCTTTCTAAACGTTTCATAACGTCCTCAGCCACAAGCACGCCTGCTTTGTAATTGTCGGATGCGACAATACAATCTACCAGATCCTCATCAAATACCGGAGCATCAACATTAATAATCGGGATTCCGGCTTTTTTTGCTGCTTCGAGGGCAGGCTTGATTCCCTTCCAGTCAACAGGGTTTAAGAAAATGGCATCCACACCTTGGGCAATAAGATCTTCAATTTGGCTGATCTGCTTGTTTAGATCCAGCGCAGGATCAAGAGCTACCAGGCTGTCACCGTTTGCTTCTACTATAGATTTGATGCCATCATTCAATGCAATAAAAAATGGATTGTTCATTGTCATATATGTTGCACCAAATTTCCGAGCCTTTTTAGGCTGCTCAGACGGAGCTTCGGATGAAGGTACCGCACTTGTCACACCGGGTTCTTTTGTTTGGGTTGCTGGTTGTGTACCGCACGCTGCAAGTGTAAATACAAACATAACAGATAACACCAGGGCTAATATTTTTTTTGCCATCATAAATCCTCCTAAATTATTCAATTTAATGATTGTTTGAGATTACTTCGTTAGAGGGAACATTCTTAAAAAACCCTCTATCATTACTTTTGGAAAAAATGTTTGTATATACCACCTGGCCAGGTTGTATTCGGATCAGATTCTTTCAATACATGAATTTTAGCATGTCAATCATTTTGCATCACGTATACTTTGTCACTAAAATGGAATTACATTTGTCATGTTACTTGACTTGTTATATTATTTTTGTGAATTGAAACCTGTTTAGCAGTATGTCCAGCTTTTCAGCTTCATCTACTAAGAGCATTGACAATGCCTTCATTTGGTCCTGCACACTGTATTGTTCTTCTGTTGAAGCAGCAGCCTCTTGGCAATTTGATGCATAAATTTGTGCAATATGGGATATGGCCTGACTCCCTTCTTTGATTGTGATGATATTTTGCAGCATTTCCTCCATATGCGATACAGCGATTCTGATCTCACTATTGACCACTTTTGTCCCTTCTCCAATGTTACTTAACGCTGTTTTCGTAGAAGACACCAAGCAGGCCGTTTCTTTTACTTGCTTCACAGCCTTTAAAATATAAGCTGTAATATTTCTAATTTCGTTTTGTACATCAGTTACTATGTTTGTAATTTCTTTAGCAGAAGCTGTTGACTGCTCCGAAAGCTTTTTTATTTCTTCCGCGATGACACTAAATCCCTCACCGGCTTTTCCGGTCCTGGCTGCTTCAATCGTTGCATTTAAAGCAAGAAGATGGGTTTGCTCCGCTATACTTGTAATGGCTCCAGTTATTTTGCCTATTTGGGAAGCTTTTTCGTTGAGAATAGAGACCGATGCTACAGCAGTATCCATAACTTGATTAACAATAATGATTTGATCGATATAATTATTAATAGAAGCAGTACTCGTTTCCACACTTCTTTTTGAGTGGTCAGATAATTCAATAACTGTTTCGAGGTTGTTTGAGCTAAGCTCTATCACCTTATGGATTTTTTCTATAGCCCTAAATGTATAATCTGTTTCTATGGCCTGCTTGTCCGCCCCTTCTGCTATGGTCTGAACAGACAAAGACAACTGCCGGGTAGCTTCAAAGGTCTCGGAGATATTGCTTTTCATTTGAAAAGCGACAGAGGTCAGGCTTTTTCCAACCCTATAAATTTTTTCCGTTATATCTCTCAAGTTCCATTTCATTTCATTAAAAGTACCGGCGAGAAATTCCAGCTCATCATTAGTCTTTATTTTGAGATCATCAACATTCAAATTACCTTCAGTGATTTTTCTTGATGTTTCCGTCAGCTTTCTGAGACTTTTGGTAATATTTGAAGATAACCTAAAGGAATATGCGGCCGTGAAAAATATAATAAAAAAAGCAACACCTAGCATACAGACAAGCACCAGAGAAAATTTTCGGTTTATAGATATTTTCATTTGTGCATAATAAGTCAGCTGACTGTTTACGAAGTGATTGACTGCGTTTTCAATAAAATCACCTAATTTTCTTAGCCCTTCATATTTTATTGTGACTTCACTGATTTGGATGGTTTCGTTATGATCTGATATTTCCTTAATACTGCTGAAGTATGTATCTACCATGCTTGAGATAGACTCATAATGATGTTTTCCTTCGGTATTTTTCTCCGGTATCACTTTTTTTATAAATAAAAGATTGCTATATACATTTTGTCTCGTGTCTTCACTTTTGTTGTACATATTTGCTCTATCGAATCCTATTTGCTTTACCAGAGATAAGGTATATTCCTTCATGGTGGAATTAATCTGATTAGCCTTAATAATTGAATCCAGCATGTCGTTATATAATTTGCTATAATGGGTTGAAAATACAGTAAATCCTGCTACAGTAATCATCATAAAAATGATTGCACTCAAAAGCCCAAAGATAATCCTTTTACCAATGGACCTGGTCTTTAACAAATGCATAAGTTACCTCCATTATGATAGTATTCAGAATTTATTGAAAGAATCTTTATCCGAATAACTATTTTCTGAAGGCTTTAATGTAAGATTCAAAAGCTTTATGGTTTATTACTTCTAATTTCTTAAATAGTTTTCAATTTCTCTATTGAATTTCATGAGAGCATCCTCCAGATTAAGATTATTGTTAATCATCCGAAAGATTTCTTTATCTGCCATATCCATGGCCTTATCATATTTTTGGAATCTTGGAGCAACAATTGATTCTTCAATAATCTGACTTAATGTGCTGGCATCAATTGTTTTTTCATCGCTTGAGCCGTTCTCAAAAATCATACTCTCTGCCTCATCAGATTCAACAATATTGCTTAATACGGGTACACCGTGAGAATATTTAAAAACATTCAGTTGGTTGGCATCATCTGAAGTCATGAATTTTAAAAATGCCCAAGCTTCTTTTGTGTGCTTTGTTCTGGAGCTGATGGCCATAGAGAAATCCACCAATTCCGATGCATTCTTCCCATTTGGCCCTTTAGGAAGCTTTATGCATTCCCACTCAAAGCTGCTGTATACTTTTACCTTATAGGGGTAATATTTGTAGGCTCTGTAGGTCGAAAAAGGGAGTGGCGAAAAAGCAACCTTTCCGGATCCAAAGTCAACCTGCTTCGCCCCCTTGTTTAAATCATTCAGTTTCTTTATAAATTTCATTGATTCAAGAACATCGGGACTATTGAACATGGCCTTGGTACCGTTCTGATTAAATAATTGCTGGCCGTTTGTATAGACGGCATGCTTCCAGGTAAACCCCATGGTACCGAATTGATCCGGAATTCCGTCACCACTGGTATCCTTTGTAACTTTTTTACAGATATCATAGAATTCACTCCAAGCCCAATTATTTTCAGGCACCGGAATATTCTCATTCTGTAATAGGGTTTTATTGACAAACATCAAAATCGGTGAAACTTCGAAGGGCAATGCGTACTGCAAGCCATTCAGCTGACCCAATTTTACTGAATTACTGAACATATCATTGATTTCAAAATTATCATCCCTTTCAACAAGGGAATCAATATTTTTTAGTATGCCAACTGATGCAAGGGTATTAAAGTCAGAGGAAAGAACAGCGAAAACATCCGGTTCTTTTCCCTTTACTATTTTTTGGGCCAGCCACTCCGAGTAATCACTTTTTAGTGTCCCGCTTCGATATTTTATTTTTATGTTCGGAAACCTGCGTTCGAATTCAGCGATTGCTTCATCATAGATTCTATAACTTTGCCAACTCGGTACATCCCAATTACTTCCGGCAAATATGCCTAGTTCCAAAACAACGATTTCCGAATTCTTTTTATATGTAATGGCGGTTATGACAATTATTATTAATATAAAAGAGCTTATCAGCTTGCCCGCTTTCAGCTTCAAACAAGTCACCTCTATTCATCAATATCGTGTTTGGTAATTCCTGATTGTACCGCATAGATAGCAATTTGCGTTCTGTCTCTGAGGTTTAGCTTATTTAAAATACCGCTGATATAATTTCTTACGGTACCCTCACTGAATTTTAGCTTATCTGTTATTTCTTTGTTTGACATTCCTATACCAATAAACTGAATGATTTTTAATTCGGTTTTATTAAAGATTTGTGTCAAGCCACTCTCATTTTTTGTTGTGTAGTCAGCTTGAGCCATTCGTGAGAAAAACTTAACAACTTTTGTGGCTATATTAGGGTTAATCAATGAGCCTCCCTTATATACCGTTCTTATTGCTTCTACCAGTTCCTCAATGGAGATTCCTTTCAGAAGATAACCGCTTGCCCCATTTTTTAAAGAGTCATAGACGTACTCATCATCATCAAAAGTAGTTAATATAATGATTTTTATACCGGGGTACTTCTCTTTTAGTATTTCAATGGTTTTAATCCCATCCAGTTCAGGCATCCTGACATCCATTAAAATAATATCCGGTATACACTTCCTGACACTTGTTATAACTTCCCTTCCGTTGGAAACGGCACCTATAACCTTAATATCAGGTTTGTTGCTAAGCATAATTTCTATGCTCTGCCTGATCAACTCCTGATCCTCTGCTATCAATACTTTAATCATAGTGTCTTCCCCCATCTGATAGGAATTTCAGCTTTAATAGCAAACCCCTTATCTGCCATATTCAAAAACGCTACTCTTCCCTTCAGCATTTCAACCCTTTCTCTTATATGCTTTAAGCCAAACCCTTCATTGATTTTCGGGCAACCTACCCCGTCATCAGTAATCGATAGATGAATTATTCCATGAAGGTTTGTAATCAATATGTGAATATTTTCCGCGTTGGCATGTTTTATCACATTTGTAATGCTTTCCTGAATGACCCTGTATAAGGTTTCTTCCTCATCCGCATCGAGTTTCGGTATTTCACCGTTTACCTGAAATCTGATGTTTACCTTTGTATAACCTTTGAGGTCTTCACACAATTGTTGTATGGCAGGAATAAGGGAAAACCGCTCCAGTGCGTCAGGACGAAGCTCTCTTACCGACCGTCGTACATCTAAAAGCCCTTTTTTAGCAAGCTGTGATATCTTCATCAACTGTACTTTTGTCTTTGCAACATCCCAGTTGATTAATTCCAGACAGGCTTCCAAACCCGTAGAAATACCTGTTAATGTATGACCAATGGTGTCATGTATCTCTCTTGCAAGTCTGTTTCTTTCTTTAATTCTGGCCATCTCCTCAGACTTCATGTTGTATTCCTGAAGCTTGATATTTGCTACCTTTAACTCCTCTGCGGTGACCGAAAGCTGTGTATATAAATTCTCGATTTCATTTTTCTTTTCTATCTGAGATTGAATGATAGAAATCATAAAAAAGATAAAAAATATTTCATTCAATGAAGTAAATATATTTCTGATGCCAAAAATATAAAATCTTTCAGCTGTGGTATAGTAGTCAATAAAATCATTAATTGTAAATAATGCGAATTTGATTGAAAAAATATCATAATCTAAAATAATATACAGAATAATTGAGATAATCATGAAAAAATATTTTTTGTTTTTACCTTCAATGTATATGATGATATTGGCAATTACCAGCAGCAGGATTCCTTTATAAGACATGTTAAGAAAATACATAATGGCAATAGATATGAAAAAATCGAATATACCCAGTAAAACAAGTATTGTTTGTCTGTCTTTAAAATATCGTTCTCTTATGAGGACATTAAAAAAAAGTAAAAATAAAAAACAAATTGAAAAAAGAGGCACCTTCCAGGGTATTGTGGGCACGTACCTCACGGTCTCCAGGAATTGTCTGGCATTATTGGTGGAACATATAAGCTCGGTCGTATTATAAATAATAGCCGACATAAATAGAATAATAATAAAATTAGTGAAAAACATTATATTTCTGGAAATGCGCACAGTTTTAGCACTACTCATATCACTACTGCCTTTAAGAGAACGTCAAAAATAAACGTTACTCTCCCTTTTCGAGTTAACATTTTTTATAGATCTTGGTAGCAAGCTGTTTTACATTATTTAACTTTTTAATATGGAATTGTTTTGGATACTGGCTTTAAAAGGTAAAATCATTTTAATACTTTTTTCAGGGAAAGTAAAGCAATTTGTGTATTTTTAAAATCATGCCACAAACCTTGGCCCGTAAACATGAAAAACCGGCCTTCAGATGTTTGAAGGCCGGTTTACTTAAATTACGTGGTAAGGCTTGTTGTGCATTGCCTGCGGCAACGCATTCTATTCGGCTATGCTTATATTACTACATAGTGATTGTCTGCTCGCGGTCGGGGCCAACACCGATATATTTTATGGGAACCTTAGTCACTTCTTCAATTCTTTTCACATAGCGCTTTGCGGCGGCTGGAAGAGATTCAAAACGTCTTAGCTTTGAAATATCGGTATCCTTCCACCCCTGGAATTCCTCATATATAGGTTCGCACCGAGCCAGCTCTTTCAGGTTTGAGGGGTAATATTCAATGACCTTGCCGTCCAGCTTATATCCCACACAGAGCTTGATGGAATCCATTTTGCCTATGGTATCAAGGTGATTCATGCATAGACCTGTCAATCCGTTAATACGAGCGGCATATTTGAGCATCACCGCATCCAGCCATCCACAGCGGCGCGGACGCCCCGTGGTGGTACCGTACTCATGGCCAAGCTCTCTGATTTTATCCCCTATTTCGTTAACTTGTTCAGTAACAAATGGTCCGGCACCTACACGTGAAGTATAGGCTTTCATGACACCCAATACTTCTGTTATCATCTTGGGTCCGACACCGGCTCCGGTGCAAACACCCCCGGCAATAGGATTGGACGACGTAACATAGGGATAGGTTCCGAAATCGATATCCAGGAAGGTTGCTTGCGCCCCTTCAAACAGAACCACTTTGCCCTGTTCGAGGGCTACATGAATAATGGCATTGACATCACGGACATAGGGTCTTAATCGCTCGGCATAAGCCAGATAATCCGCAATGATCTTTTCAGGGTCAAGAGCGGTTCCCCCATAGACCTTCTCAATGATTGCATTTTTTACCTCAATATTGGCATAAACCTTTTCTTTAAAGGTTTCAGCATCCATCAGATCACCCATACGAATGCCACAGCGTTCTGCCTTATCGGCATAGGCGGGGCCGATACCGCGTTTTGTGGTTCCGATGCCTAAGCCGTCCTTATCTCTCATATTCTCCTGAAGAGCATCCAAGGCAGTATGCCAGGGCATAATGACATGCGCTCTGTCACTGATATATAGGGTTGCCATATCAACATTCTGCTGTTTAAGCCGATCAATCTCCATAAGGATAACCGCCGGATCTACAACCACGCCATTGGCAACAATACAGGTAATATTTTTTCTTAAAATACCGGAAGGAATGAGGTGTAGCGCATATTTAACTCCCTCATGAACTATGGTATGCCCTGCATTATTTCCTCCTGAGAAACGAACTACATAATCAGTGTCACTTGATAGAATATCAATATATTTACCTTTTCCTTCATCTCCCCATTGTGTTCCAATAACGACTATTCCTGCCATTTAACCGTACCTCCCGTAATAGAGTGCGATTCATCGCACAACATGCCTCGACCCATTAGTCAAATTCACCTTTTTAGATTGGCCGACACAAAAACTAAACTGTCCAAGATATGCATCTTTAGGATAAAAATGACCTTATTTTATGTTATCCAGTCGGCACTAATATTATATAGGGTATAAACTCTTTATGCAAATATTATCTTGGGGGACTATCTGCAGCAACAAAAAACCCGCCGGTTCCTATTCGGTAAGCCAGCGGGTCTGATTTTGGTATAGGTATTGCCCGGAATTCAAGGAGTATTAAAGGATTTCTCTGCCGCCCTCACCGATGTCCGACACATAAAAACTTGCTGCATAGCCGATTTCTTCTTCATAGGCCCGATTAACCCTGGAGATAAAGTCGTCAACTTTTTCATTTTTGACAAGGCTAACGGTACAGCCCCCGAAGCCTGCTCCGGTCATTCGTGAGCCCAGCACGCCTTCCGCTTTTCTCGCCTCATCTACCATGGTGTCCAATTCCTTGCCGGTTACCTCATAAAGATCCCGCAAAGAATCGTGAGATTGATTCATAAGCTTTCCAAAGAGATCAAGATTACCTTCCTTTAAAGCTTTAACTGAATCAAGCACCCTTTGGTCTTCATAAACCACATGCTTAACACGCTTCTTAATGGTTTCGTCCTCAATAAGACCTTGATGCCGCCCAAAATCCGCACTCGTGACATCCCTTAAGCAGGTTGCCTCAGGAAGCGCTTTTTGAAGTATTTCAAGTCCAGCCTCACACTCGGCTCTTCGCTCATTATACTTGCCTTCTCCCAGGCTTCGCTTCTTGTTTGTATTGCCGATGACCAGGGAGTACCCTGAAAGCTTTAGCGGAACCCACTCAAAGGAAAGGTCACGGCAATCCAGGAAAATAGCATGATCCTTCTTGCCCATGGCTGATGCAAACTGATCCATAATGCCGCATTTAACACCGATAAAGTTGTGCTCGGCTTTTTGAGAGATAAGAGCCATTTGAACCTTGTCAACGGTTTTGTCTCTGCCATAGCCGTCATCACCCAGGCTTACCAATGCGATGGCGGTTGCAACCTCAATGGCGGCTGAGGAGGATAGACCGCTTCCCAAGGGCACCTTGTCTTCAAACATCAGATCGCAGCCCTTTAAGACATAGCCTGCCTTTTGGAGCTCGTCTGCAACCCCAAGCTGGTAGCTTCCCCAAGGTAATCCTTTATAGGCAGAGAGATGATCCAAGTCGGCCTCTACCATTTTCTCCAGGTCAGTTGCTATAAGATTGATCTTGCGGTCAACCCTGGGTCTGGCCACGACTGTTGTAGCCAAGGTCAAAGCCGCCGGAAAAACAAAGCCGCCATTATAATCAGTGTGTTCTCCTATCAGGTTAACACGGCCTGGGGAGGTAAAGAAACGGATACCTTCACCGGTACCGCCGAAATAGCCCATAAACTTTGAAGTAAGCATATTCTTGTTCATTGCATGGTTCCTCCTCAAAATCCTTCCTCTATCCTTCGGAAAGACCGTTCTTCTCCACAAATTTTCTATACGCTGCCCGCAGTTCTTCGGCCTTTTCCTCGGGAGCTGTGGGATTACAGTGAGCCCAGGCTCCGGTTTCACTGGATGCATTGAATTTCTGCTTTACGTCCGAGCGCATGGGTGGGAAAAATTCTATATGGAAATGATACGTAAGGGAATAGTCGCCACTATTAACGGGCTCCTGATGCATACACATCATATACGGAAAGGGCTTGTCAAAGAGCGAATCCAGCATCCCGACTGTTTGTTTTATGGTTTTGGCAAGGTTATCCTTCTCCCTGTCATTAAACTGGGTGAGATTTTGCTTATGGCTTCTTTGGAAAATGTAAACCCCATAGGGATACTCGGTAAAGAAGGGCAGTACCACCGAAAAGTCTTCATTTTCAAAGATGACCCGTTCTTTAAACGCTCTTTCCTCGGAGAGCATCCGGCAGATTAAGCACTCGCCGGTTTTTTCATGATGCTCTTCGCAGGATTTCAGCTCCAATTCAAGCTTTTTGGGAATAAAAGAATATCCGTAAATTTGTCCATGAGGATGGGGCATGGTTACACCAACCACCTCGCCACGGTTTTCAAAAATAAAAACATACTTGATCTTTTCATCCTGGCGCATAGCTTCAAAGCGTTCAATCCAGAGATCCACAAGCTTTCTCATATGCTCATCTGATAATTCCGGCAGGGTAGCCGTATGTTTAGGCGAATAAAGGATGACCTCGCATTTGCCATAGGCGGGTGCCACCTTAAAAAAATCATTGGCAACATCATCGGGCTCGGGGGGATTTTGCATCAGTGCAGGGAAGTCGTTATCATATTCAGCCACCTCATAATCAGAGACCTTGCCGCTTGACGGACAAAAAGGACACCAATCCTTGGGCATTTGAGGCCGGTCCTGTCTATGTGAAGCAATCATTACCCAATCCTGTATAAGGGGGTGCCATCTTAGCTCTGCCATTTCAATCGTCCTTTCTAAAACGAGAAGTTACAAGGTTTTTGGGGGCCACTACTTGTTCTATGTTACCCTGATTTCATTATAGAATTGTATGATGTGGGGGTAAATGTTACAATGTGAGTAGTTCATGTGTTTATGTTAACTGCAGAGGGTGGGCAATGTGCTCGAAAAATACACTATTTCTAAAAAAGATAATACAGATTTGAATGTCTATAGATGTGGTTTTGAAGAATGCTCTCCCAGCCACACCTGGGGCCCCGGTGTTCGGGATCATTATATTGTTCATGTTATTTTATCGGGTAAAGGATTTTTTACGCTTAATGGACAAACCCATACCCTTGAAGCCGGTCAGGGATTTTTAATCTGCCCCGGACAGATTGTCCGTTATGAGGCCGATAAAGCTCAGCCCTGGACTTATTCCTGGGTAGGTTTTCATGGCCTGAAAGCCGAATCCATTCTCAAAAAGGCCGGTCTTACCCTTCAAAGTCCCATCTTTCATTACTTAGAGGAGGAGGTTCTTACCAAAAGCCTCAATGACATGATTGCTGCAGCAAGAAATGAAAGTATTTCCGAGTTAATCCTTACAGGCTATCTCTATCTTTTCCTGGCCCATCTGGTTCAAAATCACAGCCGTGGGGCCTCCACAACCCATAAAATCATAAGCTCGGACCGCTATGTATCGAAGGCAATTGAATACATCGAAAAGAATTATGCGGGGGATTTGTCGGTGGTCGATCTTGCCAAAGCCCTGAAAATTGATCGAAGCTATTTGTCGTCCTTATTTTCCCGGTATCTTGGTGTTTCACCGAGACAATTTATCATAGGCTATCGCATGGATAAGGCCTGCGAGCTTTTACAAAACGATCAGTTGAGTATTGGCGATGTCGCCAGATCGGTGGGATATGAAGATCCCCTTCAGTTTTCCAAAACCTTTCGAAAAACCAAAGGGGATTCACCTAGAAACCATCGTAGGTCTGGGAGTCATCCGTAATTGCTTTTGCAGTCTAGTAACCGCTGTTCGACTTTCCTACTCCGTTTACCAGCACATTCGTAGTAGAAGAACCTACTCCCAGCCTTTCAACTCCCATATCTATATAATGTTTAGCTGTTTCAAAATCCCGAATGCCGCCGGAAGCCTTGACACGGATCCGGCCCTTGGATGCCTCCAGCATGGCCTGAATGGCTTCGAAGGTAGCACCCTGGTTATGGAATCCTGTGGAAGTCTTGACAAAGTCGGCTCCCGCCTCAATACAAATCTCAGTGGTTCTCTTTATCTCTTCAACATTCAAAGTGCAGGTCTCAAAAATAACCTTAAGAAGAACACCTGCTTTTTTTGTTACATCCGATACAGCCTGTATATCCCTTTGTACCAGGTCCCACAAGCCCGATTTGATAAAACCGAAGTTTGCTACCATATCAATTTCACTGAGGCCTTTAGAGACATAATTTGAAGCTTCAAATGCCTTTACCTCAGTGGGAACACAACCATGGGGAAAGGCCAGTACACAGCAGACATCAGTCTTGGTTCCTTTACAAAGGCTTACAGCCAATTCAATATCACAGGGTCTTACGCAGACCGTACGCGTAGAAAACGCCACACCCTCTAAAATAGCTTTTTTAGATTCCTCTTGCGTCATCTCGGGTTTTAAAATCGAATGATCAATGTAACGCGCAATATTAAACTCCATAACCTTTCCTCCTCTTTATTTATGATGCCCAGCTGACTATTAAATTAGTATGGGGACGATTACGTCCCCACTAGCAAGCTCTATTCAAATTATAGGCCTATAAGAGCCCTTCTGTCAAATTAAGTCATGGCTGGAGCAGTTCAATGAGAAGCGGTTTTTCGGCGCTCTGAAAAAATGCCCGCTGGAGCCCACGAGCCATGGCCTCAAAGCCGGCGGCATTGGGATGCAGACGGTCGTCCCTAAAATATTCCGGGATATTCGGAACAAGCTCCGGGCCGTGTAATACCCCGAAGCCCCGCTCCCGGGCATGATGCTCGATTGCATCCCGGATTCCTGACAGTTTTTCCTCCTCAGCAGGCTGTTTCAGATCCCCGCGCCACAGAGGAGTAATGCAGAACACCTGGCTGCTACCGTACAGGATATGCAACTTTTCCATATAGCGGCAAATGCTCTCTTCGGTCTGCCGGAGATCTGCCGACCGTTTTACGTCGTTGGTACCGTAGGCCACGGTGATGAGCGCCGGGCGCTCAGGCAGAGGCGTGTCCAGCGAAAACTCGTCGAAGGGATAGCCCCCAATCCCCTGATTCACCAACCGCAACCCCAATTCCCTCTCCAGGATTGCGGCATAGGTCACGGATGTAAAGGGGCTGATCATACCCTCGGTGATGGAATCTCCCAGCGCCAGCCACAGGGGGCGTCCACCCTTATCGACGGGGGTGAAATCTCCCAGCTGACAGCTTCTCAGATATGCCTCCCCCATATAGGGCAGATAGACCGTCACCCGGCTTCTTTGTTTGCTACGGCGTAGGTAGGTCACTCGTCCCGTGCGCCGTTCGCTATCCCAGCGATCACTTTGCATGAAAATACCGTCCTCATAGACGTCGAACACAAAGGCATGCCCCGGAATGGCGATGGCACCAATCTCAAAATCTAAAGAAAGTTCTTCGGCATCGGTGTAAAAATCCAGCGTAATTCCGGCCGTGCACAGGGCACGGCGGCCGAAGTCGGGATTGACCTTCTGATAATAGTCTTGCTGCGCAGGTGAGAACCGGCGGGGGCAGAGCCCCCGATCTGTATGCTCCACCCATAGACAATTTTGAAAGGCGCTTTCCAGCCTTACTTCCACGATTATTCCTCCGTACTTTATATTCGTTTACAGCGCCACGCGTTGGTCGGTCTCCAGTGATTTCAGTACCGCGTTGACAAAGTAAACGGGCCTGATCAACTCCTGGTGGCTGTGAGGCATAGTGCCGGTGCGCAGCATGGTGATAAAATGCTCCACCTCATGGTTATAGATGAGAGACATATCCATCTCACGGTAGTAGTTGCGGTCACTGCCGAAGATCAGGCAGCCCGGCATTTTGCTGCCGGCGGTGTAATGCAGGGTCACGTCGCAATCATCATACGCCGCCACGACCACCACGGTACCGTTCTTCTCGGTAGCGCGGACGCTACGCACATCGTTGCCGAAAATGGTGAGTGCCATCTCGGTCAGATGAGGGGAGT
>JAEZTB010000038.1 GCA_023443745.1 Bacillota bacterium
ACATAATTATTGATCAGAAATCACTACATTTAAACCTGTTTTTAACTCGTCAAAAACAGGTTTTATCAATGTTTTGAACCTTGTTGATTTTACTTTTGCAAACTGGAACTTACTTTTTCAAGTGACCGCTTATTGTTGCTCATCAGGAATAGGGTTATAATAACCTTGAGGTACACATTATGTTAGAAGTCTATGTTGTTGTTCTGATTATACTGATCGTTTTATTAATTGACCAAAGGCGTCAAGCTAATAGGAACAGAAACAAAGCCATAGCTAAAATCAGAAATAACTGGGGTAGACTGCCCAACAATGCATTTGACGAATATGACATGGAGTCTTTCTCGAAGCTGTTTTATGCCTACGATAAAAAAAGGGCAAACCTATATATTGATGATATTACATCGAATGATCTTGAGCTTGATAAATTTTACTGCCACATCAACAGTACCCAAACCTCCATGGGTGACAGTGTGCTCTATTCAATTTTACGACTGCCCCTCTATGAGAAAGAAAGATTAGCGGAACGAATTGAGATGATCGATTATTGGGAAAAGCACGAAGAGGACAGGGAAAGTGTTCAATTATTGCTTTCTGGTGCAGGTAAGTTCAGACCAAGCCATATTTCATGGATCACAGGAGATTGTGATTTCTTGGAGCTTAATAATCAATGGCTTTACAAGGTGTTGACTTTCGTACCTTTTCTGGCGCTGCCTATGGCTTTATTAAATATCGGGGTAGCTGCTCTTTGGGGTATATTCAGTATTGGTGCTAATATTTTGTTTCATGAAGTAGTTTTAAAGAAGGTTAGTTTAGGGTTGGATGCAATAACTCAGGCTTCAGGTATAATAGCACTGGCTGAAAGCCTTATCCATAATAGACCTGAGGGCCTTGTTCACAAATATGATGAATTGAATGGATATACACATACGCTAAAGACTTTACGAAAAAGGGGGACTTTGGACAAAATGTCGGTTCGATCAACCGGCGATTTAACTAGAGATTTCTTATCAATATTCAAAATGATATTTCTTACTGATATATGGAACTACCAAGCTTCTGTACGATTTCTAAAAACCCATGGTGAGGAAATGGCACGGCTCATTCATTCAATAGGCGAGTTGGATGCGACCATTTGTATAGCCTCATACAGGAAAAGTCTTGATTTGTGGTGCCGGCCCCTGATTATGTGGGAACCGGATACAGAGTCTTTTCACATTAAAGCAGAATCTGTGGTTCATCCACTTATTAAAAATTGCACGCCAAACCCGGTATTTGCTGAAAAACCAATACTTTTAACCGGCTCTAACGCTTCTGGCAAATCCACCTACCTGAAGACTGTTGCCCTCAACACTCTGATGGTTCATACGCTTGGATTTTGTCTGGCCGGACAATGGACTTCGAAACCTCTTTTTCCAATAAGTTCAATGGCTCTTAGAGACAGTATTCTTGAAGGGGAGAGTTATTTTGTTGCAGAAATCAAGTCTCTCAAAAGAATCTTTACCATGGCAAATAACAACATAAAGTGCCTTTGCGTTATAGATGAGGTGCTGCGCGGAACGAATACTATTGAACGCATTGCAGCATCATCACGTTTATTATTTGCTCTTGCCGCTCTTAACACTTGTATACTGGCTGCTACCCACGACACAGAGCTCACTCACATTTTAAATGCAGTCTTTGATAACAAACATTTCGAGGAAAACATAACCGATGATGATATCCATTTTGATTATAAACTCAAGGAAGGAAAGGCAACATCAAGGAATGCCATTAAACTTCTCAAGCTTATGTGCTTTGAAGATGATATAATCATTAGTGCAGAGGATGCAGTAGCATCATTTGAAAACGAAAAAAGATGGAAACACATACAAGGAGAAATAGGATAAATGTATAAACTGATTTCATGGAATGTCAATGGTTTGAGGGCTACCTTAGGGAAGGGGTTCCTGGATTTTTTTGATAGTAAAAAGCCGGATATATTGTGCCTTCAGGAAACAAAGCTCTCTGAGGGTCAATTGGACCTGGAATTGGAGGGTTATACCTCATATTTTAATTACGCGGAAAAGAAGGGTTATTCGGGCACTGCCATATACACCCGTATTAAGCCCCTTTCTGTTACATATGGCATTGGCATAGAGGAGCATGACCATGAGGGGCGAGTTATCACCCTGGAGTTTAACAAATGCTATGTGGTAAATGTGTATACGCCAAATGCCCAAAGAGAACTGGTAAGGCTGCCTTACCGCATGAGCTGGGAGGATGCTTTCAGAGCCTACCTTCTTTCGTTGGACAAGCTTAAGCCCGTTATTGTTTGTGGCGACATGAACGTAGCTCATCAGGAAATAGATATTAAGAACGCAAAATCCAACAGACAGAGTGCCGGCTTTTCCGATGAGGAGAGGGGCAAATTTACTGAGCTTTTGGAAGCGGGCTTTATAGATTCCTTCCGTTTCTTTTATCCTGATAAAAAGGATGCCTATACCTGGTGGTCGTATATGTTCAAGGCCCGGGAAAAAAATGTCGGGTGGCGTATTGATTACTTCTGTGTGTCTAAAGCACTAAAGGACCTGATCAAAGACGCGGTCATTCACGCTGATGTCATGGGCTCCGATCACTGCCCGGTGGAGCTGACCATTGATGAAACCCCGTTCACTTCATTTCCCGCTAAGGCTTGATGCCCGGCTCATCTGTACTATTCCTTTTGGGACACGCATAGGATAGATTGTCCTGCTATGCGGTTCTATTTTCTCATAGGGAGTGGTATTGTGGAAGCTTTAAAGCACACACCGGTATTTGAGGATATAAAGGAGAATACCTACGGGCTGTCTGAATCTGATGCGGCCAAGAATCTTGCGGTTTATGGCAAAAATGTCTTGAAGCGTGAGAAGAAAAATACATGGCTCAAGACCTTGATAGACCAATTCACCGATTTAATGATCATTATCCTGATAGCATCGTCGATCATTTCCTTCTTTTTAGGCGAAGCCAGTGAAGGTATCGCTATTTTGGCCATTGTGATTCTCAATGGTCTCTTAGGCTTTTTCCAGGAGCTGAGAACCGAAAAGGCCATGGAAGCACTTATGAATATGGCGGCTCCTCATGCCAGAGTTATGCGGGATGGTCAGATAAAGGATATTCCCGCCGATGAGGTCGTTCCCAGAGATTTAGTCATTCTTGAGGCCGGAAACAGGGTTCCTGCCGATGGGGTGCTCATTGAAGCCAATGCCCTTTTTTCAGATGAATCCATGCTGACCGGAGAATCCGTTCCGGCTTCGAAATCCAGGGTGGATGAGGCCAAGGCCAGGCTTAACGGAATTTCAAATCAGAATAGAATCTATATGGGCAGCATGATTACCAATGGCACGGGCAAGGCCGTTATTGTCAGCACCGGCATGGATACTGAGATGGGCAGGATAGCTGATATGATGGATTCGGCAGGTGTCCAGGATACGCCGCTGCAAAAAAAGCTGGAGAGGCTCGGACAGATCATGCTGGTGGTATGTCTGGCTATCTGCAGCGTTGTGGCTCTTATCGGTATTTTGAGGGGAGAGCCTGCAGTGCAAATGCTTCTAGGTGGCATTAGCCTTGCTGTCGCCGCTGTACCTGAAGGTCTTCCTGCCGTGGTGACCGTGGCTCTTGCCATCGGCGTCCGGCGCATGATTAAGAGAAATGCCCTGGTAAGAAGGCTGCCTGCTGTTGAGACCCTGGGCTGCGCTACCGTGATATGCTCGGATAAAACCGGTACCTTGACCGAAAACCGCATGACTGTTGTATTGGCTTATGCAGGCAAAAATCCTTACAGCATGGAAAGAAACGCCGAAGGAAAACTGGCAGCCTGGTGCAGGGGGCGGGAGGTTCATCCGGAAAAGACCTTCGGTCTAAACCTCTTACTGAAAATCGGCCTTCTTTGCGGTAATACCCGAATCAAGCCATTGGCTGAAAGAACGGAGAATACGCTGGATATCGAGGGTGACCCCACTGAAGTAGCATTGGTAAGAGCTGCTTTGGATAACGGCCTTGATAAGAATGCCGTGGATCTTAATTATCGGCGTGTCAGAGAGATACCCTTTGATTCGGATCGAAAGCTTATGTCGGTGGTGTGCCGCGCTTCGGCAGGAGAGTTCTTCCTCTTCGCAAAGGGAGCACCTGAGATTATTCTTGAAAAATGCAATCGTGTTCTCATCGCCGATAGGGAGCGGGATATATCCTTCGATGACCGGGAGGGTATTATGGCGGAATGCCGGAAAATGACCTCGCAAGCCCTTCGTGTCATGGGCTTTGCCTATAGAACCATACAGCCCAATCAGCTTTGGAGTGAAAAGCTTGAACAGGATTTTGTCTTCGTCGGTCTTGCAGGTATGACCGACCCACCCCGAAAGGAAGCGGTACAATCAGTAGCCTCCTGCCGAAAGGCTGGAATCAAAACCGTCATGATTACCGGAGACCATAAACAGACCGCGGCTGCCATTGCCTCAACCATTGATATTTATCGTGAGGGTGATTTGGTATTAACCGGGGCAGAAATGGATGAAATGACTGACAGCCAATTGGAAGAGGCCTGCGAAAAAGCAACGGTCTTTGCTCGGGTTTTCCCAAGGCATAAATTAAGAATAGTACGTGCTTTCAGAAAAAAAGGACATATAGTAGCCATGACGGGGGATGGTGTTAATGATGCCCCAGCTGTCAAGGATGCGGATATCGGTATTGCCATGGGTAAGTCAGGAACCGATGTAACGCGCCAGTCTGCAGCTATGATTCTTATGGATGACAATTTTTCAAGTATTGTGGCGGCTGTGGAAGAGGGTCGGAACATCTATGAAAATATTCGCAAATTTATTCGCTATCTGCTTTCGTGTAATGTAGGCGAGGTTTTGACCATGTTTCTGGCCACCCTTGTCGGTATTCCCATCCCCTTATTACCGGCACAAATTCTCATTGTGAATCTGGCAACCGATGGTTTGCCTGCCATCGCCCTAAGCATGGAGCCCGGTGAGCCCGATGCCATGGTAATACCGCCCCGATCTCCCGATGAAAGTGTCTTTGCACGCGGATTGTCCTCCATAATCGTTACAAGGGGCATTCTGATTGCGCTTTCAACACTGGCAAGCTTTCTGCTGGTTTTAACCTTCAGCAAAAATATTACCGCAGGCAGAACGGCTGCTTTGGTCACCCTGGTGCTTTCTCAGCTCATTCATGTTTTTGAATGCAAGTCGGAAACCAGAGGGTTATTTGAGATTAAGCTATTCTCAAATCCTTACCTGGTCTATGCAGTATTGAGCTCCATTCTGATGTTGCTGGCTGTTATATATCTTCCCTTCTTTATACCCATATTCGGAACAATGCCTTTAAAAACGAATGAGTGGATGATATCAGGGGGGCTCAGCTTATTGGTCCCCGTCATATCGAGCATAATAAGAGAAGTAAAGAACAAGAAAAAGAAAGAGTAAAGGTGAAAGTAACCTTGAAAAAAGGCTAAAAGAAGACTAAAGTAAAAGGGAAGCTAAAGCTAAGATAAATGCTTTACTAAAGGAAGGTAGATCATATGCTTTCGATTAAAAATGTCTCCAAAACCTATTCCAAGGGTAAGGGTAAAGCCGTTGACAATATCTCTCTGGAAGTCAAAGCCGGTGAGATATTTGGTTTTTTAGGACCAAACGGTGCGGGAAAGACCACCACCATTAAGATGATTACAGGGATTCTGCCTATAGATGAAGGAAAGATCCTCATAAATAATCATGACATTGAGAAGGATCCCATAAAAGCCAAATTGAGCATGGGCTTTGTGCCCGATTCCCATGATGTCTATGAAAGGCTGAAGGGTATTGAATACCTCAATTTTATTGCTGATGTCTACAATGTTTCAGCAGCAGATAGAAAAACGCACATTGATAAATATCTTGAGATGTTTGAGATGAAGCAGGCGGCCGGTCAGCCTATTAAGAGCTATTCACACGGCATGAAGCAAAAGATCATCTTAACGGGTGCCCTGCTTCATCAGCCCCCCCTATGGATATTAGACGAGCCCATGACCGGGTTGGATCCCAGATCCGCTCATCTCTTAAAAGAAGAAATGTATGAGCATTGTGCCAAAGGGAATACTGTTTTCTTTTCTACCCATGTTTTGGAGGTTGCCGAGAAGCTTTGCCACCGCATCGGGATCATTAACAAAGGTAAAATTATTGCAGTAGGCACTATGGAAGAGCTTAGAAAATCCGGGGACGCTTCTCTGGAAAGCATCTTCTTAAGCCTTACCGAAGAAGGAAGTGGCGAGCATGCGTAAATTTTTTAGTTTGCTCAAGCTGCAAATTAACGCTCAGTACGGTCTTTCTTATGCACGGTATAGCTTGAAGAATGATAAAAAAGCGCTTTGGAAGGGCTTAGGACTTGGACTGGTTATTTTATTTGCTATAGTTGAGATAGTAGGCCTATATGCCTTCTTAATGTTTCAGCTTTATAAGACTGCTGCGGCTATTGCGACCCCTGAGATTGTTCTGACCATGGCTGCGGTTATTTCAGGACTGGTAGTGCTGATCTTTGGCATATTCTATATTTTAAGCACACTGTTTTTGGCTAAAGATACCGAATTCCTCGCGTCCCTTCCAATTCCCCAGGGTAGCGTGTTCGTCTCTAAATTCATGCTCGTTTTACTGGGTGAGTATCCCTTTGCTTTTTTCCTGATGTTACCCCCCGTTATTATCTATGGGGTGGGAACAGGCCAAGGAGTGTTGTATTATCTTATCGCCATTATCTGCACACTCTTTATTCCTTTGGTGCCCCTGGTTATCTCAGCCATTCTCTCACTTCTTCTCATGAATATTGTAAGTCGCTCGAGACGGCGTGATCTCATCACCATCATCGGCAGCATTATATTAATGGTTGTGATCATCGGCGGTCAGAACTACCTGATGAGCCGGATACCCGAAAATGACAAGGACTTTATGATGACTCTGCTTCAAAGCAGTAATGCCCTAATAGAATTTATGGGAAGAGCTTTTCCTCCATCGGTATGGGTGACAAAAGCCTTATCTGTCGGAGGGCTGGAATCGGCACTTAACCTCCTCTACCTGGTTATAACCTCTCTTGTTGCTTTTGGGTTGGTCTATTCTTTGGCCTCTTTCATCTATCAAAAGGGCGCTGTGGCTCAGCTGGAGACCCAGTCAAAGCCTGGCAAGACCAAGCTGACCTATGGGGCATCCTCCCATGTCATGGCTATTTTTAAGAATGAATGGCGCATTGTGCTGAGGACACCTATCTACGCTCTGAATTCACTGGTCGTGGTCATTTTGGCTCCATTGATGATGATGATGCCTATGTTTGGAGGAAATTTTGCCAATGACCCTGATATGAAGTTCATTTTTGATCTCATTCAAAGCGGTGAGTCCCAGGCTGATTTGCTCCTCATTGTGGCAGGTATTATCACGGCTCTGTCGCTTATCAACCCAGCTGTTTCCAGTACTTTTTCAAGAGAGGGCAAAAATTTCTGGGTGCTCAAAAATATCCCGGTTAAGCCTGAAATACAAATCTATGGAAAGCTCCTGGCCGGCTACTCCATCTCTTTTGGTGCCGCTGTTCTAGGTGCCGTTATGGCCATGCTTTCCTTTAGAATCAGTCCTGTTCTAACGCTTATGATCATCATCCTATGTGCATTGGCTCTTATTCCTATCAGTGCCATAAGCCTTTATATTGATTTTAAGCGGCCCAAGCTCTCCTGGAATAATCCACAGGAGGCCATCAAGCAGAATATGAACGTTGTCTTTGGCATGTTGATAGGTTTTTTAATGATTTCAGTCTTCGGAGTCATTGGATATTTTATCAATACCCTTAACCTGAGTGTTTATGCTGTCTTTGGTCTTATGGCCCTGATTATTCTTGTTTCTTCGTATCTTTCCATACGCCTGCTTCAAAAGACGGCTAAGGGAGGCTATCAGAGAATTGAGGTCTAGACAGCTTTTTGTACAGAGCGGGAGGATGTGCTATGATAGAAGAATATGAGCTCAGTGGTGCGCTCTACAAGAGACCGATTATTAAGGTGAAATTTAGTTAGGTGGGAATAGACAAATGCCTCCAATCAGCCTGCTCATCAAGCCAGCATCAAGTAACTGCAATTTAAGGTGCAGGTATTGCTTTTATCATGCTATTGCTGAAAACAGACAAACCAAATCCTACGGGATGATGGATATTGAGACACTGGAAGCGCTGGTTAAAAAGGCACTGGAATATGCGGATTATTCGTGCACTTTTGCCTTTCAGGGTGGAGAGCCTACTCTTGCGGGTCTGGACTTCTTTAGAAAGCTTATTGAGTTTGAGAAGAAATACAATATAAAAAAAGTCCAGATTCATAACGCTCTGCAAACCAATGGAGTGGTTATTGATGATGAATGGGCACAATTTCTGGCTGAGAATAAATTTCTGGTAGGGCTTTCACTCGACGGGCCCAAGGACATCCATGACGCCAACCGCTATGATGCCCTAAACAAGGGCTCCTTCACAAGGGTGATGGAAGCCGTAAGGCTTTTTAACAAGCATAAGGTAGAATACAATATCCTTACGGTTGTTACAGCCAATACAGCCAGACATATCAATAAAATATATAACTTTTATAAGAAAAATGGCTTTAGATATCTGCAGTTCATTCCGTGCCTTGATCCTCTTGGGGAGGAACCCGGAGGATATGACTATTCTTTAAGTGCCGAAAGATATGCCAATTTTCTCAAAACCTTATTTGACCTGTGGTATGCAGACATCATTCAGGGGAATATGATCAGTATTCGCTATTATGATAACCTTGTAGGTATGGCAATGGGTCAAAGGCCTGAGGCCTGCGGCATGGGAGGAGTTTGTACCTGTCAGTTTGTGGTCGAAGCCGATGGCAGGGTTTATCCCTGCGACTTCTATGTTATAGATCGGTGGTATCTTGGCAACTTGAAGGATGCTTCTTTTGAGGAGTTAAGAAATTCTGAGGCAGGAAGCACATTTGTAGAGGTTTCAAAGGATATAGACCCGCAATGCAGGGAATGCCGGTGGTTTAACCTGTGCAGAGGTGGCTGCAGGAGAGACCGGGAGCCCTTCGAAAATGACAAACCAGTATTGAATCATTTTTGCGCCGCTTATAAGGAATTCTTTGAATACGCAGGGGAAAGACTCATTTACCTGGCCAGACAATTTTCTAAAAGATAAACCTTCATTTCATCCATAATTTATAGTACTAAAAAGGGGTTGCTATGCGGCCCCTTTAAATATTTATTATCCATTGATCCCGACTCTTTGCTGGTAGGGTGAAATCATTTAGTGAATAGTTTAAATTGCGTATTTTTATTAATTACTTACTTCATAGTCTCAAAAATATTAAAAAAACAATAATTGACAATTAAATAATATTACTATAAAATATAAATCGTCAAAATATTACAAATTATTACATGGGATGACAATAGCAAAAGCAGCGAAAGCTGCTGACGCAAAGTTACGGGTCTAAAGCTTAAAAGCCATGATCGCCGAACCGCCGCACGTGTAGCTGCATTTTTATGCGAGACCTTTTGTGCGAGTGTGTGCAAAAGGTTTTTTTGTACATTTTTCGCATGGAAGTCATTGCTGAAAGAACGTTTATTAAGGAGAATATGTATGAAAAAGTATCTTAAAAAAGTTCTCAGCCTATTGATTTGTATCGCTTTACTGTTTAACAGCTGCATCAGTGTTTTTGCATATGACGTGCTGTCTCAAGGAATGATGCAGAGCCCTATATCCATACCAAATCTGTACCCTGAGCCTTATTCAGGAATCAACATTCCTCAGCCTCAGCGGGGCGTATTACCTCAAATACCTCAAGTACCGCAGAATGGTAATTTATTGTCTGCCATTCAACCTATCGTGCCAGAAAACAATATGCCAATTTTTGAAAACCAAAATGAGTTGCCGGTTGATATTGCAACTGGTAGTTTAAAATTAAATGAAGTTGATCTTTCTCTTGCAGGTACAGGCTTGCATGTAAATATTGAAAGAAATTATAGCAGCGGTAATACTAATGATGGACCCTTTGGTGTTGGTTGGCAATACAATCTGGATAGTCTGATAAGAATGTATGCAGACTTTAATATAGGTGAATTCCGTCAGGACGGGACTACTCGAAGCTACAGTTTTGTAAAGGATGATCCTGATGGGTATGTTACCCAATATGACGGAGACAAAATGACCAACTATGAGCTTCATAAGGGGCACTATGACAAAGCAAAAGAAGACTTTTTAGAACGTTTAAGTCAATTTGAATATATTGTGACAACTAAAACAGGAACAAAGTATACCTATTTCAGTTATGATGCACCATGGCGTGAG
The DNA here is from genome assembly GCA_023443745.1 of Bacillota bacterium. GTDB lineage: Bacteria > Bacillota > Clostridia > DSM-8532 > DSM-8532 > DTU059. The sequence goes on from JAEZTB010000038.1 coordinate 10,330, forward strand.
AATCAGAGCAATAAGGAAGGTAAACTGATCCGTCAGGAAGATATCCATGGAAATGCAATCAATTACATTTATAGTGAAGATGGTCATATAACTGAAATCCGGGATACCGGAAACAGAGTTATAAAAATGACATGGGAAAATAATCACATTAAAACCATAACGGATCCAGCAAATCAGGTTATTACCTATACCTATGATGGAAGCAACCGCTTAATTGAAGTCACCACACCGGACGATAGTTCAATATCATACAGTTATGATTCAAATAACAGAATTACTAAAATAACAAATGGAGAATCAGAAAACCGTACCTTCACATATGATTCAAACGGTAAAATTCAGGCTGTTAATAATGCCTTGAATCAAACAGAATATACCTTTGCTTACAATGGCGCAAAAGCTGAAAAGATGGATAGTTCAAACAATAAATGGACTTACCTGATAGAGGACGGAAAAGTCATAAAAGAAACGGATCCCTCGGAAAACCTCAGAAATTATCAATATGATGATCAAGGAAATTTGACCTCAGTAACAGAACCCGCTGGATCTACTGCCTACAATTATGATGAGAAAAACAGAAAAATATATGAAAAAGATAAAAAGGGACTTGTAACAACCTATGAATATAATGATTTATGGGACAAACCGAGTAAAATATCAACAGATTATGGAGATACCATCTTTACTTACAATGAAAAAGGCGAAATAACAAGCCGTACCGAAGCAGATGGAAGACAAACTGCATTTACATACAACGAAAAAGGCCTTATCGATGTAATTACCGATCCGGCTGGTAATATTACTAAATTCTTTTATGATCAATATGGTAACACGACAGATGTTATAAATCCGGATGAACAGGTCACAAAATATACTTATGATATTCTGGGAAGACAGACCGAAGAAATAAGGGCTAATGGCTTAATGGTGGAAACGCAGTATGATGCCATGGGCAGAATCAAAGCCACTATTATTGGTGACGAAAAAAGATATGAATATGAGTACGATGGTGCAGGAAGACTTATAAGAACTAAAAATCCTGACAATACAACTGTAACATATACCTTCGATGATGCAGGTAATATATTGAGCTTTATCGATCCAATGGGGCGAGCTTATGGATATACATACAATTCCAATGGCAAGGTTACTAGTATAATCGACCCATATGGTGAAACAACTTCATATAACTATGATATTCAAGGAAGGATTGAAAGTGTTTCGTCCCCGACTGGTGATGATCAATATAAGTACTGTGAATATGGCCTGAAAGAAGTAAAGAACAAATATGGAATCTTCACGTATACTTATGATGATCTTGGAAACCTGTTGTCAGTTACAGACTATGCCGGCAGAAAAATTACTTATGAGTATGATGATAACAATCAGCCTGTATCCATAACAGATGCTGCAGGGCGTAAAATGGAATATGGGTATGACAGTACCGGAAGATTGATCCATCAAAAAGATTTTGACGGAAACGAATACTCCTATCAATATAATTCATTTGGGTTGGTGGAGAAGGTAAATCAAGGTCAATTGGATGTTGTCTATACATATAATGCGAATTCACAGCTTGAATCCAGAACCTATACAGGAAATGTAAAGGAGAGTTTTTCCTACAACGAAAGCGGTCTAATTTCCACTGTCAAAAATCCATTAGGTGAAATTACAACTTACACCTATGATAGCTTTGATCGCCTTATCGAAGTTACAGATGCAGTTGGAGAAAGCTACATCTATGCATACGACATTATGGACAGGATAACGAATATAACGGATCCGAAAGGAAACATAACAGCTTATGATTACGATATACTTGGCAGGCTTACCAAGGTAACAGATGCCATGGGTCAGTCAACCTCCTATCAGTATGACGATAAAAACAGAATAAACATGATTACCGATCCTCTGGGCCACAAACATAATTGGGAATATGATGAGTCTTCCGGAAAAACAATTTATACTGACCCCAACGGAGAAAAAATCATATACACTTTTGATGATAAAAACCAGCTTGTAGAAATCAAAGATCGCCTGGGGCATACCACATCCTACCGGTATGATGAATTAGGCCGGACTACTGCAGAATTAAATTCTGAAGGACAGGAAACAAAATATGAGTATAATCTTCTGGATCAAATAACCAAAATAACTTACCCAGATCAGACAGCAATTGAAAATTCTTATGACAGCCTTGGCCGGTTAGTTCAAAAGCAGAATCCAATAGGTCAAGCCATGCAAATTACTTACGACGATTATGGCAGAATTAAGCAGCAAAAAGATTACCTTGGTGGTATTACCGAGTACGACTATGATGTATTTAGTCGGGTTACTTCAGTTACTGATCCAAGGGGAGCAGAAACAGGTTATGAATATGATGAATTAGGAAGAGTGATTGCCGAAACTGATGCGTTGAATCATAAAACGAAAATAGAATATAATCACCAAAATCAGCCGCTTTCCGTTACCATGCCAAATGGTGGTGTCAATCAATATGCTTATGATGCAATGGGACTATTAACTCAAGAGACCGACCCGTTGGGACGTATAACATCGTACGCTTATGACGCAATGAATCGTATTACCGCTGTGACTGATCCTCTTGGACAGATAACGAAGTTAGAATACGATACACTCGGACACTTGACAAAGCAGATTGACCCGGATGGAAACATCAGTGAGTATAAATATGATGCTATTGGAAATCTGGTAGAATCAATTGATGCATTAGGCAATAAAGCAAGTTTTGAATACGACGCTGAAGGAAGGCTGACTAAACAAACGGATCCAAAGGGTGGTATTTATCGATACACATATGACAGCCTCAGCAGAGTAATAAAAGTTACTGATCCGCTTAATCATGATACCCTGACATCGTTTGATATCTCAGGGAATATCAAGACTGTTACAGATAGTATTGGAAACTCATGGAGCTATACCTATGATGCTATTGGAAGAATCACTACTGAGACCAATCGGAATGGAAATACAACAAAATACAACTACGATGACTCTCTTCGTATTGTAAGCATTACCGACGCGCTGGACAATACCATGCAGCAAAAGACCGACATGATGGGTAACATCATCGAAGTAACCGATCAGGCCGACAGAACCACATCTTATGAATATGATATCCTGGGAAGAATGGTTAAGCAAATAGATCCTTATGGAAACTTCAATACGCTAGAATACGATTCCATGGGCAATATTACTCGCCAGACAGACAAAAACGGAATTGCATATGGTTATGAGTATGATCTGGCTGGAAATATAACAAAAAGTATTGATCCCCAGAAAAATGAGACCCTGTTCAAATATGACAGCATGAACAGACTTATTAACGAAACGGATGTGAGAGGGGGACAAGCCCATTATAACTATAACAATATGGGATTATTATCCGAGCAGATTGACAAGGAAGGCGGCACCTGGAAGTATTCTTATGATGCCTTGGGAAGAGCCGTCAAAAACATTGATCCATTAAACAGAATCACAGAATATAAATATGATGAAAACGGAAACCTTATCAGGGAAACGGCTCCAAATGGGGCAGTCACAAACTATGAATATGATAGATCGAATAAACTTACTTCTGAAATACAGCCAAATGGAGCGGAATGGAATTACAGCTATGATGATATGTATAGGCTGACCGGAATTACGGATCCATATGGTAATATTACTCGCTATAGCATGGATGCCGAAGGTAATATTCTGAAGATTATAGACGCGAACAACAACATCCGGACTTTTTCCTATGATGCGCTGAGCAGGGTTACAAACATTAAGGATGCTGACGGCAACGAATCACAAATGGAATATGATGCTGTAGGTAACCTGATTAGAGAGACAGATCCTTTAGGGAATGTATATGAATATACTTATGACAAATTGAACCGGCAAGTGGAGAGTATTCTTCCTTCAGGCGCCAGGACTGCTTTTGATTATGATCCGGCAGGAAATTTGGTACAAGTGACCGATCCGAAACAGAATGTAACCAAATATCAATATGACGCGGCAAATCGAGTTAAATCTGTAATCGACGCACTTGGCGGAATAACCGAATATGGTTATACAAAAACAGGAGAGCTTTCTTCGATAACGGATCCTAATGGAAATACCCGAAGCTGGGATTACAATCTGAATGGGCAGCCAATTAAAGAGGTGAATCCGCTTGGAGATGCCACGATCTTCTCTTACGACAGAGCCGGACAATTATCCGGGCAAGCTTTCCCTGACGGAAAGACTGTCAATTATTCGTATACCAGTCTTGGACAGGTAGAACAAATAATTGCAGACGGGGAAAAATCCAATTATGACTATGACATCATGGGAAATCTAGCTTCTATGAAAACGCAGGATTCCCAGGATTTATTTAAATACGATCTTCTGGGACGAACGGTATATGAAAAGAATAATGAACTTGAAAAAGAAATATGGATGGAATATGACGCAGTTGGTAATCTGACTCGCATTCAAAACAGTGAAGATCGAATAACCGCTTATTCATATAATAGCATTAACCGTGTACAAAGTATCACCGATCCGGACGGAGATAAAACCACTTTTGATTATGATACCCTGGGCAGAGAAGTTATGAGGTATCTGGCCAACGGAAATACGATTTCAAAGCAATATGATAGGGATGGGAATCTTGAAGAAATAATAAATGGCAGCAGGAATGGAGTCCTATCATCTTTCTCTTATGAGTATGATTCAAATGGAAACATAATAACTCAAACCGAAGAAGATGGAGCAAGGACAAGCTATACCTATGATGCACTGAATAGATTGGTTGAAGTTAGTTATCCAAGGGTTAGGTTAAATAGCATGATGCAGTTATATAACGATGAGTCGGTAACATTGGATGACCTCAAGGCACTTCAACTGGAGATGGCAGAACCTCAGATAATTGATGAGAAAATTGAGCCCATAGACAATGGGGAAGAGAAAACAGTCGAAACAGAAACAAAGAATGAGAAGAATACAAAGAAGGAAAAAAATAAAGACAAAGTATCTGGACTTTTAAATGTTCCAGAGAAAAATATTTTCGCTAGCCTGAATTTTGGCAGCTTGTTTGCGAAAAATGAAAAGAACGATGATAGCACCAAAGAAAACAATGGCAGCAACGGTAATAAAGACAATAATGATAAAGGAAACAGCGGCAATAATGGAAATGGCAATTCCGAAGACAAAAAAGAGAGTGATAATAGCGGAAATGGTAACAGCCAGGAAAAAGAAAAACAAAATAATGGTAATGGACAGGATAAAGAGAAAGATAACAATGGCAATGGGCAGGATAAAGAAAAAAACAATAATGGCAATGGGCAGGACAAAGAAAAAAATAATAATAGCAATGGAAAAGGGAAAGATAAAAATAAAACCAATAACGGAAAAAATAATGATGACACCGAATTAGTAGAAGTTGAGATTCTTCCTCAAGAATATCTCCTTATTCAGACTATATTCTTCCCTTATGCCTATCAGATTCCAGAGATTATGGACTCGCAGCCGCAGTATCTGATTGACCCTCAAAGTAAGGTTAGTTATACATATGATGCAGCAGGTAACCGAATCCTCATGGAAAGTGATGAAGGCACAACCGAATATGAATATAATGAAGCAAATCAGTTGGTCAGGGCAGGAAATACAGCATATGAATATGACAAGCGAGGAAATCTGATTAAAGAAGCTACTGAAGAGGGGCAAAAGGAATTCAGCTATAATGCAAAGAATCAGCTTGAGGAAGTAAAATTCAGTGATGGAACTTACGCCCGTTATGGCTATGACGGATTGGGAAGAATGGTATCCCGTGAAGAAGCCAACTACAACCTGTCTGAGATGATGGATAAAATGACCAAAGAAAAAGGCTATACCGAGACTGTGCAAACCAGGATTAGTAACGGTAACGCTAATGGTAATGATAAGGAAAAGAGCAATAACGGGAATGCATATGGAAAGGAAAAAGAAAAGAGCAATAACGGAAACAATAATCCAAACAGTAATGCCGGTGGTAACGGTTATGGAAAATATAACAATCCGGGGCAAGGCAACAAATATGGAATTTACAAGCAGGAACAGAAACCTAGAACCTTTAAGCCATCGGATATTGAAGCCACAAGATACATGTACCTTGGCCTTTCTAACACCCTTCACAAGGAATATAGCCCTAAAGGCTCACCCTATGCAGAGTATTATCAGGCAAACGGTCAGGTGATAAGCCAGAAGATGTTCGGACTCCACGGTAAAATAACTCCCGGGCAGGAGAAAGAACTGAAAACAAATGGCGGATTGATGTACTACCAATATAATGGACAAAGATCTGTTACCGAAATGACCAACCGTCATGGAGAAGAAATTGAACACTATCGTTATGATGCCTTTGGAAACATCAATACGGGTATAACAGCTCCATACAACACAATAAGTTATACAGGCCAGCGCTACGATGATAAAACAGGCTTGGTTAACATGAATGCCCGGTGGTATAATTCTAATGCAGGCAGATTTATCACAGAAGATACATACCTGGATGACCTGTTCAACCCACAAAGCCTGAACCGCTATGCTTATGTAATGAATAACCCGATAAATATGTGGGATCCGACAGGCAACATACCGTCATGGGTGGGAGATGATCATTACTATACAATCATAAGTGGTTCAAATAAAATAGATGAAGATTACATACTTACAGATTCTGACTCATATGATAGCGGATGGAATTTGATTCAGACAGTAGAAAGTGCGAAACAAATCGAACGCTTTTATGAGCGTACGGTTGAGAAGTCTTGGACTTACAAACACATGGATCATGAGTATGATGTTTCTACAGATCCCATTACCGGGAAAAAGATATATACTTATGTTGGTACAGATACAGACTATGTAACATATGGAAAAACAGATTATTATTATGACTCGGTAATAGAAACTGCAGCAGAGATCGCAAATAAGTCCAGGGATATTATCAATCAAAAAACAGGAACTCCACCTAATAATCTGGATGCGCCAGCATTCAGTGTCGAAAGAGTAAACGGAAAGATTGTAAATCCAGATGATATCATACTGGGGTCCGGCTCCAAGAAGACTGATAAAATAATTAGTTCGGTTGTTCAAGAAAAGCTTAATAAAGCCTTAGGTACAAATCTTGTTGTAGATGGGATTTATGGACCGAAGACAACAAGTGCTGCAAAAACAGCGCAAAAAGCATTAGGCCTTCCTGCAAATGGTGTACTGGATGTAGAAACATTTGTAATGCTAATGGAAACCAATGAATTCCTAGGCAATACTGATTACTTGCAAAAGCATGATCCTGAGGTAAATCAAGGGACAAGCAGTGCCAGAGACAATAAATATATGCAGATGCATGATCCTGAGGTAAGGTTTGGTAGTACTAAACAGGGGACGGGCAATAGTGTTATAAATGCAAGTGGTATCTCTAGCCCTCAAACTCAGGGAAATGGGAATATTTTTTTGAATGCTGATGATGAATATGATGACCAATATGATGATGAATATGATTGGAATCAGCAAAATAAAGGTAGAAGTAGTGATGCAAAGAAAAGAGAGAAAAAACAAGTTGGAGATGCCTGGGGTAAACGTGGCTCGAAAGAAAGAGAGCAGGAAACAGGGGATTTACACAATAGTAAAAAAGGTAAGAGAAACGATGATAATAAAAAATGGGAAGATTTAAAAAAGGGAAATTACTATGTTGAACCAAATCCTCAACCACAGCCTATTGAAATATCTGGGTGGGCACGAGCGGGTATGGTAGCTGGAGGTATTGGAATAATAGTTTGGACTCTTTTTGAAGACATTCCAACTAGCGGTGCTGGTGTAATTAATGATGAACAAATGATTACAAAGGGGTGGCAACTAATACAAAGTGCGTTTGCTCGTTAATTGTTAATATAGGCTAGATTTTAACTAAAATAGTCGGGATGTATGATAAAAATTATTAGGTATGAGACTTTGAGGGAGAATAGCTATTCTCCCTCAGAACTACTTTGGTTTATATCTCATTTGATAATATCATGATTTTAGGGAGGTTGATTAATGTTGACGTATGAAGAATATTATAGTAGCGCTGAAGAAAAATATATAAATAAAAATTATAAGGAAGCACTGGAGCTATTTAAACACGCTTGTAGTATAAGAGAAACAAATGATTGTTTAAACTATATTGGTAGTTGCTATGTTTACTTGGAAGACTATTTGTCTGCAATTAGAGCATTTAAATATCTTTTAGCTCTATCACCAAATTGGGAACGCCCCCTTTTTAATCTAGGTAGAATGTATATGGCGTTAGGTAAACAGAAGAAAGCATTAATGTATTTTGAAAAAGCCGCTTTAATTAATCCCAATAATGAAGATGCCTATTTCTACTTGGGTGTGTATTATTATAAAAACCAAGATTATGAGAAAGCTAAGATGTACTATGAAAAATCGTTATTAATAAATGAAAAACAGGCTGAGACCCACTTGAATTTGGGAATGTGTTATTTAAGGCAAAGTATATATGATAAGGCTTTAGAAGAATTTGAAACAGCATATAAATATGATAATAACTGTATTGACGCACTATATAATAAAAGTGTAGCTCTGATTTCTATGAAAAATTATAATGAAGCATTAAAAAATCTAATTATTCTTAATAATCTTGAACCTAATGATACTGAAATCTTGATGGATATTGCTCATTGCTATTACAAACTTGAAAACTATGAAAATACAAAAATATGGCTTAATAAGTTATTTTTGAAAGAACCTAACCATGATTTGGCTAACAAATTAAATAATAGGATTGTATATTTAACAAAAAAAAAAAAAATTGAATTTTCAATTAAAATACTGCTTATACGCTATTTATAAGCAATTTACAAAAGTTGGTAATACAATACCAGCTTTAATAAAACTGACAAAATAATAACAAGTATTACAGACAAAATTGAATAAAGTACTAGAAATAAATTTCACTACAAATGGATTATATGACCAGAATACAAAGAATGTAATAAAGGTCATCCAATATGCATTTGATCTACCTACCAATGGGGTTTTAAGCGTAGCAACTACCGACCAGTAACTAATAAATAAAAATGACGGGAATGCAGTTCAGGTAACCGATAGGTTCAGCCATAGAGGGTGATCATGTTGAGAAAGATAATGTTAATATGGATAATTTCAATAGTATTAATTATAAGTGGTTGCAAAGCACTTGATATTGGCAATAGTCCAGTATCATCCCCCTCAAACACAACACCAACGGTAAATAGTACGAATCCAACAGAAAAAGCCTCTATTTCACCAATACCTATGGATTCCCCTACCGTAACCCCTAGTAAAACGCAAGACAATAAAAGCGGTTCTGATAAAAGAGGCAATACTGTTGGGAATATAATTAGCGGTTGGGATTGTGCGGTTCAAAATGATATTTTGTATTCTGTTCTATTTGACTTTGATAGTTTTAACTATGCTTTATATAGTTCCCATATTGACGGTAGTGATGAACTAAAAATCTATTCAGGTGAAATACATATATTAAATATTATTGGTAACTGGATATACTATAGTGACAGTGCTAACGATAATACTTTATGTAAGATGAAAACTGATGGGAGTAGCATAACAAAAATCACTGATGATGAAGCTATGTATATCAATGTCATAGGAGATTGGATTTATTACTCTGTATACCCACAAGCAGGATTATATAAAATAAAGCTAGATGGGACTGGAAAAACAAAATTATTAAGTTATCAATGCGCATATGTTATAGCAGTTAATGATTGGATATATTTTTCAAATTCCAATGACAATGATAAACTTTATAAAATTAGAACAGATGGTTCTCAATTAACTAAGATGAATGATGATGACTCTAATTATCCCAATATATTTAAAGATTGGATTTATTATTCGACTGAGAGTGGCTTATATAAAATGAAAACCGACGGCTCTGAAAAAATAAAGTTGAATGATGATGATCTGAGATATATAAATGTTGATGGTGATTGGGTATACTATATCAATTTTACTCAAAACAGCGGGTTATACAAGATGAGACTTGATGGATCGGATATAACAAAACTAGATGAAGGTAGAAAAGGAGAACGGCTTAAATCAATAAGTATTATCGGTGATTGGATAAGATATATAAAAGATATTGGTGACGATTATGAAGTTTATCAGATAAAAAAGGATGGGACAGATAAGAAAATGATTCGACCTGGTATTTACAGCCAATAATCATCAGCCAATTGCTCACCGTAAGTGCTACGCCATCAAACCAAAATGATAGAGTTCCGCGCAAAAAATATGGAATTTAAAAGCAGGAACAGAAGCCCAAAACCTTTGAGCCATCGGATATTTAAGCCACAAGATAGATGTATCTTGGCCTTTCTAACACCCTTCACAAGGAACATAGCCCTAAAGGCTCTACCCTATGCAAATGACAAACCGGTATTGAATGCCGCCTATAAGGAATTCTTTGAATACGCAGGGGAAAGACTCATTTACCTGGCCAGACAATTTTCCAATAGATAAACCTTCATTAGAGTTTATGGGTTAAAAAAGGGGCTGCTATGCAGCCCTTTAAATATCTAATAATGCTTCATAATTTCTCTCCAGATATCCAGCCCCAGCTCAGGGGCCTCTGCATAATTTGGGATATTTCCTAACCGCCAGAGGGAGAGCCCTTTTATACCGAACATTTTAGCCAGCTTGATCTTCTCGGTAATGCTTTGCTGGTTTTCATACCAGACAATATTTTGCGTACCGTCTTCCGCATCAAATTTTGCATAGGGGTTCTGGCTGAGTCCGGAGTAATTTAAGGAAACGGCGCCTTTTAAAAAGCGATCACGCAATTGCTCATAAGAGGGATGGTAGGGTGTACGGTTAATGACCTTGCCATCCTTCAACTTCCATTGAGCGGTGTCCATGGAAAGCTGAAGCCATATTTTACTGAGGTCCTTTACACCGTTTGCCGGGTCAGTAATGCTTTTTAAAGCGTAATATACCTCATCAAAGGGTGTTACAGGCGTGTCGGTATAACCTCTTTGCATTTCTGCGTCGGTTAACGAGGTGGCTTCATAGTCATGAGCCATAAGAATAACCCTGTCTGCCAGCTCTCCGATAGTTTTATAATCGTAGCCGTCGAAATAGACCTGACCGGGCTTTCCTCTTGGATGAACAGCTACATAGAGTAATTTGCCGGTTTTGCTCAGTTCAGCTTTGAGTTCAGATAAAAAGGCGTTGTACGAAAGCTTAAGGGCTTCACCCTTAAAACCTTCAAAGTCTGAAACCAAACCGTCAAAGCTAACCGAAGAGCCATGCTTCTCCGTGTTGTTCACCATGGTGGTCATGGCTTCTATGACCTGCTTTCTGACCTCTTTATTGCTTACAATAAGCTCGGCTAGATTTACAGACTTATTGGATACTGCATCGAACACAATCTGGTCTTTTACAAAGAACATGAGTTGGCGGGAGACCTGACCGGCCGTGGCTTTTTGAAGCACCTCGGTATAGCCTGTGGGTATGTAATATTCATTGGTACCACTGTCGGTATTGATCTTAACCTGTTTTGAGGCCTCATCGTATTCCAGCCGTGCCCAGCCGAAGCTGGCAGAATTCAGTAAAGGAAACTTGTCGATCTGGCTTGCCGAGTTGATGGCATAGAAGGCATGGAGTTCGCTTAAGGGGGTATTAAGCTTGTCATACATGCGTATCATCATGGCGGCCGCTTGCTCACGGGTTGCAGAAGCCTTAGGACTGAAGTTTTTGCCGTCGCCAAAGACGATGCCCAAATCCTTGGCAATTGTTATATATCCCGAATTTTGCGTTACGTCCTCAAAAGGCTTCTCCAGTGAATTGAGCTGATTGGCCAGAGTATCATAGCCAAGGGTTCTGACAATCATCATGGAGATTTCTTCGCGGGTTATGGGATCGTCTGTCCTAAATTTCTCACAGTCTTTTATGATCACACCATGTAAAAGCGCAGTCTCAATGGAACCATAAAAATTATGATTCAGATTCATATTATCGGTAAAGCTTCCCTGAGGTGGCTTAACAATCTCCCAGCCCATGAGACGTACCAGAAAGGTTACAAACTCGCCTCGCTTCAAGGTTTTGCCAAAACCAAACTGATTGTTTCCGATTCCCTGGGTAATATTCAATTCCCGCAAGCGTTGAACCTGGTCATAGGCCCAGTGTTTTTGAGGCACATCAGTAAAAGGGACTGCTGTTTGAGCGTTTACTGCTACATTACCTGAGAAAGAAGTGCACACTAGCGCCAGAATCATGGTTATGACCATGGTAAATTTCTTAATTGACATTTTTTGATCAATCCTTTTTTATTGGTTATTTAAATGATTTCACCCCAGAAAGTCACAACGTGGATTTCTGGTTGATAACCATATTATAGCACATGAATGCCCCCGCTAAGGATAAAATGCTGATTGTTTGTGCTATTTTTGGTTAAACTACACCGGATAAACTCGATGAAGAGAACTTATTCTAAGTCTTCACCAAGGAGCACGTAATGGATGACAGAACTGCTTACAGCATTCTTAAAATCAGACCGGGAACAAGTCATGAGGATATATCCAGGAGATACGAGCATTTCATTAAGCTCTATAAGCGTTATCTCATGGGACAAAGCATAAATATGAGCCCTGAGGAAATTGAGCAAATGAAAAGGGCTTATGTGCATTTGCTCTACAAAAGAATCGGAGACGATGAACTCAAGGATTTGTATCCTCCGGAGAATACTAGCCTCGGTCATCAGCTGTGGGAAAGCAGTTGTAAGGCTACCCGGCCCTTTCTGGTGCGTCACAAGGCCAAGGTTATCTATACTCTGATCATGTGTGTGCTGACTTACATCATTATCGCTGTCCGAAATTATCAGCCTGTTGACTTGAAAATTGCGGTTTTAAGCCAGTCGGAATCATCCTCCATCTATGAAATGGAAATTGAAAGTATGACTGCAGACGCTTATGAGGTAATTCTTACTGAAAACCTTTCCGGGGTAAAAAGGCCCAAAATAGAGTTTCAAGGCTACTTGTACGAAAATGAGGCTGGACTGGGCATGACCATGAACACCATTTCAGATGAATATGATGTTTATATCATGGATGAGCGTTTGCTAAAAGAGCTTAAAGCAAGGGGTGTTACGTTTTTGTCTCTGGATCGATATATGAGCACTAAGACTGATCAGGCCTATAACCCCTTCCTTCAGGGTGATCAAAGTATATCCGAAGTCTATATTGACAATGATACAAGTCTTTATCAGTACGTCTGCAATCTGCGAAACGACAATCGAGTCTGGGTAGCCGTTGTTTATTCAGAATCGAAACATCTGGGACAAGCCTTGCAGTTCATCAAATATATAAATGATTCCAATGAATGAAAATTAGCTTGAAATGAAACAAGATAACGGTTATAGTATTCTCATCAGAGTATATAACGAGCGTTATATAAAGGGGTTAGCTATGGAAATTAATAAGCTTTTAGGTAAGAACTTTATTGATGCGGATTTCGAAGTCAGCCTAAAAAACGGGAGAATCCGATTGAATAGGCAGGATTTTAACCTGCGGTATGTCGGGATGACCAATGGTGCGTACATATATGAGGGCGGGTACGACAAGCTGAGGGTGACCTGTTCACTTTTACCCGAAGGCGGAGGGATAAGCTGGACGACTGAACTGGAAAGCTCAGTGCCATTGGAATGTGAGAGTATAGCCCTTCATTTGACCTACCGGGAAAAAGGTGTTGATCTCTCTGACCGCAGAGTACCCTGTGCCGGTAAGAATGTGGCTGATTCAGGCTTACATAAGATTGGAAAATGGGGAAGAACTAAAGAGGACACCCGCTTTTGCGGCCTTTTTGAAAGCAGTACCAATCCCTGTGTTTTCTTGGGAACAAAGATTCCTCAGAAAAATCTCCATCTCTATCAGGCTCTACTGATGGAAAAGGACACCGTCCGCTTTACGGCAACCACTTCCTTCACTGTGGGCCAACAAAAGAATCTAAAGCTAAAGACTGAAACCACTTGGATCTTAACAGGAAAGACTCCCCTGGAATCTCTCCTGGCCTATGCCAGCCATATTCCCACACTTCCGGATGACCGTTTTGCCGCGCCGTTAATCGGTTGGAATACCTGGGACTATTATTTCTCAGCACTGTCTCATGAAGACATCATGGAGAACTGTGAGGCCATTGCCGGAGATGAGGTCTTAACCAGACATATGAAGTGTTGCATCCTTGACATGGGATGGGAGCACAGGGAGGGCGATTGGTACGCCAATTACAGATTCCCTCTGGGCATGGAGCATACAGCCGAGGAGATTAAGAAGAAGGGGCTTGTTCCGGGAATCTGGACCAATGGCTGTCAGATCCAGACCCTGTCCTATAATGCGCTGCGGAAAGGCCGTATGCTTTTAAAGGACCAATATGGCGATCCTCTTGTCGTAGAGGGCATGTATGTCATTGATCCTACTCATCCGGACGGCGCGGCCCATTTTTATGGGATCTACTCCAGGCTTTATGGTTATGGCTATCGAATATTTAAGGTGGATTTTGTGGATTCCCTTCTCTTTGCCAGAGACTTCTACAAGGAGGACTATGGCCCTTATGATGCAATCCGGGAGCTGTTTTCCATCGTAAGAAAGGCTGTGGGCTCAGACAGCCATATCATCGGCTGCTCCTACCCGGCAGAATGCGGCTCCGGCTATACAGACTCCAATCGAATCAGTGTGGATATCCATAATCAATGGGGCCATGTGCGATGGGTTATGGAATACCTCCAGCTTTCTTTCTGGGAAAACGGGCGTTTGTTCCGCATTGATCCCGACTTTTTGCTGGTAAGGGGGAAGGATACATCCTTGGAGGAAGAGACAAATGTTTACAATCCCTTTGCCAATGCCCCCAAGATTGTGGGTGATGTGAGTGAGCGCTGGAGAAGGGGAGAGGTTTTTGATCGGTATGAAGCCGAGACCTGGGCCAATGTTGTAGTTTTTGCGGGTGGAAATATCATTAATTCGGACAGGCTCTCCATGCTCAATGAAAAAGGAAAAGAGCTGCTACATACTCATCTGGAGCCGCTACCCATGACCGCCATGCCTCTGGACCTGGGTGAAGACGGCGTTTCGTCCTTCTGGTATTCCGGAAACGACGATAAGAATCACCTGCTCATGATTAATCACGGGAATTTAAAGGATGAAGTCATTTTTGATTTTGCTCAATATCGTCTGGCTGCACCTGTACATATTACCGCAAACAAAAAAGACGTAGCCTATGTTGATAGCAAAATCACGGCTATACTTGAACGGCATGAAAGCGTAGTTATTAATTGGTAGGCATTAATAACCGCATTCTCCGATATATGAAAAAGCGCTGAGAGATTGACTCCCAGCGTTTTTTTTCAGGTTTTTTAAAACAAATCGTCGTGTACAGCATCCAGAGAATAGATGGTCTTGGGCAATGGCTCCCGCTTTATCCAGCGGCCGCGGGTAAAGTCGGGGATAGGCACCGGATGTCCGCCCATGGCAATGGATTGCTCGGAAAGGCAGGTGATGGCCATCCAGGAAGCGGCGTCATAGACATCAATAGGGGGTTCGGTGTTATTGGCCACAGCGTCAAAAAATGCTGAAAGCACCAGATAATCAATACCGCCATGCCCTTTCTGAATGCCTGAAGACTTATAGCGCTTCCACAGGGGATGACCGCATTCCTCAAGGTATTTGTCAAAGTTCTCCCATACGTGTTCCTCTTCAGGATCACCGGTGCAATGGTCCTTCACATTATCCCACAGGAAGATGGAGTTATTGTCCTCCATCCAGATCCCTCCGGTGCCCTGTACCCTGCCGGCTCTGGAATAGGGGCGGGGCAGGGAAACATCATGAGTAAGCAGGATGGTTTCACCGTGTGCGCATTTGATCATGGTTGTGGTAATATCGCCCTGAATAAACTCCATCTGATGCAAATCGCTGTCCTTGGGAGCACGCTCCTTGATCCAGGCCTTCAGTCCCTTGGCACTGGATGACATAGAGGTCAGCGTCATCATACGGTTTCCACGATTTAGGTTCAGTAGCTTAGCAATAGGACCCAGCTCATGGGTCGGATAAAGCTCCCCATTGCGGTGCAGAAAATTGTCAAAACGATAATGGCGGTTTTCCCGACCATTGGTAATTTCTCCTCTAAGATCGTGCTGATAACCGCCTTGGCAGTGAACCAGCTCACCGAACATCCCCTTTTTGACCATGTTCAGTATAGCCATTTCCTTTTCGCCGTAACAGCAGTTTTCAAGCATCATGAGCTTGGTGCCTGTTTTTTCCTGCATACGAACAAGCTCCCAGCAGTCCTCGATATCATAGGCACCTCCCACTTCAAGTCCCACATATTTGCCTGACTGAAGCGCATCGTTGGTGACAGTGGAATGAGTGTTCCAGGAGGTGGCAATGATCACACAGTCAATATCCGGTGATCGGAGAATTTGCTGATAGTCGGTAAAACCCTCGGGTATTCTGCCGGTTAAGGCAGCTATTCTTGCTTTGGCACTCTCAACACGGTCCGGATAAAGATCTGAAACAGCTGCCAGCTCCATCTGATCCCCCATGGCAGCCAGTGTTTCAATGAGGGACAGGCCCCGTCCACCCAAACCAATGAGCCCCAATCGTACTTTTCTCATACTTTTATACACTCCTTGCTCTAGTCTCGTTGTACATTACTTGCAGATCATCATTGTACATCACGTCACATCGCAATATAACGTTATAACATAAAACGTTATATTTTTAAAGACCTTTATATAATATATCATGACTTAAATTTTTAAAATGTCAATAATTGCGTTGCATTTAGGACAAAATGCACTAAAAAACTGTATTTTATGTATACAAAATAAATATATTGACAGCTAACGGTGGGGATGATATATTCTAGTTAGACATAACGGACGTTATTTTTTTGATGGAGGTAGTTATGGCAGTTACAAAAAAAGAGATAGCGGACTATTTGGGGATTTCCAGAACAGCAGTATCTCTGGCCCTCAACAGTTCTCCTAAATGCACACTGTCAAAGGAGACCCAGGAGAAAATTTTCCAGGCGGCAAAAAAACTGGGGTATATGCATGCTTCACCTGCCAATTCCTCAAAAAAGATATGCTGTGCGTTTTTTTTCAACACCGATAATCATGTAGCCAAAAAGTTAAATGGCATACTCATCTCAGAGGTGGACCACTTTATCAGCCAATTTGGATATAACACGGTTTATATCAGCGTGCCCAATAAAGAAAGCGCCATTAACCGATTTTTTGAATATATAGAAAGCGGCGAGGCCGAAGGCCTCATCGTTCTGAATCTTATTGACAAGACCATTCATGAGCGTATAAGCCAATGCGGATTGCCTTTTGTGGTATTCTCCGAAATGGACGATGAGTGTGCTAATAGTATCACACCCGATTCCCACTATGCTGCAAAAGAAATGGTCAAAAAAATGATTGCCCAAAACCACAAAAGAATAGCATTCTTCTCTCCTTCCATGAATTATCCCCAGCAAAAGCATTTTCTGAGCGGATACCGTGATGCATTGGAGGAGGCCGGAATTCCTTTTGATCCGGCTCTGGTTCAGGTCAGCAGCATCCAGGACGGCGGCGAAATCGCCGAGCGTATGAATTTGCTTGGAATAAAGTATACGGCGGCTCTTTGTGCCAATACTCACATTCAATTCGGCGCATTGAACTGGTTGCAGTCCAGGGGTATAAAGGTGCCGGAGCAGGTGAGCCTGCTTGGCTATGGAATGAGTGATTTTGCTTCTTTGTCGGTTCCCAGATTATCGGTATGCGATATTGTTCAACGCAATTTTGTAGATGAAGGCATGAAGCTTCTGATGGAGGGAGTTGAAAAAGGGCGGCTTGAATTTCCATGCAGGACTATTAAAACCCTGGAATTCTATCCCGGCCAAACCATTGGAAGATGTCATGAACCGTAGAAAACAGTTCCCTAGCTGCATCGGGGTTAAGCGAGAAATTGTTCGGCCTCATTGCAGTTAAAATATAGAGTATATTAGGAGGGTATTATGAAAAAACAAGTCTTAGCATTGTTCCTGGTACTTATCATGGTTGCCTCAGTACTTGTCGGCTGTGGCGGCACGCCACCGACTACAACTCCGTCCGGCAGTGCTACACCCACTCCCACCGCTACAGGGGGAGGAACCCCTGCGCTTTCCGGTAACCTGGAGGTTGCAGTCTTCTCAAACGGTGAACTGATGGATCAATTTTGGAACACAGCGGTAAAAGAATTTAACGCTCTTTACCCTGATGTGAAGGTAACACTGGTTGCCAACCCCAAGATCGAAGAGTCCATGAGACCTCGCATCGTTTCCGGAAACACCCCTGATGTTTACTACATGGGCGGTTCTGCTAACATGGATGAGGCTTCCCTTACCGCTGACGGCAAGTTCATGAAGCTCAACGACTTCCTTGACAAAACAGAAGCCGTAGGCTATGAAGGTCTTTTAAAGGATAATCTGGCTGCGCAGATATTCAACAAATCTGGCGAAGACATCTACGGCATGGCCTTTGCTTATGGTGTATGGGGCTATTACTTCAATGCAGCTATGGCTGAAAAATACGGCTGGGAAGCTCCAAACAACTGGGAGGAATTCACCGAACTGGCCCCCAAAATAAAGGCTGAAGGCATCTATCCCATTATCCACCAGGGAAAATATCCTGACTACATGGGTTATGGTTTGATGCAGCCCGGTATCGCCAGTATGGGTGGTAGAGAGCAGCTTGTAAAGATGGCTAATCTTGATGCCAGCGCTTATCGCTCTGATGTGGTACTTAACGCCTACAAGAAATATGAAGTTATTCGTGACAACGATTGGGCCCCCAAGAGCGCTCTTTCTCTGACTCATACCGAGGCTCAGATGGAATGGCTTCTGGGAAAGGCCTTCATCATTCCATGCGGCAACTGGCTCGAAGGTGAGATGGCAAATGACATTCCTGACGGCTTCAAAATGGGTTTCATGCCCAGCTTCTGGTTTGAAGGAGATAAGACTCCCACATACGTAGCTAATTCTGCAAGGATTTCCATATTCCAAGGCTCAAAGAACCCTGAAGCTGCCAAGGCTTTTTTACAGGTGCTTTTCTCCAAGAATATGACCAAAGCCATTGTTGAATGCGGTATGGGTATTCCTGCTGTAAAGGATACATTGGAAGGTATGGAATTGTCCCCATCCAATCAGGCAGTTGTGAATCAGACTTCAGCCGGTGAGGCTGTTGTTATCAACGAAGTTGGCGGTTCCGGAAACTTCGAGCCCTATGGCGAGCAGAGAACCGTTACCACTAACAACATAGCAGCCATTCTGGGTGGACAGAAGTCTGCTGCACAGGCTGTTGAGGACATTGTCAAAGAAATTGAAAGAATATTCAATGATTCTTCTATTACTAAGGTTCCAATTTCCTGATGACGTTATGGCTATGGAGAGTGCGTGGAAATCCGCAGGGAGTGTCAGGCACTCTCCTTTCTTATTCTGAGTAACCAAATTCTCTTACGACGAGGGGGGACATTATGAAGAGAGTACTCAATGCAAGAAGCGTTTTTATTTTTATGTTTACCGTTCCTACGCTGGCTCTGTTTTCGATCTTTGTACTGGTGCCCATTCTAAACGGGCTCTACTACAGCTTTTGCCAATGGAACGGCCTTTCCACCAATATTAAATTTATAGGCCTTGACAACTATAAACGTCTGATTGCCGATCCCATCGTCTGGAAGGCATTAGGCAATGATTTGAAAATAGCGGCCATTCGTCTGGTGTTTACCGTTATTCTGTCCCTTGGCGGCGCTATGCTGCTCACCAGAGCCCATGTGTTTTTTAATAAATTCTTCCGAAATGTATTGTTTTTTCCGGTCATGCTGTCGGTGGTGGTAATCAGCAATATTTGGATGATGATGTATAACCCAAGCTTTGGTGTGGTCACCACTGTTTTGAAGGCTGTCGGGATTCAAACCCCGGACGCCGGCTGGCTTGGCGATTTTACAACTGCGCTTAATGCCACTATTCCTCCAGCTATCTGGTGCTCGGTAGGCTTCTATATGATCATTTTTATATCGGCCATTGAGACCATTCCGGCAGAGCTTTTTGAGTCAGCCACCATTGACGGTGCTTCCACTTTAAAGCAAACCACCAAGATTATTCTGCCGTTACTCCAGCCGCAGATCAATTTCTGCGTGATTTACTCGACCATATCGTCCATGAACGGGTCCTTTCTGTTTGTCAAGCTATTGACCAACGGTGGACCCAACAACGCGTCCGAGGTAATGGGAACCTATATGTCAACCAATGCCTTTACTTATCACCAGTTTGGATATGCCACTGCCATTGCGACGCTTATTCTGCTAACAACACTTTTGCTGTCGGGAGTTTTGAACAAGATATTCAAAGCTCAGGCATACGAATTTTAGGGGGGTGCAGCATGATGAAAGCAAATAAGAAGCGAAGTATTAGAACAAATATAACAGCTTTATCAGTGGTTTCAACACTTGTCCTGAGTATTGCTGCACTGGCTGTCATTTTCCCGTTGGTATGGGTTTTCCTGACCTCACTTAAGACCAACAAGGATTTTTACGCCAACGTCTGGGGTCTGCCCAAGGAATGGATGTGGAGCAATTATGCCCGGGCGTGGGAAAAAGCAAACATCGGCCAGGCATCCATCAACAGTATTATAGTAACCTTGTCCTCGTTGGCGCTGGGGCTTACCTGCTCCACCACAACAGCCTATGTCCTTGCCCGGTTTAAGTTCCGGTTCCGGGGCCTGCTTCGGGGCGTGTATCTGGCAGCCATTATGGTTCCCAGTATCATTTCCCTGATTCCTCAGTACTTTCAGCTCATTAACCTGAATATGCTGGATTCCCAATTGGGCCTGATATTAGTTTATGCCCTGTCATCCCTTCCCTTTGCATCCTTCATTCTCTATGGTTTTTTCCTTACTTTGCCTCATGAGATAGAAGAAGCGGCTCTTATGGATGGTGCCGGATACAGCAGAACCTTCTTTCAAATTATGCTTCCGTTGGCACAACCGGGTATTGTTACGGTGCTGGTCATAAACTTCATTGACTATTGGAACGAGTATTTTAAGGCTATGACCTATATTTCCACTCCAGAGAAGTTTACCATCCCTGTGGGTCTTGTGGTATTCACTCAGCAGTCCCAGTACAGGATCGACTGGGGTGCGCTGATGGCCAGTAATATCATTTTGATTGTGCCTACCATGATTGTGTATATGGTATTCCAGAATTCCATACAGAAGGGTTTAACAGCAGGAGCGGTTAAAGGATAGGGGATTATCATGAGTAATATAGTAGAATTTCGGGATTATAGAATTACTTTTTCAAAAGAAACCGGGGGGTTTCCGGAAAAAATCAGCCTCAAGCTACGGGGGAATGAAACTCAGGATGTGGTTGTCAGCAAATTGCCGTGGCTTGGGATTACATTGGGAAGCGGTGTAAAGGCTTATCCCTGCTTGCCCGAAGGATATGAGCCCAAAAGACAAGATTTGGAGGACAGGATTCTTCTGGATTACTGGAATATTCCCTGGTGCACTGAAACGGGGGAAGAGCTGGATCAGTGGTTTTTAAACCTCTCTTACGACCTTTATGCGGACGGAGTAGGCTTCGTCCGGATGTTCTTTACAACCGTTACTCTGTCGTTGCCCGAAATTAGCGGGTTTAAACTTACCGCGCCCATGAACTTCGGTAAGTTGGATGATGTGACCTACGGTTACTGGCAACGTCCTGCCGATGTCACCAGCAGCACCATTCAGGCCATCAACTCCTTCGTAAGAAATGCTACCGAAAAAGTTGACAAGGTCTTTGAACGAACCATTGTTCCGCTTATCGGCTTTGACTATGGCCGACTGGGTAAGCCGTCCCGGCATATTGAATGGATGCTTGAGGGCCAGAATTCTTTGAGCGCTGATCATTTCAATACCCGTTCCGCCTTGTTCTGGCAAGAGGGGAGTCCCATTCTTGAGTGGGAGTTTGTTGATAAGCCTGTTTCATCCCAGGAGCGTCCCTATCAATGGCGCAATCAGTTTGGATTTGTGCTGGGGCAGACGCCTAAGGTGCGTCAAAAGGCACCTTTGAGGATGTACCATCATTTAGATTTATATGACAGATTTCCGACAGAAAAGCAGATAGAGAAAATGGCCGACGAGGGTGCCAATGTGCTCATCTTGCATGAAGGCTGGAGAACTGACATGCAGAACGGCGGTGTTCCCTATGATTCCGACGCTTTTGCCCAAGTGGTGGAGGCTTGCCACCGGCGGGACATCCGGGTTATGCCGTATATCCGCGGCAACGAACCTTCAGTGCGGGAGGATCTGGCCAACTGGTTCAACACCATTCTTAAAAAGGACTATGACGGACTTTATGCCGACTACGGCGGACCTGTCCATTATTTCTATAAAGATGAAAATTATCCCGGTGGACGCTTTGCGTTCAAAGAGCATTATTTGAAAATGAAAGAGCTTAAAGAAAAGACCATAGGCAAGGATGGACTATTTGTCCTGCATACCGGCCCATTCTTTTCCGGCTCTGTTCTAGGCTCTATCATTGACGGCTACACCGCAGGTGAGGGAGAGAAGGGCATTATGCTTGTATCCCGAAGGGAAAATGCCTATTTCAGCGAATCCACCATGGGTCCCGGTGCCCTGTGGACAGCGGCATTCCCTGATTACAAAACAAAGAAGATACTGCCCTATATGGCCAACCTGGGCCAATACCCCCATGTATCTCTGGGCGTGCAGATTAAGTCCTCATCCCTGGCTCATCCAAGTGAGCCCGGCAATGTCACCTTTGCCCGCCCTCTATGGAAGCTGTACGGCCTTATGGACAAAGAGAGGAATGTACAGTTCTCCAATGATATCTGCTATCCCAGAGCAATTGAGTGTGACAGTGGTCAGACCGGTGCAGCTGTTTTCGGCATGGAGGACGGTGCACAGCTTATCGTGATCTCCAATTTCAGAGATGCTGAAGCCCGGTATATGGTTTCGGTAGATTTTAAAGCCTTGGGTATAGATCCTGCAGGGAAGAGCTGCGCCCGGATGCTTGTTACTCCAGAAGGCTGCGATATCATTCCCTGCGAGCTAAAGGATGAATTTAAGGCCACCCTGCCTGCTTACGGTATAACAGGATACCTTATTTATGAGCAAAACGAGAAATGGGAGAAACGTATTAACGAATTCCTGAAGCCCTATCCCCAGCCTGATGCTGAGGAAAAAGCCTACCTTGAAAGTGTTGAAGCTATGAGAAGAAATCGCTTTGAGGCAGTGCCCTCCAGGGAGCTGTACTTAAAGGTTAGGATTCCTACCATTGCTTTAAACTGGGAGGATGATATCTGGTGGGATTTATACAATTCCTCCTACGAATTGTATGTCACACCCGAAGGTGGAGCAAAAACACTCCTTGGCTTTGTGGGCAAGGAAGGCTTCACCAAGGTGCGTCCTGAGGGCGCCGCCATTCTTTGGCCGGGCAAGGAAACACCTCTCATACCCTTGGCTGAAATTCTGCCCAAAGGCAAGAGTATGGTGGAGCTTCGTGTCAATCATCTGGGAGAGGATTTCTACGCCTTCATTGAGGCTACCCTTTACGAGGACAGGGAGGGCAGATTGAATCCCAAAGAGATTGTGTATATGAGCGAATTGGATGCCGACAGGGCCCGGCTGACCTTTGCTGTGGATTTACGATAGAAAAATACTTCAATAGATAAATCGTTTCTTCATGATAAAATGAGTTTTCCGCTTACCGATTGGTAGGCGGATTTTTTTGCTTAAGATTTGGAATTGTGTGGTAATACTTAAAATAAGTCCAAAATAAGGTATATAGATTAAAGAAGAGGAGATCGCCATGAAAAATAAGGGGATTATTGCAATTATCCTGGTTTTTGCTATGCTCCAGTCTCTTTTTGTTCCGGTTATAGGCCAATCAACTGTATTACATACGAATGAGGCCATGATTTTGCAGCAAATCGGTCTTATGGCGGGTGGTTTAAAGGACCAGAACCTGGGCGGTGAAATGTCAAGGCTACAGGGACTCATCTTTGCCATAAGAGCATCAGGAAAAGCAGGTGTTGCCGAGGCGATGACCGATTTGGAAGTCAATACTCAGCTATCAAAATTTATTGACAGCGGAAATATCCCGACCTACGGAAAGAAATATGTGGCTTATGCCGTCGTAAACAAAATCACTCTAGGGATTGGAAACAATAAGTTTGGAGCACTGGAGCCCATAAGCGGCACATCCTTTCTGGTCTTCTTGCTTAAAACAGGTATGGGTTATACAAGCGTTAATACCTCAAATGTGCTAGACATGGCGGCAGAAGCTAGTGTTATCACAATTGCTCAGAAGGAAACCTATAAATCAAAGCCTGTTCTCGTCCGGGATGATGCTGCCGTCATCTTATACAATGCGGTCCTTGGCGGTAAAAATGATGATGGGAAGAAATTTATTGACTCATTGATAGAATCAGGTTTTGTATCAAGGGAAACCTACCAAACTGCAATAGTTTCCACAAATGAATCGATACCAGCGCCGGCAGAGGATGGGCTAACGGTTGAGGAAATTGCTAAAAACTCCAATCATATTGTCATGCTTAAATGCTTCGATATTTCAGGGAACCCAAAGTCATTTGGAAGCGGTTTTATTATTTCTACGGATGGTCAGATTGTCACCAACTATCACGTTATCGATTTTGCTTCCTCCATCACGGCAACCTTACAGGATGGCCAAACCTTTAAAATCGAATCCGTTCTGGCCTATGATGTTGAGAAGGATCTGGCTGTTTTAAAGGCAACCGGACTTTCGCTGAAAAGTACCCTTACTTTGGGAAGCTCAAGCAATGTTTCTGTGGGTCAGAATATCGTTGCAATCGGTAATCCTGAGGGACTGTCCAATACTGTATCCACTGGCATTATAAGCAGTATTCGCCCTAATCAGGCACGCAATTCTAAAGATTTTCAGATATCGGCGCCTATATCCCACGGTTCAAGCGGGGGTCCTCTATTTAACATGAAAGGCGAAGTGATTGGAATCAATTATGCTGGTTTAGATGAAGGCCAAAACCTGAACTTCTCTATTCCTGTGGATGATCTCAAGCCCATGCTACGAGCATTGAAAGCCAAGACTTTTAGCCAGGTCAAAAATGAGATTCACCCGAAACCAAGCATTGAAGACCTTGGAGACCTCATGTTTGAAAAGTATAATATTATTGAAGTAGACGGTTATACGCTTAAGTTGGACCATTACATGACAAAACTTGCAACGGCGGAAGAAAATACAATCTATCATTATGTCGGAATTACTGACATTAAATCTGTAATCACCTACTATTTAATTATTGCAGATGATAGCACATACTTACGTTTAAATGAGATCACTACGCAAATGATGAAGGATGTTACTGAATGGTATCCTGGTTATAATCAATATGGTGAAATAGCAATATATTCATCCCTTACCACTGAGCCGACGGCTGCATTTGATGAAATTACTTATAACGAGGAAACCAAGCTTTGGGATGTCTGGGACTCACGTATTAGTTTTGACAAGTATGATGATAAATACGGATTTTATGTTGATAATGACTAGATTATTTTAAAAGTAGCGTTATCCCGCTTACCGAAAGGTAGGCGGGTTTTCATGCCATTAAATGGATAAAACACCTCTCAAATGGGCTGATTGTGCGGATTTCTTTTTAAAATGTGACTGGTATTATCTATTGGATATGATAGAATGGTGGTATGTAATGTCAAAATCAGGGGAATCAACGGATGAATGTTAGAATTTACAATAAACTGATAAGAGACAGAATCCCTGAAATCATTGAGAAGAGCGGAAATAAACCGGTTGTTGAAAAGATTGGAGAAGAAAAGTATATCAGCCTGCTCAATAAAAAGCTTGATGAAGAGCTCAAGGAATACCTGGAAAGCCAGAGTGTTGAAGAATTGGCTGACTTGGTAGAAGTTGTTTACGCTCTATTGGATTCTAAAAAGGTTTCAATTAAGGAATTTGAAGAAATAAGACTACAAAAGGCTGCTCAACGTGGTGGATTTAAGGAACGACTATTACTCAAAGAGGTTATCGAGGAGTAAGTGATACGCCCGAATGGACTACGTAATTGAGCAGAGCGGAAGCCTGAACAGTGCAGCAGAAGACTTGTTTGTGGAACTGTTTTGTGACACCTTTGGCCCTGATAAATCCCAGTTCCTATTCATTCAATACCCGTTTACCGATATCTACGGAAACAGGCGTTTTATTGACTTTGCTCTTGAGAATGAGAGCATTCGAATTGCCATAGAAATTGATGGCGAGACCTATCATAATCCACAGAAGATTTCAGATAACAAATATTTCGATGATTTACTTAAACAAAACAGTTTGACCTATGAAAACTGGAAGGTCTATCGCTGGGCCTATAATCAGCTCAAAAGGCAGCCTGATAAGGTCAAGGATGAATTAAGGACCTTTGTTGGCGAGATCCCTTACTTTAAAGCTCTTGAAGATTATCTCCCAAGGCAGAAAGGTGAAATATTCAGCCTTAAAGATCATCAGGAAGCTGCCCTTCAAAATCTGGAAGCCATGAGAGAGAGCGGAGAAAGCATTGCCCTACTCTATCACGCCACAGGTGCAGGAAAAACAGTAACAGCTGTAAGCGATGCTAAGAAAATTGGGAAGAGAACATTGTTCCTTGCCCATACCAAGGAACTGGTACTGCAAGCCCAGAAAACCTTCAAAAAGCTGTGGAATGTCAACACAGGGGTTTATCTGGGAGAACAAAAAGATAAGGACGCTTACGTTGTTTGTGGAAGTATTCAAAGTGTTTCTCAGAATATAAGAGAATTTGATCCTTCAGATTTCGGCTATCTAATCATCGATGAGTGCCATCATGGAACTGCTCATACATATAAGAAGATATTA
The DNA here is from genome assembly GCA_023443745.1 of Bacillota bacterium. GTDB lineage: Bacteria > Bacillota > Clostridia > DSM-8532 > DSM-8532 > DTU059. The sequence continues at coordinate 37,311 of JAEZTB010000038.1, forward strand.
GGTCATTTTAATCCTGAATTCACTTTAGGTCTTACTGCTACACCGGACAGAACTGACGGTGAAGACCTCCTTGAAATATTTAAAAATGTAGCTCATAAGCTTGATCTTAAAACCGCAGTAGAAATAGGGGAACTGGTTCCTATCAGATGTGTCCGGGTTAAGACCAATGTCGATCTTTCCAGTGTCAGAATTAATGGAATTAAGTATTACTCACAAGACCTTGAGAGCAAGCTGTTTGTCCCTGAACGAAACAGACTGATAGTCGAAACCTACTTGAATTATGTAAAAGATAAAAAGACAGTGGTATTCTGCGCATCAGTCAAGCATGCTCAAGAAGTTTCTGCTTTATTTAGAGATAATGGAATCAATAGCGAAGCGGTTTCCGGCACTTCAAAAGCAGTGGAAAGAACCAGAGTTCTGGATGAGTATGAAAATGGGAACATCAATGTTCTCTGTGCCTGTGATCTCTTAAATGAGGGCTGGGATAGCCCAAAAACTCAAGTGTTGTTCATGGCACGGCCAACACTTTCAAAAACTCTCTATATCCAACAGCTTGGCAGAGGAATGAGAAAGTATCCCGGAAAAGATTATTTGATGGTCTTTGACTTCATTGATAATGCCAATCTCTTTAATATGCCTTATTCACTTCATCGAGTTTTTAATGTAAAGGAATATCAGGCTGGTAAGTATGTAGTGGCATCCCAAAGCCAGTTTGAGCTTGATAAGGATCTGACGGCAAAAGGTGAAAAGCCATCGGTTTATCTGGACTTTCCCCTTGATATTTCTGATTATGAGCTCATTGATCTATTCAACTGGCAGGATCAGGCCAAGGATATGATCTCTCAGCTAGAGTTTGTCAGGATGGTGGATGTTCAGGCCGAGACCATAGAAAGGTACATCAGAGATGGTAGAATAAAGCCTGATCTCATAGTTCCAATAGGTGATACAAGAAAGTTCAACTATTTCAGAGAAGAGACCATCCATAGCTATGCTAGGGAGTTTAATTGGGACCTCATCAATGCTGCCAACATGAAGGACAAGTTCATGGAGATGGTCAAAACCATGGACATGAGCTATTCATACAAGCCTGTTCTCTTAAAAGCCATGTTTGAGCATGCTGACGAAAACTGCAAAGTTCGGGTTGAGGATATTGTCAGCTATTTTATAGACTTCTACGAAGACAGAAAAGCAAAAGGCCTCGTGGTTGAAAAGCTAGCCAGCATCTATTGCAAGGACAACTACACCAGAAAAGATGTTGAGCACAACATCTTCACCAACCCCTTAAAGCGCTTTGAAGACATGCGCTTCATGAAGCGCAGCAAGGAAATGGAGTGTGTAGAGTTTAATAGGCATGTGATCAAGAGGCTATCGGAGCAGGAGATTGAGTGGATTTTGAGGCACTGTGAGGAGAAGCTGAGGGAGTATTATGCGAGAGCATTAACTTAATCAAAATTAAAAGAAATAGATATAATATCTATAAACCAGAGGACTCGGGGTTGTAGTGGCGTAAATGCAATAGTTATGTGAAATCGCGTGTATATATATGGGTCTATCCTTTAAGTAGATAAGGTGGTGGCTTTATGCCGGAATATTTTGGAGTTTTAGCGCAAATAAGAACTGAGAATGAGACTGAAATCTATACCAAAGAGTATAGTAAAACTATTAGTGAAGAACTGCCTCAAGTACTAGATGTTCTTTTTAAAATCACATACTATACTGAAAAGCTTGATTCCGGGAAAATAAATTTTAAAAGTTATTGTAATGATCATTATATGCAGGCTCCGTATACCTTCAAATGTCTATTAAATATATTTATTGCTGGTTATTATAATGAAGTAATGATAATGTTAAGACATCTCTATGAGGTCTTGGCAAAACTAAAATATTTCTATAAACATGAAGATAAGTTGCAAGGTTATCTTCATGGAGACTGGATTCCAGAATCAAAGTTCTTTAGGTTAGATTCTGATGATACATTCTATAAGATTGATTATAATTTTCTGTCTCGATTCGCTCATGGGAAGGACTTGTTTACCGTGTATAGGACTAAAAGACCAAATTTCAAGGAGTTCGTACTTGGAAACCATTTTGATAAAGAATTTGTTGATTTTATATTAATTCAAATCATTGCTTTAATATACGGGTATCTAAACTGCTACGTTTTGTTTTTTCCAGATAATGAGATTTGCAAAGATTCAATTTTTAGTGAGTTGTATAATGAAACTATAAATGGACTTGAAGGTATTATGGCTTGGCATAAACAAAACAATCCAGAAAGCATAAATTGGTATTCTAGCATAGACAAATTTATAAGCAGATAATATTCATGGCATTTAAGCGGGCCTATTGGAACACGCGACTTCATATAACAAAGCTTTTACGCAAGGGGCACACCAGGAAGTATGACGTAAAAAGAAGTTCAAGAGGTCATTTCTGCCCACACCATCTCACCGGGCAGTAAGCGCCGCTAAAGGGAAGGGCTCCGCAGGTCCGGTTCGACGGCGTCGTAAAACCGGGACGTTAGTCGAAATTAGCTTAAGAAATACTAAATCAGTAGTTCATTTAAGTTCAAAACTAATTATCGGACTAGCAAAGTATTATGTTAGTATTATAATAAATAATATAAGTGTATTTAGATTAAGTAGAGGTGCTAGATTGTGAAAACAATATATACAATTGGATATACAGGCTTCACTTTAAATAGTTTTATTACCACATTGAAGAATTATGGTATTTCATGTGTCGTTGATGTAAGAAGTAATCCAATGTCAAAGTATTATCCCGATTTTAATAAAAACAATTTAGAACAAGCTTTGAAATTAGCAGGAATTTACTATCGAAATTATGTAGATGAGTTTGGTGCTCGTCAAACTAATAAAAGATTTTACTCTATCAATGGTTATTTAGATTTTAAAAAATTTTCAAAATCTGAATTTTTTAAAAGTGGTGTTGATAAGCTTATCACTAGTATGAATAAAGGATATGTTTTTGCACTAATGTGTGCAGAAAAAGATCCAATTGATTGCCACCGTAACATAATGGTGGCAAGCGAATTCTATAGAATGGGTTATGAAGTTAAAAATATATTAGCCGATGGTAACTATGTATTTCAATCAGCCATTGAAAAAAGGCTACTTGAAATGTATTTTCCAGATAGAGATCAATTTTCAATGTTCGAAAAATGTATAGACAATATTGAATTGGTAGAAAGAGCATACGAGAAAAGGAATGCTGATATTGGCTATAAAGTTGAGGAGGAACAATAAATGGATAATCTGTTTACTATTGGCTTTACAAAAAAAACAGCTAAAGAATTCTTTGAAATTCTAAAACAGAATGGTGTAGAAACATTGCTAGATATTAGATTAAATAACACATCGCAGCTAGCGGGATTTTCCAAATATCCTGACATTAAATATTTTTTAGGTCAAATCTGTAACATCAAGTATATCCATGATGTACTATTTGCGCCACTAGAAGAGACACTAGATTCGTATAAAAAGAAGAAAATAACTTGGCAAGGTTACGTTAATCAATTTAACGAAACTATGAACAATAGACAAATTAATGATTATATTAATTTAAAATATTTGGAGAAAAAAAATCTATGTCTACTATGTAGTGAAGAAAAGGCGGATAAGTGCCATAGGTCGTTAGTAGCGGAACACTTTACAAGTTTAAAAAAGGATTTTAAAATTATACATCTTTAATAGGAGGTATATATGAAAAAAGAAATTATTATTCTTACTAAATCGATAAAACGTAATGATTATTGTGTTGCCGGTATTGATGCTACTACTGGTGAATGGATTAGGGTAGTATCAGATAATGAGGCCACTGAACATGCTGTATCCGATTACGATATGAAGTATTCTAATGGTACAACAGCAAGAGTATTTGACATTGTACAAATAAACTTTATAGAAAAGGTACCTACGATGGTACAACCTGAAAATTGGTTATTTGACGACACATTTACATGGAAAAAAGTTGGTGAGTCGAACCTTCAAGAAATCTTGAAGCTGCATCCGTATGAAACACCTAATCGAATTTTCTACAATACTGGGAAATCTGTTGTAGAGTCTGAAATTGATTTCTCAGCACACTCTTCATTATTACTAGTTAGAATTCCAACATCTACAATATTCATAAAAACTTTCGAGCGCAAAAAATTTAACTATAATTTTACATATAATTCAGAAACTTATCAATACATATCAATTACAGATGAAGAGGTTAGAAGAAAATATCATGCTAGTCAAGACGGTTCTTATCCATTTAGAAGCAATTTGCCCGTGGTCTTTAGCCTTGCAGATATATACAAGGGTGAATATTATAAGATTGCTGCCCAATTCCTAAGTGCTTTTTCTTTTTGAAATAGCATAATACTAAACGCTAACATCGCCTAAACAAAGCTAAGCACTGACGGGGCGTGCTTAAGGGGGTGTGTGCCCAAACCGTCTTACCGGGCGGCAAGCGGAAGGGCTCCGTTGTCTGGTTCGTCGGCTTCGTGAAACAGGAACGTAGTTTGAAAAAAAACTTCTTCGAAGTGTGCTTCAAAGGCAGCCTATAAAACAAACTTAAATAGGCCCTCACTCCTTGTTAAGGGTCATAAAAAATTAAATATTCAATAACGATGTTGCTTTTTCTAATTTGCAACCACGTTTATTAAGTTCAGGTATTAGATCCCCATCTGAAGCCTTTACAGTTTACTGGCTTTTGCTTTATTGATGATCTCGGAGTATTGTCTGGTAATTGACTTTCAGATTTAACGCCTCCCTTAATAAAATATATAGGCTGAGCAGGACTGCTCCGTAACATATTAATGTAGTTTCCGTGCTCGAAGCACATTCATTTATTCAAAAGAGCAGCCGTCGCAGAGTTATGCACGGGCTTATTCGCCCGAAAACGAATCCTATCAATCGTCCCGACGCGCTTACAACTCAGCCTATGATTATTATATCGTCATATATGGTAATTTAAGGTACAGTGATATAAAATTATACTGAAGTTTTCATCATCATCTATGCATAGCACAGCTTTGTATATGGTGAGTTATGCAAAATTATGTTCAGTGAGTTATGTCCAGTTCACTTGGAAAAAGGAGAGGTTTTTATGTTACCTGATCAGATTTTTAAGTACTTAAGTGAAACTCCATCGGAAACGTTGATATTAGCATTTTTGTTATTCTTTATAGGATGGATTTATAAAGAATATAGAAATACCTATCAAAAATCCGAAAAAGAAGATTTAGAGCGAATCGATAAAGCGCTTGAATTATACGGTGAGTTCATTATTATTATTAACCAATGTATAAGAACTGGCAATATGATAAATGATTTTTTACTGAAATTATCAAAAGGATTTCCATACTTTCCGCAAGATATCATTGAAGATGTAAAAGCGTGGGATTTGAGTAATGATGATAATATTTTAAATAGTATAAAAGCAAAGATGGAGAGAGAAGTGGAAATCCTGAAAAACGAACAAAACGACTGTATTTCCAAAAGATCGTCGTATGAATTCACAGTCGAAAAATTCTTCTTTCTTTTTAGAAAAGAGGCTGTAAAAAATCTTGTGTATGGTAAAGGAAATACTCTTTTCTGGTAAGGATTAGTAATAAGAAACCAGAAGGGAGTATTTTTTATGGTAGCATTGCCTAAGGATGTAATTCAGGAAAT
>JAEZTB010000043.1 GCA_023443745.1 Bacillota bacterium
ACATAATTATTGATCAGAAATCACTACATTTAAACCTGTTTTTAACTCGTCAAAAACAGGTTTTATCAATGTTTTGAACCTTGTTGATTTTACTTTTGCAAACTGGAACTTACTTTTTCAAGTGACCTATTTTTGTGTCTATTCTTCTTTATTAACTTCGCTTTGCAAAACCTTCATAAGTTTCACACCCATTACGGTTGTAGGTATTCTGTAATCTGGAGAACAATTAGAAAGAATGACAACACCGATTTGCTTATTCTTATCAAAAGCTGCATAGCTGTTAAAATGACTCGTTCCACCATTGTGCCATACTATATTGTTTTTCGTATCAATCATCCAACCGATGCCTGCCGCATCCATTCTTATGTCAAGCTTTTCATTCTTACTTGTAGTAGCGTTAACATTAGCAAGAATCTCATGCCCATAAGAAAGATATGAGCCTTCATCTAGTATTTGCAGTTTAATATATTGCATCATATCGCTGATTGTAGAAGTAATGGCTCCGGCGGGTAAATAGGCATCGTCTGATTTCCAGTTCCAGTATCCGCTTAGATCTCCCGTCCCATCAGAAATCTTTGTGTTTTTAAGTTTAAGATCATTGGCAATATATTCGTTCATTAGTTGAGCATAGTCAGTGCCATAAACGCTTGACAGTACATTTCCGACAATGGCAAAGCCAAAATTTGAATATTTAAAATTGTGTTCTTTATTTTTAAGCTTTATTGCTCCTAATTTTTTTATAAATATATTATTATTGATACCATAATAGTCATTATTCTGACCATGAAGAAAATTAGAAGCCATCTGCCATTCTAAATAGTATTCTTTATAACCGGAAGTATGAGTTACAAGCTTTTTCAAAGTGGGATAGTATTCCTTTTCCGGTAAATCAATATATTCGTTGATTTGATCGTTTAAATCAATTTTTTTCTCGCTGATTGCCTTGCATAGCAGAGATGCCGTAAATGTTTTAGTTAGTGAACCAATTTCATATATATGTTCTTCATTCGTTAAAACAGAAGCATTTTCTCCATATATAGTATAAGTCATATCACCATATTTAATGATTCCTACTGTTATCATTGCGTGTTCATTATTTTCTGTTGTATATGCTATCATTTCATCAAAAGTCATCGAAGGCAACAGATTCATTTGATAAGAAATAATTGCGAAAAAAACACCTACACAAGCACAGATAATAAAGACAGCTATTAAGATTATCCATCTCATTTTCTTTTTTTCAATCTTCACTTTAACCTCACCTAGATTATACTGTAATTTTCCTGTTTCGTTTTATAATTCCTGAATATGGATGGTCGTCTGTCGCCGCTGAAACCTCAATTAATTCTCCCGATTGTATCATTGTTTGTATCCTCTGGAACAACCATCGGTCGCCAATACCTGATATATGAATTAATGTTTTTCCAATCAACTGTGCAACCTTGAATTCCCCTTCCGGCATATTAGCACGAAGAGCAAAATCATAGAAATCGTCTGGTACTCCAATAACACTTCCGTTGATTATAACACGCAAAGGAGCATTGTCTCGCACCAAATCGTTCCAAGTATTTGCATAAGCGATGCGCTGCAATTTACTTATAGATTCCTCATACTGTGCGATTGCTCCAAAATCTTCTGCCGGTATTTCTCCAGTACTACGATAATAAACAATGGTGTTATCCTTCTCAGTCTGCTTTGGAACACGTACGATGGAAAGTGGTGTCGAGGCATCGACCATTAAATGGCATATAAAAAACAAGCTGCACATTTCCACAGGATCACTGGTACAGACCCACATACGTATAGTCTCCAGGGTTGATTTTGCTTCCTGAATCCGCGTCAGAGCACGTTGGGTTGTTCTCCATATTTCGTCCGACACCCCCGGAAAATCGGCAAACAGCTCGTTAAGAACCTTCTTGCGCAAGTTCATATCTGTATCCATACCCGAAATATCACCAATATCCAACGCGAGTGTTAACGCCGCTACATCCCTTGAACTGCCTTCCATAGTTATACCTGACCAGTTACGAGGCTTTTTTACCTCACACCGTTCTTTTTTAGTGCCGCCAATCACAGCAACTGCGCTAGCTAAACGTTCTCCCTGTTTCATTGATTTCGCCAATTTTAGTGCACCGGCAGGGCTTTCGCCAAAGGCAAGTTCAATCATGCAAATACCCCCTTCTTACTACTCTAATCCATTATACAGCAAACCCATAAGATGAATTTAACGTAAAGTCATAATTATCCCGATATTTCTCTATCTGAATCTCCTATTAATTATAATTTGTATGGTCTCTGAAGAACTTAATAATATCTTCAAAAATTATGTCATTGATACTGTGGCCCACTCCGTCGTACATAACCATTTCCGCCGGAATACCCAATTGTTCATAAATTTCCTTTGATTTTTCCCAGCGTTCTTTCATATCACTGCCAAGGAAATCGATTATTATTTGTCGCTCCACATCACTAAATGCATCATCAGAGGGTAATGTATCATTATCGTCATCACGGCCCATGTATATGTATTGCGGAACTTTTTTATAATCATCTATGTTAAACTCAATGTTCGCAATTTCTTTAATATCTGATACTCCGATTGGGTAGATCAAATCCACGCCCTCCCATTTCTCGGTTGGCAAAATGGGCATACAGTTTACTCCGCCAGTTGCTACAGCTTGAACCAATTGGGGATGAAGTGCTGCAAAACGGTTAACAAAGCTGCCGGAGGCAGAAAAGCCGCTCATCAGTACTTTATCGTTGACAATAATATTGTCCTCTTTTAATTTATCTTTTAAGTGATTAATCATAGCGATTAATTGTAAATCAATCCTTGCCAATTGGCCTTCATTACTCATCAGTGTATCTCTATCCAACGAATGGGTATACATCTGCCAATTGCTTTCAGGACGGTCGAAAACCGGGACCAGTAATGCTGTTTTCAAATTGCGGGATAATTTATTGCAAATACCGTTCCTTACTAAATCAAGAGCATCTTTCACATGATCCTGATGATTATCACTGACTCTTCCACCATTATTAGGTTCAACCAATATGTACTTTATTTCATCTGCTCTAACTCCATAAGGTAAATACACATAATATTCATAGTTAAAACCGCGTTCTGGGTCCGCATCAATTTTAATAATTTTGCCACCAATAACAAAGAATTCACGATTTCCTAAGAGGACTAAAAATATGACAATCAGTATTCCCAGGATAATAAATATTATTTTACGCATTAGTCCCTCCCTCTATCTTGCGATGCCTTGGGATACAAGATATTTATAATTTTTCAAAAGTATTCTTTACTAACAATGCATCTTTCTCTACCTGAGGTCCCGCCTATTGGTAATCCCGAAATCCCAAATAATAGTTTATCCATTTTTCTTTACACTTTCAAACTATAAAAATAAAAGCGCTTCAACGTAATAAAAAAAGACTCTTTTGCATAAAATATATACGAATAAAAAGTATTAGCGCTTAAACTTTTCAAATTTAGGTAAATAAGAAAGGAGGTGCCCTGTCTTCACAGATTATTCGTACTGCTCTGTTACTTCGTAAGATCGGAATTGGCAAAAGGCGGTCATTGGTTAATTGGAATAAAAAATGGAGGTTAGAGCGATATGATAAGAACAAAGTTCGGAAAGCCACTTTCTCTTATTCTCACTTTATGCATGGTTATGACTTTTTTATGTATCCCATCGCCTTCTTATGCGCAGGTTGAGTACAACTTATATTTTGGTAATTTCCATGCTCACACATCCTATTCTGACGGACAGGGTACACCCGAGCAAGCATTTAAACATATGAAAGAGTCCGGTGCCGGAGATTTCGGCGCTATAACCGATCATAATTACAGTTTGACAAGCAGCGAATGGACAACAACAAAACAAGCTGCCGACAAGTACACCGACAGTTCTTTTGTGGGTATAGCAGGAGTTGAAATGGAGCTTTCAGACGGTAATGAAATGTGTACTTTTAACGTTGATGAATTTGTAACATACTCATTAGAAAACTATTATGATTGGCTGGCAGCCCGGCCGGCTTCAGTTGCCCAGTACAACCATCCCGGCTATACCGGAGATTTTAGTAATTTCAACTACCGGACAGAAACCAGGGATAAAAATGTGTGCCTGCTTGAATACGGTAATACAGGCTATTCAACCACTTATTTTAATTCTTATGTAAAAGCCTTGGACAAAGGCTGGTGTGTGGCTCCTGCTGCCAACAGTGACACCCATGATAACGATTGGCTTACGGGAACTGAGAACAGGACTGTTGTACTTGCGCCATCCCTGACCAGGGAAAATATATTCGAAGCGGTACGGGCTGGAAGAGTATATGCGACAGAAGATAAAAATTTAAGGCTTTCATTTTTAATCAATGGACAAGTTATGGGTTCAACACTGTATAACCCTTCAACGTTGGATATATCAGTGACCGCTACTGATCCTGATTCGAGTGAGAGAATTACCAAGGCTGAGTTATTTGCCGACGGTGGCGTCGCAGTATCATCTAAAACCAATAGCAGCAACAGCTTAACTTGGACCTTGCAGCTTTCCCCACAGAAAAAATACTATTTCATAAAGCTTACTGAATCCGATGGTGATACTGTGGTAAGCGCCCCTATATGGATCAGCAGCAGCGGCGGTACCGTTCCCGCAGTACCCGCAGGCTTGACTGCAACAGCATCAGGTCCGTCACAGATCAATGTGTCGTGGTCAGCATCACAGGGTGCAACAGGCTATGACCTTGAAGTAGATGGAACAACTCTGAGTAATATTACAAGTCCTTATGCACATACAGGCTTAACAGCAGGCTCAACTCACAGCTATAGGGTGAGAGCCAAGAACTCTTCTGGAACAAGTGCTTGGAGCACTACCGTCAATGCTACCACCACAGGCAGTACATCACCTAATCTCGCCTTGAATAAAGCGGCTACTGCATTGTCAGTCGAAGGGTCGGGGTTCGAAGCAGGAAAGGCTTTTGACGGCAGTGCCACCACAAGGTGGGCCTCCGTGGAATATGTTGATCCTCAGTGGATATATGTAGACCTGAGTACCAGTTATAATATTGGTAGCGTCAAGCTAACTTGGGAAGATGCCTATGCAAAGTCTTACAGGATTGAGGTATCACCGGATAAAACAAACTGGACCACTGTATATTCCACGACCAGCGGTAATGGTGCAACTGATGATATCAGTTTTAGCAGCGTAAGCGGCAGGTATGTCAGAATGTACGGCACGCAGAGAGGTACTGCTTATGGGTACTCATTATATGAATTTGAAGTATATGAGGGAGCTGCACCTCAGGTACCAGCAGTGCCAACAGGATTAGCAGCTTCTGCCGCCAGCTCCTCACAGATCAATGTAAGCTGGAGTAGTGTTAGTGGAGCTACAGGCTATGACCTTGAAGTGGATGGGACAGTTATTAGCGATATAACAAGTCCTTATGCACATACAGGCTTGGCAGCAGGCTCAACTCACGGCTATAGAGTGAGAGCTAAGAACTCTGCTGGAACAAGTCCATGGAGCACTTCTGCCAATGCTACCACAACAAGCAATACATCCTCTAATCTCGCCTTGAATAAAACAGCTACCGCATTGTCAATCGAAGGGTCGGGTTTCGAAGCAGGAAAAGCTTTTGACGGCAGCGCCACCACTAGGTGGGCATCCGTGGAATATGTAGATCCTCAATGGATATATGTAGACCTGGGTACCAGCTATAATATCGGCAGAGTCAAGCTTACTTGGGAAGCTGCCCATGCAAAGTCCTACAGGATTGAGATTTCCGCTGATAGTACAAACTGGACAACAGTCTCCTCAACCACCAGCGGTGATGGTGGGACTGATGATATCACTTTTAACAGTACAAGCGGAAGATATGTCAGAATGTATGGAACCCAGAGGGGCACTAGCTATGGTTATTCCTTATATGAATTTGAAGTATATGAGTAAACTTAGTATAGTCGTGTTAGTAATATTTGTTAACTCTATTCTAACGCAAAAGACAGGTCTTTCGGACCTGTCTTTTATTGTTGAGAACTGCTCCTGTTACATTATTAATGCTCCAGCAGGGCGGACTGGATACCCCTGCTGATTCCAAAAGCCAACCCTTCGGGGTTTTCCCATGCCATTGAATGTCCAGCCTTTTTTACAATTTCAATTGCAACACCGTGTTCTGCGAGAATTTGTTTATCAGGATCCGGCAATGAGTTCTCTCCAAAAATAAACGTTTTGGAACATTCGAGAGAGTATAATATGTCTCTCCATGACGGATCTACTCCGTTTGCTGCTGATTGTGATACTAGATATGCAGCCTTTGGCGACCACAGAGACAATGAAGCAGCCCACATTCCATTTCCGCTTTCCCGACTATCCATCACCAATTCATTAAAGCCATGATTAATAAATTCGTGCATGTCAAAATCAGCGATGTATTTACTTGTTGATCCTTCAGAGCTTTTATCAAGGTTCGATTCACTTAAAATAATCTGATGAAGCTTATCTCTACACTTGTTTGCTAAAGAAAGGGCAATCGCTCCCCCCAGACTATGTCCAAATAATATGAATGGTCCGAGTTTTAAATGGTCAATGAATTCCAACAAGTATTCTGCATGCTCTTGAACGGTATAGCCAAAAACATCAGGTTTATCACTATAACCGGCACCCAAAAGATCAACTAGAATGCATCGATGATTCTTTAATGAATCCTGTGCGGCAACTTCTGGATAATCAAATGAGCCAGCGCATCCAAGCCCATGAATAAACAGGATTGCCATGTCTTCGCCGGGAAAATCATGATAGCGAAGTACTTGTTTTGTTCTATTGATAATGTATTCTTTCATTAAGCCTTCCTCCGCCGTCTTTTTTGCTTTCCGTCTAATCCTTAACCACCGGGTAAATAGCACAAATACTTGTAAAGCAAGGCGTTTCTATATCACGCCGCACTGTGGCAAAATATAGGGAATAACTAAAGATTCCAAAAGCTTCTATAAGAAGAATTGGCAAAAATAGTATTTGCAACGTTTATGAACTCGGACATCCTCCTTGGTTAAAAGGCTTTCTTTTTGGCAACCCTAAAGCATGCCCCAATTATCATGATAACTGTAAAGACAATCAAATAATACACAACATCCATTTTGTGAGCAAGGCATGCAGCGACTACCATAAACAGACAGCCTAATATGGAGAGTGTGGGCATAATGAAGCGTCTGAATGTGTTCAATCCCTTTTCCTTCTTTATCAGCATAAAGAAAATAGGAATATACGCCCCATAGAGCGTAACTATAGGAAGCTCAGATGTGTCAAAGCAGAAGGGACCGAACCATGGATCTGTCAGATTTGCACCATAAAAGTAAAGTAACCAGAAGGCACAAAGCAGCAGCCCAAAGATAGAGGAGTTTGTCGGCATATTGGTGACCTTGTCTACTTGCTTGAAGGCTTCAGGATGAGGTCCGCTTTCTCTCACGGCGAGGGAATACATGCCGCGGGTACAACCTAGCATGAGCCCGTTAAGCGTGCCGAGGCATGAAATGATTACAAACACAAAAATCAATGATCCGCCCACAGAGCCAAATATATTCTGGAAGGCCAGCTTTGCTCCTGCCTGGCCGCTTTCCATAAGTGTATCGGTACTAACGGCACCGGCAAGGCCGATATAATAGAAAATGTAAACAAAGACTACAATCAGCGAACCCAAAATAAGTGCCTTGGGTAAATTTCTTTTGGAATCTTTGAGTTCAGCATTAATTGAGGTGGCGATGATCCAGCCCTCATAGGCGAATGCTACTGCCACGATAGACGCGAATAGTCCGCCGCCAATACCGATACTGGTATCAGCCACATAAGTAAAATTGCTGACGGTCATGCCATTTATCAAACCAACAATGGTCCCGGCAATCGCCATAAGCAGTAGTGGGATGAGCTTAATAACCGTAGTAGAAACCTGCAACTTGCCTGCAAGGACAGGAGAAAGTGCATTCACCGCATAGCTGGCTACCAGATAAAAGCATGCAATAGTCATACTTGAACCACCTGTGATATCCCAGCCTAGAAGTACACAGGTATAGCGGGCGGAAACCCAAGCCAGCACAGAGGTGATTGTCGGATTATATATGACTGCCATGAACCAGCCCACATAGTAGCCATATTTGCTGCCGACGGATGCCTCGGCATAGTCCACTACACCATTGACCTTCTCATATTTAGTTGCCATCGTTGCAAAGGTATAGCTGCAGACGATCATAATAAGTCCAACGATGCCCCATGCGGCAATGCCCAGCGGCATGTTTCCGCCGGTAGCTTTCAGTACAGCCTCTGCCTTAAAAAAGACTCCGCTTCCGATGACGATTCCGACTACCATAGCGATGGCTGTATATAGGCCGTACTTTTTCTTTAACTCATTATCCATCTTGTTTCCGCCTTTATGAATTGTCTAGATATTTATTGTACTATAACTATAAAAAGCTAAACAATAATTACTTTTGTATAACATCCAGAGTCAGTATCCCTGATCATCGATAAGCCCTGGAGACTCAGTATCATCGCGTACAAGTATCATACTCCAGTTAGTATAATCTCCAGATCCAGTGGTTTCAAGAGTCTGCTGCGTATCGAGATATGTATTATACACTCTGTACGCAGCAACACCTTGGTTTCTTATAATTCAACACATTTTTAATCCTACCTTTTACATTTCCCTCACCAAAAGCAAGCGGATTTCCGTTCAATATACGCCTATCAGTAGCAAGCGATAATAATGAAGTGACAAGTATCACAAAAAGAATGACATAGCTTGCTGCAAGGCTCATGTTTAAAACGGAAAGAAATGGTTCGCTCATTACTTCACATCCTTGTGCTCATCAATTAACTTCTTCAACTCTTCAGCTTGGTGTCTACTTAATTTTTTACCTCCAATAAAAGCTGTTAGAAATTTAGGTAATGACCCTCCAAAGGTATCCTCAACAAAACGTATACTTTGATTTGCGTAGTATTCATCCTTTGTAAATAGAGATGAAACAACAGCATTTTCATTTTGGAAAATCCCTTTTTCACACAATTTTTTCAGTACTGTATACGTTGTAGACTTCTTCCATTTCATTTCTTTTTCACACAGCTTCACAAGATTGCCGGAACTAATCGGCTCGTTCTGCCAAATTATATCCGCAAACTTATCTTCACTTTCTGTAAGCTTGTATTCTTTCATAATTATCTCTCCTTGGTCTATAAAATATCGACCTAATGTTTAGTCTATGCTTTATAGACCCTAATGTCAATGACAATCTATGATGAGAACCAGTCATTGACTTTGCTGGAGATAAGATATATGCTTATTATATATCTTATTATAATCATTATAATAACGACTAGTAAATGGATTTCCTGCTATAGACCTGCATATTCATTCCTGTTACAGTGAAGATGGCGAGTATACACCTTCCGCGCTTATGAAAATGTGTATTGATGCAGGCATTTCCATAATGGCGATAGCAGATCATAACTGCGTAAAAGGTGCCCAGGAAGCAATTGAAGTCAAAGGGGCAATCGAAAAAGCCAAAGATGCGCGTTTGAGTTGTTACCCTGCTATCGAAATTGACTGTACATACCAGAATATCAATTTCCATGTTCTCGGGTACAATATCAATCTCGAAAGTACAGACTTCCAAGCTATAGAACAAAACGTGAGGAAGCAGTGTGCTTATGCATCCAAAGAAAGGCTCCGATTGATAAACCGGATGGGCTTTGATCTCACCGAAGCGGAGCTTAGTGCGATAACCGCTGAAGGATATTGGAGTGAGGGTAAATCAGTATTAGCCCATCCGGGTGTTAATCTGCAAGGCAGTTTCAATATGATCGATCTTGGGTCTTAAAGGTATAGAGGTTTATAGCAGTTACCACACCCTTGAAACCGCACAATGGTTTTTGGACAAAACGAAACAGTTTAATTTAGTTGTTACACGCAGCAGCGATTTTCATGGCAAAACAAAGCCAATGGTTAAGCTGGGTTAATGTGGTTTGTAATTTGCAATTAATTTAAAGGCAGGTGTTATTTATGGGCGTCACCATGTTGGACATGAAACAAAGCAATGCTCAAACCATTCTTTGGAACTTGTGTTCCTGCAAAACCTCAACAATTAAAGATATGGCTCAAATAACAGGTCTTAGCTTTGCTACGGTTGGAAACATATTAAACAGTTTTGTAGAAAACGGTGAGGTAATACTGGGCGAAATGCATTCTGCTACAGGTGGGAGGCCGTCACAAGCCTATACTTTTAATGCAGAATATGCTCATGTACTTGCGTTGTCAGCACGGGTGCGAAACGGGAAAAATATCATCAGTGCTAGTATCGCGAATCTATACGGAGAGGCAGTATGGCAAACAGAACAGAGCTTCGATCATATACAGCTTACAAGTTTTGAAATCATGATAGATTCGTCTCTGCGGGCATATCCGACAATAAGTATAGTCGCATTTTCCCTGCCCGGTGTGGAACGCGACGGTGTCATTCTGGCCAATGACTATACAGAATTGGAGGGCATTTCTTTTAGAGAGCATTTTCAAAGGAAATATCAATTGCCAGTCGTCATAGAAAACGATGTCAATGCAGCAGTATTTGGATATGGCAGAAATCTAGAAGCCGTTTCCGTCATTGTGGGAATTTACTTCCCGAGGTATTTCGGTCCCGGTGCAGGCATTGTGATTGACGGCAAAATCCTGAAAGGGTCCGGAGGATTTGCAGGTGAAGTGACTCTATTGCCTTTAGGTATTGACTGGCTTTCAATCAACTATGGAAAACCGCAGGAGGTCGGGCTTGCAATATCCAGATTGATAAGCATTTTCTGTGGTATCGTAAACCCAGGTCATATTGTGTTATACGGCGATTTCTTTACCGATGCTTTAAAGGAAGCTATTGAGCAGGAAATTCCCACACAAGCTATACGGAATATATTTCCTTCTATTATCTATGAAAGCGATTTGGATGCCGATATTATAGCCGGTTTAATCGCACAGGCGGTATCTGCTTATCAGTCCGGACTGCGCGGTAAATATCAACAAACGGAACGAAAAACTTAGTATTCAGGAGACACGATATGTTCTTTTTAGCATTGATTTATTTAGCATTTATTAGTTTAGGACTTCCAGATTCCCTGCTCGGTTCCTCATGGCCTATTATGAATGTGGATTTAGGGGTTCCGGTAGGGAACGCCGGATTCGTTTCTATCATTATATCCAGCGGTACTATAATTGCCAGCTTATTCTCGCATCGGCTGATTCAGCGGTTTGGCACAGGCAAGATCACGGTTGTAAGCGTCGCTATGACAGCCATTGCGCTGATGGGTTTCTCCTTATCCTCCTCGTTTCTATGGCTGCTGGCCTGCGCTGTTCCGCTCGGCCTTGGTGCCGGAGCGGTGGATTCGGGGCTTAATGAATTTGTGGCGGAGCATTATGAGGCAAAGCACATGAACTGGCTGCATTGTTTTTGGGGCATTGGAGCCATGCTGGGACCTGTCCTGATGTCTGCCTTAGTACAGTGGGGTCATAATTGGAGAAGTGGGTATTCCAGCATATCGATGATCCAGTTTGCTTTGGTTTTATTGCTGCTTTTCTCCCTCACCATGTGGAAAAAATACGATAGTCCGTCCGCCGGACACACGGGTGAAGCGCAGGGCGGCAAAGCAAAGCATGAGCTGCTCGCGCCGCTTCGGGTAAAAGGTGCTCCCTTCGCCATGCTGGCCTTTTTCCTATACATAGCGATTGAAGCCACTATAATATTATGGGGAGCCAGCTATCTAGTGAAGATGAAAGGTATTCTGCCCGAAAGTGCGGCAGGATGGATTTCTCTGTACTTTTTAGGGATTACGGCCGGACGTATGCTGAGCGGTTTCGTTTCCATGAAACTCAGTAACGAGACCCTGATTCGTATTGGCACTATTCTCATCATCGTGGGACTCGTTCTAATGCTGATGCCTCTGCCTGCCATATTTACAATAATTGCGCTGATGATCGTCGGATTGGGACTTGCGCCGATTTTTCCTTCCATGCTGCATCAGACACCCGTTTACTTCGGAAAAAAAAACGCACAGGCTACAATGGGGTTCCAGATGGCTTTCGCTTACACCGGAACCACGATAATGCCGCCTTTGTTTGGTCAGCTTTTCGCGCACGTTTCCTTCTCACTGATGCCTTATGTGCTTCTGGTCTGCGCTTTCGGATTGCTTGCCTTCACAGCGCGTCTGGCGGCAATAGCAAAAAAGAACATACTACCTTAGGTGCAAAATTCCTAAGCGCGCTTTCTCCAAGGCATTTAAATCAAATTTCTTCATTTTCAAGAAAGCCTCAGTAACTCTTCGGACTTCTTCCCTTGACCCTTTAGACATGACCTCATCCATGTTTTCCGGAACAATCTGCCACGACACTCCAAATTTGTCCTTTAACCATCCGCATTGTTCTGCCTCAGGTATGGCAGAAAGCCTATCCCATAAGTAATCGATCTCTTTCTGATCTTTACAGTTTACAAGGAGTGAAAATGCCTCATTAAAACCGAAATCCACGTCAAATGCATTGCCAATATATGTTTCTCTAATCTTATGACTTTTTTCAAAGGATGAACCTATCTCAATTGATGCTTCTTATCGCATGGCCAGCATTTTTTAACAATGCTTCATCAACACTGTCGTCCACAAGCACCAGCTTCCCATTAATAAATACTTTTTCGATTCCAAAGGATTTTTACTGATCCGGTACCGCGCATTTCAGCTTTTCTTCGTGGAATACAGTAATATCAGCAAAGTATCCGTCTTTAACATATCCTCTGTCTTTCAACGAAAATCTGTCCGCAACTCCCCCTGTCATTTTACGGATAGTGCGTGCCATTGTATCACCGGTGCCTAACAAGGAAGTCCTGAGAAACTTCGGAAAGCAATCATAAATTGCCGGATTCTGTATTCTGTTTTCTTCCACCCATGCATCTGTCATGTAAAGGCAGTGATCGTCTTTTGAAAGCTCGCTGATAATTTCAGGTGTACTGTAGGGTCCCATGTTTACCCGGCCTTTAAAACCGCTCTTTTCGCAAAGATAAAGATATGTATTCAGAACTGATTTGTTCAATTCCCGGGCAATCTGATAGACTGTTTTACCCTCAAACTGCTTACAGTCCTTTGCTATATGGGCAATTTGAATATCATTAAAACCAAAGCCAAGAAGCTTGCTGGAGGCATTGCATAGGATCCATAACTTCAGTTTATTGACAAGTTTTTTTCGTTGCACCGGCTCCATAGACTGATACCAGACCGGAAGAATTACAGTAATAACAGATACGCCCATAATTTCATGATAGATATCAAAGCCCGCATCCACACCATCCTCACGAAGCTTATGCATGATGGACAAGAATTCATCCTTATCCTTAAAAGATTTTCTGCCAACAAATATTGCATGAGAATACTGCAGCTTCAATTTTGTTTCTCGTGCAATCTCAACAAGCTCATCCATAGCACGTAAGAGATGGGAACGCCCCAACAATTCCGGATATGCCATTGAAACTGCCGAGCTCGCCCTTGGATGTACGGTAAGGGGCCGGTCGTATTTAAGACAAAGGGCTGCCACCTTTTTCAATTCCTCCGTGCCCGCATAAAGCCCGGGTTCATACATCAAACCCAGGGATATACCGCAGGCCCCCTGTTTCAACGCTTTTTCAAGAATAGCCAGCATTTTCTCTTCCTCATTCATCGTAAGCGGACGGTCACTGCTGCCTATTAACCCTGCTCTAGCCGAGCAGTGGCCGATCAAGGATGCGATATTGCATGGATTTTTATTATCAATAGCGTTAAAAAACTCTTCCATTGAACCGTATTCATCCGTAGTCTCCCGAAAAGAAAACAGACCGCCACCGAGCTTATCCACATAGGAACTATCAGGCTCAAATCCTGTCGCCGAGAGACCACAATTACCCGTGATGAAAGTTGTAATTCCCTGGCGTACAAATGGCTCAAAATAAGGAAGTGGGTCCTTTTTTATGGCAAACCAGTCATTATGAGAATGTGCATCGATGAAGCCGGAAGAAACAGACAAGCCTTCCAGATTAAAAACTCTGTCCGCCCTATCCTCTGATATTTCTTTTCCTGCACTGACAATACGGTCATTCTCAATGAGTATACTACCTACATATGGCTCAAGGCCTGTGCCATCGTAGATTCTTCCGTTCTTAAGCAATGTTATCATAACTCCAGCCTTCCACCCAAATATCGAATTAAGAGCTATCTTACGCCGGGCTATTCTATCCTTCCAACTGGAGATATGTATATTGTAAACTCATCTGTGCCATCCACATCTAAAATCTTGTCTATTTCCTTCTGATTATATGCTCCAATTGCGCAGGTTCCACAGTCAATTGATTCGCAAGCCAGATAGAGATTCTGACAAAGATGCCCAGCATCTATAGCAATTATCTTGTGAGAGTGAATATCATAACGCCACTCGGCTCTATACGGGATCGTTGTCCATATAAAAGTTACAGCGCTCTCTCTTACAAACTCTTGATTATTGCATGCCTCTGTTATTTTTTCTGCCAAATTATCATCTTCAGATAAAAACAGTAACTTATGTTCTAACGGAAGATATCTGTACAACCCTGATTGAACATCCTCAACTCTTTGAACATATAGATATGTTTCAAAGGAATGTCGAGCTCCTCCCGAGGGCACAGTCCGGCGTAATTTGTTTTCCTTTTTTACTCCTTGTGTCGCCCATAGTAAATAAGATAGTTCCTCCAACGTTAAATAATCTAAGGTGTATTTTCTTCTGCTTTTTCTTTTATTTATTAACTCTAAAAAAGACACATTTCCAATAGTAAAAGCTTCAGGGTTTATTAAATCAATCTTTTTTGCATCCTCAGAATACCCTTTTTGTAAATCCGGCATAGGTATTTTTTTCTTTGATCTGTTTCTGTTTCTTCCCACTTATCCCAGTTACCACCTTTTAAAAATTCCCTATTGTCTTTAACATTCTCCATTCTTTTCAGCCTCCCATTAATATATTTTTAAGCATTTGTTTATGGTAGTTGACCTGCTTATTCAAAAAAACACTCAATTACATTATAAGGAATTTTGTGAAAAACTTAAATCCACTTTAGATAGCAAAACTACTTTTTCATTTAAGGGTCGCTATTTATATGTATTGACGATTCAAGTAATAAAGAGTAAACTATATGGGTTGTTTTTAATATTGTTAGCCCCCTAACATTTAATCTCAGGAGATGATTATTTTGAATCATGAACAACATATAACTTATGCCGTGAAATCCCTGTCCAATTTGATCTTCCGCAGCATGAACTGTGCGGCATTGGAGCTCGACCCCGACATCACGGGGATGCAGTGCGCCTTTATCGGTTATTTGATGCATCATTCTACGCAGGATGTGTTCCAGAAGGATCTTGTACAGAAATTCCTCATTCAGCGGTCTACTGCCACAGGAATATTGCAGCTTATGGAAAAGAACGGCTTGATTCGGCGGGAGCCGGTGGGTAAAGACGGGCGGCTGAAAAAAATAACACCGACAGAAAAGGCGGCCGCCTTTCATGTGAAATTCGAACAATCGTTAGCATTGCTCGAAACTTGGATTTCCACTGGGATTTCACAAAAGGAACAGGACGATTTTCACCAGACTATTCAAAAAATGAAACGAAATCTGCTGTCTACCCCCTTTTTAGCGGCAGATGAAAATACTTCGGGAGGTAGCAAAAAACATGATTAAACGTCTTTCCAAATCCATTCGTGACGCGCTTCCCTACACCATCGTAACGCCCCTTATGATCGTTGTAGAGGTTGTACTGGAAGTGCTCATCCCGATGGTGCTTGCGGATATTATCGACAACGGCGTAACTGCGGGGAGCATGAGCTATATCTTGCGTCGTGGCGTCCTGATGCTGGTACTGGCCATGCTGGCGTTACTCTTCGGCTCAATAAGCGGTCGGACGGCAGCGCTGGGATCTGCCCGTTTTGCGCGCAACCTGCGCCATGATTTGTTTTACTCTATCCAGGACTACTCGTTTTCTAATATAGACAAGTTTTCCACCTCCAGTCTGGTAACGCGTCTGACAACTGACGTGAACAATGTGCAGATGTCCTTCCAAATGCTGACACGTATCGCCGTACGTAGCCCTCTGATTATGATCGCCTCGCTAATCATGGCTTTCCGTGTAAACAGCATCGTTGCCATGATCTTTGTCTACGCGCTTCCACTGCTTGCGGTCGGTCTGTTCGTACTGTTTCGTTTGGCACACCCGCATTTCAGGAAGGTGTTCAGCGAATACGATAACCTGAATAATGTGGTGCAGGAGAACCTGCAGGGCATGCGCGTGGTGAAATCCTTTGTCCGTGAGGACCATGAAGTCGGCAAGTTCGCAAAAGTATCTAAAAAAATATACGATGGTTTTACTAAGGCAGAGGGTGTTGCCGCATACAACGGCCCGCTTCTTCAATTCGTTGTCTATACCTGCATGCTTCTCATGTCCTGGATCGGCGCCCACCTGATTGTTGGGGGCTCCATGACTACCGGCGACTTAATGAGCTTTCTAACCTATGCGATGATGATGCTCATGAGCCTTAATTTGCTTGCCATGGTCATGGTTATGATTACCATATCCGGTTCTTCGGCAGAGCGTATTGTGGAGGTGCTGGAAGAGAAGAGCACCCTCGTCAACTGCGAAAACCCTGTCTTTGATATCCCGGACGGTTCCGTAGACTTCAACCACGTCAACTTCAGCTACGCAGGCAGGATGGATAAGCTTTGCCTGAAGGATATAGATCTCCATATCCGTTCAGGTCAGACTGTAGGTATATTGGGCGGAATCGGCAGCTCGAAATCCTCCTTTGTGCAGCTAATCCCCCGCCTTTATGACGTGACCGGGGGCAGCGTGATGGTAGGTGGTCGAGATGTCCGCGAATACGACCTGGGCACACTGCGTGACAACGTAGCAATGGTACTGCAAAAAAACGTACTCTTTTCCGGTACAATCCGCGAAAACCTCTGTTGGGGCAACAAAGATGCCTCGGATGAGCAGATTCGGGAGGTCTGCCGACTGGCTTGTGCAGATGAATTCATTGAGCGCATGCCGCAGAAATATGATACCCATATCGATCAGGGCGGCACCAATGTTTCAGGCGGCCAGAAACAGCGGCTTTGCATTGCGCGCGCGCTTTTGAAGAAGCCAAAGATCCTCATTCTGGACGACTCCACCAGTGCGGTGGACACTAAAACTGACGCAGCCATCCGCAGTGCTTTCCGCGAATTCATTCCGGAAACGACTAAGTTTATCATTGCGCAGAGGATATCTTCCGTGCAGGATGCGGATGTAATAATCGTGCTGGACAACGGACAGATCAATGGGGTAGGCACCCACGAGGAGCTCCTTGTTTCCAACGCTATTTACCGCGATGTATATGAATCCCAGACCAAGGAGGCAAAGAGCAATGTCTAACAGAAACAAAACCAACAAAGCACGCGGCCCGAAGAATGCCGGCGCTACCATTTCCCGTTTGAT
The DNA here is from genome assembly GCA_023443745.1 of Bacillota bacterium. Taxonomy (GTDB): domain Bacteria; phylum Bacillota; class Clostridia; order DSM-8532; family DSM-8532; genus DTU059. The sequence continues at coordinate 17,547 of JAEZTB010000043.1, forward strand.
GTCCTACATAACGGGCAGCTACCGCCTTCGCCTTGTGCTGGTTATCCTCTGCATTCTGGTCAGCGCGCTGGCGGGTGTTCTGGGATCTATGTTCTTCAGGATGCTGATCGATGACTATATTACACCAATGGTTTCCGACGGCTTAAAGGACTTTATGCCGCTTTTAAAAGTTGTCGCATACATGGGTGTCATCTATTTTGCTGGTGTGCTATGCACGCTGTTTTATAGCAAACTCATGATCTCAATCGGGCAGGGCGTGCAGAAAAAAATCCGCGATCAAATGTTCAGTAATATGCAAGCGCTGCCCATCCGCTATTATGATACTCATACTCACGGCGATACCATGAGCCGCTTTACCAATGATATCGATACTCTACGCGAGATGATCTCACGCAGCCTGCCACAGATGTTCTCCTCGCTGGTCACAGTCATTGCCTCTTTTATCGCCATGTTGTTTGTTGCACCGATCTTGGTGGTACTCGTGCTGCTTACCCTGGTCATCATGCTTATGGTGGTCAATCGGGTCGTGGGCGGCAGCGCAAAAGACTTTATCGCACAGCAGGTCAATACGGGGAAACTCACCGGATTTGCGGAAGAGATGATGACCGGGCAGAAGGTCGTCAAGGTTTTCTGCCATGAGGAGGCGGCCGGCAAGCAGTTTGATGTGCTCAACGAAGAGTTGGCGCGTTCCAACGCTGCTGCTAATGGACGCGCAAATATACTCATGCCGCTTATGATGAACATCGGAAATGTCCAGTTTGTTCTGATTGCCGTCGTTGGTGGTGCGCTGGCACTGAACGGCATCGGCGGCCTCACCCTGGGTACCATCGCCTCCTTTATGCAGCTGAGCAAATCCTTTACCAACCCTATCAGCCAGATCTCCCAGCAGCTAAACATGGTCATTGCTGCACTGGCGGGCGCGGAGAGAATTTTTGGACTGATGGACGAGGAACCCGAGCAGGACAGCGGTTACGTCACCTTGGTTAACGTCAAAGAAGACCAGCAAGGTGAGCTGATCGAAACCGATGAACACACCGGCCTCTGGGCCTGGAAGCATCCCCACAGCGACGGCTCTTTGACCTATACCCGTCTGACTGGAGACGTACAGCTGTTTGACGTGGATTTTGGATATACTCCGGAAAAAATGGTGCTGCACAACATCGACATCCACGCCTACCCCGGTCAGAAATTTGCATTTGTAGGCGCTACTGGGGCTGGAAAGACCACTATCACCAACCTGCTCAATCGCTTTTATGATATTCAGGACGGTAAAATCCGCTACGACGGGATCAATATCAACAAAATATGTAAGAGAGACCTTCGCCGCTCTCTTGGCGTGGTGCTTCAAGACGTCAATCTTTTCACAGGCACAATAAGGGAGAATATCCGTTATGGCCGCTTGGATGCGACGGATGAAGATGTTGTCGCTGCAGCCCAGTTGGCGAATGCCCACGACTTTATATCCATGCTGCCCGACGGCTATGATACGATGCTTACTTCTAACGGAGAAGGACTTTCCCAGGGTCAACGACAGCTGATTTCCATCGCCCGTGCGGCTATTGCCGATCCGCCTGTCATGATTTTGGACGAGGCAACCAGCTCCATTGACACACGAACAGAGGCGCTGGTGCAGAAGGGTATGGACTCTCTCATGCATGGGCGCACGGTTTTCGTCATTGCCCACCGACTCTCCACCGTCAAGAACTCTGATATGATCATTGTTCTCGACCAGGGCCGAATCATCGAACGCGGAAGCCATGAAGAATTGATCTCTCAAATGGGTAAATACTATCAATTGTATACCGGAGCTTTCGAGTTGGAGTAAGAGGATAGCGAAGTAGGGTGAACACAGAAAGCAGACAGAGTGGTTTAATACCCTTGTCTGCTTTCTTTTTGTAACTTCATAAACTGAGCATCCTTCTCTTTTTCCATGACCCTGCTAAAGATATCTACGAACTTTTTTACAGTATTTCAGGTATTCTTCACCATAAATTCTTTTTAAAGAAGCTTCTTCTTTAAGTACCTGACGATTGAAAAGCCATATGCCCAAAACTAAGTACAGCAATAATATCCAGTTTGGAATAATTAGAAAGATTCCTAGCAGAATCAATCCAAAAGCAGTATAGATTGGGTTGCGGCTGTATGCAAAAACACCCCCTGTTACCAACGTGTCCGGATGTTCTTCGTCTATACCAACTCGAAAGCTTTTGCCAAAAGAAATCAGGCTTAACAAGAATAGTATTAAGCCCATCATGCACAGCATTACGCCAATCCAACGCAATATTTCACTGTTAAACAGCTCAAAGCCGAGCTTCGGCCAATTTAGAGCGCTTGCAAGAATTTGATAAAAAAACAATAAAGCAAATGGAGGAATTAAAAAATCTTTTTTATCCATCTCTCCAAATCTCATCGCTTTAATTCCCATTTTTTTTAACATAAAAACACGCGATAAAACCAGTATTATAAGTAAGCTTATCGTTGCTACCGCAAAATACCCCTGCATATTTTCCGCTCCTTTTTGTGCGTAAAATATAAGGCTAGCACCTGACGTTTTTACGCTTGAATCCCAGCCTACCTTTAACCACTGCCTTTTGGATTTCATCAGCCGCCACAGGGACACTGCATTTAGTTTTACCCCGGAACACGTCTACAGTTCCGATGTTGCTTGCTACAGATACTGCTTTTTCATGCAACGGAATATAGGAAACACCTACGGTTGTGATAAAATTATTCATGGCGTATTTGGCTCGGTCAGGGTTACCGTGAATCGTTTTTTCCACTGTCTCGAGCATAGTATTCAGCTTTTCTCTGTCAAACTCCTCATCCTTGCGGTTACCCAACAGCCAGCAATAACAGCTATATCCGGCGGACACATACAAATCTTTGCCGGTTGCAATCCATCTGTCGGAAACAGCCTGCGCAAAATCTGTTTCCGCAAGTGTTACAGCCACAATAAAATCTGAAATCATATAAAAATAAGCGCCTTCCATCCACCTGTCAAAATCCGCTTCGGCCATTGCTTTTGGGTCTGCAATCATACCGGCAAGATACATGGCGTCATAATTTCCGGTAGCATAAAGCTCGTTCGCAAGGACCTGATTTATCTTGATTTTCTTGGTGATTGGCTTCATCGCACCTGTTGCAACTCCAAAAAGGGGTTCATGCGCACCCTGTTGCATATATACTTTTTTTGTTCGCTCAGAACCTAATAATTCAAGCTCCTGTAAAACTGTCTGAACGTTCACAGATGACCTTCCCGTCAATTTATTAATGCCTATTATCTTTACTTCAATTAAATCTTTAGAGAACCTCGGAACCCTCTAGCACCATAGTAAGATTCTGCTCCATTATGGTACACAAACACAGTTTCGTAGCGACAATCACAAAAGATGGCTCCGCCGAGTTTTCTAATAGAATCTGGTGTTTTCACCCAGCTCGATGTTTTCGTATCAAACTTTCCAAGTTTCTGAAGCTCCCGGTATTCATCTTCCGTTAAAATCTCAATACCCATGGCTTCAGCCATATCAATGGCGTTATTCTCTGGCCTATGCTCTTTCCTTGACTCCAGTGCTTCACGATCGTAGCAAACACTTCTGCGGCCTTTTGGACTTTCAGATGCGCAATCATAAAAAAGGTATTCATCGGTATTTTTGTCATAACCAACAATATCCGGTTCGCCTCCGGTTATCTCCATTTCATTGAGTGACCACAGTTTTTCAATATTAGCTTCGAGCTTTGCCTGTACTTTATCCCATTCAAGACCTTTATGGCGGTTCAGATTCTTCTCAAAACGGGCTTTTAATGTTTTCAGTAGTTCCGCCCGTTGTTCCGGTGACAACTCTTTTTTCTTGCTGTTAATATTTTTCTGCGTCATGCTAGTCCCTCCCCTATTTTTAATCAAAATAGTAAATATAATGTACACGCTTGTCAAGGTACAAATCCAGAAATGCTCAAGAATCCCTAGAAAAAGCTTTCTGCGTGAGCAGCCCACCGATAGATTGCCCCGCCGACAGTGATGTGCGGTTATCAATCAGTCCACTACAGTTGACTGAGGATTTCTTTAATCTCCGGAACACTCTTACCCGTCTCTCTCAAGCTCTTGATATTGTCGATGCGCCGGATTGTAGCTATACGATCGTATCTCCTTGTCAGGTTCTCCTCCGCCTGCTCAAAGGGCAGCATGCCTTCCTCTGTATAGAATTTAAGTGTACTGTACCTGACACCTGTCAACCTTACAAGCTCGCCGATGGTCACATACTCCGAGCTTTCTATTGCTTCCATGCTTCTCTGACGTGACATTGTGCGGCCTCCTAATGCGCTGATGCGGCTGAGACAATGATTACAGTAAGAATCGCTTCGATATGCTCTATCAAGTGTCTTATCATTTGGTTTGCCGGAGTCTCTTTTATTTCCTTTAATCGCGCCTTCAGTTGTTTAGCCTCATAGGCAGAAAAATATCGCTTAATTCGATTACTTTTCTCCAACAGGCTGACCAGCGCAACAGTTTCATCCGATATGCTACCGCTTTCCAGCAGTTCCGCCCTAATTTTCTGTATCACTTTATCGACCTCTTCAGAATTGGGTATATAGAGAGGGAGCGCAGCCAGAAATCCGCCTTTTTTCACGGTTACGCATTCTCTATCGGCCAATGAATTGCCGATGTCCGTGATTAAGGAGTTCAGCTTCTTCGTGACAAGGCCCAGGCAATATTCCTGCGCGAGCTTATCTAATTTCACGTCTCCCCATTGTTTGAGCGAGGCCAGAAGAGAAGCCAGATAGGGCTGCTCTGCGCTTGATCCACCCGTAACGCTGACGGTTTTTCTTTCATCAATACTGATTTGACCGCTCATCATCAGCTCGATCAGACCGCTCGCCAAGATACAAGCCGGCACCTCTATGGCCATTGAGGGAACCTTACCTTTTTCGCTTACCACGCACAAAAGATATTCCTGAGCTATTGATAACTCTTTCATAAACATAACCTCAACTTTACTTACTACTTACTACTTACTACTTATGATTTAAGCATAAACGAATAAAATGCTGTTGTCAATATGCTTTGAAAAAAATCTTATATACACAGTTACCAAGGCCTCCTTCACCCATGAGTTATCCGCCCGGCATCGCTGAAGCTTGACAGTTGTTTTTCTGATTGCCTTTCGGCAGTTCACCGTTTTTCCAGACAGCCGATCCGTTTAGTTCCATCATTTCTTGATAATCATAGCCGTCACCAGTATGCCCCTTTAGCTGTTGCTCCCAGCTAAATTGACTTCTCCAAGTTTTTGTCTGTCAATGCAGTGGCTGTGGCATAGACTACACGTAAATCATGAGGTGTGCATAAATGTAGTATTCGTTCGATCTTGTCCAGCATTTCCTTGTTCCTATCGTCCGCTGGAAAGAATGCTCTGTCTACTGAGAAATTTAGTGTGACAGCAATAGTGTGCAGAAGCTCCAATGACGGCATTCTGATTCCCGATTCTAATTGCTTGACATGGACAGGTGTTACTCCAAGTAATTCCGCCAGTTTTTCCTGTGTTAACTTGTTTTCTATTCTTGCATTGCGTATGGTAGCCCCAAATTCTTTTCGATTCAACATAATATGCTATAAGCCTCCTTAATAGTTATCTTAAAGAATACAATTGCACTTGAAAATTAACCCTTAGTATATTAAAATGTATTCTTATAGTATGCTAAAAGGTTGAGAAATCTATACACAATGGATTAATCTACTACGTAGCAGAATCGCCCTTCACATATAGCCCTTCCGAAGGAATGAAAAAAAGCATTCATGTCGGCATTTTACAAAAGGAATCGAAAAGCATGAAATTTGATAGCTTAACTCATGCAGTGGCATCTATAGGGATGCTACAAAAATATTATCCTATTACTCGTATTTGGGATGCCAGCCATAAGCAAAAGCTTTATGAAAATGGGGAAACAGACGACCAAAAGGAGGCTTCCATCTCATTCAAGGGATTACTTGATGCAACATTCTCTATAAGGGATAATGACGGTCTGCTTGAAATTGCCACCAGTATACCGATTACTATCGGTGGACAGAACTGTTGTCTGGAACTCATTCATTTCGGTGATATGCGAACCAGCCTAAAGTCGCTCGAGTATATGCAGAGATTAGCAATCAGAGATTCTCTGACAGATTTATATAACCGCAGGTACATTGACGAACAGTTACCAATCGATTTAGAACGTTATTTCCGAAAGAATGATCCTGTTTCGTTTATATATGCCGACATCGATTATTTCAAAAAGATCAATGACCAATATGGGCATGTTGCCGGCGACCACATACTGAAAGAAATCTCAGCTATATTTCTTAGGTATATCCGAAGAAAGGACGGATGGGTGGGCCGTTATGGCGGTGATGAATTTTTGATTTGCCTGCCGGAACTCAACCACGTCAACGCCGGAAAAATAGCAAACCGGCTGTGCCATGCGGTTGAAAGTAATATTATTTACATCAATGGCATTCATGTAAAGGTTACCTGCAGCTTCGGTGTGCAAACCATCTATAAAACAAACGGCGTCCACTCAGTCAATCAAGTAGTGGCGCTGATGGACAAGAAACTTTACCAAGCAAAAAAGAAAGGCAGAAACAAGGTTGTTTTATGAAAGCCAGCCCTTTTGGTCTGTATTGATAATTAACAACAACTTAAAAGCACCTTTTCAACCATAATTCTATTAAACCTTTCGCGTTCCTCAAAACAAGCATAATGTAGTTTGTAATGTGTCACTTATAACTAAAGACATTCTTTAGCCATTCCTTGAAGCTCGTCATTTCACTGTTTTTCGTAGAGCGATGTAAGAAGCAATAGCAGGTGCTAAACCACCGAGCAAATACGGTTTTTTTATTTCCGTTGGGGCGGGTGCTTTATTTTCTTGACAATATCGGCCAACTTGGCCCGGTATTGTAGGCTACCGAAAAGTGTAATAAGTTTATAAGCTTTTACTCAAATAAACCATATCTACCAGCTGAACACCATCTTCAAAAATTGGGTGTTCGTAGTTGTCTGTGAAAAAGTCCTTAATCCTATGAGAAATCCTAAAACCGTTTTTTTGGTAAAACTGTATTATCCATGAAATGTCACCTGTTCCCACAAGCATTGTTGTATACTTGCCCTTGTAATGCGAAAATATGTGGCTTAAAAGCTTGCTTCCATACCCCTTACCATGCCAGTTTTCATAAGTGGCTATGTTTTTAAGTTCACAAACATCATCGCTTTCTCGCGTAACTACGCAAACACTTTTTAAGTCGTCATCATATAATGCAAACATTTCTCCGCGATGTAAGTATTTCTCTATCATTTTCAAATCTTCATCTGCAAGAAAGAGAAGCTCAATAAAATTCAATTTATCACTATCTTCAATTTTAGTTATTTTCATTGTATCCTCCACAATTTTACTAGCTTTATTATATCACTATTATTTTCATTGAGTGGAACATGGATTAAGCACGGACTATCTTTTGAATAGGACAAATAGGAAAAAGGCCTACCCAAATGACTGACAAAGCGAATAGTTCGAGGAATGATTTGATACTCAAATAAATACAACTACCCGGCATTCACCTTTTGCGGTAAAAGCCGGGCAGTCTTATCACACAATTTGGATCGGTTATTACGCTCCGATTTCTATTTTCATAGCATATCCTCTGCCTCTGTCATGGATTCCCCTCTCAATAATTGTTGTTCAAAAGCCAGCGTTCTGCTTCATCAAGATTATTATAGACTCTAAATGTATTACCTCTGTTGCTCTCGGAAATAAGCTCCGCAAACTTGCCTTTGATCCTGCTGTTATCAAGCACTGCTACCGTCTTGATATGATACAATACAAATTTCTGTAATATTGCCCCTGCAACGCCGGTTTTTAATTGCAGAAACGCATCGGACAATCTTTCTCCATGGATCAGTAAAAGGTTCGTCCCGTTCTCTGCGCAAATAGACAGGAGCTCCAATGCATCACGCTCCGATTGAATAAGTGCTCCCGGATGGTCTAATTTTACATATTTTTGGTTATCCTTCTCCACGATCTGATATTCCATTACTTTTTCCTCCCTATTAGTCACATTAGCATCACCTGCGTTTGTCTCGTACTCTGCACTGTCAAAATGCTGAAGTGTCTGCCGGACTTTATTCACCCACTCCAGCTCACCTTCATGCCTTTGTAGGACATTATCATAGAGTAATCTCCAAATGGCTGCTTCTCTAGGTGTTCGATCCGGAGAGAAGAAGCCTATCTTCATCTTCTCCTGCTGAACAGCAATCAGACTTTTTACTTCCTGTTCATACCTGTCCAACAGCATCCCTATCTCGTTGTTATTCAGCTGTGCTGTCCATGCCAGCTGGATAACAAAAGTATTCCTCGTTTCAGGCGCTTCCGGAAAAGACAGGGCCCATTGTTTTAACTCTGCTAAACCGGCTTTTGTGATTGTATATATTTTTTTTGATGGTGAACTGTCTTGATGAAAAACCTCACTCGTTACATAGCCTTCATTATAAAGTTCGAGCAATGCTTTATAAATCTGATTGTTATTGCCGGACCAATGCATAAAAGGTGATTCCTGCATAATCCTTTTAAGGTCATAGCCTGTAAACGGCTTATAACTCAGCAGTCCTAAAATGGCATACATAATTGACATAACAACACCTCACTCACTATCATATGTTAATTGTAACATATGATAGTGAGTGAGGCAATATGGGTTTTTGAAATGTCATAATCAAATTATCATTTTAAGTAAATGATGCTGCTGTTATAGTTTCTTCCCTCAAGTTCCGTAACGGCAATTTTTTTACCCGAAGGACTCCAGCAGGTCCCTGCGTCTCCTGTATTTACCGCAATTTGCATGGACTTGCCGGTTATTACATCGTACAGATAGAGTCCGCTGCTGGTTGTGCCGTTGATGACGGATTCGAGCCGGTAAGCGATCATCCGTTGGTCAGGTGACCAGGATACTCCGGTTACCTCCGTTCCCTCTGCGATGGTCCTCAAGATTTTTCCCTCAGCATCGGCAACAAGAAGCCTTCTCGTCGATCCCACCCCTTGAGAAATCAGGATATGCTTCCCATCGGGCGAGGGAGTGATTCCATCTGCGTTTTCCACCTGCAGATTCTTCTTTTCCCCGGTTGCCTGATTCAGCATATACAGCTGGAAGGTGGGGCCGTCGGTGGTTATATAATAGATTTTGTCCTGTGTTTTTTTCACCGTGAACAATTGCTCCTCCTGGAGCTCGGCAATCTGTGTGACTTTCCTTGCCGTATCGGCCATATAAGCACCTCCGGCGTAGGAAGCACCGATCACATTTTGAGCGTCAGCCCACTCGGCCGTATACGCAATCCCGATATTGTCCTTTGCTACGGAGGATTGCTCCCCGCCGTCCATGCTCATCAGATAGTGGGCGGTATCTCCGATAGAGTACTCATAGTACAACAGGTGTTTTTTATCGGGAGACAGCGTCGCCCCGCCGAGAAACATATTCTTTTGGGCTTTTACTGTTTTGTATTCTTTGGTGTCCAGATTGTACAGGTATAAGCTTCTGGGGTAGAATTCCGCATTCTCCATGAGGCTCATTTTCCCAAGCTCCCGGTTTTCCTTTGCAAGGACGACGGTCTGCTCATCAAACCAGTCGGTAATTTCCATTCCTTCATATTTATCAATCTTTTCGACGGAAATAGGGATAGGATCGGTCTCAGTGTTACCATTCTCAATAATAACAATGCTTTTATCCGGCTCTTTGATCACTGTTCTATTTCCTTCCTGCTGCATATTGCAGGCAGTAAAAGTCAGTAGGACTGCTAGGGTTGCAGCGATTTTTGCTTCTTTCATCTTTTTCATATTGCATCGCCTCCTTGACTTTCATCTTATCAGGGTTTTGTATCGGAAATATAACCGTTTGTTTAAAAATTGTAAACTTTTTCTTCTTTTTTATAAGACGGGAAGCTCAAGCGGAAGGTTGAGCCTTCGGGACCGGTTTTAAACAATGCAACCGTTCCTCCCTGTTTTTCAACAAGTTTTTTGACAAGGGACAGGCCCAATCCGGTACCGCCGCTCTGCCGGGAACGGTTTTTATCCACGGTGTAAAAGGGCTCAAAGATTTTAAATTCAGCCTCCGCCGGCATACCGATGCCCGTATCGATGATTTCAACAAATACGCTGGAACGCTCTGAATAACTTTTTATTCGAATGCTGCCCAGCGTTTTATTGTATTTGATGGCATTGTCTATAAGATTTACGAGAATAATGACCATGCTTTCTCTATCGGCTTCGATAAACGCCTCTGTAAGCTCGGTTTCCAACTGTATTCCAAACTTATCCATCTTACCTTTTAAGCTGCCGCAAACCTGAAGGATGATCTGCCTGACATCGATTTTTTCCATTGTGTATTCAAAATCATATTTTTCCAGGGCAGATAATTGCAGAACCTTGTCCACCATCTCATACAGCCGCTCGGTTTCCTGCCCGATATTGATCCTTGCCGTTTCCATCAGTTCCGCATCATCGGGGTACATTTCCAGAAGGTCGATATATGCTTTGACCGATGTCAGCGGTGTTTTAAATTCATGAGTAACATTTCCAATGAACTGCTTTTGTTGTTTTTCCAGTTGAGACAGCTTGGTGACTGCAAGTGTAAGCTTCTGTTGTTCGGCCTGCATGTCCCCGATGGTTTTTACGATCTGCCTGCTCATGTCGTAAATCCCTTCCCCCAGCTTTCCCAGCTCGTCTCTCCGACGCGGGACCTCTATCTCGTATTGGCCTACCCGGATACGGTCAACCATATTTTTCAGCTTTAAGATTCCATTGGCAAAGGAATTAAAGTAAAAGTAACCGAGCATGAAGCTTACAATGAAAACACCGGCACCAATATAAACGAAGAGCGTCCTGATGTAATTATAGAACTCAAGATTTCGCACCAGTGAATAATAAAGCTGTACGACTCCTATTTGTTCGCTGCCTGCCGTTAATGGCGCAAGGTAATATAGGGAATCGCGCTCCACCTGATAGGCGATTTTATTTTGCAGCGCAAAAGAAAGGGCTTTTTCTACATTTCCGGTTTCGCTTTTAGCTACGGATTCCCCGGTTTTTTTTCCGTTTTTGTCGTATAGCACGACCAATTGCCCGCTGACCCTGCTCAGCTGTTTTGCCAGCTCGTTTCCGCCGGAAGCTAAAAAGGTTTCGGGCATCGTAGAGGATTCGCCAAGACTCAACTGAATAAAATACAAATTCGCCGTCCTGGCCTGCTGTGCCAAAAACGTTTCATACTGCACCTGTTGATCCTTTTTTATCCCATCCAGCACCAGGATGCTTAAAATTGTCACCGTGAGCAGTAAAAGCACCGCCAGGAAAACACTAAATTTGATTTTTATACTTGTTCTCATATCCGCCGCCTTCCATTACCGGCCTGAAGCTTTATAGCCTACTCCGTGCACGGTCTGCAGGATATCTTGAAAACCGGACCCTAGTTTTTTTCTCACCCGCTGGATGTGTATATCCACAGTCCGGGTCCCGCCGATATATTCCATACCCCATATTGAGTCCAAAAGCTGATCCCTTGAATAAACTCTTTCAGGGTTGGCAGTCAGAAGTGCCAGCAGGTCAAATTCCTTGGGCGTCAGATCCAGCAGCTCCTCACCGGCAACCGCCTTTCTCTGCTGCAAATTGAGCATTAATCCCTTGATGTGGATTTCAGCTTGCACCTGCTCCTCCACTTTCACCTGTAAGCGCCTTAGCAAAGACTTCAGCCGTGCAAGCAGTTCCCGCATATCAAAAGGCTTTGTGATATAGTCATCCGCCCCCAGCTCGAGACCCACCACTTTGTTTACGATGTCCTCCTTTGCCGTTAGAAGGATGATACCCACCCGACTCCTATTTTCCAGCTTTCTCAGCACTCCATAACCGTCTATACCCGGCAGCATGACATCAAGAATCATCGCATCGGGTTTAAACAGATCAAATTTCTTCAAGGCTTCTTCCCCGTTATATGCAGCTTCTACCGTGAAGCCTTCTCTCTTCAAGGCATACACTATCGGGTCAGCGATGTTCTTCTCATCATCGATCACTAATATTTTTTGATTCATCACTTCAATCCTTAAATCGTTTTCTATTCAACTTAATAGTATCACATTTCTTTGTAGTATTTGTTAAATCTGTTTATTAAACTCACTCCCAAACCTAGAAATACCGGGTAAAGACAACGCAAAGGCCCGCCCTCTTGTTAGAGGGCGGACCCTGCGCTTTTTGACAGCCAGCCGTTGTAGTTATTTCATCTTTCTAATGCCGTTTTCATCGACCTCATAGCCATCCACTTTGGTGCTTTTGGCAAGGGACCCGTTGGCATAGAAGTAGTACCATTTTCCGTTATGCTCCAGCCACTTGCCGGACACCATGATGCCATCAGAGGTGAAGTAATACTTGGTATTTTCCTCGGTGAGCCAACCAGTGACGGCTTGACCGTTTTCACCGATGTACAGCCACTGTTCGGCATCATTCCGGCTCCAGCCCCGTGCCGTGCCCTCGTCGATGACGAACTCCACGAACCGGCGCAGGATGATCGATGCTTCCGCGCGGGTAGCGTTACCCTGTGGGTCGAACAGGTTGCCTATTTTGCCGACGATAACACCTGTCTGCTGGACAGCTGTTACCGCATCCTTTGCGTAGGCAGCAATCTTCGCACTATCCGAGAATGTGACTGCTACGATGGAAATTGGCATCTTATAGCCGGTAGCCTTGGCATAGTTAACCATCATCACAGCTATCTGCTCACGGGTAATCGGGTCATTTGGCCCGAATTTTCTATTGCCATAGCCTGACACGATCTTGTTTTTGACCGCCCACTCAATGTAGGGCATAGCGGGGTCGCTGTTTTTTACATCGGTGAAGCTGCTGGTTTTGTAGCTGTGCACGTCCGCACCGGAAAGCCTGCCCAGTGCCATGAGGAAATCGGCGCGTACGATTGCGGTATTTGGTGCAAAGGTGGTTTCGCTTGTACCGCTGATCAGATCACGGCTGGTGACAAAATCAATGTTGTCCTTCGCCCAGTGCTTTGCCGTGTCGGTAAAGGCCGGAGCAGAGGCTTTGTAGCCTACGCCGTAGGTTGACAGGCTGTTTCTGTTGAAAATCAGTCTGCCATTGTTGTAGCCGGAACTGTTCAGAAGCTGCGGCCTGCCGTTTCTGTCAACATACACGCCGAACAGGTTGGCGGTACTTTCTTTGGCTGTAGCGTTGTAAGCAATACCCAATGTGACCGCACCTTGGCCGAAGTTAGTAATATATTCGGTCTCACCGTTCTTCTGATAGCCCACGGTGATGTCAAACACCGGACGGGAGCCGATCAGTTCCTTTGCCGCTTCGGACAGCTTGGTCTGCGCCCTTGCCGAAACCGTAACGTTACCGGTTGACTGTCTGTCAATCTCAGCAATGGCTCCTGCGTCAAGGGTAATGTCAAGCACAGCCGAGCCGATTTTGATAAACCTCACGCCAGCTTCTTTCAGACGGTCGATGGCCCCCGCATCAATGGTTGCGTTCAGGTCGGTATAGCTGCCGCTTCCTGTGATGCCGAAATCCACAGCAATGCCATCAACGATATTGCCGGATTTTTCAGCCGTATCCTGTGCTGCCTTGATAGCGTTCCTCACCATCTGCTCAGTGATGTTTGCAGAGAGAACGCCGTCCTTCACCGTACCGGAAACGCTCATTTTTGCCACAGTTGGCATATTGGGCTGCTTGTCGATGGTAATGTCTGTTGCCGGAGGTGCAGGCGTATAGCCGCCACCACCGCCGCCCGAGTCGCCGCCCGTCCAATAAGCATACACGGTCATATTGGAAGTAACAGGGGTAGAAGCGTTAAAACTTGTTCCGCTTCCGCCTGTTCCCGTATACCATCCACTGAACGTATAGCTGCCATTGGCTGGATTAGCAGGCAGAGCGTCTATTGTTGTGGTCGGTGAAACAACGGTTTTCGTTGTATGTAGCGAGCTTCCGTTCATAAAGGTCACGGTATAGGTATAGCTCGGAGGAGGCTGTGTCACTGCCGCTGTCGCTGTACTTGTCACTGCTCCTGTTTCCACGCTTGATGTGATTTCCAGTGTGATGGTCTTGTCGAGGTCTGCTACGGCTACTGTGTAGCTTGTGCTTGTACCTACTTGTATTCCGTCCGCTTTCCAGACATAGGTCAGTGTACCGGTGTTATTTCCACCGTCAAGGGAACCGTTCAGTACATCGCCGATTCTAGGATTTATATTGCTGATGACCGCCGTACCTGCAAGTGCATTTGCCGGCTCGTGGTCGGTCGTCACGCTAAAGCCAGTGCTTGCTACCGATGCTTCCGTATCGGAGGTTTCTACCACTTTCTGATAGAACGTATACGCTGTGTTTGCCGTCAGGCTAACAAATACATTGCTGGTCTGCCATGTGCTGCCATCCATGGAAAAGACATAAAGCCCGTTTGCCTCCAGCGTAACGCTATTGTGGGTCTTTGACGAGAGCGTTGGTGCTGACGGAGCCGCCGGAGCCGCTTTCTTTGCCACTGCCATTGTCGCTGTACTTGTCACTGCACCTGTTTCCACGCTTGATGTGATTTCCAGCATGATGGTCTTGCCGAGGTCTGCTGTGGCTACTGTGTAGCTTGTGCCTGTACCTACTTGTCTGCCATTCGATTTCCACATAAAGGTCAGCGTACCGGAGTTATTGCCGCCGTCAAGGGAACCGTTCAGTACGTCGCCGATTCTCGGTTCTGTATTGCTGATAACCGCGGTGCCTACAAGTGCATTTGTCGGCTCGGTATCGGTAGTCACGCTTAAGCCCGTGCTTGCCGCCGATGCTTCCGTATCGGAGGTTTCTGCCACTTTCTGATAGAACGTATACGCTGTGTTTGCCGTCAGGCTACCAAATACATTGCTGGTCTGCCATGTGGTGCCGTCCATGGAAAACACATAAAGTCCGTTTACCTCCAGCGTAACGCTGTTGTGGGTCTTTGACGAGAGCGCAGGTACTGACGGAGCCGCCGGAGCCGCTTTCTTCGCCACTGCCGCTGTCGCCGTACTTATCACTGTTCCTGTTTCCACGCTTGATGCGATTTCCAGCGTGATAGTCTTGCTAAGGTCCGTTTCGGCTACTGTGTAGCTTGCATCTATGTCTACTTGGCTGCCGCCCACTTTCCACACATAGGTCAGTGTACCGGTATTATTTCCGCCGTCAAGGGAACCGTTCAGTACATCGCCGATTCTCGGATTTATATTGCTTATGACCGCTGTACCTGTAAGCACAGCTGTCGAAGCCATTGCCTTGCTCACCGTAACCGTGGCAGTTTGAGTATCCCAAGTGCTTCCGTTATCCAGCGAAACTTTGATGGTGTATACCTTATCTGCCGTTGTAGAGGTATTCTCCGGGAAGGTAAGGGACACGGTCTGATTGGTGCCGCTTCCGGTGGTCGTGCTTGTGATATCCGTTGCAGTAGCACCGTCAAAGGCGGTTACCCTGATACCGTTGATGATGTTGGTTCCCGAAACAGTGATAGCTGTTGCGCCACCCGAAGCCGGGAATGTCGATATGCCTGCCGCCACGCCTGTGATGGCGGGAGCCGGACTCACCGTAAAGCTGCTGCTTACGCTGGTGAGTCCCCCGCATGTTGCGGTCAGGGTATAGGTGCCCGGCCCGGTTACGCCCAGATCGCTGAATGTGGCGAGTCCGCTTTGCAGCGTCACCGTTTGTGTGCCAATCAGCGCCCCCGAACCTGCTAAGGTGAGCGCCACTGTCACCTGATCTACACTATTGCCTGTTGCCACCTTATTGCCGTATCCATCAAAATACTTAAGCGCCATCTGCGGCTGTGTTGATAAAGCATTCCCGCTTATGCCGCTGCCAGGCTGGACAGTCCAAGAGAGCGCAGGAACGCTATGTTGCTTGAGAACTGCGCCGTTGTTCATGCCCGGGTCGGTCACATACAGATTGCCTTGCCAGTTTAAAGCGACGCTCAGAGGGGTATTGAAGGTGTTGGGCGAGTCATTCTGCATAACGACCCATGATTGGGCGGCATACGGCAATTTGCCATTGGTTTCATACAGCAGCGCTTGGATGCACTTCTTCGACGCATCCGTTACATAAAAATCAAAGCCGTCATTTGAACTGTTTTTGCTGACGACAGCAAGGCTGGAGCCGCCTCCCGGCGCAGTGGCTATCTGGATACAAGTGTCAAGTGTAGTCGTGTTGCCAATCTGACCAAAACGAACCCGCCATATTTTTCCGGTTTTGTCCAGTACAAAAACATCACCAAAACCATTTCGCGGCACGGCAACCGCCGCCAGATCGGCAGTAATATAAGTGCTAAGGTCAACATCTTTCCAAGTAGTGGGAACATCTTTCCAAAGAACATACACCTTGCGCACGCCAGTCGTTCCAACTGCATACAGGTTCTTGCCCGAATCAACAGCTATGGATGGATAATTGATTCCCAGCCCATAGGTGATATCCGTCCAGTTCGTGCCATCAAATTTCCATATTTTTTCCTTGATAGGACTGACATACATATTGTTCGTTGCCACATATAAGTTGCCGTCACTTATGAAGCCGCCATCAAGCGCTAGACTGATTGGCGCGTTGGCACTGGTGAAATTGGGATTCCCAGTGCCGCCGATGTCGTTGAACGTATATGTTTTGGTGCCCGTGTTGTACGTACCTTTCATGACGCGATAAAAAAACGCATTTGACGTCACATAGATGTTTGGGTTATCTTCAGGGATTTCGCTATTCACTGCAATGCTAACGGGCGAATACACGCTATGGGTAGTGTCGCCGCTTATAAATCCTCCAAGTTTTGCCCATCCTTCCTGCAAAGGGGTGGACATCGGATCCCCGCCTGCCGCGAAAGCCGTTGTCGGCAGCACGGTAATCACTATCACTATGCACAGCAGCAGGCTCCAGATTCGTTTATGCTTCCTAATCATTTCTCATGACCTCCTTGTATCGTTTTTCTTCTTCATTATTTTTCCATTCGCTTCCTCGGGTTGCTCATCGCCGCTAAGAAAAGAGGGTAATCAGGCTCCTGATTACAGCAAGATAGGCATTTTCGCCCACTGCGACATATCCGGTAACCCACTCAAAAGGCTTTCTAAGGCTACCTCTCGGCAGAATGGGAATGAACTTGTCATTCGCAATGAGCAGATGATCTCCATTGTTCGGAGGTCGTGCAAAGCCACCGATTTCCCCAATGATGGCGAACTTCCTATCCGGATAAAGCTGCCTCATTTCTTTTACGGTCTGGTATGGAAGCTTGCTCCCGCTGTGCGGCTCCCGATATAATTTTAGAGCGTCGGTCTGTGGGTCGATCCGGTAAAGCATCGCAGTCACCTCCGATTAAAAATTATAAAGAAAAATCTTTTTCAAAACGCCCGTTGGCGAAATTGACGCCTCTAATGCCGTAATTGACATAAAAAAAACCCTGCCTAAAGCTTGGCAGGGCTCAGATAGGATAATGATACACTATGTCACTATGGCTTGTAAGCGGAAAGGGGGCCATCTGCTTTTGCGTCAGAAGAACACGGGAGGGCAACCATCAGGGTAAAGGTCTCAGCACTATGCTCGGTTTTGACAATTCCTCCGCTGGCATTTACAACCTTTTTGATATTTTGCAATCCCAACCCATGGGAAGCACCGCCTTTTATAGAGAGAAGGCTGTCGTCCCGCTGATTTACAATACCGTCATAGGTGTTTGTAATCTTAATCAAAAACTGGTCGGTTATACTCCTTGCTTCGGCCGCCACATACCGGGTCTGATGAACTTCCAGCTTCTCGCAGGCTTCCATGGCGTTTTCCAACGCATTGCCCAACACGATGCAAAGATCGCTGTCACTGATGGAAAGATGGGCAGGAATCTGACAAGTACAGCGGAATGGAATATCCCGCTTCTTTAAGCACAGGGAATAGTAACCGAGGATAGAGTTTGCCACGATATTTTCACAAAACACAGGCAACGGAGTAGGATCGGCCTTTTCCACATAGTCATTCAAAAATCCGGTTAGCTCCTCATAACGCCTTGCCTCTGTAAGCTGCCGGATCACACCGACAAAGTGACGGACATCGTGACGGATGGCACGGACTTCACCCATCTGATCACGAAGCGCATCATAATACTCTGTCTGCATGGAAATCTGCGCTCTGGCCTGGGAAAGCCCGGCAGAGGCCACGGCAAAATCACGGTATACATCAGCCGCTTGCATGGCCGAAACCGCGCTGAGGATCATCAAATATGCTGAGAGCAGCAGCAGCAACGCTAACGATAGATTGAGGTAAATATTGCCGTTTATGTAATAACAGTCCATAATTAGCCCGGTGATTGCCAGTATCGCTCCCCAGTAAATCAGCAGCCCATACTTTTTCAGCCGACTCCGATTATGGTAAACCTTGAAGAACAGATAAATCTCTATTGCAAAGGCGCACACCGGAAGCAGAATGGTCAGATGTCTGTTATAGAACCCGAGAGGGATGAAAAGGTAAAGGAGATACAGCACGATATAATAGATCAAAAAGCCAAGCTTTTCCCTGCGGGAAAACGCAATTCCCAAAAGCTCCTCTACCAAAAAAATCAGCAGATATTTAAACAAAAAGGAAACCAAAAACATCAGCGGATTCGAATCTTCATAAGAAAGATGGAAGAACAACGTATTCTGCCAGAAATGATAGAATTCCGTCGTCATCATAATGCGCACAAGGACAAGAAATCCAATCAGCGGCAGCCAGATCGAGCGACTGTTTTTTCTGGAAGTAAGGATATACAGCATAACCAGAACAAAGAAGGAAAACAGCACCGTTCCAAACAAAATCATCCGTAGATTGTTCCGATTACTGTCCTGCAAGATAGCATCGTTATAGCTTTGCAGGACTGGAACCATGTAGAGTCCGGCAAACCGTGTCGTTGCTATTTCAATTACGATTTCATGCTCTTTTGCGTCAGAGAATGTTACGGGATAGAGTTTTGCATCTGTAGTCGTAAAGACATCCGATTGATTTCTAGACACAGTCCCGCTTTCCGATGTCAGGACTCCGTCAATATAGGCACGGTAAGCGCTCCCAAAATCGGGCAGATAGACAGTAACCGGACTCGCACTGGAATAACCGTCCAATGTGAGTCGATAGCTTGCATAGCCATTTGCCGGCAGATAGTCCCCATTCAATTGATAGCGTGACCAATAATCAGGCACAGGAAGAAGCAGATCAGGGGAAACATTGTGCTGATTTTCGGTGACAAGCAGACGCTTCCAATAAAACTCCCATTCACCGTCAAGAATGATGCGTCCGCTGCTATCAGTATCTGAAAGGTGAATCTTGCCGATTTCAGACTTAGGCATGCCGGTCAGCTCGTGGTAAAAAGAGGTGTACAGTACCGGCAAATGAGAAACAATAATTGCAAAGAGCATGCCGGCGACCAGCAATGTTTCGGTTTTATGCAATCTTTTCATAGCTTTTCCCTGCCCATATGGGAAAACAGATACGCATAATACTGCTCTTTTACGTTTTTCCCATATTTTCGTGAAATGCTAATCATAACTTGTCCCACACGGATGTAATTCTCCTTCATTTCCGTCACATGAGACAGATTGATGAGAAAGCTCTGATGGCAGCGAATAAAGAATTGTCCCGGCAGCTCATTCAAAATTTCTTCCAGCTTACCATAGCATTGCAAAGTGTTTCCATCAGCGAAATGGAATAGAAGAAGCTTATTCTGGCTTTCTATATAAAGAATATCCCGGCAATCAATGTTATGTACAGCACCCTTATACTGAATACTGATTTTGTATCCGCTTTCTTTCCGGATTTCTCCAAGCGCGCGGTCCATTACAGCATACAAACGCTCCCTGTTAAAGGGCTTTTCAAGATAATTATAGGCGAATACTTCATATGCCTGCGGGTAGTGCTCCCTGCTGGAGGAAAGAAATATGATTTTGAGCTCTTTCCTTTTGCTGCGTATTTTCTGTGCCGTCCTAATACCGTCCATTTCCGGCATGTAAATATCCAGAAACAAAATGTCAGCAGAGAAACTATCTTCCATCAGCTCATCCACCAACGTTTTTCCGCTGGTAAAAGAGGTAATTTCAAATGAAGGGTCATAGGCGGAAAGTGCGCTGGATAAAAGGGCAATATCCTCTGCAGTATCATCGCATATTGTTATTTTTACCGGCATATTTCCACCTCATGTCCTAATCAATTATTTAATTTATGTATTATCATCTATATTTTAGCCTATTTTTAAGGGACAAAAAAGAACATTTTTTCGTCGTGGCCATTGAATCCTTTGACTGGCTTGAAGGAAAAAGGTATGGTATAATTACAATATATAGTAAAAAATGTAATACTATAAAGGAGCATACCGTGGAATTAAAAAGAAGGATTTTACTTGTTTTAGTTACTGCCGTTTCTACGTTTTTTCCCTCATGTGCCCAGAGGACTGATGACGAAACAGCCCTCGCAAGCAGCCAAAATGATATTATCGTTTTGAAAAACTGTGTCCTTATTGATGGAACAGGTGCTTCGCCGAGACCTTCTTCCGAAATAATGATAAAGGGGGATAAGCTTGCGAAAATCGCCGATAGCGGTAAAATCAAAATTCCCGGTGACGCAAAGGTGCTCGACTTAAAAGGAGCTGTGGTTCTGCCGGGTTTTATAAACGCCCATGTGCATGGAGCATATAATTCTTCCAACCTGCAAAATTGGTTGAATGGTGGAGTAACAACAGTAAGAGATTTAGGACCTATAGGAACTGATGATTTTATTAAGACCAGGGATGAACTTAATAAAAATAATAAAAACGCCCGCATAGTATCCGCGACACCCATTATGAGCCCTCCGGGAGGTTATGGCGGCAGCGATTATTATGACTCTCCCGAGGATGCAAGAAACAAGGTGCTTGAATATATAGATATGGGTGTGGACATAATTAAGTTTTCAATAGAGGATGATCTTCAGGGGCGGCAGTGGACTCTACCTGCATATGAGGAAGTTAAAAGTATAATTGATACGGCGCACTCCGAAAATAAAAAAACATCAGTCCACATCATGCATGCAAGAAACTTGAGGTGGGCTATCGATGCCGGAGTGGACGATGTCGCACACATGGTGGCGGAGCCGGTTGAGCCCGGAATTATCAGTGATATGGTGAAAAAGAATATATACTGGGTGCCGACGCTGGAGCTGATAAAAGGCGTTAGTGAGATGCATTCACTTGATTGGGACGTTGTTGCCATTGAGAATCTTTCCAAGTTCTATAAGGCAGGAGGGAAAATAGCTCTTGGAACAGATTTTGGGGGCTATATGTGTGATTTTGACAAAGGGTTTCCGGAAACTGAGGTTTTACTCATGCAAAAAGCAGGGATGAAGAATATGGATATCATTGTCGCAGGTACAAAGAATGCTGCTTTCGTATGCGGCTTAGGTGACGAAATAGGAACCATCGAAGAAGGAAAAAAAGCAGATATGCTTGTGGTAGACGGCGATCCACTGTCGGATATAAAAGTACTTTTTAATGCGAATATGGTTATTCATAATGGGACAATAATTGAAAGGTGAAACTCTTGAGATTTACAGGAGTTTTACATATCCGTCCGTTCCATGCACACGAATTCGTTGCCCATCTTTTATCACTCTGGTGGCATTTTCTACCCCGACAACTGCTGGTAAGCCATATTCACGAGCGATAACTGCTCCATGGGTCATCAGTCCGCCAACTTCGGTGACAAGGCCTTTTATGGATACAAACAATGGTGTCCAGCTAGGGTCAGTGAAGGAGGTTACTAATATATCTCCATCCGTAAGAATAGCATCTTCCATATTTAAGATGACACGTGCTCTTCCCTCTACAACTCCGGAAGAAACAGGTAGACCTACAATAGCTTCGACCGGGAGATTTTCCCGTTTGTACTCACCTGCGATAATTTCACCGTCAGACGTGATAACACGTGGAGGAGTTAGTTTTTCATATAATTTGTAATCGTCTTTTCTTTTGCTGATGATATCAAAATCCAGTTTATTTGTGCGTACGACTTCGTGAAGTTCATCAAAAGTGAGGTAGTATATATCTTCTATTTCATGAATAACGTTAGCTTGCACGAGTCGTTCGGCTTCTTTCAGTAAGGCTTGCTTATAAACGAAGTAGCGACTAACCATGCCGTATTTTGGATATTCACGATAACCGATGAAATTCCTGATAAGACTGATCATTCGTTTTGTGTCTGTAGCTTTTTCCTCACCATCCGGTAATTGCTTCAATCGCTCTAATAACTCTTGTTCTTTTTTCAAAGCTTCCTGTCGCCCTTGCTCAAATTTCCGAATACTGGCACCAAGCTCAAAGTTTTTGATGTTACTGAGAATCATGGGGACAAGCGTAGTTGGTTTTTCGCTCCAACGAGTTCTCGTAATATCGATTTCTCCGACACATCGCATTCCGTATTTGTTGAGATAAGCATAGATAGCATCTTGGGCTTCCTGTCCGCCATTATACTTAACCATTTCATCCAAAAAGTCATCATCTTTTACATGCTGTAAATAATCAATTACTTCCGGATAAGGACGAATCACATCTGCGACATCCAATAGATCAAGACCCATTTCCGAAGTAATATTGTTTGGTACAGATTGAGAAAGCGTGTCTGCTACGTTTTTTTCACCTAACCACTTGTTCATTTTTTCATTGATCCATGACGAAGCATCCATAGCAGCCATAAACACAGCTGAACTTTGTGGGTCAAATAAAATCTTCCTTAATATCTGAATATCTTCCAGAATAAAATCAAATAAGTCTGATCCTGATGACCTTTGGATATTTTGTCTTAGCTCTTCTATCGATGCTTGGTTCTTCTGAATCAAACCAGGAACGATTGTCGGGTCGTTTTCGATTTGTGTTTGAGAACCTAAGGGTGGCATACCTTTATTGCTTTTAATAGGACTCGGTTCTTTTTTATCATTTGGTAACAATTTTATATAATCTCGCTCTATTAGGGTCATAAGTGCGTCTTTTATGAGAGGATCGGATTGTCCAAAGGTACCTAATAACATTTCTCTGCTATCAGGTGAAGCCAGCATATGTGCAACATCAACAAACAACCTTCCACCCGCTTTACGCATGGGTGCAGGAGTCGTTAACAGGAAAAAAGACAATCCCAACGGTTTCATGGGGTCTGTCATCATTTGTTGGTGACCGACAGATACATAGACATGATTTTCTTCATCATTCGCTTCAGGGATCGGGTATAAAGTAGTGATTGGCCGACTCTGGACAATATAAAACATACCATCAACCAAACACCATTCGATGTCCTGGGGGTGGCCAAAATGTTCTTCGATCTTTCTGCCCAGGCCCTCAAGCTGTAAAATCTGCTCATCCGTCAACGCTTGTCTATTCTGCCGTTCAAGCGGGATCTCCTGTTCGTTCGTACCGCCATCTTTTAATGCATAAATAGCCAGCTTCTTGGTAGATATCTTCTTATCAATAATCTTGCCGTTACGCACTTTATAGATATCAGCACTCACCAAGCCGGAGACCAAGGCCTCACCAAGTCCGAAGCTGGCATCAATGGATAACACCTTCCTATTGGAAGTGACGGGATCGGCTGTAAACAAAATCCCCGCCGCCTGCGGGAAGACCATCTTCTGAACAACTACCGACAGTTGGACTTTACGGTGGTCAAAGCCATTTTGAATACGGTAAGTTACTGCCCTCTCGGTAAACAGCGATGCCCAGCACTTGCTGATATGCTTTAGGATTGCCTCTTTTCCTATAATGTTCAAATACGTATCCTGTTGGCCAGCAAAGGAGGCCGTCGGTAAGTCCTCTGCTGTTGCGCTGGATCTTACTGCATAGGCGTTTTTTTCTCCAAGTCTGGAGAGAAGGCAAGTGATGTCATCAATAATATCTTCAGGGATGGCTATCTCCTCGATAACCCTACGAATCTCACCGCTAAGTTCGCCGATTTTATCCCGGTCTTTCACCTTTAGAAGCGATAACTGATCAAGTAATTCGTTAATCGACGACGTTTCCCCAATGATTCTTTTATAGGCTTCAGTAGAAATACAAAAACCATCCGGTACGCGTATCCCTTCAATCCTGGAAAGCTCCCCCAGGTTCGCACCTTTACCCCCAACAGCCATGAGTTTTGTTTTGTCGATGTCCTGAAAGGTAAGCACATAGGAGTTCATATCATTACCCCCTTTGTCAATTCTCTATTTGATAATTTTGATGATATTCTTCCGACTCATACGATTTACCAGAGTATTATCTATAATGTACCTTTTACAGCATTCTATATACCCCGGCAATTTTCTTTGCAGAGGTTGTTTATAAGTGAATTCATGATTTGAGTGCTATTGCATTATAGCACCGGCAAATGAGAACAAGTAGACTACATTTACAGTTTTTTATGTGCTATAATTAAGGTGGAAGAAGTTGTTATCCCATGAAGTCATTCTCAAGAACAAAGGCATAAAAACACCCCAGAGATAAACAATGATTTTACATTTTCATTGTCTCCTCTTGGGGTATCCTATGCTCGAGGATGTCAGAGAGGATAACAGACTTCCTGACGTGAAGCTTGGGAATGAAACTAACCCTTATGAAGTAAACGCTATAAGGCTTAACTAAAACGGTATTAACTGCATCATGGCATGGGGAGAGGAGCGGCACCCGCTCCTCTCCCCGTTTTTATAGCTTTATATTAATGCGCTTGGCTATCAAATAGAGCTATCTGTGACTGTACTGTCTTGATCTTCCGCTGTGGGGACATTAAATTCGGCAGCAATTGATTTCCATATTTCGATCAGAGCATTTGCATCAAGGTTTAGTATTTCTTTTGCGTGATCGGATATATGGTTTCCCATAGGCGGATTGTTAAGGTGTTTTAGGAAATCCTCCATGTGTTTTACTGCCTGGTCATATTTATTGTCATAATAAAATTTCCTTGCCTGTTCCAAGTTGTTGGTCAATTGAGAAGCCAACGGCCCGAATAGATTGCCGGACTCTATAAAACCATCGGTCAACCCTTTTATAGACGCCCAGCTTGTAGTGACTACAAATGAGATTTTATTGGACTCCACCCTGATTCCATCAATTGTCACTGCCGCATAAACTTCAGCAGTACCAACATTTTTAGCCGTTGCCACACCATTCTCTACAAATATTGAATCAGGACTGGTACTGAAGTATTCAATTGTCATATCATCACTTGTTAAATCGACAGACTCGCCCTCTGAAAGCATAGCTTCCAGGGTAATGCCCGTACTCTGATTTCTCTCGAGAATGGTATTTGCTGCAGCCACATTAACCGAGAACGGCGCAGTATACAATTCAAGCTCGTAAATTCTGGTAGCCGGATCCGAGTTGTTTGTGGGCGTACTAACCAGAAGTCTTGCATGTCTTGCAGTAAACGGGGTATCCAGCAGCCTATAGGTTATATTCGCGGTATTGCCGGCGACTGAATCCACATCTGTCCATTCGATGCCATCAGAACTTATCTGCAACTTGAAGTCCCTGGTATTATAACCTTGGGATTCTCCACCAAAGCCGGCATGTTTCACTATCCAGCCATATATGGTGAATTCCTGGCCAAGGTCGACTGCCAACCATTTATTAGGGAAGTTAGCAGTATTGTGACACCACTTGGTATTTGCAAGACCATCAATCGCCTTTTCCGGTCCTTCGCGATCGTTGACATTACCGCTGGCCGTGACTGTTTTATTTAAGGCCACGTTTGCACCCATCTTAACCATTTCTGCCGTTAAAGTTATAGGCTCTGCACCCATTATAACCTTAGTATTGTATGAATACGGATCTAGTACCGGCCCTGACCATTGCTTAAAGATGTATCCCTGAGGAATAGTTGCCGAAACAGCTACTACCGAACCTTCCGGATAAGTTCCGGCGCCGGTTCCGTTGTTTACGGTAAGCTGATTCAGGTGATCAAGGTCTGCATACAATTCAAATTCATATATTCTTGATGCAGTATCGGAGGTATTGGTCGGTTTTGTTATATAAAGCCTCACATATCTCGTGGTAAATGGATTTGTCACACGGTTGGTGATGCTGTCAGTATTGTTGATAACTGTATCCACATCCTTCCAGTCACTCCCGTTGGTACTCATCTGCAACCTGAAATCACGTGTGTTCCAGCTAGGGCTTTCCCCGCCTTCTTCTGCATGCCTTACTACCCAGCGGTTAATTGTGTATTCTTCTCCCAAATCGACCTTGAGCCACTTATCACCACTGCCGGTAGCGCACCATTTGCTGTTTCTGCCTCCTACATATGCTGATACTATGCCATCGACCGCCTTTTCCGGCCCTTCCCCGCTCACAAATCCACTGGCTGTTGCCGTTTTCCCAAATGCGAGGTTCGCCCCAAGATTGGTCAGCACAGCCGTAACTGTCACAGGCTCAGTACCAATAGTTACAGTAGTAGTTCTTGCTTTCGGATCTGCGACCGGTCCCTCCCATTCCTTGAATATGTAACCTACAGGAACTGTGGCCGTAATTGTTGCACTTACGCCCTCCGGATATGAACCGGTTCCGCTTCCGTTATTTACAGTCAGCGGATACATTACCGGTGGGGTTTTTTCATCATACAAGGCTCCTGCCGGCACTGTTTCATCGTTGCTGTTATTGGAGGCAGTCATTGCAAATACAAGAATAATGCTGTTATTGGGCAAGGTTAGTGTTTTTGCGCCTTCCGGCAAATCTATCCTGTATTTGAACATATAATCAAAATCGTAAGCACTGTTTCCGGGTACGGAAATCGGTGACGAAGGTGTTGTGACACTCGGATTGTGTGTATGTGTTGCTACCCATGCTACCGCATCACGTTTAATATGGCCATAAACTCCGTTTGCATAGAGGTCCCATGTCCCTACATGCTGTTTATAGTCCTCAACCCTAAGGTTTACCGGCGTTCCGTTGCCATGAATGTATCCGTTAAAGCTCCGGCGGTTGATGCAGCCAGCAGATAGAGCTGCTTGTAACCAGCAGGTATTTCAATTTCCTGGCCGCTGCTGGCTACGGCATTGTTGCTTCCGTCTGTCGTCGGACCCATTTCAAATGGTATTCCACCGCTTGTAATCGTTTCAGGTAGTAGTTCAGCCGGTATCGAATTTCCAAGCGTGTCAAGTGCGCCATCTGCCTTGTTGCTGTCGAAACTGACCACATCCCTGTTGAAGGGGAGTGCTATAGCTGTGGAAATCGGTGCACTTACTGTCGTAGAAGGCGCCGACAGAGTAATTGCGAATGTCTTTGGTTTATAAGCACCTATATCAAATACCAGATTTCCATCCTGAACCACTGCCGGACCTACCGCATCTTCAGCACCGTTGACTTCCCTGGCGCTTGCTATTCCGTTGCCCATTGACAAAACAACATGAGCAGCCGGGTTTCCACTAGTTTCCTGAACCCGCACAATATACTCCTGACTTTCCTCTGCCTGTTTGACTGCTTTAACAGTTACATTCGGCTCGCTTAAGCTTAAGAAAGAAAAAGCTTTTCCTAAATTTCCGCTATGAGCTGTCGTCTGGAATACTTTTAACGGCTGGTTCAATCTTTCACCCTGAGTTACGGTCTGACCATTGATCCAATCTCCACTGTGACCATAGATGGAATAAGTGAATCTGTTCTCACCAAAGTCCTGGGTATCCTGTTTATTACTTCCGTAGGCTCCCAGAGGTGTATGTATTAATGTAAGTCTGAGTTCATTGTTTGCAGGCTTATCCCAGCCATATTTGCAGTCATTTAAAATACTGACGCCATAACTGCCGGTGGTATCTGTGATGTCAGCCCACTGCTGTGCCGGTACTTCATACAAGGTTGGTGTATTATTCCCTCTCTGAATAGTACCCAGCCCAAGGTCATAAGTCGCTTTAGGGTTGGAAACTGTGAGTGGGAACGACACCTTTAAATTAGCTGCTCTTGTATACCAGTTAACATTGTTGACAACATCTACACGCTGTGTATCGTCACCGGCTGACAGACTTATTGTTTGAACGTAAGTTGAACCTGAAGCCTTGCGTGTTACTTGAAGTGCGACCCTTGCAGGGCCATTTTCAAGTATTTTAACCTCGGCAGGCCCACTTACATACGCCTTGGGAGCGCTTGCCACATCGTTATACATAATTTCCCATGATGGCCAGTTGGTTGAAGTGTCATTTAGCAGTTCAAGCCTTGAGGGGGCTGCCAACAGCTCCTTATTATTGACCTTATCAAATACACTGGCTATATCTCCGTCGGCATTGATCGTAACTTTATAGTAATCGTTCTCCATGGTTGAATTTGAAACGCTCAAGCCTGTTGATATTGTGCTTGGTGATTCGGAAGGCTTTACGTCATATGTCTTATATCCTACCGAAGGCATATCCGCAAGGAATAATACTGTTGCGCTTGTGCCGTCAATTGTTCCAAGCTGTGAAGGCACTTCATTGCCGTTCGGGTCATAAACCCTGACTGCTGCCGGTACTCCTGAAGGGAAGTTCACCTTTGCCTCTACTACGTCCTTGCGTGCCTTTGAAACAGGATTATATACCACCAAAGGAATACCGGCAGCAGATGTATCCATTGCACTGGCTATTGCACCAACTCCATTGGTAAGCTCCTGAGAGAACTGATTGAGCGATAGAATGTAGTCATTCCAGGTTATCATATATGCTGAAGGTAAGCTTGTTCCTGTAAGATCGTCATGAAATTGATGCCAAATAAAACGTTGCCAAGCCGTATCCAACTGTTGCTTCGGATAAGGCGCTCCGCCCAGCCAGTCCGCCATGACGCCGGCTCTTTCTGTTGCGTCTGCAAGCAGTTCGTTTTGCCTGTTAAGCCTCTTTGATATGGTTCTTGAAGTATAGGAACCCACCCCGTGGGTAGACATAACCAGCTCGTTATTCCACGAAGGCAGTCTATCTGCCAGGCCCTGGGCCGCTATATCTCTGAATATCTGGTCCGCCGTTGAGCTTAAAACCCGTATCCCCGTTTTTGTGTTGTTCCAGTTATTAATATCCTGCTGAATCATGTTTACGGAACCGTCAGTTGGAGATCCGCCGGTGTCCCCGGTCCCATAATATTTATAAGCAGCATATACGCCATAGTTATTGCCAAGTGAATTGACATAATTGATCCACGTGGGATCGTTTGCAACGGAACTGGATATAGTTGAAGTGTAGCTTCCAGGATTTATTGCTGAAATCAGATAGGAACCGTCCACCCCATACCATTTTCCAATATTAAAAGCTATACCGTAAGCGGAACCCCAAGTCAATTTCTGAGTCGAAAAGCCTGTAAGTCCCATGTGTGATGATATTGAAGGAAGCGCGTACCCAAAACCGAAGCAATCCGGAAGGAATATGTCGGTGCTTGTTTTGCCAAATTCCTTCTTGAAGAAGCCATTTCCGTATAGTATATTACGCATGACCGCCTCAGGAGAAGGTACATTGACATCCCCTGCATCCCACGAGCTTCCCGTTACATTCCAGCGACCCTGCTGTATATAGTTTTTTACTTGCTGATACTGCTCAGGGAAGTATTCCTTCATAAGCTCATACCTGAAAGCACCTTCAAAGTTGAACTTATAATCAGGATATTTTCTAAACAAATTGAAATTATCTATTAATGTTTTGGGAATATAGCTGTTAATCGTAGTCTTTACATCCCAATTCCATTGAGTATCAAGGTGAGCGTTGGATACAGTATATATGGTTTTTTCAGTAGTCAAATCTGCAGCATAAACACCTGGCGATAAAAATGTTGATGTGATAAATGCCAACAATACAACAGATATAAATGCCTTTTTCTTGATTCGGCTAATTTTAAACATTGTAATCCCCTCTCTCTAACATATTTTTGAATATATTAGCAGTTAATCCCCTTGATAATGGATAGCGTATTTTTGATTTTATTTATTTAACATTGGCCTTAGTGATTACAGAAACACCTGTATCAGTGACAGCGCCACCTAAATTTTTACCATTAAGTGCTTCGATAGCTGCTTTAAGCCCTTTTTCACCCATTACATCCGGGTTTTGAGCCATAGTCGCTAATAAATATTCGCCTTTAATCAAGGAAAGGATTGTATCAGATTTATCAAAACCAACACCAATAACTTTATCGCCTGCTTCCTGGATAGCATTGCCGGCACCCACTGTTGAACCTTCGTTAGCCCCGAAAATACCGACTACACCGGAAGTGATATAGTTAGCTGCGATATCCTTTGATTTAGCTGCATCGCCTTCACCATATTGAGTCGCAAGAATTTCAAATTTTGATCCCTCGAATGCTGAACGGAATCCTTCTTCACGGGCTACACAAGATGCTGTTGCCGCATTGACGTTAATAATACCGATTTTACCGGAGGTTTTACCAGCTGCTTCTAAAGCCTTTTTCATTTCTTCGCCTGCAGTTTTCCCGGCTGCCTTGTTATCTGTTGAAAATGTCGCTTCCCCTTTAAAGTTTGCTGCAGAGTCAACATAGATGATTTTTACTCCTGCTGTAACCGCTTCTTTTAATGCTGCTGTAACTGCATCCGGTCCATTTGCAGCCAGTAGGATTGCATTTGCCTTATCTGCTACGGCATTATTTATACATTCAATTTGCTTCGCATCATCCTTAACGTCAGGTGCTAACCACTTGTATTCAACGTTTCCAAGCTCGGCTGCCGCTTTCTTAGCTCCAGCATCTACATTGACCCAATGCTGATCCATCTGATCCATTGTAATTAAGTATACTTTGAATTTTCCATCTGTGCCTTTTCCAGTTTTTGCACTCCCACACCCTGCCAGCAGTGCTCCTACCATTGCTACACATAATAGTGCGCTAACTAATTTTCCTTTCATGGCAAATCCTCCTTCAAAATATAAATTCGTTTGGACCTATGATTAAGCTTTTAGCTTAAATCCAAATTGACTGGCAAGTCCTTTTCTCCTTTTGGATTTTCCCGAACGAACCAATACGTCAAGTAATACAGAAACCACTACAATAATACCAATTACAATATTTCGGATAGCAACCGGCGCTCCGGCAAATTGTAAACCATTTTGTAAAACGCCCCAGATAGACGCACCGATGATAGTTCCAAGCAGAATACCCTGCCCGCCAAGTGTACTGACTCCACCTATGACAGATGCGGCAACAGCATACATTTCATACATATTTCCTGCATCCATGGTACCCATACCGGATGTCGCGCTGATGATCAGCCCAACAACTGACGCACAGAATGCACTTACCAAATATACTTTTACTGTAGTCCCTACGATATTGACACCAGATAGCTTCGAGGCCTCAATATTACTGCCGACTGCATAGATATGGCGCCCGGTACGTGTCCTACTAAGTAAGAAGTTAAAAACAATCCAAAGAATAATAGCAATCCAAATTGTATTGTAAAGGCCAATAGTTTTACCATAATAGAAGAAATCACGAAACGCGGCTGCGCCTTCTCCAATAGAATCTGTATTGTAGTTGTTGTTTACAATCTGCGCTATGCCTCTTGCAATTGTCATGGTACCTAATGTTGCGATAAAAGGCGGCAATTTACACTGTGCGACTAACACACCATTGATAAGTCCAATCACTAAACAAGAAACTATGGTGATGAATACAGCCACCCAGGGATTGACTCCTTTTGTCATCAGCGTGGCTGAAATCATACAGCTCATACCAACAACAGACCCAATGGATAGATCAATATTTCCTGTAATAAGTACGTAAGATTGACCAATGCCAATCAAAATAATCGGAGCGATTTGTCTTAATAAATTACCTATGTTTTTTGAGGATGCAAAGGTAGGATTTAAAAATGTAAATACGACGCAAAGTACTATTAATCCTACTGTCACAGTCAGTACTTGCCCCATTCCTCTAACAGACATAATTTTCTTAAAAATATTTTTGTTCGCTATGCTTTCCATTCTCTCCCGCTCCTTTGAACCTGTAATTAAGCTTCAACTTTTTTATCAAATTTAGTTGCATACTTTAAAATTACATCCTGTGCGGCTTCACTTGTCTGTAGTTCACCGGTTACTTTACCATCACACATTACGATAATTCTATCTGAGATGCCCATAACTTCCGACATTTCAGATGAAACAAATAATACACCGATTCCTTGTTCTTTGAGGGCATTCATCAGATTATATATTTCTACTTTTGCAGCAACATCGATACCTCTTGTAGGCTCATCAAAAATCACAACTCTGGAATTTCTGGCAAGCCATTTTCCAACGACCACTTTTTGCTGATTTCCGCCTGAAAGACTGGCAACATCAACTTCGGGTGATGGAAGCCTGATTTGCAGATCTCGAACTGCTTTTTTCGTCATATCTTTTTCTTTTTTTCTGTCTACGATGCTGAGCGCGTTACTCAAGATATCCAGATTGGGAAGACTTATATTTTCTCTGACACTCAGTTTTGTGCACAATCCATCTTTTTTACGATCTTCAGGAGCAAGAACGATTCCGGCTTGAATAGCATCCAGTGGTTTATTTATTGTAATTATTTCTCCGTCCAGGGCGATTTCGCCGGTGTCTTTTGGGTCTATGCCGAAAATCGCTCTTGTGGTTTCTGTTCTCCCGGCGCCCATCAATCCTGCGATACCGACGATTTCACCTTCATACAGGTCAAAGCTTACATTTCTCACGATCCGGCCTGCATTCAAATTCTTCACCTCAAATATTTTTCTACCTTTTTTGCATTCTACTTTTGGATATTTTTCTTTAATTTCACGCCCAACCATATGAGCGATAATCTCTTCGAGTGTGGTAGACTTATAATCCATGCTGGTAATAAATTGTCCATCCCGTAAGATCGTAACTCTGTCTGCTATGTACTCAAGCTCCTCAAGTCTATGAGAAATATATATAATGCCACAACCTTCAACCTTGATTTTCTTAATAATTGTAAATAGATCATCGATTTCTCTAGAAGTAAGCGCACTGGTCGGTTCATCCATAATAAGAATTTTCGCGTTTGTTGAAAGTGCTTTTGCAATTTCAACCATTTGTTGCTTTGATACTGCCAGATTCCCAACGATTGTATTCGGTTTAATATCAATATTTAATTTATCTAATATTTCTTTTGTCTGTCTTTCCATTTCTTTGTCAGACAACATTCCTGATTTTGTTATTTCTCTTCCCAAAAAAATGTTTTCTGCAACCGTCAAATGAGAACACATGTTCAATTCCTGATGGATAGTGGCGATACCTAATTCCTGTGCTTTCTTTGGATTCATGTCGTCTACTTTCTGTCCAAATATTTTCACAATGCCTGTATCTTTTTCATACACACCATTAAGAATTTTCATCAGAGTTGATTTACCAGCTCCATTTTCACCAAGTAATGCCAGTATTTCGCCCGCTTTCAGATTTAAGCTGACATTATCAAGTGCTAAAACACCCGGGAAACTCTTAGACACTCCACTTAATTCAACGATATAATCTTCCATGTCATTCACCTTTAATCCGCAGAACTCTTTGAGATTACCAACTGTCAAAAAAAGTATAGCACCCCCTATAACCTAAATCATAGAGGCGGTTCTTTGGAACAGGGGGGGTATTCTTTGGATATCTCTGGAACCAAATCTTTCAAATTTTAATCATTGATTGCGATTTGACTGAAAGAATTCGGAAAGTACTCCTCTTTAATTGCCCCTTCTTCCAAGAGCAATAGCTTGTCCGCTACATACAGGCTGTCAGAAATACTTACAGCCAGAATAACGATTGCTATTCCCTTCCGTTTTAAAATTCGGATTAAATGAATGATATGACGCCTTACATACATATCGGCGTTTGAAAAAGGCTGGACAATAAAAACGATTTTGGGATTTAATAAATGAATACGATAGAAAATTAAGTTATAAAGTGAATTTTTGTCCAGCTTACTTAAATCATCAGTATATACTTCATTGCCTAATTCTTTATAGTATTCCCGTTGGATACTCTTTTTAACTTTTCCGGTGATATTGCTCCGGTGTGTCTTTTTGTCCAAAAGAAAACACATGTTATCAATATAGTTCATATCATAAAAAAGCATTGAATTTAATGCATTTTCCCCTATTACAGCAATTTGACTACCAAAATACTTTCTCATTTTTTTGGGATTTAATACTTTATGCCCCAGCTCAATGGCTCCAATTTCAATTTCTTGTTCGCCGCTTAAAATGTCAATAATATCGAGCTGCATTTTACTGCTTTTGTCATAGAGGATGATGCACTCACCCGCTTGGACTGAAAATGAAACTTTATTCAAGTAACTGGTACTGATATTATGGAAATAAATTGTATCTTTATGATCGTGATTTTTAGTGGCAGGCTGAGTGTCTTCAAACGAGATATTATACGGCAACATTTTATCATCTGCCATTTCTTTTTTATCCAGCATTTTAATTATTTTTCCATTTTGCATAAATGCCACTCTATCACAAATAGGAAAAATATCCTCCGGATGGTTTCCTATGCATAGTATTGAATAATTCTTTTTTACCATTTTAATTAATAACTTTCTAAAATTATGCATATCAGTTGCGCTTAAAATATTACTTAAATCATTCACTATGATAAGTTTTACACTTTGTATTACTGCTTTTAAAACTTCCACTATACATCTTTCATATTCTGTTAGGGCTGAACAAATAGATGTATAGTCCAGTGACACGTCCAACTCTTTCAACAATTGATTGAGCTGTATCCCTAAAACCTTTCTGTTGATCATATACTTTTTAAAACTCTTTCTCAGTACAAACACGTTGTCTGTTACGGTTAAGTCATTGATCAACTTACTTTTCTGATCGATGACATACACCTTATTATCAGATCCATCACTATGATGAAAGCTATTTACCAAAATATTTGAAAAATAAATTCGTCCAAACTTAATCGGAGTATTTTTGCAAATGAGATCCAACAACACATCTTTTCCATAATCGTTTACTTCGATGAGACCCATGATTTCGCCCTGGAATATATGAATATTGAAATTATCAAGATTTGTCATATTCGAATCTTCAGTTATTACATTTTCCATTCGAATTATTTCTTTTTTCATAGCTTTATTCCTTAATGATTGGTAATGTAATTTCTACATCTGTTCCAACATTTGGAGTAGAATAAATGTATAGACCATACTGCTCCCCGAATACCAACTTAATTCTGTTATTTACATTAATCATTGCTATTCCGCCACTTTTTTCTTTTTGAGGTTCTATATCCTCCAACGAGTATGTCAATAATTTATTATTGAGTTTATCTAATGTATCCTTTTCCATACCTATTCCATCATCTGAAATGCGTATAAGCAATCTGTCTATGGTTCGATCTATATGTACCCGTAAGTTACCTTTTCCGACTTTGCGCTCAATACCATGGTAGATTGAATTTTCAACTATTGGCTGCAAAATCAGCTTGGGAAGCTTCAAGTTAAGTATAGACAAATCATCACCCTCATCGTCATACTCTATATTTAAGCTAAGTTTATCTCCGAAGCGATACTGTTGAATGATATAGTAATTCTCAATATTCGCCAGCTCATCCTCTAATGTCACTAACTGATCTACATTTGAAATGGTGTATCGGAAAAAAGTTGCCAGTGCTTCTGTCATGGAAGCGACCCCGTCCATCCCCACGCATAAGGCTTCGCTACGGATCCCTTCCAGTGTATTGTACAGAAAATGAGGATTAATTTGATTTTGCAAAGCTAAATACTGGGCTTGTTTTTTAGATACATTCAAGAGAGTGGATTTATCAAGACGGTCTGATAATAAGGCAAACATCTTACTTACTGTTCTGCTGATCCTAATATCCTGTTCAAAAAAATCATCAACCATATATCCTTCCGTATATAGCTGTATTAATTTTTTTATTTGACGGTATCTGCGGTAGACAGTTAAATACCCAATATATACTATTAATAAAAATACGCAAACAACTAAAAAGAAGATCACTTTATAGAGGTCATCTTTAATGGCAGCAAAACCCACAAGCGCTAGCAGCAGAATGAAAAAAATAAAAGCCATCCCTATCCATTTTCTTATATTATCTATTAAGAAGCTTTTATCGTTTACCATGGCACTACCTGTCAAGAATATATTTTTCTATATTCATTTGGTTTTAAATTCGTATATTTTGCAAAGCCTTTAGAAAAATGTTTTGTATCCATATAACCCACTTCTTCACAAATAGTAGCAATATTCAAATTTGATTCTTTTAATAGCTCTTTTGCCTTTTCCATGCGTACACTTGTTAAATATTCTAAAAAATTAGCGTTTACTTCTTTCTTGAATAATGAACTGAAATATGTCGCATTAAATCCTACATAATCACTTACTATTTCTAATGAAATAGGCTCTTTATAGTGTTCTTTGATGTATTGCTTTGCTTCACGAATGGGTTTAATATCTTCCTGTTTTTTATCAGCTATTACCTGATTGAATGATTTTATAATTGTTCTGGAAAGAAAAGCGAACACTTCCTCAATGGAACCATAATTTTCTATACTGGAACTGACTGTCTCAAAAAAGTCATCCGAATCCTTAATCATTAATTTATTTTGCCTTAATGTAACCAAATATAAATTCAAAGCTTCTTTTGCCATTTGAATAACTTCATGACCGATGGTGGATTCCTTGTTTTTCAAATTTTCTTCTAAATAATTAAATGAGTTTCTTACCTGGTTCTCATCTAATTTTTCAAGTGCTTCAATCAACTTTTTATTAAACTCTATAAAAGTGGAACTATTGGCCAGTTCATTGGATGACACCTCTGCACCCTCTATTACTTTATTGACACCAAGTATAAGCCTTTGCTCAATTGCCCACTTTGCAGTTTTCATGGACGCATAAACTTCGCAGATGGAAATCTTGGGGATACCTGTGCCAATTGAAACTTTGAGATTTTCTATTATGTCCTTTTGTAATAAAATTTCATCTAATAAAGCTTTCAGTGAACGCCGAACAGCTCTCCTGTTTTCGTCACTGTAATTGAGAATAATAATGCACAAATTATTTTCAAAAACGCTTTCGACATCATAGCAATATTCATCAACTTTTTTATGAATAGACTGTAAGACCTTATCCTGAATATATTCAGTATTCTGAGAGCATGTTCCTATACCGTCAATTTTAATAAGCACAACCTGGAAAAAACCGTGGTTAAAATTGTAATGGTACTTTTCATTAATACTTTCAATATCCATCTTTTCTTTTAAAGCTACTTTTTTGAATAGTATATCTGTAAAAAATTCGCTGCGCAATCGGTCTAAATTGCTTTTTATTGAGATGCGATATTTCTCTTCACTGGATAATCTTTCGGTACGATTTAAGTATTCTTCTCGCATTCTGGAGAGAGTCTCTATTATTTCCGATTTTTTAATTGGCTTAAGAAGATAATCCTTCACTCCATATCTAATAGCACTTTGTGCATACTCAAAGTGACGGTATCCACTAATGATAATAAATTCTACATCCGGGCTTATTTCTTTGGCACGGCGTATTATCTCAAGACCGTCATAACCCGGCATACGAATGTCGGTAATTACTACATCCGGTTTATATTTTTCAATGACTTCCAGTGCTTCGATACCGTTATGTACTATTGAAACAACATCCATGTTTAGCTGTTCCCAATCAACTAATTTGTAAATAAGCTGACAAACCTTATCTTCGTCATCTGCAATAATAACTTTCATATTATGCTCTTCTCCTTATATACAAACACGTATGATTAAGGCTAGTATATCATGGGATTTTTAAATTGTCTGTGATTTTCCATGGTAAAATATCCCTATTTCCCAGGGGTATTTTAGGCACTCCATGCCTTAAAACTACATTTATTATTACTCCTTATCTCGTTTATTTCTCAAATTCCAGCATAGTTTCCTCACACCATTTAATTGAAGCCTGCGATGTTAAAATCCCTCTTCTTAAGGTTGCTCTTAGAAAGCGTGCTCTTTCCGCAGAAATTTCATGTATTCCATCCTCTAATACTTTTTCCATATCCTTGTATCTATTTAATTCTTCCTCCTGCCGCTTCTTATAATGCTTCAGCATTTCAATAACCTTCCCTACTGGAATCTGGCTGGAAAAGAGAAATTTCAGCATAAATTCGGACCGAACCGGCTGCATAAGTGTTTCCTCCTGAAGCCAGTTCATGAGTTCATATTTTCCCTCATCCGTTATTTCATATTTTATCTTTTTTGAAACCTTTTCCTCTGATATTTGCCGAATACACCCTTCCTTTTCTAGTACTTTTAATGTGGGGTATATATGCCCGAAATTTT
Source organism: Bacillota bacterium (assembly GCA_023443745.1). GTDB lineage: Bacteria > Bacillota > Clostridia > DSM-8532 > DSM-8532 > DTU059. Next base: position 55,828 of record JAEZTB010000043.1, read on the forward strand.
CATTCCAAAACCCAGAGATTACAGTGTCACAGTATTTTTTGATATCATAGCCCGTACTTGGTGAGATATTCAAAATCCCCAAAATAGCATATCTGGATTTGTTTTTCGTCATTTGCGCTTCTTCCTTTCCCATAAAACTAATCCCATTCCTTCTAGCCCATACATATCTCTTCCAAGGATTCAGCCACAAAAGACAGACGATTGGATTCTCTCAGCAGCATAGATATCCTTTGGCAATTCCCCTTGATTTGCTCATTCGACAGCAATTCCTCCACTCCATCTCTTAAGGCCTGAGGGGTTATTTCTTTAAATTTGCCAACAATGCCGAGCTCCATATCCTTTATTCTTTTTGCAACCAAGTACTGATCATTGACCATTGGCAATGTATACAAAGGAATTCCGTAATAAAGCGCCTCACTGACACTATTAAACCCGGCATGAGTGATAAAAATATCGGTTTGTTTCAATATGGCTAATTGCGGCAGAAAGTTTCCAACATAAAAATTAGACGGAATTGTCCCCAACTGATTTATACTGCATTTTTTCCCAATCGACATCACAACAAAATAATCCGATCCTTCAAAGGTTTTAATACACATTCTATAAAATTCAATAAAATCAGTATTAATGCTACCAAGCGAAATATAAATTACCGGCCGGTTATTTTTGTGGTAAAATCCTTCAAAATCTGTTTCCGTATCCCTATGGATGGCTGATCCTGTAAAAAGATATTTTGAACAATCCAATCCAACATCTCCGTTAAACTCCGGAATCGTATACACCACATTCCATTCAGCTTTACTAATGAAAATATCAACCAGCCCCGGGATGGGAATTGCATACTTACTGCATATCCGTTCCAATATTTCATAGCAATGATCCAACTGCGGATGGATTCCCGGCTCCAGCATAGACGTAGGCACTGGAGCATTGCTCATAGCAAAACTAGAATGTGAGCTAACTACCGGTATCTGCAGAATTTGTTTTAAAAATAAAGGCCCTCCAAATAAAGAATCACTGATTATCATATCATACCGATTATTTTTAATCAGCTTCAAAACTCTCGGGAGCATCACTTCAGCGTAAAGAAGAATATACTCCATCAGCATGTAGAAGGGATGCCTGTCCGTCGGTCGATAGGACGCCAGAAATGCATCCAATTCATCAGGATAATTTAAAAACGATGCACCTGTCGCCATAACTTTTTCCTGAAATTGCTGTGAACAAAAATAATCCACCTGATTTCCGTGATCTACCAATTCCTTAACCAGCGGAAGTGTCGGATTAATATGTCCGTACAAATTTGCATTGATAAATAAAATACTAGCTATAATACATACCCCCCATATATCACTCTGATATATTCATGTTATATCAGAGTGATATATGGGTCAAGCTATATTTTTGCCCGTAAACCAGTAACGATTAGTTTAGTAATGCACTGAACCATGCGGATTGTAGCAATGCAATGCCTTTTCGTATCTGTTGTTCACCCAGTAAGCTGTATCCTACAAATATAACGTTTTGGGGACAAGCGTTCCTCTCATTCCAGAATGGAACCATGGGATATACTTTGACGCCGACTTTTTCTGCCTGTTTAATAAGCCACTCCTGTTCTTCACCACCTGGGAACTCAAAAATGAAATGCAATCCTGCTCCACGACCATATAAAATTACTTTGCTGCCAAACATTTTCGTTGCTTCCTGTACTAATACATCATGCCGTCTTTTGTAGGTGAGACACATTTTTCGAACATGTCGCTCATAGTTTCCACCGCTCATATATGCAGCTAAAACACGTTGGGTCAACCATGATACAGGAGAATTGTAGGAACGGAACAGATTATAATACCTCGTGAGCAGCCGTACTGGTAGCACCATATAGTTCACCCGCATGGAAGGAGAAAGGGACTTTGAAAAAGTTCCGATATAAATAGTACGGTCGTCGATGTCCAGGGAATGGAGTGCTGGCACTGGATTGGCATCATATCTGAGTTCACTGTCATAATCATCCTCAATGATATACGCATCGTTTGCAATTGCCCAACTAAGGAGTTCCTTACGCTGAAATATTGGCATCACGGTTCCGTAAGGAAATTGATGTGAAGGTGTTACATAAGCAGCACAGGCACCAGAACGATGAATGGACGAGAGGATAAGTCCATCTTTACCAGCTGGGATCGGATACAAATTATAATTGTTGTTAATAAATACATCCCTTGCTCCATTATAACCGGGTTCTTCCATGGCAATCGTATTGTTTTCTTTATACAAAATCTTGCACAAAATATCTAACGAATAGTGTAGTCCAGAGCCTATGATAATCTGTTCCTCACAACAAACTATCCCCCTTGACCTGTGCAGGTATTTTTTGATCTCTTGTCTTAACAACAGATCACCCTGCTTATCCGGATATTGATTAACGCCATCTTTTTGTGGTGATAAGAGAATTTGAGAGGTATATTTTCGCCATAACTTAAAAGGAAACTGCTCATAAGGAAGCCCGCCGTACTGAAAATCATATAGACTTATAGGTTGCTTTAATTCTGATCTTTCGACAGATAAAGCAATTGTATCCTGTGGTTCATAATTCCTCTCCGAAACTTTATTTGAGGTGTCTAGAATGAAAAATCCTGAACCATGTCTTGCTTGAATATATCCCTCCACAGCCAGTTGGGCATAAGCCCGACTGACAGTATTAAGTGCAATGCCCAATGTCTGTGCTAGTGTTCGAATACCTGGAAGACGTTCTCCATGTACAATATTTCCTTGAATTATATCTTCTTTGATCTGACGGTAGATCTGAAGATACATTGGATTATTTGAATTTTCTTGAATATAAATCATAGCATTATTACCATCCTATGCCAAAGTGTACCCTATAATATATCACATAAGTGTATCTTTTTACAGATACACTTGTGTGATATATTATGTTTGATTGAATATTAAGTACATATAGATCTCGAATAAAAGTCATATATTTTTAATTAGGAGGATTTTATGCAAAACAGAATGAAGAAATTTCAATTAACATTTGAGCAGATTGACGAGTTACTTCATCGTGCAGATACCGGACGATTCGCTACCATCAATGAGAATGGTTATCCATATGTCATTGCCATGCATTTTGTTTACTACAATAGCAAAATTTATATGCATGGTCTTCCAAAGGGGCAAAAAATCGATAATATAAATCGAAATTCCAAAGCATGCTTTGAGGTTGATGAATTGTTTGGTCTCTTGACTGACAATATAGAGAATGCTTGTGACACTGAGGCTGAATATAATAGTGTTGTGATTATTGGAAATGCTTCGCTGCTTGAGGACTTGGATTATAAGCGTGAAGTGTTAAATAAGCTGGTTGAGAAGTACACGCCACAATTTGCTGGGAAAGAGCTTCCTGATAACATGATTAAGGGTACTGCTGTGATTGAGATTGATATCGTAGAGTGTACAGGAAAAGAGGCTGTAAAAAATCTTGTGTATGGTAAAGGAAATACTCTTTTCTGGTAAGGATTAGTAATAAGAAACCAGAAGGGAGTATTTTTTATGGTAGCATTGCCTAAGGATGTAATTCAGGAAAT
>JAEZTB010000067.1 GCA_023443745.1 Bacillota bacterium
TCACCCTTTGCCATTGCTTTCACATCGCTGAATCCGGGCAAGAAGTTGAAGCTTGATTTTTCGCCGCTTCCTACGAAAAGCCCTGAAGGATTATCCTTGCTGTAGCTGCCGACGGCAAATCTGATGATCCCCTTGTATACCAAAGGATCATCAGTGGCCTGAAGCTCAAGTCCTAATGTAGACGTATCAAGCATATGACCCGACATTATACGAAGTGCATCCTTCACCGCATCCTTATCTTCATTGAATCCGACTTTCCCGGCATTAAAAGTCAGATCCCACAATGAAATGTAGAGTTTTGTAAGATCACCTTCTTCATACCCGCTTCTTAACAGCGAGTCCTCCATATTGGGTACCTGTGAAAGATCCTGCACCTCTATGAATCTTGAGAGCTTTATTTCCTCAGTCGCGTAAAAGTCTCTGATTACCAGATAAAAACGGTGTACCTCCCCCGGCCAATACCTGCCGCCTGAAAAATAAGAAGTGATCGCTCTTATATCGCATGAAAAATGCAGGGTTACGGTATCAGAAAATGGATATGCGTATACTGCTTCACATTCTGAACTGGCAGATGTATAATAACCGCTGGAATCCATAATACGTAAACGATAGTCATTGTCTATAAATTTCGGTATCATCACTACCATATCCAGAACAGCACTTTCTGGCTTTTTGGTTGTCACGATACGATCGGTGATGGATTTTTCTTCTCCGTCAATCGTTATGGTTTGAGAAATGACTATAGCATTGTTTTGTATTGATGATACATTAAAAAGCTTTATTCCTTCTTTTAGGCAAACTCCCAAAGGAGAGCTTTTACCGGCCTGAATCGCAGCATTATCGACCTTTAAATAAACAGGCAAATATGAACTATCAGCAAAATTTATTTCTATTACATAGCTGAGTTCATCCGAAGGCTTAAGCTTGTCAGTAAAATCGGATGGTCTGAAAGTAAGCCAGTAACTTCCATTTACCTCTGCTATCACGGTTTGGTCGGCATTTCCCATTCTACCATTGATCGTTGTTTTATCCTGGTAGTTATTGTTGACATAGAACCCTCCCCGGACCACAAGATTACCGGTATAGGGAGAGCCATCGGTCTCATCATAAAGCTCAATAGTAACACTATAGTTTTTTCTCGGAAGCTTCACTGTATTTACCGGGTACAGATTAAAGGTGCTTGCGCTATTCTGATTTGTCAGCAAATCCGTATAGTAAATGTAACCATAATCATAAACATTTTCGGCATCACCTGACGGGTAGATGGTAACAGAACTCTTGATACCGGTTTCCTCATAAACGCCTACCTCTCCTGTGAATGCCACCGTTTTCGTCTCACCCCTTCCATTGGTATAAACCAAATTGCAGGGTACATTCGGATAGACTCTAAAAAAATAAAGCTTGTCGTTCAATGGCTTTGCTGTTGCTGTCATGGATCTGGTCATTCCGGTAAGAGTATGGGTGGCAGTCACTACAGAACTCCCAGAGCCGTCTCCGATTAACACAATGGGGGTTCCGGGAAGGAGTACCGGATTGTATTCATCATTAATACGCTTACCATCATGCCAGAGAGAAACACTCTCTCCTTCCACCTTCCAGGTAACCCGGTCGGCTATTAAACTCCATGCATAGGATTTATCATCGATTTTTATTGTTTTTATTAATTCCATTCCAAACATGGCACGATTTTGGAGAAAGTTTATAGTTCTCATAACCTCTCCGTCTTCGAAATCGTAGCCCATTATAATTTCATCATGCGCCAGAATGCCATTCACAAGTATTTTCATGGCAGAAGCGTTATAGACATAGACATTATAAGAATCATAGGACCATGCCTCATCTGAAGGATTCTTAGCCTTAAGGTTCACCGTGTAAACATCTAAAAGACGGCTGCTGTCAACGGTGCTGACATTGACAGTCACAGATCCTACCGGTTCAGGGGATGCCACTGATTTGACGGGAGCAGCCTCGCTGTTTTTAGTAACGGTGAGTTCATATTGGGTATCGGAGGTTTTGTTTTCAATATTAAAGGCCGCTGTAAAGCCACCGGCGCTGTCCAGAAGGTATACCGATTCGGGGCGGATCAGCGAGGCTTTTGCAGGCAGCTGACGTATGCGGATATTGGCCTCTGCGGTCATGGTGATACCTGACTGCAGATCTCTGGCGCTGATTTCAAGAATATAACCGTATTTGGTCCTCTCTGTGGCCCGAGTGAGCAGGCTTCCGGGCACAGTATAGCTATTTAGCGGCGCCTGAGCGGTAGCCTTTTTTGTCTCGGTTGACAATATGCTGCCTTTACTCATATAGTCACCGTCATAGACCGCCTCATAGAGCGTAAAGGTGTAGGCTGTTTCGGTTCCTGAGCCGCCATATAGTTCATTTTGAGCAGCCAGATTGGAGGAAAAGCTGATTTTTGCGTCGCTACCCATCAGAAGATCCTGATTTTTTATACCATTGGGCACATAGAGGTAAGCATCCTGGGCTTCCAGCACTGTAAGGATGCGGCTTTTAAAGCTTACCACATCCTCGTTAAGAGGATTGGTCACCGCCAGGGTAAAGAATACCTGGCCGATACCCGTTAATGTAATATTACCATTTGCATCAATCGTGGCAACGCTTTCATCGCTGCTGGACCAATTGAAGTATTCAGAGCCTATCCAGGTGGCGTCAACATTGAGGTGATAACCCAGCGAAAGGGAACCTCCCGCATTTTTAAAGATTTGGTCTGCCGGTGGCCAATAGGTATAATCCAAGGTAATATCTATTTCATCGTCCACAAGGATAAGGGGCTGAACAGCGTAAAATATGACCAGGCTGTCCACCAACGCATACCCGCTGCCGGTATCCATGTATATCTCCAGAGCATAGTACGCATCCGCGCCCGAGTTGTTTTCGGGTGCAGTGAAAGAGCCCGTGAGCCCAGTGACTCGCGTTGCGTCTGTTTGGATGGTCAGAGGAATATCCATCGTGCCTTCCACGGTTATGGCTCTGGCTTTTACCGCAGTTGAGATATTACCCTCTCCTAACCGGGATACTTCGTTAAGCCAGTTACTGAGCCGAGTATCCGATTTAAGGGGAATCGAGACAGTTGCCGTCATATTGCGGCCGGTCCCCTGTCCGAGGCTGACCGAAGGCTCTGCACAGTAAGCAAAGGTACGCCTTGGATCAAAAGAAATATCCACTGAGGTGCTGACACTTCCGGAAGCTTCCTGAGCTTTCCCCGAAAGGTCCACGGCACCGGAAATATCGGTGACATTGATAGTAAAGCTCTCTGTATTCAGAGCCTCATCCCCTATCCGATAAAGGAAGCTGACCCTTTGGG
>JAEZTB010000013.1 GCA_023443745.1 Bacillota bacterium
CAAATTCATATCAGATTACACCTCTTTCTGTCTTGGTATAGAAAGAGTAGCACGTCAACCCTACTGCATTATGACAGGAACCCTACAATTTTGTAGGAATCAAAAAGTTGATCGTAAAGGTTGTTCCAACCCCAAGTGTGCTATCCACCTCAATCGTTCCATTGTGTGCTTCTATAATGGCCTTTGCCAGCGGCAGGCCCAACCCGATCCCTTGCGTATCTTTTGAAAACCGGCTGCGGTAAAACCGCTTGAAAATGTGGGGCAGATCTTCCGGGTGAATGCCGCTGCCGTTGTCGCTTACAATGATTTGAATGACAGACGCAAAGGTTCTCCATGAAATGGAGATTGTTGCGCCTGCCTTTGTATGGTCGATGGCATTCTTCACCAAGTTGCTGACTGCCTCTATTAACCAGGTTTGGTCACAGAAAAGGGTGATTTCGTCATCGCCAGAGAGTATGAGAGTTTTTTCCTGTTGCTGTGCTTGATAGGAAAAATGCCTTTTAACATATTCCATCATATCTGCAACATATTGGATGGATTTTTCCAGAGTGATCGTCCCTGCATCCAGCTTAGTGATTTTCAAAAGATTTTGCACAAGATTCTCAATCCGATCCAGCTCCTGCTCAGAGAGGGAGGCAAATTTCCTCAGTTCCGGGTTATCGCTCACTTCCTGTTGAATCAAGCCATTGTAAATATTAAGTGCAGCAAGAGGCGTCTTTAACTGATGGGAAATATCGGAGATGGTATTCTTCATAAAGGTTTTGTCGCGGCCTTCGTTCTCGGCATGAGCGTTCAAAATCGCAACCAGGGAATTGACCTCATGGAACAGCCGGTATAAGTCGCCTTCATCATCACACTCGATACGCGCATTTCGGTTTCCTGCAATGTATTCCCGAATTTGCTCTATGGCTCCATTCATAATTTTGCTTTGTTCTCGAAAATACAAATACAGGGCGATAAGAACAAGCAGTATCATCAACACGGCGGCTGCTGACACATAAAAGACTGTATTCTCCAATTTCAGAGCAATAAAGATGATTGCAGTTGCGGTGAAAACTGCCATTATCAGCAATAGACACAGAAAAAGGCGGTTGATTTTTCGATTGACCAATATTTTCATAACACACCTCTATCTGTTTCGTTCCACTTGTATCCCATGCGGCGAACCGTCACTATTTTTTGAGGATCGGCAGGATTATCTTCGATTTTCGTGCGAAGCCGCCGGATATATACAGTCAGGGTGTTATTATCAATGTATTTTTCATCGCAATCCCACAGCTTGCTCAAAATCTGTTCAGGTGAAAGGACGATATTAGGATTTTCCATGAACAGACACAGCAGCTTATATTCGCTGGCAGTCAAGCTAATTGTGACACCGCTTTTAGTTACTTCCTGTTTGAGAAGCTGAACCTCTATACCATTCGATTTCAAGGCAGTGTTGTTATCTTGTGCCTGATTATAATTTTCGCTGCGACGGAGAAGGGCATTGACCCTCGAAAGAAAAACGGCCAGCTTGAACGGTTTAGTAATATAGTCATCACCGCCAATATCAAGGCCCATAATAATATTTGTTTCCTCGTCGGCAGCAGTCAAAAACATAATCGGGACTTTAGAAGATGCCCGGATTTTTTGGCAAAGATCGAAGCCGGAACCATCCGGCAAAGTTACATCCAAAACCGCCAAGTCATAATTACCGTTTGCCCATAGTTGTTCCGCCTCTGCGATTGTACGAGCAATCGTCAACTCATATCCTTGCTTTTGGATTGCGAATGACAATCCGTTGATTAAACTTAAATCATCTTCTACAAAGAAAATGTGCTTCATTTGCCTTCACCCTCCTTACTGCGAGTGCTTTTATATCTTTTGTCAGTTGGTTTTTGAGAATCTTTGGGTATCAGCCAGACAGTTCCCATTTTTACAGCACCGGGAATGCGGCCATCGGTACAATAGTAATTTACCTGTCGAACTGAAACTTTCCATTTTTCACTCGCCTCTTTGAGCATCATGTAATCCATCTTCACACCTCCAGCAATCTATTCTATTATATTTCTATTGCTCGAAGAATACAAGTCTGTGACCATGCCTCAAGGAAGAAAATCGGTATAATCCTACCTGTAAACCGAAACGATAAGGTTATTCCTCAAATCAGACCGGAACGATACAATATTATTGAGGTGAACGATAATGCCGATTGATGATTTGACTGCCTTGGGGGAGGCACTCCGCGCAGCAAGAAAAGAAAAAAATCTGACGCAGGAACAGCTGGCAGATGAAGCCCATGTTTCTACCAAACAGATTGCCGATATTGAGAAAGCCAAGAGAAATCCTTCCTATGTGATTTTGAAAGCATTGGCAAAGGTGGTCCATCTTTCACTGGACTCGCTTATTTTCTCAGACCTCTCGCCGGACGAAGCAGGACAGAATGAGATGAAGCTGCTGTATATGAAGTGTCCGCCGGAGATGCGAGAAACCTTGTTACAACATACGCGGGGATTTACCGAGGAACTAAAGGAACTTTCCAAGAAACTTGAAACAAAGTAGGCCAGTGAGCGAAATCTGAAGGTTTCGTCACTGGCTTATTTTATTCCTGCGGGAAAGAGGCAAGCAATGCCTGTGTTAATACACACAGGCTCCACAGCACCGGAACGGCCATGCCGTTTCTGGTGCTGTTTGCTTGTTGAGGGCAAGCCCCCAAGCCCCCATGAACGCAGAACTATGTTCTGCGGCTACGCGTTCTGCGAACGCTGAATTTATCC
>JAEZTB010000029.1 GCA_023443745.1 Bacillota bacterium
GCATACATGGAACCGGCAAAGGCCGTATAAAAAGCGCTGGTAGCAAAGGCAATAACCTTGTACCGCTTCACATCAATTCCCATTCCGTCCGCAGCATGGGAATTTTCACGTATGGCTAAAAAGGCACGTCCTTCCTTGGATTTCACCAGCCGATGCTTCATCAGTAAGAAGATACATACGCAAATAAGTGCAAAGTAATAAAATCTGGCATTGGTATTAATCTTAAAACCCAATAAATTGATAGAATCGGTATAGAAGCCTGTAAAGTTACCTGTGATTCCTCCCGGTGACTGGGCGACCAACTGGTAAACAATCTCACCGAATGCTACCGTTGCCAGTGAAAGAAAGTGAAAGACCAGCTTAGAAGCCGGATATGCAAGCAATGCACCGATCAGTGTGGCAATCACAGCTGCAATCACCATGGTAAACAGAATCGGCAGATGCAGATACTTGTGGAGAAGCGCCGAACCGTAAGCTCCAATAGCGAAAAAAGCTGCATGTCCCATTGAAATCTGCCCGCAGTATCCAAATACCAGGTCAAGCCCGGAAATTGCAATTATATAAATCCCGATAAATCCGCAGATTAAAATACCGTAATTAAAATTCCGTAACAGCAGCGGAACCAGCAGGAGCAGAATTGCAAGCAGAATTTTTAAAACTGATTTTAATTTCATTCCCATTTCCCCCTTCTTTAGTCTGTCAGCGCCTGCTCATTGAAAAGACCCGTAGGCTTTACAAACAGGAACAAAAGCAGCACTGAATAGGATATAATATCCTTATAAGCAGAGGAGATGTACGCCGAAGTACAGGTCTCCACTAATCCAAGCAGAATTCCTCCTACAATTGCGCCATACATATTTCCAAAACCGCCGATTACCGCACTGGAAAATCCCTTTCTTCCGATGATGGCTCCTAACATGGTATAAACGCCGTAAATAGGCCCAAGTAAAATTCCGCCTGTTGCCGCAACTCCGGCTGATAAGCCCCAGGTTACGCCGGTGCTGAAGGAAACATTGATTCCGCAGGCCCGCGCTGCTGTCGCATCCATGGCAGCCGCACGCATTGCCGTACCAAAGCGGGTATATTTCATAAATATATGTAATGCCACCATACATACCAGACTCATCAGGATACAAAAAAGTGCTTCCGGCTGTACTTTAACTCCAAGCACGCCTACCAGCGGAATCGGGAAAATCTGCGGAAATGACAGTGTCTGTGTACCCCAGATTAACATCGCCGCATTTTGGATTATATAGGATATAGCGATGGTTGCAAGTACAATATAAACCGGTAAAACATGATTTTTAAGCAGTGTACGAATAATGGCCTTTTCCAGAAACAGGCCCAGAAAGAACATACACAATACCACACATACCAGAGAAATTACAAAAGGAAGCTTAAAAATTCCATAAAAGCTATAACCAAGAAACGCTCCCAAAGTCAGCATATCTCCCTGAGCAAAGCTCATAAGTCCGGACGCTTTATAAATCAGACTGTATCCCAGTGCAATAAGCCCGTACACACAGCCGATTACAAGCCCTGATATCACTACCTGTATTAACATCATTTTCATCCTTCCTGATTAAAATGAATCGGCAAAAGAGCCCGGCACAAACCGGACTCTTACACCGGATCTATGTATCAATGTTACTTTCCTGCCTTAAATGCATCAAATCCGCCGTCGTCTACCCATTTATCCAGCACAGTATACTTCTCATCAGCAATTACATAGCTGTTGCAGGAATGCAATCCTTCGCCGTCTCCGCTGCTGTAATCAAAGGTGCCGCCAAGCCCCTCTAATCCGCTTATGCTTTTAATGCCCGCCATAATAGCATCAGGATCGGTGCTTCCGGCATTCTTAATTCCCTCAGCTAAAACCTTTACCGCATCATATCCTCTCATGGCGCCTTCATGATATGGCAGAGCGCCGTATTTCTCATCGTACTTAACGATAAATTCCTTCATGTTAGGAATATCACATTCATCTACCGTTTTGTAGGAAATGTAAGGATAAGCAAAAATCCAGCCATTGGCTGCAGAACCGGCTACTCTTAAGCTGTCTGCCTGGAACAGCTCTTTATTAAAGCACAGTCCTTCGAAACCAAACTGGCGAAGCTGCTTTGCGATGATCGGCTGCACATTGGCATAGGTTGCCGCATAGATTGCATCCGGCTTTGTGTTGATAAGCTTTGCTGCCTGTCCGGAGAAATCTGTGTCTCCATCCACATATGTCTCTGTCGTAGTAACCGTAATTCCTACTGCTTCCGCCTCTGTTTTCATAGATCCGGCTGCCTTTTTGGAAGAATCATCCTGACCGGAGAAGATCGCCAGGGAATGAACGTCCAAATCTACCATGTTCTGAGCCAGGATCTTCATAACATAATCGCTGTTTAAAGATGATCTTACGATATAATCCCAGCCGTTCTCCATAAAGGACGGGCTTAAGCCGATTCCGATCGTTGGGATCTTTGCGTCATTTAACAGCGCGCCCTGAGCCATCTGGCAGGTACTGAGAAGCGGCCCTATTACCGCATTCACCTTGTCCACCTCTACCATCTTGTTGGCTATCTTAACAGCCTCTTCCGGTGAGCCCTGGTCATCGTAAGTAACCAGCTTGATCGTCTGTCCGTTTAAACCGCCTTCTGCATTCAGCTCTTCTACTGCCAGTATGATTCCGTTTAAGGTTGCCTGGGCTGCCTGGGCGTTCACGCCGGTTAAGGGCTGTGGGGAACCGAGAATAAACTCACCGCCTGTGCCGGCAGCCTGGGCAGTCGTTTCAGCAGATGAGCCTGCTGCCGTCTGAGATGCTGCAGCGGTTGTGGTTTCAGTGGAGCTCTGCTGTGAGCATGCTGCCAGCAAACAAATCATAGCTGCCGAAAGAACTGCTGCACTAATCTTTTTGAACATAATAAATACCTCCCTAATAAGTAT
>JAEZTB010000049.1 GCA_023443745.1 Bacillota bacterium
CCATTGTTAATTCAATCCTCCGCATTTTTTCACCCCATATCTTTTCTATGGGGTAATTATATACCGCTTCCTTTTGAGACAAAATCACTGACGACTTTTTAAGACAATATCACAAACGGATCACAGAAATAAGCCTGACCTAAAAATTTTAGTTGACAAAGAAGCACCACTTACATATAATGGTTTAAAATTAATATCGCCCATAAACCGAAGATGTGGAGATAAAAACAGTTCGTGCACGCACAGAGAGCCGGGGTAGCTGGGAACCGGTAGTACGCAGTCTGTTAAATGGACCATGGAGGGCGCAGCCAAAAGCGAAGGGAATTGCACATGTATGCATAGCCCCCGCCAAGTATTCTGCGACGTGAAGGCATACGTCAGTTGCCGGGGATATGTTGGTATTCCAAAAAGCGTGGAGGGGAACCCTTCCAAAGCAAGGTGGCACCGCGGAAGTATTGATAGATATGTTCCGTCCTTGATGATTTTAAAAGAAATCTCATGGGCGGTTTTTTTATGCAGAGAGGAGGCATAAACACATGTACTATCCAACAAAAGCGGACGCGAAAATGCTCTCGGAAGAATATACTGTGGTTCCCGTCAGCAAGCGGCTCTACGCAGATGTGAAAACGCCTGTAGAGGTTCTCAAAATTTTAAAGGGCGTCAGCCGCCAATGCTTTATGCTGGAGAGCTTGGAAGACAGCCACACCTGGGGGCGGTATACCTTTCTCGGGTATGACCCGAAGATGGAGCTTTCCTGCACAAACGGCGTGCTTACCATCCGGAACGGTGCGGATATCACTATCGAAACGCCTGAACCGCAAACTTATATTGAAAACATATTAAACGAAAACAAGAGCCCTAAGCTGCCTGATATGCCATCCTTTACAGGTGGGCTGGTGGGCTATTTTTCCTATGATTACATCAAGTACGAAGAACCGACGCTCAATCTGGACGCTAAAGATGAAGAGGGTTTTAAGGATTTTGACCTGATGTTATTTGATAAGGTCATCGCCTTTGACCACCTGAAACAACAAATCATCCTCATTGTCAACATCAAAACGGATGCACTGGAGGAGAACTTCGCAAAAGCGCAGTTCGAGCTGGAACAGATGACCCGCATCCTGCTGGACGGCGAACCAAAGGCGGAAGAGCCGTTGAAGCTCAAGACCGACTTCAAACCCCAGTTTTCAGAGGAAACTTTCTGCAATATGGTGGAGCGGGCAAAGGAGCACATCTTTGCAGGGGATATCTTCCAAGTGGTGCTCTCCAATCGTTTGGAAGCGGAGGTGGAAGGGAGCCTGCTAGATACCTACCGGGTGCTCAGGACCATCAATTCTTCCCCCTATATGTTCTATTTTAGTAGCGACGACCTGGAGATTGCGGGTGCTTCACCCGAGACACTGGTCAAATTGAATGGGGAAGACCTGTTTACCTTCCCGTTGGCAGGTACCCGCCCACGAGGAGTCACACCGGAGGAAGACGCGGCACTGGAAGAGGAATTGATAAATGATCCGAAAGAACTGGCTGAACACAACATGTTGGTGGACCTTGGTCGTAACGACCTGGGGAAAATCAGCCAATTCGGCACAGTGGAAGTGGAGCGGTATCTCACCATTGAGCGATTCTCCCATGTGATGCACATCGGTTCCACCGTCCACGGGAAAATACGGCAGGATAAGACAGCGCTGGATGCCATTGGCGCGGTGCTCCCCGCGGGAACCCTCTCCGGCGCGCCAAAGATCCGGGCGTGCCAAATCATCAATGAACTGGAGAATAACAAGCGGGGCATCTATGGTGGTGCCATCGGGTACATCGATTTTACGGGCAATATGGATACCTGTATCGCCATCCGCATCGCCTATAAGAAAAACGGACGGGTGTTCGTTCGCTCGGGCGCGGGTATCGTGGCAGATAGCCAGCCCAAAAAGGAATACGAAGAGTGTTTAAACAAAGCGCGGGCCGTCATCAAAGCGCTCCAAGAAAGCGAAGGAGGACTGGATGCATGACTTTGCTTATCGATAATTACGACAGCTTTTCCTATAACCTGTACCAACTTGTGGGCAGCATTGACCCGGATATTACTGTTATCCGCAACGATGCTCACACGGTGGAAGAGATACGAAAGATGCAATCAGCGCGAATCATCCTATCTCCGGGGCCGGGGCACCCGCGGGATGCGGGCGTATGCATGGATGTGGTGCGAGAGCTAAAGGGGGATGTACCAATTCTTGGCGTTTGCCTGGGGCATCAGGCCATTTGTGAGGTGTTCGGTGCCACCGTCGCCACAGCAAAGACCTTTATGCACGGCAAGCAGAGCATGGTGGAAGTAGTGGGGGATTTCCCCTTGTTTGAGGGACTGCCAAAGAAACTGCCCGGAGCGCGGTACCACTCCCTCGCGGTCCTATCGGATACATTGCCGGAGGAGCTTCAGGTGGTTGCGCGGGCGGAGGACGGGGAAGTGATGGCTGTTACCCACATGGAATACCCCATCTATGGCCTGCAATTTCACCCGGAATCCATCTTGACACCCGATGGGAAGCAAATACTGAAAAACTTTATGGAGGTGACCCAATCATGATACGTGAGGCAATCTTAAAAGCCGCGACGGCAAAGCACCTAACATATGAGGAAGCGGAAGGAGTCATGGACCAAATCATGCGGGGGGAAGTATCGGAGATTCAGATGTCCGCCTACCTGACCGCCATGGCCATGAAGGGGGAGACGATAGAGGAAATCACCGCGTCTGCCGCAGGAATGCGCAAACATTGTGTACGCTTGCTCCACGAGATGGATGTGCTTGAAATCGTAGGCACGGGCGGGGATAAGAGCAACTCCTTTAACATCTCTACCACATCCGCGCTGGTCGTCTCCGCAGCGGGCATACCTATTGCCAAACACGGCAACCGTGCCGCATCGAGCAAAAGCGGGTCGGCAGATGTTCTGGAAGCGTTAGGTGTCAATATTTCGATTCCACCCGCAAGAAGCAAGGAACTGCTGGAGACCATCGGCCTTTGCTTCCTGTTTGCTCAGAACTACCACATCGCCATGCGCTATGTAGCGCCTGTGCGCAAGGAACTGGGTATCCGCACCATCTTCAACATACTAGGGCCGTTGGTCAACCCTGCGGGGGCCAATATGGAACTCCTCGGCGTTTATGAACAGGACCTGGTGGAGCCAATGGCGCAGGTACTATCCAACTTGGGTGTGAGGAGCGCTCTCGTGGTATTTGGGCAGGATGGGCTGGATGAAATCTCCCTTAGCGCCCCAACCAGCATCTGCGAAGTACGGGAGGGCCGTTTCCGGTCCTATGTAATGACTCCTGAAGAATTGGGACTCAAGCGGTGCGATAAAGCGGCTCTCGTGGGCGGTACACCAAAGGAAAACGCTCAGATTACCCTTGATATTCTAAGCGGAAAAGTTAGCCCCAAACGGGATGCTGTGCTGCTAAACTCGGCAGGTGCCATCTATATTGCTCGCCCGGAGCTAACCCTACAGGATGCGGTGGCAGTTGCAGCAGAAACCATTGACAACGGCAAAGCAAAGAAACAACTGGAACAGTTTATTGCGTTAAGCAATAGATAGTGGTGTATCCATAAACAGTTTGAATAAGACGTAGGAAAGTTGGCATCATTCATAAGCTGACACCCTATAGCACAAAAAAATGATTACAGAAAATAAATTACTAAATTAGAGAGGGGAACGCTAATGATATTGGAAAAAATCGCAGACAAGACGCGGGAGCGTCTCATAAACATCAAGCAAAGGGCCCCACTTGAGCAAGTGCGGGAAACGGCATTGGCGCTCCCAAAAGGAGATTTACCTTTTGAGCGGGCACTTTGTGGGGAGGATATTTCTTTCATTTGTGAAGTCAAAAAAGCATCCCCCTCTAAAGGTATCATTGCTGAAGAGTTCCCCTATCTGGACATCGCGATCGAATACGAAGAAGCGGGGGCGAGCGCCATCTCTGTACTCACTGAGCCGGAGTTCTTTCTGGGGGGCAATGTATACTTGCAAGAAATTGCGGAGCATGTAAGTATCCCAACACTGCGCAAGGATTTCACCGTGGACCCCTACCAGATTTATGAAGCGAAAACACTGGGTGCCTCCTGTGTATTGCTCATCTGCGCGTTGCTCGATACCAAGACCCTTGGCGAATACCTGGAAATCGCTCACAGTTTGGGGCTGAGCGCCATTGTGGAAGCTCATACAAAAGAGGAAGTCACTTCTGCACTATCGGCAGGAGCCAGAATCGTTGGCGTCAACAACCGCAACCTCCATACCTTTGAGGTGAAAATTGCAACCAGCGGACGCCTCCGGGCATGGGTACCGCCGGAAGTGTTGTTTATCTCCGAGAGCGGCATCCGCACAGTAGAGGATATTGCTGCACTTCGCCAGATGGGTGTTAACGGTGTGCTTATTGGAGAGACCCTCATGCGCGCACCCGATAAAAAGCGGGAGCTTGCGATTCTTATGGGTAACTGCCGATGAAGATTAAAATCTGTGGTCTGTTTAGAAAAGAAGATATCGGGTACGTAAATATTGCACTGCCCGATTATGTCGGTTTTGTATTTGCCCCGAGCAGTAAACGGCTGGTGACGGAAGCGTGGGCAAAGGAACTGCGTGCAGGGCTGGACCCGATCATCACACCCGTGGGCGTATTCCGAGATGCACCAATCGAACAGATTACCCGCCTGTATGATGCAGGCACTGTCGCCATGGTACAGCTACACGGCGGGGAAGATGAGGACTATATGGCAGGGCTGCGTGCTAAGCGGGACATCCCCATCATAAAGGCGTTCTCCATTGCCACAGAGGAAGATGTCTCCCGTGCGCGGGCATCCAAATCGGACTTCATCCTGCTTGACCATGGCAGCGGCGGCACAGGAGAAGCGTTCGACTGGGCACTGCTGAAAGGCATTGGCCGCCCTTTCTTCCTTGCAGGGGGCATCGATAAGGATAATATCGAAACTGCGCTGGGTTATGCAAATTTTGCGATAGATACCAGCAGTGGCGTTGAGACAGGCGGTAAAAAAGACAGGGATAAGATTTGCGCATTAGTGGAAACGTGCAGAGCTTATAGCGAAAACTATTCATCCAAAATACCGGATTTTATAAAGGTCAGAAAACCAGGAAGCGAAAAGGAGGAACGATGATGACGAAACAACAGCTCTTGCCCATAGGCGGCAGGTTCGGTGCCTACGGTGGGCAATATATACCCGAAACACTGATGAACGAAATCATAGATTTGGAAAAAGCCTACAAGACCTACCGGGAGGACACAGTATTCCAAGCAGAGCTATCAGACCTGCTCCAAACTTATGCAGGACGGCCATCCATCCTGTACTATGCAAAGAATATGACTCAGGATTTGGGCGGTGCAAAGGTGTATCTCAAGCGGGAGGACCTCAACCACACGGGCTCCCATAAAATCAATAATGTCCTGGGGCAGGTGCTCCTTGCAAAAAAGCTCGGTAAAACGCGAGTTATCGCGGAGACGGGCGCAGGCCAGCACGGGGTGGCTACCGCAACGGCAGCGGCGCTCCTTGGGCTTGCGTGTGAAGTGTTCATGGGCGAGGAGGATACGGTGCGCCAAGCCCTCAACGTGTACCGTATGCGGCTATTAGGCGCAAAGGTGCATCCCGTTACCTCCGGCACCCGTACCCTCAAAGATGCGGTCAATGAAACCATGCGGGAATGGACGAACCGCGTGCACGATACTCACTATGTTTTGGGCTCGGTCATGGGGCCTCACCCGTTTCCATTGATTGTGCGGGATTTCCAGAGCATCATCAGCAAGGAAGCCCGCAAACAGATACTTGAAGCGGAAGGTAATCTTCCATCTGCGGTCATCGCCTGTGTAGGCGGCGGCAGCAATGCTATGGGTATGTTCTATCACTTTATACCCGATGAAAGTGTTCGCCTCATCGGTTGCGAGGCAGCGGGAGAGGGGCTCAATACCGAACGCCATGCAGCAACTATCGCCAAAGGGGAAGCGGGTGTATTCCACGGCATGAAGAGCTACTTCTGTCAAGATGCGTATGGTCAAATTGCACCTGTTTACTCCATTTCCGCAGGACTGGATTACCCCGGCATCGGCCCAGAACATGCTTACTTGCACGACACGGGCCGCGCGGAGTACGTTTCCATCACCGACGAGGAGGCAGTGAGTGCCTTTGAGTACCTTTCGCAGGTAGAGGGCATCATCCCTGCCATAGAGAGCGCCCACGCAGTGGCATACGCCAGAAAACTGGTACCGACACTCAATAAAGAAGATAGTATCATCCTTTGCCTTTCTGGCAGGGGAGATAAAGACGTAGCGGCCATCGCGCGCTACAGAGGGGAGAAGATTCATGAGTAGAATACAAGGAGCATTTGAGAACGGAACGGCGTTTATCGGGTTCATCACCGGCGGAGACCCGAACATAGAAGCAACGAAGAAAATTATTCTTGAAATGGACCGCGCGGGGGCTAACCTTATAGAAATCGGCATCCCTTTTTCGGACCCCATTGCAGAGGGTATCGTCATCCAAGAGGCGAATTTGCGGGCACTGGCACACAGAACCACCGTGGATACCCTGTTTGCCATGGTTACGGAACTCAGGAGGGAAACACAGGTACCACTTGTATTCCTCACGTATCTTAACCCCGTCTATCACTATGGGTACGATTCCTTCTTTGCACGCTGTAAGGACGTCGGTATCGATGGTATCATCATCCCGGACTTGCCCTTTGAAGAAAAGGGGGAGGTGGTCCCTGTAGCAGATGGGTACGATGTGGCTGTTATCTCCCTTGTGGCGCCGACCTCAGAAGACCGCATCCGCACCATCGCATCAGACGCGCGGGGATTCCTCTATGTGGTCTCTTCCATGGGTGTAACGGGTGTGAGGAGCGAAATCAAGACAGACCTTGAGGCCATTGTGAGCGCTGCAAAGGGAGTATCTCCCGTTCCCGTCGCAGTCGGCTTCGGCATCAACACACCCGCTCAGGCAAAGGAAATTGGTGCCTATGCAGATGGCGTCATTGTAGGCAGTGCCATTGTGAAAATCATCGCAGAGCATGGTGAGAATGCAGCACCCTATGTGGCAGACTATGTATGGCAAATGAAGGCGGCACTGGAATGAATGTCTTCATTTTTATCATACATCAGGAACTTGACATTCTTTGACCTTAAGTTTATCATATCGATAGAATGTCTTTAGGGAGGTTTTTTGCTAATGATCAATGAAAAAGGTAATATATCTATTCATACTGAGAATATTTTTCCAATTATCAAGAAATGGCTGTATTCAGAAAAAGATATTTTCCTGAGGGAATTGGTATCAAATGCTTCTGATGCAATCAGCAAGCTAAAAAAGTTATCCGATATTGGGGAGGCTTCCCTTTCCGATAGCTATAAGCCGCGCATAGAAGTGAGAGTCAATAAGGAAAAAGGGACTATTGCCATTTCGGATAATGGTATCGGCATGACCGATGAAGAAGTCAAAAAATATATTAATCAAATTGCATTTTCAGGAGCAAAGGATTTTATAGAGAAGTATAAGGATAAGACGGATGACCAGCAAATTATCGGTCATTTTGGTTTAGGCTTCTACTCTGCATTCATGGTGAGTGAAAAGGTCACTATCGAAACATTATCTTACCGAGAAGGGCAAACGGCTGTGTCATGGGAAAGCACCGGCGATACCGAGTATACCATGGGTGAATCGGATAAAAAAGCCTCTGGTACGGTTGTAACACTTTATATGGCACAGGATTCCAAAGAATTTCTCGATGTATGGAAGGTACGTGAGGTATTGAAGAAATACTTTGCTTTCTTGCAATATGAAATCTATCTTATTGACGAGAATGAGAAAAAGGACGACAAGAAGGAGGATGAAAAGGAGACTGAGGAAAAGTCTCTCAATAACATCCATCCGCTGTGGCTAAAAAATCCGAGAGAATGCACGGATGAAGAGTATAAAAGCTTCTATCATGAGGTGTTCCAGGATTTTAACGATCCCTTGTTCTGGATTCACATCAATATGGACTATCCCTTTAATATGAAAGGTATTATTTACTTCCCCAAGCTCAAGCATGAATTTGAGACCATGGAAGGGAAAATAAAGCTTTTCTATAATCAGGTCTTTGTTGCTGACAACATTAAGGAGGTTATCCCTGAATTTCTGCTGCTCTTAAAGGGCTGCCTCGATTGCCCCGATCTTCCTCTGAATGTTTCAAGAAGCTTTTTGCAGAACGAAGGCTATGTGGACAAAATATCCGCTCATATTACCAAAAAGGTGGCGGACAAGCTCCAGCTTCTGTTTAAGAAGGATCGTGAGAGCTATGAAAAATACTGGGAGGATATCAATCCCTTTGTTAAATACGGCTGTATGAGAGAGCACAAGTTTTTTGAGAAGGTTAAGGATATTCTGATTTACAAGACCATTAACGGTAAATTCCTGACTATGGATGAGTATCTTGGACAGAATCCGGATACCGACAAAAAGGCTTATTATGTCAATGATGAGAAGCAACAGGCCCAGTATATCCGTATGTTCAAAGAGAATAATCTTGACGCAGTTATTTTGAATACCATGATTGATTCACATTTCATCAGCTTTATGGAGGCTGAGAACAAGGATGTGAAATTCATGCGTGTTGATGCGGAAATAACCGGCAACATGAAATCAGGTGAAGGGGAAGAAAACAAGGAACTCCTGGAAAAGCTTGAAAAAATATTCAAGGAAGCCACAGGCAACGAAGAGCTTAAACTTAAGGCGGAAGGACTTAAAAATGAAGCAACCCCTGCCGTGATTCTTCTTTCTGAAGAAGCACGCCGATTTAAGGAAATGAGCCGCTCTTTCGGAGGAAGCTTCAATTCGGCGGATTTATTCCCCAATGAGGAAACCTTGCTCGTAAACAGCAATAATACCATGATTCAGCGGATAGCAACACTCTATGGTGAAGATAATAGAAAAGAGGATGCACTCTTTGCTGCCAGCCATGTCTATGACCTTGCCCTTTTGAATCACAGACAGCTGGAGCCGGAAACCATGGTTAAGTTTATCGAAAGAAGCAATGCACTCTTAATGAGGTTACTATGAATTTAAAGGATTTCTGGTATGACCTACCTGAACATCTGATTGCCCAGAACCCTCTTGAAAAAAGAGATATGTCAAGGCTTCTAGTGCTCAACAGAGGAAAAGACACCCTTGAACACAGGCTATTTAAGGATTTACCCGGGTATCTTGAATCAGGGGATTGCCTGGTTATTAACAATACCCGGGTGCTTCCCGCCCGACTTTTAGGGGAAAAAGAGGGAAGCGGTGGAAAGATCGAATTCGTTCTTTTAAAAAGAATCGAAAGCGACATCTGGGAGGTTATCTTAAAACCCGGAAGAAAGGCAAAGCCAGGAAGTCGTTTTGTTTTTGGGAATGGTCTATTACGGGCAGAAATCCTGGAGCTGGCCGATGAAGGCAACCGTATTGTTAAGTTTTTTTATGAGGGTGTGTTTGAGGAGGTTCTCGATAAGGTGGGAATTATGCCTCTGCCACCCTATATTCATGCAACCCTTCAAGATAAGGAGCGTTATCAGACCGTCTATTCTAAAATAAATGGTTCGGCTGCGGCGCCTACAGCCGGTCTTCACTTTACACCAGAGCTGTTTACAGTACTCCGGGAAAAAGGGATTAACGTGGCAGAGGTTACCTTGCATGTGGGCCTTGGCACCTTCCGCCCTGTTAAGACCGACAATATCCTGGAGCATCATATGCACAAAGAGAGATACAGCATCAGCCCGGAAGCCTGCGACGCCATCAACGAGGCTAAAAAAAGAGGAAAACGTGTGGTCGCAGTAGGAACAACCAGTGTCCGTGTTTTGGAGACTTCGTCGGTTCAGGGAGAGGTTTTGCCCGGTGAGGGGGAGACTGATATCTTTATTTATCCCGGTTATACCTTTAAAATAGTGGATGCTCTCATCACTAATTTTCATCTACCCGAATCGACGTTGATCATGCTTGTGAGTGCTTTTGCAGGTAAAGAAAGAGTCATGGATGCTTATCAAGAGGCTATCAATCATGAATACCGTTTCTTCAGTTTTGGCGATGCCATGCTGATTGTGTAGAAAGATCTATTTCATAAACCTTTTTAATCAAATTCTAATTCCAGTCCCATGGTTTTATCATATTGATCCGATATAATTCCAAGTAGAGAGTTAAAACGGAGGCGGTATATATGAAAAATAGCAAAAAATATGTGCTTGGTGCTATTCTCGTAATATTCGGTATTTTAATGATATTCGGCGAATTTGGATTCCTTGATATGTCCTGGATCTTTAGATTAACCTGGCCAATGATTTTTATAGCTATTTCCTTTATCTTTTTCTTGAGCTATTTTACAAAAAGACCATATGGCACGGGTTTTCTGGTTCCGGCAGGAATTTTCCTGACCCTGGGAGCAACCTTTCTCCTGGGCGAGACATTTTCCTACGAATTAGTATGGCCCGGTTTCATAGCGGCACCTGCCGTGGGGCTCTTTCTTCTGTATTTATTTGGGGAAAGAAGTCCTGGTTTGCTGGTCCCCATAGGTGTTTTAATGACCGTTGCAGGAACTTGCCTGCTGGGTTCATGGTTTAATATTTGGGATATTGTATGGCCCGGTTTTATAATGGCTCCGGCCATAGGGTTATTCCTGCTATATCTGGGAGGCAAGCACGAACCGGCTCTTCTTATTCCTATTTTCATTCTGACAGCTATATCGGTGACGTTCTTCTCAATATTCGGCCTCAGCCGTTTTGCGGAGTCCCTTAAGTATATAGCAGGCGGTGTGCTTGTTCTGGCAGGGCTTGCCACAATTCTTAAAAAACCCGCCAATCGGGACCGATATGACCATCCTGATGACTATGGGTCAAATCACATGTAGTCATCTTTCCATAGATTGAGGTGCGTTCCATAAGGAATGCACCTCAGGCCTCGACCAATTAATTAAGGGCGTCTTTTTAAGACGCCCTCTTTAAATCTTACGGGTCGAGACATGTAGTATGATCTTCTGTGGCTTAAAAGAGTGCTATCAATGGTGGTCAAAGGTACCATAGTGACAGAGACCAGAGGCTGCCAATTATAAGGCAACCTCTTTTTGAATAAGGAAATTCCCAGGGCTATTTCTTGGGTCCCTGAACCTGATTATCAGCTGCACCCCTGGATACATTCTTTTGTTCGCTAATATTCTGAGACTGTTTTTTGGAGGACTTCGGTGCATTAGTCTTATTCTTTCCCATTTCTTTTCACCCGTTTATTATTCTTTTAGCTTAGCAAAATAGTTCATGCTCGTCTAATTTTACTTAAAAGAGGCATTAACGATATGGGGCTTCATTACCAGGAACCTTAGGGTTTTTGCTGTTGGGTACTTGATTAAGGCGCTTCTCATTTTCCCCGTTTTTTGATTGCTGTGCATTACTATTGTTAGTGGGGTTATTAGGTGTCTGATTCTTTGACATAGGTTCACTCCTTTCACTTCTTTTGTAAGTATTATGGCACTAAAAAGTGAAAATTATACCATTATATACTTGATACCTTGCCCATAAACAACAGCGTATTTGTTGTATCGTCAGTTATGAAAAAGACGAAGGGTCTATCCGCAATAAATGTGATGCGTTCCGTGGGAGCTGCTGTTTCCCTTATCTCAACAACAGTAGCACCGGCTGCTTCACTGCCTTCTTCATTGACCTCAATAACAGCTTTATGAAGCACTCTGCTGATAAAAAGTTCTGGCCTGATGCCCGAGAAATCAGCCTTTTCACTGAAGGCCTCTTCCATGCCCAGTGCTTTAAGGCTGTTGTTTAAATTCTTTATGCCGTATTCCAGTTTGAATTTTGGAATACTGAGCTGTACATCATCAACTTCTTTTATAGAATCCCGGATACTTACCCATTTTTCCATGTCCAAATCCTTAATATAGTTGTTGATGTCTATTCCTTCATCAGGCAGAATGATGGTCATTGAGGTTTTATTACTGCCGTAGGGAAGTCGTACTGCTTTATAGCCGTCTCCCTTTCCATATTCAACTGTATCTTGCCGATTCATCATCTTTACATTCTGTAAAGAGCTGTCATAGGTGTAAAAAACAGCATCGGAGGTTTGTTTAGGGTCAAACTGCTCCCGCCATTGGCCTTTAAAGTAAATAGCATTTATAAGGTACATGATAACATCAGGATCAATAGGGGAATCTACCATTTTTTCTATCTTTCCTTTGGTAGTATCTTTTATCCAATCATTGATCGTGCCTGCTGATGAGGGATCTGAAAAATCAAGGGCAGAGACCTCTGCGTTAAAATAGGTCTTATTATTGGCCTTAAATTCTTCATTAATGTTTTGATCCTCTCTGATCCATATGGAATTTCCTATATTCAGGTTAATTTTTTTATCCAGGTTCTCCAGATGGCCAATCAGGTTTTTGTAGCTCTCATTGATAAGTCCCCTGTCAAGTTTCGTAAAGCCAAGAGTATTTTCCATTGAAAGCTTGGTACCTGTCTCTGCACCATTGTAGGTCATGGTGAGCGCGGTCGAGATGCTGATGGGAGAAATGAAAATGTTTTCTGACACATCCTCGTCATTAAGCTTTTTAAAAATATTAAAAGCGAATTCACTATTGGCCTTTATCACACTGTCGCTTATTTTTGAGATATCATAGTCCTTTGATACCCTGTTATTACTGCAGGCTAAAAGTAATGTGGCTAGAATCACTGCCTGGAGCAGAGCAAATAGTTTTCTTTTCACCGTACTTTCCTCCTTAAAATATGTTCTTTATTATATGACGAGAGTACTTCCTAAAAAGTTCAATTAGGGGTTCTTTATTAGAATAGCGTAAAAAAGGGTAAGAATATATATACCAAAAGATAGAAACAAGAGGTGACGAAAGTGAATAAAATGCCGGCATTGTTTATAGGCCACGGTTCGCCTATGAATGCCATTGAAGAGAATCAATATACACGAAACTGGAAAGAGATTGCAAAACGAATTCCTAAGCCGGAAGCAATCCTGGCCATTTCTGCTCACTGGTATACCAATGGGACCAGAATCATGGATGAGCCACAACCTGAGATGATTTATGATATGTATGGCTTTCCACAGGAACTCTATGAAATAGATTACAAGGCTCCAGGAGCACCGGAGCAGGCCTATGCCACAAAGGACTTAATTCGTAAAAATGTAATCTACGATAATACTTGGGGATTTGACCATGGGACATGGTCCGTCCTCCATGTCATGTATCCTGATGCAGATATTCCGGTTTATCAGATGAGTGTGGATAAAACTGCCGATGGCCGCGCTCATTTTGAAATAGGGCAAGATATCAAGGGCCTGCGTGAAAAAGGAGTATTAATTCTTGGAAGTGGAAATGTCGTCCATAATCTTTCAAAGATAGACTTTTTTATGAGTGGCGGATTTAATTGGGCGGATGAATTTGATGGATACATTAAGGAAAAAATAAAACAAAGAGAATTTTCCGATGTCATTGATTACAGAAAGGCAGGCCCATCCTCTGAAAAAGCCTTCTGGACACCGGACCATTTCTACCCTTTGCTCTATGTGTTAGGGGCCTCTACCGACCAGGACCAGCTCTCGGTATTCAATGATTCATGCATGATGGGCTCCATGTCAATGACATGCTACTTATTTCAGTAATAAATTCCAGGAGGTTTTTTATGAAGGATTTACGTACGATTCGCAAAATAATAACCGGAAACCGTGCATCAGACGGTGCAGGGGTTAAATTGGTAAGAGTTATTGGGTATCACGATACAAAGGACTTTGATCCCTTTTTAATGCTCGATGCCTTTGATTCGGTTAATCCGGAAGATTACGTCAAGGGCTTTCCCTGGCACCCTCACCGTGGTATTGAAACTATAACTTATCTCGTCCAAGGAGATATTGAGCATGGGGACAGTCTTGGCAACAAAGGCAGCATTTTGGATGGAGACTGCCAGTGGATGACAGCCGGTTCCGGAATCATTCATCAGGAAATGCCTCAACCCAGTGAGAGAATGCTGGGTGCTCAGCTCTGGCTGAATCTTCCGGCAAAAGACAAAATGGTCGCTCCCCAATACAGGGATTTACGCAAAGAAGATATTCCTGTTGTAGTTGAAGGGGAGAATAAAACCCGTATTATTGCCGGGAGATATAAAGGAGTGGATGGCGCCTTTCAAGGAGATTATGTAAAGCCTCAATATTTTGATGTTGAGGTTAAAGCAGAAGGTGAATGGTCCTTTGAATCAGATAGGGACTCAACCTTATTTATTTATATTCTCCAAGGAGAAGGCAGCTTTGATGCTGAAAGTGAATCTCTGGTTTCAGAAAAAAATGCTGTTTTGTTTAGTAAGGGTACAACCTTCTGGGTAAAAGCTTCTGAAAAGGGTATCAGGTTTTTACTTTTTTCAGGAAAACCTCTCGAGGAACCCATTGCCTGGGGCGGCCCCATCGTCATGAACACTAAGCAAGAATTGGATCAGGCCTTCAAAGATTTGGACAATAATACTTTTATCAGGGATTAGAAAAATTCAAAACCCCGTTATGTTAACAGAGCGAAGAGTCCTCAGGATTCTTCGCTCTGTTAAGTATGGTATAGAAAATCCTTAGTCCCTTGCCTTAATCACAACAAATTCCGTCATATTATCCGGATCATCTTGAATATCGTCCTTGATAATGGAGAGTCGGTTTAGCCTGGCTGCGGTCTCGCTGGCAATGGCAGCTGAGCATTTGTCATTAAGAGCTGCTACAGCCGCGGCGGCTGCAGATGTGGTGGAATAGGGGATAATCTGGCATTCAGGCATGGTCGCCAGAAATCCCTTACATTGCTCCAGTGCTTTATGGTGCGAATAAATCTTTCGGATACTAGATAGCTCCGTGCCCTCAGGGGCCACGAGCCGCTGGTTGATACGGATTTTAATACGGTCGATGATGTCAAATTCATTGCTCTTCAAGCGGTCTACGACCTCATCAACCATTCCTGCCAAAGTATTTTCAATTGGTACCACACCAATCTCGATTTTTCCGTTCAAGACAGCCTCAAATACATCCTCAAAACGTTCCAGCCCTGTAAGCGCTGAGTTTGGATATGCTATTTCAGCGGCCTCATTGGCAAAGGAACCGGGGGTTCCAGCATACGCAACGGTGTGGGGGATGGTGATATGCCGACCTCCAAGCTTTGCGTATTCCCTGAGCTTAGGCATAATATAAGAAAACTCTGACGGTGTTATGGATTGCGGTCCATCAGAAAGAGCCTTTAGAGGGTTATTATGAACCTCTATAATCAGCCCGTCGGCTCCTACGGCAATGGCTGCTTTGGAAAGGGGCTCCACCATCCAGGACATTCCTGTACCATGGCTGGGATCGACAAGAACCGGTAGATGGCTGATTCGCTTCAAGGCTGGAACGGCGCTCAGATCGAGGGTATTACGGGTGTAGGTTTCATGGGTCCGGATACCTCTCTCGCACAGGATAACATTTTGATTACCCTCACTCATAATGTATTCACAAGCCATAAGCAGTTCTTCCAGAGTGTTGGCGAAGCCTCTTTTCAGAAGAATGGGCTTTTGGGTTCGGCCAAGCTCCTTTAAGAGCTCAAAGTTCTGCATGTTGCGTGCTCCCACTTGAATGAGATCAACATATTGTTCAAAAATTTCGATATAGTTGGGATTGGTAATTTCTGATACAATGGGCAGTCCAGTTGCCTCACCGGCTCTTTTCAAGAGCATGAGGCCTTCTGCTCTGAGACCCTGGAAAGCATAGGGGGAAGTACGGGGTTTGAAGGCCCCGCCTCGCAGCATGTTGGCCCCTGAGTTTTTAACCTGATGGGCTATTTGTATGATCTGATCCTCAGATTCAACCGAACATGGGCCCGCAATAACCACCAGCTCCTTGCCGCCCACATCCACATTGCCGACCCTGATGACAGTATTTTCAGGATGAAATTTACGATTTGCTTTTTTAAACGGCTCTTGGACCTTTAGAACCTTTTCCACTGCTTCATGCATGCCCACTTCATCAATAGATAGATGAGAAGTGTCTCCAACCAGACCTAAGACAGTCTTTTCAGTCCCATAAATAGGGCATACGTCAAGATTCTTTTCAGCCAGCCATTTTTTCAAAGCGCTTACCTTTTCTTGCTCAATACCTTGTTTTAATACAATAATCATAACAATAGCCTCCATTATTTAATACGATGTGTGTCTTTTAACGTCAAAAAAGCCTTCGTCCCCCCAAAAAAGGGACGAAGGCTTAAACTTCGCGGTACCACCCAAATTCATCGATTAATCGATGCACTCATGTAAGATACGGGATTTCTCCGATATCCCGCCCTGATAACGCCGGGCTTGCGCACTTGCCTACTTGCGAAAAAGCGTTGAGCTTGTGTGCTCGGGGGAGAACTTCGGAAAGTCTTGCGTCATAAAGCCACTCTCAGTCTATGATGGCTTCTCCCTGTAGGCCAAGGGCTTCTTACTTTTACCCCGTCATTGCATTTATAAATTTCGTTTTTTATATCATATGATGCAACCTTCAAAATGTCAATGGGTGATTTAGTATTTTTGTGACACAGCCAAGCGTCCCTTTAATATGATAGAACAGAAGCTTTTGCAAGAAGGCTTAATATGCTTTGGGATTTTTTAAGCTTTAATGACTTCTACCCTGTGCGTGATGCTGCCGAGTATAGGATAGAAACAGTGGAGCAGTATCTGAGGGCTGTTGATGACGCATATAAAAACCTTTGGGGTATAAAAAAGTGCGGCTGTATAAGGTATAGTCCAAAACTTTGGTTTAGGGGGTTAAGGACTTCTGACTATTCATTGATTCCTGCAATCGGTCGAGAAAACCGGAGCGTAGAGTTGGAATCCCATTATCTCTCTAAATTTAAAGCAAAAGAAAAAAGCGAAGGCTTGAGCACATACTGGGATTGGCTCTTTCTCATGCAGCACCACGGTGTGCCGACCAGGCTGATGAATTGGACTGAGGATCCGCTTGTGGCCTTAATCTTTGCCATCGATTCAGAAGCATCGACTGATGAAAAAGAATGGGATGCATGTGTATGGTGTATAAATCCTGTGAAACTTAACACAGCCTTTATTTTCCATGACTATCTTCCCGAAGGGTATGTACCCAATGTTCAAGAGAAAAAGGTTTATGAGCTATTCGGACCCGGCAAAAATCCCTTTTGGAACAAGAAACCGGCGGCTGTATACGGGCCTGTGAATAACTCGGGTATAGTCCTGCAGCGTGGAACCTTTACCGTATTCCCTCATACAGTCTCCTTTGTGGATATGAAGGAACTGCCCGACAGCAGTCAATATCTTTTAAAGATTGTCATCGTAAGGGAATCACGAGTTTTCATAGCCGATCAGCTTAGCCGATATGGTCTGACCAAGGCACAGCTGATGCCAGAATCAACATCAGAGGATCCCAATGCATCATTTTGACTGTCCCTAAAACATGATGTTAGGTCAGAGATGAGGAATCAAGTTTTATACCGGTTGTAAATAATGCAAATAAGGGTGATCACACCACAATACCCTACTGCCGGGTAAAGATATTTGACAAGATTTGAAAAACCGGCCATACTGCATAAAAAGGCTATGGCAGCGCTGCCAATAATCACCAAAGCCGCACGTTTAGTGTTCATATTGCACAAACGGGCCGCAAAACCATAGAGATCTCCTACTGCTGTCGTGTATATCTCTGCTATTAGAACAATAGCATAAATGACTTGTACCAGAGGAGAGATGCGACGCGCCACTAAAATCATTGGGACCTCATAATTTTTGACTGCATCGCTGTTGATATAGAGGGCGATGAATATGGCCACAGCTCCGATACCAAGACCCAAGCCACCAAGTATGGCACCTTTTCTAATGACGCTTCGATCTTTTGCCTTATCACCCAACGGACCCAAAATGGATATGGAGGTAACCGTATTATAGGAGGTATAAACAATAGCTGACCAAAGCCAGTTTCTCAAGAATAAGGACCTTGGCAGCGATACCGCTATCTCAGCATCATTTGGTGCCATCAAGACTGATGCCACACTGACACCGACAGCTGAAAGAATAAGGAAGGGAACTACAAAACTGATGGAATTTATGATGCTTTGAAGGCCTCCTATGACTGTGATGACCGTAATGAAGGCCATGAACACACTCCCTATAATGGGATGTATATTGAATTCCTGGTAGAAAAGAGCGCCTGAGCCTGCGATCATGGCTGTCAGTGCACCGAAAAGGAAGAAAGTAATAATAGCGTCGGAAAAAGGACCTAAAAATCGCCCGCCCACTTCTTTAACAACTGGAAGATGGGAGGAAGCCTTGAGCTTCCAGCCCAACTCCATGATGACATAACCAAAATAAATGAAAAGCAGGGTCACAACTAAAAGACCCCATAATCCCATTTTTCCGAAGCTTACAAAAAACTGAAGCATCTCCTGACCGGAAGCAAAACCGGCGCCGACAATGGTTCCTATATAAGTTCCTGCCACTTGAAGCGTGGTGATCTTTTTTTCTTTCAAATCGGGAGTCTCCTCAATTTCACCCTACCATAAGGATATCCTCCAAAAATGAAAATAAGAACCCCACCCGTTACCGAAATCGGAGATTTCGAACGGGTAGCCGGGAACCTTGTTACTGCGTAATAAGAACCTCACCTGTTACCTTTAGGTATTTGCTTTCATTGCTTTACCGCAGGCAGATTTTTTTCATAGGCTTCAATCAGATCCTCCACTGCCTTGACCATATGTTTTATACAGCCGTCTTCAAAGGGTGATTCCAGTCCTGCTTCTTTTACAAGATCGGTGAATTTGAGAGTGCCTCCCCGGCGACTTAAGGCCAGATAGCTCTCCCAAGCTGACTTAAAGTCTTTCTCCATCATAATCTTGTATTGAAGGGCACAGGTTTGGGCCAGGCAATAGTCGATATAATAAAAAGGCCGTTCATAAATATGGGATTGCCGCTGCCAGGTACCACCCTTACCGAAGAAAGGGTCCTCCTCGTAATTGAGATGGGGCTTATATTGCCCCTCAAGCTCCCGCCATACCTTTTTCCTCTCATCTGGTGTGAGCTCAGGCTTCTCATAGACGATGTGTTGAAATTCATCAACCATACAGCCATAGGGGATGAAAAGAAGGGTTGACAAAAGATGCATGTAGAGGTATTGGGGAGTTTTTTCACCAAAAAACAGATGCATCCAGGGAGCGGTGAAAAACTCCATGGACATGGAATGAATCTCTGCTGTTTCCATACCAATGATGCTCTGCTCAAATATCTCCATATTTCGTGTAAGATAGGCCTCAAAGGCGTGTCCGCACTCATGGGTCAGGACATCGATGTCTCCACTGGTCCCATTAAAATTAGCAAAAACAAAGGGGGTTTTGTAAAGGGGTAGAAAATCACAATATCCGCCGCCTGTTTTACCCTTTTTGCTGAGGACATCAAAGAGCTCACCATCCAGCATGAACTGGAAGAATTCGTTGGTTTCAGGAGAAAGCTCGGAATACATGGTTTTTCCATTTTTAAAAATTTGTTCCGGTGAACCGATGGGAGAAGGATTCCCTTCTATGAAATACATGGGTTCATCAATAAAGCTCAAGCGCTCCAATCCTAATAATTGACGCTTTTTATCATGAAGCTTGGAAGCAAGGGGTACCAAATATTCCTTAACCTGATTTCTGAAATTAGCCACTTTCTCTTTGTCATAATCATTGCGTTCCATTTGAATATATCCCAGCGGGACATAATTTTCCATATTAAGTTCTTTAGCCATGGATGTTCTGACCTTAACCAGCTTGTCATAGAGTTCATCCAGCTCATTGGCATGGGCCATGAAAAATTCAGTTCGTTTTTTATAAGCAGCCCGCCGAATCTCTCGATCAGGGTGTTCCAGATAGAAGGTAAGCATGGGAAGATTTAAGGTCTTTCCGTCAAACTCAAATTCCGCCGATGCCAGAAGCTTGGCATAAGCGGTAGAAAGCTTACCCTCCTCCTGCATATAAGGAATCATACGCTCATCGAAGCCCTTCAACTGTAGTTCAATTTTCTCGAGAACAAGGGGACTTAAAACCTTCTCTATTTCTGCACGAAAGGGTGAGGCCACAAGCTTTTTACTATAGTCCATGTGAAGCTGTACAAAACGGGGTACATTTTCATCATAGTAATTTTGTTCATCGGAATACATTTTGTCTTCGGTATTCAGAGTGTGGCGAATGTAGGCGAGGGTACGCATGGTTGAAAGGCGTTTATTAAGTTCTGTAAGCTGCATGTGAATATCAAGCTGCTGCTGAGCTGATTTTGCTGTCTCAAAGGCTTGTGTCAAGGCATTCCATTCTTTTGAAAAGCCCTCAAGCTCAATACGTTCATAGGGCATTTGGCTAAATATCATTGGAAAAATCCCCCTATTATGTTCTTGTTGATAGATTAGCATATTTTAGTCAGATATAAAAGTCATTTCCTAATACTTTATACTTTATACCAGATCGAGGCTTGTGATGCGTTCCTGAAATCGAAGATGACGGATGGTTAATCGAAGGAATTGAATCATTTCATGATATAATAACCTTACCCGTTACCGAAATCAAAGATTTCGAACAGGTTCCCAAGTTATTGATACTTCGTATTAATAACTTGCATGACGCGTAAAAAGGAGTAAATATGACTGACTACAATCTTTCAGCTCTTAAAAAATGTGAGCTTTTTGAAGGTATCGGAAAAGAGGAGCTTAAGGCACTGATGAATTGCCTGAAGCCCCGTATCCAAAGCTATGAGCGCAATGATTTTGTTGTAAGAAATGGTGATAGCCTTGATAGTTTGGGTATTGTGCTGGATGGAGAAGCTTCTGTGTTTAAGGAAAGCTTATCCGGAAACAGGATACTAATAAAAAATTTAAGTGTTGGAGAAATGTTTGGCGAGATAGCAGCTTTCGCAAGGCAAAAGGAATGGCCTGCCCTGGTGCAAGCCAATACCCCTTTAACGGTGTGTTTTATGCCGCAAAACAGGATTGTGGGGCAATGTGAAAACATCTGCAGCTGGCATAACATCATGACCACCAACATGCTGCGTGTTGTGTCTGAAAGAGCACTCCTGCTGAGTAAAAAGATGGAGTATATATCGATTAAGACCATGAGAGCGAAGCTCTGTACTTTTATCTATGAGCACTATCTAAAAAAAGGAACGGTCACTCTCGTGCTTCCTATGAAGCGGGGACAACTGGCCGATTTCCTGAATGTTTCAAGACCATCCATGTCCCGGGAGCTGTCAAGGATGAAGGATGAGGGCATCATTGATTATCATCTCTCAACTGTTAAGATTCTTGATCTTGAAGTATTAAAATCATATTGTGAATAGGTAGGGGGGCTATGGTATAATTCATAAAATAGCTATTGACTGATTCCCTTAAGATTCTTTCTGTGAAAGGGGTTATGAAGAATGAATGAAAAAATACGGGATATTGCAGCCAGAATAAAGGGCCTAAGGCTTTTATCAGGGTTATCCTCCGAGGAAGTGGCCAGGGTCGTTAATGTCAGCGTTGAGGCTTATGAGCAATATGAAAGCGGAGAGGATGATATTCCTGTAAGCCTCATAAACGAGCTGTCCGATTATTACAGGGTTGATATGACTGAAATCTTGACCGGTGTATCTCCCAAGCTTCATGACGTTTGTCTGGTAAAAAAAGGAGAGGGCCTTAGGATTGAACGCTATGACCAATATGAATTCCAGAGCCTGGCCTACAAATATGCCAAAAGAAAAATAGAACCTCTTTTGGTTACCCTGGACCCGAATAAATCACCTGAGCTGGTTACCCACAGGGGGCAGGAATTCAATTATTGTCTGGAAGGCCAAATGATGGTTGTAATAGGCAAGGACGAATATGTACTGAATCCTGGAGATTCCCTCTACTTTAATTCCCTGCTACCCCATAAAATGCTGGCTATGAATGGCCGGGAAGCCAGGTTCCTGACCGTCATTCTACTGTAGGAGGCTATAAAATGAATCTTGCTCATCGCTATTTGGAGAAGGAAACCTTTACAAGCTATGAGGACTTTGCTCAGAATCTTAAGATCAAGGTGCCGGACTCTTTTAATTTTGCTTATGATATTATTGATGAATATGCCAGGCTTGAGCCCCAGCGATTGGCACTGGTCTGGTGCGACGACACCGGTGAAGAGAGGCGCTTTACCTTTCAGGATTTAAAGTTTTGGTCGGACAAGACGGCAAACTACTTAAAAGCCTCCGGTATTAGAAGGGGCGATAAGGTGATGCTCATCCTAAGAAGGCGGTATGAGTTTTATTTCTTTGCCTTTGCCCTGTGCAAAATCGGCGCAACCTATATTCCTTCAACTAGCCAGCTCAAGGAAAAGGATATTGTCTATCGCAACAACGCAGCAGGCGTAAAAATGGTTGTGGCCTATAATTCTCCTGATATTGTCGATTATGTTGATCAATCCAGGAAGGAGTGCCCTGCTCTGGAGAAAACCATATTGGTTGGCGGAAAACATGATGGCTGGCTTTGCTTTGATGAAGACATCCCAAATACCTCAGAGAAATGGGACAGGCCTGAAGGTCAGGATGCACCGCAAAACAAGGATCTCATGCTCATTTACTTTACCTCCGGGACCACCAGTATGCCTAAGATGGCCGCTCAGGACTTTACATATCCTCTGGGGCATATTGTAACAGCCAAGTATTGGCAAAGAGTTGTGGAAAACGGGCTGCATCTTACAGTAGCCGATTCGGGCTGGGCTAAGTTCGGTTGGGGTAAGCTCTATGGTCAGTGGATCTGCGGTGCGGTGCAATTTGTGTATGATATGGACAAGTTCGAGCCTAAGCGCCTTCTGGAATTGATGCAGAAATACCGTCTGGCTACGTTTTGCGCACCTCCTACCATTTATAGATTCCTGATTCAGCAGGATCTTACTCAATATGATCTTTCTTCACTGGTGCATTGCTCTACAGCCGGTGAGCCCTTAAATCCGCAAGTGTTTTATACCTTTCAGAAGGAGACCGGATTAAAAATTTTAAATGGTTTTGGACAATCAGAAACTGCCGTTATGGTAGCCAATTTTGAATGGCTGGATATTGACCCCGGTGCCATGGGAAAGCCTAATCCTGCTTTCCACGTTGATGTAGTGGATGAGGAGGGGAAATCCGTCCCAGCAGGTGTGGAAGGCGAGTTGGTTGTTCGGAATGTGGATACTCATAAGCCTGCAGGACTTTTTTCCGGTTATTATCAGGATACAACAGCCACTCAAAAGGTTTGGCATGACAATACCTATCATACCGGAGACGTGGTTTATAGGGATGAGCATGGCCTTTACTGGTTTGTCGGGAGAAATGATGATGTTATAAAGGCCTCGGGTTACCGTATCAGTCCCTTTGAAGTGGAAAGCGCTCTGATTGAACATCCGGCAGTGGTGGAATGTGCCGTAACAGGAGCACCTGACCCTATTCGCGGAACTGTTGTTAAGGCAACCGTAGTTTTGGGCAAGGGCTATATTCCCTCGGAAGCACTTAAAATAGAGATTCAGACCTATGTTAAAAATGTTACGGCTCCCTATAAGTATCCCCGTATTTTAGAATTTGTAGAGGAACTGCCCAAAACCATCAGTGGTAAAATAAAGAGGGCTCAAATCCGAAAGGAAGATCACCAGGGTAAAGAATAGATTAAACAGAGAAAAATGAAAATGCTGAGATTCTCAGCATTTTTTTTGCAACTTTTGAAATAAAAGATTAATATTGCCCAAAATCATATTTTGAAGGAATTTTTGAATTTGTCGCGAAATTTTACCATAAAAAGCGCCTGGAGGTTAAAGTATCGGTGTCTCAAAGAGATAGAATTGACTGTTCGGATATGTTGGCTCAAATGGCAAAGGGTTTTATGCTGAGTGAGATTCTTTATGATGGTGCGGGAAAACCCTGTGATTTCAAAATTGTTTCCGCCAATAAAGGCATGGATAATTTCAGCCTTGTCCCATCTGATGAACTTATAGGAATTCGTGTAAAAGATCTTTCACCAAAGTACTGCGACCCTGTTTACCCATTTTTCTATATGGTTGCCAATACAGACCAGGCATCGGAAAACGAGTATTTCTCCAACATTTACAAAAGAGATGTCAAAATATTCACATTCTCTCCCATGCCCGGGTTTGTTGCATGCTACTATGAGTTTCTTTCCAAGCCAAGCAATTGGATTAATGATCATGCAGGGAAAATGATACAAATCTCGGAGAATGCAGATCAGGTCTTCTGGGTCAGAAGGGGCGACAAGATTATTTTTGTTAATCCGGTCTTTGAGACATTATTCGGCATCTCATGTGAAAGGTTCTATCAAGACATAAATGTATTGCTTGAAGTTGTTGATTCAAAGGATTATGGCCGCCTATGCAATGTGCTCAGGAACGATGGGAAATACCTGGAGACACATTATAATATTGAATTCAGAGTTAATCGGCCCGATGGAACCCTGAAATGGCTTTGGCTTAAGACTTTCTCAATCCGAGAGAGTGTGGGGGGAATTGTCAAAAAGGCTGCAACAGTTATTGATATAACTGAGCGCAAGCTCATGGAGGAAGAACTCTTCCGCAATCATCGAGAAATATCGATCTTATACGATCTTTTTAAGCGGGCAGCTGAGCATGTCGAACTCCTTGAGCTTCTTAAGAAAGCTCAGCAGATCATAGTTGATCATATAGGAGTGCGCAGTCTTTGCCTCTATTTGAACGATGAGGAAAATAATCAATTAAGACTATATTCCCATCGGGGTATGAGCCAGGAGCTCATAAAAATTGCTATGGTTCTGCCGTCCGAAGCTGGCTTATATCGGGAGCATACTATTTTGCCTGTTTCAACCCTTGAAGACGAAATAATCAAAGAGCAGCTCATGCGGGATGATGTAAGCATAATTGGGCGCTTCCCTATTGTTTATGCAGATAAAACCCTGGGAGTTCTAATGGTTGGCCTTATGACGGGGCAGAAATTTAGTCATTTAGATAAGGAATTCATTATCACCATTTGCAATCAATTGGCCGTTCTAATCTATAATATGAGACTTTTTTATGAGCTTAAGCAGGAATTGGAGATGCGAAGAAATGCTGAAAAGGAAAACGAGCTGATTTTTAAAACATCCATCGATCTGTTAGCCATAATGGATTATGATATGAAGTTTGTCAGAATCAGCCCTCAATGGGAAAAATGCCTGGGATGGAATGAAAGTGAGCTTATTAATAGAAGTATTTTAACACTGGTTCATCCCGATGACAGAGACAAAGCTCTGGATTCCATAGACCTGCTTACTTCTGAAGGCATCATTATCGGATACGAGAATCGGCTCGCACAAAAAGATGGCACCTACCGGTGGTTCGCATGGAATGCCCAGGTGGTCATGGAAGATAAAGACAAGCTAATTGTTATGTCTGGCCGGGATATCACGCGGAATAAGGAAATTGAAGATAAGAACCGTGATCTGGAGCGGGCCTATCAGATGGAATCCATTAAGATGGAGTTTTTTGCCAACATCTCTCATGAATTCAGAACTCCGCTGAATATCATTCTTTCAGCACTTCAGCTCATTCAATATGGCATGGCTGAGCATAAGCTTTCTCCTGAAAACGAGAGGCATTTAAGACACTTAAGATCCGTAAAACAAAATGCTTTCAGACTTCTTAGGCTGGTTAACAACCTCATTGATATTACAAAGCTCGATTCGGGATATTTAAAGATTTATCCCTCCAACTGCGATATTATCAATATGGTTGAGAATATCACCCAGTCCGTAGCCCAATATATAGAGGGCAAGGGAATCAATCTGATTTTTGATACCGATGTGGAGGAGAAAATTCTTGCATGTGATACCGATATGATTGAACGGATTATGCTTAATCTTCTTTCCAATGCTGTTAAGTATACCGATAAAGGCGGCACTATCAAGGTAACCATTCAAGATTTGGGTGATACAATCAGAATATCTATCATGGATACCGGCGTGGGAATAGCGGAGGATAAGCTGGATATGATCTTTGAGCGATTTGTTCAGGGTGATCGGCCTCTCAACAGAAGATGTGAGGGAAGCGGTATTGGGCTCTCATTGGTTAAGTCCCTGGTTGAGCTTCATAAAGGGAGGATTTATGCCAACAGTACTGTCAATAAAGGCAGTGAATTTACTTTCGAGCTCCCCGTGGTCGTAATGGATCAAAGTGCCCAATTCCAGGGCGTGGAACCCAGCAATGAGGAGCGGATTCACAAAATAAATGTGGAGTTTTCTGATATTTATTCCTTAAATTAAGGATGAATAACCCAAAAGGTAAAAGTTGAATCTTGTCTTACGTAGCAAGCTGTTTCACGGCTTTGTGCATTGCAATTCAATAATGAGGTATGATTTTCTGGTCAAGATAAATTTTTACTATTGAAAGCTTGACTAAGTCTCTCACAAAAAAACCAGATAAGAATTTACTATTAATCAGCATACCTTTATTCATAGAAACATCCATGCGATCCCTATAATTAAATTATTCAATGACTATCATAGGATAAATCATGCTGGGCTTGGAGATTTATTCACTGGGTAGGAATTATCAAATAATTTAAAAAGGGGATGTTAACATGAAAAAGGTAATCAAAATTCTAGCTTTGATGCTTGCCATGGTCATGCTGACTGCATTATTTACCGGCTGTGGAAAGGAAGTAGCGTCACAAAATGAGAATGGAAAGAAATTAAAAATCGGTATCTCACTTCCGACTCAAAGAGAAGAAAGATGGGTGCTTGACAAGGAAAACTTTGAAAAAGTAGCAAAAGAGCTCGGCGTTGAAGTAGCCATTCAAATTGCTGATAATGATGCAGCGAAACAGCAATCACAATGTGAAAATCTTATCGCTCAGGGAATCGACGTCCTGATTCTCGCCCCCCATGATGGAAAAGCGGCAGCAAATATTGTAACAAAAGCCCACGAGGCTGGAATTAAGGTCGTA
The DNA here is from genome assembly GCA_023443745.1 of Bacillota bacterium. Lineage (GTDB taxonomy): Bacteria > Bacillota > Clostridia > DSM-8532 > DSM-8532 > DTU059. The sequence continues at coordinate 26,972 of JAEZTB010000049.1, forward strand.
TCCTATGACAGGCTCGCACTCGATTGCGATCTTGAACTGTATGTAACCTTCGATAGCTTGAAAATCGGTGAAATGCAAGGCGAATGGCTTATGAGCAAGGTTACAAAAGGTAATGTCGTTGTTCTCGCAGGTGACCCCGCCGACAGTTGCGCAGTTCTTTATAAAAAGGGTGCTATGAATAAGATACAGCCAAGGGTTGACAGCGGAGACATCAAGGTTGTAGCTAACCAGGATGTTAAGGACTGGCAACCAAGTGAAGCAATGAAGCATATGGAGAATGCTTTGACTGCCAACGGAAATGACATCCAGGGGGTTCTTGCTCCTAATGATGGTACTGCTGGGGCAGTCATTCAGGCTCTTGCGCAGCAGGGAATGGCTGGAAGTATACCTGTTACAGGACAGGATGCGGAAGTAGCGGCTGCAAAGAGAATTCTTGAAGGCACCCAGGGAATGACAGTATTCAATGACATAAGAGATCTTGGTAAAGCAGCCCTTGAAGCGGCTGTAAAGTTTGCAAAGGGCGAAGCCGTTGCAACAGAGAATAAGGAACACAACGGTAAAATTGATGTCCCGGCAATTTATATGGGACCGAAGCTTGTTGATAAGGATAATCTCCAGAAGGTTCTTGTAGATAGTGGGTTCATGGATAAGAAAGAGTTGGAAAAATAAATAAGTGCTAATTTATAAACAGCAAAGTTTCAGGGGGAATAGTGGGTTTCACTGTTCCTCCGAAATCTATTAAAGGTGAGATAGATGAGTGAGTATATTCTTGAAATGAGAAACATAACAAAGGAATTTCCAGGTGTTAAGGCCTTGGATAATGTGAGTTTCAAAGTAAAAAAAGGTGAAATTCACGCCCTTGTGGGTGAAAATGGAGCTGGAAAATCAACTCTGATGAAGGTTTTGAGCGGAGTTTACCCTTTTGGCTCCTATAGTGGAGACATTACATTAAATGGAAAAGAACGGACTTTTATCAGCATAAAAGACAGCGAGCATGCCGGTATTGCTATCATATATCAGGAGTTAACCTTAGTTAAGCACATGAATATATGTGAAAATATTTTTCTTGGCAATCAATTCTCCAGCCATGGCATTATTAATTGGGAAAAATCATTTGTAGAAGCGGAAAAGGTTTTAAAGGAGGTACGGCTGAATGCTGATCCTCACACCAAAGTTATCAATCTTGGAATAGGTCAGCAACAGCTGGTAGAGATCGCAAAAGCAATTGCAAAGAAGACCGAGCTTTTGATATTGGATGAACCCACCTCAGCGCTAACCGAAAATGAGACCGCAAATCTTCTTAATCTTCTAAGGGAATTTCGAGAAAAAGGGGTTACCTGTATATATATATCCCATAAATTGAGCGAGGTCTTTCAGCTTGCAGATGCCATAACGGTTCTGAGGGATGGGAAAACTGTTGCAACCCATGATACTCAGGAGCTTTGTGAAAACAAGCTGATATCACTTATGGTAGGCCGTGAGCTGACACAGCGATTTCCAAGGGTGGAGCACACTCCTGGAGAAGTGGTTCTGGAGGTAAAGAATTGGACAGTTTATGATCCTGAATTGCCTGACAGAAAAGTGATTCGTGATGTAAGCTTTACTGCAAGAAAAGGTGAGATATTAGGTATTTCCGGGCTCATGGGTGCGGGCAGAACAGAGCTTTTTATGAGTATTTTTGGCTGCTATGGGAGCAATCAAAGTGGGGCTGTGTGTATAAACGGCAGGGAGATTAAAGCTAGAACGCCAAAGGATGTTATTAAAGAAGGGATCAGTTATCTTTCGGAGGACCGAAAAGGAAATGGATTGGTATTGATCCAAGATATTAAAAAGAATATTTCTATGGCAAGTCTATCAAGGATCTCCAAGATGAGTGTAATTAATGATAATGAAGAAATAAAGGCCATAGAAAAGTATGTAATGGACCTTCACATCAAGACCCCTTCCATCGAGCAGATGACTGGCAATTTAAGCGGGGGAAATCAGCAAAAGGTAGTATTGGCAAAATGGCTGATGACTCAGCCTAAGGTTCTTATTCTTGATGAACCTACGAGGGGAATTGACGTTGGGGCCAAGTTTGAAATTTACAATATTATGAACAGGCTTGTCGATGAAGGAGTTTGCATTATAATGATTTCTTCCGAGCTGCCGGAGATACTTGGAATGAGTGACAGGATATTGGTTATGCACGAAGGAAAAGTCAATGGGGAGCTTCAATGGAAAGATGCAACTCAAGAAAAAATATTAGCTTTTGCTACAGGGGGGTATGTTAAATGAACAGTATTGCAAAACCGATAGCCATTGAAACCGGTACAGATAACCGAAAAAGAACAATTAAAGATTGGATTGCAGTCTCAGCAAAACAAAACGTAAGACAATATACGATGTTCATAGCACTATTGCTGATTTGGGTAATGTTCGCCATACTAACTGATGGAATATTCATCACATCAAGAAATCTTTCCAATTTATTTTTACAAATGGTAACAATAGGATTCTTGGCATGTGGCATGGTTCTCGTCATTGTTGCGACCCATATCGATCTTTCTGTGGGTTCCGTTGCTGCAACCCTGGGTGCTACTGCGGCCTACCTCATGGATAAATTGGATGTCAACCCATGGCTTGCAATACTCATCACCTTGATTGCCGGCTTGCTTATTGGATGCTGGCACGGGTATTGGATTTCATACAGGGGAGTTCCGGCATTCATTGTGACACTGGCAAGCATGACCGCCTTTAAGGGGGTCACTCTCGCCATTACCAAAGGGGCAACCATAGGTGAATTCCCTAGTTCCTTTAAGGCAATAGGGCAGGGGTATGTCCCAAAGCTTTTCTTTCACGATGCTAAGTTTAATGACACAAGTGTGATTATAGGATTATTATTGATTATCGGGTACATAGTGATGGAATCAAAAAAGAGAGCTTCCAGAAAAAAATATGGATTTGATGTTCCTCCGATCCAGATTCAAATAATCAAATTGATACTTGTATCGGCTCTGATTGCTCTAGCCTGCTCCATCATGATCAGTTATATGGGGATACCTTATGCAGTGCTGCTTTTACTGGGTGTCGTCATACTCTTTACTTTCATTGCGAATAAGACAACCTTTGGGAGAAATGTATACGCAAGTGGCGGCAATAAGGAGGCTGCAAGACTGTCAGGAATCAATATTAAACGTGTGGGCTTTTCCATATTTGCTCTTATGGGAATCCTTAATGCCATAGCGGCCATCGTTTTCACTGCAAGGTTAAATGCAGCGACTCCATCAGCAGGCAATCTTTTTGAGCTGGATGCCGTTGCGGCCTGCTATATCGGCGGTACAAGTCCTCTTGGTGGTGTTGGAACAATATATGGTGCTATAATCGGAGCCCTTATCATGGCGAGCCTTGATAATGGCATGAGCTTAATGAATCTCCCCATTATGTTCCAATATATCATTAAGGGTATGATTCTCTTATCTGCTGTCTGGATAGACTTCGCAACGAAAAAGAAAGCATTGTAATTCAAACATGAATGCAAATATGCAAAATAGCATTCGCAGGAGTTGAATAAATTTTACAATAATGAGATAATATTAAATAACTTAATTGAGGGGATGTATGTGGGAAAGAGGAAAATTCCTAAAAATGAATAGGTATTTTGTCATAACCCTCGTTGTATTTCTGACAACAGCTATACCTCTTACACAATCCTACAGGAAAACAAGTCATACTGTTAAATCCACAAATCATGAAGATATATATCGATTTGCCTGTATTTATTCAGGAAGTAGTGATTATTACAAGTCTTCGCTAAAGCAAGGACTCGAAAAAGCCTCTGAGAAATTAGGGGTCTGGGTGAATTTTCTGAGTTTCAAATCAATTGAAACAGACAAGCATTGTGATGAGTTTGATAAAGCTATTGCTGCAAAGGTTGATGGTATCATCACCAATATTCCTGACGCTGAGGCCATTCGTCGCTATATTGAAATAGCCGACGAAAATCATATACCTGTTATCACAATAGAAAGCGACTTGCCCGGCAGTAAAAGAATTTCTTTTATTGGAACCAATAGCTATGCTTTTGGGGTTAATGCAGGAAGGCTTATGATTTCCGCGACAAATGGAAAAGCAAGGACTGCTATGTTTTTGAGCTCCAACATGAGCAGGCAGAATTTGAAAAACCAAGGCTTTCAAGACACCGTAATGAATGATGATGAAATGGATGTTGAGTTATTTGTATCTGAAGAACCCAGCATAATAGGGTATGTCAATACGGCTCAGTCTATTTTTGTAAACAATCCTGACCGTGATTCTTTCTTCTGCCATGATTCTGAAAGCACATTAGGTGTTGTAAGAGCGATGATTGAGTTTAATAAAACGAATAATGTGGTTATCGGTTCTGGCAATTCAAACGAGATTTTAAGGTACATAAAAAACGGAATCATTTATGCTTCTCTGGTAGAGGATCCCTATACTATCGGGTATCTTTCGGTTGAAAACATGTTGAAACATAAAAAAGGAGAGAGTATTTCAGAGTCTGTTAATCCTGATATCATTATTTTGTCAAAAGATAATATTGATAGCATACTCGAAGAGAGAGAGGGCAAGGAGTGATATGAAAGGGGAACTCAGGAATATCATGCCTCTCAGGAAAAGAGTTCTGCTTTATTTTTTAATCGTTATTGTCCTCATTGGACTCTTAAGCTCTGTGCTTTATTACAATATGACAAGTACCTATCATAAGTTTGATAAGGTATACAATAATTTAAAAATACTTGAGGACTATTCCAGTACGATAGAGAAGACAAGCGCTGATTTAAACAAGTATATAAGTGAAAGCGACCGTTCCTATATCAGTTCTTTCTATCAAAAATACGATGAGTTATTGTTGGAAATGAAAAATACCGACCTGGACTTTAATAAGATAGACGATAATATGCTTTTTGTGAATATAAGGTGCATGTTTGAAACATACGGAAGTGAAGCCGATGCCGCAATCAGAGAATACAGGAAAAGAAATGTTGAGGCCTTATCCTACAGACTTTCACGAACACTGAAAATACAGGCCTATATCCAGGATGAAATAGATGCGCTTGTTCTGAGCTATATTTCTGAGAGCAGAATTTTTCAGAAGGATCTGCTTAACCAGATGGTCATTTTGCGAGCCCTTATTATAATCTTAATAATTATGTCTTTTACACTGTATATGATGCTTGCCTTTTACTTAAGTAAAGCACTTGTCAAGCCCATTGACATGCTGGTGAAGATGGCCAATCGGATATCGGGAGGGGACTTTGATGTGGATCCCATTAATACCAGCTCTCATGGTGAATTGAAGATGCTTTCCGACACGTTATACAGAATGAGCTATGACATTAAAAAATATATTGAAGAGATGAATAACAAGGTGGAGGTCGAAAAGCTCTTGCAGGCAAAGGAGGTTGAAAACCTCAGAATAAACGCACTTTTACAGGAAACAGAGCTTAAAAGACTTCAAGCGCAGGTCAATCCGCACTTTTTGTTTAATACACTGACCACATTGCATCATACAGCATTTATGGAAGGGGCAACGGAAACCTGTGAAATTGCAGAGGCTGTTTCAAAAATTCTTAGATATAATTTGAGGAAATCCAATACCATTGTTCAGCTTAATGACGAAATTGAAAATATCAAAAATTATATATACATTCAGGAGAAAAGATATAAGCATAGAGTAAAAGTGCGTTTTGATATCGATGAAAGCCAATTGGACTTGCCCATACCCAATATGACAGTTCAACCCATCGTAGAAAATTCTTTCATACATGGCGTTGAAAATAACGAGGATTATGGAGAGATAAGTTTAAGGGTATATAAGGAGAATCAATTTACTGTAGTAGAGATTAAGGATAATGGAGCGGGTATCGAAGAGGAAAAGCTTAATCAATTGAGAAATATGATTGGTAATGAATCGGATTATAGTGGACATACCTCCAGTATTGGGATTAACAACGTTGTTAAACGGCTGCAGGCTTTTTACAATTCCAAGGACTTGTTTCACATTGAAAGTACGTCTAAGGAAGGGACAATCATAAAGCTCTTTTTACCCTATCATTTTCAGTATCGGAGAAATGCAACCGCCAGAGGCAGTTTTGAAGCAGAGCTCAAGCTATTGGAGGACTAAAAATGATAAAAATCATTATAGCTGATGATGAGATTCTAGAGAGAGAAGTATACAAGGTTATTATAAGCAGACATTTTCCAGAGCTCGTTGTGGTTGCGGAAGCTGAGACCGGCCGACAAGCCATAGAAATGTATGAACTTCATAGGCCTCATCTGATCCTTATGGATGTTAAGATGCCGGGCATAAACGGAATAGATGCCATAGAAGAAATCCGTAAAAAAAGCAGAAATGCCAAGTTTATCATCATATCGGCCTATAATTTTTTTGATTATGCGAAGGAAGCAATGAAATACGGAATAGAGGATTACATATTAAAGCCCGTAGCAAAAGACGAGTTTATGAAGGTAATCGGTAAAGCCTTGAAAAAAATAGAGGATGAAATAAATATTGAAAAGCAAGAGCTGGAACTGAAGGAAAAGCTGAAAAGTGTGTTGCCGATACTGGAAAACGAACTTACTTTTGCCGTAATGATGAGTGATGACAGTAAAATTAAGCAGTATTCAAAGCTTATTAATGTGGATATATCGTCTGGATATTTAGTGGTGGGCTTAATAAAAGAGGATAGCTTTGAGACCACCAATGAGGTTGCACGCAGTCTGACAATCCAAAAAATTCAGGAATTCATAAAGGAAAATATGCCGGAATTAAAGCCCTGTCTTATAAGCAGCTTTGTTTCAAATAAAATTTTAATGATTTTTCCTTGGAAAACAGAAATATCAACATATGAAATTAAGGAAGACTCCTACAATAAGATGCTTATATTAAGAAATGCAATTAAGTCCAATTTCAAAGTGAAGATGTGTTTTGGAATCAGCGATGCTTATAAAGACCTTACCCAAATAAGGAATTCATATAATCAGGCACTTACGGTAATTAACAACATCGATTCTTTTGAGATCGATATTGTCAACTACGGAGATATAAAGAGCAATGCTGTTAAGCCGTTTCAATACCCTTATGAAATAGAAAAACAATTGACGGAAAAGATTAGATTAGGCATAACCGAGCAGGCCTTAAGAGCGTTTGTCAGTATTTTTGACTATACCCGCGATTGCTTGAAGGGGGATGTTGATAGGATTAAATTCGAATTGCTTGAGTTATACTTTGCCTTGTCAAGAATGGTCTATGAATATGATACGGCCTATATAGGCTTGGATGATTTTATTATGAACAAGAACAAATATCATAATTTAAAAACCATAATAGAAATTTATCATATTTTTGAAGAGAACATAAAAAGTTTATGTGAAAAATTCAAGGAAGAACGGAATAAGAAAGCAAAAAGTATTATGTTTCAAGCCATCCAGTATGTGAATGAAAACTATATGAAGGAAATAACACTGGAAGAGGTGGCCAAGAAGGTGTGCATAAGCCCTAACTATTTTAGCAGGATGTTCAAAAGCGAATTGAACCAAAACTTTATCGATTATCTTACACACATTAGGATCGAGACTGCCAAGGGTTTGATAATTAAAGAAAATAAAAACATCAGCGACGTCTGCTGGGATGTGGGTTATAATGACCCCAATTATTTTACTAAAGTTTTTAAGAAGGTAACAGGACTGACACCAAGCGAATTCAAAGAGAAGGCTTAATTCATCTGTTCTTTTCCGGAGGTAGGTAATGAAGATAGGAAAAAGTATCTTACTTATTATAATGTCAGCAATATTCATGATGGCTTTTATTTCCTGCTCGGAAAATAGGTACGATAACGACAAGGTATATCTTGGGCAAGACAATGGTTTTAAGGATGGGCCTAATACCCTTGACAGAAAGGATGAAATTACTGTCGGATTTTCAGTTGCAAGCTATCAGGAGGAACGGTGGCTGACAGACAGGGATATTTTTATATCCAAATGCAAGGAGCTGGGAGCGGAAGTAATCGTACAATCGGCAAACGGGGATGAGGAGCTGCAGGCGACCCAATGTAAAAAGCTGCTTGCTCAAGATATTGACGTGCTTGTGGTCATTTCCCAGAATAGCGAGAAGGCGGCTTCAATCGTCAACGATGCCAAAGAGGTGAATGTCCCTGTGGTTGCCTACGACAGGCTTATCAGAAATAGTCCGTTAGCGGCCTATGTTACCTATGACAACGTAAAAATCGGAGAATTGCAGGCAGAATACCTAGTTAAAAATGCACCAAAGGGCAATTATATTCTCCTTGGCGGTGCTCAAACCGATTACTGCGCTATCCAAGTCAGGGAGGGGCAGATGAATGTTCTAAAGCCGTTTATTGATAAAGGCGATATTAATGTGATCGAGAAAGAGTGGGTTGAAGACTGGAATCCTTTTGAGGCGCGCAAAATCGTTGAAAATGCATTGATTGATCATAACAACGATGTTAAGGCCATTGTTGCATCTAATGATGGTACAGCAGGGGGAGCCATTCAGGCTCTGGCTGAACGAAAGCTGGCCGGTCAGGTTTTTGTGTCGGGGCAGGATGCCGATTTAGCTGGTTGCCAAAGAATTGTAGAGGAAACCCAAAGCATGACCGTGTATGTACCCATAAAGGCTGAGGCTGAGGCTGCCGCAGAAACAGCCATTAAGCTAGCTAAGGGGGAGCCTTTCGTCGGAGATAGTGTAACCGATAATGGCCAGGTATCCGTTGAGACTATACGCCTGTCACCTATACTTGTAGACAAAAATAATATTGTTGATATTGTCATTAAAGATGGTTATCAAAAGTTCGAAGAGGTTTTCAAAAACATAGCTAAAAGCGGTTGGCCGGAACAAAAGTAGACTTTATGGTGAAATATGTTGTAAAATAGTGTAATTCAAGAAGTAAAAAATATAGCTTTTTTAAAATGTCCCCTATAGAAATACTAACCCCTATTCTCCTTTAAAAATGGGATTACAGAGTGCTATGATTTGGCAATTTATTTCTACTCTTCATTTTAATAACTATACTAAAATGAACTTGTTGAAATCCCATTATTTTAAAGGAGGTTTTGCTTATGAAGAGTAAAACACTAAGAAGGCTCATTAAGTTGGGTAGTTTGATGTTGGTGGTGGCTATCGTGTTTATGTCCAATTCAGTTGTCTTTGCTGCAGTAAACAAACCTTTTCCGCAGGCCGGCAAATGGACTGCATATGGTTTAACACCCAAGGTTGCTTACTGGAATGGTAACAGCTGGGAATCTCAAGACATACCCCAAGCTGATCAAAACCAAGCAGTGATATCCTATTTTGAGTCATGGGATTCCCACTTTTACAAGACCTATTCAAGTCAGGGGCATCCGGAAGTGGGCTATATTGAAGGCCATGTTACAGGTACAGTACCTGAATGGGGTACCCGAGATCCTGAGCCTGTCGTAAGTGCCTCTGAGCATACCGGGTACGGTATGATTATCTATGCGCTTATGGATGGTTATCTAAAGGACGGTGTTAATGACGTCGATTGTAAAGCACGATTTGATTCTCTAGTACGACTCTATAATTTGATGAAAATCGATGGGAATCTCATGTGCTGGGCAATTCCAGAAACCTATTGGACAACATTTTCCTCACAACAGAAGTGGATACAAGGTTGGGATGATAACGGTGATCCAATTGAAATTTACGATTATCCGGCACTTTCCTCCAGCGCTACCGATGGCGACATGGATATAGCCTATGCACTTCTTTTGGCAGATAAACAATGGGGAGGAAACAGTCCTATTAGTGGAAAGACTTATAAACAGCTGGCTTTGGATATGATAAACAATGGAATATACAATAAGCTTATTAACGGAACCACAAACAGAATACTGCTGGGAGATTGGCACAGTGATAGCATTTCATGGGGAGATCCTTTGTTTACCTCGTACCTAACAAGATCCAGTGATTTTATGATTGATAATCTCAGGGCTTTTAAAGCAAATGCCTCAACAGCAAAACAAGCCAGGTTCAATAATGCAATCAATGAATGCTACAATATCATGGAAGATTTCTATCTTAATCATAATAGCAATACTGGACTTTTATCTGATTTTATTACGAAGGTTGGAAGCGATAATTCGGCTCCGGCTCCACAAAGTGTTTATGTTGACATGGACGAGCCTTTTCCATCCGGTGCCTATTCCGAGAACTCCTGTAGGTTGCCCTTCCGGCTTGCCCAGGATTATATCCATAACGGAGGCGGAACTACTGGAAAAACTACCGGAAAATATCTCAATGCGCTCAACACCTTCATTACTCCAAAGATTGCTGGAAGCTACAAACCAGTATGGGATAATAGCCGAGATGGCTATTGGATTAACGGGTCTCTTATGGATTGGTCAACCTCGGGAGGATCAGAGCACCTTGGGACCCATACTGGTTATGATGCCCTGCAATTTACATCCTGCTTTGTGTCTGCAGGAATTGTAGGCTCAGCTTTAAATTTAGGTGAAGGATTTGCGTATATTGATAATATGCATGCATATTATCAAGGCACGGGTGATCCCTACTTCAAGGACACCCTTACATTGCTGAACATGCTCCTTATTTCTCGTAACTGGTGGAAGCCTTACTAATAACCCACCATACTCTGTACCCTGATTATCCTTTTGTGGTATAGTATTGCTGTAAGTTTTCATTAAATTGATTGCTTTGATAAATTCGGAGGATAGGGCGCATGCCTCAAGATACACTTTTTGTTCAGCCCGTCAGATTAATAAAAGGCGTTGGAGAAGTACGTGCCAGGCTTTTTTCAAAGCTTGGCCTTTTCACCGTTTTTGATGCAATTAGCTATTTTCCAAGAGAATATGAAGATCGGACAACCTTGAAAAACATCTCAGAAGTGGCCGATGGTGAAGAATGCAGTGTCAGAGCTAGCCTTGTATCCGATGTGACAGAAACAAGACCCCGCAGGAATTTACGTATTACCAAGGCTTTGGTATCGGATGGCACTTCCTTTCTTTCTTTGACCTGGTTTAATCAGGACTATATTAAATCCAGCATACAAACGGGTGTGGAGTACGTTTTCTTTGGTAAAGTCAAAAGAACGGGCATGCGTTTTGAGATGCAGAACCCGATTATGGAAAAGGTCCAACAACAGGGCAAGAGCACCGGGCGTATTTTTCCGGTGTATCCGCTTACCAAGGGCCTTACACAGACCCATTTGCGTAATGTGACCGGGAATGCCCTTGCCATGGTTCAGGGCAAACTTCCCGAGATCTTGCCGTTAACCATACGGCAGGCTTATAAGCTCAGTGAAGTTAATTTCTCATATGAACAGATTCACTTCCCTAAAAGCTTTTCCCATATGGAAGAGGCCCGAAGACGACTGGTGTTTGAAGAACTCTTACTGTTGCAGCTTGGTCTTATTGGTATGAAGGGAAACAATTCTGATCTTAATGGCATACGCTTTAATTCAATCGACATGGCACCGCTTCTGGATAGATTGTCCTTTAAGCTTACGCCTGCCCAGCAGAAGGTTTTTTCAGAAATAGAAGCGGACATGGAATCACCCAAGAGAATGAATCGTCTGGTTCAAGGAGATGTAGGGTCGGGGAAGACCATTGTGGCTGTTATGGCCCTTTATAAAGCTGTTAAAAATGGCTTCCAGGGGGCTTTTATGGTGCCAACAGAAATCTTGGCGGAGCAGCATTTTCGGAGTGTGGAGCCGCTTTTGAATTCTCTGGGCGTTCGTGTACGAATTCTTACCGGTGGTATGAAAAAGAAAGAAAAGGAAGAAGTAAAAGGCCTGTCCCAAAGCGGTGAAATTGATATTCTTATTGGAACTCATGCTGTTTTAGAGGATGATACGGTATTCTCTAAATTGGGTCTTGTGGTCACTGATGAACAGCACCGCTTCGGTGTACGTCAAAGGGCAAGGCTCTCGGTCAAGGGAGATAATCCGGATTTATTGGTCATGACGGCAACACCTATTCCAAGAACCCTGTCGTTAGTCCTGTATGGGGACTTGGATGTGTCGGTTATTGATACACTTCCTCCCAACAGAAAACCCATTAAGACCTATGCTGTCGACGAGTCCATGCGGGAACGTATTTATAAATTTATCAGAAAAGGCGTTGCAGAAGGCCGCCAGGCCTATATCGTCTGTCCCCTGGTAGAGGACTCGGAAGAGATTGAAGCTGAATCAGCCGAAGGTCTTGCCGAGCGCATCCGGGACAATGAGCTTCTAGGCCTTCGGGTAGGACTCATTCATGGCAAGATGAAATCCTCCGAGAAGGAAGGAATCATGCGTGCTTATGTAAGCGGGAATCTGGATGTGCTGGTTTCCACCACGGTCATAGAAGTAGGCGTCAATGTGCCCAATGCAACGGTCATGGTAATTGAAAACGCCGAACGCTTCGGACTGGCTCAGCTTCATCAGCTCAGAGGGCGTGTAGGCCGCGGTGCCCATCAATCCTATTGTGTCCTGTTCAATCAGAGTAAAAGCCAAATCTCAAAAGAACGTATGGATATCATGGCCAAGAGCAATGACGGCTTTGTCATTTCGGAGAAGGACTTGGAGCTTCGCGGCCCTGGCGATGTTTTTGGCGTGAGACAGCATGGTTTGCCGGAATTTAAAATTGCCAACTTGTACCGGGATATGGACATTTTAAAGGATGTTCAGAAAACGGTTAAAGAAATCATCGATAAGAATTATCTTATCGGGAATGATGAATATAAGCCCTTGAAGGAAAGGCTTGACAAGATTTTTGAAGGAAAGTTCAAGGAACTCACCCTAAACTAGCATAAAGGAGTTCAATATGCTTCGTATTATAGGCGGTACTGCCCGTGGCATTCGCATCCAGACCCCTGACACTCAAAAGACAAGACCTACACTTGATAGAATCAAGGAATCGGTTTTTAATATGCTTATGCCCTATATTGCTGAGACGAAGGTTTTGGATCTTTTTGCCGGGTCGGGAAATCTGGGTATTGAAGCCTTGAGCCGTGGGGCTCTTCACGCAGTATTTGTGGATGAAAGCAAAACGTGCAGAACCATTATTGAAGAAAATTTAAAGAAAACAAAATTCGTTCATCAGGCTCAAATACTTACGATGGACGTTTTTCACACCCTTAGGCTTTTGAAGGATGAAGGGAAAAAATTCGACCTGGTTTTTATGGATCCCCCATATAATAGTAATTTTCTTGTCAAAACACTACAAATGCTAAATGATTTTGATATAATAGGGGAAGAAGGAATAGTAGCTTGTGAGCATCATGAAGACGAACCGGCTCCCGAGATAGTGGGGCATTTAACCAAGGTTCGGTATAAAGCCTATGGTGATACGCTATATTCATTCTATGTTAATGCTTCTGAGGTCGGGGCTTAAGGAGGAACTTTAGTGAAAACCTTTGTTTATCCGGGAAGTTTTGATCCGGTGACCAACGGACATCTGGACATCATCAATAGAGCATCGAAAATTTGTGATAAGCTTATTGTGGTTGTATCGGTCAATATGAGTAAAACACCTGCTTTTACCATGGAAGAACGGCTTGAGCTCTTAAATCTTGCCATAGGAAAGCGGGAAAATATTGAAATTACCAGCTTTTCCGGGCTGCTGGTTGATTTTATGCGTGAGGTTGGTGCCAAGACCATTATTAAAGGCCTCAGAGCAGTATCGGATTTTGAGTACGAGATGCAGATGGCGCTTTTAAATCACAATTTAGATAGCAATATAGATACGCTTTTTATGATGACAAGCATACAGAATTCTTTTTTGAGCTCCAGCGTTATACGGGAGATGGCTAAATACGGTGGCAAAATAGATGATTTTGTTCCTGTCCAAATAGCCGATATAATAAGCAGAAAACTAAAGAAATGATTTTATTTTTGGAGGTCACGTCATGGAACTTTTAGAGCTTCTAGAGCAGATAGAGGAAATAGTAGAAAGCGGTATGAACATTCCCCTTTCGGGTGGGAAATGTGTATTGGATAGAGAAACGATTTTAGATTTGGTTCAAGAAATACGCCTCAAGCTTCCGGATGATATTAAAATGGCAAAGCGTATTACCGAAGAGAAACAGAGAGTATTAGCAGAAGCTCAGCAGGAGGCAGAGAATATCTTAAAAAATGCGGAATCCCGCATTGCTGCCCTGGTCGATGAAAATGAGATCACCAAAAAGGCCTATGAACAGGCAGAAGTCATTATTTCAAACGCCAAGAAGAATGCCCGGGAAATTCGCCTGGGAACAAGGGAGTATGCTGATGGCATCCTTAATAAAGTCGAGGAAATTCTTGAAGACACTTTGGATGTCATAAAAGTTAACCGTCAGGAATTAAAATAAGCGAAGCGTATATAACGGGTCACTCAAAGCTTGTTACTTCGTAATAGTCATATAAGTTTTTTATAGTAGGATGACAGGGAGGGATTATTTCCACTCCCTTTTTCTGTTTCTATTCGGGCTAAATTGGCTTATGCCAGGGTAAGACTGATGGTGCTCGGCCCGATATGGTGCTATACCAAGTGAAATCAGCAGTATTCCTATTGTTACCAGCCTCACACCTGAAAAATTCAGGGGAGTGGTGAATTCAAAAGAAGATGTCTGGAGGGCCATGGGCATCAGGCTTATTACTATTAAGGTCATTAAGCATGCTATAAAACCATGAAGCAGTTTCCCGGTGAAAAAAACCCGATATCTGGCGCTTGTTCCCTTCATGATCCCCATAATCTGAGTGTGAACCGAAAAGCCGGCAAAACCGCATATTAATGAAATGGCAGCCAATTTAACAGTAAGAGTTGCATCCTGAACCTGATGAATGGCTTGCGATCCCGATGTGATTTCCATAAATCCTCTCAAAAGTGAGGATATTATTTCTGTTAAGCCGCTCTTGGAAAAGCTGCCAGAGAAAAGGAGCCCCACAATTCCCCCTAAAAGGGAGAAAACCCCCAAGAGAGATAACAGTTCGGACAAAACGGCAAACAGAACAATATAGCCTGTCACTTTGATGCATAGAATAGCTGCCTCTTCTATAGCAGCAGGAACAAGGGTGGACAGCCTGACAGGCCCGTTGTTTTTTTGGTGATTTGGAGTATGACCCTGATTGGCATTCTGAATGGAAGCCCCTCTATTTATCGGGGCTAATCTTCCTGCTATAAAGGCAGCCATCAGTCCTGAGAACCAATGTATCAAGAGAAGCAAAAAGCCTATCTTAATGCTTTTAAATAGCCCGGCACCTATTGTTCCTATAATGAAAAGCGGGCTGCAATTGTTGGCTACTGCTATTATTTTGCTAGCCTGCCGACTGTCCAGAAGGCCTTCGTCAAACATATCCCGGGCAAGCTTGGCTCCGGTGGGGTATCCGCTCAGATAGCCCAAGAGAATGGTGATCAGCGTATAATAAGGCAGACCAAAAAATTTTTCAGTCAGACCTTTAAGAAACTTAGGGCAATTGAATGCTGAGAGATAAGGAACAGTAAGTCTGGACAGGACGAAGAAGGGGAAAAGAGAGGGTATGACCACATCCAGACAGAGGAAAAGTGCACTTCTGGCGGCATGAGAGGTTTCCTTGGCGTAAAGTGACAAGATCAATGCAATAATGGGGAATACATAAATTGTGGATGCCTTTGCCAATTCGCTTAGCTTTTTCATACCAACACCACACCCGCTGGCTTCGCCAATGGCTTCGTATAGAATACATATTCGGAATGATGAGCAAAGTTGCATTGAATCCGAACTGAATGATATAATAACCTTACCCGTTACCGAAATCAAAGATTTCGAACGGGGACCCAAGTTATTGATACTTCGTATTAATAACCTTACCCGTTACCAGAGTTCGTTCCTAAAAGAACGAACAACAAGCCTCGACCCATAAGTGAAATCAAAGATTTCGAACGCCTAAAGGTAACAGGTAACCCAAGAGCATTGAAACATTCGATGTTTTAATAGGAGCACAAAGAGAATACGTTTAAAAAAGAGGGAAGCAGGTGCAAGGCCATGCCTGAAAATGATAATTCTATAAAAAACCTTGATGATATCGGTGAGATAAAAATTAGCTCCGATGTTATTACAGTCATTGCCCATACCGTTGCCAGTGAGGTAGAGGGCGTGGCGAGCATGAATGCAAACATAGCCGACAACATCTCCTCTGTTTTAGGGCGTAAAAGTGCTACCCGGGGTGTTAAGGTAGAAATCACCGATAAAGATGTGACAATTGATTTCTACATAGTGGTAGATTACGGGGCTCGAATTCCGGATGTGGCATGGCGAATACAGGAACGGGTAAAGTCAGCTGTTGAGAGCATGACAGGTATGAATGTCACCTCCATCAATATACATGTTCAAGGCGTCAGCTTTGAAAAGAGCAAAGAGGATTGGAAGGCTGAAGAGCCAGGCAAACTGAATTGAGGTTGATTCATGTTCGGATATGTAGAGCCAGACAAACCGGAACTCAAAATGCGGGAGTTCGATATTTTCCGAGGTTACTACTGCAGCCTCTGTAAAACCATAGGAAGACGATATGGCCAGGTTTCCAGGCTTACCTTAAGCTATGACCTCACGTTTCTTTATCTTCTTTTAGATGCCATGAATCCCCTTCCCATGGGTGGTAAAAGAGAGAATTGTATTGCACATCCATTTAAAAAACGTCTTGTTATTTTTTCAAATATTTTTGCTGAATATACCTCAGACATGAATATTATTCTAACGTATTATAATTTAAAGGATAAATGGACCGATGAAAAAAATCTTGCAGGTGGGACAGGAGCACTTGCATTGACTAGCGCATTTAAAAAGGCTAAAAAGCGCTACCCTGAAAAATGCAGCGCTATTGAAGGCCATCTTAAAAGCCTCTCTGATCTTGAAAAAAATGGATGCGAATCCATTGATGAAGCAGCAGAGCCATTCGCTGCAATCATGAGAGAACTTTTTGAATGCGGGCATATTAAGGATGAGAGTGAAAGAAAAACATTGGGCTGGATGGGCTATAATTTGGGACGATGGATTTATATCCTTGATGCCTATGATGATCTTGAAAAAGACTTAAAACAAAAAAGTTATAATCCACTTATCAAACAGTATGCATTTGATGGGGAGGATATACAGGGCTTTAAGAAAACCATACTTGAACCAATTAATTTTAGTTTAACCTATTCCATGAGTGAAATTGAGAAAGCTTATTCACTTATTGGTATTGAAAAAAATAAAGGGATACTAGATAATATTCTATATTCAGGTTTGATAGTCAAGACTGATCAGGTATTGCAAGGGAGAGGTAAAGAGAATGAAAAAGAATCCATATAAGGTTTTAGGTGTTAAAGAAGGAGCAAGTTATGATGAGATAAAGCGTGCGTATCGTGAGCTTGCCAAAAAATATCATCCGGACAGATACCAGAATAATCCTTTGTCAGATCTGGCCGATGAAAAAATGCGCGAGATCAATGAGGCCTATGAATCTCTCATGAAAAATGCAGGTGGGGCTTATCAGTACCAATATGATGATGAGCAATCCTATGAAAACAGCAATGCCTCTCAGGGCTCATACAACCAGCAGTATCAAAGCCAACAACAACAACAGCAACAACAGCAGCAGTCCCAGGGGTATGGAAACCAATATCAGTACGCCGGTGGGGAAGAAGCAGAGCTGGAACGTCAAGCCAGGATGTATGTCAACAGCGGTAATCTGAATGAGGCTCAAAGAATTCTGGACAGGATGCGAAACAAAAATGCCAACTGGCATTATCTGCAGGGGCTTGTCTTTTTAAGACGGGGTTGGTATGACCGGGGCTATACCAATATTCAAAAAGCGGCCAATATGGATCCTGCCAATTTCGAATATCGGAATGCTTTAAATAATCTTAATCAGCAGTCTACGGGTTATAGGCAGAACAATTATTACCGTAATACCTATCGAAATAATAATCCGGATATGTGCAACCTGTGTGTTAACCTTTGGTGTGCCGACTCCTGCTGCGAGTGCATGGGCGGCGACCTCATCGGATGTTGCTAAGATTCACTATTATGGAGGTTATGGCAAACTTGGATGACAATTTAGGCACAAGCAATCCTAAAAAATCGAAAGAGAACACACGGAAAATTGCTCTTTCAGGTATTTTATCAGCCTTCGTTGTAATAGCGCTGGTTGTGGAATCTTTTGTCCCTACGGGAAGGCTTGGCTTTTACGTCCTGGCGGCTTTTATATTATCGGTGGTGCTTCTGGAATCGGGCATAAAATGGGCCTGGGCTTCCTATGCAGTAACTTGTGCCGCAGGTTTTCTGCTGGTACCGGAGAAACTGAATGTTCTGCCCTACATTCTCTTTTTTGGTATATACACCCTGATCAAATTTCATATTGAATCAATAAGGAAGCCCTGGGTTGAGATATTGTTAAAGCTGGTGGCTTTTAATCTCTTCCTCTGGCCGGCTTGGAGTATAACCAAGACTTTTCTTCCTGCCTCTTTAACTCAGGGGACAGGTGTCATTATAGCGGGAATCGTCTTACAGGTAGTTTTTATGTTTTACGACTTTTTGTTTACAGCCTGGATCAGATATTATTTTGAAAAGATCGCACCTCGCATTCGTAAAGCCTGATCGGAGCAGAACTCACTCCTATTTCCATTTTACAAGTGACTGGATCTTGAAAAAGCCGTGGTAACGATTGATGGCGTTCCGGACATGCATCAACGCGAGGATTAATCGCGAGCAATCAGGAGAATAATATGAATGACAGAGCATTAAGAGTGCTTGAATATGATAAAATCATGAAAAAGCTTGAGGAGAGGACAGCCTCATCCCTTGGGCGATCATTTGTAGAAGACCTGAAGCCGGTTTCTGATTTTCATGAGGTTGAAGCAAGGCTAAAGGAAACAACCGACGCATCGGCATATTTATGGCGCAAGGGGGGAGCCCCTTTTGGTGGTGTCCATGATGTTCGTGCGTCCCTAAAACGTGTGGAGATCGGGTCAACGCTGGGTATATCAGAGCTATTGAAAATAGGGGACGTCATGCGTTGCGGAAGAATGCTGAAGCAATTTCTCACCAATGATGTTCCGTCTGATTGGGAAGAAAATATTGCCCTGGAGCTGGGTCGTCAGATTGCCAGCTTTAAGCAGGTGGAGGACGCTATTTCACACGCCATTATCAGTGAGGAGGAAATCTCCGACCATGCAAGCCCCGAGCTTTTTTCAATTCGAAGGAGCATTCGACAGAAGCAGGATGGTATCAAGGATAAGCTTTCCGCCTTTATTCGTTCCGCCGATTACAAAAAAATCATGCAGGATGCTGTGGTCACCCTAAGAGGAGACCGCTATGTCATTCCAGTTAAGCAGGAATACAAGAGCCAGGTTCCCGGCCTTGTTCACGATATGTCCTCATCCGGTGCTACTGTGTTTATTGAACCGCTGTCAGTGGTTGAGGCTAACAATGAAATCAAAGCCCTTCTTATCAGGGAACAGCATGAGATTGAACGTATTTTGATGGAGCTTACGGCCAAGGTTGCCGAAATCAGCACTGAGCTTGGAGTCAATCTTAAAATAGTGGCCCAACTGGATTTTATGTTTGCAAAAGCTAAGCTTTCCAGGGATTTCAACGGGATTTGCCCTCGCTTGACAAATCAGCGCTTGATACGGATAAAAAAGGGACGTCATCCTCTTTTAGACAGACATAAGGTTGTACCCATCGATATTGAGCTGGGTCATGAGTTTTCCACATTAGTAATAACTGGTCCCAATACCGGAGGAAAGACCGTTACTTTGAAAACTGTGGGCTTGTTTGTCTTAATGCTGCAGGCCGGACTTCATATTCCCGTTCAGGAAGGCAGCGAATTCGGGCTTTTTGAAAGTGTGTTTGCCGATATTGGAGATGAGCAGAGCATCGAGCAATCCTTAAGTACATTCTCGTCCCATATGAAAAACATCGTAACCATATTGGATGAAGCCGACGAGGGTTCTTTGGTGCTTTTTGATGAGCTGGGAGCCGGTACCGACCCAACCGAAGGAGCTGCATTGGCTATTGCCATATTGGACGGTCTGACAAAAAGGGGTATTTGCACCATGGCAACGACTCACTACAGTGAGCTCAAGGTCTATGCCATGACAACAAAAGGCGTTCAAAACGCATGTTGTGAGTTTGATGTGGAAACCTTGCGCCCTACCTACAGGCTTCTGGTGGGTGTTCCCGGCAAGAGCAACGCCTTTGCCATCTCGCAAAAACTGGGCCTGGATGCATTTGTAATCCATAAGGCCAAGGAGTTCCTGACCCAGGATAATATCCGGTTTGAAGATGTATTATCGGATATTGAAAAGAACAGAACTCAGGCAGAGCGTGAGAAAGAATCTGCACAAGCTTTGAAACGTGAAATTGAAGCGCTCAAAGCCGAGGCTCAGAAAGAAAGAGAAAAGATTGACAAGGAAAAAGAACATATCATAGCCAAAGCCAAAGAGAATGCAAGAAGCATTGTCATAGATGCACGTTATGAGGCTGAGGAGCTTTTGGAGCGCCTGAAGGAGCTCTATAAGCAAGGAAATAAACTCAATTCTGAAAAAGAGCTTCAAGAAGCGCGGGCCGGTATTCGCAACCTTGATAATCTGGAAGGTTCTCTGGTGGAGTCTTATGAGGTTCGGAGTTTTATAGATCCCCCCCAGGATCTGAAACCGGGAGAGAGTGTTATGATGCTCAACCTTGACCAAAAGGCAACTGTGCTGGAAGAGCCTGATACAGATGGACAGGTTCTTGTTCAGGCGGGTATTATGAAGGTTAAGGTTAATGTATCCCAGCTTAAGCGTGTGGATGAGCAAAAGGAGTCTCTGGAGAAGATCAACCGGGTTCGTGTGGCAGGTGTTAAGGCTTCCAGTATCAAGCTGGATCTGGATTTAAGAGGACTTAATGTAGAAGAAGCCGTCGACAAGGTGGACAAGTACGTGGATGACGCCGTAATAGCGGGTCTTCACGAGGTCACCCTCATTCATGGAAAAGGGACTGGCACCCTTCGAAAAGCCATTCATGATTTCCTTCGGGGCCATGCCCATGTGCACTCCTATCGATTGGGCAAGTATGGAGAAGGGGAAACCGGAGTGACGGTTGTTGAATTAAAGTAGTACGGTAGTTAGGAGTAAGACAGTAATGATCGGTTTAGGAACAATAGTTAACACCATTGCCATCATTATAGGCGGAGCCTGTGGCATCATCTTGAAAAAAGGCCTGCCTGAGCGGTTTAAAACCACTATCATGCAGGCTCTTGGCCTGTCAGTTATGATTATAGGTATATCGGGCGCACTTCAGGGTATCTATTCTGTAACTGCCCAAGGGAAGCTTGACCGGAATTATATCACAGGTATGATTTTGAGCCTGGTGGCAGGAAGCATACTGGGCGAGATATTGAAAATTGAAGATAATCTGGACAAGCTGGGAGCCTGGTTTCAGAGCCGATTTGCCCGAAATGAATCCAGCTTTGCCAAAGGCTTTGTCACGGCAAGCCTGGTCTATTGCGTGGGTGCCATGGCTATTATCGGTTCGCTGGAGGATGGACTCTATGGCAAGGTAGATATTCTTTTTGCTAAGTCCATGCTCGATGGAATCAGCGCCATAGTCTTTTCAGCCACATTAGGCCTGGGCGTGCTATTTTCAAGTTTGCCCGTACTTGCTTACCAGGGTGCCATAACGGTTCTGGCTGGCATATTAAAGCCCCTTCTGACCGATGTGGTGGTATCCCAGATGTCTCTGGTGGGAAGTGTTCTAATATTGGCCATAGGCTTCAACCTTCTTGAATTTAAGAAATTCAAAGTTGGCAACATGCTTCCAGCCATTTTGATGCCGCTGATTTATGCGGTGATCTATGGTGTTGTTAAATGAAAATATCAGTTATAAAGGGGCCTTAAACGGTGATGCAGCATATAAAGTATTCTTCTCGGTTGTTGCTGATTTGCAGTATATCTGCGTTTTTTTCAATAGCCATGAGCCGCATTGGCATAGGAAAAGAAAATACACTTATGGTGTTTCTGGTAGGCGTTTTAACGGTATCCTCCGTAACAAAGGGCTATATCTATGGCGCTGTGGCTTCGGTCTTGAGTGTCATGCTCTTTAATTACTTCTTTACCGAGCCGCTCTATACATTGCTTATTAATGATGCCAAAGATATCATGCTTTTAATTTTTTTCTTGATTGCTTCATTGATTTCAAGCTCCTTGACCTCCAAGTTCCAATATCAGGCAGCTATGGCTAAACGTAATGAAAGAACAGCCCAACTTCTCTATGAAATTACCAAGGGATTTTTAAATGTTACCGGCACGGAACATATCGTTCAAAAAGGTATTGAATATATTGATGAGCATATCGGATACAAGTGCCGTGTAAAATTGGATGATGAAGACAGATTTTTCTGTACCCCCGGCTATTCAGATGGAAAAGCGTTTGAAGAACCGGCCTCTTATGCAATCCCCATCAAGGGTCTATTGAATCAAATTGGGACGATAGAAATTATAGGAGCAAAATTACCCATATCTTCTGAGAATAACATGCTAATTAAAACGATTGTCTACCAGATGGCTCTTGTTTTGGACAGAGAGTTTATTTATAATGAACGCGAAAAAATCCGAATTGCAATGGAAAGCGAGCATCTGAAAAGCACATTGCTGCGTAGTATTTCCCATGACCTGCGTACACCGCTCACCGGCATAAAAGGGGCAAGCGAGCTTATTCTGGATAGCCTTGAAACACTTGATTCTCTTTCGTTAAAGAAGCTTGCAACGGATATTAAAGAAGAATCTTCATGGCTTATTAAATCGGTTCAGAACATTTTGGACATGACGCTCATAAGCGAAGGTAAGATGACACTTAATAAAAATTATGAAGCTGTTGATGATCTTATTAACCAGGCTTTGACACACGTCGGTCAGATAACATCTTCTGGAAGGCTCCGTGTAGCCACACCCGAGGATATTATTCTTGTGTATGTTGACGGTCGGCTCATGGTACATGTTCTCGTTAATTTGCTGGATAATGCTTATAAGCATTCAGGTGAGGATACTCAGGTATTATTAAGCGCTTATCGTGACGGCGATAAGGTGGTTTTTGAAATATCAGATAATGGAATCGGGATTGACTCGGCCATTCAAGATACTTTGTTTGACGGGTTTGTAACCTCTCATAAAAATATTGCTGATGGAAAGCCTGGAGTCGGACTTGGTCTTGCTATATGCAAAGCAATTGTTACTGCGCATAACGGCAGTATTACAGCAACCAATCAAAAAACAGGCGGAGCAGTTTTCAAAATAGTGCTTCCCGCTGAGGAGATGTTAAGCCTTGAACACTGAAATAAGCATATTACTCATTGAGGATGACAACCGTATTGTGAACTTTATGACCATGGCATTAAAGGCCAAGGGCTATCGATGTGTTGTGGCTAAAAATGGGAATTCGGGAATTCTCAGCTTCTGCACAGAAAATCCTGATATTATTGTTTTGGACCTGGGGCTTCCTGATAAAGATGGTATCGAAATTATCCACGAGATACGCAAGGTATCGCAAATACCTATTATCATCGTATCTGCACGGGAGCGGGAAATTGATAAAATTACTGCTTTGGATGCAGGCGCCAATGATTACGTAACTAAACCATTTTCAATGGGGGAGCTGCTTGCGCGTATTCGTGTAATGGAAAGACTGATTGCCAGAGAGCACTCCCATCAGCAGGAAGGTGTTTTCAAATTGGATTACCTCACTATTGACTACGAAAAACACAGAATATTTTTGGATAATACGGAGGTTCATCTCACTCCCATTGAATATAGGCTCCTGCTTTTCCTGGTTGCAAACCGCGGTAAGGTAGTAACCCACAACCAGATTTCAAAGGAAGTTTGGGGCTATGGTCAAACTGGCGATTCAAAAAGCATCCGGGTTTTTATGGCCAGTCTGAGGAGAAAAATTGAGAAAGACACTGCAAGCCCACGGTTTATACTGACCGAAATAGGTGTAGGCTACCGATTTGCAGATGAATAAAGTTTAATTACAATTTTCATTAGGCATTTGGAAGGATGGAATGAGTTCAGCTACGAGGGCTTGCGCCGAGATGCTGTAACCGCAAAGATAGGGGATATGATTATCCTTATAAATCTTTATGTTGTCAAAACAGCTGCAAATGGCAATTCTCTTTTTTAAGCCCATGGTTTTTTTACAAAAGGAACAGATCATTAAGTTTTCAAAATCAGACTCATCTACTGCAAACAAATATTTATAGGGCACCGATTTATTCAACTGTTTGAAATCTGTTATTTTAGTATAGGATATATTGAGCTTCTCCAATAGATCTATGATTTCATCAGACAGATCAAGTTTCCCAAATACCAAGGCTTCGTTGGATTCAACTTCATCTCTTTCTTTCTTTTCCCTGTCGGGGAAAAAATGAGGTGAAGCGAAAAATTTATCAAGCTTACCCATGACGATAAAGCCTAAAGCAAATACGACAAACGTGGCAATAACAATGACCCACTCCATTTTTGGTGACCTCACATGTTCTTTATAAAGTCCATGAATTAATTTAACATAGAACGTATAAATTTCTTGTTAAGATTTCTTAAATGCTGCTAAGATGGCATTAATAATTATGGATTTGAAAATTTAATAAAAATATGTAAATTGCAGTTTATTCTTTCACATCAAAAACATATTGTGTATAATAGGTGATAATGAATACTTGCAGTATGGTAGAACGGAAGGATGATCTCGAATGCTTGCCAAAGCATATCTTTCTTTCTTCACAATTAATTTTGTTAACCATGAGGCGTTTTTATAAACGCTTTTTTGTCATGTGTTCATTTTTAAAATCATGTTCTTAAGGAACATTCACTAAAAGGAGATGGTTTTGTGATTTGGAACAAGGAAATGGAGCAAATGACACGTAAGGATATGGATGCTCTTCAGCTTGAGCGTCTGCAAGGTATAGTCCGATATTGTTATGAAAGAGTCCCTTTCTACAGAAAACGCTTTGATTCCATCGGGCTTAAGCCGGAGCATATTGCAACACTGGCCGATATTGACAAGATTCCTTTTACGACAAAAGAAGATTTAAGAGATAATTATCCTTTTGATTTATTTGCCGTTCCTCAAAAAGAAATCGTACGCCTTCATGCTTCATCAGGTACTACAGGCAAGCCCATTGTGGTCGGGTATACCAAAAACGACATGGAGATGTGGACTGAAAGCCTGGCAAGGCTAATCGTGGCGGCCGGAGGAAGCGATGAAGATATCGCTCAGGTTTGCTTTGGGTATGGCATGTTCACCGGAGGTTTTGGCCTTCATTATGGCCTTGAACGGGTTGGTATTACGGTAATCCCTGCATCAAGCGGAAACTCTGAGCGTCAGCTTATGTACATGCAGGATTTTGGCACCACCATTATGGTTTGTACGCCATCTTATGCCCTTTACCTCTCGGAATTCGCTCAGGAACAAGGCATACATAAGAGCCAGCTCAAGCTTCGCCTTGGACTCTTTGGCGGTGAGGGCCATACACCTGAAATGCGGAGGGAAATCGAAGACCGTTGGGGTATTCTGGCTACCGAGAATTACGGCCTCAGTGAAATAACAGGCCCTGGTGTTTCGGGGGAATGTACTGCACAATGCGGTATGCATATTAATGAAGATTTTTTCTACCCCGAAGTGGTTGACAAGGAATCCCTAAAGCCTTTGGGCTACGGAAGGGAGGGCGAACTGGTTTTGACAACCCTTACCAAAGAGGGGATTCCCATGCTGCGGTACCGTACCAAGGACATTACTGAGCTTGACCCTGAGGTTTGCGCCTGTGGCCGTTCCAATGTACGCATGAAAAAGGTCAAGGGACGTACCGATGATATGTTGATTATAAGAGGTGTCAACGTATTCCCATCCCAGATCGAGAGCGTTCTGGTGGGTATGAAAAATATAGGACCCCACTATCAGATTGTGGTCACCAAAGAGGGCTTTATGGATAAGATCGAGGTACAGGTTGAATTAGGTGATGCCAATATTTTGGACAAGTACCGGGAGCTCGAAAAAATTGAAGCCAATATTCGCCATAACCTGAAGACCGTTCTTCAAATTGATGCTAAAGTCAAGCTTGTTGAACCTAAAACATTGGAAAGGACTACCGGCAAATCCAAGCGCGTCATTGATTTGCGTTAAGGTGGCCGGGGCTGATATAATATTATTAACAACGTCTATTTTAATAACATCAGCATATACTTATAAGCGTTTTTATACACGCCAGCAAAGGAGCAATCGAAATTTCGATTATCCCTAAACAAGAGGAGAGAAGACCATGAAAAAACTCTTATTGGGCAACGAGGCCATTGCGCGCGGTGTCTATGAGGCAGGGGCCACGGTTGCATCAGCTTATCCCGGAACCCCAAGCACTGAAATTACCGAAGCCATATCGGAATATGATGAAATCTACTCTGAGTGGGCACCCAATGAGAAGGTTGCCCTGGAGGTTGCAATCGGTGCCTCCTATGGAGGGGCACGGGCTGTTTGCGCTATGAAGCATGTGGGTCTTAATGTAGCCGCAGACCCTTTATTCACCGTATCCTATACGGGTGTCAACGGTGGTCTGGTTGTTTTTGTTGCGGATGACCCTGGCATGCACAGCTCCCAGAACGAGCAGGATACGCGTATCATAGCTCGCGGTGCCAAGGTTCCTGTACTGGAGCCTTCTGACAGCGAAGAATGCAGGTCTTTTACCCGAGAGGCCTTTAAAATCAGTGAGGAATTTGATACCCCTGTTATTGTGAGGCTTTCAACCCGTGTATCCCATTCCCAGGGCATTGTAGAACTGGGTGAGAGAACAGATTTTGAGCTGAAACCCTATGTTAAAAATCCAGGCAAGTATGTCATGATGCCCGCAATGGCAAGAAAACGCCATTTTGTTGTGGAAGAGCGTATGGCCAGGCTTCGGGAGTTTTCGGAAAACACCCCTTTGAACCGAATTGAATGGGGCGATAAAAAGGTGGGGGTCATCACCAGTGGCATCTCCTATGAATATGCAAGGGAAGCCTTTGGCGATGTTTCCTATCTCAAGCTGGGAATGGTTCACCCCATTCCGGAAAAGATGATCCAGGATTTTGCCAATGAGGTTGAAACCCTCTATGTCATCGAGGAGTTGGAGCCCTTCATTGAGAACCAGTGTCTAAAAATGGGGCTTAAGGTCACAGGTAAATCCTTGCTTCCTGTAACCGGTGAGTATAGTGCAAGCCTTATCAGAACAAGGATTCTGGGCGAAGCTTCCGAAAAGTTGAACAATATCCAGGATGAAGCGCCTGCAAGACCGCCCGTCCTGTGTGCAGGATGTCCCCACCGTGGTACATACTATGTGCTAAAGAAGCTTAAGCTGACGGTTTCCGGCGATATCGGCTGCT
This sequence comes from Bacillota bacterium, assembly GCA_023443745.1. Taxonomy (GTDB): domain Bacteria; phylum Bacillota; class Clostridia; order DSM-8532; family DSM-8532; genus DTU059. The sequence continues at coordinate 54,353 of JAEZTB010000049.1, forward strand.
ACACGTTGGGTGCTCTGGCGCCGTTGGAATCTGTGGATACCTGCGTTTGCATGGGAGCCAGTGTCGGCGTGGCTCATGGTATTGAGAAAGCCCGGGGGACAGATGCCGCAAGAAAAACTGTCGCAGTCATCGGGGACTCGACCTTTATTCACTCCGGAATTACAGGCCTTATTGATATGGTCTATAACAAAGGAACGGGCACGGTTATTATATTGGATAACTCCATAACAGGCATGACCGGCCATCAGCAAAATCCCACCACAGGCTTTACCATAAAGGGGGAGCCCACACGTCAGGTGGACCTTGTCAAGCTATGCCAGGCTGTTGGTATCGATCGGGTAAGAGTTTGTGATCCGTTTGATCTTGAAGGCTTTGAAAAGGTTGTGAAGGAAGAGATTGCAGCAGAAGAACCCTCAGTCATTATCGCTCAAAGACCGTGTGCCCTCTTAAAGAATGTGAAATTTGGCCCAATCCTCGCTATTAACGGGGAGAAGTGCACAAAATGCCGTATGTGCATGAGACTGGGATGTCCCGCGATCGTGGACAGGGGTGATCATGTGGAAATCAACAGTACCCAGTGTGTGGGCTGTGGTCTCTGCACCAAGGTTTGCCGGTTTAAGGCAATTGAGAAGGCAGGTGGCAAGGATGCGTAATACAGCGATTATGATAGTAGGTGTCGGTGGCCAGGGAACCCTCCTGACCAGCCGTATTTTAGGTGATGTTGCCGTAAGCTCGGGCCTTGATGTCAAGGTTTCAGAGGTTCATGGCATGTCCCAGCGCGGAGGAAGCGTAGTCACCTATGTTAAAATGGGGGAAAAGGTTTATTCTCCTGTTATAGAAAAGAATGAGGCTGATATTCTATTGTGCTTTGAACAGCTTGAAGCGTTAAGATGGATAGATTATGCCAAAAAAGAGGCTTCTGTTATCATTAACACCCAAAAGATCGATCCCATGCCGGTCATTATCGGAAGAGCCAAATACCCCGAGGGAATCTTGGAAAAAATCAAGGCGGACTATCCTCATGTCACGACAGTTCCAGCCTTGGAGCTGGCCAGGGCCTGCGGAAATATTAAGGCTGTCAATGTCGTCATGATCGGGGTTATGGCTAAGCGTACCGATATTGACAGGGATGTATGGATTAAAGCTATCGAAAAAACAGTAAAGCCTCAGTTTGTAGAACTTAATACTAAAGCTTTTATGGCGGGATATGATTATATCGCGGAGGATCGCTATGTTTAATCAGAAATTAGTGGATAGCCTTGGAAAATCATCGATGATACGCGCTATGTTTGAGGAAGGCGAGCGCCTCAAAAAGCTCTATGGGAAGGATAAGGTTTTTGATTTCAGCCTTGGAAACCCTGATGTAGAGCCTCCCATAGAAGTTACTGAATCCTTGCGACGCTATGTGATGAGCGATGAGCCGGGTCTTCATAAATATATGAGTAACGCAGGCTTTGCAGATGTGAGAGCCAAGGTTGCAGAATATCTTCAAGGAAAGAGCGGTGTTGCCCTTACTTCCGATCATATTGTGATGGTGTGTGGGGCGGCAGCTGGTCTCAATATTGCTTTAAAGGCTTTGCTAAACCCCGGCGAAGAGGTTATAGTCCTCTCACCTTTTTTTGTCGAGTATTTGTCCTATATTGATAATGCCGGAGGAGTACCGGTTATCGTTAAGACGCTCAAAGACAGCTTCCAGATTGATGTCGAAGCTGTTGAAAAGGCAATCACCAGCAAAACCAAGGCTATTATACTGAATTCTCCCAATAATCCCACCGGTGTTATTTATGGCCGCAATACATTGGAGCTGCTTAAGAAGACCATCACCGAAAAGGAAGGGGAGTTGGGAAACCATATCTTTGTTATTTCCGACGAGCCCTATGTAAGCATCGTTTATGACGGTGCTGAAGTACCCAATGTACTCTCCATCTTTGAGAAAAGTATAACTGTCAATTCTTTTAGTAAATCACTAGCACTTCCAGGCGAAAGAATTGGCTATATCGCAGCAAGCAGCCGCATTCCGGAAGTACAATCCCTTATGTCGGCCATGGTGAGCTTAAACCGAACCCTGGGTTTTGTTAATGCCCCAGCCCTTTTCCAAAAGGTCATTGCCGACAACCTGGACGTGGCTGTCGATACCTTAAGCTACAAGGAAAAGCGAGATGCTTTGTATGACCACCTTACCCAGATAGGATTCAAATGTATAAAACCAGAAGGGGCTTTTTATCTGTTTGTTAAATCCCCCATCGAGGATGATACCGTATTCTGCGGCAGTGCTACAAAATATAACCTGCTTTTAGTTCCCGGTAGCGGATTTGGTTGCCCGGGCTATGTGAGGATTGCCTATTGCTACGATCTCGACATGATTGAAAGAAGCCTGCCTGCCTTTACCCAGCTTGCAAAAGAGTATGGATTGACGATTTGATGAAGGCATTGGGTCTATAAGGCATACTTATATCTGATTGAGTTAATTGAGAGAACGTCGGTTTTGGCCGATGTTCTTTTTTATGCGAAATAAGAAAATCTTAAGAAGTTCATAAGAGGGAATTCAAATATTCCTCCTTGTTCTGTGGTTGAATGGATTCATAGAAGAATAAGGAGATGTTTTTGTATTGGTACAACGAAAAAGGAAAAAAAAATCAAAGCTTCAATTAGTATTCCCTCTAATGCTGTTGATTCTCTTTGCAGCTTTGACATACCATTCCATTAATTTTATTGGCAGAGGTCTCTTGCTTGATGAAAGCAGAAGGGACATGCCACGACCAACTCCCAAACTGAAGGAAATGACTTCTACATCTATTTCCGATTCCTTTGACAATCTTTACAGCCCCCATGCGATTCTGGTGGATTTAGATGACGAAACCATTCTGATGCAAAAAAAGAGTGAAGACAAAATCTATCCTGCATCCTTAACAAAAATGATGACGGTATTGGTTGCAATTGAGAATTTAGATGACCTGCAGGGAGAGATCAAGCTTGGTCATTCAATGTTCGAGAGTCTTATCAAAGCTGATGCATCAATAGCTGGCTTCCAGCCTGGTGAAAGGGTCAGAGCCATTGACCTCCTATATGGTGCCATGCTGCCTAGCGGTGGGGAATGCTGTATTGGACTTGCTGATCATATAGCGGGATCAGAAAGCGCCTTTGTAAAGCTGATGAATGAGAAGGCAGCCGATTTAGGTATGGATAATACCCATTTTGCCAATGCAACCGGTCTACAAAAAGCGAATCATGTTTCAACAGTCAAGGATATGTCGGTTTTACTGTGTTACGCCTTGCAAAACGATGTGTTCCGAAAGATTTTTACAACTGAACGCTATTCCACATCTCCCACAAATATACATCCTGATGGGATAACCTTTTTATAGTACGATGTTTTCAAAGTTTAACAGCGAAAATATCAGTGATGGCAGAATTCTTGGCGGCAAAACCGGCTTTACCCGGGAGGCGGGTCTATGTCTTGCAAGCCTTGCCGTACAAGGCGGTAAAGAATATATTCTGGTCACGGCCGGCGCTCCGGGTGACCATCAATCCGAGCAATACAATGTCACTGATGCATTTAGTATTTATAACAGCTTGGTGAAAAAATAGCAGAATTACAATAACGATTAAATAGTGTATCATAGTATAATGGACTAATAAATTAGCATGTCATTTTGCCTGACAAAAAATAAGTTGCAGCACCAATTTGCAGGATTTCAATGATTGAACTTGCAAAAATTCCTGGGTGATGTTACACTTTTTTAAGGAAATATCAATGATACATCATGTTTTAGGATGGAGTTTATGAAATGATTGAGAATACAAAGCTTCATATTAATGAAAAAGATCATCTGGTTATCGGAGGGTGTGACTGTGTTGATCTGGTCAAACAATTTGGAACACCCCTTTATGTCATGGATGAAAGCGCCATACGCTACAATATGCGTATGTATAAGGATGCTATGGATAAATACTATGGGGGAAGAGGACTTGTCCTTTACGCAAGCAAGGCCTTATGCACCATGGCATTATGCAAAATCACAGAGCAAGAGGGCCTGGGACTTGATGTAGTATCCGGGGGCGAGCTTTACACGGCTCAAAAAGCAGGCTTTCCTATGAGCAGGATTTATTTTCATGGCAACAATAAAACGCCTAAAGAGCTGTCGGAAGCGCTGGATGCAGGGATTGGCCGTATTGTTGTTGACAATGCCTACGAGCTTAAACTGATAAATGAGCTTTGCGAGCAAAAGGGAATAAAGGCCCAAATTTCGGTGCGGGTTAAGCCGGGTGTGGATGCCCATACCCATGATTTTGTTAAAACAGGACAGATCGACTCCAAGTTTGGGGTTGCCTTGGAAAATGGCGAGGTTTATGAATTTATCACCCTGACAAAGAGTCTTGAGTATGTTGAGCTTGTAGGTCTTCACTGCCATATCGGTTCACAGATTTTTGATCTTGAGCCCTTTGAGGAAACAGCAAAAGTAATGCTTGATCTAATTGCGGATATCAAAGAGAGATATGGTATCATCATTTCCGAACTTAATCTGGGTGGTGGGTTCGGCATTAAATATACCCAAGAGGATGATCCTGTAGAATATGACCGCTATATTGAATCTGTGTCGCATACTGTTAAGAAGTTGTGCGAGGAACGGGGAATCGATCAGCCCTTTATGCTGATGGAGCCGGGCCGTTCCATTGTGGCTCCTGCCGGTATCACGCTCTATACAATAGGCTCTGTCAAGGATATTAAAGACATACGTAAATACATTGCCGTTGATGGAGGTATGTTTGACAATCCTAGGTATGCACTTTATGAATCAAAGTACACCTTCATGCTAGCGAACAGGGCAAAGGCCTTGAAAACTCAGGAGGTAACAGTAGCCGGAAAGTGTTGTGAGTCCGGTGATCTCCTTGGCAAGGACATACCCATGCCCGAGGTTGAACCCGGTGATGTTCTTGCTGTTTTAGCAACCGGTGCTTATAATTACTCTATGTCCATGAATTATAACCGCAATGGGAGACCACCTATGATACTTGTCAAGGATGGTGTGGCCAGGGTTATTGTTAAAGGCGAGGATTACGAGGATATTGTGCGCAATGACGTGATTCCTGAAGATTTATAGTCGTTTTGTAGTCGTATGGTATTTTGTGGACTCTGGTTTTATTATTTAGCTGTCCCTTATCATTCGAGGTTAGAGTACTATGAAAAAACTGCTGTTATGCTTATTTATCCTTTCTCTGCTGATATTGGTATCATGCAGTGACAGCCAGATTCCATTGACAGATCCCCGTGAGGACCTGCCGGAGTCTCCTGTTTCTTTAGCGTCTCCGTCACCTTCGACTGTTTCTGCATCGAATTCCGCAGCTGATAATGTCGTCGAAATTAGTACCCTTGATATTGCCGGAATCAGGATTAATGACCAGTACACAGTCTACGGCATCGAAAATGGCACAGCAAATATAGTCGAAGAATTCAGGAGCTTTATTACGAGCCAAGTCTACACCGAGACAAATGAGGAATGGACGGACTGGTACGATGTTTCGCTTTTGGACAGCAGTGACAAAACCCTGCTCAAGCTTGCTATCAGCGATAAGACCATTACCTTCGGCAGGGATGTGGACATTAACGGCAGCATATATAAAAAAGATACGAAATATGAAACGGAAACATTACTCTATTTCCACCATATGAGACATTTTACAGAGGGAAAAGTAACGAGTCCGGTGGGTGTAAGCTATCCGGCTAGAGTGATGATACCAAATTATGATTATTATACTGTTGACATGATAGATTCAGGAAGTAGCACCATCAATCAATACGAAACACAAGAGGCTCTTTATGCATTCGTCAGCAATAGTTTTCTGGGCAAGGAATTCGAACTCATAAGCTGCTTGCGGCCCGGATTTGAAGCAATGCGGGAGGAAGAGGAAAGGGCAGGCAAGACAGAAGTTATTCATTTACCATATGGCGGTTCATATATTCAACTAAGTTATCCGAATAGATCTCAGAATTTTGTAGATGGTTCTTCAGTTCGTATATACAGGGATGCAGATCTCCCCAGCACATACAGGTTTGCCACCGGCAATGAAATATTGCTTATCAAGGTGGATGAGGCTTTTGACAGGTCTTTTCAGAAGCTTTTCGACAATGACGGGAAGTCAGCGCATAAATTGACTGTTGATGAGGTTGAGAAGCTGTTTGCAGATGATGAGTTTAAAGATGAGAGGTTTAAATATAGAGAGTTTATCAGCAGGAATCTGGGTATGGAAGACTATCCCGGAAGTTGGCGGCCGGACGACACGCTGGAGCGGAGCACAGTAAAGCTTGGAAATGAAAAAACATACACCATGCTTACTTTAAATAATCCTTTTATGAAAAGGCTCATGTTCTTTAATGAAAAATCAGGAGCTTTTATTGATTATGTAGATTTCTACACCAAAGGTGGCGATGCCTTATTCAAATTAGAAAAGGCAGGAAATAACGTCTGGATTGTGGGAAACGACCTTGATGGAAACGGGACCGGAGAGTATGTGCTCAATCGGAAATGGTACACGCTGGATGATGATGGTATAAAGCTGGCATTGAACATACCCTACAATAATTATTGGGCTCCGCCCTACAGATTTATCGATATCCATGCTGAGAAGATCGAGCTTGTGAAGGACAATCCTGTACGGTTGAAGACGAGCTATAGCGTTACCAAGGGATATACACTTGAAATTACAGATGCTCCCGAAGCTAAGAATTATGAAGTAAGCATTACAGCCAACACAGAGGTTGAGTTCTTGTGGGATGCCGGTAAAAGAGAATTTATTCATCAATATCCCGTTGATGATTCGGGCTTTATATCGATAGATTCGATATGTTCTGCCGAAATAACTGAAAAATGCGGTAAAACCCTTAAGAAGGAGTATAATCGGCTTAAATCGGCCATTCAGGCATTGGATGCTCCGGGCACTGAAAAAGAGGATTTTATGATGCATCATAAAACGAGTAACTATGAGATTTTCCTCAATGAATGCCCCGAAAGCAAGGAAAAAGCAGAGTTGCTCCAACTGCTTTCGGAAAAGCAAGCTGAAGCAGATAAGCGTTAAGGATAGAACAGAAGGCTTTTTCCGTTGTACGTGTAGCATATAATAAGCGTAATCATAAACTGACTATAGGTAGTCCATTTTTGCTCATACCTATAGGGAGGTTTTTATAGTGCTGACAGGCTCTGAATTCGTCAGACAATCGTTGGAAACACATCTTTTCTTCGCCAGGATCATGAAAGAGCATTCCTTCTTTTTAGAGGTTGGCTTTACACCAAGGGATAGAAACTACACGAGTGAAGCGGATGCATTCCGTATGGAATTCGATAAGCTTCTTGCAGAAACAATATCACTCTCTAACGGGGTTGTCAGTCAGGATGTTCTAAAATCTGGAGAAATTGTAACACCTTATACGCTTAATGCCGAGATGTCCACAGCCTATTTTACAGGTGTAAGAATTCCGACACAATTAACTCAGGCTGAGGCCGGCCTTCAGGGCGGGGGCCCTGCATCGGTTAACACAGGATTGGAGCAAAGGGTACAAATGCTTAATCAAAGGGCCATAGGGTTGATTGGCAGGCTTATTCAATTTAAATCCAATATTTTATCCAACGTTTTATCGTGTCAGATGTTTACAGTCAATTATCCACTTCTGATTGATCATATTCTTCGTGAAGCGAGGCTTTATTTATCCCTCATTCAAAGGCTTCAAAACAGAGATCCGATCAATGTCAAAAGAGAGGCTTTCGAACAGGAAGCATTCTGGAACAGAATCATGGCGGAACATTCAAAATTTATCCGGGGATTGCTGGACCCTACAGAAAATGCATTAATTAATACCGCCAACAATTTTGGGAATGAATTTGACAAACTGACCAATGAGGCTCAGCAAGCTATGGATCAGACGATACCCCGAACGAATGTGACAAGGGACAGTATGAAGGCAACAAAGGAGCTTCGTGATTTTAAAGCGCAGGGGACACAAGGAATATTAGAGTGCAAGATAAAATCAATCATCATACCTTTACTTGGTGACCATGTATTACGTGAAGCCAATCATTACCTCCATTTATTAGAAATATTTGAGCGGTAGTTTATGAAGCTAAACTTTACAAGAGATGGGGACATCAGGGTTGAAATATGGTATGATGGTAAACAATAGATTTGTGTGAACCACAAGACTAGACCATAAATAGAGTTGCATTCTTAAGATAAGTGAGGAATGATATGCCCGCAGTAAGATACGAATTAATTAAGACTTGCAAGCAATCGGGTGCAAGGCTCGGCAGGGTTCATACCCCCCACGGGAGCTTTGACACCCCTGTTTTCATGCCCGTAGGCACCCAGGCAACAGTCAAGGGAATGTCTCCGGCTGAGCTTAAAGAAATAGGAGCCAATATCATTTTGAGCAACACCTACCATCTCTTCTTAAGACCAGGCCATGAACTGGTTAAGGAAGCAGGGGGGCTACATGGCTTTATGAGCTGGGATCGCTCCATTCTGACCGACAGCGGAGGCTTTCAGGTTTTTTCCTTAAGCGATCTTCGCAATATCAAGGAGGATGGTGTGACCTTTCGCTCTCACATAGATGGTTCCAAGAAATACTTATCCCCGGAAATGTCCATTCAGGTACAAAATGCACTGGGGGCAGATATTATCATGTGTTTTGACGAATGCACGCCCTACCCTTGTGAATTCGATTATGCCAAGCGTTCCATGGAAATGACCACAAGATGGGCTAAACGCTGCAAAGAAGCCCATGCAAGACCTGAAGAGCAGTCTCTTTTCGGCATTGTACAGGGAAGCACCTACCCCGAGCTTCGTATTGAGAGTGCCAAACAAATCACTGATCTGGATTTCCCCGGCTATGCCATAGGCGGACTTAGTGTAGGAGAGCCCGGGCACATTATGAATGAGATTTTAGATGTTACAACGCCCTATTTGCCAAAGGACAAGCCCCGTTATTTGATGGGTGTGGGAAGTCCGGACTATCTCATTGACGGTGCCATTCGAGGAATTGATATGTTTGATTGCGTGCTTCCCACACGTATTGGCAGAAACGGGACAATTTTTACTTCAAAGGGTAGAGTGATTATCCGTGATGCCAAGTATGCCCGTGATCTTTCACCCATGGATGAAAATTGTGATTGCTATGCCTGCAGGAATTTTTCCAGAGCCTATATCCGACACTTATTCAAGTGCGGTGAGCTTTTGGGGCTTCGCCTTGCAACATGGCATAATCTCAGGTTTTTGATTAATCTCATGCAGGATGTCCGAAAGGCCATTGAAGAGGACAGGCTTCTGGACTTTAGAAAGGAAGCTTTTGCCAGACTGGGATATAAGGATTAGGTGACAGTTGGCAATATGTGAACAAGAAGAAAACAAAATACGGGTGGTAATTGCGAACAACCAATAAATACTATATAATGTGGTATATTAAGCTAAAAAAAGCGAAAACAATCAAGGGTTATGGAGGTTTTTCCTATGGAATTCTTTAGTCGTGTGTTATCAACATTTGCCGCAACCGCTGCATCTGCTACACCTGATCCCAATGCAACCGGTGCTGAGCTGGCAGGTGCAGGAGCTTGGCTTCAATTACTGATCTTTATCGTTCCTCTCGGACTGATGTATCTTATTCTTATCGTACCGCAACGTAAAAAAGAAAAGAAACTCAGGCAGACAATCGGCAGTGCTATCGTGGGAGATTCCATTGTGACTATCGGTGGTATGGCAGGTAAGATCGTGAACATTAAAGATGACGAAATTACCTTCGAAACAAGTGTTGAAAGAACCAAGGTTACTGTTAAAAAGTGGGCCATCAAGGAAGTTGTTAAGCCCGTTCAGTCCTAATCAAGACATCTTGATCCCCGGTAACCCCGGGGATTTTCGTTCTTTGGGTCGAGGCTTGTGGTGCGTTGCCCTAGGCATCGCACTCTATTAGTGGGTTGAGGTATTAGTATAATGGATGACTTTTTGGCAGTTGGTAAAGTAGTTAATGTTCATGGTGTCAGGGGAGAACTCAGGGTGGTGCCCATGACCTCCGATCTTTCCCGTTTCGATTACCTCTTATTTGTAACAACGAACTGGGAGGGAAAGCCTAAAGAATTCAGGGTTACAGGGACGCGCCTCTATAAGAATCTTGTCCTTATGAAGCTTAATGGGATAGACACCAGGGATGATGCAGAAAAGCTTAAAGGGCAGGAGCTTTTAGTGGAGCGTAAGCATGCAAGGCCTCTGGAAGAGGATGAATACTTTATTTGTGATATCATCGGAATTGAAGTCTATGAGGAAGATATACTTTTAGGTATCCTTGAAGATGTTTTGGAGACGGGCAGCAATGATGTTTATATCATCAAAACCCCGGATAATAAAGAGCTATTATTGCCGGCCTTAAAGTCGGTGGTTGAAAAAGTGGATATCGAAGGGAAACGCATGCAGGTAAAAGTGCCGGAGGGATTACTGGATGAGGTTTGACGTCCTGACCCTGTTTCCTGAAAGCATGGATAGCTTTCTCAATGAGAGCATCATCGGACGGGCCAGAGAAAAGGGTCTCATTACAATCAATGCTATTAATATACGTGACTTTTCCACGGATAAGCATAGAAAAACCGACGATTATCCCTATGGCGGAGGGTCCGGAATGGTCATGACACCTCAGCCCATCTATGATGCGTGGGAGCGCGTTGTCAGAAAATCCCCCAAAAGGCCGCGAACCCTTTATATGAGCCCACAGGGCAGGATCTTGACTCAAAAGACTGCAAAGAGGCTCAGGGATGAGGAACATTTGATTATACTCTGCGGCCATTATGAAGGCGTTGACGAGCGTGTTCTTGAAGAGATCGTTGATGAAGAAATCTCCATCGGAGATTATGTTCTGACAGGCGGAGAGCTTCCCGCCATGGTGCTCATAGATTGTGTCAGCCGTCTTGTAGAGGGTGTTTTGAGCTCTGAAGATTCCTATTCCAACGAATCCCATTATAATGGTCTTCTGGAATATCCCCAATATACAAGGCCGCCTGAGTTTATGGGAAGAAATGTTCCCGATATTTTAATATCCGGGCATCATGCCAAAATTGAGAAATGGCGTTACCTTCAGATGCTTGAACGTACTAAGGAAAAGCGACCGGATATGTTCGCACAATATGAGAGTGAAAACTCTGAAAAGGTACTGGACGCCTATGGGCTGTTGCCCAAGCGCAGGAGAAGAAAAAAGGCTGGTAGTGAGAATGTCTGTGAAAAAGGAACCCCTGGCTTACCGGATGTCCCCTCGGACTCTTGATGATTTCGTAGGCCAGGAACATATTATTGGTCCTGGCAAGCTGTTAAACAGAATGATCCAGGCCGATCGCATGTCCTCCATTATTTTATTTGGGCCGCCCGGAACAGGGAAGACCTCCATTGCGCGCATTGTCGCCAATACTACCAAGGCGGCGTTTTTCAAGCTCAATGCAGTAACTGCGGGCGTGAAGGATATAAAGCAGGTAGTAGAGGACACTCAAAATACCTTTATGAACCCCAACGGTAAATCCGTGCTGTTTGTGGATGAAATACACCGCTTCAATAAAGCGCAGCAGGATGCGCTGCTTCCTCACGTAGAGGACGGTACGGTAGTACTGATCGGGGCCACTACCGAAAACCCTTTCTTTGAAGTCAATAAAGCCCTCATTTCCCGATCTACGGTTTTTATGCTTCAACCCCTTACAAGTGAACATATTAAGAAGATTGTTCAGATGGCTGTGTCGGATAAAGAAAGAGGTCTTGGCACCCTTGAGATTGATATTGATGAGGACGCTATTACCCTTCTGGCAGAAATGTCGGGAGGAGACGCGCGTATAGCCTTAAATGCACTGGAGCTGGCAGTTCTCACCACCGATATGAATAAAGAAGGCCTATACCGGATAACTCCCGAGGTTATCATGGATTGTATCCAAAAGAAGGCTGTCCGGTTCGATAAATCGTCGGAGCAGCACTATGACAATATAAGCGCCTTCATTAAGTCCATGAGGGGAAGCGATCCCGATGCGGCCCTTCTCTATTTGGCAAAGGCACTCTATGCAGGTGAAGAGCCTGAATTTCTGGCCAGACGCATTATGATTTGTGCATCCGAAGATGTAGGAATGGCTAATCCTAATGCTTTGAACGTTGCTGTGGCAGCCACTCAGGCTGTACAAATGATTGGCATGCCCGAAGCAAGAATTATTCTGGCCCATGCGGCGGTTATGGTAGCAACCAGCCCCAAGTCAAATTCTTCTTATGTAGCAATAAAGGATGCGCTCCATGATGTCGAGCATAAAAACACTGGCGAAGCCCCCATGCATCTTAGAAACGCGGCTGCCAAGGGTATGGAAAGTCTGGGTTATGGTGTGGGCTATAAATATGCCCATGACTTTCCGGGAAATATTGTGAACGATATGGAGTACATGCCTGAGGAATTGCGCGGTACGCAGTATTATTTCCCCAGCGCCAATGGTTATGAAGCGAAAATAAAGGAATGGCTTGAGAAAAGGCGAAATAGAAATAAATAGTTCTGTGGCAAGAGGTAAACGGTATGGATACTGAGAAGCCTATTCAGGAACCACAAGACAGTCTTTCGACAGCTGGCCAAGCAGAAACTCAGGTGGATGAGATTACAGATAGCCATTATACAAGGGGCAAGGCACTGCTTACGAAACGTAACCGCCTTCTTTCAAATGTACTTATAGTCGTAGGGCTTCTTCTTATAGTGGTGCCTTTGGTACTTACTGCTCTTAACGCCAAGAGAAACCAGGACATCATTGAGGAATACCTTAAACAATCCGAACAAGCTGTATCAGAAACAGATTTAATGCATGACGAGGATGTGGAATCCTTTTATATCCCGGAGGGAATGGCCACCGGTGCGTCTCCTGAGCCGGTCACAACCTCTGAGTCTGCCATTACCACTGAACCAGGCATTACCGGTGAAGCAGCTACTCCCGCAGCCATAGATTCAACCCAAACCGCGACAGCACCGGCAAGCCCTTCTGGGCCTGAAAAAAAGCCTACAATGAGTAAAGAAGAGATCAAAAAGCACATGAAGGGCGTTCTGATCATTGATAAAATTGATTTGCGCATGGTCATTATGGATGGCGTGGATGAGGAAACCCTGCGGGTGGCAGCAGGACGAATGCCCAATACGGGAAAGTTTGATGAAATCGGAAACATCGTTCTGGCTGGTCATAGGAGCTATACCCTTGGAAAATACTTCAACCGTTTGGATGAGCTGGAGCCTGGTGATCAGATTGTAATCCAGACGTCCAAGAAGACCCTGACCTATGAGGTTTATAAAAAGCTTATTGTGGAGCCCGATGATTTTTCCATTACCAATAAAAATGGTACCGATAAGATTTTGACACTTTTCACCTGCCATCCTGTGGTTATTGCTTCCCACCGATTGGTGGTTCATGCCAAGCAGGTGGAGTGAGTGGAACTAAAAAGAAAAAGCTTTACTTACCCTGGATAAATATATTATCTGGGGTTTTTTATATGCTATTTATAATGAAACATCAAGGAACACTAACAACTCTGTTGACTTGAAAAGTGTATTATGCATATAATACACTTGGAGGGATCAAGTTGAAACATGTGATCGATTTTTCGACACTCAAGCTTCATAACAAAGAACCTGTTTACGTTCAGATTGTGCGGTTTGTAAAGCAGCAGATCCTTCTTGGAACCGCCAAAGACGGTGATGAACTGCCATCACGCAGAGAACTGGCTTTCCAGCTTGATATCAATCCCAATACGGTCCAAAAGGCTTTCAAACAGATGGAGGATGAAGGTTTTGTCAGGACAGGGAGCAATGTGCGCAGCCAGCTCATCATCGATGATGCTGTTTATACAAGGATAGAAGAAGAACTGACTCTGGCTTTAGTCAGGGAATTTGTCCAATCAGCCCGGGAGGTCAAGCTTTCCTATAACCGGGTCATTGAGATGCTGGGTCAAATGTGGAATGAGTAGGTGTGAGTGTTTATGAAAAAGGAGACAAGAGGTTTTCTTTACTTGTTGAATGAAGAGTTTCTGAGAATCTTCAAATTCCTTATCATCATTTGTATTTTTAGTATGGTAGGGCAGCTTTTGCTTATAGGGTGGGCCGCTCAGGATTATGGTGCATTGATGGATCGCTTTGAAAGCTTTTATTCCAGATCCGGGTCCATCATTATGTTTATTGTAAGCCTGGCCTGTATTGTAGGGGTGTTTGTCCTTCATTTTTATAGTCACTATTGGGGCAGCAAGAGTATTTATACCTTGATGACCCTGCCCATGGAACGATCAAGGATTTACACTTGTTTCCTTGTGATCTATCTCATAGGGCTTATGCTTTTTCTCATACTCAGTATTGCCACGGTTATAATGGGTTATGGTTTGTTTTACATAAAACAAATGAACATTCAAGGCGGCAAATATGTCATGCATAATGGCTTGTTTCTGGCCTTTGTACGATCGGATTTTCTCAGGCTGCTGGTGCCGTTGACCTGGAAAAGCTTTTATTCCAGCTTAAGCCTTTGGGGATTACTGCCTATTACCATCATTTACGGCGTCATATGTGAAAGAAGCCTGCGATATTGGAATCTGGTTCTGGTGAGTCTTTCATTGGTTCTTATGATTATAACCGTCAGTCAGAGAATGGGCTACAATAATGATTATCTTCTGGTCATAAGCATTGCCATGAGCCTATTAGGCTGCTTTTTCGTTTGGCACAGCATTAAAATCATTAACCGCAACGGGATTACCGGATAGGAGGGTAACATGAGCCGATTAGCTTTTTTTAGAAGACATAGTGTAATGGTTGTTTTGAGTGTCATCATCATTTTATCCGCCATAGGCTTGATCATATTTCAACAAAGCAGAGCAAGCGCGACTTTTTTCCTAGCGGACCGGTTGGGGCAAAAGGACACCTTAAATGGCATTACCGTATCAGGTGCTCTGAGTGACCCTTATCACACCCTGAACTTTACTGTAGAAAACGGGAAAATCAAAACAGAGCATGCGTTTTTTGACAGCCGCTCTCAAGAGCCAGCTCTCATGCCTTATGGAGTAGGTCTATATGATACTAAGGCCTGGACCTCATTGGAAGGACGTATACCCAAAGATGCTCAGACGACCTCAGAATATGTTGACAGAGCTGCTCCTGAATTATCCTCCGAAGAGTATACTGTTGTTGAAAGAACCGTAAGAACCTATTCAAATAAGGTTGATTTTTATTGCAGCATAGATGTACGTGATGAAAACAGTTTCCCTCAGACTGCAAGGTTTAAAGCAGATTTTTATCTTGGGAGTGACAAAAAGGAGTTTATCTTCGAAGAACGGTATTATCATGGAAATCCGAGTTTCTCAAGTAATTCAGAAAGCCGGTCAAAAAGTGAGTATGCAGACCAGATTAACGCCAGAAAGGTCACCATCGATAATACGCATTATGTAAGCTTTATCACCAATGCCCGGTGTAAGGGCCAGAGTGGTATTTATCGGGTGGATCAATTTGAAGATTTGCTGTTACATGAGAATAAAGAAAAGATGGGCGAGGTGACAAAGCTTGTAGATATTGATCTGGAGGATGGCAGAGTAAGGGTATTAGGTCTAGAAACCGCTCAGAATAAGCTTGTTCTCATTCTCCTGGTTGACGATGAGCTTGTCATTCAAGCCTATGATCTAGATGGCCGGCTGCTTGGTGAAATAAAGCCAGATATTCCTTCCTTTCCAAAAGGCCCTGTAGCTTATCATGCCTTCATAAATGGAGATCGTGTGAGTCTGGGCATCTTTGATGATAAGAATGTTATGGACCATGCAGCTCTTGTTTCGTTTACCGTGGCCCCTGACCTTGTGCTTATCCATCAGGTAAAAGACTTCAAGATTGAAGATGGCCGTCTTATGATCTTTTATGCCATAGAAGCTGTTGAAGAAAGACTTATTGTTATCACCGAGGCCATTGAGACCAATAATGAAGGCGTATTCCCCGGACCATACTATAATCGGCCGTCAGAATTCCTAATCAATATCTTTAATGCCGAGGAGAAAGGTTCTGAGCCGGTTTATCAGGGCGAGTTTGTAACTGATATGGCTGATGATAATCTGATTTATACAACACCTTTTCTTACATCGAATACGTACCATGACTATGATATGAGACAATTCTCAATAATGGGTATAGAGAAAGCCAGCACTGACAGATAGGAGGTAAAGGTCTTGATTGAGCTGATAGATGTTACAAAGTATTATGGCTTAAAGGAAGTTGGCCTGAAGGATGTGAGCCTGACATTTAAAAAAGGTGAAATAACGGGAGTTCTTGGACAAAATGGTTCAGGCAAATCGACCCTGTTAAAGGCCGTTATGGGCCTAGGCGAACTCAATAAAGGAAAGATTTTAATCGATGGTAAAAGTGTCCGGGATCAATACGAAAGAATGGCTTTTATAACAGAAGAGGGAAGCTTTTTCCCTTTCATGACCCCGGACGAATATGGGGATTTTTTATCAATGTTTTTTAATGCCTTTAATCATGAGCGATACCAAAGCCTTCTTAAATTCTTTGATATCGACGCCAAGGAGAAGATGAAAGGATTCTCCAAGGGGCAGAAAGCCAAAATTGAAACGGCTGCAGGCTTTTCAAAAGGAGCGGATATCATCCTGATGGATGAACCCTTTCTAGGGAAAGACATAGTAACCAGACGTGATTTCCTCAAGCTCATGAACGCCAGCCTCCGAGCCGATGAAACTATTCTTGTTGCAACTCATCTCTTGGATGAAATGGAGAATCTGCTGGATAGGGTTGTTGTTTTAAGGTATGGACGTGTGCTTGCCGATTTCTACATGGATGAGATTAGGGAGCAGGGGATTAGCCTGTCGGAGGAATACTTAAGCCTTGGAGGCTTTGAGACAGACCGCTATCAGCAGTTGGCTAAGGAGATGTGACAAAAGGTGATGCGTTCTCTCAGTCTCGGTTTAAAAGTTTTTCGCATGCTGATATGAACACATCCGGATGGTCAAAATGGATGTCATGCCCAGACTTTATGTCGGTTCTTTCACAACTATTAACTAGACTCTGAACTTTGTTTGCGTCATCATCAGAATTGGCTGCATACAAAACGCCATCCTTACCATATTGCGTATTAGCTTTTAAGTAAATGACGGGACATCTGATACTCTTGAGCATACTATCCTGATCAATACCTTTCATCCAGGAACCATCGTAAAAGGAGTTCCCGAACTGCGGATCATAATTGTCCATATAAAGTAGAGTGCGTAGCCATGTATGCGGTACCCAAGCAATTTTTATAGGCTTATCAGGATTCGCTTGTCTATATTTCTCTGCCGATTCGGAAATCTTATCTTGCAAGCCGCCAAAGAGAGAAACAAGGTAGCTGTGTTTCAGGTAATAAAGGGGAAAATCAGTTTCATTGTTCTGACTTAAAAAACTATGAGTGACAATGTACGCATCGTACCATGCAAAAGCCCCTTTATCTTCCTGTACCTCTTCTGGTGTAACGCTAAATAGAGGGGGATCTTCCAATACAAGACCGTTAATCTGATTGGGTGCATTTGCTGCAATCCAAGCCGCCAGAATTCCGCCAGAGGAATGACCGGATAGATAACAAGTCTCTTTAATGATATTGTTCATAAACCAGATGAGTGCTTCTCCATTAGTCTGACAGGAATACAGATCAACTTTGTGACTCGATTCACCATGGCCATAGCAGTCCACCGCATAGATATGAAAGGATTTCGACAGTTCAGGTAATACCGTGCCATAGTCCCCCCATGCCACAGTTTGTCCATGAATCAGCAGTAAAGAAGGACCGTTATTTGGACCTTCACCATAGCTTATTACGGAACCATCCGGGAGTACTACCTGTTTATTCTCAAAACCCGCTTGCTTTACCTTGCTCATCAAGATTTCATCATGATGCATATTGGTGTAAAGGTATCTGCCTAACAAAGCTGCCAAGCAAATCACGACGATCCCCACAATTCCTAATACAATTGGCATCTTTCTCACTCTTTTCACTTTTTCATTCATCTTTAACTTCTCATCTTTCTTTAGCCGGGCGGGGAACGGCATCTATGAGAGGTTCAATATTCCGCAAAAAAAGCTCTGTCTTTAGCATGGCAATGCCCCCAAGGGATTCGTCCCCAAGTATGATTAAGCTGTCCCCAGGGTTAATTTGAAATACATCCCGAGCCTTTTTGGGGATCACGATTTGACCTCTATCGCCCACAGTGACTGTTCCGAAAATATGTTTACCTTTTGGAGGAATTATCGGTGGAATGGATTCTTCCCCTCCATTGACCAAATTGTCCAAGGTCACATCATACAATTTAGCCAATGCTACGCAATTATCTATATCCGGCAAGCTATCACCATTTTCCCATTTAGCTACTGCTTGACGGGATACATTTATTTTTTCTGCCACTTCTTCCTGCGTATATTTATTTATCTTTCGAAGTATCTGCAAATTCGCACTTATCATACTTTTCGCACCTCCATTAATTGATATTTTAACTAATTTCAATTACCTTTTCCAGCAAGCGATAATGACATTTTATTATAAATTGTGTTAGCGTTGGTTGCAATATAGTTGTGCATTTATCTTTGTACTTAGGATTGTCTTACTAAATTACGCAAAATACTCATAGATTGTGTTTCGCTCTTTTTTTACCAAGGAATTCAAAATATTACCTTCGTATGCTATACTTTTAGTATTGTCGTACTAGGGAGATAGAGGTCATGAAAAAAAATATATTCAGTATCCTTGCAATTTTTTGCTGTGTGGTTATAGTGTCATCTGTGACGGCTATAGCGGCGGATTCCGGATCGGAGACGGTACTTAAACCGGATTTTTCGCAGATGGACGGATATATTCAGGATATGATGAAGGACTGCAGGATTCCAGGTTTTTCGGTAGCCGTCGTCAGTGACGAAGACGTGCTGTATATGAAGGGCTATGGCAGTGCCGACGATACAGGCCGCACCGTTACGCCCCAGACGCCCTTTTTGGTCGGCTCGGTCAGTAAAACCTTTACGGCGCTGGCGGTAATGCAGTTGGTGGAAGCGGGAAAAGTGAAACTTGACCAGCCTGTGCAAATCTACCTGCCTGAGTTCACGCTAGCGGATGCTAATGCATCCTCTAAAATCACCGTACGCGAGCTTTTAAACCATACCAGCGGCATCGCGGAAAATGCTGAGTTCAGCGTGGCTACTCTTCGTGGCGACGACGAAACCATTGATGAGCTGGTGGGAAACTTCAGTTCCATCAAACTGAAAACTTCGCCGGGGAGCAAATTTGAATACGGCAACGCTAATTTTATTATCCTCGGAGCGCTCATCCAAAAGGTCTCCGGTATAAGTTATGAGGATTATATTCAGCGTTATATTTTTGATCCTCTTGAGATGCATCACAGTTATACATCCGCTTTAAAGGCGGAAGCTGACGGTTTGGCGCTGGGTTATCGGCCCATATTGGGCTTCCCGCAGATCTCTGGTATGCCATACAGAAAAGATTTTTTGCCTGCCTACAGCGTTATCTCCTGCGCTGAGGATATGACGCACTATATGATCGCCATGATGCATGGGGGCAAATATAAGGATGCAAGCATCTTGTCGGAACAGAGAATCAAGGAAATGACATCCTCCTCGGCGGAGATATCCAGCTGGATGTCGTACGGGCTTGGCTGGTATGTCACGTCGGGAAGCATTTACCACGGGGGAGATCTGCCGGACTACCAAGCCAAGGTGAAGCTCCTACCGGAGGACGGCATTGGTGTTGTGTTGATGTACAACACATCGAGCAATACGCTCAGCACCCTGTTTAACGTAGGATACCGTGACAAAATAGAAAGCGGCATTATCAACACACTCTACGGCGTATCTCCGACAGAGCAGCCCGGGCAAAGCCCGCTTAATTTGAACAGTTATCCGGTGTCGGTTTCCTATGGTCTGATGTTGGGGCTGATTGTTCTTATCGCACTGCTGCTTATATTCTCAGGGATCAGGCTGTGGTCGCTCCCAAGGCGACTTTCAAAGTCAAGAAAAGCCTTTTGGCGTATCGTGCTGCTGTCAGCACTCATAAATGCTGCACTTCCACTGACACTGTTCATCGCTATTCCGAGGTTGACGGGCGTTGCATGGCCCGTTGTGCTCTATTACATACCCGACGGGGGCTGGACTGTCGTCATTTCATCGGTTCTGCTGCTTCTTCTGGGCACCGCCAAAGGGATTATCATTTTCAGTGAGCTAAGACGAAGGAAGCCCGATTAATCATTTATGCTTGGCGGTGGATTTATGAATAAAAGAAACTTACTTTTTCTGCTTATCATTATTTGTATGATATTGGTTTCATGCTCACAAAGCAATTATGAACCAAGCTATGTTATTAGTGCGCTAGCAGCTTCCCCAACGGGTTACACGCTTTGTTTGTTTGAGGGATAATGAGTTATTCTCTTCACCCGATGGGGAAAATTGGTCAAAGATAGAGTGAGGCATCTGTTCCAAGGGTTCCTTTCCAGTGATGCGTTTGGCTGTGAATAGCTCATGGTGCTATAAGAAAAGACCGCCTAATCGGTGGTCTTTTTCAATAAACTATTACTTTAATGTCCAGTCTTACTTTTTCCTTCTTTTAATCAATGCATAGGTGACAAATCCGGTGGCGACCAGTAAAGCTGCACCCGCTCCAATCAGCAGTGGCAGATTCAAGCCATGTTTAGCTTCTATTGAGGCTGATTTTGCCGTTCTGGCATCATAGGCCACCAGTGCGCTCATGGGTGCAAGCTTAATAATATCTCCTTCAACAACGGTCAGGGTTTCAGTTCCTGCCTTTTCGCCATTCACAACCACATTCCAGGTGGTATTGACCGGAACTGTGAGGGTTTCTTCTTCCGAGCCTGCGTTAAAGGCCACTACAATGGTTTTCCATAAATCATTTCGAGCATTGTTGTTTAGAGTATAGGCAATGATACTCTCTTTTGAGGCTTCAATAAAGGTGAGATTATCCACAACCTCCTCGGCGGTTGCCATACGGAAGGCAGGGTGGGCTTTTCTTAAAGCGATCAGCCCTTTGTAATAATCAAAGACATCACGGTTGGTATCCTTTAGATCCCATTTGATGCTGTTAACACTGTCCGGGGCATTATAGGAGTTTTCATTACCCTCCTTGGAGCGCATGAAATCTGTTCCCGACAGCATGAAGGGAATACCTTGTGAGGTCAGGAACATGGCACCCGAAAGGCGGGTCATAGCCTTATAGTCGGCATCTCTAAGACCCGGAGTTGAGACGAAGAACTTATCATATAAAGAAAGATTGTCATGGGCAGCGATATAATTGACGCATTGGGCAGGGGAGGAAGCCCAGGCCGATTTATCGTAATTAACTTCATTGTATTGGACACCGGGATGGCTGATACCTCCCACTATACCAAATTTGATACTTTCGGCCAGATCAAACTTTCCGCCTACAAAGCCGGGAGATTCACTTTCAAAGACATGGCCTTTAATGCCGTCCCGGGTATTGTCATTAAAGACGGCCACACCTTCAATTTTTGATATATTTTCTTTCAGGGCGGATTGGGCATCTATCAAGGTGGAGCTGCCGCCGCGCCAGCCTTCGCCATAGACGATAATGGACGTATCAATCTGGTTAAGGGCCTGACGCACCTCATTCATGGTTTGAATATCAATGAGTCCCATGAGGTCAAAGCGGAAACCATCAATTTTATATTCCTTGGCCCAGTAAACCACCGAGTCCACAATATATTTTCTGACCATAGCCCGTTCCGACGCTATTTCATTGCCGCAAGCCGATCCATTGGAGAACTTACCATTAGGGGTCAAGCGGTAGTAATAATCCGGTACGATCCTATTAAAATCCGAATCGGCAGACAGGGCGGTATGGTTGTAGACCACGTCCATGATTACGCCAATACCCTCTTCTTTAAAGGCTTTGACCATTTGCTTGAATTCCTTGACCCGGACAGCACCGTCAAAGGGATCGGTAGAATAGGAGCCATCGGGGACATTATAGTTCTTCGGATCATAACCCCAATTAAACTGAGGTTGGTCAAGCTTCGATTCATCTATGGAATTGAAGTCAAAGGCCGGGAGCAGATGAACATGGGTAATTCCGAGCTCCTTGACATGTGCAAGGCCTGTGGAAGAGCCTGCCTTGGTTTTGGTATCCTTCTCAGTAAAGCTTAAGTACTTGCCGGCATTTTGAACGCCCGAGGACGGATCAATGGAGGTATCACGAATGTGCATTTCGTAGATTACGGCGTCAGTTGGGCTTTCCAGATTTTTGTAGCCGAGCTTATCCCAGCCTTCCGGATTTGTTTTTGTTAAGTCAATAACCATGGCCCGATCACCATTAACCCCTGCCGCTACGGCATAGGGATCGACAGTCTCATGGGCCTGGCCTCCTACTTTTACCTCATATGTATAATAGGTGCCTTTTAGATCTCCATCTACCTTTATAAGCCAAGTACCCTTCTGATCCTTGAGCATTTCAAGCGTTTGATCAGGACTTCCGCCTTGTCCTTTACTGTACAGCTTAAGAACGACCTTTTCAGCCGTTGGTGCCCAAAGTCTGAAGGTAGAGGAGTTTGTGGTGTAGACAACACCAAGGTCATCGCCGGTATAGGTGAATTGTTCTGTAAAATAGGGAGCATCAAATAGCTTGGAGCTTGAGACAAAAGCTTCGCCAAAGCCCTCTTTGGAAACAGTATAGTTCATAGCAGGATTAGCCTCCTTGGATAGTTTAATAATGTACTTCATGCCGTCCGGGCCACGAGTGACCTTTTCAAGCTTTATGTCTCTACCGCTTTCTTTTACCGTAAAGCCTTCCAGTCCTCCCAAAGAGGGAGAGGCTGCCTGTAGATCTACTTGTATATTGGATGAGTCCCGGAACTCAGCCTTTTCAATTTTGGGGGAAAGGGGTGCATCATTTTCTGAAAAAGCAATCTTTTCAACATTTTGAACAAGGTAGAGGGTGAGCACTCCCTCCTGATCTGCTTTTGTAAGAGGGAAGAAACGGTCGGTTTCAATATCCTTGGCCTCCCATTCTCCCTTACGGACAATAATCCCGGCCTCTTTGGTTTCAAAGGCTGAAACATCAATTTCAGCAACCTTGGCGATTTTACCGGGAGCAGCCTGAAGGGGGGTATCCGAAGTAAAGCTATAGGCTTTTCCGTCACCGGCCTTGGGCCAGACCCAAAGATTCCAGCCTTCATAGTTTTGATCGAACCGATAGTATACTACTTTTACGGTCTTTGGTTTTTCATCGGATAGGGGAGTGGCTTCAGCACTTGCAGGAGATGAAGCAATAATCAATGCAAACGATTGAAATACTAGGAATAATGATAATAAAATGATTATAGCTTTTTTCATTGAAATTATCCCCCTTAAATTTGGGCTATAATTCCATTATAATGTGCAACTTTTGCGCAAGCAATGCTATTTTTATAAAAGACAAACAACTCGTAAAAAAAGCTATCCATGAGCCGGTTGGCTTCTAGGATAGCTTTAAAAGTTTTTATTGACCAAGGTTTTAATGAGCAAAGAGCTCATTAGGTCTATTGATTCACCTAGCCTTGTGCTACGGCCTTTTCCAGTCTTTCAATTCCAATGTGGACTCTTCTTAAGGTTTCATCCTTGCCTAGCAAATCAGCAATTTCGATGGCACCGCCGGGAGTAACCTCCCAGCCTGAAATAGCGGTACGGACGGGCCAGAGCATTTGGCCATTTTTAATACCAAGGGTCTCAACCAAGCCCAAAAGCTGACTATGGAGGGACTCCTCATTCCATGTGGCTATTCCTTCAAGAACAGGGAGCGAGGCTTTCAAACTCTCCAGAGAATTCTCAAGGGTTGTCTTCATCTTCTTATGGACATATATATTCAAATCATATTCCACCAGTTCATTCAAGAAGCCCACTTTTGAGGGGATGTCGGTTAATACCTCTGTTCTGGCCTGCAGCAGCTTGCTGACCTTTTTAAGATCTACGGTCATATTTGTGACGGCCTGAGAGAGATAGGGGAGAGCAAGCTCATGAAATTTCTCCGGGCTCATGGCACGGATGTACTCTGCGTTAAACCATTTCAGCTTATCCATGTCAAAGGATGACGGAGACTTGCTGATTCGGCTGATGTTGAAGGCTTTTTCCAGCTCTGCCAGGGAGAATACCTCCTGATTGGTCTCGGGAGACCATCCTAAAAGGGCAATATAGTTAATAATAGACTCTACGATGAAGCCCATTTTTAAAAGGTCTTCAAAGCCTGCATCACCCTTGCGTTTGGATATTTTTGAGCCGTCGGGTTTAACAATTAGCGGTAAATGAACATAAACAGGTATCTCCCAGCCGAAGGCTTCATAGAGAAGGTTATACTTGGGGGCAGAGGACAGATATTCACTGCCGCGTACAACGTGGGTGATATCCATGAGATGGTCATCAATAACATTTGCAAAATTATAGGTCGGCAGTCCGTCGCTTTTTAAAAGGATCTGATCCTCCAGCATATTGTTCTCAACGGTAATAGAGCCGTAAACTGCATCATCAAAGGTGGTGGTTCCTTCCCGGGGCATTTTTTGACGGATGACACAGGGTTCCCCGTTTTTTAGTCTCTCTTCAATCTCAGCCTTGGAAAGCTGGAGGCAATGCCTATCGTACATGAAGGTTTGATTTTTAGCCTCGGATTCAGCCCGCAAGCTATCCAATCTCTCCTTGGTGCAGAAGCAATAATAGGCGTGACCTTTATCAACAAGCTCCTCGGCATAGGGCCTGTAGGTGTTTTTTCTCTCGCTTTGGACATAGGGAGCATAGGGGCCGCCTACATCAGGTCCTTCATCGTGCTGCATACCGCAGAGCTTAAGCGTATTATATATGACATCCACGGCACCTTCCACCAATCGTTCCTGATCGGTGTCCTCTATACGAAGAATGAATTTGCCGTTTTGTGATTTAGCGATGAGATATTCATAGAGAGCAGTTCTTAAGTTTCCTATATGCATATATCCTGTCGGACTGGGTGCATAACGGGTTCTAACCTGACGTTGCATATGATCGTTCCTTCCATGTTAGTTTTGTTTTCCATAATGAAGTATTCACTTCAAAAATATAGTTTATCACAATTAGAGGCCGTGGTCTTAATAATCATTCTAAATTGCAGTTCATGAAGAGGATGATGAAGCAGCCGCAGCAGCAGAAGCAGCGGCCGCACAAGCGGCGGCCTGGGCAGCAATAATGGCTTGAACGGTTGTACCGACCCCTACCCGCAATATCGTGGCATCTGTAGAATCCTTCTGAGCCAAATAGCCCATACAGACCAGTGCTGCAGCTAACATCAGGTTAAATTCTCTTCCATCAAATTTATAGCATTTCATTTCTTTAATCAGCTCAACAGCTTCCAATGCTTCATTGATGGCTTCCTGCCAATGTTCACCGGTTAAAGCAAAAAAGCCTATGGTACTGTAATACATGGAGCTTACCCGGTTTTTATACTGCTTCAGCCGGTCTGCAATAGCTTTGCAGCGTTCTGCCTTAATATTTGGAGAGGCCGGATCGAAGACCAAAATTTGAGAAAGAAACTGCAACCCGTTTCCTGACCAAAGGCCGGAAGCTTTCAGCAGCTGGTAGATCTCCTCGCATTCTTGCATCATATCGCTAATAGGACGGTCTGATGAGGCCAATATTACCGCTGAGGCATAATCATCGCTACTGGTCAGAAAACGATGCTGCTTCTTCATGGCCTCATAAATAAGCTTAGCAGTTTCTGCCTTGCTCTGCTCCAATCCCCTTGGTGTAGTGGAATATAGGGCATAGGCGGCTATGGGCAGGTAACTGGATGAACTGAAACCTGCTTTTTTCATAACATCATAGCAATGTGTCAGCCTAGGAAACTCGGATTCAATATTTCTTTTGCCTGCAGTTAAATAGGCTGCAGAATAGACTCTGGCTGAACGAAGATAAGAAAAAGTCCCGGAATTTTTCTTGATGAAATCAATAGCATCCAACAAGGTATCCGGATCGGCGTTATGGCCTTCAAAGGCATAGGAGAGCGCACAAAGCTTGATATAAAGCGATGAGGTTTTCCAAAATAGAGGCTTCTTAAGTGCCAAATAGCTGTTACAATATAAGGAAATACCGTTCTGAACAATTGTATTCATAGGTTCACCTCAATCAACAATGTTGCCGCCGAGCTAGCAAGGCAATATTGTTATTATACATGATTCTTCCATGACTTTACAGATGTTTTTTACGCAGACATTCACGGGTTAATAGGGGTGGCGATTGGCATGCAAATAGTTTATAAGCGAAGTATACGTTACGGGTGTTTCAAAGCTTGTTACTTCGTAATAATAACCTCACCCGTTACCAGAGTTCGTTCCCAGAGGAACGAACAACAGAGGTGCGGAACGCACCAACAAGGCTCGACCCGTTAACAAGTCTAGACCCATAAGCGAAATCAAAGATTTCACGAGATTATCGAAGGCATTGAAGCATGATTGTCCAGTCTTTTTGCAGAGGCTGAACAATCATGTTATAATTGTTTCAGTGTAGCATACACTTTCTCTGGCTTGTATGCAAATTTGCAGCAACATTGTTTTTACATTGTTACATTGTAATAAAAATGAACCTAAATCAACGACTTTCGTCAAATTTAGTGAAGGAGGGAGGCAAAGCGGTTGACTCCTTCGGATATGACACAAGAGATAACACGATTGGTTGAGCAATATGGCAATGATGTCTATAGAGTTGCCTTTGTTATCCTAAAATCGAAAGAATTAGCAGAGGACGTCTATCAAGAGACCTTCCTTAGGGTATGTCGCTCTTTCTCAAGCTACCGTGGGGAAAGTAGTGAAAAAACATGGATAACCAGTATTGCTGTCAATATTTGCCGGGATTACATGAGAAGCGCATGGAAAAAGCGTGTTGTGGTAACGGATGAATTCCCAACCCAGTCCTCGGATAGTGATACTGAAGAAATCATTGAAAAGCGCAGCGAGAAGCAGGCACTTATTAAGGCCATTATGAAGCTTCCCAATAAATACAGAGAAATTATCCATCTTTATTATTATCAGGAGATGGATGTAAAGGATATTGCGGGTATACTGAAGATACCGGGGGGAACCGTGAAGAGCAGGCTGTTTAAGGCAAGGAATCTGCTTCACGACATGATAGGAGGTGAGGCTCATGGCTAAATCATTAGATAAAAAGGATTTATCTTCATTTATCAATGATGACACGATAAGAGAAGCATTAAAGACAGGGCTGAAGAGCATACAAGCCTCGGATGATCTTGTTAGGGAAACACTGAGCAAATGTCAGAATGAGATAGTTCAAGGAAAGAACAGTCATAAGGCCCGCGCTTACATGCCTTGGGTTTACAAGTTAGGCGCACCCTTGGCAGCAGGTGCATTGATTTTAGTTCTTGCTCTTAATAACAATTCTCTTAAGTCAAGCGATAACTATGCAGCAGCGGCACCACAGGCATCGGCACAATCGTCGGGTGCGGAAGCCCTTGAAGATGGAGCAACTTCTGCAGAGAAAAAAGATGCTGAACGCTCATCGAATGACGTGGAATTTAAAATTAATGAGGCAATTGCTCCTACTGAGGTGCCGGCCCCCGATAGAGGTTTTGGTGATGTAGCTATAGGATTTTCGAAGGGTAGTGCATATACCTCCGGCATGTATGGTCTTAATTCTTCACCTAACCGATCAAAGAACGAGTCGCATAAAGAGCATACTGAGCCGCTGGATGCGTTTAATGGGGCTGTCAGTCAGTACAATACCGCCAATGGTACACGGTTTACTTTGAATGAAGCTGGTGTAACACGCATTCAGACTGTGTTTAATACAGGCATTCAGGATGATATGATTCTAAAGGCCTCAAGCTATAAGGAGCTTTTAAGTGGTGAAGGGTACTGGGCTTTACCCTTAATGAACACCAATGGTGTTATGGAGGGGCTTCTGACGGTTAATGCGGTTGATCAAGCCAATTCCAATATGACTGTTTCTAGCAATGACCTTTTATATACTTTTAATGATGTTGATTACTTGATTTCCGCTCATCCTGCAGGTACTCTCATCAGTAAAAGCTGCGAGAGGATGTTTGATACAAGCAGCCTCGTAGATATGGCTGAAGCAAAGGGCTATAAGACAGTTTCCGAACCTGTTGTGGTAGATATAAACTATGGCATGGATTTTCTGGTGTTTATGGAGGCTGACAAGCAAGAGCTTGCTATTCCTTTCCTGCTTGACGAAAACCTTTTTGGGCTGGAAAATATGAAAATTTATGCCAGGAATGAATTGTTTAAGATCATTGGTCAGCAAATGCAACAGTGAAAGTTGGTCACTTGAAAAAGTAAGTTCCAGTTTGCAAAAGTAAAATCAACAAGGTTCAAAACATTGATAAAACCTGTTTTTGACGAGTTAAAAACAGGTTTAAATGTAGTGATTTCTGATCAATAATTATGT
>JAEZTB010000036.1 GCA_023443745.1 Bacillota bacterium
TTGATGGCATCCACAATGGTGTAGGTGTGCAATTTATCGCCAAATGCCTGGGGCGTGGTGCGCATTTCCGGATGGCCGCCGCTGCCCGCGTTGGCCGCAAAGATAGGGGTTCCCGTAAAGCCAAACAGGTGATACTTCTTGAACGCCTTGACGATCTTACGGTGCATATCGCCAAACTGGCTGCGGTGGCATTCGTCAAAGATAATCACCACATGCTTTTGATATACGTCATGCTGTTTATTTTTGCTGATGAACACATCCAATTTTTGAATGGTTGTGATGATAATGTGCGCATCGGGGTTTTCCAACTGCTTTTGCAATACGCGCGTGCTGGTGTTACTGTTTGCAGCGCCTTTCTCAAAGCGGTCATATTCCTTCATGGTTTGATAATCTAAATCCTTACGGTCGACTACGAACAGCACCTTATCCACAAAAGGCAAACGGGAGGCAAGCTGTGCCGTTTTGAAGGATGTGAGTGTTTTGCCGCTCCCGGTGGTATGCCAAACATACCCGCCCGCGCTCAGTGTG
This sequence comes from Bacillota bacterium, assembly GCA_023443745.1. Classification (GTDB taxonomy): domain Bacteria; phylum Bacillota; class Clostridia; order DSM-8532; family DSM-8532; genus DTU059. Next base: position 529 of record JAEZTB010000036.1, read on the forward strand.
CCGGTTTTTCGCAGATTGGTGGACATGGTGATTCGGCTCAGGATTCGCTCAGTCGCAGCGATTTGATACGGGCGCATGACCAAGAGCAAATCTTCGGAGGTGAAAACGCAGTAGTGCGTCAAAACGTTCAGCAACGTGTGTTTGGACAGGAACGTTTTGGCGAAATCAACCAGGTCGGGAATCGTCTTATTCTGGCCATCTGCCCAGAAGGAGGTAAACTCAAAGCTGTTGCTGGTTTTCTTGCTCCGGCTGCGCGCGCCTTCGACCATCTCCTGAATGTGGCTGTTGCGCGTGGTGTTGGAGTAATATTTGGTGTGCGTGCCATTGGAGATCACAAAAATCTGCACATACTCATACAATCCGCTGGCCGCCCAGAAGCTATCCCGCTGATATCGCTTGATTTGGTTGAAAGCCTCGCGGATGGCCACGCCTCGCCGCTTCAGTTCGATATGCACCAGCGGCAAGCCGTTGACTAACAGGGTCACGTCATATCGGGTTTCATGCGCGCCTTCAGCCTGCTCATATTGGTTGATGACCTGCAAGCGGTTGTTGTGGATGTCCCTTTTATCCATCAGGCTGATGTTCTTGGTAGTGCCATTATCCCGATACAGAATTTGAACATGATCGGTCTGTATTCTGCGGGTTTTATCCACAATGCTGTCATTTTTGCTGGCGATGCAGTTCGTGTAGAACTGATCCCATTCCGTGTCGGAAAACTGATAGTCGTTGAGCACTTCCAACTGCTTACGCAGGTTAGCGATCAACGCCGCCTCGTCATGGATGGCCAAGTGCTCATACCTCTGTTGGCACAGCAGGCGGATCAGCTCGGCTTCCAAAGCCGCCTCGCTCTGGTACGCGTCGGAGCGGGCTGCCTGCGGGATGTATTCAGCGACAACCGTGCTTTCGTTGCTGGCGGCGACGATGTTGTAAGTGCTCATTCGGTTACTCCTTTACGGGATGGTTTTCGGTTCACGACACGGAATCACGCGAGTAGGTTCGCGGGTCAGTTGGCTGTCTTTTCCTGAAACGTGAGGAGTTTGTCACGATAGTACTCATATTGCTTGCGTCGCGCTTCGATTTCAGCGGGCAAGCCGCTGGTGAGATCGTTGCAAAGGGTGTCGAAGCGGTCGAGGATGTTGACAATTTTCAATTGTTCAGGTAGTGAGGGAATCGGTACCTTAAAGTCTAAAAACCTTGGTACTTCGATAGACTCGACCGTTCCTCCCTGTTTCTTGGTTTTCCTTAACAACTCATCGTGATAAGCCCGCAATACAAAGGCAGTATATCGCGATGAAATGCCATCATTGGCGATGAGCGCGCGGATATCCTGATTGACCGTTGTTTGGAAAGGCACATATGCGATTGGCAAAGTGTGCCTTAAAATTCCAGATCTCACAACCACAGCAACTGAGTTTTTGGGGATCAGTTTGGCTGCTGAGTTATTAACTGCTTCTTGAGTAATACAGTCTTGCGTCCTTAATAGTACTGTCCCCTGCATGTCCTTAGAAGAAAGCCATGGAATGGTCCCTCTCTCCCAGTAATCGTTATTCTGAGTATCCGGCGTGCCACCTCCAATCCACCGCCCAAGGTCTCCAATTCTCATCAGGGTAACTTGTGGATGGCTTTCGATGATATATCGGCTATAGTACTTATATTGTCCTTGACGCGCGGTAAGCTCCGCGGTAAGCTCCGCGGTAAGCTCCGTAAATGTATCCAGTATACGAACAATTTCTTGCTGTATGGGGAGAGGTGGCACTGGGATTCTCACTTTGTTGAGGAGTGCCTGTGTCAAGCTTGGAACGCCACCAGCGGTATTAAGCCTTTCTATGTGCTGTACCTGTAAGCAATAATAAACATACTTTGGTTCAACTTGGGAAGTGTCAATATCCGTATAAAAAACTGTATCAACAGTCCAAAATGGGATATCGACATAATATAATTTACTAATTGATCCTTTTCTTGGTATCAATACGGAGGGCTTGCTAAAAATTGCTGTATTGATATACGTCATAACCCCTCCCGAACCGTATACTGGAACCTGTCCATCGGGGTACTCTCTATAATCCCTACCATTACGGATTTTTATGATTTTGTGAAGCTCTGAATATTCAACACCATCTGGGCATAGCTGCTCAATCATTTCATCCAACCTGCTCATGCTGTTTCCCCTCCATTTGGGTTCCATAAGTTTCTTCTGGCGGTCTGCATCTCCTTTTTGTTCTTTACGTTATCCAGCACGCCAACCACCAGTCTACGCAAAGCCGTGAATTTTTTCAGACCAGCTTGTTCATTATTATCACTGTGCACGATGTCGCTTAATTCACCGAATAGTTTATAACGATTATCGGTAAACTCATTTGGGATAATCGAACATTTTTTATCAACTTCCTCAAGCACTTCACTAAACGGTTTTGGACGTCCGTTCGGTTTCTTTGTTTCTATCCCAACGTCCAAAGCAGCCTGCACTGCTATTTTTTCATAAATCATTCGAAGGTATACTATTGCTCCAGCGCCTAATTCATCTCGGTATGCCCTATCTGCTTTTTCTAGTAACTCTGAATACTCGTCATATAGACCGCGGCTTAGCATAACATGATCAGGAAGTTTCTCTGTGCGCTTCAATACTCTTACTTCTGGTGCCGAAGCATGCGTATCGTTTTTACTCTCAACTAAAAACCATACGGGGACTAAAGCTCCACAACGTGGGCACTGAAGAACGCTATCAATACTAATGAAACGATCATTGATGCCGATGCAAAACAATTCATCAGATGAAACGAATGATAGATCATCCTCACACTTCATGCAAAAGAATGGCAGCGTCACAGCTCCGACCTTTATCTTCTTTTGCTTTCCGCAGCAAAGCTTCGTGTTACCAAGGAAGCTATCAATCTGTTTGAATTCGCTTGTTGGTGGCTTAGATAATACATCAGACAGACGCATTGTCATCCACCTCAATTTCCGAGATGATCTTAGTTATTTCATCACGAAGGACTTGTTCTCGCGCAACAATTCTCTCAATCACGGCGTTCAGTTCTCCAATATCCACCTCTTCGCGCGTATCTTCCTGCTCTACATACGTTGAAACCGATAGGTTATAGCCCTGTTGAGCAATATCCGCATTACGCACCCGTTTGCTAAAATACGGCTGATCGGTGAAAGCTGTATATGCTGCAAGAATGGTATCGATATTTCCCTGGATCAGTTTATTACTGTTGGTCACCTTGACGCACTCCTTGGAAGCGTCAATAAAAAGGGTGTAATTCTCTGCTTTCGATTATTTGAGCACCATGATGCAGGTTGCAATCGATGTGCCGAAAAAGAGGTTGGCAGGCAATTGTATAATGCAATCCACGTAATTATTGTCAATCAAGTACTGCCGAATTTTCTGTTCAGCGCCGCCACGGTACATCACCCCCGGGAAGCAAACGATAGCAGCCGTGCCACTTGTAGCCAGCCACGAAAGGGAGTGCATGATGAACGCCAAGTCCGCTTTGGATTTTGGCGCCAAAACACCCGCAGGCGAAAAGCGCGGGTCGTTAATCATCAGTTGGTTA
>JAEZTB010000040.1 GCA_023443745.1 Bacillota bacterium
CTGGAAAGCATAGGTACAAGCGTTGTTCCCAGCAGGATAACGCCGCCCCCGGCCATGAGCTGTTTAATCCCTTGCGATTTCGCACCCGGATTGTCCGACCCGTAACCTTCCAAAAGGTTGATAACGCCCCATACGGCAAGGCCCGCACCAAGAGCTATAACAAGGGTCTGTAAGGTACTAACTGCACTCGTAAAAAATTGCATAATCTGATTACCTCCATCATTTTATTTTGTTTTTGGGTACAAAAAAACCGCCATTTCTGGCGGCTGTCACTTCGGGTCAACTTGGCCCGAAGTTCGATATTCAGTTTAAGCACGTTTTAGGGGGAGCACGAACCATGAAAATCACCTCTTTTCTCGTTGTTTTGTGGGGGATTTTGGTATATAATGATAGTAACATGTTTTTCTATACGGTTATAAAACATCAAAGTCTTTTAATACCTAAAAGCTAGTCAGGCACAGTTTCAGGATTTGAATTAAACATTCCACTTAAAAACAGCGGATTTATGCAAATAAACAAAGGATGTGATGACATGGAATACTTTGGGGCAAATAAAATTATAAAACAACACATATGTCAAAATAATTTATGCACATATTTTGTTGGCTTTGATTTAGACGATAGTGGAAATAGTCGCTATCGTATTAATGATCTCATAAAGTTGCTCATTAGAGTTATTCCTGAATTTGCTTTTGGTCATCATATGGGTCAAGTAACATCAAATACTGAAATCGTTAATACACTTTGTGACGCAGCGAAAGCCGTATATAGCATAGATGAATTCCAGAAAGCAAGAGATATATATTTAAGCGGAAATTCTATAGATGATTCCGTAGCAGATAAATATCTAAAACGCGGAGAGTTTGGTGAATTAATACTTCATCTACTTTTACGGGATTATAAAGATACTATTCCTCTAATATCCAAGATATATTTTAGAGATTCTTTAGGTACAGCGGTACATGGTTTTGATGCCGTCCATATCCAAGAAAGTACAAAAACACTGTGGCTTGGGGAGTCAAAGCTATATACCGATGGAAAACAAGGTGTATCAGCACTTATTAACGACATAAAAGAACATTTTCTATTCGACTATCTAAATAGTGAATTTGCTATTGTTTCAAGAAAAATCAAAACCCTAGACAATATACCCGAAAAGGATTATTGGATAGACTTATTACGTGAATCGACAACTATGCGAGAGCAATTAGAAAACATAAATATTCCTTTATTATGTACGTATGAAAGTCCTTTATTTACCAAATATTCAGATGATAGAATGGCTGCATTTATCAGTGAATATGAAAGCGAAATGCTCAACTTAAAACAGTATTTTGATACCAATAATGACCACCCGCTCAAAAGTAACTTAAATATAATTTTGCTACTTTTTCCTGTTCAGTGCAAAAAAGAACTGGTTACAAGATTACACAAAAATCTAAGTTATATTCAGAGCATGGGAGAATTGTAATGTCAACAGAATTGATTCGTTATATTAAAGATAAAGACTATATTACACTTGATGATAGTTTCAAATTAATTAAATATTGCAATAAGATGTTAAAAGAAGATATAGCAAATAATAATGTAAGGCTGTTATTAATTTATATTTTAGATAACTGGCATAAAATCGATGTTAACTCCCGTCAAATATGGGTGGATATGATAGAATCAGTGGGGTTTTATCCATATCTAGAAAAATATAAAGACCAGCTTCAAATAGATAATACTGCTGGTCTAATCAGAAAAGGATTTTACAAATCCCAAAATCTATCTAATCTTTATTTACATGAAGAACAAAAAGAATTGTTACAAAAAATATCTTTAGGCAAGAATATGATTATAAGTGCTCCAACAAGCTTCGGAAAAAGTCTCTTAATAGAGGAAATCGTATCTAGCAATCGGTATAAAAATATTGTAATTATTCAACCTACATTAGCGTTACTAGATGAAACCAGAAAAAAATTAATGAAATATGATTCTTTTTATAAAGTGGTAGTCAAGACTACACAGCCTGCATCAAACGAAAAGGGCAATATATTTTTGCTAACAGCAGAGAGAGTCTTAGAATATCCCCATTTACCAGAAATAGATTTTTTTGTCTTGGACGAATTTTATAAACTTAGTGCAAAACGTGATGATGAACGTTCAGATATTTTAAATAATGCAATATATCTCCTTTTGAAAAAACACAGGGCATCTTTCATGTTTTTAGGGCCTAATATTGAAAGCATCTCCAACGGTTTCGCTGAAACGTATAATGCTGAATTTTATAAAACAGCATATTCTTTAGTTGCTAATGAGGAAATCGACTATTATTCACAATATGAAGGACAGTTTGGTCGTTCTGGGCAAAAAAAATTATTTAAAGAAAGAACATTGTTTGAATTACTCTATTCGCTTCGCCAAGAGCAGACATTAGTATTTTGCTCTTCACCCGCCAAAGTAAGAAATTTATCTAAAAAATATTCTGCTTTTCTTCAAGAGAAAGGCACACAGCAGATTTTACCCTTACCTTTGGTTGAATGGATTGAGAAAAATATTCATAAGCAGTGGTGCTTGACGGACTGTTTAAATTATAAAATTGGCATACATGATGGTGCCCTTCCGCGTCATATAACCACTTCAATTATAGATTACTTCAACAATGAAGATCTGAATTGTTTGTTCTGTACAACAACTATAATTGAAGGTGTTAATACAAGTGCAAAAAATATTATTTATTTCGATAAAACTAAAGGAAAAGATACCCCAATTGATTTCTTTGATTATAGTAATATAAAGGGTCGAGCAGGCCGGATGATGGTTCACTTTGTTGGCAAGATTTATAATTTTAATCCTCCGCCACCTAAAGAGGATATTATTGTAGATATTCCTTTTTTTGAACAAAACCCGGTTTCGGATGAAGTTCTAATTAATTTAAACCTTGACGAAATTAAGCACCCTGATAGTGAACAAAACCAATATATTCAGAACTTGCCTGAAGATATTAAAGCTTTAATACAGCGTAATGGAGTGACTGTCAGAGGGCAAGAAAATATTATAAATACACTTATGCATCTTTCAAATTTTGCATTAGTCAATTGGACCGGATACCCTACATACAAACAATTAGAATATATTCTTGGTTTAGCTTGGGATAATTTAATTAAGCCCGGCGAAACAACCAATCCTATGACAAAAGCAAAGTTGGTAAAGCAAACATTTGATTATTCCCAACATAAATCTTTGCAGGTGTTAATAAAAAATACATTCGATTATTATAAGAAGCTGCAACAATATTCTGGCTGGGAAAATATTGATATATTAGATGAAGCAATCAAAGATTCATTTCAAACTCTACGGCATTGGTTTGAGTATAAAGTCCCTAAGTGGCTTACAGTGGTAAATTCACTTCAAGAATATGTTTGTCAAAAAAAGCATATAGCTTCTGGAAGTTACTTGTTTTACGCAAATTTAATTGAGAATGACTTTTTATCACCAAACCTCACTCTATTGCTAGAATACAACGTACCTATCTCTGCTATTAGAAAAATCGAGAGATTTTTACCCTCTGATATTAATGAAGACAGTGTTCTACCTTTTATATTAAGAAACCAACTAGAGGAAAAAAGTGGACTAATTCAATATGAACGCAACTTTTTTAAGCAATTTTAATTAGTATTTATAGTAACCACCCTCCTAATTGAACTTGGAGGGTGGTTCTAACTTCGGGCCAAATTGACCCGAAGTTATGCAAATGCTTCCGGGTCGTCCACATCATCATAGTTGAGAATGTCCTCGTTCTCGTCTATGGCGGCGGTTTCTTCGTCGTCACTTACTTCATAAACGGTATACTGCTCATTGGGATTGAGCTTTTTCATGCGGCGGTTTACCAGCTTTGAAGCGTCAAAAGCGTTGCGCTTGTCGACTTCGGCGGTATACCTGTAATTGGGGTGCTGTTTCAAATCGTATTTCGAGGAAAGGAATGGACGCAAACCACGAAGCTGTAAAATGCACTTGTTTCCCGGCATGGTGGTCAATTCGTCCATTGTCATAAGCTCTTTGCCAAGCCGCTGCATATTCTGTCCGTAGCTTTCCGACTGTCCCCGCG
>JAEZTB010000070.1 GCA_023443745.1 Bacillota bacterium
TGACAAAACATGATATATACCTTTACGATCATCCGTTTACCGCCCGTTACAAGCTGAATTTTGGCGATGTTCTGGAGCTGGCTAAAATTGATAACTTTAAGGGTATCAAGACCGGTGATGCTATCCTGGCCAAGACTATTCATGATACTAAGGACCTCAAAAAGGACTTTACCCCCATCTTCTCAAACTCCGATCTGTTTGCCGTCGGCCATGCCTATGGCATTGAACATATTCTGGACGGCATATTCGCATGCTTCCCTGCTACTATCAAGCGTGCTCAGGACGCTTTTAACGCCGGTGATTTTGAGACCGGCAAGGAAACCCTCAACCAAATGATGGCAGCAAGGGATGAAATGTTTGTTGTGGGTATATGGCCTGCTTTCTCCTACGCTATGAATCTGCTGGGCTTTGAGGGTAATTTCAGCCCTGATTATGAACCTGCACTCAATGACGAACAAAAAGCACTTGTAAAATCCATTATGGTGAAGACGGGCGAGATCAGAGGGTGAGCATATGAACGCAAAGCAGATGTTTGATCTGACTAACCGCGTGGCCATTGTTACTGGCGGCAGGGGACTTTATGGGTCGCCTATATCGGAAGGCCTTGCCGAAGCTGGTGCTACCGTAATCGTTGCGTCCCGGAATGGGGATGCCTGCGAGGCTTTTGCCGAACAACTCCGTGCCAAGGGGTTCAAGGCTGCAGGAATAGCACTGGATATGGCTTGCGATGATTCTATTGAAAAGTTTACCGCTGAGGTATTGGAACGCTTCGGACGTATTGATATTCTGGTAAACAATGCTGTTACCCGTGATGGCTATGGTGATTTACCCAATATGAACCGGGAACAGCTTTCGCATACACTGGATGTCAATGTAAACGGTACTATGCTGCTGACAAAGGCTATACTGCCGACTATGCAGAAGCAGGGCCAGGGGAGCATTATTAATATTTCTTCCATACAGGGCGTTATGGGACCCCATTTTCCTTATTATGAAAAAGGGCAGAGCAGCCCTGTGGGCTACACCTTTGAAAAATGGGGCATGGTGGGCTTTACCAAATGGCTTGCGGCCTATTATGGAAAAGACAATATCCGTGCCAACTGCATAAGTCCCGGTGGTTATAATCCTGACCTTGAAAAAACCCACCCGGACTTTTACCGTACCTACGCTGAACACACCCCGCTGAAAAAATGGCCTGATCAGGGCGATATCAAAGGGCCTGTGGTTTTTCTTGCCAGCGAGGCCTCACGCTATGTTACGGGTATCAATCTCATGATGGACGGCGGATTCACCGTCTGGTGATCCGCTATTTCCTAAGGCATGATCAAATCATAACTTACCCTTATCATGCCTCAATCGAATAGGAGGGATAAAATGTCAATTAAAATTATGGACAAGCGGGCAGCTGATAATAAATATCTGCACCGTGATTTTCATGTTTCGGGAGATACAGGGTTAAAATATGTGGGAGAAAAATATGGTGATAATGGTGTAAAGGAGTATCTTCGCCGTTTTGCAGCCACTTTTTATACCCCCCTTGTGGCTTCGGTCAAGGAAAAGGGACTTATTGCACTCAAAGAACATATTGAAAATACCTATGAAACTGAGGAAGCTTCCGATGTTCTTAAGACAACCCTTACGGAAAAGGAGCTTCTTGTGGAGATTGCTTACTGCCCTGCCATTGCTTATATGAAGAGCATCGGGTATACACCCTCAAAATGGTATGTTGAAGAAACCCGTACTGTTTATGAGACTATAGCAGATAATGCTGATCTTGGGTTTGAATTGATTTCTTACGACAGCGAAACCGGCAAAACCGCTTATCGCTTTTTCAGGAGGTGCTTCTAATGCTGTCCTGCACAGAGTTTATTCCGCTTTACAGTGAGCTTTTTAAATACATAGAGGATAAAGCCGATCATGATGCCGTGGTACGTTATTGGGAGCATATCTCAAAGGAATACGTTGTACCCCGGTTGGGTGAGCTTGCAGCAGAAAAAGGCATCAGTGCCTGCTGGGAGTATTGGTCGAAAACCTTAAATGAAGAGGCAGCGGATTTTACCATGACCTATGACGAAGAGGAACAGGTTTATGAGCTAAAAATGCATTATTGCCCTTCAAAGGGACGTTTGCTCTCCATGAAGCACATCGAACCCTATCATGATTACTGCGGCCACTGTGCTGCCCTTTATGCGCCGGTACTTGCCAAGTACGGTATCAAAAACGATGAGGACTATTCAGAAACGGATCAGGCAAAATGCAGTGCAAAGTACTATATTCCAAAAAAGTGAGCCCTGATCAAGGCAGCATGAGGTGAAAGAATGTATCTATTGGGTATTGACCTTGGAACGACCGGCTGTAAAAGTATGGTGTTTGATGAAAAAGGCACGATACTTGGCAGCAATTATATTGAATACGACTTAATCATCTGTGAGGACGGCATTGAACAGGATGCTAACGCATGGTGGAGCAATGTAGTCAACACTGTGAAGGCTTCCCTTGCGCAATCCGGTATTAAAGGCTCGGAGATCAAGGCGTTGTCGGTGAGCTCCCAGGGTATTGCATTCGTCCCCATTGACAGAGAAGGGAATACCCTGCAAAATGCCATCAGTTGGCTGGATGGGCGTTCAATTGAAGAAGTAGCACAAATGGGGCGTGAATGCGATCCCAAGGAGATCTTTTTTCAAACGGGAAAAAAGATCTTTCCCTGTTATGTGCTGCCCCAGCTCATGTGGGTTAAGCGTCACCGCCCTTTAGTTTATGAAAAAACCTACAAGGTGCTAATGGCTCATGACTATATTATATATCGTTTGACCGGTAAGGCTGTAACCGACCTTTCCATGGCATCGGGCACACTGGCCTACGATATCCATGAACAGCGCTGGATTTCAGAATTGGTCAAGAAATTTGACATTGATATCGAAAAGCTGCCCGAGCTTATGGTTTTAGGGGATGTGGCCGGAACTGTTCTGCCTGAGGTTGCCCAGGTGCTTGGCTTGTCGTCCGAAACAAAGGTGATTATCGGTGCACAGGACCAGCGCTGTGCTTCCATCGGAGCAGGTATTGACAAAGGAATCTTTACGATTTCTCTTGGTACTTCCTCTGCAATCGGAGCTATTTGTGACAAGCCCCTCATCGACGACACCATGCAGGTTACCTGCTGCGGTTTGGATCGGAACCGATGGATCCTCGAAACTGTTGTTTCCACTGCAGGAGTTGCGCTTAAGTGGGCGAAAAATACCCTTTTCCCCAACCTATCCTTTGCAGAAATGGATAAACTGGCCGAGAGTGCAAATCCCGCAGGAGGCGTAAGCTTCTACCCGCATCTTTCAGTAGATGAATCCGGGGAAGCCAATGGTGCATTTACCGGCTTGTCTCTGCAGACTGCCCCGGCCGATATTATCCGTGCCGTGCTGGAGGGTGTGGGCTATCAGATGAAAATGCACATCCATAACATGGAGCGTCTGGGTGTTAAAGGTGATGAGATCAGAATTTTTGGCGGTGGTGCCACAAGCAAAATCTGGTGCCAAATCATTGCCGATATTACAGGCAAAAAGGTTGTTGTGCCCAGAACCCATGAAACAGGCAATTTGGGTGCAGCCATAATCGCGGGTATCGGTGCGGGCATCTTTAGCGATTTCCACCAGGCAAACAGCATGGTAGGAAGTCCACGTATGATCCTTTTACCGAATGAAGATAATGTAAAGGTCTATGAAGAAGCCTATGCAAAATACAAAGCGTATAATGCAGGCATTCTTTCAATAAAGGAGCAATCGAAATATAGCTTCTGAGTCTTCCGGCAATTTATGCGATTCTTCTGCATTTGCCAGGAGGATTTATCGGAAGTTAAATTTCGATCATCCCTAAATAACAGAGGAGGACACAGCATGAGTGAATTTACATTTAAACCAGCTCCCTGGGTTCCGTTTCAGGATAAGGAGGTTCTTGATCGCTTGCGTGGTATGACACCCGAGCAGATCATGCAACATCCAAACCCAAACTTTCGTATCAAGGTCGGGCTTAATTTGTGCTCGGTAGAGACCATGGATATGTTCTCACGGATCAAGGAGTCCGATGATTTTGACCGCAAATTCGTATTTATCTGCGGCAACCCAAATCCCGCCACCTATATCCCGCTGGCGGCTGCTATTAATGAGCGCAGGGTCAATTGCCGCAATGTTTTTCCGTTTACCATGGACGAATGGGCTGATGATCAGGACAACATCGCACCCATTACCTATCGTTCGGGTTTTTCCTATTCTTTCTTAAAATATTTCTATGAGCAGATAGATCCTGAGCTGCGCATGCCCCTGGAAAATATTCATTACCCGACAACCGAGAACATTTCCTATTATTCCGACATGATTGACGAAGCGGGAAACGGTGGGGCTGACGTTATCTACAGCGGTCCTGGCTGGGCAGGCCATATCGCGTTTATTGATCCCTGTCCTGAGCTGATCCCCAATTACAGCGACGGCGGAAAGTATGAAATCAAGGATCTTAATGATCCCTATTTTGAGCAGAAAGCTCAGATACTTACACTGCATCCCCTGACCATCATGCAGAATTCATTGCACGGTGTATTTGGATGCTCCGGTGATATTGCCAACGTGCCGCCCAAGGCTGCAACCATTGGTCCTAGAGATGCGCTCCATGCAAAGATTCGTCAGGAATACCACGGACTTACCACCATGGGTTCCTTCTCATCCTGGCAGCGCATGACATCACGTCTTATTACTCATGGTCCTGTAACACCCTATGTACCGGGCTCCATCTATCAGCTGATGGATTGTTCCCTGTTCATGGATCCACAGCTTGCACAACCCATTGAATGCATGGAAACAGTAGGATATTAAGGAGGTTTTATTATGTCATTTTATTATGGAGACCAAAATACTTTGCAGATTGCGGAGTATATTAAGAAAAATGCCGTTGTTATTTTGCCTGTTGGTACCACAGAGGAGCATGGCAATCACCTTCCTGTTGAAACCGATGCCATCATAGCAAAATATGTAGGAGATGAGTTAGGAAAAGCTTGTACCGAGGCAGGTATTCCTGTTCTTGTATTACGTACCATCTATTACGGTTTTTCCATGGGTATCGTACGCAAATGGCCGGGATGCCCCAATGTTGATACCCGTACTTTCACAGATTATATTTTCAATATCACCGATTCACTGGTTAAGGAAGGCTTTAAAAAGATTGTCATGCTGGACTGTCACGGTAATCACGACTGCCTGCTCCGTACCGTGATGAGAGAAATCGCGGATCAGCACAATGTATTTACTATGACTCTCTCACCGTTTTCATTGGCAGCAAAAACCTACAATGCACTGAAAAAAGATCCTGAGGGTGACATTCACGGCGGTGAGTATGAAACCTCCTGCATCCTGCACATTGCACCCGAGCTGGTAGATACCTCAGCCTATACCAATGTGGACGCTATACGCTGCAACAGCCCATTACGCGGACCTGTTTCAACCTGGGGCCTGCAGGAAACCAAAACCGGTCTGTTTGGAGATCCCACCTATGCGACAGCAGAGCTTGGAAAGGCTTGTCTTGAAGCCGCAGTAGCTGAAGGTGTCAAATATGTTAAGGCTTATTTCGAGCATAGCGAGCAAAGTAAGCTTTAAGAAAGAGAGGCAAGTGTAATGAGCGAATTTACCTTTAAACCCGCACCATGGATTCCGTTCCGTGATAAGGAAGTTTTAGATCGTGTACGTGCCATTAAGCGCGAGGACATGGAAAAGCATCCTAATCCTGATTTTAAGATCAAAATCGTACCGAGTTTCGGAAGCATTTTTGTAGGTGACATGGTCATGCGCATGAAGCTTTCCGACGAACTGGATCAAACCTGTGTCATGATTATTCCTAACCCGGACCCTGTTTCCTATATGCAGGTGGCTGAGTTGGTTAACCGTTTTAAAATCAACTGCCGCAATGTCCATCTCTTTGCTATGGATGAATGGGCCGACGATCAGGGCAATATCGCGCCTATCACCTATAAAGCGGGCTTTAGCTATTCCTTTATGAAATACCTTGTCATGAATATTGATGAGAAGCTCCGTATGCCTATGGAGAATGTTCACTACCCCACCAATGCCATTGCCGCTGACTACACTAAGATGATTGAAGAAATTGGTAACGGTGGTGCTGATATTTGCTATAGCGGTCCCGGATGGGCAGGCCATGTCGGCTTTGTCGATCCCTGCACACCTGAATTTGGCTGTGACAGTGTGGAGGAGTTTATTCAGATGGGTGCCCGCCTTGTTACCCTTCATCCTCTGACCATTGCCCAAAACTCTCTCCATGGCACCATGGGTCAAAGCGGTGATTTGGCTAATGTACCGCCAAGAGCTTTTACCATTGGTCCAAGAGATGTAAAGAACGCGAAGAATCGTATGGAAATGCACGGCATTACAACGGGTGGTACTTATTCCGCATGGCAGAGAATGATGTCCCGTCTGGTGCTATACGGACCTGTAACGCCTCTTGTTCCGTCTTCTATTCTGCAGCTTTGGCCTACCAATGTCTATGTCAGCGAAGCCATTGCAGCACCCTTTGGCTGTAATGAACTGATGGGTTACTAAACGTAATTTTAGGGGCTGTCTCAAAATTAGAAATTTGGGGCAGCCCGAATTTTCATGAGGAGAGAATGCTATGAAAGCAATCATCAATGGGAATATCGTTCTTGAGGATCGCATTCTCGAGGACGGCATTCTGTTAATTGACGGGGATCATATTCATGCAATCGGAACAAAATCAGAAATTTCCATTCCTGAAGGCTGTGAAATCATAGATGCCAAAGGGCATTATTTAGGCCCCGGCTTTGTGGACATTCACTGCCATGCGGGCGGCGACTGCTGGTGCCATGAAAATCCCGAAAAGGTGGCCAGCTTCCATCTTGAAGGCGGAAGCACCTCTATGAACTGCACCATTTATCACGATATTGGTGAGGATGGTGCCATACTTGCCATGAGAAAGATCAGAAAGGCCATGGAGGAGAAAAAACCAGGCAACATTATAGGTGTTCACTTTGAGGGGCCTTTCTTTAATCCTAAATACGGTGCCAGGGCCAAGACCATCCGCCCTGTAGACAAAAGAGAATATCAGCGTCATCTTGACGAAGCCGCAGATATTCTCCGCATGTGGACTGTCGCCCCTGAATTGGAAGGCGCACGTGAATTTATTACCGATGTCCATGCAGCAGGTATTCCTATTGCTATCGGCCATTCCGAGGCATCTCCCGAGGATGTTTTTTGGGCAGTGGATCACGGAGTAACTATCTGTACCCATCTGATGGATGCTACAGGCACCAGCATTTCTCCGAGCCGCTGGGCCGGAACAAGGGAATGCGGGTTTGATGAAGCGGTTATGCTCTGTGACAATGTATACTGCGAGATCATAAATGACAGCCAGGGCATTCATGTACGACCTGAGATGGTCAGGCTGGTTATTAAAACCATAGGCATTGACTTTGTTGTAGCCGTTACCGATTCCTGCACCGGTTCTGTGGATGACTTGGATGTCAACCTGGAGAATGGAGAACTCTGCGGCAGCAAGATGCGCATGTATCAGGCAGCCCGTAACTTCAAGCATAATGCAAGGCTCGGCATGGTGGATGTATTTAAGGTATGCTCAAGGAATCCGGCTCGGGCTGTTCATGTGGACGACACGGTTGGAACGATAGAGGTGGGCAAAAAGGCCAATATTGTCATGGTAGATGATGAATACAACATCCATAAGGTTATTCTCGAAGGAAATACAGTGGTGAACAACGAGGAGGGTTAATATGGTATTTGACAGACTGGAGAATGCTGCAAGCTATTATGGGCTGGGCCGGGGCATTGAAATGATACTTAAATTCTTTGCAGAATATGATGTCAGCCAGCATAACAACAACCTTATTGAAATCGAGGGCGATAAGATCTTTATCCGCAGGGGCACCTATACTACCGGGCCCAATGCAGATCCACTTTTTGAGGCGCATCGGGATTATATTGATGTCATGCTTGTAGCCGAAGGCGAGGAAGCTTTCTATTATAAGCCTCTGGCTGGAGTTTCCAACATCACAAAAGAATATGACCCTGCTATCGAGGCTTGTCTGGGCAAGATTGACAACGACGCAGCCAAAGTACGTTTTCCGGCAGGACATTTTGCCATTTTCATGCCCCAGGATGCCCATTGTGCAGGGCAGATTTGGGATCAAAGCAGCAACGTCAAAAAACTTATTGCGAAGGTGCATGTAGATACCTGCAAATGAGGAGTAAATCCATGAGAGTTGCTATGATTGGTTCCGGTTACATAGCGGGCCTCAACGGTAAAGCGTTGCTGGCACTTGATGATGTAGTGCTTTGCGCCATCACAAACCGTACCCTGGATAAGGCCAGGCTGCTTAGTGAGCAGCTTGGCCTTTCCTGTCCCGTTTATGAAGATTATCTTGATATGCTTGAAAAAGAGAAACCCGATGCCGTGGTCATTAACCTTGCCCACCATTTGCATCTCGAGTGCTTTATAGCTTGTGCCAAGGCTGGTGTGGATATAATGATCGAGAAAGCGTTGGGGAATACCTATGAAGAGTGTCTACGCATGATTGAGGCAGCAAAGCGATATAAGATAAAGGCTACGGTATGCCAGACCCAGAGGTATAATGCTGTCTACCAGGCAGCCCTTGCCTTTATTGATGAGAATGATTTGGGGCCGCTGCTTTCGATAGATGATCACCTGCATTGCCATTACTTTTGGGATGGCCGTTCGCCCTGGCAGCTTTCACAGGAGCAATCCGGGGGCGGAATCGCACTCAATTACGGTGTTCATCAACTGGATCGTGTGCACTTGTTCCTGGGTCAGAAAACGAAGGAATTTCACGCTTGCTATTTGACAAAAAAGCCGGGTATAGAGGTTTATTCTTCTTATGCCATGATGGGTGTAGGGGATAATGGGACACCCTATTCTATTACTTGTACGGGTTATTCTGGCCCCGCTATCAACGAAACACGGCTGGTGTTTGAGAGAGGTATACTGCAATGTTCGCTTACAGAGAATGGTGTACACCCCTTTGGGCTTTACTATGGTAATAATGAGACAGGGAAGTTTGTTTCCGTTCCTGTACCTCTGTCAAGTGATCAAATGTATGAGAGGCAATTCAGGGCTGCTGTAGACTATCTCTCTGGCAAGGAGGACACACCGCCTGTCCCGTTGGAATGGGCAACCGAAATGGTTCGACTGGTGGAGTGCGGGATACCACACCATCCAGCCACTTTTTTATAACAAGAATAAAAATGTCCCCAACCTCTAAGGTGGGGGCATATTTTATTGTGTAGAGATTTTCGTTATAGAACGCATGTGATTTCGCAGATGCTTACGTTTTCAAGTTGAAAAACAGTATAATAGGATATACTGCAACTGAGAGTTGCGTATTTGAAAGCGCTGTTTGGTGGTTTGCAACCGTCAGGCATGTTAAACTTATTCCATAAACGTGGGGTGATTTTATGACTATAGGTGAAAAAATTCAAGCATGCCGAAAATCAAATGGATTATCACAGGAGGAATTGGCTTCTACCCTTGGGGTTTCCAGACAGGCATTGTCAAAGTGGGAATGCAATACGTCGGTGCCTGATATTGATAAAATTGTTGGACTAAGCAACTATTTCGGTGTTTCAACAGACTATCTTTTAAAAGATGATATCAGCGATGAAAAAGTGGATTTAAGTACCGAAACAAAGAAACAAAGCGGATATATTCCTGTCGCAGTTTCCACCGCCATCATCGCCATAGGTCTTGTTCTTGCCTTGGCATTGGCCAATGACGGAACGCTTATGATGTATTGGTCTTTCCGCTCCGCTGCATGGGGGCTGGGTGTCCAAATTGTCGGAATAGCTGTTTTTGAGGTACTCTATTTTAGCAAGCATTTTGAAATTAAAAGCCAGACTTTTTTCTGGGCTGTTAATACTTGGCTGCTGTCGGTTATGCCCGTAATTTTTGGTTCAGGCTTCTTAGTGAAATTTCTCAACGGCATGGAAAGCCTTCGCTATTATTTAAACATAGCGCTGTTTTACTTTATAACTAACAGTGCATTAACTTTGATGCTATTCATGCTTTCAAAGAGACGATCTAAGACAAAATGAGTAATAGTAACAAAACGGGCTTCTGTTATTCGTAACAGAAGCCCATCATTTACAAATTTACTTTTTGGCTACAGGATGTTACCACGCCGTCCAGCCGCCGTCTACCACGATATTGGCACCGGTGGTGAAGGTAGCAGCATCGGATATCAGGTAGCAGAATGCACCTGCGATTTCCTTGTTGGTGCCTACTCTGCCCAGCATAGTCTTATTGGACAGCTCGCGCAGAAATTCCTCGGGCGGCAGCTTGCGATGATCCGGGAAGGGTCCGGGTGTAACGCTGTTAACACGTATGCCCTTGGGGGCAAGATGAGCGGCACAGTACTTGGTGAGCTGAATGACTGCTGCTTTCGCGGCACCATAGTTTGGGGGATTGTTTTGCCCGCTGTTACCGTATATGCGGTAATCCGGTGAAACCATGCCATACATGGAGCCTGTATTGACAATACAGCTCCGCGTGTTCTTTTCAAAATAGGGAATAGCTTCGCGAATGGCTCTGAAGGTGGTGTTGAGCGTACCCTCGATACCAAGGTTCCATTCCTCATCAGTCATTTTATCAATGGAGTTTGAAGCGCCGAATGTGGCCAGATTGATAAGGGTGTCGAACCAGCCAAAGGTCTCTACGCATTTTTCATAGGCGGCGCGAACCTGTGAAGTATCACTGATGTCGCATTTGAATAAAACACAGTTAGGATCGCCTTCAAACTGGACGATGTTATCCTTTGCAAATTCAGGGAAAGAGTCTGCAACAACGACCTTGGCCCCCAAATCAAGCATGGCTCTCACAGTGGCACTGCCAAGATAACCGCCACCGCCGAATACGACTGCGTATTTCCCAGTAAGATCAAATATATTCATAGTTTCCATCCTTTTCTCCATATGCGTACGATTAAGCTTTTGGCCTTCTCAATACAGTCATGATAGCTTCCAGGTCAACATCGGAAAAAGCCTTGAGGGCTTCATTGCGCTCAGCCTCTCCAATGGCAGGTCCGTCGAGTAATGCGATGTTCTCTCTTACCTGCTCCGGTGTATCTGCACCCAGTACCAAGCTCGTTACTCCGGGTATATCCCGAATAAAGGATATGGCAAACTGAGTCACGCTCATACCGGAACGTTCGGCAAGACTGCGCAGTGTCTTAAGATGGGGTGCTGCATATCGGGCAAGGTTCGGATCTCCCATATTGTCGGGGTCAAGGAAGAATAAGCCCTGCAGGAACACACTGCGGACGAAAACACCGACATTTCTTTCATGGAGTCGTCTCAGATAGCCTTGATGAATGAGCTTCTGGTCAAACAGACTCATGGGAATCTGGATAGCCTGATACAGATCATTTTGCAGCATGGTCTCCACTTCTTCAGGATAATAGATGGAGGCGCCCACAATATCTGTGTAGCCACGATTGATCAAACCCTTGAGGGTTTTTGGCACAATGTCGCCATGCTTGGTCATATCCTCGGGACGGTGCATCAGTATGCAATTAACCTTATTAACCTTTAAAAGAGAAAGAGAGGTTTCAACTGATTCGATAATTTCCTTTTCTACTATTGCATCGGAAGAACCAACCGGAACAGTAGTAAAAAACTTGGTGGTCAGAAACGGAAACTCGCCTTTATAACCGCCTTCCGCAAAAAAACCGCCCAGCACCTTTTCCGAGTCACCATAACCCCGTGCTGTATCAAGAGATGTAATACCATGATCCAAAGCTTCTCGAAGCATGGAAAAACTTTTTTGCTGATCCGGCTTGCCGCCTGTATTGGCAATGCCGTAATTCATACCAAGCTGAACAGTACCCAGAGACATATTCGATACCGTAGCTCCCCCAATCTCGGTATACTTCATGTTGAACCTCCTACTTGATGTCTTTAAATTCAACGGCTTTTGTATTGTCACACTTGGCGACAATATCCTGGAAGTAGGGGGCAAGCGCCACAACATCTGCTCCGAGGCTTATAAAGTTATATCCCATATTGACTAAACTATTGAAATTTTCTGTACCGCCAACCGTGCCGGCAAATTTTCCGTGCTTTCTGGCAGTCTTTGCAACCAATCGCTTGGTTTCTTCCAGGAGGGGGTTGTCCCAATCACAAGGAATGCCTGCGCCCTGGCTGAAATCGGCGGGGCCGAAGAATATCATATCAATACCCGGTAACGCACAGATTTCATCAAGCTCTTTCAGTGGCTCGGGATCCTCGATCTGTACGATTACAAAGCGTTGCTCGTTGGCCTGCTTGATATAATCGGCGGTATCGACAAGACAGTACTTCCCGTCTGCATTGCCGCCGTCCAGGGGGCGTCTGCCGATAGGATGGAATTTGGTGTAATACTGTACATATTTGGCATCTTCAAGACTCATGAGGTGAGGTACCATAATACCTGTACTATCTGCTTCCAGAGGCTGGATATAATCGCTGTAGCCACCACGGGATATACGGGTGAGGAGGTCACAGTCATAAACCTTTGTAGCGAGGGCAGCTTGTTCTACGGTGTCAATCCCATTTGGTACATGCTCCATGTCTACCCATACGCAGTCAAATCCGCACATAGCTGCGAGTTCCACTATTCTGCGGTCACTAAAGTTCAGCTTAATACAGGTTGCTACTTTTCCTTCTCTCATCTTCCTTAGTACTCTGCTTGGCCTCATATTCATTGGGTATTCCTCCATGCAATCTATATTTTAGGTTTAACCTATCATAATTATACCACTATGCCAGGAATGTGAGAATATAAAAACAAAAAATAATAAGCTATCATTTACTATTCCGAAATAGTAACGGGTATTTATTAAGCGTAATGAAAATATAAAAGCAACAAGAATAAAGATACTATTTTCTTTTCCGAAAGTGGTTGAAAAACAGAGTGTTACGTTATACTATAAGATTATAGTTATTTAAAGGCTCCATCTTTAATTGATGCAGGCCTTTAAGGCAATAATTTAAAGAGAGGTGACCCATTATGGCAGGCGTTTGGCCACTTGGTGAGAAAGAGCTTCGCATTGGTATTTTAGGTATGACGGAAGGTAATGGACATCCCTATTCATGGAGTGCCATGTTCAATGATTACAACAAGGAGTATATGGATAAATGCCCCTTCGCGGGAATCCCTGTTTATTTGAACAAACAGCCTAAGCATACTATAGGCATCCCGGGTGCACACATCACGCATATTCATTGCAACAACCGTAGCGATGCTGAGGATACGGCACGCTGCTCGCTGATCCCTCATATAGTTGACAGACCTGAGGATATGATCGGGCAGGTAGATGCGGTGATTTGTGCCACAGACATCGGATCTGAGCATGTGGACCGTTGCCGCCCCTTCATAGAAGCGGGTATCCCCCTATTCATAGATAAGCCCATGGTGGACAATGAAAAGGATCTTCGCACCTTTGTCAAATGGCATAATGAGGGGAAGCGTTTTATCTCATCCTCATCCATGCGCTATGTCAAGGCAATGGAGCCTTTCTTTGAGAACCATTATGAGATAGGCAAGCTCATGTATATTTGCCAGCCTATGTGCAAAAAATGGGAGTCCTACGGTATTCACGCGCTGGAGGGAATATTCCCGCTGCTTGGCGAAGGCTTCCTTTCCATACAGAACACCGGTACCTATGAGCGGAATATGATACACATTACTCATAAATCCGGCTGCGATGTGCATATTCCACTGTCTGCCGGTATGTACGGTGCGTTCGGTACTACTCTTTTAGTAGGGAGCATTGGGAATAAAGCAGTTACAGACAGTGATTCCTATTATTCCTTTAAAAAGCAAATGGATAATTTCGTTCACTATCTTCGTACCGGTGAGGAGCCCTTCCCCTTTACCGAGACAATAGAGCTTATGAAGCTGGTCATCGGCGGTATCATGAGCCGTGAGCAGGGTGGCAGGAAGGTAATGCTCTCTGAAATCAAGGAGATATAAGCATGAGTAATCAATTTTCATTAAAAGGAAAGAATGCGCTTGTAAGTTCACCTGAGTATGTCTATGGTGTAGAAATTGCTGCAGGCCTCTATGAAGCGGGTGCCAAGGTATGGTTTTGCGGCAGCGATATGGATGCACTGCGAGATGCGGCACAAAAGCTGGAAAAGAGCGGAGGACGAGTGGAGGGACTCATTGAGTACCACCAATCGGATGAAAAAAACGCTGTTGCCTTAGCCGGAGAGGTCCGCGAAAAGCTTGGAACGCTTGATATATTCGTGGACAATGGCTCAAACGTGCTTCTTAAAGGGTGGGTACACACCTTTGAGGAGATTTACGATAATTTAAAACGAACCCAGCTGGGCCTCATGCTCACTGTCAAGCATCTGGGCATGCTCATGACCGAACAGGGCTTCGGCTCAGTGATTTTCGTATCCGATTACGCGGCACTGGTTGGGTGCGATGTCCAGAACTATGTTGACGCTCCTGAGAAATTCGATGAGGACTTCTCCTTGGATTACGGTTTTGTTAAAGGCTCCTACGTCAACTATGCACGGCAGGCTGCGGGCTATCTCGGTGAGCATGATGTACGATGCAACTGTATTGCTTATGCACCACTGGAGAACACGGTACCCCTGGGCTTTGCCAATGCTTTTATCAAGCACTCACATATTAAACGCCTGGCAACACCTGGAGATATCAAGGCTGCAGCCGTTTTTCTCGCTTCGGATGCATCTTCATATATCACGGGGATCACATTGCCCGTTGACGGCGGATACACCGCTAAATAGAGGTGCATAGAAAGGAAATGTGCATGAATACATTGGAAATGTTTTCACTAAAAGGCAAAGTCGCTTTGATTACCGGCGGTAGGGCAATGTATGGCAAAAGCTGTTCCATCGCACTGGTGGATGCGGGTGCCAAGCTATATCTGGCAAGCCATTCTGTGGAAGCTGCGAAAGAAACGGCAGAAGAACTGCGTGAGCGCGGCGGGCAGGTGGAGATTGTTGAGTTCCATCAGGAAGATCCCGAATCCATCAAAAAGCTGGTTGAATATGTGGTTGAGAAGGAAAATGCCATTGACGTATTTGTCAATGCAAGTCGTGTCATTCCCAAGGGTGGTATTGGATGGTTTCAGGAGGAGAGCGGTCTTGACTGGTCGGTTCGGGTCAATTCCGCCGGATGTCTCTATTTAACCATGCTTGTCGGAGAACAGATGATTCGCCAAAAAAGCGGTTCCATCATAAACTTTGGCTCCATGATGGGCTTGATCGGTGTGGAAAAGCACAATTACGATGGGGAGCCTGGTATGGGTGACGGTGCCCATGCCCACGACTACGCCCTCAACAAATCGGGCATTACAGCATGGACACGTCATGCTGCCAGCTACTATGGTAGATTTGGCGTGCGTATTAATACCCTTTGCCCGGGAGGGCTTGCGTCCGATCGCACACCAAAGCTTTTCTCACAAAACTATTCACGCCATACACAACTGGGACGCCTTGCCGACAATGATGATATAAAAGGTCCCGTATTGTTCCTGGCCTCGGATGCTTCAGCCTACCTTACAGGCTTGTCCATTCCCGTGGATGGCGGCTATACTTGCATTTAACATAAGTAGATTATCTATGATATGAGGTTATCTTTATGGCTATTAAGAAAAGATATCCACAGACCATGCTGGCAACAGCCTGTATCCCATGGAACGATAGCTTTGAATTGGATGAAAAACTTTTCAGAGACGAGGTCAGACATCTTTTGGGAGCAGGCATCAAGCATATTTACATTATGGGCACTGCCGGAGAAGGGTATGACTTGACCAACGAGGAATATGAAAAGATCGTAGGCGTATTCATGGAAGAGATGAGTGGTCCCGGCTTGCATCCCATGGTATGTGTCATCAGCCAATCGACCCAATTGACATTACAAAGGATAGAGATTGCCCACAAAATCGGTATCAGGGAATTCCAATTGGTGCTGCCTTCCTGGGGTGTACTCAATGATAGGGAGCTTTTGACGTATTTCCATATGATTTGCGATCGGTATCCGGACTGCTCCTTCATGATCTATAATATCGGCCGGTCCGGGCGTGTGCTGGGGATAGATCATTTTCAGGCCCTTGCTAAAGAAATACCCAACCTTGTGGCGGCAAAATTCACAACACCCAATACTGTCATTCTTAATGAAATCTTAAACTGCGATTGCCCCATTCAGTTCTTTGTGACGGACCTGGGTTGGGCTTACGGCTCGCAGATTGGTGAATGCGGTTATTTGCTTTCCATCGGAATATCCAACCCCGGAATAGCCAGAAAATACTTTGAAGCCGGGTTAAACCGCGATTTTAACGAGCTCTTTCGGATAGAACGTGAATTGGGCCTCATTCGTCAAAGCCTCATCAAGGTTGTGGGGACAAATGCCATGGATGGCGCCTATGATAAACTGACCACAAAGCTGGGACTTCCGGATTTTCCTCTTCGCCTGCGGCCTCCATATGAATATCCGTCCGACGAAGATTACAGAAAGCACCGTGAGTATATACAAGACAAATTGCCACACTGGGTTCAAAATTAAGAAACAATCGGGGGGGTTTCATGAATCATCTGGCTTCCAAATGGACTGGAAAAACAATTGTTACCTTTGGCGATTCCATCACCTGGTATGATGGCCAGCCCTATGGTTCTACCCATAGTGAAAGCGGTCAAATAGCCGTAGGCTACCAATCCTACATGAGAAAGCACTTGGATGCTGTTGTTAAAAATGAGGGTGTATCGGGTTACACCATGCCTCAGATTTCAGAAAAGGTCCGAACCTATGACTTTACAGGTGTGGACGCCGTAACCCTGACAGCGGGAGCCAATGATTTCAGGAATATTCCGACATTATTAGGAACGGTCAGGCCCATTGGAAACGAATTCGATAACTCGACAACCATTGGTGCATTACAATCAGCCATAGAATATATTCTTGGCCAAAATCCAAAAATCAGAATCTATATCCTTACACCTATTAGGGGATGGAATGGTTCGGATGTCATGCCCACAGCATATCCTGACGGCTTAAAGAAAGCTGCAGAATGCTATGCTTTACCGGTTTGTGACTGGTATTGCGAGAGCGGTATTAATGCCATAACCAAAAGTGTTTACATCGGGGATGACGATACTTTGCCTTATGAATTGCATCCTACAAATTCTGGCTTCGAGCGTATGGCAGGTATCCTGATCCCGTTTTTGGTTACCCATTAGGGAGACCGGTTTAAAGCTTAATTAGGGGGATATTATTGCATTCTAAATCGGTTAGTGAAAAGACCAGCCTTATAGGTTGGTCTTTTCACAATAAAAAATAGTAGAATCTATAGTTTACTTTGAGCTTGATAATTTATTTTTTTTACATAAATTATCAAACACAGAATTGCAAAAATACATGTACAAATTGTAATACCAATAGTAGAAGCGACTGTATCATCCTTAATTATGCTTAATGAATAGTTGAAAATTTGATGTATCAGAATGGGCACAACTAGATTTTTGTTATCACTATAAAGTATAGCCATAATTAATGTTAATCCTATAAATGCGAATGTATTACAAATGAACTGAATAATCATTACATTTAGTGAATCTCCCGAAACAAGAATGAGAGGAAAATGCCAAAAACTCCATAGTAATCCGGTTATAATTGCTGCTTTTAATAATCCGTATTTTTTTTCAAGCTCTGTAAGAAAAAATGCTCGCCAGCCAATTTCTTCCCCTAAAGAGCCTTTTATTAAACACATAAGAAAAGAAGATACTAAGGTACTAAAAGAACTAACAACTAATGTAGAAAGCATTATATCTTTTATAAGTGATATATAAAAAACATTTCCTAATAAAATAACTATGAAAAATAATATGATAGAAACTATTATTGACAGACTAATTTTTCCTTTAAACTGTCGAAGTATGTACTGCCTTAGGTTATCTTTAGGATATATTTTATTAAACATAACAAAGAAAACAAATGTTGATGTCCACGCGCCTAATACTTGTAGAATTCTCCCTACTAAGGGCATATCAAAAACGAACATAAACGCTCCTATTACACCAATTAAAATAATAAATGTTAAGAACGTATAAATAATAAATTTCTTTAAGTACTTTTCCATATTCTTAATTTCCTTTCGGTTAATATTAACAGAATATCTCTTTTAATATTGAAAAGGTGCCACGCGGCGTACCTAATAAAACTTCAATATGGTAAATGAAAGCATTTATATTTTCCATTATTTCTTCATTACTCATTTTATTTAACCTATCATTATCAAAGATTAAGTTTCCATAAACCAACAACATCTCTATACTTTGATGAAGATAAGGGCAATTAATAACTCCTTCTTTTTTACCTTCCTCTGATAATTTTATTAATATAGGAAGAAATGCTTCAACCATAGCATTTTGCATTTTTTGATGCATAAAATTGTTTTCTGCATTGTGAAGATATATTAAATTCTGCTCATTATTAATATCAGAGAATTTTGCCATTTTGAATACAGTTACAATCCTATCTAGAAAATTTACGCTTTTATTTTCTGCAATTCCATTTAATTCCTCAATAACATGAGCTACTCGTCTATCAATTATGGCATTCATAATTTCATTTTTTGTTTTAAAATGATAATATAAAGTTCCTTTAGCAATATTAATAGACGTGGCAATATCAACAGTGCTTGTATTTTCAAATCCTTTCTCTAAAAACATTTTTTCTGCTATATCCAAAATTTCATTACGACGTTCTTCTGCGTCTTTAGTAATTCTCATTTTCTCCTCCATTCTACTGACCGGGAGACGGTCAGTCAATAAATAAATTTTACCACTCTAATTTTTTTTGTCAAATATAATTTTATTAAGATAATGTATGGCATTTTGCCCGTGTTGTTGAAGTCATAAAAAGAGAAGCTCCCGGGGTTGCGGTAGAAGTGCTAATTCCTGATTTCCAGGGGGATTACAAGGCTTTAAAGACGGTGTTAGAATCAAAACCCCAAATCACATTGAAACAGTGCCCAGACTATATACCGAAGTCAGGCCCCTTTGTCAGAAGCTCGTATATGGCGGAAGAAGCTTTTTAAGCAAGAGTCAGAGTGATTTTTCAATAACTGTCAGTTGCAGCCTTATTCAATAACAAACGCACCGTTACTGAATTTTACTTTTGAGACCGTCTCCACATAAAGCTCATGATTTCTTTTGCATTTATGGTGTAATATATCTCCCTCAAAGATTTCTCGACCGTCCTTGTCATACAGACCTGTGAACTGACCGACTGTTTCTGGAATAACCTCAATGATTTCCATATTGAATTTTCCATCGGTACATTCAGATATATTACAGCTATCGCTGATAATATAGCACCCTTTTTTACCGTTTATCAAGCTGTTGGTGATCATATCGCCATAAACCCATTCGCCGTCATTTATTCGTTTGCCTCTAAATTTAATCTCCCTCAAAACATCCTGCCTCCTTTTTCCCATAAATGCACTAAAACAGCTTATGTTTAGTACATTTAAGAAAATCAGACTTGATATCTTTCATACGTTTTGTTAATAATGTTATACCATTCTTGGACTTTTTTTACATGATAGAGCTGATTCAATTTTAGCATGATCATTTTTATTTATCAACACAAAATAAAAATAATTTTTTATTTTGTGTTGATAAAAGATATTTTCAGTGGTAACATATGTGCTAAGTAGGTGCGTAGCCGAGATTTATCAGAGGAGAATGCAGAAATGGGAAAGCTGATGCTAGTTAATGGCAAGGTCTTTGATGGCTATCAATTTATTGGATATAAAGATATCCTGATTGAGGAAAGTAAAGTGGTGGGGATACAGGACCAAATTAGTTCCGATTGCTGCAGGATAGATGTAAAGGATATGATTGTCTGCCCCGGCTTTATCGATCTACACACCCATGGAGCATTGGGCTGGGATTTCACCAACGCTGACAGTGATGGCCTTAGTAAGGTCTGTTATTTTTTCGGTGTACATGGAGTAACCAGTTTTTTAGCAACTGCGCATACTGCGGAAAGTCAAAAAATAAGATCATGTCTTCGGCAAATTGCCCTGTTCAAGGAGAAAAAGCATGTTTACGACAATATCCTCGGCGTACATTTGGAAGGCCCTTTCATTAATGAGAAAAGAAAGGGAGCAATGAATGAGCAATATATCCGGCTGCTTTCCATAGAGAACTATGATGAGCTTGTATCGGGCTATGAGGATATGGTAAAAACAATAACCCTGGCACCTGAAATGACGGGGGCGCCGCAGCTGATAAAATATTTGAAAGCAAGAGGCGTTTATGTTTCGCTGGGCCATAGTGCCGCTACCTATGATGAAACATCGGAGGCTGTCAATTACGGGGCTAATAGAGCAACGCACCTTTTTAATGCCATGGGTACCTTGAACCACAGAGAACCGGGTATAGCAGGCGGTGTTCTTGACTGCAGGGATGTTTTCGTTGAAATGATTGCTGATGGAAACCATCTGCATCCGGCTGTAATAAGGTTGGTCTATAAGATCAAAGGTCCTGACAGATGCGTTATTGTGAGTGACTCTGTAGAACCGGCCGGCCTAGAGGATGGGGAATACAATATTGGCGGGAAAACAGTTGTTATGAAGGATCAGATATGCAGACAAAAAGGAAGTGACACTCTCTGCGGAAGCACCATCACGTTGGATCAGTCGGTCAGAAGCCTAATAACAATGGGAATTGATATGGAGGGTGCGCTTAAGATGGTCACGTCCAGTCCTGCGGCAGCAATAGGCTTAAAGGGCAAGAAAGGCGAACTTAAGCCAGGCTGTGATGCCGATATTGTGGTATTGGACAAGAATCTTAATGTGGTTTTGACCATCATCCGTGGAGAGATATTAAAAGACAGATGATCTTACCAAATAGCATTTATGAGAGGTTAGGAAGATGAAGATTTTAGCTCTTGACATAGGTGGAACAGCCATTAAAGCGGGGATTTTTAGAGAAAATGGTATAATTGACGAAACTACTGAATATCAAACCAATCGTCATGAGGGCGGCCAAAAGCTCATGGAGCGTATTCTCGAGATAACAAACAGCTACAGGGGAATTGACCGCATTGGCATCAGCGCTACCGGACAGATTGATTCTGCAAGCGGCAGTGTGATTTATGGGACAGACAGTCTCCCGGGCTGGCCGGGAACAAGAATTAAAGAGCTGATTGAAAAAAGCATGGGCGTTCATGTAGCAGTAGAAAATGATGCCAATGCTGCTGCATTGGGCGAAGCCTATTACGGCAGCGGTAGAGGAATTCCAGATTTTTTATGCCTGACTTATGGTACTGGTGTCGGGGGCGCCATTATACAATCGGGGAGGATTTATAGGGGGTCATCGGGCTCTGCTGCAGAATTTGGCCATATTATCACCCATGTCGGCGGACGCAAATGTATGTGCGGAGGATATGGGTGTTATGAAGAATACGCTTCTGCGACGGTACTCTGCAAAAATGTAGCTGAGGCGTTGGGAATCAAGGAAATAGATGGACGGGAGGTCTTCCGGCTTCTTTCTGAAAACAATGCTGATGTTAAAAAGCAGGTAGACGGCTGGATAAATGAAGTTGTCACAGGGCTTGTTTCTCTTGTTTACATTTTTAATCCCTCATGTATCATATTGGGTGGAGGAGTGATGAGCCAACCCTATATCATCGATGCTGTAGAGAAAAGCTTGCCAAGCCATGTCATGCCCAGCTTCAGGAAGCTATCTGTAAAAAAAGCATCCCTTGGTAATTTGGCAGGCCTATATGGTGCCATGCATTCGGTAATGAATCTTGATTGAGTTTTTTCTTTCAAATATAATTGATCGTAATAGGACATTAAAAATTGACGAAATAGGCGGGGTGGATGATATAAAAATACTGGCTCTTGATCTGGGAGGAACAATGATAAAGTCCGCGATTGTGGATGAAGACGGTCAACTGTCACAGGAAAATGAGGTTCCGTCACAAGGGAAACAGGGCGGGGACAAGCTTCTGAAAAATGCTATTTCTCTTGTGAGGCAATATACCGGGTATGATCGTATCGGTATAAGCACCACCGGGCAGGTCAATATAAAAGATGGCTCCATACGATATGCCAATGAAAATGTACCCTGTTATACAGGAAAGCCTGTCAAGGAGCTCTTCCAGAATGAGTTTCATGTTCCTGCCGCCGTACTTAACGACGTTCATGCCGCCGCACTTGGAGAGGCTATTTACGGAGCGGGTAAAAGCTATCAGGATTTTCTCTGTCTGACTTATGGAACAGGAGTCGGAGGAGCAATCATCATTAATAAGCAGGTGTATTTTGGCGG
Organism: Bacillota bacterium; assembly: GCA_023443745.1. Classification (GTDB taxonomy): domain Bacteria; phylum Bacillota; class Clostridia; order DSM-8532; family DSM-8532; genus DTU059. The sequence continues at coordinate 22,383 of JAEZTB010000070.1, forward strand.
CTTTGGCGTAGCCGGTGAGTTTGGGCATATCCTTACCCATGCCGGGGGCTTAGAGTGCGGCTGTGGTCAAACGGGATGCTATGAGCAATACGCTTCAACCACCGCTCTGGTAAAAAAGGCTCTGGAAGCTAATCCGGAATGCGTAAACGGCAGGGTCGTATTTGAAAAACATTATGGGAGAGATAATAAAATAATACAAATTGTAGATGAGTGGATTGAAGAAATTCTTCTTGGACTGGTTACGTTGATTCCTGTATTTAATCCCCAATGCATTGTCCTTGGGGGCGGTATAATGAATGAAGACTATATTTTGAAAACCATTAACGGTAAAATTTACGGTCATCTGAATCCTGGCCATCTCGGAGTTAAAATAGTCAAGGCAGAGCTGGGAAACCGGGCTGGGTTGCTTGGTGCCAGCATTTGGAGTATTCAGCCCAAAGGAGGATGTCAATGAGCGCGGATATTTTTACACTCATCAAAGCCAACTATAATATTTTTACAAAGGCTGAAAAGAAGGTCGCCGACTTTATTATGGCTGATCCCAGAAGGGTATTGTATATGTCGATCACCGATTTGGCTGATGCCTGTGATGTAGGAGATACAAGCGTTTTCCGCTTCTGCAGAGATTTGAAATTAAAGGGCTATCAGGACTTTAAGGTTATGGTGGCTCAAAGCCTGGGGTCGGATAATGACACCTCCCAGATTACGGGTATGGTGCAGCCCGAGGACAGTACCGAGGTCATGGTCAAAAAGCTGCTTTCCACCAATGTAAGTGCTTTAAATGAAACCTATGACCTAATCAATATAGAAAAGATCCAGAAAACTGTTGATTGGATGCTGGAGTCCCAGCGCATCGTATTTTTTGGAGTAGGTGCGTCCTTAATTACCGCAATGGATGCCTGTAACAAGTTCATGCGTATCATACCCAATGTTACCATGACCATGGACGCACACCTTCAGACTATGTCTGCTGCTCTTCTTTCTGAAAAGGATCTGGCTGTAATTTTTTCCTATTCGGGTTCCACAAAGGATACCATCGATATGGCCAGGCTTGCCAAGTCGCGGAATTCTAAAGTAATTGCCATTACGAAGTTCGCAAAATCCCCACTGACTGAATACGCTGATCTTGTCTTGCTATGCGGCTCCAATGAAGGCCCCCTGCAAGGCGGATCCCTTTCTGCCAAGCTATCCCAGCTGTTTCTTCTGGATGTGCTTTATATGGAATACTTTCAAAGAACCCTGGATAAATCAAAGCATAATAAGGAATTTACGGCTAATGCCATTTCAGAAAAGCTGTATTAATTAAACAGAGCTGTCCCAAAAATCTTGGAACAGCCCTTTAAAAATGTATGGAGAGAGCATTTATAACGCTTTGCTGTTTTCTACAGCTTTTCTAATATCCTGATAGAGCTGGTGGATGGCAGGATCTTTTTCATCAACCGGGAGGAAAGGCAGACGTGGATCTCCTATATCGCAGCCGTCAAGACGTACAATGGTTTTTACCGCCCCATAGAGGGAAGGGAATGAGATAAGCCGGTAAATAAGGCCTGTGATAACGGCCTGCAGTTCTTGAGCCTTGGCAAGCTCCCCGCGGTTGATCAGTTCTTCCAGCTTGAGATACAGCTCAGGCATTGCTCCGTATGTGCCGCCGATACCGGCGTCTGCTCCTAAGACACGGCCTGCCAGATATTGTTCATCAGGCCCGTTAAAGACAATAAAATCCTTACCGCCGGCCTGCTTGAAGCGTAGTATGTCATGGGCGGCCTCAGAGGAATTCTTTATGCCTGCTACACGCTCGTTTTTGAGCATTCTGTTGAAAAGGTTCATGGAAAGACTGTATCCGGTAAGCTGGGGAATGTTATAAATAAAAAAGGGAAGATCAGCGGCTTCTGTAATTTCTGTCCAGTGACGGAAAATACCCTCCTCGCTTGGACGGTAATAGACGCAAGGAACAGCGGAAGTTGCATGAGCACCGCTTTTCTCGGCATGGCGGGCAAGGTCTGCCGAATGTCTGGTTGAGGCAGTACCCACATGGACGATGATGTTCATCTCGTTGCCGACTTCTTCCATAACGGCTTCTAAAACCTGTTTACGTTCATCGTTATCCAGCAGAAAGCCCTCGCCGGTGCTGCCGCATACATAAAGGCTTTTTACGCCTTTGTTCAGAAAATAGCGGGAAAAGGCTTTTGTGGCCTTAAGGTCCAGGGAGCCATCCTTTGCAAATGGCGTATTAAATGCCACAGTTACATTGCGAAACCTTGAAACATCATATTTGGACACAGAACAACACTCCTTTTATGGTGCTATTTTAAAACTTGGGTTCTTCTTTTGATTCTAGCATTTTCATGGTCCTAAGGCAATATAAAAATAAATATTTTTTTCATAATTAGAATTGAAAAAAGAAATTACCTGTGTTATGATGAGAGAAAATAAATAGGGAATCTCCGAAAACCTGCTTTGCCCGGATTTACGAGAAAATTTTGTTCAGATTGCGGTTTCGAAAAACAGCGAATAATTTGTTTATTTAAGGTTTTTCGGAAATGCAAGATGGACAAAATTAGCCGGAAAGACGGGTGAATGAGGTTTTCGGAGATTCCCTTAAATCCGGCGGTGAATAAATTGCGAAATGAAACAATAGAGAAGATAAGAGGCAAGCTTATTGTATCCTGTCAGGCTCTGGCAGATGAACCCTTGCATAGCTCGTTTATTATGTCAAGAATGGCGTATGCGGCTATGCTGGGCGGCGCATCAGGCATTAGAGCCAATACGGTTGAAGATATTACTGAAATAAAAAAAGTAGTTGATTTACCGATTATAGGGCTTATAAAAAGAGTATATCCAGGTCCGTGCAGCAACCTCTATATAACCCCTACCATTAAGGAAGTGGAGGAGCTTATTGCATGCGGTGTGGATATTATTGCCATCGATGCAACCTCAAGACCCAGGCCAGACGGCAGGACCTTGGATGAGATGTTTAAAATAATCAGGGAAAAATACCCTGATCAGCTCTTTATGGCTGATTGCGCCACCTTTGAGGAAGGCGTCCACGCTGCAGAAATCGGATTTGATCTTGTGGGCACTACTTTATCGGGTTATACGGCTGAATCGGCGGGAGCAGACTTACCGAACATACCCTTAATGAAAAAGCTGGTGGAGAATTTATCAGTACCTGTTATTGCCGAAGGCGGCATATGGTCTCCTGAGCAGCTCAGGGAAGCTATGGATGCCGGTATAACCGCGGCTGTGGTGGGTTCGGCCATCACAAGGCCAATGGAGATCACCAGGCATTTTCTTAAGGCACTAAAATAAATTTCAGACAACACGCAGTAATTATAATCCCAATTAAAAGCCCCTTCAGCTTCACAAGCTAAAGGGGCTTTCTAAATCATTTTAATAATTCTTCAACCTTTTTGGCAAGTGCCAAGCCCAACGATTGATGGGCGTCTTTGGTAAGATGCATACCATCCCGGGAACTCATCTCACAGAAGGGTGCAGCATCCATAAAATCGCAATGGAGCCATCTTGCAACGTCAGAGAAGTGCTTGGCAAGATCCCGGCTTTTTTGGATGCATCCGTCGCCCATTTCTTCGGAGAAGATTCCACCAGTGACGTCGGGTGTAATGGGAGGAGGTGCAACGAGCAATATTTTGGGCTTTCTCCGCCAGCAAGCCGTTTGCTGCGCCTTTACCGTAAGCCGGCTCAGACCGTCTGCTATATTTTTGGCTGTTGCGCTGAAGCGCTGCTTGGTGTCGTTGGTGCCCAGCATGATGATCAATAAATCAATTGGAGTATGTGTCTTGAGGCAGGGACATATATACTGAATTCCAGACAGTCCTTCCCCAAGGGGATCGTCAAATACAGCGGTTCGGCCGGGGAGCCCTTCTTCAATAACCGTGAAATGATCACCAAGCTCTTTTGCCAATATGCCTGTCCAACGCAGTTCATCCTCAAACCTGCCATTTGTGTTCACATCATAACCATAGGTGTTAGAATCTCCGAAGCAGAGAATACGTTTTTTAACCATGCGATTACTCCTGTATACGGGTTGTTCTTTATCTTATCTTAAACCTGCTGATTGATTCTTTCAAGGACTCTGCTGCATCTTCAAGTTGTTTTGCGAAGCTTGAAAGCTCTTCAATGGATCCTAGCTGCTCTTCTGTTGAAGCCGATACCTCTTCTGTAGAAGCGGCGATTTCCTCGGATACCGAAGAAATATTATGAATGGAAGCTATAGTCTGATCTTTATAGCTGTCCATTTCGGTAATACCGTCCATAATGTCAAGAACTCTCTTGGCTAAAAGCTCCATGGAATCAGAAATGTTCTTGAATACATTTAAGGTATTGGCTACAGCTACATTTTGTGATTTCAGGATATTTTCTGTGGATATAGCCCTGTCAACAAGATGAGTGGTCTGGCTTTGGGTGTCGGCTATGATGGCGGCGATATCCTTGGTAGCGAAAGTCGACTGCTCTGCGAGCTTTCTAATTTCATCAGCCACCACTGCAAAGCCTCTTCCGGCTTCGCCGGCCCGGGCTGCTTCTATGGCTGCGTTAAGAGCCAGAAGGTTGGTCTGATCGGCAATTCCGTTAATAACCTTTACAATTTTCCCAATGGATTGGGAATTAGCTTCCAGAGCTTGAATATCTGTAATAATGGTATGTGTGATTTCAGTGGTTTCCTTGGCCTTGGTTTCCAGATCTACAACAGAAGAAAGTCCCTGTTTGGTTAGATCAATGGTATTTTCCGAGTAGGATTCTATAGTTCTCGCAGAATCAGATACCGTGTTGATTTTCTGAGCCAGGTCTCCCATTTTGATGGAACCTTTCTCGGAGTCGCTGGCCTGGGCTGAAGCGCCTTCAGCAATCTCCTGAACGGTTCTGGCTACCTCATGAGACACTATGGAAACCTGCTCGGAAGTGGTTGCCACCGTTCTGGACGATTCAATAACTTTTGCGGCTGTGTCGGCAGCGTTTTCAATGAGCTTTCCCATATGGGATAGCATGATTTGAAGGCTCTGCGACAAAGTACCCAGTTCATCTTTCCTGCGAGATTCGAACTTGACGGTCAAATCTCCGTCTGCAGCCTTCTTGGAGGTTTTAATGATGCGATTAATGGTTCCGCTCATACCGATTGCAATGTATAAGCCGATTAATATGGCTATAGCTGCCGCCACAATTGTTAAAACAACTGTTACGTTTTTTATTCCTTTTGCTGAATCAGAGAAGTTGGAGGTGGGAACAAGACCTATAAATACAAATCCTGTATCTCCGACTTTTGCATGGAGTACCATTTGCTCTTTCCCTTTATAGTTGGTAATAAATGAGCCGTGCTCTTCTTGGCTTTTACTGGCAGTGGAAAAGAACTCTGTACCTATAATTTGATTGTTGGGATCCAATGTATCCAGAGGCTCATTAGCGCCATTACTCATGATAAAGGCAATGTCCTTGTTGTCAGGACTGATGAGGTGCAATTCACTGCCACTACCAAAATCGAGATCTTTCAGGGCATTATTTATCAAATCAGGCTTTGCATCTACAATGAGCAAACCCTTGGCTTCCTTGGAAATAGAATTCTGGATAAGCAATACCGATGATAATGAATAGGGTTCCGATTCAGGGAGCAGCTTGTCAAGCTCAGCATGGCTTCCAAGCCAGAAGGCATCCCCGCCTTTTTCTCTTGCCCGGTTTGAAAGCTGGGTGCCGCCAAGATCCGCATATTGAACTTCTTTGAGATTGGCATGGGACGAAACGGATTTGCCGTCATCCAAAAGGATGGTAATACTTGAGATAAGCTCATTTTCTGACGAGATATTTTTAATAAGGTTGATTAACTTTTGCCGATATGAGGCAGCGCCAATGGCATCCTTGGAACTAAGAGCATAATTTTGGAAGTCGGTATCTATGGAAATCTGGGTAGATGTGTTTTCAATATTACGGAGAGACAATCCGATATATTTGTTTACCTGGCCCATTGCTTCGAGAGATGTTTTTGTGGCGGTATCTTTAATGGAATTAAAAGCGCTGTTGTAAGAAAAGATACCAAGGAGAATAATGGGAATAAGGGTGACCAAGAAAGCAGCAATCAACTTTGTTCGGATGCTAAATAACCAGTTGTCAAATCGAAATAATTTCTTTGCTGAAGAAGAAGAAACAGTTTTCGTTATTTTCGGAAATTTCATTGCAACCTACCTACCTTTTATATATATTGGAAACCCTAACAATGGTAACCATTATGCTCCCTCTTGAAATTATAGGAAGCTCCATACTTTCGCTTATTACCCATAAATTTGACACCTTAATCTAATATATTCATAAATTTGGATTTTTTTTGACAAATATTTTAAAAGCATGAAAAGAGGTTGTAAAATAAGGAACATTAAGTCCAATACAGACTTTGGGCGCATTATGGTTTATATTAATTGAGCAAATGAGTTTCGTTTTAGTAACGACAAAATAAGAACCCCACCCATTACCGAAATCATAGATTTCGAACGGGTTCCGAGAACCTTGTTACTACGTAAAAAGCAGATCACTAATTAAGTCAGTGATCTGCTTACATTTTTCTTACAATACTATTTCCTGACTACTGACAACGCTTCTCTTAAATCCCCAGCTTGTTCTCGCGGATCTGTTCCAGCTCTGTACAATTATGTGAGCAGACATGTCCGGAGAGAGGGAGAATACGTTCATGGATGGCGTCAACTATCCATTCAGGCTGCGGGAAGAAGGCTTCCTCAAGCTCGTGGGCAGGTGTGATCCAGTTCTTGGCACCCACAACAACAGGAGGTGCATCCAGGTAATCGAAGGCAAGCTCTGCAATGTTGGATGCGAGGTTTCGCATGAAAGAGTTGCGCTCACAGGCGTCTCCGGAGATAACGATGCGACCGGTCTTCTTAACGCTCTCGATAACCTTTTCGTAATTAAAAGGTACAATACTGCGAGCATCAATGATCTCTGCGCTAACGCCATACTTTTCAGCGAGTATGTCAGCAGCCTCCAACGCTCTGTACAGGGTAGCACCGATGGTAAGGATGGTTACATCGGTACCTGCACGCTTGATGTCGGGCTCACCGAATGGGATCTCGTATTCCTCTTCGGGAACTCCGCCTACGTGGAACTGCTCGGCTACATCATAAATACGCTGGCTTTCAAGGTATATAACGGGATCGGTACCGTTTAAAGCGGATTGCATAAGACCTTTAGCGTCATAAGGTGTAACAGGGAATACCACTTTGAGACCGGGGATGTGGGCACAAATAGCCGACCAGTCCTGTGAATGCTGTGCGCCGTACTTGCTGCCAACGCTCATACGAAGTACTACAGGCATCTTGAGCATACCTGCGCTCATGGACTGCCACTTGCTGAGCTGGTTGAATATTTCATCACCCGCACGGCCCAAGAAGTCACAGTACATCAGCTCTGCGATGGCGCGGCCGCCGCTCATGGCGTAGCCTACAGCAGAGCCGACAATGGCCGCTTCACTGATGGGTGTGTTGAATAATCTATGGTAGGGGATGGCTTCTGTCATACCGCGATATACTGCGAAAGCTCCACCCCAGTCACGTACGTCCTCACCGTAGGAAACAAGGGTCGGATCCTCATAATACTTGTTGATGATGGGCTCTGCAATACCATCGCGGAGCTGATAGACCTTGTTCTTCGATATGGGCTTGCCGTCTTTATAGAAGGCGAAACGCTCCTTGCGTGAGACCTGCATAACCCGGGGACACTCTTCCTTAGGCAGCAATACATCGGGCTTCCGTTCCGAGTCAAAGGCGCGGACTTTTTCGTTGGAGAACATGAGGTCACCGATGAAGTTAGCCTGACTGCCAAAGATGTCGATACGCGGAGATACCTTTTCATCAATGGAAAGCTTAAAGTTGCGCAGCATGTCAGCTTTGACCATGGCACGGATAGCTTCAATTTCACCTTCGGTGCATACGCCTGCTTCTAAAAGCTGCTTTCCATATGCTTCAATGGAATCTGCTGCTTCCCACTCGGCGATTTCCTCCTTGGTACGATAGCTGGAGGAATCGGATGGGGAGTGACCGGAGATACGGTAGGTAACCACGTCTAAGAGCACAGGTCCATCCTTCTTGGCTGTAGGAAGCTTACGTTTGTATGCATCAATGACTGCCAATGGGTTGTAACCATCCACACGTTCGGCGTGGAGCTGAGTTGGGGAGAGGCCTGCCGCAATACGAGCCACTGAGCCATAGCCCATGGTCTCACCCAAGGTCTGGCCGCCCATGCCGTAGAAATTGTTGTTGATGTTGAAGATGATGGGCATACCGCCGCCATTCTCACCCCAAAGGGTCTTGCACTGATCCATGACTGCAAGCATAAAGCCCTCCCAGACAGGACCGCAGCCCAGGGAACCATCCCCTATATTACATACCACAACACCGGGCTTTTTGTTGATGAGCTTGAACATCGCTGCACCCACAGAGATATCGCCGCTGCCGCCTACGATGGCGTTGTTGGGGAAGATGCCAAAGGGTGTGAAGAAAGCGTGCATGGAACCGCCCAAGCCTTTATTAAAGCCGTTTTCACGGGCGAATGTCTCACACATCATTCCATAGAGCAAAAAGTCACGGCCAATTTCCTTGACGGATTTCTTGGAATCGTTAATGACTGCCAGGGTTTTTCCGTCGAAGAAATCCTTCATGATCTGCATTAAATGCTCTTCATCCAAGGTTTCGACAGCACGGAGGCCTTTTGCAAGGATTTCACCGTGGCTGCGGTGGGATCCGAAGGTAAAGTCGTCCAGGGTAAGATGAAAAGCCTGGCCCACATACGCAGCCTCCTGGCCGATACCAAGGTGAGCCGGTCCGGGGTGGTTGTAAGGTACGCCCTCATACTCGCTGGTGGTTTTAATGAGGTTCAGCATGGTCTCAAACTCGCGGATATAGAACATATCGCGGTAGATATTCAGAAACTCTTCCTTGGTGAAGTTGCGAAGCTCATCCTTCACCGTTTTCTGATAGGTATTGACGGGTATGTCTTTGAACTTAAGTTTGCCCGGCTTGCGCATTTCCGCCGGAGAAACGGGTAATTGCTTTGACATAAGTATCACTCTCCTTAAATCTATGCTCAGTATTGGAATACTGCTTCTCTTATGATTTCACACACGGTTGGGTGCGGGAACACAATCTGTTTGATGTCCTCAAGGGTTAGTTCCAGTTCGATAAATGTGCCGCAGGCCACAATAAATTCGGAGGAATAGTTGGAAAGTGCCTGTGCACCTACGATGGTACGATGCTGCTTGTTGATGACCAGCTTGCATATGCCATCGCCGCCCTCGTTTTCAGCCAGGTATCTTCCGGAGAAGCGCATGGGAATCTTAACTACGTCCACATCCATGCCTTTCTTTTTGGCGGTATACTCAGTTTCGCCAACGGAGGATAGCTCAGGATTGGTATACAATACCGAAGGGATGGCGCTGTAGCGCATCATATCCTTTTTGCTCAGCATGTGGTTGACGGCGACCTCCGCCTCACGGTAAGCGGTGTGGGCCAGCATGGACTTGCCGTTGACATCCCCTGCGGCGTAAACCCCGGGTATGTTGGTCTTCATATGTGTATCGGTGACGATAGCACCGCGTTCGGTTAAAACATTGATGGTTTCAAGACCGATGCCTTGGGTATTGGCCCTGCGCCCGATGGAAAGGAGTACTTTATCGGCTGACACAGTTTCGGTCTTGCCGTCCTTTTCATATACCACACTGTCGGTTTTGACTTCGGTAACCCTGGCATTGAGATGGAAGGTCATGCCTTTTTTCTCATAGCCCTTTTGCAGAAGCTTCACAAGATCCGGATCATTTTCTCCTGCTATGTGATCGAGCATTTCGATAACTGTTACCTCTGCGCCAATGCTGTTAAAGTAGGAAGCCATCTCCAAACCGATTACACCGCCTCCGATAACAACGAGCTTCTTAGGCGCTTGCGCAAGATCCAGGGTTTCGCGGTTGGTCATGACAAAGCCTGAAGCAAGGCCTTCTTTAAGGCCGGGAATGGGTGGTACGGCCGGAGAAGAACCGGTGGCTATCAAAAGCCGCTTGCCGGTATAGGTTTCGCCATTTGCCGTTACAGTGTAGCCTTCGGTGTTTTTTCCGGTAATGATGCCTTCACTCTCAACAAGCGTAACATGGCTTGCTTTTAATGTTGCCTTAACGCCGCTTACCAGTGTTTTAACCACTTTATCCTTACGTGCAACGACCTTGGCATGGTCTATGGAGAGGTCTGAGGCTGTAACTCCATATTTTTCGCCATGTAATGCGCCGTCATATAGCTTTGCACTGTACAACAGGGTCTTGGTGGGGATACAGCCTTCGTTAAGGCATACGCCGCCCACGCTTCTTTTTTCAATACAGAGCACGCTCAAGCCTGCATGGCCGGCACGCTCGCTGGCAAGGTAGCCTGCGGGGCCACCGCCAAGAACGATAAGATCATATGTCATATGCTAATCCTCCCTATCCGATTAATAAGGTTGAGAAATTTTCAAGGGCAGTTGTGAGCTCCATCAGGAAACGGGATGCCGGAGCGCCGTCAACGGCACGGTGATCATAGGTCAGTGAGAGTCCCATGGCGGGATAGGTTGTGATGGAACCATTCACCGTACGCACACGCTCCATGATGCCATTGACTCCCAGGATACCCGTTTGAGGCGGATTGATTACAGGTGTGAAGCTCTCTATTCCGAATGTTCCGAGATTGGAAATGGTGAAGGTTGCACCTGCCAGAAGATCAGGAGAGATATTCCCTTCCTGGGCAGCCTTGGCCAGTGCTTTGCTTTCTGCGGCGATCTCTTTAAGACTCTTCATATCGGCATTGAAAAGTGTAGGCACCATGAGGCCACGGGGAGTATCTACCGCCATTCCTAAATGGACATGCTTGAAGTAACGCATCTTGTCATCGAGGAAATGAGCGTTGAGATCCTTGTGATTTTTAAGTACGCGTGAAACTGCAAAAAGAATAATATCATTATAGGTGATATTGGGTAAATTCATCTTTTCGGCTGCAGCCTTCAACTGCTTGCGGAATGCCGCAATATTGGTGGTATCAAAAGAGCAGTTATTGGTAAGCTGTGCCATGGTGGAGAGGCTCTGCTGCATGCTCTTTGCTATGATCTTGCGAATATTGGGCAGCTTGACCTCCTCAAATTCCGGACCATTTGCAGCAAGTGCTGGGATAGAGACCTGGGCTGTGGTGGCTGCATCAGTCGATTGGATTGCACCGTCAAGGGGAATTCTCCCTCCAAGACCTGTTCCGGTACGGCTTTCCTGAGCCAAACGAATGACATCACGTTCAATCACACGACCATGAGGGCCTGTGGGTGCAGCAACGGATGCATCTACCTTAAGGCGCTCTCCTGCTGCTTTTGCACGGGGAGAAACAAAGGTACCCGCTGCTCCTGCTGCTTCGGTTGCGGCGGTATATGAAGGTGTAGCCTCAGCCTCGGTGGCGCTGACAGTTGATTCAACGGGTTCTGATGGGATGTCCTTGGCTGGGGTGGTTTCACCGGATGCGCCTGCTTTGGGATTAAACTCTTCAAAGCTTTCACCGGGGTTACCGATGACGGCCACATTGGTCAGACAGGGAACATCATCACCTTCCTCAAAAAACAAGGCAAGTATTGTTCCTTCAACCTTGGCTTCTTCTTCAAATGTAGCTTTGTCTGTTTCATAACTGAAAAGGATATCGCCAATCTTAACTGCATCGCCGACCTTCTTGTTCCATTTGCCGATAATACAGCTTTCCACTGATTGTCCTTGACGGGGTAGAATGACTGGTGTTGCCATAGTTCTCACTCCTCTTATCCAAAATTACACAAAACGTTAAAAACGATAGTTAATTTGTTATGTACATGATATATTTTTAACTTTGTATGATTAAACATATCACTAATATGTTATATTCTATCAACAATTTCATCCGGTGTCAATGTTACTAAAAAAACAGACCTCCCCCGCCATCAAGTTACTATTCAGAGGTCATCATGGAATGACAGGCAGAGAGGTAGAGGTCTGAATAGTAACATCAGAGGGCAAGAGAGGTCCTGATTTCCGGTATGTTATCAGTTAGGATATCGGATGATTTTACTCACCTTTTCTGCTGAAGATCAAAATGCGGCATATAAGCCTTTTCTTCATCGGTGAATTTGCGTAATGTGTTGACGACTTCGCCATTATTCCACTTGCGGTCTCCCACATCTTCTGTAGTGCCCATAATTGTGACGTTTAATTGCCTGCGGCGGGCACGGACATGATCCCAATCAATAAAATAAATGTGAGCAAATTCTCCGCCGTCCAGCTTGCCATCTTTAATGGTCATGGTTTCGCTGCGACCGAAGAAAACGCTGCGCAGATGGCCGTCTGTGTTCATGCTGGTGAAGTTGCCGGGTTCATTGACATAACGGCCGAACTGTGCGTGTACGGGGCCGGGGTGACGGTATTGGTTCTCTTCTGAATAATCAGGTATCATCTTGCGCATGATATCCAACAAATCATGCTGCAAATACTCCAGATCGAAAGAATCGAGATCATGGGAGCATTCCTGTATCATAACGCTGCAGGTGGTATGGTGAGAAACAAGGGCACAGGTACCGTTCTTAATACCGGAGTCTTTTACCAATTCCATAATTTCTTTAGAAACATCATGAAAGGTTGGAATCCAACCTCTGGATTGGAGCTCAAGCTCCTTTTGGTACACTTTAAATTCCATTATACAAACCTCCATTTATTTATGCTCAAAAAGCAAAGTCTACATCTTAATACTAATACTATTTTTTATTACGCGCGTCCCACGCTTCACGTACGGCATGGATCATCTCATCCACCATGGCTGCGCTGTCGGGTGCTTTTACAATACCGCTGGATGAGCCGGTAGATTCGGCTCCTGCATAAATAACATTATACACGTCTTTACCCGAGCTGATACCTGCACCCTGCAGTACAAGTATTTCAGGGTTAACGGATTTTACCGCTTCTATGGAAGCAAGAACATAATCCATATCGCTGGCCTTGCCGGTGCCGATCAGTTCTGTAGGCTCGGCAACGATGATGTTAGGCTCCAATAGCGCGATGGCTTTTGCTTCAGCGATGGAATCGGCACAAACGATGGAGATCAGGCCTACCTCATCGGCACGTTTTATGGTCTGGCGCAGTACGGATAAGGAAATTGGCTTTTCGCAGTGGTTAAGCATAACGCCCACTGCTCCGGCAGCTTTAATGGATTCAGGCAAAACATCTGCAAGACCACGGCCGACAGGAATCGGATCCATATGAGGTGCAAACACGAAAAGCCGCTCTGTTTCCTGGGCGACTCTGCGAATATCCGGATATGGCGTTGTGAAAATGATATCGACGTCATATTTTTTTGATGCGGCATCAGCAGCTTTGGCTAGCTTTATGATCTGATCACCGTATAGATAGGACTTGGGACCAATTTCAAAAAAGGGAGGTTTAATTGTTAATCCTCTGTACATAGTGTTTCCTCCATTGGAAATATGTATGAGCTCTATATTTAATACTCATTAGCTATTTTTAGTATAATCTATTCGTCATGTTATAGTCAATCATATTTTTTGAAAACTTTCGTATTGCTTTCTGTAACGAAAATTGATATGATCAAAATGTAATAAACGATAGGAATGGAAGGTCGTGAAAATATGCTTATAATTGCACCTTCCCTGCTTGCGGCAAATGCGGGACGGTATAATGAAGAAATTAAGAGTGTGGAAGAAGCCGGTGCAAAGTATCTTCATATTGATGTAATGGACGGTCATTTTGTGCCTAACCTTTCTTTTGGCCCAAACATCGTAGAGGGTATACGTCAAAACAGCAGCCTGCTTTTCGATGTTCACCTGATGATCGAAAACCCTGAGCAGTTTGTGGATCCATTTATTAAATCCGGGGCAGACGCTATTACCATACATGCCGAAGCTACCGATAATATTGATGCCTTTATAGATGTTTGTATAAAGAATCATGTAAAGTCAGGCATCTCTCTTCGCCCGGGAACATCGGTGAACAGTATAGAGAAGCAGCTTGAAAAGCTTGACATCTTACTTATTATGGGTATTAATCCCGGTTTCGGCGGTCAAAAATTCATGCCGGAGATGCTTATCAAGATAAAAGAAGCCAAAGCGCTTCGTGAAAAATTGAAGGCTCATTATCTTATTAGTGTGGACGGAGGAGTAAATGCCCAGACTGCCGCTGAAATCCGGCAAGCAGGAGCGGATATTCTTGTGGCGGGCAGCGCCGTATTTGGAAAAGCAGACAGGAAGGCTGCCATAGAAGACTTAATACTTGCAGCCCAACGATAGTCAAATCTTACAGGAGGAATATGGAATGAAAAAGGAAGCCTTGGAATATGCAAAGGAATCACTTCGCATTGAGGCGAAAGCTGTTTCCGATGTACTGGAATATATGGATTTCGATGCTTTTGCTCAAGTTGTGGAGGCTATGAAAAACTGTCAGAGGATTGCTACAAGCGGATGTGGCCACTCGGGTATTGCCTGTCAGCATTTTGCCCATTCCCTATGTTGCATTGAAAGGCCTGCAAGATTCATTTCACCTGCAGAGGCTGTACACGGCGGTATGGGCTTTGTGCAGGAAGGGGATGTGATCGTACTTGCTTCTCGTGGCGGAAAAACCGCTGAGTTGATGCCTATCATGCATATCGCCAAAGAGAAAAAAGCTATCGTGGTGGGTATAACAGAGAATATGAATTCGCCCCTTGCACAGGAATCCACTATTGTTCTTCCTATGAAAATCGAAAAGGAAAGCGATAAGTACAATAGTCAGTCCACTGCAAGCTTTGTTGCCCTTTCTGCTATTTTTGACGCTCTTCAGGTAGCGCTCATTGAGGAAACAGGCTATGTGAACGAGCAGTTCGCCCTCATTCATCCAGGTGGTGCGGTAGGCGAAAGACTAAATAAGTAAAGCATCCGGAGAAAATAAAGTGTTTAATTCAGAAAGAGCCGATCAATTGAGAATGGAAAAGCGAAGCAAGCTCGTTTTCAATTGCATGGCCAGCTTGCTTATAGGTATATTGGGGGTCTTTTTCAGTTCCTTTCAAAGTACAGCCGACAGGATTGCCTTGTCCTTTGGACAAGAATCATCCCTTGTCGGCCTGTTCATTTCTGTTTTTGCTGCCGGCTCCTTTATCAGCGTTTACTTTAACGGCGCATTGGCCGACTCTATCGGGAAAAAGAAGGTTATTGTTGCCGCCATCATTTGCAGCATTGTAGGTACCTTTATTGTCGGTATTTCAGAGTGGTATGGCTTGATGCTTGTCGGCCTTTTTCTGATGGGTGTGGGCTTTGGCCCTGCCGAGGCTATGAGCAGCGCCATCATGACCGATGAAAACCCGACACAGGCTACCAGATGGATGAATATTTCACAGGTTGTGTATTGTGCCGGCGCTATTTCTGCTCCCGTGGCAGCCATTTGGTATTGCACCGAGGGAGGGGGCAGATACAACGATATTTTCCTGCTCTGTTCGGCAGCTTTTGCTTTACTGTTGGTTTATTTCATACGGATTCCTTTTGGTAAAATACCGACTGGAGGTCAAGAGGCAAAAAAGGATATCCAGCCCTTGACACTACTTAAGAACAAGCAGTTTTTACTTTATGCCGTCATGATTTTTCTCTATATCGGCTATGATGCCATTGGACCTGCCTATATCAAGCAGCTGCTTTTAGCTACGAACAGTACCGAGCAGGTCGCTGCTGCGGGTATATCCGTGTTCTGGACAGCCATGATAACCGGCCGGATAATTGGTATATTCATGAATGGGAAGGAGCGCTTGGGTGTCAGACTCTTCACACCCCTTGCCATATTGGGAGCCCTGTTGATGCTCCTTGCAGGAAGCCAGGAGCTTCGTTTTGTCGGAGCTTTTGCTTACGGGTTGGGATGCGGGCCGGTGTGGCCATTGATGTTCGTGCTGTCTGCCAAGATTTCTCCAGAAAGAAGCGGAGCGGCGTATGCCGTCATGATGCTGTTTTCTTCCGCAGGACACATGGTTTTTCCGACGCTCCTGGGAACCTGGTTGGGGAATGTTTACTTAACATTCATAGGAGGTGGCATTTTGGCAGCACTGGTATTCTGTGGGTCCTTATTCATAAAAAGTAGTAATGAGCATAATTAATTATACTGATGAAAGGGCAGATTTGCCTTGATCAATGAGGAAAGAGCTGTATCAAATTTGAAGTGATCCAGGCTCTTTTTTTTATCTAAAAAATCATATTCGTGGATATTGTACAAAATTGATACTTTTTCTATTCAGCAATTTAGATAACTTTTCTATACTAAAGTTGCATTGAATCTCCTGAGTAAAAAAACATGGAAGGGGTTTCTATGCATAACTGTAAAGGAGGAGGATATGACATTGATTAAGCTGGGAATTATCGGATGCGGATTTATTTCCGATATTTTTGCTCAGATTTTCGATGAGCTCAAGCACAAGATCCAGGTTGTGGCAACCTGCGACATTGATCTTGAGAAGGCTCAACGGACTGCAAAAATTCTTGGTGCCCAATATGCGGTTGAGAATTACGAGGAGGTTATGGACAAGGTAGATGCCTTTTATGTAGCCACACCCCATGATTTGCACTTTCCCATGGGCATGAAGCTCATAAAAGCCGGAAAGCATGTACTTATGGAAAAGCCCATGGCCCTGACCGAAGATGAATGTCTGGATCTGATTCATGCTGAGCAGCAGAGCGATGCTGTTTTCATGATAGGTTACATGGCCCGTTATCATCCCATTTACAAAAAAATTAAAGAAATCATTGACAGTAAGCAATATGGTGAGGCTTACCAAGCTTCTATCTGGACCGAGCAATATACTTATGCACCTGAAGACAGTTGGATAAGATCGGCCAAAAGGCTGGGCGGCGGTCAGTTCTTCAGTCATGGCTGCCATTATGTGGATTTGCTGCTTTGGTTCATGGGCAAGCCTCTTAAAGGCGCTCATATGGGTACCAATCTATGTACACCATGGATGGAAAAGGAAGGCACAAGTAATGCTATTTTTCAGTTTGAAGGCGGCAAACTGGCCTACCATTTCGGGACTTGGGGAACAAAGGGAACTCGTCACAGCTATGCCGTACACGTATTCTTTGAACAGGGTATGGTTGAGGCGTGTGTTAATGAGGGTGTCATATACTACCACACCTCTAAAAACACACATAATTATTATGAAGTATCGGATCCACCTGTTGAAATTTTCAGCTGCGGCGACACCAGTCACGTGCCAAAGCCTGTCATAGAGCATTTTGCTGATTGCATCATTGAAGGGAAAACCCCGGATACAACAGCGCAGCAAGCACTCCATAGCCTTCGTGTCATCTGGAGAATGTACGAGGCAGAGGAAAAAGGCATCATAGCCGACCTAACCGGCCTTGGATTTGGCGAAGAATGGGATATCCGCGGCTTGGACAAGCTGCCTTAAAAAGTTGGCAGAAAAACTGACAAAATATTCAAATGCTTGACTAGGCATATGAACAAATATGACAATAATTAAGGGGGAGAAAAAAATGAAAATCAAGAGACTATTAGCGGTGGTGCTGACGGCAGTCATGTTATTGACCCTATTTGCCGGCTGCGGCCAGACAAAACCTGTGGAAAGCACAAGTCCTTCACCCAGCAGTGATGCACAGAACACCCCTGAGGGCTCCGGTGACGGTGAGAAAAAGCGTTTTGTTATTGGTGTTGACTTGTTTTACAAAAGCGATGAGTATTATTTGGACATTGAGACCTGTATGAGACTCAAAGCAAAAGAGCTGGGCGTGGATCTTGTCATCCAGAACGCCGACACCAATCTTGCGACACAGGTTCAGCAGGTAGAGGATTTTATCACCAAAAAAGTGGACGCCATTCTTATCTCTGCGGTTGATCCGGTGGGCTCCTATGCATGTGTAGAGGCTGCCAATGCAGCAAATATCCCAATCTTTATGTTTGACGGTGTAACTGAGAACAAAGAAGGAATCGTTGCTCATACCATGGGCGATTTTGTCAAAGAGGGCGAAAAAGCCGGTGAATGGGCAAAGAAATATATTGAAGAAAATATGGGCGGAAAAGCATCCTATGCGGTGCTGGATTACTTCCCCTCAGCTATTATATGCGGTGGCAGAACCCAAGGCTTTATGAGTGTGCTTGATAAAATGGATGGGGTTACCCGGGTTGCACACCAGGATGGAAAAGCTACCCGTGAGGGCGGTATGTCAGTAATGGAAGATATCCTCACAGCTAATAACAATAAAGTTGATGTTGTTTTTGCCATAAACTATGAATCCGGAGCCGGAGCAGCCGCTGCCATTGAGGCTGCCGGTGCCGACACAAAGGTAGTCTGTGTTTCCTGGAACGCCGAAGGCTTTGAGAAGCTTGAGAACAAAGACAAGTACATGCAGGCTTATCTGCTTGCAGCTATTCCTACAGACATAGCTTCCATGATCGATGTCATCAAGGATCATCTCAGCGGCAAGACTATTGAAAAGGAAGTCTTTATGGATAGCCTCATCGTCGATCAGGTAACCATTAAGGATCTTGACTGGAGATCCATTGTCGAGGCCAGAGAAAACTAATCGACAACAGGAGCACTGTATTGACCGGTACATGACAGGGCTAAAGCTGCCG
Source organism: Bacillota bacterium (assembly GCA_023443745.1). Lineage (GTDB taxonomy): Bacteria > Bacillota > Clostridia > DSM-8532 > DSM-8532 > DTU059. The sequence goes on from JAEZTB010000070.1 coordinate 41,023, forward strand.
AGGGTCAAAACGGTAGCTTTAGCCGCATGAACAATGCGGGGTAACTATGAGATTGGTGCGTTTTTACGGTAATTTGCCATTACGAAGCAAGCTGTTGATATGGTTTTTGATTATTTCATTCATAACCGTTCTGACGGTGGGTGTCTTTTCCTTTGTGACTTCATCCAGGACAGCAATGCAGGATGAAATCGAGAAGAAGAACATCATGCTTGATGTCATCAGTGAAAACGTATATGAGCTGCTTCATGACAGTGAGCTTGCTGCAATTACCGTAGCCCATAACCAGGAGATCCTGCAGGCCCTTGGTGAAGAAAACATAAGAAAAGAAACCCAAATTAATTTTCTGATGACTAAAATTCTTTACATCATTGATGCGGGCATCGATCTTCACTATATCAATGTGTTTAACAGGGATGACAAGGTCTATACCAATCTGAACGATACCTTCATAGTTCAAGAGACAATGCGGCAATACACAGGCTTAAATGAGGAGCTTCTCTCAATAAATCACGGCATTTGGGGAACACCCATTGTTAAAACCAACAAAACAATTGTGCTGCCGCACTTCCGGCGCATCAAGGATTACTCCACAGATGCAGTGCTGGGAGCAGTGGCCATAGGTATTAACAACGATGCCCTGATGAGCTGCTTCGAAAAATATTCAAAACCCAATGAGAATATTGTGATACTCAATGAAAACGGAATTACCTTTTCATCGGATAACATACATTGGATAGGGCGGGGGTTTGATGATTACTTTTCATCAAGGGGGGAACCCCGCCTATCCGATGGATATCTTGACGGTAAGCTTGGAGGCAAGGCCTGTCTGGCTGTTTATCATACAGATGAGCGTACAGGGCTTACTTTTCTTTCAGTTACGACCAGAGAAAACATGATGGCCGGTCCCAACTCCATTATCATGATTACTGTGCTGGTTATGGGATTTGCTATCTTATTGGGTATTCTTGTAGCTGTGCTCGTATCATCCACAATAGCCAAGCCCATTACCAAGCTGGTGACCACAATGGACCGGGTAGATGATATTGATATCAACCACAGCTTTATACCCCGATATAACGACGAGGTTGGCAAGCTGGCCAAAAGCTTTAATAATATGACAAATCGATTGAAAAAATCCATGGACAAAGTTCTGGAGGAAGAGCAGAAGCGCCGTACGGCAGAATATAACGCTCTCAAATGGCAAATTAATCCGCATTTTTTATACAACACCCTTTCGACAATTGCATGGTTAGCCAATAAGGGGTATACGGATGAGATCATCCAGATGACAAAAGCACTTTCAACTCTTTTCAGGATTGGAATCAGCAAGGATAAGGAACTGATTACCATAGGTGAAGAGCTGGAGCATGTGGAAAGTTATCTGAGAATCCAGCAGGTCCGGTATCAGGACAAGTTTAAATATATGCTGGATATCCATCCTGATCTCATGGGTCTGTTTACTGTCAAAATCGTTCTTCAGCCTTTGGTTGAAAATGCTATTTATCATGGCGTCAGAGATCTGAATGTTATGGGGCTGATCCGGATTACCGGGAAGCTTGAAGAAGGAAATGTGGTACTCAGCGTCATGGATAATGGCGGAAAGCTAAGCCAGGACGAAGCTGATCGCCTTAATGAATTTACGTCTCAGCAGGAAAGCCAGGACCATCAGTACGGTATAGGCGTAAGGAATGTCCATGATAGAATCCGCTTCCATTTTAGCGGCGATTATGGTCTGGAGTACCTGATAGAAAAAGGCTTTACTGTTGCAAGAATTCGTATGCCTGTTGTAGACAAGCCATATAATTCACCTCCGCAAATTAAGGCATGATCAATTGCCTAAACGCAGCCCCTTTGGAACTTATTGATGATGGTAGGTATGAGGCTTTTAGCCTCTATAACGCGCATAATGATTGAAGGAGTTTTCGCATATGAAAGACCAAACAACTGGGAAGAGAGTCATGAAATCAGTATGGGAAAGCATTGTCAACGACTATATCATGGTTTTTGCCGTGCTTTTTCTTATTATCGTGCTTTCGTTCTTGTCTGATACATTTCTTAGTGTAACCAATATCTTAAATGTACTACGTCAAATGTCAATGGTGGCTATACTGGCTGTAGGTATGTTCTTTGTCATGGTAGGCGGAGGTATTGATATCTCTGTTGGCTCGCTGGTAGGCTTGACGAGCATTGTTACGGCAGCTGCACTCACAAACTGGAACCTGCACCCCGCCGTGGCCATACTTCTCGCGTTAGCGGTAGGAGCGTTCTGTGGATTAATCAACGGTCTTTTAGTGGCTAAAGTGGGTGTACCTGCACTCATAGGTACCCTGGGTATGATGGAAATCGCCAGAGGATTGCTCTATGTGTTTACAGAAGGCTACCCCATTGGTATTAAAAGCACAGAGATCAGCTTTATTGGTAAGGGTTATTTAGCAGGGATTCCATGGCCTGTTATTTTCATGGTGATCATTTACTGTGTGGGTCATTTTGTTTCACAAAAGACCAAATTCGGAAGATATGTTTATGCAGTGGGTGGTAATAACGAGGCGTCCTACCTTTCGGGAATTAAAATATCAAAAATCCAAATGATTACCTATATCATCAGTGGTCTGACAGCGGGAATCAGTGGTGTCATCATTGCATCACGAATGGGCTCGGGGCAGCCCAATGCCGCAGTGGGCTGGGAATTTGAAGCGGTTACAGCAGCACTCATTGGTGGTGTCAGTATCGTAGGTGGTAAGGGAAAAGTATTTGGTGTACTTCTAGGCGCAATACTCATCGCGTTACTGACAAATGGAATGACGCTGTTGGATGTTTCTTCTTACTGGCAACGTGTTATTAAGGGTGCAGTTTTGGTAGGGGCAATTGTTCTCGACGTGTACAGAACCAAACGCCAGAACAGTGTTTAAGAGAGGAACTGTATATGAGTGATGAATTTATTCTGGATGTGCGGGGTATTACAAAGGTATACCCTGGAGTAACAGCTTTGGATGATGTCTACTTGCAAATAAAAAAAGGTGAAATTCATGCTTTGGTTGGAGAAAACGGAGCGGGAAAATCAACACTTATCAAGATCTTATCGGGTGTGACCAAGGCGAGCAAGGGAGACTTTTACATCAAAGGCGAAATCGCGAATTTCGCAAACCCTATGGAGGCCAGAGATCGAGGCATTAGTGTTGTTCACCAGGAACTGAAGCTGGTGGATTCCCTAACCGTTGCGGAAAATATCTTTTTGGGTCGTCCCCGTACAAGTGGGCCACTGGGCTTGATCGATAAGAAAAAACAGAATCGGGAAGCAAGGAAGCTATTGGACAGCTTGAACTGCAGCTTGAGCGAAACAGCTTATGTAAGACGTCTGAGTGTTGCGCAGAAGCAATTGGTTGAGATATCCAAGGCCCTTTCTGTGGACGCTGAAATTATTATCATGGATGAGCCCTCGGCTACCTTGACCGACAACGAGCTTGAAATGCTGTTCCAAACGCTTGAGATGCTTCGAACGAGAGGAGTAACCATCATTTATATCTCGCACAGGCTTGAGGAAATTTTCCGTTTAGCAGATCGCTTTTCAGTATTGCGCGACGGAAAGAGAATAGATACACTGCCTGTAAAGGATGTAGATCGGAAAAAGCTCATCGAGTTAATGGTCGGGAGATCAGTTGAAAATGAATACCCCAAGAAAAAGGTTTCCCTTGGTGAAACCCTTTTAGAGGTAGAGGGAATTTCACGGAAAGGAGCCTTTGAAAACATCAGCTTCAAGCTTCGTCGGGGAGAAATTCTCGGTATAGCCGGGCTTGTGGGGGCCGGGCGCACAGAGCTTGTTCGTGCCATCTTTGGAGCAGATAAGAAAACCTCCGGTTCAATTAAGGTTAACTGTGAGACTGTTTGCATCAACAATACCTGTCATGCCATATCAAAGCGCATGGGCTTGGTTCCTGAGGAGCGTAAAACCCAAGGGGTTGTACTTGGAATGTCGATTAAGGAAAATATTAGCTTGGCAGGCATGGATAATGTCTTAAAAGGGGGCCTTATCAATAAGAAGAAGGAAGCCTCTCTTGCCAAAACGTATATTGAAAAACTAAAAATTGCTACTCCAGACGAAAAAAGAACCGTTAAAAATCTCTCGGGAGGCAACCAGCAGAAGGTGGTCTTGGCCAAATGGATGGCTGTCGATTCGGATGTCTTGCTTTTTGATGAGCCAACCCGTGGTATTGATGTGGGTGCCAAGGCTGAAATCTATGCGTTATTGTCTGATATTGTCGGCAGCGGAAAGGGAATCATCATGGTATCCTCTGAGCTGCCCGAGCTTATCGGAATGTGTGACAGGATATTGGTTATGCACGAAGGTAGAATGACCGGAGAGGTATCGGCCCAGGAAGCAAGCCAGGAAATCATTATGGAATATGCCACCAAGGGTAACTGATTATGTATCGGATTTTGATTGCTGATGATGAAAAGATTATACGCGAGGGAATCGGTGAGTCCTTTGAAAAAACAGGACTCTACCGGGTTTCCTATGCTGAAAACGGCCTGGATGCCCTTAAGCTCTGTGAGGGTATTGACTTTGATGCCATGCTCATTGATGTGGTGATGCCTGGAATGAATGGCCTTGAACTGCTAAAAAGGCTGGCGGAAAATGATAATGATGCTGTTAAAATCGTACTGAGTGCCCATGATGATTTTGAATTTGTTCGTGAGGCTATGGCCAATAATGCCATGGATTATCTTCTAAAGCCATTTTATCCCCAGGATGTTGAGCAATTGATTATCAGTTTGGGCACCGCTTTAGAAAAGCGGAAGGAGAGGCAGGAGGAATACCAGCGGCTTATAAAAACGGTAGAAGAAAGTAAGGATATTATCCGGATACGTTTTTTTGAAAATCTGCTGAATGGCTGGCTGGATGAGGATGACTTCCAAAGATGGAAGGATCTATTAGGAGATGATTTCCAAAACCGTCGCTATAGTGTCATGTTTTTAAAAATTCTTTTTGGGCATTCACGCCGAAACATGAATCCTAACGAATACCAGGCATGGCTGATATCAGCATCCAACACGGTTGAGCGCATCATTGCAGGGTATCCTGAGTGCCTGTTTTTTAAAGGAAATTCGGGGACATATGTTTTCCTGTTCGGTGTTGAAACCGAGGAAGGCTTTGAAGCATTGTCGGAGAAGCTATTTGCTGAAATCAGAAGCAGTCTTGCTGACTCCAGTGCAACCCTATGCGGCGGTATGGGCGGATTGGTTGATGATATTGCCCAAGTCAAATTCTCTTATAGAGAAGCCCATACGGCGCTGAAATACAATGTTTCGTTCAATCACCAGAGCGTTATGAATATAGCCGACATACAGCCTACCGGGGTGAAGTTCCGTCACCTTTTGGACGAAGAGGCTTTCATTTCAGATCTTAAGCTCGGAAACAAAGAAGCGGTGAAGGCCTACTTTGGTGAAATTATTGATATGCTGCAGCATGGAGATAAGGACTTGTCTTTTATGGAGCTTGCCCTGATCAAAATCCTGGTCACAGCAAAAATGGTGCTTCTGGAAGTGGACCCGGATGGCTACAAGCAGATCAATAATCAATATTATGATGTGGTGGTTGAGCTTCGCAATATGTTGTCCTTTGAGGAGAAGGTGACGAAAGTGATGAATGTGGTCACACATATTGCGGACATGATCGAAAGCAAGCGGAATGATCATAACAGCAAGCTTGTTGAAAGAGTTAAAAAGTATATTATGGCACGGTACAGTGAAGACATTCAGCTCAACAGCATTGCCGAATCGGTCTGTTTGAGCAAAAATTATGTAAGCCAGTTGTTCAAGCAAAAAATGGGCATGAGCATTATTGAATATATTCATAGAATTCGAATTACCAAAGCTAAGGAACTGATGGAGACAACGGATTTTAAAGTATACGAGATTTCAGATGCGGTAGGCTATTCAGACCAGCATTATTTCAGCTCGGTATTTAAGCGCTTTACGGGCCTTTCACCATCGGAGTATAAAGAGCTTTATTAATGTTTATAAGGGGGAGTCCAAAATGATGTTTTCATTTGAACTACCCCTTCATGTCTATTTCAAAGCATACCGATCGCTAAATGCTTTTTTTTCTATAACACCTACTAATCCTTCTGTACTCTTAATTGAATAACGTTGTCCTTTTGAAAAAAAACCAGATATATCTTCAAGTTCAAAATTCTCTCCGAAAATTCTACTCGTTTTTAATTTTCCAGTAAAGGTTTCTGTTAGTTCACCCAAATCTTCATCAAAGAAGCCATCCTCGCGATAAAGATGTACTTTCGCTCCAACAGTTTTGAAATAAAATTCCATAATATCACCCCATATAGAACTAAAAGTTTTTAAGAATTACCAGTTTATATAATTATACATAATCAAGATGTTCTTTTAAATAGTTATATCTAGCTTTAAATACAGTACAGGAGCAGTTGGGGTATTATAGCCCAACCTTAACGGCTGAACGATACGACCATAAAACAAAGCGTATGCGGAATGAGGTTGCTAAAACGCTGAAGCCATTGCTATGAAAAGTTTAGAGTGAATAAAAGCAAAATAGGGTGCTTCATTTTACTGAAACACCCTATTTTACTATGGTACGCCCGACACGAATTGAACGTGCGACACCAAGTTTAGGAAACTTGTGCTCTATCCGACTGAGCTACGGGCGCATAAATGCACGATTTATTATACGACAGGGCCTTTTGGCTGTCAAGGTTAAGTTGTATCGCAGGGCAGCGGGAGTCGACTGCTTGGTCTATCTGGGGTCATCCGGATTTGCGTGTTAGAACATTAGCCCTTTTTTGCTCAGGGACGCATGTGGTATACTAGCACTGAAATGGGGGATGGGGATGAAAAAGGAAGAGCTTCTCGGGCTACTGGAGGATACACCCGTCATTGCGGCAGTAAAAAGTATGGAAGGCCTGGAAAAATGCCTGGCCTGTGGGAGCAAGGTTGTTTTTATTCTGTTCGGTGACATTATCAATATTGCAGATATCGTAGCAAGAATTAAAGATGCGGGTAAGGCTGCGTTTGTTCATCTGGATTTGGTAGGCGGTTTGTCTGCAAAAGAAATTGCGGTGGACTTTTTGATAAAAAATACCCGGGCAGACGGGGTTATTTCCACAAAGCAACCTCTGGTTCGTTATGCCAAAAGCAGGGGCCTTTTAACGGTGCAGCGCTTTTTTGTTCTTGATTCCATGGCTCTTTCCAATGTGCAGAAGCATATGAACCTGGAATGCGTGGATTTGGTTGAAATTTTGCCGGGCGTCATGCCAAAAATTATCAAAGAACTTGCAGCTGAGGCTAAAACGCCCATTGTGGCCGGCGGTCTTATTCGTGATAAGGAAGATATTGTGATGGCTCTGGGCGCAGGTGCCATTGCTATTTCTTCAACAGACAGTGCCGTATGGTTTATGTGAAGAATATACTTTTGACATAATAGATAAAAGTGTAATATAATGAGAATAGATTAATATTGAATGTATCTACTTGGAGATTTTGAGCATGGCAGATACAGTTGGAAACAGCTGTTTTTGCATGCTCTTTTTTGCGTTTGGAGGGGAATTTATGTTTGACGTCGTGATCATAGGCTGTGGGGTTGTGGGCGCAACGGCGGCCTATGAATTGTCAAAATATCAGATCTCGGTTGCGGTTCTGGAAAAAGAAAACGATGCTGCATGCGGTACATCCAGGGCAAACAGCGGAATTATTCATGCAGGATATGATCCCAAGCCCGGCACATTGATGGCAAAACTCAATGTAGAAGGGGCAAAATTGACTGAAGAAATATGTAAAGACCTAGATGTTCCGTACAAGAAAATAGGCTCCATGGTGCTGGCCTTTGCAGAGGATGAACTCCCTGTGTTACAGAAGCTCTATGATCGCGGTATTGCCAACGGTGTTCCGGAGCTCCAAATAATAAGTGGTGAACAGGCGAGAAAATTAGAGCCGAATTTGAGCCAAGAGGTAAAAGGTGCTCTTTATGCTCCTACTGCCGCTATCATCAATCCATGGGAATATACCCTGGCAATGGCTGAAACTGCAATCAAAAACGGTGTTCAGCTTTTCTTGAACAATGAAGTGCATAGTATTGATAAAATAAATGACGGATATCGCGTGCAGACAAATGCAGGTCTTTATGAAAGCAGATTTGTTGTCAATGCAGCGGGCGTCCACAGCGATGAAATCCACAATATGGTCGACAGCACTGAACTAAGCATTCGAGCCAATAAAGGAGAATATTATCTGTTGGATAAAGGAGAGGGGACAAAAGCAAATTTTGTACTGTTTCAATGTCCCACCAAAGAAGGGAAAGGTGTACTGGTTTCGCCCGCCATACATGGCAATCTTATTGTAGGCCCCAATGCTGAAGCAATACATGATAAGGAGGATGTGTCAACAACCTCCCAGGGCCTTTCCTTTGTTAAAAAGATGGCGCTGAAATCCATACCCTCCATCAATTTCAGAGAGTCCATCCGAAACTATGCGGGAGTACGTGCCACCCTCGACAGGGTAGATGATTTTATTATCGAAGAGGCAAAAACAGCAGAAAACTTCTTTGATTTGGCAGGAATTAAATCGCCAGGCCTTACCTGCGCGCCAGCCATTGCCAAAATGCTGGTTAAGCTCATTCATGGTAAGGGACAGGAGCTTATAGAAAAGGTAGCCCCTATCAATACAAGAAAGAAAATTCGCTTCCATGAGCTTACAATGGTTGAAAAGAATGAGCTGATTGCCAAAAATCCGGCATATGGGAGAGTCATCTGCCGTTGTGAAACCATCACCGAGGGTGAGATCATTGACGCTATTCATTCACCCATTACGCCCACCTCCATTGATGCTGTAAAACGTCGATGCAACGCGGGCCTTGGACGTTGCCAGGGAGGATTCTGCGGGCCCCGGGTTCTGGAGATTTTAGCAAGGGAATTGAAGATACCGCCTGAAAACATCCTCCAGGATAAAGCAGGAAGTTATATGATCACAGGAGAAACTAAGACGGGAGGCAACAGGCATGTATGATTTAATCGTAATCGGTGGTGGGCCTGCGGGTCTTGCGGCAGCCTGTGCTGCCTATGAGGATGGCCTTAAGAGAATTCTCATCATTGAGAGAGAAAAAGAATTGGGAGGCATTCTCAATCAATGCATCCATAATGGCTTCGGCTTGCATTACTTTAAGGAGGAGCTGACAGGACCGGAATATGCCGGACGTTTTGTCAGTATGTGTAAGGATACTGCTATCGAAATCAAGCTTGACACCATGGTTCTGGATGTGACGGAAGAAAAGGAAGTTCATATTGTCAATACCACGGACGGCTATCAGGTTTTAAAAGCAAAAGCCATTATTCTGGCCATGGGCTGCCGGGAACGCACGCGAGGGGCCATAGCCATCCCCGGTGACCGGCCTGCCGGTATATTCACAGCGGGTGCGGCCCAACGCTATGTTAATATGGAAGGCTATATGGTCGGCAAAAGAATCGTCATTCTAGGGTCGGGTGATATTGGGCTTATTATGGCACGGCGGATGACCCTTGAAGGGGCAAAGGTTCTGGCCTGTGTTGAGATAATGCTGTATTCCGGCGGGTTAACGAGAAATATTGTTCAGTGCCTGGAGGACTACGATATCCCCCTGTATCTTTCCCATACCATAGTGGATATAAAGGGCAAAAGCAGGGTTGAACAGGTTGTGGTCATGGAGGTCGATGAAAACAGAAAACCCATTCCAGGCACGGAAATCATCTTTGATTGTGATACGATTTTATTGTCTGTAGGCCTGATTCCCGAGAATGAATTATCAAAGAAGGCCGGTATAATGATGGATCAGCGTACCAATGGTCCTGTTGTCTATGAAAATATGGAAACCTCGATTCCGGGCATCTTTGCCTGCGGCAATGTGGTCCATGTTCATGATCTGGTAGACTTTGTAACGGCTGAAAGCCAAAGAGCCGGCCATGCCGCTGCCCGGTATGTTAAAAGCAGCAAGGACGGGCAAGAAGGTGCTTTGGAGGTAAAAAATGGTCAAGGTATCACTTACACTGTTCCTCAGAAAATTCGCGTAAATGAGGTAGGAAAAAGTGTGGAGCTGTTCTTCCGTGTGAATAAGGTTTATAAAGAGAGCACCCTTTTGGTACACTCCGGAGAAACGCTGCTTGCCAGATTTTCAAGACATCATCTGGCTCCCGGCGAAATGGAGCATCTGGTGCTGCCCAAGAAGCTTATTGAACAGGCGCAGGGTGAAATATCGGTTTCGGTAGCGGCGATTGTGGAAGGACGGTGAAGAATTCATGAAGGAGCTTATTTGCATTGTTTGTCCCAAAGGCTGTCATCTCCAGGTTGATGAAAAAAATGGCTTTCAAGTCCGGGGACATTCCTGTGCCCGTGGTGAGAAATACGGTAAGGAAGAGCTCATGAACCCCACCAGGGTTATCACCTCTACTGTAAGGGTTGAGGGAGGGCCTCACCGCCGGTGCCCCGTGAAAACAAATGGTTCACTGCCTAAGGGCAGAATCATGGAGGCCATGGCGCTTTTAAATGCTGTGATCCTGAAGGCACCTGTTGATCAGGGACAGGTTGTGGTGAAGGATGTTTGCGGTACAGGAGTCGACTTTATTACAACACGCAGCTTACAAAATAGGATATAATTAAGTCATACACAGGTTTTTAAATTATCAGCAATCTATTCAGCTTAATAAATAATAAAGGCAGGTCATGAGTATGGGAAAGTACATTTTGGCATTGGATCAGGGAACCACCAGCTCCAGAGCGATTTTGTTTGACGAGCATCAAAACATCATACAAATGGCTCAAAAGGAATTCAAGCAGATTTATCCCAAACAGGGATGGGTTGAGCATGACCCCCTTGAAATTTACTCCTCCCAATACGCTGTAATGGTTGAGGTCATAGCCCAGAGCAACGTCGATATAAAAGATATCGCGGCAATCGGCATCACCAATCAGCGGGAAACCACGGTGCTTTGGGATAAAAACACCGGCCGGCCCATCTATAATGCCATTGTCTGGCAGTGCCGCCGTACGGCCAAGCTGGTGGATGAACTTAAAAACCAGGGATTGACCGAATATATCAAAGAAAACACAGGGCTGATACCTGATGCTTATTTTTCCGCAACCAAGATCAAATGGATTCTGGATCATGTAGAGGGTGCCCGGGAACGCGCCGAAAAAGGTGAAATCCTTTTTGGAACCATAGACACCTGGCTTCTCTGGAAATTGACGGGAGGAAAAGTCCATGTGACGGATTATACCAATGCTTCCCGTACAATGATTTACAATATTAAAACTCTGGAATGGGATAAAAAGCTTCTGGATGCGCTGCAGATTCCCAGAGCCATGCTCCCCCGGGTAAGCAATTCCAGTGAGGTCTATGGCTATACCGAGCTTCAGAATACGGAGATACCCATTGCCAGTATCGCCGGAGATCAGCAGGCTGCGTTATTCGGGCAAACCTGCTTTTCAAAGGGTGAGGCAAAAAATACATACGGAACAGGGTGTTTTCTCTTAATGAATACCGGTGACACGCCTTGTGCAAGTCAAAACGGACTTGTGACTTCCATCGCCATCGGAATTGACGGGAAAATCCAATACATGCTTGAAGGCAGTGTTTTTGTGGGAGGAGCCGTTATTCAGTGGATACGGGATGAACTGCGCTTCTTCAATGACAGCAGGGATGCCGAGTATTATTCAAAGAAGGTCAGTGACACAGGTGGTGTCTATATTGTCCCTGCATTTACAGGCCTTGGAGCGCCTTATTGGAATATGTATGCTCGGGGCTGCATCATGGGGATTACCCGCGGAACAAAGCGAGAGCATATTATAAGAGCAGCCCAGGAATCCATCGCTTATCAGAGCTATGATCTGGTACAGGCCATGGAGAAGGATACAGGAATCGTGCTTTCCCAATTGAATGTGGATGGCGGTGCCAGCAGAGACGCATTTCTGATGCAATTCCAGGCCGATATTCTCAATAAGCGTGTCCGCCGTCCCATGAACCAGGAAACCACGGCGCTGGGCGCGGCCTATCTTGCCGGATTGGCTGTGGGCGTCTGGAAGAGCAAGGACGAAATTAAGCAATTACAGAATGGCGATGTAATCTTTGCACCTCACATGGAGCAGGATCAGCGTGACAAGTTGCTCCGGGGCTGGCACAAGGCCGTGGGCAGAAGCCTTGACTGGGAGGAAGATGAGTAAGATATCAAGTGGCAGGTATAACACCTGAGGAATAGCATATATTATGACTTTTTATTAACAGGATGTATGCTGTGGAGTGTATCGCGCTTTATGATTCGGGGAATTATGCCTACAGAGTCTGTCGGGTTTTTGAGCAAAGAGGTATTGTATTTCAGGTCATTTCCACACCCTGCAAGGTGACAAAGACAGGGTGCGGCTATTGTCTTCTTTTTCCGATGGAGTACTTAAACCAAGTGGTCAACGTAAGCCATACCCTTGGTTGCCCGGTAAGAGAAGCTTACCGTGTCGAGTTTGCAGGGGACCGGAAGAACTATATACAGATTATTTGATGAGGAGATGGAGCTTTTTTGGATACACAAGAAGTGCTCGGCACCATGAAAGAGCTTGCCATAAGGGCCGGAGAGGAGATACTAAAGTTTTACGGACAAGACATTGCCGTGAGCTATAAGGAGGATCTTTCTCCTGTTACGGCAGCCGATAAAGCGGCCAATGATGTCATCGTAAAGGGTCTTCATAAAGAATTTCCCAATATCTCCATAATGGCAGAAGAATCGGTGGATGAGCTCTCACGTGTGGAACAAAAGTATTGCTTTATTGTAGATCCTTTGGATGGAACTAAAGAGTTTATCAAAAAGAACGGGGAATTCACCGTTAATATTGCCTTGGCAGAGGACGGAAGGCCAATTGTAGGTGTTATTTATGTACCGGTGCTCAAGGAGTTGTACTTCGCGGCCCGGGGAATGGGTGCATGGTCCATCATAAAAGGACAGGAGAAACACCTTAAGGTTTCACAGAGAGTTGGTGATATCCGCCTGGCCAAAAGCCGCACCCATCAAGCTCCGGAGTTGGACAGACTTATTGCGGTAAATCACATCACCCAGATTGTTATTGCCGGAAGTGCCTATAAAGGGTGCCTTTTAGCCAGGGGAGATGTGGAGGTTTACTACCGTTTCGGTCGCACAATGGAGTGGGATACGGCTGCCATGGAAATCCTTATAACCGAAGCAGGCGGGTATTTCTCGGGCATGGACGGCAGGTCTTTCGCCTACAATAAAAGAAACGCCGAGAACCCCACCGGATTTTTCGCATTGAATAAAAAAGAGAACGCATTATTGTTTTAAGAGCCCTTTATGAAGTAGGAATAATGACATTGAGTGAGCCAGGAAGAAGATCGATAGCTATTCTGGTCTCCTTGCTGATTTCTCCGTCAATGTTGACGGGAACAGGAAGCTGGCTCTCAATGAGTAGTTTGGTGCCTCTCGCCAGAGTAACTACTTTCAGTGATTCGTGCCGTCCTTTTTGAAAAACAGGAAAGAATTTTAATATTCTGAGACGGGACATAGCATCCACCAGATAAAAATCCAATAACCCATCATTCATTTCCGCCCGTGGAGCGGCCTTCATGCCACCGCCATAATGAGACCCGTTGGCGAAAATAGACAATAAAACCTCCTTCTCAAAAGGAGGAGCGTCACCCATCATAAAGCGAAGCTTGTATTTTTTAAGACGGATCAGACATGTGAGTACTCCAAGGATATAGGACATGGACCCTGAGATAAAGGGGTAGCGTTTAAAGATTTGGCCTTTTAGGACAACCTCCGCATCAAAGCCGATGGAAGCAATGTTAAGGAAGTATTTATCATTCAGCTTTCCCAAATCAATCATGACGGAAGGAGAGAGCGGAAGTAGTTCAATGAGCTTGACAGGATCGGTGATGGTATAGAGTGATCGCACCGTATCGTTTCCGGAACCACAGGGGATAATTCCAAGTTCGGTCTGGGAACCGGCCATACCGTTAAGTACCTCGTTTAGGGTACCATCCCCTCCCACTGAATAGAGACGGACCTCGTTGTAAGTTGAAATAGCCTCTTTTGCCAGAATCTGAGCATGGCCCGGTGCCTCGGTTATTTTGATCTCAAAGGTTTGGGCAAAGTTCTTAAAACGTGCAACAATCTTTTCCACCATCTGCAGGGCCTTACCCTTACCTGCTGTAGGATTCACAATAAAAACATGATGCAAAAACGATCACCACTATCTTCTTTTTAGCATACATCATATCATAATTTACCCTGAATTCGCTAAACAATCTTAAAATTTTCGCGGACAACCTATATACATTTACTGAAAATAAAAAAAGTGGGCGCTAGTTTTCTGTGATCCATAATATTGAAGAGCCGATGCTTTTTGTGCTATGATTTTCTTGCCGGTATTTCTAAAGAAAACCGGACAAGATAAAAGTTCACATTCATTATTCGACTTATATCCCATTTTGGGAATGAGAACGGAGGGAACAAAATGAAAAATTCTTTAAGAAGCCCGAAGGGCTTAACCTTTCTTGGACTGATGCTTGCCATCACCATCGTGTTGGACATTTCGCCGCTAGGCGTTATCCCGCTTGGAGCCATCAGTGCCACAATCATCCACATACCCACTATTATTACAGGCATTATATTAGGTCCCGTAGCAGGATTAATAATGGGTACATCGCTGGGAATCGTCGCTCTTATCCACGCCTTGACAAGACCTATGACTCTTTTGGATCCGTTATTTATGAATCCACTTGTTTCAGTTTTACCAAGAATGTTTATCGGGGTGGTTGCTTATTACGCCTACTACCTATTGTCCAGGCTTTTTAAAAACGAATCGCTAAAGAAAACAGTCAGTACCTTTATTGCAGGAATGGTCGGAAGCCTTACAAATACGGCTTTGGTCTTTTTGATGCTCTATCTGGTTTATGCTCAGGATGTAGTCAGAATTATGGGCGCATCATTTAAAGTGATCATTATAACTGTCTTTACGACTAATGCCATTGCCGAGGCACTGATATCCGGGTTTATCGTAATGCCCGTTGCTCTCGCGTATTTTAAATACCAAAATACAAAACGGATTTAGGTTGGTGCAGTATAGATTATGAACAAAATTATTGGAATTGATATTGGGGGCAGTACCACAAAAATTGTAGGTTTACATGATGGAAAGCTTCTGGGGCCTTTTCTGGTAAAGGCAACTGATCCGGTTTCTTCTGTTTATGGTGCTTTTGGACGTTTCCTTACCGAGAACCAAATGCATTTGTCCGATATTGAAAGGATTATGGTGACCGGTGTGGGTTCCACCTTCATCAATGAGAGGATTTTTGGTATTCCTACCTACAAGGTGGATGAATTTTTGGCTATTGGCCTGGGAGGCTTGTTTTTAAGCAATCTGACAAAGGCTGTCATTGTGAGCATGGGGACCGGCACTGCTTTTGTACTGGCCGAAAAAGACCGAGCCAAACACTTGGGCGGAACCGGTATAGGAGGCGGAACCCTCCTGGGACTTTCCAACCGGATGCTCAATGTCCGGAATTTTGACGATATTGTTGAAATGGCCAAGGATGGAGATTTAAAACATATTGATCTGTCCATCGGCGATATTACCCATGATGAGCTGGTGGGGCTGCCACCGGAGACCACGGCATCCAATTTCGGCAAAATCATCGACCTGGCTACCAAAGCCGACGTGGCCCTGGGCATTATCAACCTGGTTTTCCAGACCATTGGAACCCTAGCTGTTTTCGCGGCACGAAATGAGAAAATAAGTGATGCGGTACTTATCGGCAATCTCACTAATGTCCCTCAGGCCAGAGAAGTGTTTGACAGCCTGGCTGAATTGTTCAAGGTTCAATTCCATTTACCGCCCCATGCCGAATTTGCCACAGCTATGGGAGCCGCGCTAATTAACACCCAGGGACATGACGCAAAGCCTATCACGTAATAATTGAGAGCAGCCTTCAAAGGTTGCTCTTTTTAATTGCTACTAAAAGCTTGTGTTCACCTATATGATAATCTATAATTTATCTACCGGAATGATATTTTCTTCACGGCTTTTTTGACTTGATCATAATGTGTATAATTAATAGGTAAACTGGCTGATCGACAGGTGAAAAATATGCTCAAATGGTATGAAGAAGCAAAATCGATAGCTGATCGCGACCCGGCCGCCCGCAGTGTGTGGCAGGTTGCTTTGCAATACCCCGGCTACAAGGCTGTGCGTATGTATAGGAAAGCCCATTGGTTTCATAAGCATGGGATGTTTTTTATCGCTCGGGCTATTTCACAATTGGCCCGGCACAAAACTGGTATTGAAATTCACCCCGGAGCAACCATTGGAAAGTGCCTATTTATTGATCACGGAATGGGCGTAGTCATTGGTGAAACTGCGGAAATTGGTGATTACTGCACCATTTACCATGGTGTAACCCTTGGGGGAACCGGAAAAGATAAAGGCAAACGTCATCCGACTGTAGGAAACAATGTTCTTATCAGCGCAGGCGCCAAGATTTTAGGTCCTTTTAAAGTAGGGGACAATGCTAAAATTGGTGCCAATGCGGTTGTACTAACCGAGGTCGATGCTGATACCACGGTTGTAGGTGTGCCCGGAAGAGCCGTTAAACGCGGGGGTGAAAGGATCAGGCAGAGCTTTGAGCTAGATCAGATACATACTCCGGATCCTGTTTCCCAGGAGTTCTGCAGAATTCGAGGAGAAATGGATAAACTCAAACATGAGCTTGCAGCTTATGAGAAGATTTTTGAAAGCATCAAAGACAGGTTATATCCCGATATGATGTGTAATGATAATGAAGATAGCTCTGAACAGCAGAAGAAGGAGTAACGCTATGAAACTTTATAATACATTGACCCGTCAGAAGGAAGAATTTGTTCCCTTAAACCCAGGGAAGGTCGCCATGTACTCCTGCGGTCCTACCGTTTATAATTATGCCCATATCGGAAATCTGAGGACCTATGTGTTTATGGATATTTTGCGGAGAGTTTTAAAATATAATGATTTTAAGCTTATGCACACCATGAATATCACAGATGTAGGCCATTTGGTCTCCGATGAAGATGAAGGCGAAGATAAAATGATCAAGGGGGCCAGAGAGCAGAAAAAGACGCCTTGGGAAATTGCCGCTCATTATACTGATATTTTTATGAAGGATATTGCAGCTTTGAACATTGAGAGTCCTGAGATTGTTCCAAAGGCTACCGACCATATTCAAGAAATGATCAGGTTTGTCGAGGGTCTTTTGGAGAAAGGCTATGCCTATGAAACCAGTGACGGCATCTATTTTGACATATCAAAGTTTGAGGAATATGGAAAGCTGTCCCGGTTGAATCTGGATGACCAAATAGCTGGTGCCAGGGTTGAAGTCAATGATGAAAAACGCCATCCTGCAGATTTTGCTCTCTGGAAGAAAGCTCCAAAGGAGCATATTATGCAATGGGAAAGCCCCTGGGGTATGGGATATCCGGGTTGGCATATTGAATGCTCAGCCATGGGGAGAAAGTATTTAGGTGACCAATTTGATATTCACACAGGTGGTGTGGATCATATTCCCGTCCATCATGAGAATGAAATTGCCCAGTCGGAGGCACTCATAGGCAAACCGGCAGTCAATTACTGGTTACATGGCGAGTTTATGATGGTCAATAATGGAAAGATGTCCAAGAGCCTGGGCAACACCTATACCATTTCAGATCTCCGCGAGAAAGGCTTTAATCCCCTTGCTTTTCGGTATATGTGCCTAAATGCCCATTACAGAAATAAGCTTAATTTCACATGGGAGGTTATGCAAGCCTCACAGGTATCCTACGATCGATTTGTTGAAGGTGCGTTATTACACAAAAAAGGCTCTGCTATTATTGCGCAGGACGTTATTGATACCTTCTTAGCTGATTTTGAAGAGGCGATAAATGACGATTTAAATATTCCCAAGGCACTTGGTGTAGCGTGGAATGTGGTCAGATATCCAGACAAATCAAAACAAATTTATGATCTAGTACTTAAAATGGATACCATCTTTGGACTTGACATAGAAGCAAGTGAGCAAAAGGATGAGGTGCCTGAGCTGGATGCTGCTGTAGAAGCGCTTATCAATGAAAGACAGCAAGCCCGCCAGGAGAAAAATTGGAAGCGTTCTGATGAAATCCGCGATAAGCTTAAAGAGATGGGTATTGAGCTTCAGGATACTCCCCAGGGTATAAAATGGAAAAAGATTTAAGTTTTCACTCAAAAGAGTTTACAGTAGAAAAAAATGGGTATCTATACCCGTAGATGCAAAGATAGATTCTGCTGAAGCAAATGCTTGCAGCAGAATCATAGATACCATGTTTGATAAGGGGACAGGAGAGAAATGGCGCGGCTTCGCAATAAGTATGTCTGCAGTGAGTGTGGTTATGAGAGCAGTGGCTGGATGGGGAAATGTCCTTCCTGCCTGAAATGGAACACCCTCATTGAGGAAGTGTTTGAGGATGGCCCTCAGACCTCGGCTAAAACACTGACCATGCCATTACCCACCCCGGTTTCTCTGTCCGAGATTGAGATTCTTGAAACATCCAGAATCAAAACAGGAAGTGTTGAGCTCGACCGTGTATTGGGAGGGGGTCTTGTACCCGCCTCTCTTATTCTTGTGGGAGGAGATCCGGGTATCGGTAAATCCACCCTGATCTTGCAGGTTTGTGCAAGGATTGCTCAAACAAAACGGGTTCTTTATGTTTCAGGTGAGGAATCTGTTGGGCAAATCAAGCTTCGCGCCGATCGTCTTGGAGCTGTGAGCTCCAATGTCTACATGGTTTCAGAGACATCCTTTGAGCGGATTGAAGCCATTATTGAAAAAGAAAAACCGGATTTTGTAGTCATAGACTCCATTCAAACTGTTTTCACCGAAAAACTGTCTTCAGCCCCCGGCAGTGTCAGCCAGGTCAGGGATGTGACAGGCCAGCTTTTGCGAATATCCAAGAAAAATGGTGTTACAGTATTTGTGGTGGGACATGTCACCAAGGAGGGAGCCATTGCCGGGCCAAGGGTTTTGGAGCATATGGTGGATACGGTTCTCTATTTTGAAGGGGAACGTCATCAGGACTTTCGTGTACTGCGGGCAGTCAAAAATCGCTTTGGCTCCACCAATGAAATCGGAATTTTTGAAATGGGTGCCACGGGACTTATAGATGTGGCCAACCCCTCTTCACTTATGCTGGAGGGCAGAAGCCGTGATCAGGCAGGCTCGACTGTTGTAGGCCTTGTGGAGGGGACTCGCCCCATGCTGGTCGAGGTACAGGCTCTGGTTTGTGCTACCAGCTTTGGCATGCCCCGAAGGCAAGCTACTGGTATGGATTACAACCGATTGTCCATGCTTATGGCTGTTTTAGAGAAAAAAGTGGGTATGCAGCTTCATGCCTTCGATGCCTATCTTAATGTGGCAGGAGGCTTCACATTGGACGAGACGGCTGCCGATTTAGGTGTCGTGATGGCTATAGCATCGAGCTTTAAAAACAAGCCCATTGATGGTTCCACCGTGCTCTTTGGAGAGGTGGGCTTAACGGGAGAGGTGCGCTCGGTGAGCCAAATGGACAAGCGTATAACTGAGAGCTTGCGCTTGGGCTTCAAGCGGTGTATCGTTCCCAATCTGGGGAGAAATGGATTCACCGGCCAAGCAAAAGAAATTGAAATTATCCCGGTATCGACTGTAGAACAAGCCCTCGAAGCGGTTTTTCAGTAAGAACCTTGAAACCGGAGCTTCCTCAGAATCTTATCTCCAACACAATAGATAATAAATAATAGTTATGACCATTGTTAGAGGTGGAATTGCATGCTGAACAAGGAAGTATTGGAGATCATTAAAATGACTGCGCCGGGCACACTTCTTCGGGAGGGTCTGGATAATATCATCCGTTCAGGGACAGGAGCCTTGATTGTCATAGGAGATGCGACAAAGCTTACCTGTCTCATTGACGGAGGCTTTCGTATAGACAGCGAGTTTTTGCCGGCTTATCTCTATGAACTGGCCAAAATGGACGGTGCCATAGTGGTGAGCAGGGATCTTAAAAAAATACTGCTGGTCAATACCCTTTTAATACCCAACCCTCTCATTGAAACCTTTGAGACAGGCACGCGTCACAAGGCCGCTGAAAGAACGGCCAAGCAGACGGGGGAATTAGTCATTTGCATTTCGCAAAGGAGAAATGTCATCTCCTTGTATAAAGGAAATATAAAATATGTGTTAAGAGCGACATCGGAGATTCTGGCTCATGCCAACAATGCGCTTCAGACCATGGAGAAAAATAAAAAGGTCCTCATGCGGGACCTTGAAAGCCTTACGGCTCTTGAGTTCAATGAACTCTCAAGGCTTTCTGACGTGGTTAATGTCATTATTCGTTCTGAAATTGCCATACGAATAGCAGATGAAATTCGAACGGCTATCTGCGAATTGGGTGTTGAAGGCAGGCTTGTTAGTGTACAGCTTGAAGAGCTCTTGACCAATATTGAGGACGAAGAGCTCCTTATCATTGAAGACTACATGTTTGAGGGTTATTCGGAATATGCCGCAGAAATACTGGAGGACCTCCATACCCTTACCGATGACGAGTTGGCCAATTACGGGATCATATTGCAGAAACTGGGCTATGATCCTGATGGACAGCCCTTCGAGACCAATGTAATTCCCCGTGGCTACAGAGCCCTTTCAAAAATATCAAGGATTCCAAGATCTGTTCAGTGCAAGCTTGTAAAGAACTTCTATAATATCAACGGCCTTATGGCGGCCACAGTGGAAGGTCTTGACTGTATTGAAGGCATAAGCGAACAACGAGCCAAAAGCATCAGCATCGGTCTCAAACGCATTAAGGAACGCATGGTTATCGATTGATCCGCTTTATCGCAAGCTGTACTTTCCAAGGAGCTGGAGTCGATCCAGCTCTTTTATAATGATATCATATAGATTAAGTTCAAGATTATTGCACAAAGATGTCAGATAAAACAAATGACGTCCTATATCCTTTTCAATAAGGTCACGGCAGTTGGCACAGAGCGCTCCGTCCAGGTGAGAGCTCATGGAGCCCTGGATACTTTCAAACTCTAAGCTGTCAGGATAATCTTGCTTGCAGGCATTAATCTTAATACAACCGCATTGGGTCACGGCCTTTGAGAGGGTTCTATTGACACGTGCATTGGAATCCTCAAGTTTAGTCATCTCGTCAAGAATGCTCTTGTTTCGGATCAAAAGCTCTGATACAGCGTATTGGAAACTATCTAATGCGGTATCTTTCATCTTGCTCATCATAGATTCCCCCTGTTGATTTTTGACTTAACACAATTATATTTACAGTTTTGACAATTTGTCAACGTGCTTGACGTTTAAATTTCGATATGCTATGATTCTTTTAAAATTGGTCATTCTATTTGACCGGAAAAACTAAATACGAACCTTATCAAGAGAGGTGGAGGGACTGGGCCCTATGAAACCCGGCAACCGGCTTTTAAGCAATGGTGCCAATTCCCGCAGGATGTTATCCTGATAGATGAGGAGCTTTATATGAAAGTCTCTTCTAGGAAGAGATTTTTTTGTTTGCTGAGTAAATGAAAGGAGAGACCAACAATGCCAACAAGAAGACTATTTACTTCTGAATCAGTTACAGAAGGGCATCCGGATAAGATGTGCGATAATATTTCGGATAGCGTACTAGACGCCATTATTGAAAAAGATCCTCATGCGCGGGTAGCTTGTGAAACCGCCGTAACCACCGGTATGGTACTGGTTATGGGTGAAATCACAACCAATTGCTATGTGGATATTCCAAGTCTGGTGAGAGAGACAATTCGTGATATAGGCTATGACAGGGCAAAATTCGGCTTTGACTGTGATACCTGTGCCGTCCTCACCTCCATCCATGAGCAATCGGCGGATATCGCTATGGGTGTTAACGAGGCTCTTGAGCATAAACAAAAGACCATGGTTGATGATATTGAGGCTATCGGAGCCGGAGACCAGGGTATGATGTTCGGTTATGCCTGTGATGAGACTCCGGAATACATGCCCATGCCCATCTCCCTTGCCCATAAGCTCACCGAGAGATTGTCGTGGGTGAGAAAACAGGGAATCTTGGATTATCTGAGACCTGACGGCAAAAGCCAGGTTACAGTTGAATATGACGGAGACAAGCCTGTTCGCGTGGATACTGTTGTTATTTCGACCCAGCATGGCGACTATGTAAGCCATGACCAGATTGAAAGAGATATCCTTGAACATGTGATCAGACCTGTCATTTCAAAGGATTTGCTGGATGAGAAAACCCGTTTTTTCATTAACCCTACAGGACGGTTTGTAGTGGGTGGGCCACAGGGAGATTCAGGGCTGACCGGAAGAAAAATTATTGTGGATACTTACGGTGGAATGGGCCGGCATGGGGGCGGAGCATTTTCCGGCAAGGATCCCACCAAGGTGGACCGCTCGGCTGCCTATGCTGCGCGCTATGTGGCTAAGAACATTGTGGCTGCAGGCATTGCCTCACGAGTTGAGGTGCAATTGGCTTACGCCATAGGCGTTGCCCACCCTGTATCCATTCTTATTGATACTTTTGGAACGGGAAAGATATCTGAAACCAAAATTTCTGAGATTGTGGCCAAGGACTTTGACTTAAGGCCGGCAGGAATTATTAAGATGCTTGACCTGAGAAGGCCTATCTATAAAAAAACAGCTGCTTATGGCCATTTTGGAAGAAACGATGCAGACTTTACCTGGGAGAGGCTCGACAAGGTTGAGATTCTAAAAAAAGAAGCCGGTTTGTAGAAGCTTGCTATATAAAGGGGCTGTGTCGGAACAACTGTTTTGACACAACCCCTTTTATCCTCTATTAGCTTATAATATCGACTACAAATACAGTGGGATGCTTTTGCAGATCAATCTCGTAAGGGTCGAAGACCGGCGGCCCGTTCTTTCGTGTAATAACCGATACCTTTGGCCGCATTGAGTGAATACCTCTGGAAGGCAAAACCTTTGCAATTTCGCCGGTATTCAGCATCACCACAATATCTTCAGGATAAACTGCAATACTGCTGATGAACTTTTTTAAAATTAAGGGATCAAACTGGGATTCATTTTCAGCAAATAAATACTCTGCCGCTTCATGGGGCATATATCGTTTTCTGTAGACACGGTTGGCGGTCAGTGCGTCGTAGACGTCAGCAATACTTATAATTCGCGCCGCTCTTTCAATCTCGCCGCCCTTTAGTCCAAAGGGGTAGCCTGTACCATTCCATTTTTCATGATGTTGACAGATGATTTGTCCTATTTTTTTACTCAGTTCCGGAAGCTGATCAACAATTTCCATACCAATCATGGAGTGGTTCTTCATGATTTCAAATTCCTCTATGTTTAGCCTGCCGGGTTTATTCAGTATGGAAAGAGGAACCTTGCATTTTCCGATATCATGCAGGATGGCAGCAAGGGCAAGTTCTTGAATTTCCTCGTAATCAAGGTGAAGTGCTTTGGCGGTGATGACTGAATAAATGCAGACATCAACACAATGAAGAAAGGTATAGTTGTCAATATCCCGGATACCGGTAAGAGCCATAAAGACCGTATCATCATTCATAATGCGGCTAACCATATCATTAACGGTATTCTTCAGGCAGGAGATATCCACATTCTCGTTTAAACGTATGCCTTCCATGATGGATTTAATATTGTTGAAGGCATCACCATAGACACGTTCCTCGCAAATTTCTTCAAGAGGTATCCGATCTTCCTCTACAAA
This sequence comes from Bacillota bacterium, assembly GCA_023443745.1. Classification (GTDB taxonomy): domain Bacteria; phylum Bacillota; class Clostridia; order DSM-8532; family DSM-8532; genus DTU059. The sequence continues at coordinate 64,806 of JAEZTB010000070.1, forward strand.
AACCTGTGTTATTTTGTAAGCCTCAAGCCTTCTAATATATCGAGACTTGATAATAAAGCCTTTCAATAGCAAAATGCGACCATCGTCAAGTATGACGTCCCTTGCGAGCCTCATCCCGGCTGCAACCTCATTAAGGAAGAGCTTTCTCATAATGATCCTCCGATATTTAACAGAATGCATATCAAAATCATATGATAATGTAAGCACTTAGAAGAGCTAGGGCTCTTTAAACCATGGAGCAGTCACATGGAAGCATTAGCGCTGACTATTCTCTCTGTTTTTGCATTTCTTGGTGCGGCGTTTACAGCAAGCTATATTCTTAAGCTGTTAAAAACTAAACTTATAGATACAGGAATCAAACTCATACTTTATTTACCACATTCTTCAAGTTCAAAACTGGAAGGTATCATTAGACAAATATTTTCGGAAGAAGTACCCGAAAAACTTATGACGGACGGTAAAATTTATCTGATGGTCTCTCCTGACGATAAAGAGAATTTAAAGCTCATTGAAAGCTTAAAAAGCCAGTATCCTTTAGAAGTGTTGCCTGAAAATGGACCATATTGTATGATAACAGAGAGAGAAAAAGTTTAGTCGACTCTATAGGAATGTTGAAATTTAACAGGTGGAATAGTGGAACAAATTTCTGGCGTAATAAAGTCCATTCGCTATACAAGTGAAAAAACCGGGTATACGGTGTGTGACCTAAAATCCGACAAGTCCGTCATCACTCTTGTGGGAACAATGCCTCTCCTTGTGGTGGGAGAGAATGTGGTAGCCTCCGGGGCCTTTGTCCATCATGCTGATTATGGCCGCCAGTTTAAGGTGGAGTCCTGTGAACGTAAAAATCCTACCCGCGAGGAGGAAATTCAAGAGTACCTGTCAAGCGGTTTTATAAAAGGACTTGGGCCAACCACTGCCCTTAGAATTGTGGAGGAATTCAAGGATAAAACCTTTGAAATACTTCAGTTTGAGCCTTACCGCCTGTCTGAAATCAAGGGAATCACAGCAGAGAAAGCCCTTTCTTTTGGACAAGCCTTTCTGGAGCATGAAAATATGCGGGGGGTTGTCATGCTCATGCAGCGCTATGGCGTACCTTCAAGCTTTGCGGCAAAAATTTGGAAAATATTTGGTACTCATGCTGAGAATGAAATAAAGACCAATCCCTATCGTCTCGCTGATAACGATATAGGTCTCGGATTTACAGTCTGCGACAGAATCGCCTTTTCTTTAGGTCATGAGCCCTATGAAAAGGAAAGGCTTAAAAGCGCCCTTGTCTATCTTTTAAATGCTTCGATATCAAACGGGCATACCTATACGCCAAAGGACGAATTAGTAAGACTTGGAGTTAAGCTTACGAGAGTTAATCAGGAGCTCCTCCTGGATGCCTTCGACGCCCTTATGCTTGAGGGCCGGGTCTTTGCTGAAAGACAGCATCCTGATCGTATTTATACCGATACCCTTATAGAGGCTGAACGTTACTGCGCCAGAAGGTTATCTTCCTTAAAAGACGAAAGAGAGGACTTTCCCGAAACTGAGAGCGATGCTTTGCTGGCCCAATACGAAGCCGCCAACAGTATTTTTTTGGATGATATGCAGAAGCATGCCGTTAAATGTGCTTTATCCCAGGGTATCAGTGTAATTACAGGTGGACCGGGTACGGGCAAGACGACCATTATAAAAAGTCTCATTCATGTTTTCGAATCAAAAGGACGTTCAGTTATCCTGGCTGCTCCTACAGGCAGAGCAGCAAAGCGTATCAGTGAAACCTCGGGCTATGAGGCCAAAACCATACACCGGCTTTTAGAGGTGGGTTATAGCATAGATGAGGAAGAAAAGCCCTATTTTATGCGGAATGAGGACAACCCCCTTGAAGCGGATGTATTGATTATTGATGAGGCTTCCATGATTGATATCATCATGATGAGTGCGCTTCTTAAAGCTTTTCCTCAGGATGCGCGGCTGATTTTAGTGGGAGACGCCGATCAGCTTCCCTCCGTCGGGCCTGGTAAAGTTCTTTCAGACATCATTCAAAGCCAATGCTTTCCTGTTGTCAAGCTGGAGACCATTTTCAGGCAATCGGAAGAAAGCCTCATTATCACCAATGCCCACCTCATCAATCAAGGCAGCATACCGGCCATTAACCAGGAGGAGGGCGATTTTTACTTTATTCAAAAGCTTAGCAGCCATGAAGTTTCCGCTGCTGTTGTAGATTTGTGTACGAGGATAATTCCCGAACGCTTTGGTCTTGATCCCATTAAGGATATACAGGTTTTGTCGCCCATGCGAAAAGGGGATACGGGTATTTATCATCTCAACGGACTCTTGCAGCATAAGCTCAATCCTGAGCATGAAGACAAGACTGAAAGGCATTCGGGCAGCACCATATTCCGCCTGGGTGACAGAGTCATGCAGATTCGCAATGATTATTCACTGCCCTGGACCCTGCCTGATGACAAGGGCGGCTGGACTGAGGGACTGGGTGTCTATAACGGCGATCTGGGCATCATCATGGATATTGATCCTAAGGCTGAGCTTTTAACCGTACGTTTTGATGATAATCGTACCAGTGAATATCGCTTTGACCGGCTGGATAGCCTGGAGCATGCCTATGCCATTACAGTCCATAAAAGTCAGGGAACGGAATTCCCGGCGGTGGTCATTCCTCTGTTTGGGGTTCCTCGGGCTCTTATTCGCCGCAACCTGCTTTATACTGCTGTAACGCGTGCGAAAAGGCTGGTAGTGCTGGTAGGCAGCCCTGGCATTTTTGAGGATATGGTGCGCAATGTCAATGAACAGGAACGGTATTCGGGTCTGAAGGAGCGGCTCTAAGTGGAACAGGAAGCATGTCTTAAAACCCCATCCTTTTGGGAAAGACTGATACGGTTGCTTTATCCGGTTAAGTGCATGGTGTGTGATACACTTTTAAAAGAAGATTCACCCCTCTATTTTTGTGAGGTATGCTATAAGACGATTCCGCGATTTGAAAAAGGTTTTATAAAGAACCCCGCGCTTCCTTATATAAATGGAATGACTGCGGCTTTTCACTATGAAGGTGGAATTGATAAAGCCATCCATGCCATGAAATTCAACCATCAGCCTAAATTGTCAGCAACCATGGGATATCTTCTTTTTGAACAAATAAAGCGGGAATCGGTCGTGCCGGAATTTGATTTTATTGTTCCTGTGCCCATGCATCCCCGTAAAAGACGTCGAAGGGGCTACAATCAAGCTGAGCTTGTAGCAAAGGAGCTATCGATTTATCTGAGAGTTCCGGTATACGCAGATCTGTTGTACAAAACGCGTATGACACACCCTCAAAGCCGCTTGAAACGTGAGGAGAGACTTTACAATATGGATGGTGTTTTTAGTATTCATGACCATTATGAATTAACGGGAAAGATTATTTTATTAGTGGACGATGTGGTAACTACTGGCACAACCTTGAATTCCTGTGCTAAAATATTATATGAGAAAGGTGCTTCCTGGATATTTGCATCTGTTATAGCTATCGCAGAGAAATGACGATATAAAAAAGGAACAATGTTTTGATGGAGGGGATTTCATGCCCGACGTTATGAATTGCCGGAGATGTAAAAAAATCTTTATGCATGTTACAGGCCCTCAAATCTGTGACGCCTGTAAAAAGCTGGAGGATGACGATTATGAAAAGGTGAGGACTTTTGTCAAGAATTTTCCGGGAGCCACAATACAAGAGGTATCTCAAGAGACAGAAGTACCCACTCAGCTTATTTATCGCTTTTTAAAGGATGGGCGTCTGGAGGTTTCCGAATCAAGTCCCATTGCCCTTCAGTGTGAAAATTGCGGAGTCAGAATTAAAAGCGGTCGGTTCTGCGTAAACTGTTCAAAAAAGCTTGCAAATGAAATGATCAGTGCAGGACGATCATTGCAAAATTCGCACAAGCCTGAAGATGACGACAAAGATAATGTTGGTTTGCGTTATATTCATGGTTCCCTTAGAGATAAATAAGCGAGGTATGCGTTACGGGCTAGTCAAAGCTTGTTACTTCGTAATAAGCGAGGTATGCGTTATGGGTTAGTCAAAGCTTGTTACTTCGTAATAATATTGGGAAATTATTGAATCCTGTTAAGGGCTTCAAAGTAACTGACGATATATAAAATGAACAGGCAAAATGTTCTTTACTTTTAACTAAAGATTAATGTGCTGAAAGCTCCAGCAAATGCGATAATAATGGGAGAGGAATTCAACATGAAAATTTGGGGAAATATTCCCAAGGTATCCGGTGTCTACGGAAACACCAGCAAAATCGACAGGCTTTCCAGGGCCAGTGAGGTCGCTTCAAAAAAGGACGAGCTTACGATTTCAGGAACAGCACAGGACTTTAGTGTTGCCATGAAAGCGGTGAGGCAGGTTCCTGATGTGCGGCTGGATAAAGTAAACGACGTTTTACAAAAGATGGAACGCAGAGAATATTCAGTGACATCACGGGATGTGGCAGCAAAAATAGTTGAAGCGATGAAAACCGAGAAAGTATGAACAATATTTCCTCACCTTTAACGCTGAAACATTGTTGATATTCGTGCTTCAAATAAACCAAAAGCTTTGTAGAAAACAGGATAGCCAAAAAGGTTATCCTGTTTTTAATTCGTGCCGATAAACATAATGAAGTCTATCTTTTAACCCAGGGAGTTGAAAGTATGCCGGATAATAATCTGATAGAAAACCTTATTAAGACGCTGCAATATGAGTATAAAACCTATCTTGATATATTAGAGATTGTGGAAAGAAAAACCGATTGCCTTATTAAAAACGATACGGCAACTCTTATAAACATCACGGAAGAAGAGAAAACCTCGGCAGAGAGGACTACCCAGCTGAATCAGCTCAGAGAGAAGCTCCTTCTTGAGTTCTGTCAGGAAACAAACTTGGATTACAAGACCTTAACCATTGATGTTATAAAAGAGCAAGTTAAGGAACCCTATAAAAAGCCTCTGGACGACATTCATACCAAGTTAAAAAAGGTGGTTGAGAAGCTGTCTTATCGTAACGGTATGAATCAAAAGCTTATTGAAAATGCCATTAATACAATTAATTTTAACATACAGCTTATTGCATCACCACAGCCTGCAGTACCCCTTTATGGGCGCTCAGGCCAGGAAGTTTCCAATAATGCTAAAAGAAGTATGCTGGATGTAAAATACTAGGGAGGGGGGAAAGCATGGCTATTGGTTTTGATACCGCTGTATCGGGATTGCTTGCCAATCAAAAGGCTCTTGAAGTGACAGGCCACAATGTAGCCAATCTTGGCACCGCCGGATTTGCCAGGCAAAGTGCCATCATGGCCTCCGCCATGACACGTGGCTATGGCAACAACTGGTATGTGGAAATGGGCGTTGATATCCAACAAATACGACAGATACGGCATACCTTTAACGATAATATCTATCGCGCCGAAAGCAACAACCTGGGTTATTGGGAAAGCCGGATTAAGGCTGTCAATGACTTAGAGTCCATTTTAGGCGAACCCATAAAAAAAGGCTTCCAGACAGCCCTCAATAATTTCTGGGATTCGTTTCAAGAGCTAAGCAAGTCACCTGAAAGCCTCACGGTACGTGCCTTGGTTAAGCAGCGCTCGGATACTCTGGTTAACCACCTTAATCAGGTTGGGAGCCAGATTAACAAGCTGCAATCAGATCTTAACGTAGAGATAAAGGCTCGAATTAATGAGGTTAATGACATAACCGAACAAATTGCCCAACTCAATACTAAAATCATGAGTGCCGAGGCAGCAGGAAATCTGCCCAATGACTACTATGATCAACGTAATACCCTGGTTGATCGGCTCTCAAAGCTGGTAAAGGCAGAGACCTCGGTCACCCGTGAGGGGAGCATGGACATCGTAGTGGGAGGCTATTTCTTGGTCAGCAAGGGTAAGCAAACCAAGCTTGTAGCGGTGCCCAATGATGATCTTTCCCACTTTTATACACCCAAGCTTCAGGATAGCAGCGGCGATATAACAATCAACGTCGGACAGGGTATTATTAAAGGTCTTTTGGAGTCCCGCGGAGAAGTAAACGGGGCCAAGGGAAGCTATGAAAATGGTACACCCAATACGACAGCCGATGTTACGCTGGCTGTGGATGTGTCCGAAATATCTGATCCAACCGAGGCCGCGGCGTATCTTGATAAGGTTAAGAAACAAGCGATGGCACTTGTTGACGATCTGAAAAAAAGGGGACTTGACTATAACATACGACTTGTCACCTATGGGGGATCGAATCCGGGCACATCGGTTAATATCGGAAAGGATATCTCAGCCATAGAAGCAGCTATTAATGGTATTACGCTGGAGACCGGAACGGACAATGACTTTGGCGATGTGGTTGATATAGTAACCAATAACTCCTATGGGGATGATGTAAACAAATATCTTTATGTATTTACCGATGGCAGCATTAACGGCGATGATGCCGATGATGGCACTACCGGCGATGATCTTCCTACTGACGATGCGGAGATTATAAAATATCTCAATGCTTTAAAAGATAAGGGCATTACCCTATCGGTAACAACGGATACCATAGCCGAACCCGGAGAAAAAGGTTGGGACTACCTGACCGGGAATACGGGTGGGAAGGTTTATGATAACACGGGTGCTATGACCGCTGATGAGTTGAAAGAACTTGGCATTCAAGCCTCCTCTGACATTAATAAAGATGTTAACACGAAGATGTCAACGATTCCTGATAATTTAAATATTATTTCCTCGGTGAGGAAACAGCTTAATGCCTTGATTAATATCATGGCCCGGGAAGTCAATTACCTGCATCAATCAGGAAAAACCCTTACAGGAAATTCAGGCATGGAGTTCTTTCAGGTCATGGAAAGCACACGCCCTATTGAATTGGGTAATATCAAGATCAATGATGATTTAAAGGATGTCAACAATATTGCAGCCTCTATAATTAATGCCAATGGGGATAACCGAATTGCCCTGGCCATAGCGAATTTGAGAAACGCCAATCTCATGACCGGAAATAATAAGGTTCTCAGCCTGGACACCTATTACCAGAATATTATTCTTGATGTAGGTAACAAGGGCTATGAAGCAGAAAGCATGGTGCAGAGCTATAGGCAGCTGGTGGAGCAGGCTGATGGCTTGCGTCAGTCGGTTATGGGTGTTTCTTTAGATGAGGAAATGGCTAATATGATCAAGTATAAATACGCTTATAATGCTAATTCAAAGGTTATCGATGTTGTGAATCAGATGATGGAAACCATCCTTTTCAGACTGGGTGCTCAATGATTTCTGTTGCAAGTATGCGCATGTAAATGTACGCTGGGTGACTAATATAGCTATACGAAAGGCTCGGTGATTAAGAAATGTTAATGGGAATTGAAATCGCAATGCGTGGTCTCTATGCCTCACAACGAGGTATGGCCAATGTCAGTCATAATGTTGATAATACCAATACGCCAGGATACTCCAGGCAGGTCATCAATCAGGTGGCCTCACGGCCCTTGCTGATGGCCGGCAGTGCTGGCATGCTGGGTATGGGTACTGATGTAATCAGTATTGATAGGGTTCGGGATACCTTCCTGGATGAAAAATATTGGAATGAAGCTAAATATATGGGTGAGTGGAGTGTTAAATCCACCACTATAGAAGAAATGCAAGCTGTCTATAACGAACCCAGTCAAAACGGTTATACCAAAATTATCAATGATTTTTACAGCGCTTTACAGACCTTGTCCACAGACCCTTCCAGCGAGTCCACTCGCGCCTTGGTCATGGAAAAGGGTAAAACCGTTGCCAAATACTTTAACAGCGTAGCCAAGCATTTTGACAATCTTCAGGAAGACCTTAACAATATGGTCAACGCCAAGGTTGAAGAAGTGAACCATCTGGCTGACCAAATCAAGGAATTGAATCTTCAGATTTACAATTTTGAAGTGCTAGGCAATAAAGCAAACGATCTGAGAGACAGGAGAGGCTATCTTGTGGACAAGCTTTCCAAGATCGTTAACTGTAATGCCTATGAAACCGAGACAGGATTAAAGCTTCCCAATGGTGAGCCTGAGAAACGTTTTACCATAACTATCAGCGGTAAGGCTCTGGTGGATCATGGAAATGTTGTTCATATTAAATGTGAAAGCAGAAAAACCAATCTCAATAGCGAGGATATCGATAATCTCTATCAAATATCCTGGGAGGATGGAAATAAATTAAACGTCAAATCTGGTGAGCTTAGGGGCTATCTGGATATGCGGGACGGCAACGATGGCCTGAACGGCTCTCCCGAGGCCAAGGGCATCCCCTATTATATGAGAAAAATGAACGAGTTTGTTCAGACCTATGCTATGTCCTTTAATGAGGGTATCATGTATAATAGCCAGGGTGTATTGGAAAATGGCAAGGGGCATGTGGACGGGTATAAGCTTAACTCGGTGACGGGGGATGATCCTTCAGGTGTGCGGTTCTTCACCATACTGGGCAGTGATGGGAAGCCCATGAAAAGCGGGGACTTTGAAGCACTGCTGCTGGACTATGCAGACAAAATGGGAGTGCCTGCCACAGCCCCTTTGGAAGAAAGAATGAACGCAGGCTATAAGTGCATTAATGCCAGAAACTTCTCCATCGGTTTTGATATTGAGGATGACCCCACCAACAATATTGCTGCCTCTGATACCGCGGGACAGGTTGGCAATAGTAAAAACCTTGCCGACCTCATGAAAATGCGGCATAATGCCTACATGTTTAAAGAAGGCACTCCTGAGGATTTTATCAAGACCGTGATTTCTTCCCTTGGTGTTGACGGTCAGCAGTACGAGCAGTACATGGAAGTCCAGGAAGGGATAATGAATCAAATAGAAAACCGGCGCCAATCGGTATCCGGGGTTTCATTAAATGAGGAAATGACCAATCTCGTTAAATATCAACAAATCTATGGGGCGTCTGCCAAAATGGTTCAGACCTTCGGCGAGGTTCTGGATATCCTCGTCAATCGTTTAGGGATTTAGTTAGGAGTGTGAAAGCATGAGAATCACGAACAACATGCTCATTAGTAACATGATGCTGAGCCTTTCAAACAATTTAAGCAGGACTCAGAAATATCAGAACCAATTGGCTACTGGCAAGAAAATCAGCCTGCCCTCGGATGACCCTATTGTGGCCTCCAAGGCTTTGAAGCTTCGCACTGATGTGTCTGAAATCCAGCAGTATAAGCGTAATACAGATGATGCCACCGCTTGGATGGATATTACCGAGTCCACCATGAAGCAGATTACCGAGGTGGTGCACCGTATGAGGTATCTTACAGGGGACGCCTCCAATGGCACAAAAACACCGGATGATTTACTGAAAATTCGCGAGGAAGCCGCCCAGCTTAAGGAGCAGCTCATCAATTTGGGCAATACTACCTACGCGGGACGCTATATTTTCTCCGGATACAAAACCGACAAGCCTCTTTTGGATAAGGATGGAAATTTTAACATCGATATAAGCAATACTGAACAGATTAACTTTGAGATCGGTATCGGTGATGATATCAATGTCAATGTCCCGGGAAGCGATCTTTTTAACGGGGGAGCTCTCGGGGGACAACCCGCAGCTAAAGGCGGCGAAAGCAGCTTTGTGAAAACTTTCAACAATGTCATAGATGCTATGGCTTCGGACAATAAAGAAGGCTTATCTAACCTGCTGGGCGACATGGATGAGCAAATGAATAATCTCCTCAGGGTTCGGGCGGGGCTGGGTGCCCGCATGAACCGTGTGGAGCTTACGGCTGAGCGCTTGGATGACGATAATGTGAATTTTACCAAGCTCATGAGCAAAAATGAAGATGTGGATATGGCCGAAGCTATTATGAACCTCATGAATGAGCAGAATGTGTACAATGCGTCCCTGTCAACAGGAGCAAAGGTTATTCAGCCTTCTTTGGTCGATTTCTTGAGATAGTAATCATATAAACTGTTTTGGAGGGTTATAACGATGCAATTGGAAACAGCCCATTCAGGGGTTATCGAGATTGATATGGCCGAATGTATTGATTTTCCCGAGGGAATTCCGGGCTTTGAGCACTGTAAGAAATTCGTGCTTTTAGGGCACGATAGCAATGAGCACCCCTTCTTCTGGCTCCAAAGCGTTGATCAGCCCGAATACTGTTTTATTGTCACCGATCCGTTTATCATTTATAATGATTATGGAGTGGACATTGACGATGAAGATGTCAATCTGCTCCAGATAACGAATGCCGATACCGTTCTGACTGTCGCCGTGGTGGTTGTTCCCGAAAATATCAAGGATGCGCGGGTAAACCTTAAGGCTCCCATCCTCATCAATACGGAGAAAAAGCTGGGTAAGCAGGTTATTCAAAAAAATGATAATCTCCCCATTCGTTATAGTCTTTATCAGAATCAAAATGACTGAGGGGAATTTAAGGAGAGGATACCATGCTCGTGCTGACAAGAAAGAAAGGCCAGGCTCTGATGATCGGACATGATATCGAGCTTTCCATCATCGATATACAGGGGGATCAGGTGCGAATAGGCATAAATGCACCTAAGAATGTAACCATCCATCGCAAAGAAATCTATGCGGAGATTATCAAAGAGAATCAATCCGCATTAGCCGGTAAAAATACGGATCTTGCCATGCTGAATCAGAAGCTTGTGAAGAATAAAGAAGAATAAAATGTTGTGTAAATAGAGATGCCATGTGGTGAAAGCCGCAGGGCATCTTTTTTAAATCGTTAAACTATCCTCGATTTCAGCCGATAAACATTTATGAGCGGGAACAATAATTCGCCGAAAGGCATCACTCGTTAAGCTATAATGAAACCATTCTGTATGCCTGGGTGGAGAAGTAATATGCCTTTATTCGATTTCTATAAAGAAAAACGCGTCCTTGTTACCGGACACACGGGCTTTAAGGGTTCTTGGTTATGCCTGATGCTCCATACGTTTGGGGCGAAAACGTTAGGTTATGCCCTTGAACCTCCTAATGTACCGAACCTCTTTTCACTATGCGAGCTTGACAGGAGCATGAAGTCCGTGACCGGTGATATAAGGGATCGAGACAGGCTGCAAGAGCTTTTTAACGCATTTTCTCCCGAGATTGTCATACATATGGCGGCGCAGCCAATAGTCAGAGCATCCTACAAAAAACCCGCATACACATACGAAGTGAACGTAATGGGCACCGTGAATGTGCTGGAGTGCGTGAGAAATACCAGGAGTGTTCGTTCCGTCCTTAATGTCACAACAGACAAAGTATACAAGAATCGGGAGTGGGAGTGGGGTTATCGGGAAACTGATCCTCTTGATGGGTATGATCCGTACTCCAATTCAAAATCGTGTTCTGAGCTTGTTACACATAGCTATAAAAATTCGTTCTTTACCGACGGCAGGGTCGCCGTCTCCACTGCGAGAGCCGGGAATGTGATCGGAGGCGGAGATTTCGCTGCAGATAGAATTATTCCGGACTGTGTTCGTGCGGCATTGTCGGGGGAAAAAATGATGATACGTAATCCGCATTCCATGCGCCCGTATCAGCATGTTTTGGAGCCTTTATCAGCATACCTGCTTATAGCACAGCGGCAGTATGAGGACGCAAAATACGCGGACTGGTACAATGTAGGTCCGGGTGAAAGCAGTTGCGTGAGTACCGGAGAATTGGTGGAGCTTTTCGGTAAGGCATGGGGCAACGGTTTTGAGGCTGTGATTCACCGGGATGTTGGTCCCCATGAGGCAAGTTTTCTGCGTCTTGACTGTTCGAGAATAAAAAGCAGGCTTGGCTGGAAGCCGGTTTGGAACATTGCAAAGGCCATTGAAAAGACTGTGGAATGGACAAAAGAATACGTGAATGGCGGGGATGTAGCAGAGATTATGCGGAAGCAGATAAAGGAGTACAAAACAGCTACTCATAATATCGGAGTTGAACTAAAATGAATAAGGCACTTGTTACCGGTGCTACCGGCTTTATTGGCGCATTTTACGGGTGGTGACCCAAACCGGATAATGTTTCGCCAAATTGAAGAGTTTTCGGAGGGAAAGCAATGGGCTTTGAAGCTGAACCGATTATAATAAACACCGACCATCTTAGCGTGGCTACGCCCACAAATGAGCTATGGGAAAACCGTTCCGCTGCATATTCGATGTATGATGCGCCGGAGATACCCAAATGCTCCATTATGGTACAGGGCTATAATCGTCTGCACAAGACGAGATACTGTGTAGAGTGCATCTTAAAATACACGCAGGACGTAGACTACGAGCTTATTTTGGTTGACAATGGCTCCGATGACGGCACCTACGAGTTTTTTCAATCGGTTCCTTATGAAAAAAAACAAATTATCCGTGTGACGAAAAATATCGGGGCCGGATATCCCTTGCATCACGTTAAAAGGATTTTTCGCGGAAAGTATTTTGTATCGATCTCAAATGATATTTATGTAACGAAAAATTGGCTTTCCAACCTTCTGAAATGCTATGAATCCGACACTAAAATCGGGTATGCTATGCCGGTATCATCCAATGTTTCAAACTTTCAGCAGGTAGATTTTGATTATAAGAACTTCGATGAAATGCAGAAAAAGGCGGCCGTATTCAATATCAGTAATCCCCTTAAATGGGAGGAGCGTATACGGTTAATCAGTATGATTTGTGTTTGGTCAAGACAGGTTATAGATATTGTCGGTTGGTTTGACGGCGCTTTTGTTCATGATTTCGGAGAGGATGATATGGCAGCAAGATTGCGTCGTGCCGGATATAAGATGATGCTCTGCCGCGACACCTGGATTTGCCATGACCATGATTTTCGCAACATGGAGGATAAGGACCCGGCGACTTTTGCGGCCAGTCTTGAGAGCGGACGTGCAACCTATCGGGAAAAGTACCATGGCATCGACGCCTGGGAGGATATAAACAATTTTGAGATGACACTGCTTTCACCATTGGATACCATCCGTCTGCCGGGCACCGCACTGCGAAGCCTCGTAGTTGATGGGCGCTGCGGTACGCCGGTGCTGGAAATCCGCAACCGCTTAAAAAGGCGGGGGGCTGCGCAGATAGATAGCTTTGCCTTCACAACGCAGGCAAAATACTATCCGGATTTACAGACCGTTGCCCATCAGGTGGACTGTGACAGAATAGACTTTATCCAGTCGCACTACAGCAATGGGAGCTTTCATGTTGTTGCGCTGTGCGAGCCGGTGAATACGTATCCCACTCCCATTACCCTCCTGCAAAGGCTTTATGATTTTCTTGCTCCCGGTGGTCTTTTACTCTTTAAGCTTCGGAATACCGATGATTTCAACGCCCTCTTGCGGGCGGCAAATATGGGAGGATCCTCTGACGGCGACCTGCCCTCGATTCTACCACCTGCCGAAGTGCAGGCATGTTTAAAGCTCTTCGGTGGGAAGGGCATCTCCATTACATCGGAGCAATTCGATTTGAGCTCTGAGGATCGAAATACACTCTTGAATATGCTGCGCACCATAAAACCCGCAGCAACGCAAAACGATTTAAACATGCTTGTCACGCAGAATTTTGTGTTTCAAGTAACAAAGGGATAAAGATATGAAAATTCACCCCAGCTCACTGCCAGGAGTTTGCCTCATAGAACGTGAGCCATTTGCCGATGAGCGCGGCTCCTTTACTCGCATACTATGCCGCCACAAGCTGGAGATGGCGGGACTTTGCGGTGATATCGCACAGGTCAATTTGTCCACAAATTTCAAAAAGGGCACACTTCGCGGTATGCATTCCCAAGCCGGGGAGGGTGCTGAGGATAAAATCGTCAGCTGTATTGCAGGTGCTGTCTTCGATGTCTGCGTGGACGTGCGGTCGAATTCCCCTACCTTCGGGCAGTGGGTCGGGGTTACGCTGTCTGGTGACAACGGGCTTGCGCTCTATGTGCCCAAGGGCTTTGCACATGGCTACCTTACGCTTACCGAAAATGCACATGTCCTGTACTTTGTAACACAGTTTTATACGCCGGGTGCAGAGGTTGGCTACCGCTGGGATGAGCCGGTTTTTAACATCGACTGGCCACTGAAGGAGCCCTTTATGATGAGCGAGAAGGACAAGGCATGGCTTTACTTAAAGGAGAGGAATACGTGAAAACCGCAATTGTCTCCGGTGCAAGTGGATTTGTCGGCTGTCATCTCGTCCGTGAGCTGTGCGCTATGGGTGTGGAGGTCACAGCATTCTGTCGAAGGGGAAGTCAGAATCTTGAGCGATTGCCGAATGGAATTAACATTGCTTACAGTATCGATGAACTACCCCGCGCAGATGTGTTTTACCACTTAGCTTGGGATCAGGCAAGTGGCCCCGGTCGTGGGAATGCGGTCATACAGTCGCAAAACGCAACAATGACGCTGGAACTGCTTCATGCCGCGCATACATTGGGGGCAAGGTTCGTGGTTCTCGGCACGGTATATGAGCGTTTTGCTGAGAATATAATGCAATCCTCCAAATTCAGCGGCTTGGATTTCTATATTTTGGCTAAGCACTTCGCGCACACAATGAGCAAGCAGCTTGCTTTTAAGCTTGGGATTGAGCTTGTATGGTGCCAAATTTGTCACCCCATAGGCCAGTACATCAAGCCGGAACAGCTGATGAGCTATACCGTATCCGGCTTGCTTCGTGGGGACGCACCTAGCTATGGTCCCGCTATAAGCCTGTATGATATACTAGCCGTTGAGGATGTAGCATGGGGGCTATATTTAATTGGAAACTGCAAAAATACCCGCGATAACTACTATATCGGTTCAGGGAAGCCTTTGCCGCTGCGGGAGTACTTAGAAAACACAAGGCGAATCCTGCGCGTTGAAACGCCGGTTCTGATCAATCGCCGCCCGGATGATGGATTGCGCTTTGAGCGTGATTGGTTTGATATCACGGCCTTGCAAAAGGACACGGACTATAACCCGACCATCAGCTTTGAGCGGGCGGTTTGGAACGTGGCAGATTGGGTAGGTGAGCAATGAATATTTTGCATATTACCGCGCATATGGGTGACGGTGCGGGAAAGGCCATTGGTGGGCTTGCAATTTCCGGCAATCGCGCGGGAGAGCACACACACCGTATTCTGCTTTTGGACACGCCGCAGAAGCAAAACCACATTGAACGCTGCCGTAACAGCGGGGTTGAGATTTTGGGTCGCGACAGCTTACCGGGTGCATTGACGGATACTGATATCGTGGTTATAAGCTGGTGGGGCGGGGCCACCATGGGGAGTTTTCTTGCTGAATTTCCCGAAATTCCCTGCCGTACCCTGCTTTGGAGTCACAAAAACGGTTACTTTGATCCGCCCTTCCCCAAGGGTTTCGTTCAGGATTTTGACGGTTTGCTCGCCACCTCACCCTACACCCTTGAGAACCCCGAATGGAATGAAAACGGCAGCTTGGTTTATGGCTTTGGAGACTTTTCCCCGAACGTTCCTGTAAAAACCGACTATCGGGTGAAGGACGGCTGCTTCACAGTCGGTTATGTGGGCATGCCAAGCTACAAGCGCTTGCCGCTGAACTGCATGAAGTATTTCGCCGCAGTTATTCGCGCAATCCCGAATGTCCGCTTTGTTATGGCAGGAGAAAGCTCGGAGGATTTTCGTCGCGACATCGAACAAAGAGGTCTTTCGCAGCACTTCGATCTGCTTGGCTGGGTTGATGACATTCCAAATCTTCTGCCGACTTTCGACGTGTTTGGCTACCTGATACGCCCGGACAGTTCTGTAACAACGGAAAACTCGGTAATCGAGGCGATGGCCGCCGCCTTGCCTTGTATCGTCTCGAAGTGGCCGATAGGGAAATATCTGCTGGATGACGGAATGTCAGGTCTACTGGAAGACGGACCGGAGGAATACGAAGCTGCAATAAGCAGACTGTATGCCGATGTCCAGCTGCGCCGACAAATCGGCATGGCAGCACGCGAATACGTCATTGCAAGCTACCACGCCGATGAAAACTTGAAACGCTTCAATACAGCCTGTGAAAAAGCAGCGCTGAAACTAAAAACAATGCACAGCTTTGAAGGGAGTAAAAAGTAATGACTAAGGCTGAAATGCGCGAGGAGATAGAACACCTCACTGAAATTGCTGGAGATATTAAACCAGAGGAAGTGTTTGCCGAACATATGAAGGGTGCCTCGCATATCCTTGTCTATGGTGCGGGTAACATGGGAGGGATCTTTCATCGTTGTCTCCGCGAGCTTCTCCCTGATAGGAGGATTAGCTGCTTTCTGGACAGGAATGCCGCGAACAAACCCGAGTATTTGGGTTGCCCCGTCTATACGCCGGACGATGCACGCTTGAGCACGGAGTTTCGCTGTGACTCTATTGTTGTGCTTGCCTTGCTTATTACGGAGGATGGCGGCTACGAGAGCTTAGAGGATGATTTGCGGGCGTTGGGCTACACAAAATTCCTCAATGCTTTTCGGCAGATGGGCATGGCCTTGCCTTATGAGGAGAGCAGCTTAGGTGACAGAGATATTTTCCAAAGAGAGCGGGATGGAATTCTTCAAGCGTTTGATATGCTGCGGGATGAACACAGTCAAGAGGTTTTTCTATCGGTACTCAAGGCGCATGCAACGCTGAATTATGATTTGCCTGTACTAAGCCCGGGAATGACGCAATATCTTGATGTCGATGTTCCGTTTCGGCACAACTACCGTACCTTTGTTGACTGCGGCGCTTTTACCGGTGACACACTTGCAGAGCTTGTAAAGCGGCATACGGTTGATAAGTATTTTGGATTTGAGCCGGATATGCAGAGTTACGTAAAACTATCAGAACAGGCGGATACCGTGCGTAATCAGTTTGGTGAGGCCGTTCTTTTTCCCATGGGCGTTGGCGGCAAAAACGAGTTTTTGCAGTTCAAAGCAATTGGCGGCGGAGCCAGTCAAATAGATAGTACGGGAGAAACGGTGATACAGGTAGTTCGATTGGATGATGTTTTGAAGGGCTATGATAATCTACTGATTAAGATGGACATTGAGGGAGCGGAAATTGCAGCACTTGAGGGTGCAAAAGGGATTATCCTAGACACCAAGCCTGATTTGGCGATTTGCGTCTATCACAGGATTTCCGACTTATGGCGTATTCCCCTCATGCTCAAGGCATGGGTGCCGGAATATAAATTCAATTTGAGAAATCACTTTATGGGCACGTATGAAACAGTGCTCTATGCGACACTGGAGGGGAAATAAATGGCGGTATACGAAACAGTCCTGGACAATAATAGGCAATGGCTCCGTGATGTGGTGCCCTTGTTACAGCCCTTTACGATATTACTTGAACCTACAGAACGTTGCAACTTCAAATGCAACTATTGCATTCATTCTACTCGAGGGCAAAAGGGTGGAACATATGAAGCAGAAGGATATGAGCAGCGTAATATGTCTTGGAATTTGTTTACTAAGATAGCGCGTGATATTATGGATTTCCCTGCTCCCGTAAAGCATATTAGTATTTCGGGGCTGGGTGAGCCGCTTGCACACCCGCAGTTACCCGAAATGATTTCGCATCTGCGCTCTGCTGGCTTTATGGAGCGTATTTCGATATATACAAATGCTTCCCTACTCACTCCCAAAGTAAGCGACCGTTTGATTCATGCTGGAATATCGGAAGTCCGTGTCTCAATTCAAGGTGTTGATGACGAGGCTTATAAGGACACTTGTGGCGTAAGTGGAGTTCTGGAACGAATTGTAGAAAATGTTAGATATTTTTTTGAGCACAAAAACAATGACCAGCTTCTCTATGTCAAGATTATCGATGCTGCCTTGCGCAATGATTCAGAGCGTGACATTTTTATGAATATGTTTGGGGACATTTGTGATTATATCTTTGTCGAACATCTGGTTTCGTCGCAACGGCAAATGCATGAGATCAATTTTGAGCGTGATAAATCAAGAGGATCTATCAATTTGATAAATCAGAATGTCGCATACCGAAGAATATGTCCAGTGCCGTTTTACTATCTTCAAATTGCAGCCGATGGAGCGGTAACGCCATGTGGAGTTGTGGCATTTCCTAAAAAACTGGCGGTTGGCAATGTGAATAACAGTACATTGCCTGAGATCTGGAACGGTAGCAACCATATTATGGCTCTACGACAGCGTCTGGAGCACGGCAGTGATTCTATCGAGGCTTGCAGAGGGTGTGCGCAGCGATATACTATCGCAAGTCCCGTCGAAACCATCGACGATTACACCGAGGAAATACTCGCCCGCCTCCGCAAACTTGAACAGCAAAAGGATGAAGCATCATGTCCCAAATAACACCCATCAATAACCATAACCGAATAAAGCTCAGCTCCGCCGTACCGCTCATGGCACCTTTTTCTTTGTTCGTTTTTCCAACGACCTTCTGCAACTTCAAATGCGTCTACTGCGCCCACTCGCTGGGACGTGCCGGAATGCGTGAGCAGTATGGCTTTGAGCCGCAGACGATGAGCATGGATACATACGATAAGGTTCTGGCGCAGCTAAAGGAATTTCCACGCCCGCTCAAGCTTCTTTCCCTCACCGGGCACGGCGAACCGATGCTGAATAAAAATCTGCCGGAAATGATTCGTCTGGCCAAGGAGGCGGGGGTTGCACAGCGGATCGAGATCATCTCCAATGCTTCGCTGCTAACGCCGGAGCTGTCCGATACCCTGATTTCCGCAGGGCTGGACGGACTTCGCGTTTCCTTGCAGGGCATGAGCGCGGAAAAATATAAGGATGTCTGCGGATGGGACTTGAACTTTGACGAGTTTTTAACGAATCTGCGCTACTTTTTCGAGCACCGCAAGGGTTGTGATTTGTTTGTCAAGATTATGGACGTCGCTCTTGATGAGGGGGAGGACACACTCTTTTACCAAACCTTTGACAGCATCTCCGACCGTATGTTCATCGAACGCTGCCGCCCGGTTTACAGTGGCGTTGACTTCACGGAGGGCATGCGCTCTGAGACGATCGACCGCTACGGCAACTCGCACGAAAAACGTGAGGTTTGTCCGCTGTGCTTCTTCATGCTGAGCGTTTTCTCCGATGGCGATGTCGAGCCTTGCGACACAATTTACAAGCCCATTGTGCTGGGCAATGTCCACAGGGAAAGTCTAAAAGAAATGTTTACCGGTAATAAACTAAAGGAGTTTCAACTGATGCAGCTAAATAAAGAGCGTCGGTTAAACCCCAAGTGCGCCGTGTGCGTTGCACCGGACGATGTCTCCCATCCACTGGATGCTCTAGATGACGAGGCCGACACGATTATCAAAAGATTGACGGGGGAAAGATCATGAAAGCCCAAAACCGTACACCCTTGCATGAAGTCTTGCCACTTCCCGCGCCCTACCTTGTGCAGATTTTTCCCAGCTATGCCTGCAATTTCAAATGCTCCTTCTGTCTCTACGCCCTGCCTAAAAAGGAGCACGGCTATATCTCGAACAAGACGCTCATGGATTTTGAGCTGTACAAGGGTGTGATTGATGACATGGCGGCGGCAGGCTGGAGGCTAAAGATGCTGCGCTTTGCCGCAATTGGTGAGCCGCTTCTGCACCCCCAGATTGCCGATATGGTTGCCTATGCAGTTGAAAAGCAGATTGCGGACACGGTGGATATCGTCACAAACGCATCCCTGTTGACCCAAGCTCTGTCTGACAAGCTAATCACGGCGGGCTTATCTAACCTGCGCGTCTCCCTAGAGGGTCTTTCAGCCAAGGACTACAAGGAAAACTGCGGTGCAGAACTAGACTTTGAACAGCTAAAAGCAAATCTTCGCTACTATTATGAGCACTGCGGCAATTCACGCGTCTATGTCAAAATAATCGACTATATGCTCCATAACGATGCAGCCCGCGAAAAAATGTTTTACGACAGCTTCGAGCCGATTAGCCACAGCATAGCCGTGGAGCACCTGACCCCGACCATAGAGGGGATAGATTATGACAAAATAGCAGAGGGTGCGGAGCTGTCTCTGACTCAGGACGGAAATGCGCTTCGGAATGTAAGCATATGCCCCCAGCCTTTTTATATGATTCAGTTAAACCCGGATGGGAATCTCGTCCCCTGCTGTTCCATGCGCTACCCCGTTGTGTTTGAGAATGTGGCTGAAACGGGTATTGTTCGTGCATGGAACAGCGACTTACAGAACGAGTTCCGCATTAATATGCTGGGGGGTGTCAAAACCGTCTCAGAGGTGTGCGCAAAGTGCTCGCTTTATCAATATGGCATACATGATTCGGATATTATTGATGGACATGAGAAAAAATTGATAGACAGATTTAAAAGCTTAGGGCAGATTAGCTCTGACCACTCGAAGGGTTGAAAATGAATAACAACGTATCTGTTGCCTTGGCAAACTGGATAAAACTGTATCAAAAAGACCCCCATTATCGCATTGCCAATACCTGATTATAATAATAAGCTTCCCTTCTGTCAAGTCCACACCTTCCAAGGTGCATTGCCGCTGCTCCAGTGATGTTCCAATGCTCCTTTGTCTCTCTGGGTGTCCATGCACTGCCAGTACCCGTAATGTTTATAAACGCCCAGTTGGCCGCATTTCGTCATGCGCTCCATAGGATCGCGTTCAAATATAGTGGTATCATTGTCTATATACTCAAAAACATTTGGCTCCAGCACCATAAATCCGGCATTGATCCAGTTGGTGTCCTCCTGAGCTTTTTCACGGAAGCCCACCACCAGGTTTTTGTTTTCATCCAAATCAAGGACCCCATATCGTCCACTGGGTTGCACTGCTGTCAGTGTTGCCACGCGCTCAGAGGATTGGTGCTCAGCAAGAAGGGCATGTAAATCAATATTGCCTACACCGTCGCCATAGGTCATCATGAAAGCTTCGTTGCCGGTATATTTTTGTATGCGTTTTATTCTGCCGCCGGTTTCGGTATTAAGGCCTGTATCTACCACCGTTACTTTCCATGGTTCGGAGCCATTGGAGTGAACAATCATTTTACCGCCGTCAGTGAAATCAAAGGTAACGTCAGAGCCGTGCAGGTAATAATCAGCAAAGTATTCTTTGATCATATAGCCTTTGTAGCCGCAGCAGATGATAAAATCGTTAAACCCGAAGGCGGAATAGTATTTAAGAATATGCCATAGAATAGGCCTCTCACCAATTTCGATCATAGGCTTTGGACGTAAATGGGACTCCTCGGATATTCTCGTACCCAGCCCTCCTGCCAAAACAACAACCTTCACTTTTTTTGAACCGCCTTTCGGTACTATTTTTAACAATACACTATAACTATGGATAGTATCGGATCAAAAGGCATAATCATTCACCTTTGATTTCAGCCAATAAGTATTCATGAACGGATAATTGAAAGTCACACTGAATTGCTTCGTTATTTATGCTACAGGCTGATATCCAAGTTCTTGCCCAAATGGGGTGAAACGGCTTGCTCCAGTACCTTTGTGTTCTGCTGAAGAATTTGCAGCATATCATTCATTTGCATTTTTCCTCTATCCATGGCCATCTTCATGACCGAGACACCAACTTGCTGTTGCACCTTTGCCTGGTTCAGCATGATTGACATTGCAGGAATATCCACTGAATCAACTCCATTCTTGTAATAAAAAAGCCGGAGGATTTGTTCCTCCGGCTCTTGTCAGTTTTGTCATTGGAACAATTACCACAATTATCTGAGTAATTGCAGAACGCCCTGGGGCAGCTGATTGGCTTGAGCAAGCATGGCTTGTGAGGCTTGGGTAAGAATGCTGGACTTGGTGAACTCCATCATTTCCTTAGCCATATCAACATCGCGGATGCGGCTTTCAGCGGCGCTGAGGTTCTCGGAAGAGGTTCCGAGGTTGTTGATGGTGTGCTCAAGGCGGTTCTGGTAAGCACCGAGCTTGGCGCGTTCGCTGGAAACCGTGTCAATAGCCTTTTGAATGTTTGTGATAGCAGTGTCGGCACCAGTTTGTGTGGTTAGGTTAACGGAAGTGGAATTCATAGTCAAGGCAGAGCCTTTCATGTTTGCGATAGCCAGTGTGATGGCCTGCCCCTGGTTTGCGCCGATATGGAATGTCATTGTGCCTACGGTACCATCCAACAGCTTTTTGGTGTTGAATTCTGTATCACCGCCAATACGATCAAGTTCGGCGATGAGTTCATTTACTTCCTTTTGAAGCTCAGAGCGGTCTGTGGTGGTGTTGGTGTCGGTAGCCGCCTGAACAGCCAGCTCTCTCATTCTCTGCAGAATGCTGTGGGTTTCATTTAAAGCGCCTTCAGCGGTCTGAATCAATGAAATACCGTCCTGGGCGTTCTTGGAGGCCATGTCCAAGCCTTTGATCTGGGCTCTCATTTTTTCACTGATGGCAAGACCTGCGGCATCGTCGCCGGCTCTGTTGATGCGTAAGCCGGAAGACAGCTTTTCAATGGACTTGCTGCCGGTGGATGTGTTAGCGGTGAGCTGACGGTAGGTGTTAAGGGCTGAAATGTTGTGATTGATTCTCATAAATAAATCCTCCTTGATTTTAGCGGGGAGAATCCATTCCCCCGGTTATTATGGCTCTTTCTTCCAAAGAATCAGACGCCTTGATTTTTCTAAAGAAAGCTGCTCAATTATTATATCGGAAAATTTGGTGGTGACTTTATAGTAAAATGTATGGGGAAACCCCTTTATTTGAAAAAAGAGCCGGAGAAAAAATCCTCCGGCTCCCGTCTGTTATGTCGTTGGAACAGTTACCACAATTATCTGAGTAATTGCAGAACGCCCTGGGGCAGCTGATTGGCTTGAGCAAGCATGGCTTGTGAGGCCTGGGTGAGAATGCTGGACTTAGTGAACTCCATCATTTCCTTGGCCATGTCTACATCGCGAATACGGCTTTCAGCGGCGCTGAGGTTCTCGGAAGAGGTTCCGAGGTTGTTGATGGTGTGCTCGAGACGGTTCTGGTAAGCACCGAGCTTGGCGCGTTCGGAAGAAACGTTGTCAATGGCCGTTTGAATCGTTCCGATAGCAGCATTGGCACCGGTCTGGGTGCTAAGGCTCACGGCGCTTACACCTACGGAGGCGGCTGTGGCGCGCATATCGCGTATATTCAGAGCAATGCTCTGACCCTGGTTTGCGCCAATATGGAATGTCAGAACGGTTGTAGCAAAGTCACCATTGAGCAGCTTTTTGGTGTTGAACTCTGTATCATTGCCGATACGAGTAATTTCAGTGATAAGCTCTGCAACTTCCTTTTGAAGCTCGGCGCGGTCGGTATCGGTGTTAGTGTCGGTAGCTGCCTGAACAGATAGCTCTCTCATTCTTTGCAGAATACTGTGGGTTTCATTTAAAGCACCTTCGGCAGTCTGAATCAATGAAATACCGTCCTGAGCGTTCTTGGAAGCCATGTCCAAGCCTTTGATCTGGGCTCTCATCTTTTCACTGATGGCAAGACCTGCGGCATCGTCGCCGGCTCTGTTGATGCGCAAACCGGAAGACAGCTTTTCAATGGACTTGCTTCCGCTTGATGTGTTGGTGGTAAGCTGACGGTAGGTGTTAAGGGCTGAAATGTTGTGATTAATTCTCATAAATAAATCCTCCTTGATTTTTGCGGGGAGAATCCTTTCCCCCGGTTTAAATGGCTCCTACTAAACCGGAGCCTCGGTTGTGCGACGTTTCTTTTCTGAATCTGGCGTCTTGATTTTGGAAAAGAAAACCTCATGTTATTTATATCGGAAGGTTTACCACCAACTTAATAGCGAAATTAAAAAAGTTTTTGCGGAATACCCCATTCTTGCGGTAACCCAGTAAAGAGAACCGTCCCCACTGCGTGTATTTCTTGACATTTTAAAGACATTGGCATATTGTTTAAATTATCTTTCTGGCGAAAGGATTGGGATTTGTCATGAAATTAAGTATTGGTATGATGGTGAAAAATGAAGAGGCAAATCTGGAACGATGTCTGTCCAGCCTTCAGCCCCTCATGCAAGCGGTTTCTTCCGAGCTGATCATTGTTGACACAGGCTCTTCGGATGGTACTGTCGCCATTGCGAAGCGATATACGGATAAGGTTTATTTCCATCTTTGGGAAAACGACTATTCAAAAATGAGAAATATCACGGTAGGCTACGCCAAAGGGGAGTGGTTCCTTTTTATCGATGCCGATGAAGAACTGGTGGAATATGGGGATATTGTAGATTTTCTGCTGGGCGGAAAATCCAAATGCTTTCATGCTGCTGTCATTAAAATTAAGAACTTTGTCCAAGCCGAAACCGAAAGTAATTCTGTAGATGCGCTGGTCATGAGACTGTTTCGGAAAACGAAGACCTTCCGGTTCGAAGGGGTGGTCCATGAGCAGCCAATGTTTGAGCCGCCGGTTTACATACTGAACGCCATGCTGAAACACTATGGCTATCTTGCGGATGATTCTGCGTTAAAGGAGCGAAAGCTCAAGCTGTACGAGCCCATATTATTGCGGGCTTTGGAGGAGAATCCGCGTAATATCTATTATTGGTACCAATTGTCGAGAACCTATGCCACCTATAAAGATAGAAAGACGGCTCTCTCACCGGGTGTGAAGGCTTATGAAATCATAAAGGAACAAAAGCGGAATGAGCTGAATGATAGGGAATATCCTTATGTCTATCAAAATCTTTCCTATCTTTATCTGATGAACGAACAGCCGCGGAAATCCATAGAAATCGCACAGGAATGGCTAACTAAGGATGAAGAGTTTGTCGACTTATGGTTTTATACGGCAAAGGCTCAAGCCCTGACCAAACAAACAGAGAAGGCCATTGAAAGCTATCGGAAATATATGGAGCACGCCGAGCTTTACGATAAAAATGGTGGAAAGGACGTCAGGATAGCTTACCATACGCTGACCAACAGGGAAGAGGCCTGGCTTGATCTATCTATTTTATACAAAGAAGAGGGCCGGAATGCGGAAGCGATGGAAGCCATCCGGGAGATCAAATCCGCTTATTGGTTGAAACAGGCAGCCGCACATGGCATTAAGCTTGCGCTGGATTTGCAGAATTACGATTTTTTGAAGGAATTCTGTGAAAAATTCAAGACGGCAGATGAGCAAAGGTTGAGCAACCATTTTTATAGGGTTCTTGAAGAGCAACTGCTGAGACACAAGGCCGAACGGGAAGCCATCGCTCGCCTTTTTAGGGATGAAGCAACGGAATACGGCCTCCTCAACAGGATCCGCCTCTTAGGAGACTCCGCAATGGTTGATGTGGGTGTGTTGGAGGCTCTTGGGAAGCTGCCCCTGAACGATTTGGACAGCTATTACGGAGATGTTTTCTACTTTATTATCAAAAAAAAGCAGTCCCTCGATTTTATCGATTTACATATTTACGAGGAAAACCTGGAACAGTTTTTCCAATATCTCGATATGAAATGCAGCGACCTTCCCGAGATTTATTACGACTATCTGCAGGGCGGGGACAATTACAGTTTAGAAGAGCTCCGAATTGTCAAAATCATGGAGCGGAAGCTGCTGCTTGGGGATTCGTTAGAAGATCAACACTATGAAGCGGTATGGAACCGCTATGTCGGGGATGGTATAGCCTATATCCGGCAAATCTACCACGAAAGTATTTTAACAAGCGATAACACCCATCTTTTAAAGAGCCGTGAGGACGCGTTTTTTATGTATATGGGGCTGGCCCGGGAGCTTGAATCCTCGGATCCGGCGGCATATGTCAGGAATCTGAAGCAGGCGCTAAAAGTCTATCCGGAGATGAAAAAGCGTATTGAGCTTCTATTAAAGAGAATCACCGGCCAAATGCCTGTTGAAAAGCCGCCGGTCAGCGCTGAAATGGCAGCCTATGCACAAATCGTCAAGAAAAACCTCAGGCAGCTGATGGACCAGAAAATGTTTCAAGAAGCAAGGGAGATCATCCGGAGCTTTGAAGAAATCCTCCCCGGAGATCCGGATATCGGACAGATGAAGGTTGAACTGGAATAATACCTATTAATCAAAAATTATTTAAACAGTGGCCGGTATTTGCCGATATTATCATCAGATATATTCCAAATGATTCAAGGAGGGATCTGCTATGAGAATTGAAAGCATGGATGCGGCAATTCGGACCGGGGTAGGTTTAGCACCGCCTCAAGAAAAGAATGATGTAACCTTTAAACCCGTTACCACGCCTTCCGGCGAGCATGAAAATAGTCCTGGAAGGGTCAGCGAGGACTTTGTTAAAAAAGCTGTAAGCAAGGCCAACGATGCCATGCGGTTTCATGGGAGCTCCTTGGAATTCAGAATTCACGAAAGAACCAATAAAATAATGGTTAAAATTATAGATTCGGAAACAAAAGAGGTAATAAGAGAAATACCGCCTGAAAAAATGCTGGATATGTTCGCCAGCATGCTGGAAATGGCAGGATTATTGGTGGACGAAAGAAGGTAATGGTATGAATCGAATAAATAGTTTTACGTCAAAAATGAGAATGACAGGTCTATCGGGGTTCGATACCGAAACAACGATAAGCGAGCTTATGAAAGCCGAAAGGATCCCTCTTGACAAGCTGAAGCAGAAAAGGACCCTTGTGGAGTGGAAACAGGCAGCCTATAGGGAAGTAAGCAGCTCCTTGATTGGCTTTAAGAGCAAGTTTTTTGACATGGTCAACCGCTCCTCCTATATGCTCTCGGCTAGCTCCATTAAGGCAATGACGGCTAAAACCAGCAACAGCACTTATGTGACAGTCAGTGCCAACGCCGATGCCAAAGCCGGAACCCAAAAAATCAAAGTCGAACAATTAGCCACCGCCGATACAACCGTCAGTTCCGGGAAGGTGAGCAAAGCTGTCACCGGAACGGTGGATGAGGCAAAGCTGGCCGATTTGGCAGGCCGAAAGCTCACCGTCAATCTGGACGGCACAAGCAGGGAAATAACGCTGGGCAATATAACGGAGGCAAACCTTGCCCAGGAGCTTCAAGACTCCCTTGATGCCGCCTTTGGCAAAACCGGCTCCGGCCAGTCTAAATTTATTGTGAATTACGATTCGGGCTCCAATGAATTGTCCATTGATACGGCTAACGGCGCCACAAAGTTCACGCTCTACGGGCCTGACATCGCTGAAGATGGTAAGGTGGGTCTGGCTGATTTAGGCCTTACATCCGGAGCCTCAAACCGTATATCTCTGAACAGTACACTGGAATCCCTGGCGAATTCTTTGAATCCAACCTTGACATTTACTTCGGAAGACACTGTGAAATTTTCCATCAATGGAAAAACCATTACTGCAAAAAAAACCGACACGCTGGGACAGGTTTTTAACAAAATAAACAGCGATGCGGACGCAAAAGCCTTTATCAGCTATGATGAAGTAACCGACAAAATCACCCTTGCAGCAAAACAGACAGGCGAGGGGGATAACCTCGTGCTCTCCGAATCCGATTCAAATTTCCTGGCCGCCTTGAAGCTAGGCAGCATCACCGAAGGGAAGGATGCCATAATAGTCTTGAACGGAACCGAGACCTTGGTCAGAAGTTCTAATAGTTTTACGATAAGCGGCGTCACCTATACCCTTAATAAAGCCCACGACCCGGCTTCTGAGGGTGAGACCGTCACAATAGGGCAGGATACCGAATCGGTTATAAACAATATCAAGAGCTTTGTGGAGGAGTATAATAAATTAATTGAAAGCCTCAACAGCACAACGACTGAAAAATACAACCGTAAATTCGCACCTCTCACTGATGAACAAAAGGATGCAATGAAGGAAAAGGACATTGAGAATTGGGAAGAGAAAGCGAAGGAAGGGCTCTTACGTAGCGACAGCATTCTTGAGAAAATTACCCTTTCCATGCGCAAGGCTCTTTACGAGAAGGTTGAAGGCTCAGGCTTGTCCATGAAGGATATCGGTATTGAATCAGGGGAGTGGTATGAAAACGGAAAGCTGTATTTAAAGGAAGACAAGCTGAAGGAAGCCCTGTTGAACAAACCGGACGAGGTGATTGCATTACTGAACGGGGTATCCCCTGATAATCCAAGATACACCAGAAATTTAACCAACGAGCAAAGAACGGATCGATATTCAAGGTCGGGGGTTTTCCAGAGGTTATCCGATATTATTGAGGATAATGTATCAACCGTTAGAAACGCCGATGGGAAAAAGGGTTTTCTGCTGGAAAAGGCCGGAATTGAAGGAGATACGTCCAATGTCGAAAACCTGATATATAAAGAACTGGAGGATATTGACGACCGAATT
This sequence comes from Bacillota bacterium, assembly GCA_023443745.1. Taxonomy (GTDB): domain Bacteria; phylum Bacillota; class Clostridia; order DSM-8532; family DSM-8532; genus DTU059. The sequence continues at coordinate 92,946 of JAEZTB010000070.1, forward strand.
GACACAATGATCGATCGGCTCACGAAGAAAGAAGAAAATTACTATATGAAATTTACCAGAATGGAGTCCATGCTTAGCCGGATGAACCAGCAGAGCGCATGGCTTTCAAGTCAATTCGGCGGCCAGTAATTTGCTTATAGTGCAATGAGATATTAACAGGCTCTAACGGGGGAATAAATGACAATGATCGCTTACAATGCCTATAACCAATATAAGGAGAATTCCATCAATACCGCAAGCCCGGAAGAACTGACATTAATGCTGTACAACGGTCTTGTCAAGTTCATTATGCGGGGTATCGACAGCATTGAAAAGCATAATATGCAGGATGCCCATAACAATATCATCCGTGCCCAGGATATCATAGCAGAATTCATAGAAACGCTGGATATGCGCTATGAGCTGTCCAAAAACCTGAGCTCCGTCTACGGGTACATGCTTGATCGGCTGGTTGACGCCAATCTTGCAAAGGATAAGGATATCCTGGAGGAAGTTTTAGGTTTTGCCAAGGATCTTCGTGATACCTGGGAGCACGCCATGAAAATAGCCAAGCATCCGGCAAGAAAGCCTGAAATTGCCCCGGTGTAGTAGGGAGAAACCATGGAAGCAAATAAATGCATTCAGAAATTGAATGAAATCAGCACCAAAAAGCTTGCCCTGATGGAAGAGCTTCTGCTTTTTACCCGGAATCAAAAGGAAATGATACAATCGGGCCGGTTTGAAGAGATAGATTCCCTCATAGACGGGAAGCAGCTTAGAATGGACGCTGTGGACAAGCTGGACGCACAGTTTTTGGAATTAGCCACAAGGCTCAAAAGCCTTCTTTCTTTGAGGTCCTTTGAAAATTTACATCGGTATAAAATACCGGGTACGGTAGAACTCAAAGAAATGGTGGTAAAGATTCATCAAATCCTTTCGGAGATAAAATCTCTTGATGAAGAAAACACAGCTCTGGTGAAAACCGAGCTAAAGGAAACAAAGGAAAAAATAGATCATTCAAACGCTTTTAAACGAGTGACGGGGGCCTATTATCCGGTACAAAATGAAATTCCGTCCTACTATTTTGACAAGAAAAAGTAGGAGCAAAAGTTATTTGCCCCCTTAAGGAATGACAACGGGATGGAGGTACAATGGCTAACTGCGAATGTGTCAGATGTCATCGCTTTTTCGAAAAAGTCGCATTTGAGGAAGTTTGTCCGGTTTGTTTCCCTGTCGAAGAAAATGAATTTTCAAGAATTAAGGAATACCTTTCCAGTCATCCCGGCGCAAGCTCCAACGAGGTCATGAGTGAATTGAATGTCTCACTCAAATCTATTAGGCGGTATTTAAAGGAAGACAGGCTGGAAATTGTCGGTGACAACAAGGGCTTTATAAGATGCGAGCTTTGTGGAAAACCATTAAATAGCGGGCGGTTTTGTGAAGGATGCTTTAAAGAAGGTCTGGCCATGCGACGCAATGAATCGGGTGCCGGCCCGAAAAGCGCTTTTTATAATCAAAGCGAGCAAAAAACTTCACAGGGCAAGGGTATCCAATATAGTGAAAAACAGGATAAGAAGGGGTAGAAAAAAATGACTACCCCTTAATTTTTTGTCTTTTTTCTGTTATAATACAGTGCTGATACAAGACAAATTTTCAAAGGTGGACTCTTCATGAAAACTCAAATCGTTGATGCCGGAGATGACCGAGCTCTTATAGATGCCGCTCTGGCATTGAGCCAGGGGCAATTGGTTGCCTTCCCGACAGAAACTGTATACGGTCTGGGGGCTGATGCCTTAAATCCAGTTGCCGTTAAAAATATATTCGAAGCAAAGGGCAGACCCTCTGATAATCCGCTGATCGTACACATCGCTGACATATCTCAGCTTAATGGGCTGGTGAAAGAGGTTCCTCCTCTGGCAAAATCATTGATGGATGCATTCTGGCCCGGACCTCTGACTCTGGTTTTTAAAAGATCCCTAAAGATTCCGGATATTATTACCGCGGGACTTGATACGGTGGCCATTCGCATGCCTAAAAACCCCATTGCACTTAAGCTCATTGAAAGATCAGGCGTACCCGTTGCAGCTCCAAGTGCCAATCTTTCAGGGCGGCCCAGTCCTACCTGTGCAGAGCATGTGGCAGAGGATCTTTCGGGCCGTATAGCCTATATTATAGACGGCGGCTCCTGTACCGTCGGCGTGGAATCCACAGTGCTGGACATAACCTCCGAGATCCCTGTAATCCTAAGGCCCGGTGGTGTTACGCAGGAGATGCTGGAAAAGGTAGTGGGTAAGGTTGAAGCTGATCCCGTACTGGAAGTTAAGGGGGATGTCAAGCCTCGATCTCCGGGTATGAAATACCGGCACTATTCTCCTATGGCTGAAATGATTTTAGTTAAAGGTGATAACGAAAAGGTCATAGATAAAATTAATACCCTGACCAAAGAGCGTCGGAATGAAGGCCTTTTAGTAGGAGTTCTGACCTGCTCGGAAAATGCACACCGCTATAATGCGGATGTGGTTATACCGGCTGGGTCTTTGGATCATCTGGAAGAGGTAGCCGCCGGACTTTATCATACACTCAGGAAATTTGATGAGACGAAAGTGGGTATAATTTACTCTGAAACCTTTCGTGAGCATGAAATTGGGCAGGCTGTGATGAATCGCCTGAAGAAAGCATCCTCAGGAAAAATCATAGAGGTATGAAAGGATTAATGACATGCAGAAAAAGGTTATGTTCGTATGTACAGGCAATACCTGCAGAAGCCCCATGGCTGAGGCTATTTTCCAAAGCCTTATTGAGGGAAGAGAGGACTTGAAAAAAGAGCTCCTGGTATCATCAGCCGGAATATATGCCTTTGAGGGTGATCCTGCGAGCCTTGAAGCTATTGAGGTCATGCAGGAAGAATTTGATACCAACTTGAGATCTCACAGGGCCAGGGTTCTTGATGAGAAAGATATCAGGGAGGCCTATTTGATTCTTACCATGACAGGTCACCACAGGGAGATGATTCTTGAACTCTATCCTGAGGCTGCTGATAAGGTTTATACCCTGAAGGGGTTCGCCCAGGAGGGAAAAGATGGTGATATTCCTGATCCCTATGGTCAGGATTTTGATACCTACAAGGAATGTGCTTATGAAATAGAATCGCTCCTTTTGGATATTCTGGATAAAGCGGATTGGTAGAAATCCATTTTGACAATGAGGGATGATTACTATAAAATCTATTTAGAAAAGAGAGGGGGAGACAGCATTGACCATTGCATTAGGAAGCGACCATGGTGGATTTAAGCTAAAAGAGAGTATTAAAGCCCATTTGACAGAGCAGGGCTATGAAATTAAGGATTTTGGAACCTATAATGAAGATTCGGTGGATTATCCCGCTTTTGCTTTGAAAGCTGCGCTTTCAGTCAGTAAAGGAGAGTGCGAAAAAGGTATTCTGGTGTGTTCAACCGGTATAGGTATTTCAATCGCGGCCAACAAGGTCCGGGGCATAAGAGCGGCTCTATGCGGCGATCTCTTATCCGCAAAGCTGACACGTGAACATAACGATACCAATGTTTTGGCGCTTGGAAGCTTTGTGACAGGAGAAAAGCTGGCACACGCCATTGTTGATACATGGCTGGGAACTACGTTTTCCAACGAGTCCAGGCATCAGAGACGTATCGACCTTATTACTGAAATTGAAAATCAATACTTAAAATAGACAAAAGACTGGGAGGGCTTTAATATGAGCGGAGTTTTTGTTTTTGATCATCCACTTATTCAACACAAGGTTTCACTTCTTCGGGATAAAAACACAAGCAGTAAGGAATTTCGTGAATTGGTTTCCGAGATTTCCATGCTGATGGGCTATGAGGTCACAAGGGATATTCCTCTAAAAGAGGTTGAAATTGAGACGCCAATTGGTCTTGCAAAAACCAAGATCATCTCAGGCAAGAAGCTGGCTTTCGTACCCATATTAAGAGCAGGACTCGGCATGGTGGACGGATTTTTAAAGCTGGTTCCCATGGCCAGAGTAGGACATATAGGTCTTTATCGGGATCATGACACTTTAGAACCCGTAGAATATTACTGCAAACTGCCTGAAGACATATGTGACCGCGATGTGATTGTACTTGATCCCATGCTGGCAACCGGCGGTTCAGCCTGTGATGCCGTAAAATTCATGAAAAACTATGGAGCAAAGAGTATTAAATTTGTATGCCTTATTGCTTCAAAGCAAGGTGTGGAGCGCCTTAACCGCGAACATCCGGATGTAGGCATCTACTGTGCTGCCGTTGACGAATGCTTAAACGACATAGGCTATATTGTTCCTGGACTTGGTGATGCCGGTGACAGGCTGTTTGGAACAAAGTGACGGAGGGTTATTATATGCGTCCTTCCTGGGATGAATATTTCATGAGTATTGTGGAACTGGTTAAAACACGCTCTACCTGTCTGAGAAGACAGGTTGGTGCCTTGATTGTCAAGGATAAGCGCATTTTAGCCTCGGGTTATAATGGGGCACCTGTGGGCTGTAATCATTGTCTGGAAGTAGGCTGCATTCGTGAACAGCTTAAAGTGCCGTCCGGCCAGCGTCATGAAATTTGCAGAGCAACACATGCCGAACAAAATGCCATTGCCCAGGCTGCTTATTCAGGTACAAGCGTTAAAGACAGTGTTCTTTATGTGACTACCCAGCCCTGCGTACTTTGTGCGAAACTTGCTATTAATGCAGGAATTACAAAAATTATATTTAAAGGGGACTATCCGGATGATCTTGCTCTGGAGCTTTTAAAGGAAGCGGGAGTTAGTGTGCAGAAATATGAATCCCCCGACCTATAGGCTTTTTGTTAATTAACAGAGGTGTAAATATGATCGTCATTGAATTTCATCATTTGGTAGCTTTTGCTATGGCCTTAATCGTGGCTTTCTTTGCCACTCCTATAGCAAGAAGGCTTGCCTTTCGTTCAGGCGCTGTTAATGTTCCAAAAGACAGTCGGCGCGTCCATAAAAAACCTATGGCCTTGATGGGTGGACTTGCTATCATTGTAGGCTTCTCCCTTGCAGTGTTTTATAGCTTTGCCACTAAAGACTTCAGCGTTTTTATGTCCTATTTATCTCAACCCAAAACTCTAGGTCTTCTCGCTGGCATTTTTATCATTATAACCCTCGGAATTGTCGACGACATCCACCCTTTAAGAGCCAGAGTCAAATTTCCCATTCAGCTTGTAGCCGCCACTTGCGTGGTTGCTACCGGAACTCGAATCGTAGCCATATCAAAGCCCTTTCAGGCGTCGGTTGCGATGAACTCGAGTATGATGTTTGTCCTTGAAGACATTCTGGCCTTTGTTATCTCCATCATTTGGATTGTAGGTATGACCAATGCCATTAACCTTATTGACGGTTTGGATGGATTGGCCGCAGGTGTTTCCGGTATTGCTGCCCTTTCCCTTTATATTGTGGCGGTTATACGCAGCCAGGACGATATTGCCATTATTGCAGTTTCCTTGGTAGGAGCTATTTTTGGATTTCTTCCCTACAATTTTAATCCCGCAAAGATATTTATGGGTGATACCGGCTCGACTTTTTTAGGTTTTGTTTTAGCCGTTTTGTCCATCGCGGGAACCCTGAAATCGGTCACGGCTCTTGCCCTTGCTATACCTATTCTGGTGCTGGGGCTCCCCATCTTCGATACGATTTTTGCCATCCTCAGGCGAATCATAAACGGCAGGCCCATAGGAGAGGCTGATAGAGGTCACTTGCACCACCGGCTGTTGGATATGGGCATAAGCCACCGTATGTCTGTTATCATTCTCTATATTGTAAGCGCCGGTTTGGGTCTTCTGTCCATCGCTTTGGTGGATAAAGGCCTGCTGCCTTCACTGATACTGCTTATCATCCTGGTCATGTTCGGTATAGGCGGTGCCCGCAATCTCAGAGATCTCAATGAGATTCCTGATGAGGAAAAGAGGATCAGGCATAAAGATGCTGTAGAAGCTTCAGAAATTGAGGATGCTCAGTTGGAAGCCGCTTCGGGAGACAAAAAGGAAGATAATTCTCCTAAAGTGAAACACGATGCATCGGACAAGAATAAATAGGAGATTATACATGAATCGCATAAAAGTAATGACAGTTTTCGGCACCCGGCCAGAAGCCATTAAAATGGCGACCTTGGTTAAAGCTCTTGAAAACTGTGAGAGCATAGATTCCAAGGTGTGTGTCACTGCCCAGCATCGTCAGATGCTTGATCAGGTTCTGGAGATTTTTCACATCCATCCGGATTATGATCTTAATATCATGCAGGACAGGCAGACCCTTATTGATGTCACATCCCGTGCAATAGAAGGGCTTTATACGGTTTTCTCGGAAGCAAAGCCTGATATAGTTTTGGTTCATGGTGATACCACCACAACGATGGCAGCTTCTCTTGCCGCTTTCTACGCCAAAATCAAGGTGGGACATGTGGAAGCAGGCTTAAGAACTTACGACAAGTATTCACCTTATCCAGAGGAAATGAATCGCAGACTCACAGGGGTCATAGCGGATTTGCATTTTGCCCCGACTGTTGCCAACCGTGAAAACCTTTTAAAGGAGAATGTTTCAAAGGACAGCATTCATATTACGGGCAATACTGTCATTGATGCCTTGTCATCCACCGTTGTACCTGACTATTCCTTTAAAGACAGCTACTTAAAGAATTATAGCTTTGATAACAAACGGGTTATTTTGGTTACCGCCCATAGGCGCGAAAATCTGGGAGAGCCCTTTGAAAATATTTTCACTGCGCTTCGCAGACTTGTGGAAGATCTAGCCGATATTGAAATGATCTATCCCATGCATTTGAATCCTTTGGTCAGGGAAGCTGCCTCAAGAATCCTGGGCAATCACAGACGCATCCACCTCATTGAGCCGCTGAATGTTCAGGACATGCATAATCTCATGGCCCGTTCGACTCTGGTCATGACCGATTCAGGAGGTCTTCAGGAAGAGGCGCCTTCTTTGGGAAAACCGGTTTTGGTATTAAGAAATGAAACTGAGAGACCAGAGGCCATAAAGGCTGGAACAGTCAAGCTTGTCGGTACCGACAGTGAAACCATTTATAATGAGGCAAGACATCTTTTGGACAACACTGCGGTTTATGAGAAAATGGCAAAAGCGGTTAACCCGTATGGGGATGGCAGAGCGTCCCAGCGTATTGTTGAAGCACTTTTGTATCATTTTGGGCTAACCGATGTAAGGCCTAGAGAATTTTCTTTGGATTGACCATATGGGGGAACACCGATGGCTGATTTTTTAACCCATATTCTTTTAGCTGATGCTGTTTTGGACCGACTTGAAAGTAGGAGAATATTAGAGAGCGTTACAAAAAAACGCTCTCTTTATCATCTTGGTGCTCAAGGTCCGGATCCTCTGTTTTTTTATAACTGCTTTCCAGGCTCGGGAAAAGGGCTATTAAAAGGTCTCGGCGATGTAATGCACAGACAGAAGACAGGCGCATTTTTACAATATGGCTTTCGAAAACTCCAAAATGTGTCATACGATAAAAACTGGATGGATCTAGCCATATACCTTTGCGGATTTATCTGCCATTTCACATTGGATCGGATGCTTCATCCCTATGTCTACTGGGCTACAGACCAATGGATATGGGGAATGGACGGAACTCCACGAAAAGTGACCCACCAGCAGGTGGAAATGGCTTTGGATGTTATTCTCTGGAAGGAAGTAAAAAGGACTCCAGCCTACAAGGTCAAAACACGAAAGCTTGTAGATATTGGCCCTCATTGGCCTTCGGGTGTTGCTTCCTTTCTGGCCGAAGCCTTTGATGAGCTCTATGGTATAGAAGCTGATCAAAAGGAGCTTAATAAGATATTATCAGGTTTTTATCGCGGCCATGATCTGCTCTTTGACCCGAAGGGATGGAAGAAAGCATTGATAAATTGGCTGGACAGCTTTACGGGTGGAGGCATAAAGCCCCCAAAATTCCCGTATCCGACAGCTTGTGATGCCACCATTGATTGGGCCAACAGAAAGAAGAGAACCTGGGTGAACCCTTTCATTGAAGGTGAGACCCATACGTCGTCCGTTGATGAGCTCTTGGACGTTGTTGCAGACACAGCCGCCATCCATATTAATACCCTGTTTTCAAGAATTTTTAGAAACGAAGCCATAGAAGACCTTTTCCCCGACTTAAGCTACACTACAGGCATTGCCTGTACTTATGAAAAGGAGTGATTTTTGTCCATGCAGGACTATATAGCCAAGGCCATGGCCCATTCAGGCCAAATTCGCATTTTTGTCGCTGTCACCACAGCTACTGTTGAGAAAGCACGCATGACTCATGATATGAATCCCACACCGACAGTGGCTCTAGGAAGAGTTCTTACGGGAGCTGCTCTCATGAGTCAAACCTTAAAGGGTGAGGATAACACCATAACTATCCAAATTAAAGGTGATGGGCCCATAGGAGGAATTGTGGCTGTTACCGATAGCAAAGCTGGCGTTCGCGGTTATGTATACAACCCATTTTTCGATGTTCCTCTAAACGATATGGGGAAATTTGATATAAAGAGCGCAGTGGGTTCGGGCTATTTGAATGTTATCAAGGACCTCGGGCTCAAGGAGCCCTATATTGGCTATGTGGAATTGGTTTCGGGAGAAATTGCCGAGGACTTGACATATTACTATGCTTATTCGGAGCAGACACCAACTGTCATGAATCTCGGTGTTCTCATTGGGGCCGGCGGGAAAGTCCAGGCTGCTGGTGGCTTATTTATACAGCTTCTTCCTGATGCCGGCGAAGAGGTCATTGAAACGGTGGAGAGAAGTCTTTCCAATCTCAGGCCTATTACAACCCTTATACATGAAGGGAAAACGCCTGAAGATATCATTAAGCTTGTTGTTCCTGATGAATCGGTGGAGATATTCGATAATTGCCCGGTTGAATACCAATGCAACTGTTCCAGGGAACGTATGGAAAGAAACCTTTTAAGCCTTGGGGAAAAAGACTTGATGGAAATTGCCGAAGATGAGAAGGGCGCAGAGCTCCAATGCCATTTCTGCAATATCCATTATCATTTTTCAAAGAGTGAGCTTTTAGGTCTTTTGAATTTGATGCCCGGGGATTGATAGCATCAGCCGACATATGAGAAAAAACTCATTAAGTTTTTATACAGTAAATTATATTTTATAGGTAAATGGCAACAATACTTTTTGGGATTGTTGCTTTTTTAATTGTCGTTTTTGTGTAAACCCCAAATAATTGCTGAAAAAACGAGAATACTAACAGCGAAATAATTTTAAGACATGGAGGGAGAGTATGAAAAGACGTATTTTGGCTGCGTCACTGGTGGTTTTCTTTGCACTGACCATGACCAGTTTTACAGGCAGTGGATCACTTAAAGCTGAAGCAGCGCAGACCTTTGAAAAAGTCGGCTTCATCAGTGGTGTGGTGACAGCGAACGAATTAAATCTTCGTAATGGTCCTTCAATGCAGAATGACATCATTGGTGTGTTCAAGAAACATAAGTGGGTTAATGTTTTGGCTCAGATCGGGGATTGGTATGCTGTTTTTGATCCGGATACCGGGAAGGTCGGTTGCGTGGCCAAGGCTTATCTGACCGATGCTACCAATATGAAGAATACCGCCAAGGCTCCTACAGCAACTCCACCGGCTGCGACAACACCTGCTCCATCCGGACAGGCCCCACAGAAGACCGGGGAATTATCCCAGGATGAAAAGCTTCTTCTGGACCTGATCAACAAAGAAAGAGCCAATGCGAACCTGTCGCCTCTCCAGGCTGATGCTGAGCTTATGAAAGTGGCGCGAACAAAGGCTAATGATATGTCTCAGAACAACTATTTCTCACACTATTCACCCACCTATGGATCACCTTTTGATATGATGAGGCAGTTTGGTATAACCTTTAAAGCTGCTGCAGAAAACATCGCAGGCAACTCAACCGTACAAGGTGCAGTGAGTTCATGGATGAAATCGGAAGGACATCGCAATAATATCATGAACGGTAATTACAATTATACGGGTATCGGAATCGCTAAAAGCAATAAATATGGGAATGTATATGTTCAGATGTTTATCAGAAAATGATAGTGCTCCCAAAAGCCAAAGTTCATGAATAATTGGGTGATGTCAGGAAATAATACAGGTTGACGGAGGTGGATATTATGAATAAGGAAAAACCGAGAAAAGAGTCAACACCTATTGACGAGTCCAGTTTTACAGATTCTTCAACGGCCATGGGCGGAAAAACGCAGCAGCAGAAGACAACTCAGAAATCCGCACAGAATAATGAAGCAGAAGGCATGAAGTAATAGGCGTGTGCGGTATCGCACCACAAGGCTCGACCCGGAAGAAGGATGAGGGCAGGGGAAAATCCCCTGCCCTCTGTTTACAGCTATTTAAACACTCCTATAGTGAGGTTATCCACAGTATCCACAGACTTATCCACAAATAACGCCTGGTTGTGGATGATGTTTTGTGAGGTTTGTGGATAACTTTTACTGATTTAAAGAGGATTAATCTGGGTAATATCAAAGTACAAACCTAAGGTTCTTAAATAGAAAGGGGTTGTTTAAATGAAATACATCATTAAAGGCAAACAGGTTAGTGTTACACCGGCTATGCAGGAAAAAGCCGAGAAAAAAATCGGCAAATTCGAAAAATTCTTTAGGCCGGATGCAGAAGCCATACTAACATTCAAAGTTGAGAAAGACCGGTTTATTTTTGAAGTTGCGATCCATTCAAACGGCACAATTATCCGTGCGGAAGAACGCAGCACAGATATGTATGCAGCCATGGATATGGTTGTTGAAAAGCTCGAACGTCAGATTAGGAAGCACAAGACAAAGCTCGGTAAAAAAATTCATCAGGAAGCTATGGTACCTGAGAATTTTGACATCATTGAGGAAATCGACGAGGATAATGATTATGAAGTAGTAAAGACCAAGAGGTTTCCATTGAAGCCCATGAATGTAGAAGAAGCCATTCTGCAGATGGACCTTCTTTCCCATAGTTTCTTCGTATTCATCAACTCGGAAACAGAAACCGTCAATGTGGTCTATAAAAGGAAGGACGGTCGCTACGGTTTAATTGAACCGGAGTAAAATAACATTGATTAGGATGGAAAGGGCGCTAGGAGGACTAAGAAACTCCTGCGCCTTTTTTATCCAGACTATTCAAGCTGGCCCGTGCATATAAATGTAAACAAAACCGGTGATGTGCGTGGAGGGCCTGACAATGAAGAGCAAAAATAACCTGTACCTTACTATGCAGGATATAAAGGTCATTGACCGCTACTCCACAAAGTATTTGTCGGATTGTTATGATAAGTCCTACGCTCATACGGTGTCTCTGGAAAGCAAAAACGAACAGCAGATTAACTGGATGAAAATCAATAAAGAAAAATATTAAAAAATGTTTAGACAAGGTTTTTTTATGGTATACATTAATTATCGTACCAATGATTATCTTGTTCCTCCTTTATGATATAGCTACTGATCAGTTCATCTTATATGAGCTGGGGGCACGAGTTTAGGAATTATTTATACATACATAGACAGTGCCTTTTTTTGTGCTGAAAAAAAGTTAATAGGATTGGAAGGGTGAAGGAATTGCTTTTAAGGGATTGTGCCGGAGGTGTGATATTCTTTGACGATAAACTCTTTCTCTTGTTGAATGAGAAAAGTGAGTGGGTCATGCCAAAGGGATTGATAAAAAACGGAGAAAATCCTCAGGATGCTGCTATAAGAAGAGTATTTGAAGAAACCGGAATTAAAGGTAAAATTATCGAGCAGGCCGGCAGAACCTACTATGAATTTTATTCAGTAACAAGACAGATGCCGGTATGCAATCGTATAGCCTGGTATATTATGCAAGCCGATAAAGATGTGTATGAGATCACAGAAACTGAAAAATACACAAAAGGTGGCTTCTTTCCTATTCCTGAAGCTCTTGAAATGGTTACCTACAGTCAGGATAAATCGCTGGTCATGCAATCCTATAAAAAGCTGTGTGAGAAAACAGGAAGAAGCTCCATTGTCTGATCTCATCAAAGCTGGGTAATATCAGGAAACTGAGATTGTTGAATTAATAGATAAAAATCTGATAAAATGAAGGATGACCTAGGTCATCCTTGTTTCGTATGTTTTACTTAAATGGGGAGATAATTTGAAAAGCTACAGAACAATAAAGCAAGAAGGGTATTATCTCTTTGAGGAAAAACGCTCACGGTTCATCGGGCGTGCAAAGCCTATCAAGAGTGAAGAAGAAGCCATCTTGTTCATCCAAGCTCTTAAAACATCATGCTGGGATGCCACACACAACTGCTATGCATACTCGGTAAAATCAGATGCACTCTATCAACGTTACAGCGATGACGGAGAGCCGCAGGGGACAGCAGGATTGCCTATATTGGAGGTCATTCGAAAGAGAGAGCTTCAAAATGTGGTAGTCGTGGTGACCCGCTATTTTGGGGGAACCCTGCTTGGAGCAGGTGGCTTAATCAGGGCTTATGGCAAGGCTTGTGCCGGGAGTCTCGAAAATGCAGGTGAGATTTGGGTAAAGCCTTGCCTTGAAATTAAAATCCCGATAGAATATCATCTGTCCGGGAGAATGCAGAATATGCTTATGAATGAGGGTTTTATTCTGGGCAATACCGACTACACCGATGAAGTGACCTTTACGGTCTATACCCCGAAGGACCGGCTTGAATTTCTTGAAAAACAAATTCTTGATATCACCGGAGGTATTTCAAGGCTAGAGGTTATAGGCGACAAGAGTATTCGGCTCTATATGTCAGGTAAAGTGCTGGAGGATGCCTTCTAAATGGATAAAAATGATTAAGGGGTGCTAATTTATGTCAGGTCATTCTAAATGGGCCAATATCAAACACAGAAAAGAAAAGTCCGACTCCCAGAAGGGAGCCATGTTTACCAAGCTTGGGCGGGAAATAGCCATTGCTGTTAAAAGCGGCGGGGCGGATCCCATGTCGAATTCAAGACTCAGAGATGTTATTGCAAAGGCAAAGGCCAATAATATGCCCAATGATTCCATCCAGCGGAGCATTAAAAAAGCAGCCGGGGGAGGCGACGACACAAACTATGAGGTCATTGGTTATGAGGGCTATGGACCTAACGGAGTTGCCGTTATTGTGGAATCCTTGACCGACAATCGCAACAGAACGGCCGGAGATGTGCGCCACCTTTTTGACAAGTACGGCGGGAATATGGGAACTACAGGTTGTGTGTCGTTTATGTTTGATAGAAAGGGTCAGATCATCATTGAAAAAGGGTCGGATATGGACGAGGACGAAATGATGATAACTGCTCTTGATGCCGGAGCATCAGATTTTCTGGTGGAAGATGAATACTTTGAAATACTTACTGAGGCTGATGATTTTACCACTGTCCGTGAGGCCCTTGAAAAAGCAGGGCTGGAGTTTTTATCGGCGGATGTTACCATGGTGCCTCAGAGCTTTATAAAGCTTACTGATCCCGGGGCTGCTGAAAATATGGAAAAACTCATTGACCGACTTGAAGGCCTTGATGACGTTCAAAATATTTGGCACAACTGGGATCAGGACTAAAGGAGGAATGAAAGTGGAATCGGAAAAAAAGGAACTCAGTGCCATAGAGATCCAAAAGCTACTACCCCATCGTTACCCCATGCTCATGCTGGATAAGCTTATACTGCTTCCCCGTGAGGGAGCCACCCAGATCGAACCGGGGATGAAGGTGGCAGGTATTAAAAATGTAACCTTCAATGAGCCCTATTTTCAGGGGCATTTCCCTGATAGCCCCATTATGCCGGGGGTCTTGATTGTGGAGGCGTTGGCTCAATGCGCCTGTGCAGGAGGTTTGTTGCTGGAGGAAAACAAAGGGAAATTGGGGCTTTTCACAGGTATTGAGGATATGAAAATCAGGCGCCAGGTTATACCGGGCGATGTACTCCTACTTGAGGCTGAGTTCCTGGCTTTTAGACGGGGCATGGGAAAAGTAGCGGTTAAAGCCACAGTAGACGGAACTATAGCCGCCGAAGGCACCATTCGATTCGCACTGGTAAATCCCAAGACCGATTCCGAGTAAAGGAGTTAGGGATGGCCATATTCGCAATTTCAGATCTTCATCTCTCTTTTGGAACCGATAAACCCATGGATGTATTCGGTAATAACTGGGAGAACCACGCCGGGCGTATCAAGGAAAATTGGCTTAAAAGCATCGGGAGCGGGGATGTTGTTCTCATACCTGGGGATATCTCCTGGGGTATCAGCCTGGACGAAGCTGACCTGGATCTTGCCTTTATTGAGGCCCTGCCGGGAAAGAAAATTTTATCCAAGGGTAACCACGATTATTGGTGGAGTACCATGAATAAGTTCTCATCCCACTTCGCTCTTAAAGGATATAAAACCCTCAATATTCTTCACAATAATGCCTATAAGGTTGATGACACTGTCATTTGTGGGTCAAGAGGCTGGCGATCACCTGATGATGAGGGATTTGGCCCAGAGGATCAGAAGATATTCAATCGGGAATTGGAGAGGCTCAAGCTCTCTTTAAAGGAAGGCCTCAAGTTGGGTGGTGAGCCCATTGCCATGCTTCATTATCCCCCTTTTGACAACGGCCACAACCCGAATGTATTCGCAAAGCTACTCAAGGAATATAGTGTGAAAACATGTATTTACGGCCATATCCATGGGAAGGCTAATGAATCATGGAAGGACGAAGAAGTGGACGGCATTCGCTATCATTTGGTGTCCTGCAATCTTATCGGTTTTGATCCGGTAAAATTGAGGTAAAATAATGATGGTATTGGCATCATTTAGGCACTGTGATATAATCAAATGGTTTATGTGGGTGGTTTATCTGTAGGAAGCCACCATTAAAGATTTTGCCGATTAAATAGTTCTTATTATATATAAAGGCAAACATAGTTTAGGAGGATAACAAACCAATGAGCGTTAAAATTGAAAACGTTGAAAAAAACATTGTTAAGCTTGAAATCGAGGTAGAAGCCAAAGTATTCGATGAATGCATGGATAAAGCCTTTAACAAGAACAAATCCCGGTATAACATTCCTGGTTTTAGAAAAGGTAAAGCACCCCGCAGTATGATAGAAAGATATTATGGTGAGCAGGTTCTTTATGAGGATGCCATTAATTTTGCTTGTGCCGACGCTTATGACAAAGCTGTTGATGAAAATGACTTGCAGCCTGTAGATCGTCCGGAGATTGATATCGTGCAAATTGGAAATGGCCAGAACCTCATTTTTACTGCCACTGTTACAGTTAAGCCTGAGGTTGAACTGGGTCAGTTCAAAGGGCTCTCAGCCGAAAAAGATACTGTTGTTATTTCCGATGAGGAAGTTGAAGCAGAGCTTAAAAGGATTGCTGAAAGAAACGCCAAGCTGATTACCATTGAAGATCGTCCCGTACAGGAAGGCGATACGGTTAATATGGACTTTGAAGGCAGTGTGGATGGTGTTCCCTTTGCGGGCGGCACTGCTACCGGTTATACCTTGGTTATCGGCTCCGGAACTTTCATTCCCGGCTTTGAGGAACAGCTTGTAGGGGCAGGCTTAAACAGCGAACTGGATGTAAATGTAACCTTCCCCGAGGACTACCATAGTGAAGATCTCAAAGGAAAAGCAGCTGTGTTTAAGGTTAAGATCAATGACATTAAGTTTAAGCAGCTTCCGGAGATCAATGATGAATTTGCTTCTGATGTAAGTGAATTTGAAACTTTGGAGGAATACAAGAAAGATATTCGCGAAAAGCTTACCCAGCAGGCTCAAGAGCAGGCTAAGAGAAAATTTGAAGATGAAATAATTAAAAAGGCTGTGGAAAATGCAACATGTGAAATTCCCGACGTGCTGGTCAACCGACGCCTGGATGATATGCTGCGTCAACTGGATATGCAGCTTCGCTACCAAGGCATGAACCTGGAAGGGTATCTTAAGATGATGGGCACGGAAGAAAGTCAGATCAGAGCCGATTATCGAGATAACGCCTACCAGGATGTAAAAACTCAGTTGATTCTGGAAAAGATCGCTGAGACCGAAAGCATTGCCGCAACACCTGAAGAATTTGATGAAGAGCTTGAGCAGATGGCAAAACGTTATAACCAGTCCGTTGAGGAAATGAAGAAACATTTGCATGAGGACGATATAGAATATATTAAGAATTCCATCGAGCGTAGGAAAACCGTAGCCATGCTGGTTGAGAATGCACAGGCATAAATTCTTTCGGGAAATCGAGTAAAATACTAAAAGAAGTGGAAATCTATTAGAAAGATGTGTTTATAACACGTGAAAAGGAGGCCTTTATATGTCATCATTAGTACCATATGTCATTGAACAAAGTAGTAGGGGAGAACGATCCTATGACATCTTTTCCAGACTGCTGAAAGATAGAATTATACTTTTAAGCGATGAGGTAAACGACGTTACGGCAAGCCTCATCGTAGCACAAATGCTGTTTTTGGAAGCCGAAGACCCTGATAAGGACATCCAGTTCTACATAAATAGCCCTGGAGGTTCCGTTACATCGGGATTTGCTATTTATGATACCATGCAATATGTAAAGTGTGATGTTTCAACAATCTGTATAGGTATGGCCGCCAGTATGGGAGCATTCCTCCTAAATGCAGGTGCCAAGGGTAAGCGTTTTGCGCTCCCGAACAGCACCATTTTGATTCACCAGCCTCTTGGCGGAGCAAAAGGCCAGGCAACAGATATTAAGATTCATGCTGAATGGATTCTCAAAATCAAGGATAAATTGAATAAAATTCTTAGCGATAGAACCGGTCAACCTCTTTCCAAGATAGAAACAGATGTGGAAAGAGACTACTTTATGAGTGCCGCCGAGGCTAAAGATTATGGCCTGATAGATCAGGTGATGGAGCGCAAGGTGGGGTGACTTAAGTATGGCGCGATATGACGATAAAAAGCAAGTAAAATGCTCATTTTGCGGAAAAACCCAGGAGCAGGTTAACAGAATAGTTGCCGGACCTGGAGTTTATATCTGCAATGAGTGCATTGAGTTATGCTCTGAAATCATCGAGGAAGAATTCGAGGATGCCCATGTAGAGCAAGCACTTGATGAAATTCCCAAGCCCCATGAGATAAAAAAGATTCTGGATGAATACGTCATAGGCCAGGACAAAGCAAAGCGCAGTCTGGCAGTGGCTGTATATAATCACTATAAGCGCATCCGCAATGAAGGCTCCAAGAATGATCTTGAGCTGCAAAAAAGCAATATCCTCATGATGGGACCTACCGGGTGCGGAAAGACCTATTTGGCGCAAACTCTGGCCAAGATTCTCAATGTTCCTTTTGCCATTGCAGATGCCACTTCGTTAACAGAAGCCGGCTATGTGGGCGAGGACGTGGAGAATATTCTCTTGAAGCTGATACAGGCAGCCGATTATGACATTGAGCGGGCTGAGAAGGGTATTATCTATATCGATGAGGTTGACAAGATATCAAGAAAGTCTGACAATCCGTCTATTACACGTGACGTGAGCGGTGAAGGCGTTCAACAGGCTCTTTTAAAGATACTGGAAGGCACCATTGCCTCGGTACCGCCCCAAGGTGGAAGAAAGCATCCTCATCAGGAATTCATCCAGATTGATACCACCAATATCCTGTTTATCTGTGGCGGTGCTTTTGATGGGCTTGAAAAAATCATTCAGAACCGTATAGGTAAAAAATCCATGGGTTTTGGAGCCCAGGTTGAGAGCCGAAAGGAAAAGGATGTAGGTGAGTTGTTTGCCCAGATCAATCCCCAGGATCTCTTGAAATACGGTCTTATTCCTGAGTTTGTGGGAAGATTGCCGGTGACGGTATCCTTGAACCAATTGGATAAGGATGCTCTTGTAGCTATCTTGACCAAACCCAGAAATGCTTTGGTCAAGCAATACAAGAAGCTCTTTGAGCTTGACGGAGTGCAGCTTGAAGTTGAGGACGGTGCTCTTGAGGTTATTGCCGACCGGGCGATTGAGAGAAAAATCGGTGCCCGCGGTCTGCGTGCCATTATGGAGGAAATCATGGTCGATGTGATGTATGATATTCCTTCAAAGGATAATGTGGAAAAGTGCATCATCACAAGAGAAACGGTTATCAATAATCAACAGCCCAATCTGGTTATCGGCGAGCAGCGGAAAGCTCTCCCGCCAGTCAAAAAGAAAAAGCGGGAGATTGATCCTGCATCATAAATTGTAATCAACAAAGATGAAAAAGAGAGCCTTGGCTTTAATCGCCGAGGCTCTCTAATTTTGTTATTGTAAATACAACAAGGTTCCCTTATTCCAAATTCAGGCGCTTGCTTAGAATGACATTCGTGATGACATAGTAGCCCGCTGCCAGAATTCCGAAGAAAATGATACAGAACCACATGAAAAGGTGAACAAAACCCAAATCCGCCGGGGATGACTGTGAGGTGATGGCAAAGTCCAGAAACTGCCTGGTAAATACTATTCCACCGAAGATTGCGGTCAGGATCTGGGCGATGGTATTGAGTAAGAGAAAAGAGCCTATCGAGGCCATTACCTTGTGGCGATTGGAGAGGTGTCCCATGGCAATGGAAGCATAAATAATCAAAATACCTGAAGCAAGGGCAACAAACATACCTAAGATAAACTCCAGAGCCAACAGGTAAGTTGAGGCACCGATTAAGGCATAAGTATCTTCCCAGATCACTGACAAGCCACGTACTATTTCTGAGAATGATATTTCATCCATGGCAATGATAAAAATAGATATAACGGCAAATAATCCACTTGCCAACGTCCATATCATGGATACCAGAAGCTTGCTTGCAATATGTGCCCACGGCTTTGTAGGCAGTGTAAACATGAGATAACCCTCATCGGAGAGCAGGTTCTTATAAAAACGCTGAATCATCACATTAAGGGTCATGACAAGCATACCAACCAGAATGATGATATAGAGCATCATACTGATAACGGCAGGAGACTCCCATTCATTTGGAGATATGGAAGTAATGAGCCTATTAATCCCAGCAAAGACCAGTAGTGCTAAATATAAAGGTAAAAGTGTCCGTGCGGTTGATTTAATTTCATATTTTAGAAGTTTTCTTAACATCTGAATACCTCCCTGAACAAAGCGTCAACTGACTTGCCGTTTTGATCCCTAATGTCGTCAACCGTGGAGGTCAAAACAACTTGGCCATCTTTAATGAAGATAACATGATCGAGGATCTTTTCAATATCAGAGATGAGATGTGTGGAGATGATCACTGTTGCCTTTTCGTTGTAATTATTGATAATGGTTTCAAGTATATAATCACGGGCTGCAGGATCAACGCCGCCAATAGGCTCATCTAACAGGTAAAGCTCTGCCTCACGGCTCATGACCAGAATAAGCTGAACTTTTTCCTTGGTACCCTTGGACATGGTCTTAAGCCTGTCATTGGGGTTGATATTGAGCTTCTTGAGCATATCATAGGCTTTTTCTGATTTAAAATCGTCATAGAAGTCTTTAAAGAACTCAATGATCTGATGCACGCGCATCCAGTCATTTAAATAAGTCTTCTCGGGTAGGTAGGAAACAATTTTCTTGGTCTCGATACCCGGCTTTTTTCCATCAATGAGGATTTCACCCATTGTGGGTGTCAAGAGGCCATTGGCAAGCTTGATAAATGTAGTTTTACCGCTCCCGTTAGGGCCTAAGAGTCCAATAATATTGCCGTGTTTAAGATTTAAGTTAATGCCGGATAAAGCTTGAGACCTTCCAAAGGCTTTGGTTAGATTTCTGCATTCCAAAATGGCATTCATTTATTCATCTCCTCCAACATACTGGTGATAAGGGCAAGAGTCTCTTGCTTTTCAAAACCCAGCAGCTTCATTTTTTCCAGAAATTCTAAAACTTGTTCCTGGGCTACTTTCTTCTTGGCCAGTTTAATCATATTCGCATCCTCCGTTATAGAGCGCCCGCTGGTACGGTGGGTAAATATCAGTCCATCTTCTTCCAGCTTAGCTAAAGCTCGTTGCATTGTATTAGGATTTACCGAGGCCTCTTGAGCCATATCACGAACCGAGGGCAGCTTTGAGCCCAAGGGGTATGCGCCCGAAAATATCATCAACTCAATTTGCTCGATTAACTGGGTGTAGATGGGTCTGTCTGATTTTAAATCCCATGGCATGGTATCACTCCTCTGTACTATTGTATTAAGTGCTTAACACAATAGTACAATTATTATATCTGGATGTCAAGATCTTTTTTAAAGTTTTGATTTGTAAGTCTAATTGCTTATACCACCGAATGTTTTGCATTGGGAACAAATGTTTGGTAAAATAAAAGCGGTAATTCTATTTATTACAATTCCATTTCAATTAAAAAAATGGAATTATATATGCAGAATTTTCCCCTGGTTTGGACATTATAATCTCGGAGTTACTAGAAAGAACGATGTCTGAATAGTAACCTGAAGACTTACCAAGGGAGGATTTAATGCAATGTGTAAAAAGATTGTGGTATCATTATTAAGTATTTTTCTTTTGATCGGCCTCATTATGGCCACAGTGAACCCGAGTACGGTTATGGCCATAGTAGGGCTGTCAAGCCTTGATGTGAATGCTCTCGAAAAGGCCCAGGCCGATACGGTCAAAAACCTTAAGGCTGAGTTGAGCGATATGGCTCAGAATATGGGCAGCAGCACGAAAAAGACTTATGAATCAGATGATGAGGCAGTGGTTTTTAATATCTCGAAAAGCAGTCAGGATGTTTCGGTCAGCATTGAATTTGACGGAAGTTTACTGCCAGAAATGAACTACAAAGATATAGGCAAAGTGATTAAAGTCGCCCAGGGCTACTTGAAACCCGTCTTTAGTGAAAAGCAAGCCATTGGGCTGTGCGGACTTCTCATAGGTGATGCCTACGCCCAGTACAAAAAGGGAAAAGTCCTGATTAATATAGCAAAAGAATATGAGGGGATTACCATAAAATGCTCGGGTGATATAGATGCAGGCCGGGGAACAGTAATCCTGAAAAGTACACTAGGAGTGAGACAATGTCAGCCAAACAAAAGCAAAACTACGGAAATGAAAGCATTACCTCTCTAAAAGGCGCCGATCGTGTTCGTCTGAGACCGGCTGTAATCTTTGGCTCAGATGGGCTTGAGGGATGCCAGCATTCCTTCTTCGAAATCCTATCCAATTCTATTGATGAAGCCCGGGAAGGACATGGAAAGCTCATTCGAGTAATTCGTCACAAGGATTTTTCCATTACCATCGAAGATCAGGGTCGTGGTATTCCTGTGGATTATAACACCAAGGAAGAGCGCTACAATTGGGAATTGGTTTTTTGTGAGCTCTATGCCGGCGGAAAGTATGCCAACAATACCGGTGAAAACTATGAGTTTGCATTGGGCCTCAACGGCCTTGGTTCTTGCGCCACCCAGTACAGCTCAGAATTCATGGATGTGACGGTTTACCGTGATGGGTATAAATACGAGCTTCATTTTGAGCACGGCAACAACATTGACGGTCTTAAGAAAACCAAGTTCAATTATGAGCATACCGGTACCGTCCAAACCTGGAAGCCCGATCGAGAGGTTTTTACTGAAATAAAAATCCCGGTTGAATATTTCAGAGATATTCTAAAAAGGCAGGCGGTTGTCAACGCCGGCCTGGTCTTTGAATTGACCGATGAGGAAACAGGAAGCACAGAAACCTTTCTTTATGAAAATGGCATCGTGGACTATGTCAATGAACTCAATAGCGAGAAGGGCATTACTGCCCCTCGCTTTTTTGAGGGCTCCGCTCATGGACGGGACCGTGAGGACAAGCCCGAGTACAAGGTTAAGATGCAAATTGCCTTTTGCTTTAATAATGAAATGAATACCCTTGAATACTATCATAATTCCAGCTGGCTGGAGTATGGGGGTGCTCCCGACAAGGCGGTCAGGACAGCTTTTATCAACGAGCTGGATAAGTATTTAAAAAACAATAACAAATACAATAAAAATGAGAATAAAATTACCTTTAATGATATTGAGGATAGTCTGATTCTTATTACCAATACCTTTTCAACCATGACCAGCTATGAGAATCAAACCAAGAAGGCCATTAATAATAAGTTTATTCAAGAAGCCATCACTGACTTTTTACGGCAGCAGCTTGAGATTTATCTCATAGAAAATAAGGAAGAGGCCGAGAAAATCACAGGCCAGGTATTGATCAATAAAAGGAGCCGCGAAACGGCAGAAAAAGCAAGAATTGATGTAAAGAAAAAGCTTGGCAGTGCCATGGATATTTCCAGCCGGGTCAAAAAATTTGTGGATTGCCGAAGTAAGGACATCTCCAAACGTGAGATTTATATTGTGGAAGGCGATTCAGCCCTTGGTTCGGTAAAAATGGGCCGGGACAGTGATTTTCAAGCCATTATGCCTGTTCGTGGTAAAATCCTTAATTGCCTTAAGGCAGAATACGACAGCATCTTTAAAAGTGATATTATTGTAGATTTGATTAAAGTGCTTGGATGTGGTATAGAGATACGGACCAAGCATAACAAGGATTTAAGCTCCTTTGACTATGAAAACCTGAGATGGGATAAGATTATCATTTGTACCGATGCCGATGTGGACGGCTATCAGATCAGAACCTTGATATTAGCCATGCTTTATCGATTGGTACCAACCCTTATCGAAAGGGGAAGAGTCTACATAGCCGAGTCTCCGCTTTTTGAGATAAGTGCCAAGGATAAGACTTATTTTGCCTATACTGAACCGGAAAAAGCAGAAATTATGGAAAAAATAAAAGGCCAAAAGGTAACCATTCAACGTTCAAAAGGCTTGGGTGAAAACGATCCGGAGATGATGTGGACCACCACCATGAACCCGGAGACCCGTCGCCTCATCAAGGTTATGCCCGATGACATTGAGCAAACCCAAAAGTTTTTTGATCTTTTATTGGGCGACAACCTCCAAGGGCGTAAGGACTTTATTGCTGAGCACGGCCATGAGTACATGGAACTCATAGATGTAAGCTAGGAGTCAAGGTGACGGTTCTTCTGACTCCATCTTTCATACGATATATAAAGGAGTACATCAATAACTATGCAGGGCAAACATATCGAACAACGCATTGTTGATACATTGAAAGTTAATTATATGCCATATGCCATGAGCGTCATCGTGTCCCGTGCCATTCCGGAGATTGACGGCCTCAAACCCTCTCATCGGAAGCTTCTTTATACCATGTATAAAATGGGGCTCTTGAAGGGGCACAAAACAAAATCCGCAAATGTGGTCGGTCAGACCATGAAGCTCAATCCTCACGGCGATATGGCCATTTATGAGACCATGGTGCGTCTTACTTCTGGCAACATGTCCCTCTTGCATCCGCTTGTTGAATCCAAGGGTAATATGGGCCGTGTTTATTCACGGGATATGCGCTTTGCCGCACCTCGATACACGGAGGCCAAGCTGGCTGACATCTGCGAGGAAATTTTTCAGGATATCGATAAGGATACGGTGGACTTTGCCGACAACTACGACGGTACCATGAAAGAGCCCGTACTCCTGCCTACGGCTTTCCCCAACATTCTAGTTAATCCCAACCAGGGTATTGCCGTCGGTATGGCCAGCAATATCTGCAGCTTTAATCTCAAAGAGGTCTGTGAAGCAACCATCGCTTACATAAAAAACGATGACATTGAGTTGATGCAGTATCTGAAGGCGCCCGATTTTTCTACAGGGGGCCAGCTTATCTTAAATGAAAACGAGATGCAGAAGATTTATTCCACAGGGCGTGGCTCATTTAAACTTCGAGCTAAATATCGTTTTGATAAAAAAAATAGCTGTATTGAAATTTTTGAGATTCCTTACACCACTTCAACAGAAGCTATTATTGAAGCGGTTGCCGGTATTATTAAAGAAGGTAAAATTAAAGATATCACCGACATACGGGATGAGACCGACCTTGAGGGCTTGAAAATTACCATTGACATCAAGCGTAATTCGGATGTTGACGGAATTATGAACAGGCTCTTTAAGCTTACGCCCCTTCAGGACAGCTTCGGCTGTAATTTTAACATGCTCATTGACCAAAAACCAATGGTGCTGGGAGTGGTCGCTATTTTGGACCATTGGATACAGTTCCGCATGGCCTGCATCCGTAGAAAATCCGAGTTTGACATTAAGAAGAAGAGTGAAAGGCTTCATCTCCTGACGGGACTGTCTAAAATCCTTTTGGATATTGATAAAGCCATACGCCTCATTCGCAACACCGAGCAGGATTCTCTTGTTGTGCCAAACCTTATGAAAGGCTTTAGTATAGACCAGCCTCAGGCTGAATTCATAGCTGAAATTAAGCTTAGGAACCTCAACAGGGAATATATTTTAAGGCAGACTGCTGATATAGATAAGCTGAAGAATGAAATAGCCGATTTAAAGGACATTGTAGCCCACGATTCCAGAGTCTTGGATATCATCTGTACCCAGCTGGCTGAAATATCAAAGCAGTATGGAAAAGGAAGGCAGACCGAGATTATCAGTGAACAGCATATCGAGGAGATCACCGAGGAGAATCTCATTGAAGATTACAATGTCCGCTTATTCCTTACCGACCACGGCTATATTAAAAAAATATCTCTGGTTTCGTTGCGTTCTTCGGGAGAGCATAAGCTTAAAGAGGAAGATTTTATCATGCAGGAATTGGAAACGCGAAATAAAGCAGAATTACTTCTTTTCTCCAATCGATGTGTGGTCTATAAAATAAAAGTTCATGAGCTTCCGGACGGCAAGGTGAGTATGCTGGGTGAATATCTCAATAATATTTTAAGTCTGGAGCCTGAAGAGAAGATTATTAAGATGCATGCAACCGATAATTTTGCCGGGTATATGCTCTTCGCTTATGAAAATGGTAAAATGGCCAAGGTCCCTGTTTCCAGCTACGCCACTAAGACCAATCGGAAAAAGCTTGCCAATGCATATAATGATGAGTCCCCACTGGTGGATTTATTCTTTTTGCAGGAAGACAAGGATTTTGTGGCCTATAGCAGTATAGATAAGGTACTGGTTTTCAACACGATGCAAATTAACCCCAAAACAACCCGTAATTCCCAAGGGGTTGGTGTGCTTAAGTCAAAAAAAGGGAGCATTTTATGCAAGCTTAAGCCATTGGATGAGGATAAGCTTTCGCATCCTGATTACTACAGGGCTAATATTCCTGCCATAGGCTGTTATCTCAAGGAAGATGATAAAGAAGACGTGCAAATTTCTCTAGGCGACTTCCCAAATAAAGGGTAAAAATTAAAAATTTTTTCAAAATTCAGACAATAGCTGAGGTTGCCTGTATTCACTCATGTGTGCAACAAAGCGTATTTGCGCTTTGTTGCATGAGAGCAGGAGGTGTACTGATGGAGGACATTGTCCAGATCAGAAAATGTTTGGCTGGACAACGCGAGGCTTTTGAAGCTTTGGTGACAAAGTACAAAAACCTGGTGTTTAGTATTGCATTAAACACGCTCTCCAATAAGAATGATGCGGCGGATGCCACGCAGGAGGTTTTCCTGAAGGCCTGGGCAAACCTTTCCAAGTACAATGCGGAATTCAGTTTTAAAACGTGGATAGCCAAAATTACTGTCAATCACTGCATTAATGTCAACCAAAAAAACAGGCGGGTAGCGGTTTGGAATGAAGAGGAGATGGAAAAGATGGCTTCAGACATCGGCTGTCCGGAGGAGACCTTATTGATCCATGAACGGCGGGATGCAGTCAAGAAAGCCGTTGAAAGTCTGCCTGAGATGTACCGGATTGTTATACAACTCTATCATCAGCAGTCTATGACATACGAAGAAATCTGCAGTATTACAGGGCATCCCATGAGTATTGTAAAAAACAGAATCTATCGGGCTCGCAAGCTGCTTGCCGAGAAGTTGAGCGCATATCAGAACAGAACATCGCAAGCAACGCAAGCGGTGGATAAGGAGGGAAAAGCATGGATTGCAGTCAAGCATGGAACTTAATGATGAAAAGCTTTGACCGGGAGAATTCTCAGGAAGCTGAAGGACAGCTTAAAGCACATCTGGACCTCTGTGATGGGTGCAGAACGCAATATGAAGTTCTGTCCGATGCCTTCACCGAAATGCATGAACTTCATGATTTAGCCCCTCAAGATATGGAAATACGCGTCATGCAGAAGTTAGGGGAAATCAAGAAGGAAGGAAAAATACTTCTTCCTTTTGTGGCCGTTCCTCTCCTTATGCTTTTGCTCATTATCGCATACGGGTTGAATCAGGCCGTGAACATGAACCCCATAGCCCTTATAGATCAAATTGCCAAGGGGTTGACTGCAGCCTATAGAGCCTCGCAAGCTGTTTTTATTGTTATACACTGGTTTTTCAGAACTTATTATATCATGCAGGCTATCCTTGTACTCTTGATTTCCGGTGTGGTGTATGGCATTTTTTCTTTAGTTATGAATTATCGTAAAGCAAGAAATCAATTTATTTGGAGGATATCAAAATGAAAAAACGACTTATGATATCATGTTGTTTGATCCTCACCCTTTTCCTGCTCTGTGGTACGATATTTGTTCTGGCTGCAGAGGAGAACCCTCTTGTTGGAACAGGTGAGACACATGAGGGAGATTTTATTGGGTCAGGAACAACTGTTACTAATGACGGGCTAGTGGTAGGTGACATACTTGCCGCAGCTCAGACACTCTCAGTCAGAGGGGATGTTGAAGGAGATATCATCGCAGGAGCTTATGATATCAGTGTTAGCGGAAAGGTCGGCGGCAGTGTCCGGGTGGGCGGAAACAATGTCACGCTGGCGGGAGCGGTTAACCGCAATGCCATGGCGTTTGGCACAAATCTTGTAGTTGCCAAAAATAGCGTAATAAATCGGAATGCTTATCTCTTTGGGAATATCATCAAAGCGGAAGGTACTGTCTTGGGTAATACCGATATCTTTGGATCCAGCGTAACGTTGGGAGGCAGCTACCAGGGGAATGTAGTCATTCATGGCATGACCGAGGGAGCTTCATTTCAGCTTGCTCCTGGTACAATCATTAAAGGTAAGCTTACCTACAAGGGAGTTACTGAGTTCAAAGTCCCTTCGGATGTACAAGTGGGAAGCTACGAATTTATTAAGATAAATCCGGTTAGCAAGGGTCAGATGAAGCCTCAATTTACTCTTTGGACCCTGGTGAAGGAAATTTTCACCGTGATTATTTATTATCTTTTTGCTCTGCTGCTTTATAAGCTCTTTCCAAGGTTCTTTGTACGCACGGGTGACTTTATCGGCGCAAAGCCTTTATCTGCGGCCGGTATTGGTATTGCTACCCTTGGAAGCCTTGTGGGAGGCCTGCTGCTTTTGATTATATTGCTTATTCTGACCATAATTATCCTGAAAGGATCCGTCTTCTTCTTTGCAGGCTTTGTGTTTACCTTCATTGCAACTCTGACCATTATATTCGCCGATCTTCCTGTTTCACTGTGGCTCGGCACTATTATTTCAAGAAAGAACATAAGTGTTCCTGCAAGACTGGCTATTGGGCTTACGTTTATTACCGTTATCAAATTAGCTCTGGATCTTCTTGGGAATATTCAAGTTATCTCTACTTTAGCCGGTGTACTCTCTTTCCTGTTTAATGCCTTTATCTGGGTATTGGGTACGGGAGCGCTTCTGAGAATTATTTTCGACATCTTTAAATCAGCCAACCTCCAAGCCGAGGCTGAGGAGACTGAGGTTGAGCCCATAAGCTTTTAAATAGATTTTGCTCGATCTGTATATATCATATAATAATAAGGGTCACCCACTCGCAGGGTGACCTTTTGTAATTCTTCCTAGCCCTTCTGCGTTTTTTTTCTGTACAAAACCATAAGCATTTGGTATGTTAAATAAAGGAGCTAGACTGACGACAACAGGGTGCGAAAAAACGCACAAAATGGGGAAGTTATTATTTGATCATACCTTAAGGATGGTTTTATGGACAATCGTTTGATATCGCAAATAAAGAGGGGCCTTAAAGTTACAACCGGCTATTTGATGATACTCATTGTATTTACTGTATTTTCAATGCCTATTATCGGTCTTGCGGGAGACAATACTACAACGGCCATGCCCTATGTATCGTTTATACTTTTTTTACTGCTTTTCTGTTCCGTTTATGTAGAGATGCGAAATATTGCTTTTAAGGAAAAGCGGCCTCAGTACAATATCAATCCTTCACCCTTCAAAGGCTTGCTGTACGGTTTTTTAGGCATCATTCCGCTGGTTGCTATTCAAGTCGCTTTGATCATGATACAGGTCCCCGAAGATTATACTGTTTTGTTAAGAAGGGCATATCAAGGCCTTTCTGGACCGCTTTACTGGTTTGCCAGGCTTTTGGGAAATGCGCCTATTCACTATATAATATCGTTTATTCTGGTTGTATTTATGGCGGCCCTGGGGTATTATGCCGGACACAAGGAGTTTTATCTGGTAGCGTTTATCAGAAATAAGCTGGGCATAAAAAAGAAGGTTAAAAGAAGGGACCCTACCCGTTAAGGCCAGACATAAAATAATTTATAAAATGACAACTAGGCCATGCACGTTTTTTTGTGATATGGCCAACCCTCCCCTGAATATCTTAGTATAAAGATGTGCACAGGGATGGGATAATACATGATCGTTCTAGTTAAAAGGAAAAATGCTGTCTTAATTCTTCTTATACTGTTTTTGTCCGTTGCCATTTTTAGCATTGATGGTGGAGCCAATTCAATTGCTGAAACATCGAAGAACAACGGAGGCACCGTTGTGGTATTGGATGCGGGCCATGGCGGGGAGGACCCCGGTGTGGTAAGTGATTATTCCGGCCTGGCAGAAAAAGATCTCAACCTCCGCATAGCGCAGCTTGTAAAGGTTATGCTTGAACAGGACGGTTATACCGTAATTATGACAAGAATAGAGGATGTCCTCCAATATAAAGAGGGCACCAAAGAGATTACAGACAAAAGAAGGCAGGATTTAACTAAGAGAAAGAAAGTTATTGATGAAAGCGATGCTGATATTGCTGTCAGCATTCATATGAATGGCTTTAAGGATACGAAATATAAGGGGGCGCAAACTTTCTTCCCACCTTCTTCGGTGGATAGTGAAAGACTGGCCAAGAGCATACAAAACGCAATGGTTAAAAATCTTGATCCTGATAATAAGCGCGTGGCCCTTATCAAAAAAGATCGTATTGTAATTTTCAGAGATCTCAAGATTCCTACAGCCCTTATTGAATGTGGATTTCTTTCCAATTCCGATGAGGAAGCGAAGCTCAAAACCCTGGATTATCAGGAGCAGGTTGCAAAGGCTATAAAGCTGGGTATAGACGGTTTCTTTGGAAAAGAGCAAAGGAGCAATCAAAGTATAACTTCCGACTCCTCCAACAAAAAATAAGTGTTTTTCTATTTTGCCGGAAGTTAATCTTTGATTATACCTATAATGAAACAAGATAAAAACCGATATAGATATCAGATTAAGGATTTTACAAAAGATGGAGTGAGCCTGTTCTATGTTTTTTTATTACTTGTTAACAGCTTCTGGTGTGATACTTCTGACAGCCTTGGTTTCGTACATCATTATGAAACGTGCAAACCAGGGTATTAGAAAAAACAAGATCGATTTGGCGATTTGTACAGTTCTGGCCGTGGTTTGCGCAGCCCTGACTCCTCTTTTGGCAAACTTCCTGGTTAACAGACTGTACTTTTCTTTACTTCTTTCCCTGTGTCTTAGCTTTGTCTTTTTAGTATTTCTGTCCGCAGGGGCATTTTTCCTTATTCAACGTGTATTTGTAAAACAAGAAAATCAAAATTCGCCAGAATCTAATGATGAACATCATCAAGAAAGTGAAAAAACAGAGCTCAATGACGCGGCTGGTCTTAATGAAGCGATTAGCCTCGATGGAGATATAAGCAGTGACAAGGTTATTGCTCTTAACGAGTCTGTAGGACTTGAACCGGCTGTTGGCTATGACGAAGC
This sequence comes from Bacillota bacterium, assembly GCA_023443745.1. Taxonomy (GTDB): domain Bacteria; phylum Bacillota; class Clostridia; order DSM-8532; family DSM-8532; genus DTU059. The sequence continues at coordinate 122,900 of JAEZTB010000070.1, forward strand.
TGTTAGCTTTGATGAAGCTGATGACTTTGATGAAGTTGTTGACCAAAATGAGGTGGCTGGCCCCAGTGGCATTGCAGAACCATCGATCCTTCCACGGCTCGTGGACCAGGCTTTGGAGTACAAAAACAATCATCATTATTACGAAGCCATTTCAGCCTATGAGAGAGCTCTGGACCAGGAGGCTGACACAAAACTCCTGGAGTTGGTGATAATTGACCTTTGTGCCCTTTATAAAATGACAAATCAAAAGGAACTTGTACATAAAATTCTGGAATCCGATAAATACAAATTGTCGGACTTGGGAATAAGAGAAGATATTTTACAAAATCTTTGAAAGAAATGTAAGGTTAATGATTGATATCTCGCCATTTAACTGATATGATTATATTTGATCTTGGTATAATTTTCTCGAATTATACTTTTGATTATTTTAGATGTCCATTAAGGGGGTAGCTGAGGATGAAAACCGCTCAGCAGATTATCGGTTTGCCGGTAGTGAGCATTTTTGACGGAAATGAGATCGGTAAGGTCAAGAACGTCATTATTAATGCTTCAAAAGGTACGATTGACTTTTTTGTCATCGATAGTGGCATCAGGTCACTTGCAGGAGGCGTTATTCCAGCTGAAAGAGTATTGGGAATCGGTGAATATGCGCTAACTATTCAACAGCCTGATGATATCAGCGATATTGTAAAAATCCCCGCAGCCATTGAGCTTATGCAAAAGAATATTACTGTACGGGGCACGCGTGTTCTTACCAAAAAGGGAAGCCTTCTAGGTGAAACGGGTGATATTTACATCAATGACGAGGAGTTATCCTACAGTATTACAGGTGTGGAATTCATCCCTGAAAAAAGTGCCACCCAATCAGGTATTATACCACGAAGCAGTATTATTACTTTTGGTAAAAACCTTTTAGTCGTTCAGGAAGATGTTATTGATCGATTGATTGAGACACCCAGCGCCATTGAAGCTGTTTCTGAAGACGAAAAAAAAAATGATAATTTAGATTCTGAAAGCGCAACACCTGTAGTTTCTGCAGAGAGCGTTGTAACGGACGAGATCTTTGTTTCTCCTGACGCAGGTGCGGATGAGCTCTTTAAGATTGATGACCTTTACTCGGATATTAGTTTGCGGATTCCGGTTCCGCATGATCCGGAAGAAATAATACTGGCTCCTGAGATGAGTCATAACCCTGAAGAGATGTCTGAAACGAAGGCTCCTACTGATGAACCGTCCTTAAGTGCGGCAGAGTTATTTGAGTCTCGCCAGCGTCAGTACCTTGTTGGAAAAAAGGTAACGAAGACTATATACAGTGCTGATGGCAATATCATCGTCACTGCTGGAGAGATTATAACAGATCAGATGATTCTTGATGTGAAGTCCAGTGGGAAGCTTATAGAGTTAGTAATGAACTACGAAGAATAGGCAAAAGGACGGGTCAGGATTATCTGGCCCGTTCTGTTTATGTTTTACCTCCGTCCTCCTTAGATTTTCCATGGAGATGATACAAATGATGAAGCAATTAAAAAAATTCTCTTGGATCTCTGTCATCATGCTTCAATCCTTTTTAGGAATTTGTGCAGGCATGTTGATTCTTTCATTTATAAAGGTGGATGCAGTTCGGGCCAATGCAAGGGTAGGGGACTTGCCTGTCGGAGATTTATCCTTTGAAGAAGCAGAGGCCTTACTGACCGACTTCTATAAACAACAAACAGCTTCAGGAGCCCTCATTATTGAGATTGATCTGAAAGCCCACTCCCTGCCTTATTCAGATTTGGATGTATCAGTCGACATTGGTAAAACCATAGAAAATCTGAAAAAAAGCGTACCGCAGAATGCATTGAAACAGCTTTTTTCAAACGTTGAAAAAGAGCTCCATATTCAGCCTGTTTTCACCTATAACTCAGGAAAATTAACAGCCAAGTGTGAAGCCCTGTTTTCACCCTTTGAAAAAGCTGCTGTTCCTGAACAGTATAAGGTAGAAAACGGTACGCTGGAATTTACACCTCAAATTCCCGGGCGCAAGATGGATTACATCCGTCTGGAACAGGAACTGAAAGAATTGTTCTTTGTTCAGAATCAACAACCTTATCGCGTTGACACACAGAATAACGCTTCTCTTTTTATGGAAGCAAAAGCAGAAAGTTTATATAAGGAACCGTTTACTGTATTGGTTTCCCAAGCGAAAATTCCATTGGACAACGGTCTCTTGGGAAAAATTCAAGAAGATGTTCAGGCATTGGATGGAACTGTTTTCGAGAAAGGTCAGGAAATCAGCTTAAAAACCCTGATTGATTTTTCACGATATGCTTCGGATGTCGAAAAGGATCTCTTGAACCGAATAGCAAGTGCTCTCTACCAGGCAGCTCTGCCTATTGACGGCATAAAGGTCTTAAATCGCAAGCCTGCTCAAAGGCCTGTTGCATATACTGATGCCGGCCTTGAGGCTGTTATTGAGGGTGAAGGAGCTAATCTTCTCATGAAGAACGAGGCTGAAAGACCTCTCATGTTACTGGCTGAATCAACAAATGATGGTATAGTCATGTACATGGCCTCTACAGGAGAGCTTAAGAGCGGGATACTGATTGTACAAAAAAAAGATGAGGTTCCCCCTCCTATAATATCAGAAGTAAATAAAGCCCTTTCACCTCGCGAAACAAGGGTGGTCTCCGAGGGTATACCCGGCTTCACAGCCTATGTGAGCCGTATTATTGACGATGAGCGTATTGAACTCTCTCATGATGAGTACCAACCTGTAAGCAGGATTGTTGAAGTAGGAGAAAAGCCTATCTTGACAGGCTCAAAATAAGCGTGGTATGCGTTACGGGTCGCTCAAAGCTTGTTACTCCGTAATAAGAACCTGACCCGCTAGCACCATCATAGATGGCGAGCGGGTGCCCCAGAACCTTGTTACTGCGTAATAGGCTTTACATACTTACTTACAGAAATTATGTTTTCCGATCTTTACTACAAGAGGACGGCTCCATATCCATTTACTCGTTGCCGTGGCAGGATTGAAATAATAGATGGAGCCATAGCTTGGATCCCATCCGTTTAATGCGTCACGTGCCGCACGATAGGCTGTATCGTTGGGAGTCAAGTTAAATTGTCCGTCTCTAACGGCATCAAAGGCACCCGGTTGATAAATCACACCTGAAACAGAATTGGGGAAACGGCTGTCGGCAACTCTGTTCAGAATGACGGCACCTACTGCTACCTGACCTTCATAAGGCTCACCACGTGCTTCACCATAAATCATGCGTGCCATGAGATCTAGATCTTTGTTAGTAGTAGAAGCCGTTCCTGTTGGAAGACCGAGAGCATACAAGGTTGCTTTACCTGCTACCCCGTCAACTTTTAGCCCATTCCTGCTTTGGAAATATCGTACAGCCTGATAGGTCAGATAGCCGTACTTTCCGTCCACGGTACCACTATAATAACCCCAAGCTTTTAGCCTTTTTTGAATTTCCGTAACCTCTTTACCCTTAGATCCATAATAGGATAAAGTGGTCTGGGCTTTATTGAATTGGTCGATACTTGAGGCATGATCGGACAGCACTAACCCTGATATAACGACGATTACAGCAATTAAATAAATCCATGCAAATTGTTTGTGCTTCTTCATGAGTACCTCCAAGATGAGTATTAATTCTATATTCCCGTTAGGGAATATAGAACCCCATGAGAAGCTTTTGCAAATGGTAAAAAATTATTCATGGGCATTTAAAATCCCAAAAAATTCCCATCCACTCCGGCTAAAAAAATGAAAACAAGAACACCCACTAATAGGAAGTCGCACTCATTCCCCTCAGTCAAAAGCATAATAATGAGCACAATGAGAATGATGTCATCCTGCTTGAGATTCCTTAAAATATCAGGGAAGAACGAAGGCCTATGGGAAAAAGCGGGAACAGTATGGTTTCGATTTTCATCCACCTCATAAGGCAACGGGATGGCATTCAGGCCTCGTGGTTCCATTGGTGAATCACCCCTTTGTGTTGCGGTTGTTATTTGGTGCAATTGAGCTTATGATGGCGATAACCTTTAATAGTTGGACGGCACCATTGAGGCGCTGCTGCCTTTGGTTGCCCAAAAAAGGCTGTACTGAATTCAAAAGGGTGATCCGGGAATCCGACACATTATTGAACATGCTGAGCATCTCGCCGGCTTTAGCTAGTAAGTTTACGTCTAGGCCATTGTTTCTGTTATTTGAGGGAGGAGCGGAGGAAAGGCCGGTATTTCCTTCATTGGAAGCAGCGGAATCTGATGGGGAGTCACCCTGATTTGACCCTGAGCCAGGAGGTACGATGCTCTCAACAATGTTTTTCAAGCCATTGGTATCTGAAACTCCAAACATGTCAGCAATTTGTTTAAGCTTCTTATCGAGGTTATCAGCCATAACACCGCCTCCTGTCTTTACTTTAATAGGGATTTGATCTTCTTGGCTATAAGGGCTCCGTCAGGGCCGAGAATCTGAACGATTTTTTCCAGGTCTTTTTCTGTTACTTTTCCTTTAATGTCTTCGAGGCTGATACCCATTTGGCTAAGCTTCTTGGCATCATATTCGCTCATTTTATCTAGGATTTCTCCTGTATCCATTTGACCAAGCCGCCTTCTTATCTCCTGAGGGCTTTCATTGTGAAGCATCTCAATAGCCTTTTCCAATTTCTTTTTTGCTATGTTGCCGTTGATTTTGTCAAAAACATTATAATTGTCAGGCATACTCTCACCACTAAATAAAACATCTGCATTCAATTGTATGCGTCATTGCTTGTCATGTTGCATAAAAAAAGACAAAAAAAGGTGCGTATCAAAGGTACGCACCACATAACTTGACTCTAGAACTCTTCCAATATTTTATCCAATGCCTCGGTATAACCGTCAATATCCTCTTTAGTTATAATGAGGGGAGGCAGCATGCGAATGATATTGTCGCCGACAGTGCCTATGAGATAACCGGCTTCCAGACACTTGAGCTTGATGGCAACTGCCTTTTGAATCGAAAACTGGACACCTATCATGAGACCTTTTCCACGCACTTCCTCTACAAATGAATATTTTTCCTTGAGCGCGTTAAGCTTGCTTAAGAGATAATCCCCCATTTTCGCAGAGTTCTCGTAAAGCTTATCGTTAATGATGGTTGAAAGCACTGCGAAGCCTGTACTACAGGCCAAAGGATTGCCGCCGAATGTCGAGCCGTGATCTCCGGGCTCGAAGGCACTGGCATAGGGCTCCTTGGCACAAAGGGCACCTATGGGGAATCCACCGCCCAAAGCCTTAGCTAATGTAAAAATATCCGGTTCCACGCCATAATGCTCATATCCGAACATTTTGCCGGTTCTTCCGAGACCACACTGGACCTCGTCAAAAATGAGAAGAACATCTTTTTCGGTACAAAGCTTACGGACCTTTTGAATGTATTCCACATTGGTGGGATTCACTCCGCTCTCACCCTGGATGGGCTCCAGCATGATGGCGCAAGTGTATTCCGTAATGGCATTCTCAAGTGCCTCGAAATTATTGATTGGAACGCTTAAAAATTTTGGCGTAAGAGGGGAGTAATTTTTTTGATATTTTTCCTGGCCTGTAGCTGCCAGGGTCGCCAATGTTCTTCCATGGAAGGACTTCTCGAGAGTAATAATCTCAAATTTTTGAGGCAGACCTTTCTTTCTAAAGTAGAGCCGTGCCAATTTAATGGCTCCTTCGTTTGCCTCTGCACCGCTATTGGCAAAGAACACCTTATCACAACAGGAATTTTCTACAATAAGTTGGGCCAGCTTGGCTTGCGACTCAATATAGTAATAATTGGAACAATGAATGAATTTCTGTGCCTGCTCTATAATAGCATTGACCATAACAGGATGGGAATGGCCTAATGCACTCACTGCAATACCGGCTAAAAAGTCCGTATAAACCTTGCCATTTGTATCCCAAAGCTGCGCACCGATGCCTTTTTCAAAGCATATGGGCAGTCTGTCACCAAAAGTGTTCATAAAATATTTTTTGTCCAATGCAATAATTTCATTTAATGTCATGAAAATACACCTCCGTGCTTTTTTATAATTATACATTTTCGTGAATAAATATTCAATGAGAAGTTGAAAAAATGACCAAAGAATACCTATAAAAACCTAATAAATTGAAGAAGATAAACATTGAATCGCTTTCCACAATGTTATATAACTGGAATAGGTGGTATATAGGTTTGTATTGGGCTTTTCACAGATAAGGTAACAATAACATTAACATCTTAGCATGGGTGGTGTTGATATGGAAGATGTCGTAAAAAAAATAATTGAAATTGAGCATGAGGCGCAAAGCCTTGTAGCCGAGGGAGTCGCGGAAAGAGAAAAGCTTCAAATGGATACCCGGGATGAAATGCGGGCTATGGAGACCAATATCGTTGAGATGTCGGTGCATAAGATAGATCAATTGAGATCCAAAAGTCGTAAGGAAGCGGATGATAAAATCATACGCATCTATGAAGATACAGCCTTGAAAATGCGTCTTATGGAGGAGAATGCCGAAGAGAACCAAGAGCTTTGGGAAAATCAGATCTTCGACCAAATTTTAGGAAGGTGAACAAATGCTTGGAGAAATGAAGTATGGTGCGCTCTCGGGCAAGACAAGAGCCATGTTCGGACGATTGCTCAAAAGTGAGAACTATACGGAATTAATGCAAAAGAAGAGTGTTAGTGAGGTAGTCTCCTATCTCAAATATAATACTCACTATAAGGCTATCCTTTCCGATTTTGAAGAGACGAATGTCCACAGAGCCCATTTGGAGAACCTCCTTAAGCATGACCTCATCAATGATTATGCCAAGCTTCTTCGATTTACCAGCGGACGTTTAAAAGATTTTGTAAACCTGCTTTATATCAAGATTGAAATTGAGAGCTTGAAGCTGATATTCAGGGTTTTTGAATCCGGGCATGCGGACCAGTCCGTTCTTGAAGACTCTCTGATTTTTCTCGCAGAATATGACAGGCTCAATATTCCTAGACTGGCTCTGTCCCGTAATCTCGACGAATTTTTATCCGGGCTCAGAGATACTGCTTATTATGATGTATTACGTCCATTTGCCTCGGAGGCAAACGAAACACGCCTTTTCAGTATGGAAATGGCTCTGGATCTCTACTACTTAAAAAGAGTTCAAAATGACTATAAAAAGCTCCTCGATGCGAACGACCAAGCCATCGTGAGGGAGTTTGCAGGGCTTGAAAGCGATATCTTCAACATTTTCTGGATTTATCGGAGCAAGAGCTTTTATGACATAGATCAAGAGGTTATCCCAAGCTACACGCTGCCACTTATCTACAAGCTTAAAAAGAGCACGATGGAAGCCCTTATTAAAGCAAAAAACTTCGAAGAATACCTCAATATCCTTAAAGGGACATTTTACGGTTTTCTTTTTGAAGAACAATATGAGCTACTTTATGAGCATAACTATGCTGAATTTATCTTTAGGCTTCATAGAAAGCGATTCAGAAGGCAGCCGTTTACAGTAGCCTGTGTGCTTTCGTATTTACGCATGAAAGAGGTGGAGATATCGAATATTACTTCCATTATAGAGGGAATCCGCTATAAGCTGTCTGAGGAAAAAATCAGAAAGTATGTTGTAGGAATAGATCTCTAAAGAGAAGGATGGGGTGAAGGTCATGGCAATTGAACCAATGAAATATATCAGTATTTTAGGTCCTTTGGATATGTATAACGAATTTGTGCTCAAGTATGTTATCAATAGCAATGTCCAGCTTGAGCCCTCCTTTAAGGCGCTTAATGTCCCTGGCTTTATGCCATTTGATGAGGATACTTCCCTGGATAATTTTCGCAAGCGGATGCGCATTCTCAATGAAAAATACGACATCAGGATCATGCAATATGACGCAAAAACAATTGAAGATGAGCTTCTTAAACCGTTGGATACTTCGGCCCTGGAGGCTTTTGTGGCGGAGATTGAGGATCAACTGGCCGATAATAGAAGGCGAATCGAGCTTTATAAGGCTGATATTCAGGAAAGAGAACAGATTATTAAGCAGGTACTCCCTCTTGCAGGGCTTGAAATAGATATTGATGAGATGTTTCACTTTGCGTTTATGAAATTTCGGTTTGGTTTCATTCCAAAAGAAAATTACCATAAGCAAAAGAGTTATCTTGATGAGCTTGATGTAGTGGTCGTTCCCGCTTCTGAAGAAAATGAGAACCTATGGTTATCTTATTTTATGCCCGCATCCCTTTCACCGGTCATTGATAATGTCTTTGCCGCACTCGGCTTTGAACGGGTCAGAATTTCCGATCAAGTCAAGGGTATGCCCAAAATGACCATTGAGAGGCTCCAGGATGAGATAAAGGACTTGGAACAAAAAATAAGTCAGGAGGATACCGCTTGCATTCAGTTTTTAGAGGACAGGAAAGAGCGGTTTGAAAGCTGGTATCATAAAGTTCTTTATCTGACAAAAATAAATGAGATTAAAATGATGTCCTCCCATACAAAAGAAACATTCTTCCTGGCGGGTTGGATTCCTTATCAGTATTACAAGGAGTACAATAAAAAAGTTGAGTCCATGGAGAATCTCATCGTGTCAAGTGAGGATCCCGAGAACGTGGTTAATGCCACTCCGCCGACGGTCATGAAAAACAATCGGTTCTTCAAGCCGTTTGAATCTCTTGTGACCATGTACGGGCTTCCGTCTGCAAAAGAACTGGATCCTACGCCCCTGATGGCCATCACTTATATGCTCATGTTCGGCTTTATGTTTGGAGATGTGGGGCAAGGGGCTGTCATCGCACTTGTAGGACTTTATCTTTTTAAATGGAAAAAAGCGGCCTTGGGCGGCGTTATGATGTATGTGGGCATGTCCTCCACAGTCTTTGGTTTTGTTTATGGCAGTGTATTTGGGAATGAAGAACTGCTTCATCCGCTTTGGATAAGTCCGCTTCATGGCAAGGATACGATTAACACCTTGCTCTATGTAGCAGTGGGCTATGGTGTTTTTATTATTCTGGTGACCATCATAGCAAATATGATCAATAATATTCGAATGAAAAAGTGGGGAAAGCTGCTATTTGATAAGAATGGGCTTGCAGGGCTCTTATTCTACGGGGGACTTGCTGTTCTTCTGGTTATCTTTCTAAAGACCGGCCAATTTGTCATGTCAGGGATCGTAATAGTTATTGTTGTTATTCTCCCGGCCGTGCTCATCTTTTTCAAGGAGCCTTTTGAAAACCTTATTATGCGTAGAAAACACATTCTGCCCCATGAAAAAGGGATCTATTTTGTGGAAGCCGGATTTGATCTCTTTGAAACAGTTTTATCTTTTTTTTCAAGCACCATCTCCTTTGCAAGGGTAGGCGCTTTTGCCCTTAATCATGCCGGCCTTTCCCTTGCGGTATGGACGCTGTATAACATGATGAGCGGAGCGGGTGGAATTGTCATCGTCATTATTGGTAATATTGTGACTATTGGTCTTGAAGGTCTTATTGTGGCTATCCAGTGCATGCGTCTTGAATATTATGAGATGTTCGGTCGCTTCTACATTGGGGAAGGACAGGAATTTAAACCTGTACGCGTCACAAATGAGTAAACAGAATTTAACTGACAGGGTTCTGCCAGTCGAAGAATAAAAACTAATTTAGTCGTTGGAGGTCGTATTATGGAATTCATTCTTATTGTTGCTATCACTTTGGTTATGTGTACTGTCGGTATCGGGCTTGCCTGTGTGAATAAAAGCGTTAAGGGCAAGAATGCGAAGAAGCTTATTGGCATGAATGTCACAGCATTGCTGGGTATTGTCATCGTGGCCACTATTATTGTTCTGACAGGTGGAATTTCTGCCTCTGCTGCTGATAATACACAGGCCGCCGCCGCAGCATCAAATGGACTTAAGTACATTGCTGCCGCGCTTGCCATTGGTATCTCGGCAATAGGCTCCGGCATTGCCGTGGCCTCAAGCAGTGCTGCTGCTTTAGGCGCTTTAAGTGAAGATCCTAAGATCTTTGGTAAGGCTTTCGTTTTTGTAGGCTTGGCAGAAGGTATCGCCATTTACGGGCTTATTATCTCCATCCTTATCTTGAACGCATAAGAGGGTGATCACCCATGAAAATGTATCTGATCAGCGACAACGTTGATACAAAAGTCGGCATGCGGCTTGCGGGCATTGATGGCGTCATTGTTCATGGCCGGGAGGAAGCCCTTGGGGCTCTTCAAAATGCGATGAAAGACAAAAGTATCGGAATTATTCTCATTACAGAAATGCTGGTGGAGTTGTTCCCTGAGGTTATCTCGGATTTGAAGCTTAATCATAGCAGGCCACTGATTGTTGAAATCCCGGATAGGCATGGAACAAGGCGTCCTCCGGATTACATGATGCGTCATGTAAACGAGGCGATTGGTCTAAAACTCTAGTATTGATTGCGATAAGGTCTTTTTGAGCCTCTGGAGGTTTTTTTATGGACAACACAGTAGAAAAGTTTAGTAAGTTTTCTCATATGGTTATGAAAGAAGCAGATGAAAAGAAAAAGGAAATCATTACGCAGGCTGAAAAAGAACGCCAGGAGACTATTGCGCATAATGAGATTCAGTGCTTGAAAAGGGCCTATGAGAACATTCAGGATACCGTACGAAAAATAGACAAAGAAATCAATGAAGAGGTTTCAAAGGCCATTGTTGAAAGTAAACAAGCGCTGTTTAACCGGCGTGATGAGATCATGAATGCCGTATTTCAACATGTGAAGGAAAAGTGTATTGCATTCAAGCATCAGGAAGGCTATAAAAGTTATTTAGAAGGCCTGGTAAAAGAGGGCTTATCTCAGGTAGGACAGGGTAATATCCACGTACTGGCGGATCAAGACGACCTTGGATTATTAGAGGAGATTCGCGCTCAAATGGGAATGCCTTTTCAAATTTTGGAGAGCGATGAACAGCTTTTTGGAGGCTGCCTTGTTGTTAACAGGACAAAAGGCCTGATGTGCGACTACTCCTTTGCAAGCAGGTTGAGCGAGGAGCGCTCGACGTTTTTGGAGAAATATAAAATGAGTATAGAATGAAGGTTTATACACAGCAGGAATCAGAGGGTGAAAAAATGGCAGACACATCACATGGAACAATTTATGGGATAAATGGTCCTGTAGTCAAGGTTCGCGGAGAGCATGCCTTTAAAATGCTTGAGATGGTCCTTGTGGGGCACGACAAACTCATTGGTGAGGTCATTCGCGTTCTCGAATCTGAGACAATCGTTCAGGTTTATGAGAATACAACCGGACTAAAGCCCGGAGAACCCGTTGTCTCTACGGGAAAGCCCCTGACTATCAAATTAGGTCCGGGAATCATCGGCAATATCTTTGATGGTATAGAAAGACCCCTGACACGTATCGCAGAGAAGTCAGGCGCCTTTATTCAGCGCGGAAGCATCATGGATAATCTCAACCAGGAAAAGCTCTGGGATGTTAAAATCCTGGTGCGTCCCGGTCAGATTGTAAAATCTGGTATGGTTATTGCTGAAGTTAAGGAGACTGAGTCCGTCCTTCATAAGGTAATGGTGCCGCCCGAAATTGAAGGAGAGGTCACTGAAGCGGCGGATCATGGCAGTTATCCTATCCATAAAGTCATTGTCAGAATTAAAGACGGAAAACACACACATAACCTTACCCTGGTTCAAGAATGGCCTGTTCGTGAGGCCAGACCCTTTAAGAAAAGAAAACCTTTGGATATTCCTCTCGTTACGGGGCAGCGTGTTATCGATACCCTGTTTCCTTTGGCGAAAGGTGGAACCGCCGCAATACCCGGTGGTTTTGGTACGGGAAAGACCCTGACTCAGCACCAATTAGCAAAATGGTCAAATGCCGATATTATTGTCTATGTGGGCTGCGGCGAACGCGGCAATGAAATCACCGAGGTCCTGGAGGACTTTCCCAAGCTCATTGACCCCAGAAGCGGAAGGCCCTTGATGGAAAGAACAATCCTCATCGGCAATACCTCAAACATGCCTGTTGCGGCGCGTGAGGCGTCTATCTACACCGGTATCACCCTTGCGGAATACTATCGGGATATGGGCTATGATGTAGCCATAATGGCTGATTCTACCTCACGTTGGGCGGAGGCTTTAAGAGAAATCTCAGGTCGGCTTGAAGAGATGCCGGCAGAAGAAGGTTTTCCGGCATATCTGCCTTCACGGCTTTCTGAGTTTTATGAGAGAGCCGGCCGCGTTGAGAACTTAAATGGTACCCAGGGTTCTGTTTCAATTATCGGAGCGGTCTCGCCCCAGGGCGGTGATTTCTCGGAGCCTGTCACACAAAATACCAAGCGCTTTATAAGATGTTTTTGGGCTCTTGACAAATCCTTGGCCTATACCCGCCACTATCCGGCTATCAATTGGATCAACAGCTACAGTGAGTATACTGAGGATTTGATGGATTGGTATAAGGAAAATGCCCATCCAGACTTTATGGAAAGGCGTATCCGTTTAAGCCGTGTCCTTCAGGAAGAAGGTAAGCTGCTAGATATTGTCAAGCTTATCGGCAGTGATATCCTGCCGGATGAACAGAAGCTCATTCTGGAAGTAGCAAAGGCTATCCGTCAGGGCTTCTTGCAGCAGAATGCCTACCATGAGCAGGATACCTATGTTCCTATACAAAAACAGTATCTGATGATGGATTCTATCTTAAGGCTTTACGACAAATCTCTTAAGCTTATACCCCTTGGCATACCGGTCTCGGTTATGCGTAAGACCGGCGTGTTCGAAGAGGTAACACGTATGAAGTACACCATATCCAACGAAGATCTGGGAGCTTTTGAGGCGCTTAATAAGAGGATTGAAAAAGCCCTTGATGAACTTGAAGCGGATTATAAGGCCACTGGAAGGAATGTGGAACTATGAATGTAGAATATATGGGGCTTAAAGAAATATCAGGACCTCTCGTGATCATCGATGGTGTCAAGGAAGCCTCCTTTGAGGAAATGGTCGAAATCACCGTTGAAAAGAAAAAGCGGTTGGGGCGCATTATCCAGATCGAAGGGGAGACCTGTGTCGTACAAATATTTGAAGGGACACGGGGGATTTCTTTGGAGAATACCCGTACGAGACTGCAAGGAAAGCCACTTAAAATGCCTCTTTCAAAGGAACTTTTAGGAAGGGCTCTGGACGGAATGGGGCGCCCTATAGATGGTCTTGGGGAGATTTATCCTGAGAAAAGCTGGGATATTAACGGGGAACCTATTAATCCCGTTATGAGGGAGTACCCAAGAAATTTTATCCAGACAGGTATCTCCTCTATTGATGGATTAACCACCCTTATTCGCGGACAAAAGCTGCCCGTGTTTTCGGGAAGTGGTCTTCCGCATAATCAGCTGGCTGTTCAGATTGTTCGCCAGGCAAAGATAGCAGATGCCAATGGCGAGAATTTTGCCATTGTCTTTGCAGCTATGGGTGTTAAACATGACGTGGCCGAGTATTTCAGGTCGAGTTTCCAAAAAAGCGGTGTTTTAGACCGCGTGGTCATGTTTCTTAATCTAGCCAATGATCCGGTGGTCGAGAGAATTGTTACCCCACGATGTGCCCTTACAGCAGCCGAATATTTGGCTTATGAGCGAGGAATGCATGTATTGGTCATCTTAACCGATATGACATCCTATGCTGAGGCCTTGCGAGAAATCTCCTCCTCCAAAGGCGAGATTCCTTCCAGAAAGGGCTATCCGGGTTACCTTTATAGTGATTTAGCCTCCATTTATGAGCGCGCTGGCATCATAAAAGGCTGTGAAGGCTCTATCACCCAGATTCCTATTCTCACCATGCCCAATGACGATATCACTCATCCCATTCCTGATCTGACAGGCTATATAACCGAGGGTCAGATTGTGTTGGACAAAAATCTATCACAAAAAGGAATTTATCCTCCGGTCATCGTCCTGCCATCCCTGTCAAGACTGATGAAGGATGGCATAGGAAAGGGCTATACCCGGGAGGACCATCCCCAGGTTGCCAATCAGCTTTTTGCCTCTTATGCCAAGGTACAGGAGGTCCGTGCTCTGGGATCCGTCATCGGCGAGGATGAGCTGAGTGATATTGATAAGAAATATATGCACTTCGGTCGCGTTTTTGAAGCTCAATTTATAACACAGGATTTCCAGGAAAACAGAGAGATCAATCAAACCCTGGATTTAGGCTGGCTGCTATTAGGGCTTCTTCCCAAAGAAGAGCTGGATCGGCTCTCACCTGAGATGATTGAGAAATTTTATGTGGCTTCAGATGAAGACGAAGGCAGGTATAAGGGATGGACATGACGCTGTTTCCCACCAAGGGCAACCTGGTGATTGCGAAAAATACCTTGGCATTATCCCGTCAGGGTTATGAGCTTTTGGACAAGAAGCGTAACATTCTGGTACGGGAAATGATGAATTTGGTGGAAAAGGCGAGAAAGATCCAGGATGAAATACTCGTTATTTTTGAAGAGGCCTATAAAGCGCTTCAAGAGGCCAATGTCAGCATGGGTGTCTCTATAATTGAGCAGATTGGATATGCCATTCCTGAGGACACCAGTGTACAGATAAGGGATCAGAGTATCATGGGGGTTGAGATCCCCATTGTGACGCTCAACTGCCCCGATATGCAGCCGCGTTATGGCTTTCGAATGACTAATGGTACGCTGGATATTGCGCGTCAGAAGTTTGAGCGGGTTAAGCATCTTTCCATTGATCTGGCTGAAGTTGAGAACGCCATTTATCGTTTGGCTACCAATATCCGCCGCACAATGAAACGAACCAACGCCCTTAAGAATATTATGATCCCCAAGTACGAGGATATTACGGCTACAATTACCAATGTGCTTGAAGAAAAGGATCGTGAGGAGTTTTCCAGGCTCAAGGTCATCAAGCATTCTAAAGAAAGGGCCTGAGCCGTATGGATCACGACTCTGTAATTCATCATTGACATTCGAACATTAAGCAGTTATCATTATCATAAAAGACGATGAAGGGACCTCTATAGATTTAATATCTTTAAAGAGAGCCTGCGTATGGTGAGAGCAGGTAGGATAGGTTCTATAGGTATCATTCCGGAGTTTGGTATCTGAAATTATGAGTAAGGTGCCACGTCAGCCACGTTACAGGCTAAGGTTTGTTGGAACCTGACAAGAGGGCTTTTTATAAGCTAAAATTGGGTGGTACCACGGGTTATAAGCTCGTCCCAGCATGGATTGCTGTTGGGATGGGCTTTTTTGCATGTAAGTAACCAGAATGAAGTATCAACTGCAGGCGGTACGGCACAGGCTTGACAAAAGCAGGATAAAGGATAAGAAGATTGGATGGGAGGATTCTTTTATGGATGACAAGATTATTGAAATTGCCGAACGAATTAGAGGCTTGAGAATGGATCTCGGAATTTCGGCTGGTGAAATGGCGGAGCTAGTGGAAATGTCAGAAGAGGAATACCAGAAATACGAGGCGGGGAAGCTCGATTTTTCCTTTACCTTTCTTTATAAGGTTGCCGCACGGCTAGGCTTGGATATCAGTGAGCTTCTTACCGGCAGCAGTCCGACACTCTCGGTTTATACTCACGTTAAAAAGGGGAAGGGCCTCAGGATTGAGCGCAGAAAAGGCTTTAAATATCAAAGCCTGGCTTACCTTTTTAAAAACAGGAACACCGAACCCTTTTTGGTTGAAGCTGCTTATGATGAAAGCGCAGATAAAAGCGAAATTATCCAGAGAAGTCATGCCGGACAGGAGTTTGATTATATCCTGAGCGGATCTCTCAGAATCAAGATTGACGGCCATGAATTTATCATGGAAGAGGGAGATTCGGTATATTACGATGCCAGCCACAGGCATGGTATGGCGGCTACCAAGGGTGAAACCTGTGTGTTTCTGGCAGTGGTGATCAAGGATCATGATGGGAGGATGGGCTGATGGCGAGGCTGTATAAAGAGTTTGTTACAGAGACCCTGGATGATAAGGGCAATGTGGAAAAGATAAGATATAAAAAAGATCCTCATTATAATTTTGCATACGATGTTGTGGACAGAATTGCACGTGAAAACCCAGACAAAATGGCTATGGTCTGGTGTAATGAGGCGGGGGATGAGAAATTCCTGACCTTTTCCGATATTAAAGAAAACAGTGATAAGGCGGCAGCTTGGTTTCTGAGCCTGGGAATAAAAAAAGGCGATGCCGTCATGCTGATTTTAAAGCGCCATTATGAGTGGTGGTATTGTATGATAGCTCTTCACAAAATAGGTGCCATTGCCATCCCTGCCACCAATCAGCTCATGACCAAGGATATTGTTTACCGTGTCAAAGCAGCCAGTGTCAAAGCAGTCGTCTGTACCTCGGACGGCCATATTTCCGATTTGGTTGATGAAGCACAGCAAGAGACTGATACCTTAAGCATCAAGATTATTGCAAGACAAAAGAAAGAGGGCTGGCTGAATTACGAAGAAGGTATCCGATGCGCTCCGGCTTTTGCTATCCTAGAAGAGGACAGACCCAAGGCCGAGGATATCATGCTCATGTACTTTTCCTCGGGAACAACCGGTATGCCTAAAATGGTGGCTCATAACCAATACTATACCCTGGCTCATATTCCGACAGCCGTCTATTGGCATAATGTAGACCCTGAAGGTCTCCATTTTACAGTTGCTGAGACGGGCTGGGGAAAGGCCGTATGGGGTAAGCTCTATGGCCAATGGCTGGCAGAAGCCGCTGTTTTCACCTTCGATTTTGATCGCTTCAATGCGGATGAAATGCTGAAGCGAATGGCAAAATACAAAGTGACGACCTTCTGTGCACCTCCTACCATTTATCGTTTTCTCATAAAGGAAGATCTCTCAAAGTATGATCTTTCCAAAGTACAGTATTGCACAACCGCCGGCGAGGCTTTAAATCCCGAGGTCTTCAACCGTTTCAAGGAATTGACGGGAATAAAGCTTATGGAGGGCTTTGGCCAGACAGAGACGACCCTTTGTTTAATGACCTCCACATGGATGAGCCCAAAGCCCGGTTCCATGGGAAGACCATCTCCCGGCTATGACATGGATTTGGTTGACGAAGACGGGAACAAAGTAGAACCCGGTCAAGTGGGTGAAATCGTACTGAGATTGGACAAAGAAGTTCCTGCAGGATTGATGATGGCCTATTATCGCGATGAAGAAAAAACGAAGCAAGCCATGCATGGCGGCCTTTACCATACGGGTGATACAGCCTACAAGGATGAAGACGGCTATTTCTGGTACGTGGGAAGAACCGATGATATCATTAAATCCTCGGGCTACCGCATCGGACCTTTTGAGGTTGAGAGCGTCATCATGGAACATAAGGCTGTTCTGGAGTGCGCTGTGACAGGCGTACCCGATCCTGTGCGGGGCAATCTTGTCAAAGCTACTATTGTGCCGGCTAAAGGATATGAGCCTTCCGAAGCTCTTAAAAACGAGATTCAGGAGTATGTCAAATCTCATACCGCGCCTTATAAATACCCACGCATTATCGAGTTTGTAACTGAATTGCCAAAGACCATCAGCGGCAAGATTCGCCGTACCGAAATCCGCCAAAAGGATAACCGGTCCTAATATTTCTGCCAGATTATTAGGCTTGCGCCCATGGCAGAAATGCTATATAATTAGCTTTACCGTGCTAGACGGGAAGGTAGCGGTGTCCTGTATCCGCAATCCGCTATAGCGGAGTTGAATTCCTGCCCGAGGCTGGCAAGTGTAGAGTCAGTTATGCTGCAAGGTACAATGAAGGTTGGGTCTTGCGCAATTCAGAACTGTGAACCCCGTCAGATCCGGAAGGAAGCAGCGGTAAGCGGAACCTCTGAGTGTGCCGCGAGTATGCCTGGTCCGAGTATGCTGCGCATGGTACGTTTATATTTGCCTGTCGAAGGCAGGTGCACGGTTATAAGTGAAAAACGAGGTCAAGACCTCGTTTTTTTGCATGCTACTACGAGTTCTTCGTACCTTGCACTATCATGCGTGAACTGTTAAACTAATTCTACAGTATTTTAAGTGGAACCTGAAAGGAAAGTGATGGCAAATGGCTCATATGGCGCTATATCGAAAATGGAGACCCCTGACCTTTGAAGATGTGGTGGAGCAGCGTCATATAGTTACAACGTTGAAAAACAGCATCAAAAATAATGCCATTAACCATGCCTACCTTTTTTGCGGAACACGGGGTACGGGTAAAACCACTTTGGCTAAAATATTTGCCCGTGCCATTAATTGTCTTGATTCAGCGGATGGCAGTCCGTGCAACCAATGCACCACCTGCCGGGGTATACTGGACGGCTCCATTATTGATGTTATTGAAATTGATGCAGCTTCCAACAACGGTGTGGATGATGTTCGTGAAATAAAGGAAGCAGTCATGTATGTCCCCGCCGTTACAAGGTTTAAGGTCTATATCATCGATGAAGTTCACATGCTGTCAACCGGGGCCTTCAACGCTCTTCTTAAAACCCTGGAGGAGCCGCCTCAAAATGTGGTTTTCATACTGGCTACAACCGAACCCCATAAGCTTCCTGCCACTATTCTTTCCCGTTGCCAGCGTTTTGATTTCAAGCGTATTACGTTAACCGGCCTGGCCCAGAGGCTTAAAATAATAGCCGAGGACTGTGGCATTCCTTTTGAGGATAACGCTATTCAATTGATAGCACGTCTCTCAGAGGGCGGTATGAGAGATGCCATCAGCCTTTTGGACCAATGTATTGCATTGGGAAAAGAGGCTATTAACCGTGAGGATGTTGTTGAGGTTTCAGGCCTGACTGCTTCAGAAACGATTCATTCCCTGGCCCGGGCGCTTGTGGAAAGAGATGCCCAACCTGCTCTGCTTGCTATTAAGAAGGCCATGGATGAAGGGCGTGATCTTCAGCCTCTGTGTACTCAACTTATTGACTGGTTCAGAAATCTCATGCTTATTAAGGCCGGAGGGGAAGCCTTAAGCTTAATTGAGCTTGACGAGGAAGAACTTCAGCCTATAAAGGAAGCATCAGATCATATTTCCTATGACGAGACTCTGACTATTATCAAAGAGCTTTCAGAAGTTGAAGGGCGTCTCAAATGGTCTGAAAATCAGAGGATTCTTTTTGAGGTAGCTATTATTAGGCTCTGTTCCGGTTTTGTTAATCAAGGGGGACAGTTTTCTGATGAAAGCGTGGCGCGGCTTGAATCCCGACTCCAGCAGCTTGAAAAAAGACTGGCACAGATTCAGGAGGGGAGACCTCTTCAGAAACAGCCTGATAAAGCAAAAGAACAGTCAGCTCAAAGTGTATCAGGCCTAAAGCCTGCAGGCAGCCCAAAGCTTGAAAGCAAGGACGGCTCAATGGGAGAGGCTTATAAACAGAAGCTGCTTAAGCAATGGCCTGAGGTTATTGAGTATATCCGTTCCATGGGAAAGATGAAGGTCTATGCTTATTTATTGGACACCCAGTGCATGCTTGCTGATAATGATACGGTACAAGTGGTGGTCTCAAGTGAGGATGGCCTTAAAAAAACGGTATTAAGCAGAAATGACAGTCTTGAGGTAATAAAGGAAGCACTTCAAAAAATAACCGGACATGAAAGAACAGTTAAAATAATAGATGATAAAGCGCTTAGTGCTATTTCCCCAAAAGAGGATGAAGACCCGACCCTTGATAAAATCAAGCAATTTGCAGCGGAGAATCACATTCCTTTAAATATTGAGGAGTAAGACTTTAATATAAAGAAAAAGCGGGAATTGATTTAATCAATTCTCGCTCTCCTCATATCAACCTGTCTTGATAGGTGTTAGTATTAAATCGTCAATCAGAGTGCAGCCTTGGTGTTGTCTTGCTGCGGCTTCTTCTTTATTGCTGCTGTCCTCAACATAATGCACCCGGGAAGTAGCCTTGATGTTGCCATTGATGTCCTCATTGATGTCGCCATTGGTGTTGCCATGATGTTTGTTAGCCTTGCGTATCATAACCGCGACTATCAGACGATCCAGGACCTGGCTTTGTTGTAAAAGCCTTTTGCTGCTTAAATCTTCTGTAAGGATCATCTGGTCGAGCTGCTGCTTCATTTGTTCTATTGTTTTTTCAAGCATATTTTCCGCCCCTAAAAACTGCTCTTTTGCGGGTCGAGGCTTGTGGAGCATAACCACAGGCAACGTACCCTATTCTGTCTCTCCTAAAGATGCGAGCTTATTGTGAGGACAACAACCATAAAGTTTTTAATGACATTGCCATCATATCCCATTTTAAAACTGTTGGGTTATGGACAAACTACGGAAAATACCCCGAAAAAAAACAGATTTCTCTTTATAGATTTAAAAATAAGTTATTTATCACGAAAAAAAGAAATGGTGAATATCTTGAATAAAAACAGTTTATACTTGACAAAGGGTTGAAGAAATTGATATATTGAATCAGTTAAGTGGTACTCATATCTAGCGATATTTCCCGTAAAAGAATTTACAATATGGAATTTGAATAAATATGATACTGTTTATCTCATTAATGCAAGCGCTCTATTAGTGATCCCTTGCGCCAATGTTCAAAATCTTGCTTAGAATAAAAATGGTTTTTCCCAATAAACGTTTATTTTTTCATACCTAATAAACTGTTAGTTAGTACAAGGCGGTGTTTTATGAAAGACAGGTCAATTCTTGAGGGAAAGTCGCTTGAGGATCTTAAGTATATTGCGAAAATGCTTGGACTCAAGAACCTCTCCAGACTGAAAAAAGCAGACCTCATTGAACTCATCGAAAAGACAGGTGATGTACCTGCCAACCTTTCTATAAAAGGTGATGAGCAACCCACATCAACCGGAACGGCCTCCCATGTTCCCTCACCTGAAAGCTTAAAAGAAGTAAAGGCAATAAAGAAAGAAGACAAAGAAATTAAAAAAGAAGAAAGTACTCCCGCAGATAAAAAACCAGCGGATGAAAAGCCGACAGCGGAAAAAAAGAGGAGAGGCAGGCCTAAAGCGGCCGCAAATCAAAAGGATGCTGAGGACGTCCCTACTGAGCCGGCTATAGAAAAAAAGGAAATCCTGAAACCTGAAGATAACGAAAAAAATAAAGCAAATGAAATCCCATCAGAGAATGAAGAATCGGAAAAACCTGTAGAGGCCCCTATTGCTAAGGGAACTCGAGGGCGGCCCAGAAAGAAAGCGGATAATCCTGAGCCTATTGTTGATCAAAAACCGAAAGAAATTCTCCAGGAAAGCATCTCAGTACCATCCAAAAAACCTTCCAAGCATGAAGAATCTATAAAAGTTGTCAAGAGGGAACATCCTGTTCAGATGGTCAAGCCTGTCCACACGGCCAAACCTGTCCACGAAGAAACATCTGTTGAGGACGTTAAATCAGTATCCACTCCTCATACTGAGGCGGCGCCGTTACCTGTTGAAACGCCGTTACCCGTTGAAGCACCGGTATCTGTTGAAACGAATTTGCCGGTTGTTAAGGAATCCGAGCCATCTGACGCTAAAAGCGCAGGCACTGAGGAATCTATCAGGGAAAATGAGGCTGAAAGGGACGGAAATCAGGTTGAGGGCGAAAATCGTGGCTTTAAATATACCAGACACAAGGACCTGTCCCGTCTTGAAAGTGAAAATCCTGTTACAGGTATATTGGAGGTTCTGCCCGATGGCTATGGTTTTTTAAGAGGCCATAATTATCTGTCGGGACCCAGAGATATCTATGTATCTCCTTCTCAAATTCGAAGATTCAATCTCAAAACCGGTGATAAAATAGTAGGCAAGGGCAGAATTCAGAAGGAAGGCGAGAAATTCCAAGCCTTACTCTATGTTTCTTCTGTAAACGGAGATTCTCCTGATGTTGCCCAGAGAAGGCGTCCTTTTGAGCAGCTTACGCCTATCTACCCGGAAGAGCGCATAACGCTTGAATTAGAGCCCAAGGAGCTTTCCACGCGGTTGATCGATCTTATTGCGCCTATCGGTAAAGGGCAGCGCGGGCTTATTGTATCGCCCCCTAAAGCAGGTAAAACCATTCTGCTAAAGAAAATAGCCAATGCCATTACTTCAAGGCATCCCGAGATAGAAGTGATTGTACTGCTCATTGACGAGCGCCCTGAGGAAGTGACTGATATGCAGCGTTCCATTAAGGGTGATGTCATTTACTCTACCTTTGACGAGGTGCCGGATCATCATATCAAAGTGGCTGAGATGGTTTTGGAAAGGGCACAGCGCCTTGTTGAACATAAGAAGGATGTTGTTATTCTTTTAGACAGTATCACACGTTTGGCCCGTGCCTATAACCTTACCATTCCTCCCACAGGCAGAACCCTGTCGGGTGGATTGGACCCGGGTGCTCTCCATAAGCCCAAGCGCTTCTTTGGTGCGGCTCGAAACATTGAGCATGGCGGAAGCCTGACCATTATCGCCACTGCCCTTATTGATACAGGTAGCCGTATGGACGATGTTATCTATGAAGAGTTTAAGGGAACGGGTAATATGGAGCTTCACTTGGATCGCAAGCTTTCTGAAAAACGTATTTTCCCGGCTATTGACATCAATCGCTCCGGAACACGAAGAGAAGAGCTGCTTCTCACTCAGCGTGAAATGGAAGGTATCTGGACCATCAGAAAAGCCATGAGCAATGTGGGAACGGCTGATGTTACGGAGATGATCGTCAACAGGCTTACCAATACCAAGAGTAATGAAGAGTTTGTCAATGGCATCAATACCGCTTTTATGCAAAGGGATAAGAGCAACTACGATACAATATATAAGTAGTAGTACTTGCATTAAAGCACCTACTATGATACAATACCATTCGGCACTTTTTTAAAGTTGCATGTGAAATAAGGAAGTTTCAATAAAGAAACAAAGCTATTTAAACGAGGTGAAAACCATGCAGGAAGGTATCCATCCAAAGTATGCAAAGGCAGTTATTCGCTGCGCATGTGGCGAAACCTTTGAAACAGGTTCTACAAAGGCAGATATGCACGTTGAAATTTGTTCACAATGTCACCCATTCTTTACAGGTAAGCAAAAGCTTGTTGATGCCGGTGGCCGTGTCGATAAGTTTAAGAAAAAGTACGGCATTAAATAAATCCATCGGTTTTATTATAAAACCATGTGGTTGATTTAAAGGCCTGTTCATTTTCAGTTATTAGAGACTTCTAAGTTATCTTAGGAACCTCTGCTATGGGGTCAAGACATGTTGGCGCGTATACGCGCCTCTGTTGTTAACACAATAAGAACCGGGGTTGTCCCCGGTTTTTTTTCAATTTCCCCTATATGTACATACTAGGATGATGAAGGAGAGGAATTATGATGAAGCTTTCCAAAGGCGTCTGGCAATCCTATTTAGTCATCGCATTGGGCTGTCTTGTTATGACCATCGCCATGAATTTATTCCTTATTCCATACAAGCTTGCCCCCGGCGGTGTCTCAGGGCTTTCTACCGTTATTTATTATGTCATTAACGGCACCATACCTGTTGGTATGCTCATGCTTATTTTTAACATTCCGCTTTTTCTTACTGGCTATAAAAGCCGGGGTCACCAATTTCTCATTCGATCCCTGTTTGGTGCCGTTTTACTGTCGTTAATGATTGACGGTACTTCTTCTTTTTTCAATCTACTTGTTAATGAGTATTTCATAAAGTTCGATCAAACCATGGCTGTCCCTGATTTGCTGCTTAATGCCCTGGTTGGCGGACTTATTATGGGATTCGGCCTGGGAATTATTTTGAAGGAGGAAGCTACTACCGGTGGGACGGACCTTGCAGCAGCCATATTAAAAAAGCATTTTCCCAAATTCTCTATGGGGCAATATTTGTTGTTTTTAGACGGATGCGTCATTCTTTTTGCAACTCTTGCCTTCAGGAGTGTTAAATTGGGCCTGTACGCCGCATTGAGCCTCTATATTGCTTCGAAGACCATAGACGCTTATCTGGAAGGTATGAATTTTTCCAAAGCCCTCCTTATTATTTCAGAGCATTCTGAGATTATTGCGCAAAGACTCTTACATGATGTTGATCGAGGGGTTACCGGCTTAAAGGGTCTGGGAATGTACAGCAAACAGGAAAAAACAGTACTACTTTGCGTTGTCAAGCGTGAGGAAATCTTCAAGGTCAAAGAGATTGTTAAGGAATGCGACCCTAGAGCCTTTGTACTTTTAATAGATGTACGTGAAGTATTGGGCGAAGGTTTTTTACCGCTTCATCCCATTTCAGAGAAAAAGAATCCTGACTAAACTTTAACGAAGTTATTTACTGAATTGAGTTTTTAAGATATACTTTGCTATGGAGAAATGTGGTTGTATTCGATGCGTTCCCTGTAAGGCAGCGTATCTGTTATGCATACAGAGTATAACGAGCACACTTTCATAAAAAGAAAGTAAAAAAAGTATGAAGGAGAGTTCAATATGGATGCAAAAACCAAATTGGA
The DNA here is from genome assembly GCA_023443745.1 of Bacillota bacterium. Classification (GTDB taxonomy): domain Bacteria; phylum Bacillota; class Clostridia; order DSM-8532; family DSM-8532; genus DTU059. Next base: position 147,265 of record JAEZTB010000070.1, read on the forward strand.
ACTTCAAAAAACCGCAACACAAATCAGAAAAGGCATCATTACTGCGGTAGCGTCAGCTGGTAGTGGCCATCCCGGGGGATCTCTCTCGGTAACCGATATTATGACCTATCTTTATTTCAAGGAATTAAGGGTAGACCCTAAAAATCCCAAGAATCCCGATCGCGACAGATTTGTTCTTTCCAAGGGTCATTGCACCCCCTGCCTTTATTCAACCCTGGCTAACAGAGGATTCTTCCCTGTTGAGGATCTTAAAGGGTTCAGACAAGCCAGTAGCTACCTCGAAGGCCATCCCAATATGGAGAAGGTTCCCGGCGTCGATATGTCTACCGGTTCCTTAGGACAGGGAATTTCGGCTTCAGTGGGTATGGCGATTGCCGGAAAGCTGGATAAAAAGGACTATCGCGTCTATTCCGTTCTTGGAGACGGGGAGCTGGAAGAAGGCCAGGTCTGGGAGGCAGCGATGGCGGCCGCCCACTATAAGCTTGACAATCTCACTGCTTTTGTTGATTATAATGGACTTCAGATTGATGGTAAAATAACCGAAGTTATGAATCCTGAGCCTATCACGGACAAATTCCGTGCTTTTGGTTGGGAAGTCATTGATATTAATGCTCATGACTATGATGAAATTGAGAAGGCTATTGAAAAGGCCAAGACAGTTAAAGACAAGCCAACCATGATTGTTGCCCATTCCATAAAGGGTAAAGGTGTTTCTTTTATGGAAAACCAGGCTTCATGGCATGGAAGTGCGCCTAAAAAGGAACAGGCCGACCAGGCTCAATCAGAGCTCGATGAGTTTTATGCAAGCCTTTAACCGAGACTGGGGTTTAATGCTTGCCAACGAATAAAAGACCTTAAATTTATCATGGAGGGATTTGCCATGTCAGAAAAAATTGCAACCCGTGTGGCCTATGGAACAGCTCTTGCTGAAATTGGCCATAATGAAAATATAGTCGTTTTGGATGCCGACCTTTCAAAGTCCACCAGAACGGATTTCTTCCAAAAGAAATATCCTGACAGACACTTGAATATAGGTATTGCCGAAGGTAACATGATGGCTGTGGCAGCTGGCCTCGCTACCTGCGGCAAGACAGTTTTTGCCAGCACCTTTGCGATCTTTGCATCAGGAAGAGCTTATGACGCTGTGCGAAACTCGATTGGTTACCCCCATCTCAATGTTAAGATTGGCGCAACTCATGCCGGTATAACAGTCGGTGAGGACGGTGCTTCCCATCAGGCCATTGAGGATCTTGCACTCATGCGCGCCATCCCGGGAATGACAGTTATTTCCCCTGCTGACGCGGTTTCAACTGCTGCTCTTGTTAAACAGGCCGCTGAAATGTATGGCCCTGTTTACTTAAGACTGGGTCGTTTGGATGTCCCCGTGATTTATCCGCAGGATGCCCAATTCCAAATTGGTAAGGGTATTACGGTAAGGGATGGGAAGGATATTACCCTGATTGCAACAGGCTTCATGGTCGACCCGGCTCTTAAAGCGGCTGAAAGCCTCCAGGCTGAAGGTGTTTCTGCCCGGGTCATTGATATCCATACCATCAAGCCCATTGATGCAGAGATTATAATAAAGGCAGCAAGAGAAACAGGGGCCATTGTAACCTGCGAGGAGCATAATATCATCGGCGGTCTGGGCAGCGCAGTTGCCGAGGTTCTGGTTAAGAATGCCCCCGTACCTGTAGAAATGGTGGGCATTGAGGATGTATTCGGAAAGTCGGGCAAGCCTGCAGATTTGGTTCCCATGTTTGGACTCACTGCTGAGAAAGTCTTGGAAAAAGCCAAGTTAGTTCTAAAGAGAAAGTAAGAGATGCACATAGAAAGAGGCAGTTTGGAATGGATCAATCATTCTGTGCTGCCTCTTTTTTACGTTCTGTTCCCGGAGCTCTTGGATTTGTCGTACCATGCATATATGCTCCTCGATCTTGGTCTGTTCTTTACTATCTGTCCTTAATCTCAACAACAAAGTAAGATGTTTTTCCGCTTGCCAGATCTTCATATTCCTGGGGTGTAATTTCAGTCATGTAGAATTTATCGCTCTTTTTGCATATAACGGCACAGCGTCCGTTTACAAATTTGAAAGCTGTTGCGCAGGAATAAACATTATTTGCAATCTTCTGTTTGGAATCGGCTCCGATGCATAAAATTGCACAGAACTCGGTACCCTCGGCAAACACCTCTTTGCTCTCGGGAGCACTCTCACATAAGGTATTCAGATCGAGTACGGCTCCTGTGCCGGTTTTAACAAATTTTCTATTTCGAATTGTGATAGCTTTGGTTCCGAATTGTTCATCAATATTGAAGGCGTATTTTTTAAGGAACAAATAATTGCGTTCATAATGCATTTGCTCACGCATCTTATCCACAGCCTCAGGAGTAATGCCGGGATAAAAACGGGATATTTTATCCTGTCTATTTTCATCCGATGTAAAATACCCCTTAGCCTCTTCTTCAGGGGCAGCGGCCAGCAATTTTATTTTTAGCTGCTGGTAAGCGTCCGGATTTTGTTGGAAGGCCCTTATATATGCATCAAGCCGCTCACTAATGTAATTATTTTCAGACCAATTACTCACAAGGTCTTCAAGAAGCATGATCATATCGTCCTCTTTTGCAAGGTAAAATATGGCCGGCTTGAAATATGGCCATGCATCCATTCCTTCCGCAGCGATACTTTTGTCGACGGGAAAAGTCGCTTTGAGGAAGCCGTCCTCAATGGCCAAATTGCTGGCTGACTCTAAAATGAAGTTATCTTGCACCGATAGAGCGTATTCCAGCCCGATATTCAGATTTTTGGCAATGAAGCGGAGTGGAACAGGAATGCAGAGTTTACCCAAATATGCGTTTTGTACTCGAAGTAACATGCTGCCATCTTGATATCCTACGTCAATGCCAAGCTTGACGGGAATATTTATACCATATGCTTTTCCCTGTACATAGACTGCTTTGTCTTCCAGCGCGAATCGATAAGCGTTGATGTATACAGATTCATTCAAATGCAGATCCGGCATTATATCCGCCGCCAGATAATAGAGATCCGCATTATCCAGCAGCATGATACGGGTTCTGTTATCAGCATCAAAGGAATTACGCTCGGAAAAGCTCATAGGATCATTTTGGGCAACGACCTGCAGCGGGACATCATATTCAAAATCTGCAACCATCAGGTAAAGGTATAAGCTTCCTGCCAGTATAACCGGTAACAAAAAAAGAACCAGTATTACCATACCAACCTTTGCCCATACCGTTTTTTTCTTCTTGAATCCTTTTATTTCTTTTTGTGTTTGCGGATTCACGCCAGCCACCTCCCAAAATTACTTTTTATGCATTTTTATTCCATTATACGGTAGTCATTAGTGTGATTCAATATGAGCGAACGTTTATCCCGGTTATATGCCCCGGCAGAATGGGTTAGAGCCATAAACGGCCAGAAATTTAAAACCGCCAATCCTTTAAAAACAGGTTTGGCGGTTTAGTGTCGGTACTTTAATATTCCTTGGTAAGTCGTGCCCGTAAGTAGCCCCGGTCTGTCTCAACAGCTTCCACAAAGAAGCCGCGGCTGTAATAAAATCGCATGAGCACGCCGTGGCGGGAAGCAGTGTGAAGTGTTACTTTCCGTACACCCTTACCAGTAAGATATTTATCCACTACACTCATAAGGGCTTTTCCTATACCGATGTTCCGGTTGTTGTAATCAACGGCAAAGCGGCTTAAATAAGCTTCGTCACCATGAATATCCAATCTTACGGTGCCCACAATGGTGTCATCAATTACCGCTATGTAGACAGCTTTTGAGGCAATTTCCCTGCAGATGTCTTCCACTGTCTCAGAGAGGGCCTCAAGTTTGTTTTGGCCCGTAATGACACTGTACTCTTTAAATGCGGTCTGCAGTATTTCAAAAACAGCGGGCGCGTCTTGTATGGTTGCGCGTCTGATAATAAACGAATAAAGCATAGTATCACCCCAAGAGCTTCACAAGTACGGCTTTTTGAGCATGGAGCCTGTTTTCTGCCTCATCAAAAACAACGGATTTTGGACCGTCAATCACATCGGCAGTTACTTCATAACCTCTGTAAGCGGGCAGGCAATGCATAAATATTGCATCACTTTTTGCCTCCTGCATAAGCTTTTCATTGACCTGATAGGGCATAAAAACCTTTATGCGATCTTCCTTCTCTGCTTCCATTCCCATGCTGACCCATGTGTCGGTATAAACAACGTCTGCATTTTTTACAGCCTCCAAAGGATCATGGGTGGTCACAACAACTGCTCCTGTTTCAAGAGCAGCCTCTTTTGCCAGCTTAACAGAGTTTTCCTCACATTCATAGCCCTTGGGTGATGCAACCGAAATATTCATACCTACTTTGGCGCAGCCGATCAGAAGAGAGTTTGCTACATTGTTGCCATCCCCAACATAAGCCAGCTTGAGACCGGCGAGCTTTCCTTTGTTTTCTTTTATGGTTTGCAGGTCGGCAAGAATCTGGCAAGGGTGTTGACTGTCGGTCAGGCCGTTTATGACCGGAATAGTGCCGCAGTCAGCCAGATCTACCACATCACTGTGCCTGAAGGTCCTGATCATGATGCCATCAATATAGCGTGACAATGTTTTTGCGGTATCTGAGACAGTTTCACCTCTGCCCAGCTGGATATCGTTGGAGCTTAAAAACAGAGAATAGCCTCCCAATTGGTACATGGCAACTTCGAAAGACACTCTTGTTCTTGTGGAGGATTTTGCAAATATCAGGCCAAGAGATTTTCCCTTCAGCAGATGATTGTGTCTTATACCGTTTTTATTTTCATATTTCAATTTCTCAGCCATCTTTAGAGTTTCCTGTATTTCGCTGCTGGTCCAGTCGCTTAAGCATATTAGATGCTTCATATAACATCACCACTTTCAGAATTGATATGCATGATTATACATTGAAATGTATAAAAATGCAATAAGCTTTTTTCATGAATTTTTCCGCCAATGGTTAAACACGCTTAATCAGCGGGATTCCCCCCTTACCTGGACAATAATGTAGAAAAACTTTTGGTCTTTAAATTCATTATGGATATAAATCAGAAATGGTAAACTAGACCTATTGCTTTGCCGATATATGTTTTGTTAGGTGTTAAGAAACCGTTAAAATATAACTTGCGATTAACTTTACACGGGGAATTGCTCTAATCGCTCTATTCTCCCAAAAAGAATCGGAACAAATATTTAAGCGATCCTAAACAAGGGAGATTGCCTAATAAGAGGTGCTCTTCTAGCGAAAAAATAAAGATATACAAAAGCGGGTGGAGATATGGATCTTGCGTCAATAGTCGGTTTGGTTGCGGGTGTATTTGTTTTGGCATATAGCATAATATCCGGCGGCGGTAACTTGGGTTTCTACGTTGATGTTCCCTCAATAGTCTGTACCATGGGTGGCGGCATTGCGTGTACGGTTTTGAGTTATCCTCTGGCTGACACAATCAAAGCGGTAAAAGCCCTACCATTGATATTCAAATCCCCTAAAGCATCGGCCATCAGTACCATTCAAACCATGGTGGAGCTTTCTCAGAAAGCCCGCAGAGAGGGTCTTTTAGCTTTGGAATCAGCACAAAACGAGCTAAAGGATAGCTTCCTCAAAAAGGCCATGGAGCTTGTAGTTGACGGTATTGAGGCTGATATAGTCAAAACCTCCATGCAGCTTGAAATTGATAGTATGGCTATCCGGCACCAAAATGTGCAAGGTTATTACAAGACATTGGCGTCGCAGTTTCCTGCGTGGGGTATGATAGGAACTTTATTGGGCTTGGTCAATCTCTTAAAAACCATGGAAGACCCTTCAGCTATTGGTACGGCTATGTCTCTGGCTATTATAACAACCCTATACGGCAGTATTTTAGCCAACTACCTTTGTAACCCGATTGCGGCAAAGCTGGCAGGAAGCAGCGCCGAAGAGATCAGGCTTAAAGAAATGATGGTTGAAGGGGTTCTTTCTATTCAATCGGGTGAAAACCCAAGGCTCATGGAGCATAAATTAAAAACATTCCTTTCTCCTGAGCAGCAGGCCGGGTATGATGCTATTACACAAAATAACCAGGATAAGGGCGAGAAACCAGGCAATTAATAAGGAAAATAGGTGAAGCTATGGCGAGAAAAAAAGAACAGGCATCAGAAGGCGCACCGGAATGGATGGCTACATATAGTGATATGGTCACTTTAATGCTGTGCTTCTTTATTATGTTGTTTGCTATGTCGACTGTCGACAAGAATCGGTTTACAGAAGTTGCCGCCAGCCTGTCGAGTTCGATTCTTAACCTGGGGAGCGGAGATTCTATTCTTCCCTACAGCGGCAATAGTGTTATCACTATAGATTTTTCAAACGTCAATGAAGAAGCTAAGGCAAGGCAGAAAGAAAAATATATTGAAGCTGCTGAAGAAATGGTAGTTGATGCCCAGCAGCAAATTGCGGACAAAAAAGTGGATGATGCAAAAAATCATATTCGTGATACCATCAGTGAGAAAGGTATTTCTGATAAAGTTCAGGTGGTGGAGGAGAAGGATTTTCTTCTTATCCGACTTGATTCAGAGGTTTTCTTTGATTCAGGCAGTGCGGATATCCGCACTGAGGGTATGAAACTGTTGTCGTCCTTAGCGACGACCTTAAGAGGCATTGAAAACGAAATCATGGTTTCTGGTCATACTGACAATATACCCATTCACAATGCTCTATTTAAATCCAATTGGGAGCTTTCAACGGCTCGTGCGACGAATGTGGTAAGTTACTTTGTCAATGTAGAAAAGCTGAATCCAGCGTTTTTTACAGCTACTGGCAATGGTGAATTCAGGCCAACTGGGGATAATAACACAGCTGAAGGGCGCCAAAAAAATCGCCGCATTGAAATTAAGATTATCAAGTAAGGAGCAATCGAAAGTTAAATTTTCGATTATCCCTAAGGAGTAGAATAGGGAAATAATATATAATAGGTAAGAACAGATGTATTCATTGTAAAACGCTGTTCTTATTGCTTTTTTATGGAGACATGTTGTGCAATCCGAAAGATCGCACTCTTTTTACGGGTTTTTGAGCTCTCTCCACTGATTAGAGTGCGCAATGCGCACAACAAGCCTCGACCTAGGTTGCATAGGCGAGCAGCAAGCACAGCTTGTGACCAGCCCATAAGCAACGAAAAGATGGAGGCCTTTATGGAAACCATTGTTTGCGATATTGCAAAGAATCGTATGGAAAAGGATTTCAATGACGCCCTCCATAATTTGGGGCTCTTTGTGACATCTATCCATTTTGACGACAGCGAGGGATTATCGGTGGTTCTCGAAATTTCTGCCAACGAAGGGGTTTTGATCTTTTGTGCTTCTTAGGGCCCTTAAAAAGTATTCAAAAAAAGGCAAGTATGTAAAATCCGGATGAGATCAAGGCAGTTAAAAGCCTTGACTAATTGGATAGGAGGCCAGCCTACTAGGGGCTGACCTCCTATCCAATTTAGGTGTGATCCTAGCCGGAGCAAACCTCTCTTTACGGGTTGAGGCTTGTGGTGTGTTCCTGACGGAACACACCTCTGTACAAGGTTCCGATGAACCAACAGTTCATCAGATTGGTACTACGGGTCGAGGCTTGTTGTGCGATGCCTGCGACATCGCACCCTATTATGGATAGGCTTTTTTTATGCGTCAGTCGGCAACTGGTACATCTCTGAAAAGAAGACTGATGCAATAAAGTCCTGCAACACCCACCAAAGAATATACAATTCTTGTTCCAAGTGTTGCTACGCCAAATATGCCTGCTACGAGGTCATATTGAAAAAGGCCTACCAGTAGCCAGTTAAGAGCGCCTATGATAACCAGTAATAGTGCAATTCTGTCAATCGGTGATCTCATAATCCTGACTCCTTTGCTTTTTTTTAAGCGGATGATTCCGCCTTCACGAGTTTATTATGGACATTTTTTTAAAATTAATTCCTTATTCTTATTGAAATGAATGAATATTTCTGTGATATAATAACATTACCCGTTACCGAAATTAAAATTTCGAACGGGTACCCAAGTTGTTGATACTTCGTATTAATAACATTACCCGTAAGAGAAACAATAATTTCGAACGGGTTCCTAGAGACAGAGAGAACGAATGGAGGCAAAAGATATGGCAGATTTCTGGGATTCTGAAGAGCTCCTTGGCAAATTTGTGAAAAACAGCCGAGAAGAGATTCATATTAAAAAAGTGACCAAAAATACAAAGGCTTATGTAGATATTCGTACATTTTGGTTTGACAGCAACAGCGACGAATTCAGGCCAAGTCAGAAGGGTGTTGCCATCCCGCTGGAATTTGTCGGTGAGCTTAGGTCAGTTTTAGACACAATTGAATAGTCTGATGCTTAAAAGAACTACAACCGCACCCGTAAAAAGTTTTACGGGTGCGGCATATTAGAACCGCACTTATTTGCCGGCCGGGCGAAGAAGAGAGTGCGTGAAACGCACAACAGGCCTCGACCCAATATAAGAAGGTGCGGATGATATAAGATATGCTCCAAAAGTATGGGTTGTGATTCCACAAAAACACGTCAATATCCATAAACGACTATTCATATCATTCTTCTGTTCGGAGCACCCTATCGTTATGATAAAATAATTGTCGTTTATTGGTATATTAATTCCTTTATGTTCCGTATAACGGACAATGAGGATGACATATACTACACCTGAAGGGATGTGAGAAGATGCCATCCTTCAGGGTAGACTACGTGAAAGACATTAAAGGATTGGCCGGTTATCTGGAAAAAAGATTTGAGACCAATATACGAAGTCCGTTCAGGGTTCGATTCAGCCAGGATGAACACTGTCTGACGGTTCTCATGGATGGCTGTATTAGAAAAAACGGCAGAAAATATCTGGCAGCTCTTAATCATTTATCAGATATGCTTGCTGAATACATTCTTAAATCTTATGAGAAAAACATACTCGAAAAGATCATCACCCGTATTTGTCAAGGTTTGCCTAAATCAGACCGGGATGAAATTTACCGTATTGCCTGTACAAGGCTCTATACCCAATGCGGAAGCGATTTAGGAAACCTTATAGAAACACGGAGAAGGCTTATTTCTGTTAAAATTGCAGAATATCTAAAAAATACCGAGAGCTTAACCTTGGAAGGCTTTGTTACCTTTCGTTTGGGAGAGTATGTAAAAAGACTCGAGACCGAGGTTGAACGCTCTATCCGGCAATATTTTATCGAACGGCAGTATGAGGAATATATTAACCTTTTGACTGCTTTTGTCAGAATGCAGGTTCCCCGGGTGCCAGAGCTTCATGTGTTTGCTCTTCACAGCGGGGGTTATAAGGTAGAGGGAGCCGACCCTTTTGAAATTCCTGAAGATGTCGCCGATGGCTTCGGAATTAAAAATGGTAATTCTATCATCGAAGATGACGATTTTATGATTGGTTTTCTTTTGACCTGTGCACCTGTAAGAATATTTATTCATAATGCTTCGCGGTTTCGCAACAAGGAGCTGCTCAATACTATTCGTATTGTCTTTTCTGAGTGCGTGCTGCTCAATGAATAATATAAAAAAGTTGTATCATCAAAGATTATTGTGTATAATAAGAGCAAAGTATCGGGAATTTACCGTTTATTGGGGGTTGTTTGCTTGGCTTTCAAGGTTTTCCAATCCGTAGTTACACGCATTCGTGACACTATCGGTAATGAATTTGGAATTGCTGACAGTACCGGAGCAGTTATTGCCAGTACAATTGAAGAAGAAATCGGAATGATTCATGAACAATGTGCCGACTTTTTAACATCCAATGCCATGTATATTGAAAAGCCGGGTCTGGTCATGAAGAAAATCGAGATTAATGGCCGGTTGGATTTTGTGTTATATCTTGTCAGTGATCATCCTGAAAGAAAAAAACATGCCGAGCTTATTTCTATAGGCTTAGAGAATGCCAAGCTTTATTATGATGAAAAATATGACAGAAGCAATTTTATGAAGAATGTGCTTCTTGGAAACATCCTTCCAGGTGACATTACCATCAGAGCTAAGGAATTAAGGGTTAAGAGCGAATCCAGGAGAATTGTGTATCTCGTCCGTACTGAGAAGACAAGAGAGCTGTATGCCTATAATATTATTCAGAGCCTGTTTCCTAATAACAGTAAGGATTACATCATTCTTTTGGACGATCAGAACACTGTTTTGGTCAAGGAGCTTAAAGACCGGGAGGACAGCGACGAGGTCCATAAGAAAGCCAGGATAATCATAGACACTTTAAACAGCGAACTGATGATTAAGGCTAGCATAGGAATTGGTACGGAAGCTGAAAGTCTCCGGGACGTAGCACGTTCATACAAGGATGCTCAGACTGCCTTGAAAATTGGTCAGATTTTTGAAGCTGAGAAAAATATCGTGGATTACAATCATTTGGGAATAGGAAGACTTATTTACCAATTGCCGACAACTCTTTGCCGGTTGTTTCTGAATGAAGTTTTCAGAGAAGGTGTTTTTGAGACTATTGACTCTGAAACCATGATGACAATACAGAAATTCTTTGAAAACAACCTTAATGTAAGCGAAACATCCCGACAGCTTTTTATACACCGTAATACGCTGGTGTATCGACTGGACAAGATACAAAAAATAACAGGGATGGACTTGAGGAAATTTGATGACGCTATTTACTTCAAGGTTGCCATGATGGTCAAACGCTATCTTGATGAGGTGTCCAGATAAAGCCTCCTTCTCTGAGTATACGGGTCATGGCTTGTGGTGAGTCAAGCATGTCTCTATTTTCTATGGGGGAATCAAATGATTAGGTTTGTAGACACAACGAAGGTTTACTCCAACGGAGTGGTCGGACTTAAGAATCTTACAATCAGAATTGAAAAAGGTGAATTTGCTTTTGTTATAGGGCCAAGCGGCTCAGGAAAATCCACTTTTTTAAAGCTTATCATGCATGAAGAAGTACCTACCGAAGGGGAAGTCTATGTTAATGGTTATAGCGTACATAATATGCCCCGTTCGGAGATACCTTATCTCAGACGCAGTCTAGGCGTTGTTTTTCAAGATTTCAGGCTTTTACCCAACAAATCTGCTTATGATAATGTGGCTTTTGCCATGCAAATAGTCGAGGCCACCCCACGGGAAATCCGAAGGCAGGTACCTCTAGCTTTAGGTTTGGTAGGTTTGAGCAAAAAGGCCAAGGCCTTCCCCAATCAGCTCTCAGGGGGCGAGCAGCAAAGAATCGTACTGGCTCGGGCATTGGTCAATAATCCTGCTGTCCTCATCGCCGACGAGCCTACAGGAAATTTGGATCCCAAAACCTCCTGGGAGATCATGAATCTTCTTGAGGAGATTAATCAGCGTGGAACGACGGTTCTTGTGGCATCCCATGAGAAGAGCATAGTGGATACCATGAAAAAACGCGTTATTTCTCTTGAGCGCGGTGAGCTTAAGAGTGATGAGCAGAAAGGGCTATACACCAATGAAAATTAGAACATTTCAGCTTCTTGCGAAGGAAGGCTCCCGTAATATTTACAAAAACAAGCTCATGTCCTTTGCTTCCATAATGACGGTGGTAGCCACATTGTTTTTCCTGGGCATCATTCTTCTTATTGCCGTTAATATAACCTCCAACGTCGAGGCCATGAAACGGGATTTGAATGTTTCCGTATTTTTATATCCCGATGTATCTGATTTTCAACGGGAAGAAGTTATTTCCTTTATCGAACAGGAGAAAGCTGCCGGGGTTGTTTCCGAATATCGGGTTGAGCCAAAAGAGCAGATGTACCAGAGTTTAAAGGACAGCTTGAAGAACGAAGCTCTATTAAAGGGGTTTTCGGCCGAAAATGCAGCTGAATCCTATTATATAAAGCTTATCAACCCTTCTTACAGTGGAGCATTCATAAGTGAGCTTTTGGAGTTTTCCGGTGTTAATAAGGATGGTGTTGCATATAATAAGGAAGGCTTGGAAAAGCTTGAAGGTGTGCTAAAGGTCTTTAACTATATTACCATCGCCCTTTTAACCATTCTAATGATTATTTCGGTTTTCTTGATCTCGAATACCATTCGTCTTACGGTTTTTGCACGGCGTCGTGAAATTGAAATTATGAAATACGTCGGTGCTTTGGACAATTTCATCCGCTGGCCTTTTATTGTAGAAGGAATTCTTATTGGCTTTTTAGGAGCATTGTTCTCTTTCTTCCTGACTTCACAGGCCTATACCTGGCTTCAGAATGTTATAAACGTTATATTATCAAATCTGAGATTCTCAACCTTGCAGATTTTGGCTTTTGGGCCCGTTTCATTACGCATATTCATGATATATTCCATATTCGGAATTATCATTGGTGGTATAGGGAGCCTGTTATCTGTAAGAAAACACTTGAATGTCTAGGATATGAACGATATAATTAATAGTAAATTAAATGTAACATAAATGTTAAATTCAGTAACCATATTCATTGGTAACATTGTATAGGCACCATAAAACAAGGATGGGGGCATTTACATATGATAAAAAAAATACTGGCTGGGGCTGTATCATTAACGCTAATTATTACAATAGCGTTTTCAGCGTCTGCATCTCAGATAGATGATGCCAAGAAAGAGCTTCAGCAAACTCAAAAAGAGATTAATGCCATTAATGCCAAGAAGAAAGAGGCGTCCAAAAACCTTTTACAGGACAAGAAAGCTCGTGAAAGCATTATTTCCGAACTTGAGAAGAAGGGCTATGAAAGAAGCGAAATAGAATCGAGAATTAAAGATATAGAAGCGGCCATCCAAACTCTTGATGCGGCTATCCAACAAGCCCAAAAAGAGTATGATGATCAGCTCAAGCTTTTTCAGGACAGAATGGTAGCCTTATATGTCCAGTCAAAAACCAATGCTAATATGGATGAAATTCTTCAAAGCGACAATTTCGATGAGATGATTAAAAAGGTCCAAATGCTTCAGCTTATTTCAAAGTTTGACCAGGATTTGATGGCAAGCCTTGAAAAGAAGCAGGCTGAAATAAATGATTTAAAGTCCGCTAAACAGCTTGAAGAAGATAATGCACATGAGCAATTGGAATCAAGCCTTTCGGAAATCAAGAAGCTTGAGGTGTCCCGTTCAGCCGCAGACGACAGAATTTCAAAGAGCCAGTTGACTGTAGCCGAGCTTGAGAAGGCAGAGAATGAGCTTGAAAAGGAAGCCAAGGAATTTGAAAAGCTTATTAAAAAACTATCCTCCTCAGGAAGTTATTCCGGTGGCATTATGCAGTGGCCCACACCGGGTTATACAAAGATTTCATCCCCCTTTGGCAATCGTATACACCCCATTCTGAAATATCCAAAGTTTCATGGCGGTATTGATATTAATGCACCAAAAAATGCCTACATACATGCGGCAGCCAGCGGCAAGGTTATCTGGTCGGGCTGGAGAAGCGGCGGTTCGGGCAATACTATCATTATCGATCATGGAGGCGGCATAACAACTCTGTATTTACATATTATTGGTGGAGGTCTGCTTGTTAAAGAAGGACAGCAGGTTAAAGCCGGGGATGTTATTGCCAGGGTTGGAACCACAGGTTTATCCACAGGCTATCACCTTCATTTTGAAGTCCGGAAGAACGGCGTACGGCAGAATCCTTTGAATTATGTTTCCAACAAAAAATAAGAACCCCACCCGTTACCGAAATTAAAATTTCGAACGGGTACCCGGGAACCTTGTTGTATGCACAATAAAGCCGGTTTATAGTTTGCTCATGCTGACATGACCGACCGATTAAAAGGATGTCCAATTGGATATCCTTTTTTAAGTCCCCCTAACTAACATGGTTTGAAAAATGACCGCATAGGATGTAAAATAGATGTTAATATGCGTAAAGAAGGGTTGCTTGAATGAGAGACAAACGATTTGCATGGATTTTGACATTAGTTTTAGTTTGTACAGTATTTGCTTTCATGTTTGGTTATTTATTCTCAGTGGTGCGGATGGTCTCCTGGGAAGTTTTTATTACCAAGCCCATCGGGGAGTGGTTCCAGCCGCAATACGCCCTGTTTTTCAATGAAGATCAGGTGAATGTTAAGGATATACAAGCCTATAACCGGGTTAAAAACATATTGGATACACGTTACTATGAGCCTGTTGACTTCAATGCCGCCCTCAGTACGTCAATCAAAGGGCTGTCGGCGGGGCTTAAGGATCCTTATACCGTTTACTATACGCCGGATGAGATGAAACAGTTCCTGGAGGACACCTCTGGCCATTATGTAGGTATTGGCGTATCGGTGCACATGGATGAGAACTATCTACTTACGGTGGCGGATGTATTCGCGGATTCTCCGGCAAAAGAAGCAGGTATTTTAAAGAACGATAAAATCGTAAAGGTTAATAATGAGGATGTTACTCCCATTAAGGATGCCGATCTCATAGTGAAAAAAATTAAGGGAAATCCCGGCAGCAAGGTCAGAGTTACGGTTTTCAGACCCGATCTTAGAGATTACCTGGATTTTGAGCTGGAGAGAAGATCCATTAATGTTTCCTATATTTCAAGCGAGGTATTGGATAACAAAATTGGCTATATCCATATCAAACAATTTGATGATGATATTGCCGGTGATTTTGAAAAGGAGCTTAATGACCTTATAGCCAAGGGAATTAAAGGTTTGGTCATCGATGTGCGTGACAATCCCGGCGGCGATTACAGTCAGGTGGTGAAAATAGCTGATCGGATCGTACCCAAAGGCCTTATTGTATACACCGAAGACCGTCAAAAGAGGAAAGACGAGGAATTTTCAGATGCCCGGGAGCTTAACATGCCTCTGAGTATTCTTGTTAATGGCTATAGCGCCAGTGCTTCAGAAATTCTGGCAGCTTGCGTCAAGGATTATGGAAAGGGCATTCTGGTGGGTAAGAAAACCTTTGGCAAAGGCTTGGTTCAAGCTATCGATACCCGCTTTACAAATGGCGGAGGTCTCAAATACACTGTAGCGCGCTATTTTACTCCTTCCGGAAAGTCCATTCATGGCGAAGGGGTTATGCCGGATATTGAGGTTGAAATCAATGAAAAGTTTAAAACAACCTCCATCGAAGATATTCCCCATAATGAGGATGCCCAACTAAAGATTGCTGTAGAAGAAATTATGAAGAAAATAAAATAGGCCTCGATGGAAAGTTAAACAGGCTTGAATACCCATGGGTGGGAATGGCAATACTAAGCCATGGGGTGATATTATGATAAAGAAGGATGATCAGCTTAAACTGGAGATAGCAAAGGAGCTTGGTCTTTTAGACAAGATCACGGCCGGAGGATGGAAAAGCCTGAGTGCCAAGGAAACCGGACGCATTGGGGGCCTTCTTTCCCGAAAAAGGAAATCCAAAGCCGTTTAAGCTGCGGACACTTACATGTATGCAAGATTTGCAGAAGTTTATGACCGATTGACACACGATATCCCTTATGTTAAGTGGGCTGATTATTTGCAATCAGCCTTTCTTAAATTTGGCATGAATCCTGGCTTGGTGCTCGAACTGGGTTGTGGCACGGGAAGTCTCGCCATTGAGCTTTCAAAACGTGGCTATGAGATGATAGCAGTAGATGTTTCTGCTGATATGCTGGCCAAGGCCTACGAAAAAGCCCAAAAAAACAAAGCGGATATTCTGTTCCTGAATCAGGACATGCGTGAGTTTGAGCTTTATGGCACTGTTGATGCCGTTGTTTGTCTATTGGATTCATTAAATTATATGACTTCTTTGAAAGATGTCAGGAAGGTCTTCAGCTTGGTGCATAATTATCTAAATCCGGGAGGCCTTTTTATTTTTGATTTAAATAGTCCCTATAAGCTCTCCCATGTTTTAGGGAATGAAACTTTTTATGAGCTTGGTGAGGATACCGCGTGGATATGGAATAATACATATGACAGTAAAAAAAGATGTACAATCTTTGATCTCACCTTCTTTATAAAAAATGAGGATGGCCTTTATGAGCGATTTGAAGAAACCCACCAGGAGAGGGCCTTTAGTAAAATGGAAATAGTTAAAGCCCTTAATTGTGAGGGTTTAAAGCTTCTGGGCGATTTCGCCGAGTTGAGCTTTACGGAACCCGCTCCAAAGGAAGAACGCATTTTTTATATTGCACAGAAAGCTTAGCGTGGTTATAATCGGAGTATATGGGAACAAAAAGACGGACATTGAGATGAAGATACGGAGGGACGTTCCTTGGGAAGAAGAGAAACCCGTGAAAATGCTATGAAGCTGCTTTACCAGGTACAAATCCAGAAGGATGATACCGATGAGCAAATCGAGCGTTTCATGGAGGAGCAGCAGATAATTGAAGAATCCGACAAAAATTATATACTTAGCGTGGTCAAGGGAGTTATGGAGAATTCAGAAGAGCTGGATAATCTGATCTCAAGACATGCCAAGGGCTGGACCATTCAGAGAATGCCAAAGGTGGATCTGGCTATCATGCGTCTTTCATGTTACGAAATGAAATATAGAACGGATATACCTGTCAATGTCTCCATAAATGAAGCTGTTGAAATGGCTAAAAAATACAGCAGCGAACAGTCAAAGACTTTTGTCAACGGTGTGCTGGGTAAGGTCTTCGATGAGCTGCACCCGGAATCCTAAGGCTTTTATGGAGGAATGGAATGAACAGAAGTCTATCGGTTTCGGAATTAACCGGATATATCAAGCAGCTTGTTGACAACGACATGCTGCTTTCTCATGTTTGGGTTGTCGGAGAAATATCCAATTATAAATACCATACCTCAGGCCATATGTATTTTTCTCTCAAGGATGAGGGAGCGGTCATCAAAAGTGTCATGTTCAAAACCCAGAACAGCCGCTTAAAGTTCAGGCCTGAGGAAGGCATGCGGGTTATAGTCAGGGGTTATGTCTCAGTTTATGCCATGGGAGGTGCTTATCAGCTCTATGTTGATGAGATGCAGCCCGATGGAACTGGAGCTTTGTACCTGGCTTTTGAGCAGCTTAAAAAAAAGCTGGAAGCTCAGGGCCTTTTTGAACCAACCGGGAAAAAGCCCATTCCCCTGTTGCCGCGAGCTGTGGGGGTTATTACTTCTCCTACGGGTGCTGTCATAAGGGATATTACCCAAATTCTCGACCGGCGTTATCCCAACGCAAGAGTAGTGCTCTACGGATCGGCTGTTCAGGGTTCGGAAGCCCCCTCTCAATTGATCCGGGGGATTCGTTTATTTAATAGCCTCAGGAACGTGGAAGTTATCATTTTGGCGCGCGGTGGCGGTTCTCTGGAGGATCTGTGGCCATTCAATGATGAAGAATTAGCCAGGGAGATTCAAAAGTCGGAAATTCCTATTATTTCAGCTGTCGGACATGAGACGGATTTCTCTATTTCTGATTTTGTAGCTGATCTAAGAGCACCCACACCTTCTGCTGCCGCTGAAATGGTCATGCCCGAGAAGAAGGCCTTAAAGGAAAACCTGATTTTCCTTGAGAAAAGATTGAGCACCTCCCTTTTACACCGCCTCAAGAGGGAGCATGACAGGCTTCTGCGACTCTCTAATGCAAGAAGCCTTCAGAGACCCATGGAACTGGTCAATCAGAAAAGACAGCATCTGGATAGGCTTGAGCAGAGTCTCATTCAAAGAAACAGGACGCGTATTGAAATGATCAAGGCCTCTCTAGGGATAACGGTAGGCCGATTAAATGCTTTAAGTCCCTTAACTGTTTTAAGTCGGGGATATGCGGTTGTCCAAAAGGAAGATGGCTCTATCTTAAGAACCATCAAGGATCTCAATCCGGGAGACAAATTGCAGGTGACCCTTTCTGACGGGAAACTCAAGGTTACCTGCGATGAGACAATGAAAATGAGATAAAGGGGTATAATAATATGGAGAAGCAGGAGAAAGTAGATATGCCTTATGAACAGGCGGTCATGGAGCTTGAAAGTGCGGTCGGTTTACTTGAGAACGGTAATCTGACATTGGAGGACGCAATTATTATGTTTGAGCGTGGTGTTAGTCTTGTTCGTCTTTGCAATAAAAGACTGGAGGATATAGAAAAACGCATTACGCTACTTATTGAAGGAAAGGACGGGGTCATCGAGAAGGATTTCCTTCCCGAGAGCTGATTATATGAGTTTTAGTACGGATTTTAAACATTATTCAGATCTTGTTGAGAACTGGATAAAAGCAAATATAAAGGTTGAGGAGCTTCCTCAGAAAAGGCTTTTTCAAGCCATGGAATATAGTCTTTTAGCCGGAGGAAAGAGACTTCGTCCCGTTCTTTCCCTTGCTGTCTGTCATATGCTTGGGGGCGATCAAAATATGGTACTGCCCTTTGCCTGTGCCCTGGAGCTTATCCATACCTATTCTCTTATTCATGATGACCTACCGTGCATGGACAATGATGATTTTCGAAGGGGCAAGCCCACCAACCACAAGGTCTTTGGTGAGGCTATGGCTGTTTTATCAGGTGACGGGCTTTTAAATCAAGCCTATGAGATGATGCTGACTGATACAATAAAGGATCAAGAGAAATGTCTTTTAAGGGCAAGAGCAGCACTGATCATTGCTAAGGCTGCGGGAGCATCCGGTATGATAGGCGGACAGGTAGTGGACATGGAGTCAGAAGGAAAGGCGATTTCCTATGAGCTTCTCTGTACCATGCATGAAAAAAAGACGGGTGCATTAATCAAGGCCAGTATTCTTGCCCCGGCTGAGCTTCTGAATACCACTGATTCCGTTAAAAGCGCCCTTTCCTGCTATGCCGACAGAATCGGTCTTGCTTTTCAGATAAAGGACGATATACTGGATTTTGAAGGTACCAGTGATCTGGTGGGAAAACCTACCGGGAGCGATGAGAAAAATCATAAATCAACCTTTGTGACGGTTTTGGGGATTAAGAAGGCCAAGGAACTTCTAAAAGCGTCGGTCGAACAGGCTGTTGAAGCATTGAAGCCTTTGCCCAATGCGGACTTTCTTATAAAAACAGCAGCCTACATTGCTGAGAGAGAAAAGTAGTGCTTAAGGAGTACAAGGGGGGGATATCAAGGTGACATTATTAGAAGACATTGTTACTAACCGGGCCCTTACATTGCCCATATTTTCATGGTTTTTAGCCCAGCTGATCAAATTTATCCAGTACTTTGTTCAGCACCGGGTCGTCGATTTCAGAAAGTTTGTTTCTTCCGGAGGCATGCCCAGCTCCCACAGTGCCATTTCGGTTTGCCTGTCCACGGTGCTCGGCATCCAGTATGGATTTGATTCAGGCTTATTTGCCTTGTCCGTTGTTCTGGCCTTCATTGTCATGGCTGATGCAGCCGGTGTAAGGCGAGCTGCAGGCAAGCAGGCCGAGGTTTTGAATAAGCTGGTGTATCACTCGGAGGAAATCAAGCTTGAAAAAGAGCTTAAGGTACTTTTGGGGCACACTCCCATACAAGTCTTCTCGGGAGCTGCTCTGGGTATCCTGATTGGCGTCGTATTTGCATAAAACATCATTTTAGTATATAATATATTTCCAAAGTAAAAGTCATCAGGATGGCGCAGTATCCTAGTCAGTACTGCCTGCTTCGAAGACGGGCCTAAAAATCCGTTAAAGGGCATATCGATGAAGTTCCTTGTGCTGGCTTGTTACGCCCAGTGATGGGCTGGTGCTGGGAGTTAAGGTTTAGGGGCAGCCTGCAATGGCATGCAGGAATTGACCCCTCTACCGCGGAGACCCTCAATTGTGGGAGATAGATTGCCCCGCATACGCGATACAAATCTTGACTACGATGAGGGAGTGAACCTGCCATGCGGTACCGCTTCTATGGTGCTGTGGACAGTGTAGCCTGCCTTGCGTGCGGTTGGAGGGATAACGGATCACGTGTTTATGTGCTGGCCGGTACATAAGCAATATTGCCGTTTGAAACCAACAGTGCAAAAGAGGCTAGAAGAAGGTAAGGCTCAAGGGGAAAACCCCTAGGCTGTGATTTTGAGGCAATCCGGGGATTGCAGTGTGGACTAAGTGGTGATCAGGCTCTGAAGGGGGTAACCTCTCAGCGCAAGCTTTAAAGGGTAACCGCCGGAACGGTGACGTTTCGGTAGCATACGGGGAAAACCTGCCTGACCTAAGACGCAAAATTTACTCGGGTTGTTGCCATCCTTTTGCTTTTATACAGTGGTCATAAATGACCTACATATAGGGAAAGCAGGATCGCCTTGGAACAGGACAAATCAGAAAAGAAGTATTTTAAGCTTCTAGACAGGTATAGAGAATCATCCAAAGAAAGCATTCCGGTAAAAAAAGGCTCGGGAATAGAGAAAAAACATATTCTTTGGGGTCTTTTTATTACTTTTATCTCATTTACTCTATCGATCTTGATTCTTTTCGCATCTACAAGCATCTTTCAGGCTATATCTCCTCAGTTTGCATTTATTGTGGTATTGGTTATCATATTGATTGGTGTCATTTTCGACGTTATTGGAATGGCTGTGACAGCCGCCGACGAGACTCCATTTCATTCCATGGCGTCTAAAAGGCTTCGGGGAGCTAAACAATCCATTATACTGCTTAGAAATTCTCCCCGGGTATCCAGCTTTTGCAATGATGTTGTAGGGGATATCTGCAGTGTTGTAAGCGGCGCTGCCGGAACAGCTATTGTTTACCGTGTTTTTTCCCGGAGCGACCAGGTATCGTTTATCGAAGTTATTGCAGGAGCATTTATTGCTGCATTAACAGTCGGGGGAAAAGGATTCGCAAAAAATATCGGGATTAATAACGCAAACTATATCGTATATAAAGTTGGTCGCATTCTTTCCTTTTTTTCTTACAGTAAGTCCAAGAAAAAAAGTAAAGGGCATAAGAGCAATTGATTTGAGGTGACCTTTTAGTTGAGTGAAAACATAAATACGCCTTTTGTTTATCTTGATCGCATGAATAACCCAAATGACTTGAAAAGTTTGAATTACAAAGAATTAGAATGCCTGGCTGATGAAATCAGAAGGTTTTTATTAGAATCCGTTTCCAAAACAGGAGGGCATATCGCCTCCAACCTTGGCGTGGTGGAATTGACCATTGCACTTCATAAGGTTCTAAACACGCCCATGGATAAAATTATCTGGGACGTTGGCCATCAGACTTATATCCATAAGATTCTGACAGGTCGAAAAGAATCCTTTGGTACCTTACGGAAGCACCATGGGCTGTCGGGTTTTCCAAAAACACAGGAAAGCCCTTATGACATATTTAACACAGGCCACAGCAGCACTTCCATCTCTGCAGCGTTGGGAATGGCCAGAGCGCGGGATCTAAAAGGTGAAGCCTATACTGTAGCAGCTGTCATCGGCGATGGGGCGCTCTCAGGAGGGATGGCTCTTGAAGCGCTCAACGATGCTGGTATGGCAAGAAACAATCTGCTTATTGTTCTTAATGATAATGGCATGTCCATAGCACCCAATGTGGGTGGTCTTTCCAGATACTTGAGCAAAATTCGGGTACGTCCTTTTTATTATAAGACCCGTGAATCCATGCAGGCCTTTATCGATTCTCTGCCCAGGTCGGGGAGAAGGCTCAGAAAATTTGTGCACAAGCTCAAGGCGGCCATGAAAAGCATGTTTGTACCAGCCATGTTTTTTGAGGATTTGGGCTTCCGATATTTTGGCCCCATAGACGGTCATAACATTCGGGAGATGGTATCGGTTTTTGAACAGGCAAAAACCATGAAGGGCCCTGTGCTGGTGCATGTCACAACGCTCAAGGGCAAGGGCTATAGATTTGCTGAAGAGCAGCCGGCCATGTTTCACGGCATTGCTCCCTTTGAGCTTGAGACAGGCCAGATCTTAAAGTCGGGTAGTGAGAATTATTCCAGTGTCTTCGGGAAAAAGCTCTGTGAAATGGCTCGGAATGATTCTGATATCGTGGCCATCACAGCAGCCATGACCGACGGGACGGGGCTGTCAGCCTTTAGGGATACCTATCCTAAGCGCTTTTTCGATGTGGGAATCGCCGAGCAGCATGCGGTAACCCTGGCGGCCGGCCTTGCCATGGGGGGGGTAAAGCCAGTCGTGGCCATTTATTCCACCTTCCTTCAGCGTGCCTATGACCAAATTCTGCATGATGTTGCATTGCAAAATCTGAAGGTGGTATTCGCCATTGATCGTGCCGGTGTGGTGGGAGATGACGGGGAGACTCACCAGGGCATATATGATGTCTCCTTTTTGTATACCATTCCCTATTTAGCCATACTGTCGCCTGCTTCCCCCAATGAGCTTAAGGCTATGATGGATTATGCACTTTCCCAGCACCACGGGCCCATTGCGGTCCGCTATCCCAGGGGTTCGGGTTCAGAATTTCCTGGTTCGGAGCAGGCTCTTACCTATGGAAAGGGCGTAATCCTGAAGGAAGGAAAGGATTTGACGCTCATTGGCGTAGGCCCCATGGTTGCCGTTACTCTTGAGGTTGCCGAGCTTCTTAAAAAAGAAGGTGTTTCCTGTAAGGTTATAAATCCCAGGTTTTTACGGCCTGTGGATGACGAACTGATATTGGCCTGTGCCAAAGAAAACGGACGGGTCGTAGTTGTACAGGATGTTATACAAAAGGGTGGATTTGGCTCTTATGTGACAGAGCTTGTAAATTGCAGCGGGCTTCATGCCAGTACCCTTATTTTGGGGCTTCCCGACAGAGGGATTGAGCATGGAGAAAGAAGCTTGATTTATAAAGAATACGGTTTGGATGCTCAGGGAATAAAACTGAGTGTGTTAAATTACTACAGGAATAATGAATGCACCTAAGGAGCAATCGAAGTGTAACTTCTGAATCTCTCGGCAAATATCAGCAGTTCATCTGCTTTTGTCGGAAGATTTATCGGAAGTTAAATTTGATTGCCCATAAAAGGGTTTAATGAGGTTGTTATGGCTAAGGAGAGACTGGATGTTCTGCTATTCTCAAAAGGGTTGTTTGAAAGCCGTGAAAAGGCCAGAGGTGCCATTACGGCGGGTATGGTCTTTGTCAACGGCGAACGTTCAGATAAGCCCGGAGCTTCTTATGATCCGGATTGCAAAATAGAAATCAGAGGTAACCCCATACCCTATGTAAGCCGTGGCGGTCTTAAGCTTGAAAAGGCAATTCAAATTTTTAGTATCAATCTTGAGGGCTGCACCTGCGTGGATGTGGGAGCTTCAACCGGTGGATTTACTGATGTGATGCTCCAAAACGGAGCCGAAAAGGTTTATGCAGTGGATGTGGGCTATGGGCAACTGGCCTGGGAGTTAAGGAATGACCCCCGGGTAATATGCATGGAGCGCACTAATTTCCGGTATGTTACACCTGAACAAATCAAGGACCCGCTGGATTTCGGCTCGGCCGATGTTTCCTTTATCTCTCTCAAGCTCATTCTGCCACCTCTTAAAGCCTTGCTAAAGCCCGGCGGAAGGGTGGTCTGCCTTATAAAACCCCAGTTTGAGGCCGGAAGAGAAAAGGTGGGCAAAAAAGGTGTTGTAAGAGACCCGAAGGTCCATGAAGAGGTTGTTGACACCATCATAAACATGGCGACAGGCATTGGTTTTTCCATAGAGGGACTCTCCTTCTCACCCATTACCGGCCCTGAGGGAAATATTGAGTATTTGCTTTATCTTGTAAAGGGCTCTGTTGAAAACATGGCTGAAATTATGATTTCAGATACGGTTAAGGAAGCACATGCCAGCCTAGGTCTTTCTTCATCAAAGTAAGATTTAGTTTAAGGATACATAAGCATGCGCTTTTGTGCAGCATTAATACGAAGTATCAATAACTCGGGACCCGTTCGAAATCTTTGATTTCGGTAACGGGTGAGGTTATTATATTTTTGAAGGTAAAAGATTTCTTAATTCATCCACGTTTTCCGATGTATTCAACGCTTTAATGACTCTCCTGCTGGGTGACAGGTAGACGGTAAAATCATCATGCTCGCCCAGACTCTTATTGATGCTGAGTTCCGGTGATTCCCGGAGGGGATCAAAACGCCACTGCCCTTCATCTCCATGCTTACTGGCGTCAAGACGTATCCATTGACTTAATTCCTGGATATAAACAGCATTGAAGCCGTGTACCACAAGCTGTTCCAGTTCAAGATCAAAGCGGATCTGATAGCACAGTCCCGCCGGTATATCTGAGGCTCTCATGAGCGCTGCCAGAAGATGTGCTTTGGCATAGCAGATGCCGTGTCCTTTATCCATTACCTCGGAAGCTTTCTTAGTGACACTGGTTGCGTTAATTTGAAATGAATGAAAGATATGGTCTCTTACAAAATCAAAGATGGCCCTAGATTTTGCGATATTGTCCTTAAGACCGTATGTAAGCTGTTCCGCAGCCTCTTTTACCAATGGATGATCATAGTCGATCATATCACTACATTCGAGATAATCATTAACATCGGGCCTTTCAGGCTTAGGGTCAGGCATTTTCAATCTCAACTCCTTTAAAAGTTTTTTATTTAGGTATGATGCTCAGTTGCCTATTAAGATTAGTTTGCTAAGCATCATATTAGTATGCTATCATTGTTCTTTTCATGATGCAAGACCGGTTCTTTAATGCCAATCTCTTACATAGATCGTTTAAATAGTGATATAATATCCTTACCCGTTACCGAAATCAAAGATTTCGAACAGGTACCCAAGTTATTGATACTACGTATTAATATCCTTACCCGTTACCAGAGTTCGTTCCCTAAGGAATGAACAACAAGCCTCGACCCATAAGTGAAATCAAAGATTTCGAACGCCTAAAGGTGACCCCTAAAGGCAACGGGTGCCCAAGTTATAGATACTTGGTATTAATTGAACATATAACCCTTAACATTTGAAAGGTGGTCTTGTATTTGTCGGGTAAAGTTAAAATAATGAAGGAAATAATGGGCTGGCTTCTTGCCTTGCTAATCCCGTTACTCATTGTATTCACATTGAACATGAAGGTATTCGCCATTTCCGGGGTTGACCAGTCCTCCATGCATAATACGCTTTTTGAAGGTGACGTTGTCTATTTTAATCGCTTGGCAGATAAGGTAGATGAATTGAAACGTGAAGATATTATCCTCTTTTTGACAAATGGAAGGGAAAAGCAGGGTTTTTGGGATGAGGTCAGCATCAAATTAATCGATTTCACTGATAAGTTCCGTAAGGATCGGGTCAATGAGCGCTATGTCAAGCGCATTATTGGCATGCCCGGGGATGTTATAGAAATTACACCCGAGGGTGATGTATATGTTAATGGGGAAAAGGAGAATAAGGCTTATGTGGTAGGTAAAACCCCTCCCAGAGCGCTTTCATATCCTGTAAAAGTACCTGAGAACCAGTTATTCGTCATGGGTGACAACCGTGAAGTATCAGAGGATAGCCGTTCTTTTGGATGCATCAGTATTCGCTCCTTGGAGGGCAAAGCTTCAATGATACTATGGCCACCTTCAAAAGTAGGCACTCTTCGCTAACGGGTGCCCGAGAACATTGATATTTAGTATTAACAATATGAGGATGATTATATGGAACCTGAAATTATTGAAGGACAAAAGAAGCTTCCGGTGCCCCTGGATTCGGGTATACTCTATACTCTCGTGGCGCTTTACTATGTCTATGTTTCCCAGGTTATCATCAGATTTGAGTTTAATGATGTAGCCAATCTTCTGCTGTCTCAAATCCTATTCTTTGCTGTTCCGCCGCTGTTTCTGGCATTCATTAGACGATATAACATTAAAGAGACCTTTAGGTTGAAAGCACCCAGACCGCTGGAGGCTCTGATCATGCTGGTCATAAGTCCTGTCATGGTCATATCGGGCTTCTGCGCCGGAATCATTGCTTTGCTGGGGATCAAGACCATCTTCGGAAGAGTCTATCTTGCAGGGGAAGTAGCGGATTACATGTCTCGGGGTGTTGTCGTTTCATTGCTTTTAGTGGCTGTTCTCCCTGCTATTTGTGAAGAAATCCTCTTTCGAGGAATGATTCAGAGAGGCTTGGAAAGATTGGGAGCAGGATGGGCTGTTTTTTTGAGCGGCCTTCTGTTTGGCCTGTTTCACTTTGATTTCCAACGACTGGCTGCCCAAACCCTTATAGGTTTTATTGCCGCCTATTCGGTCTATCGAACCGGCTCGATTTTTAACGGAATGATCCTTCATTTTATGAATAACGGTCTTTTGACACTCCTGGCCAATTATTCGGTAAAAGGTGCTGGGGGAGCTGGTACACAAATTGTGACAGATCCTTTCTCGACGCCGGAATTTATTGGGCTGGCTCAGCAATACAATATGACCCTTGATCAGCTCCTTGGCATCATGGCCGCAGTATTTGCGGTTATTTTAGCGGCCGGTCTTTTGGTGATTTTTGGCCTTCTTCTTACACTAAGGACCATTACCCAGAAAACTGTTGAAGTGCCTGTCAAAATTAAAGGAAGCGCCAGGGGACTTCTGGCAGGAATACCCGGACTATGCCTTATAGCCATTGTTTATGTCTCTCTGGGTCTGATGCTACTCAATAACGATTTGGGACGTCAGATCTTGGTTATTATGGGCATAGGATGACAGAGTGTAGTAATGTTTTACTATGGCTATAATAAATCACAATACTGCTTTTATTAAAGAGAGGTTAATGGCACTCATGATTGCTGCTGATCAATGGAATGAATACAAGCTTTTGGATGCAGGTGACGGTGAAAAAGTAGAAAGCTGGAATGGCATCATATTAAGAAGACCCGATCCTCAAGCCATTTGGCCCTGGACCAAACCAGGGGTTTTAGAAAGCGTGCATGCTCACTACCACAGAAGTAAGGCCGGTGGTGGTGAATGGGAATATAAAAAGAAAATTCCTTCAAGCTGGAACCTGAACTACAAGAATCTGACTTTTAAAATTGAACCCACAGGCTTTAAGCATACGGGACTTTTTCCGGAACAAGCTGTAAATTGGGATTGGATGACTGAAAGAATCACTGAGGCTCACTGGCCTGTTTCAGTGCTCAATCTTTTTGCCTATACAGGTGGCGCAACCTGTGCCTGTTTAGCTGCCGGGGCTTCCGTCTGCCATGTGGATGCCTCCAAGGGCATGGTCTCCTGGGCCAGAGAAAATGTTGCTCTGTCCCATCTTTCTGATAAGCCTGTAAGGTTTATCGTGGATGACTGCTTAAAGTTTGTACAGAGGGAAATCCGAAGGGGTCGTTTTTATGACGCCGTTATCATGGATCCGCCTTCCTATGGAAGGGGCCCTAACGGTGAGCTTTGGAAGCTGGAAGACGAGCTTTTTACATTGGTCAACACCTTAAAGGATGTCATGAGCGAGAAACCTGTTTTCTTTTTGCTTAATTCTTATACCACGGGATTTTCACCCCAGGTTTCAGCCAATATGCTGGACCTTGGCTTAAGGGCAAAGTATGGCGGCAGGGTATCCTGTGGTGAGGTAGGTCTGCCCGTGACCGATTCCTCCATTATTCTCCCTTGCGGAACCTATGCCCGATGGGAAAAATGATCGGCCGAAATATTATGACAGATGTGGTTTGACTGTACACTTTCATGTTATAATAACCGACATATAAGAATTATCGTGATTTGCTTTCTCATTAATGTTTCCGTACATATCCGACGGATTAAATGGAAAGAAAGGAACTAAAAAAGAGAATGAACAATACTCAGCCTATTTTTGATACTGTTATTGATGCCTTGGACGATAAAAAAGCGAAAAACATAAAAGCCATTGATATTCATGATCTCACCACTATAGCGCATTATTTTATCATGGCCAGCGGTACATCTGTTACTCATATAAAAGCTTTAGCCGATAATGTTGAAGAAAAGCTTTCTGAAAAAGGCATTAAGCCCTTGCATGTGGAAGGCTATAACAGCGCACGCTGGATTCTTATTGATTACAGCGATGTGGTGATTCATATTTTTCACGAGGAAGACAGGGAGTATTACGGCCTTGAGAGATTATGGCAGGACGGAAAACAGCTTGTTCTCAAGACCGACAATGTATAATTTGGAGGTTATCCTATGAGCTATTCAACACAGATCGATAAAAAATGGCAGAAGAGATGGGAAGAAAGCAACCTATATAAGTTTAACCGAGAACAGCTTGATAAAAAGCTCTACTGCCTTGAAATGTTTTCCTACCCCTCGGGGGCTAATCTCCACGTGGGACATTGGTATAATTATGGTCTGACAGATTCCTGGGCGCGTATGAAGCGGATGCAGGGTTATAATGTCTTCCATCCCCAGGGTTTTGATGCCTTTGGCTTGCCTGCTGAAAACTATGCCATAAAGACAGGTATTCATCCCAAGGATTCGACTTTAAAAAACATTGAAACCATGAAGCAGCAGCTTAAGGCCATGGGTGCCTCCTTTGACTGGGATTATGATGTTGTGACCTGTTCTCCCGAATACTACAAGTGGACCCAGTGGATATTCCTGCAGCTTTATAAAAAAGGTCTGGCCTATAGAAAGAATGCACCTGTGAACTGGTGTCCCAGTTGTAAAACCGTTCTGGCCAACGAGCAGGTCATTGACGGAAGCTGTGAACGCTGCAACTCCGAAGTGACCAAAAAGAATTTGACCCAATGGTTCTTTAAAATTACCGAGTATGCTCAGGAGCTCTTAGATTGCCTGCCTGGTCTTGATTGGCCTGAAAAGACCAAGAAAATACAGACCAACTGGATTGGACGCTCGGAAGGTGCAGAAATAGAATTTATAGTTGAAAATAAAGACATTTCTTTCAGAGTATTCACCACCCGGGCAGATACCCTTTATGGTGTGACCTATGTGGTACTGGCCCCTGAAAATGAGCTTGTCGATGAAATCACCACTCCGGAGTATAAAGAAAAGGTTGATGCTTATCGGGATCAAGTTAAGAAAGTTTCGGAAATAGACCGCCTTTCAACGGTACGTGAAAAGACCGGTGTTTTTACAGGTGCTTATGCCATTCACCCCTTAACCGGCGAAAAGGTGCAGATATGGGTCGCCGACTATGTTCTGGCAGGCTACGGTACGGGCTGTGTCATGGCTGTTCCCGCTCATGATGAGCGTGATTTTGAATTTGCCACCAAGTATAACCTGGATATCAAACGTGTCATCAAGGGCAAGGATGGAGTGGATGATACTCTTCCCTTTACCGATTATGGTCTGTTAACGGCAAGTCAGGAATTTGATGGAGTAACCTCTGACGAAGCCCGGGTCGGCATTGTGAAAAAGCTGGAAAAGGATGGCCACGGTGAACTTAAGGTCACCTACCGCCTGCGTGACTGGTTGGTTTCAAGGCAGCGGTACTGGGGTGCGCCAATTCCTGTTGTCCACTGTGAAAAATGTGGTACGGTGCCGGTTCCAGAGGATCAGTTGCCTGTTGAGCTGCCTTATAATGTGGTATTTACTCCCGATGGCGAATCTCCTCTGGCCAAGTGTGAAGAGTTTATTCATACCACCTGTCCTTCCTGTGGAGGGGCTGCCAGAAGGGATTCAGATACCCTGGATACCTTTGTCTGCTCAAGCTGGTATTTCTTAAGGTACCCGGACAGCAAAAATTCTCAGGAGGCTTTTAACCGGGATTGGATCAACAAGATGCTTCCTGTTGACAAATATGTGGGCGGCGCCGAGCATGCCGCGATGCATCTTCTGTATGCACGCTTTTTCACAAAGGCCTTGCGGGATATGGGTCATCTTGATTTTGACGAACCCTTCCTGTCACTGGTACATCAGGGTACTATCCTGGGTGCTGACGGACAAAAGATGTCAAAGTCCAGAGGCAATACGGTAAACCCAGATGAATATATACAGAAATTTGGCTCCGATGTCTTCAGAATGTATCTGGCCTTTGGTTTTGCCTATATTGAAGGCGGGCCATGGAGTGATGACGGCATTAAGGCCATTGACCGTTTTGTGGGGCGTGTAGAAAGATCGGTAGAAAAGCTTATAGCAGAAAGAAAAGAAGCTTCGATCAACACCATGGGCCCTGATGAGAAGGAACTCAATCTGGTAAGACACAACGCCATAAAGAGTGTAACCACCGATTCGGAACAATTCCAGTTTAACACTGCCATTGCAAGGCTCATGGAGCTGGTTAATGCCATTTACAAATATGATGCGCTGGAAGCGAAGAATCGCTCCCTCTTAGAGGATACCGTCCGAGACCTTGTTAAACTGTTGGCACCCTTTGCTCCGCATTTTACCGAAGAATTATGGGAGATGCTCGGGGAAAAAACATCCCTGTTTAACCAAGCCTGGCCGGAATACGACGAGAAAGCTTTGATCAGGGATGAGGTGGAGCTGGCTGTTCAATTTAACGGGCAGATCCGGTTTAAAATGAATGTGCCGTCAGATGCTGATAACAAAACCATTGAAGATATCGCGCTGAAGGATTCCCGTTCGGCACCGTTCCTTGATGGAAAAAGCATTGCCAAGATCATTGTGGTCAAAGGCCGTTTGGTCAATATAGTGGTAAAGTAAGTTGTGCTTGTTTTAAAGTAATTGTAAAGGGGGTATTTCCATGGATCAGGCATTCAGGTTCCTGATTATGGCCGCTGTTACATATATAGCTTTTTTGTGTGTCATAAGGCTTATTATTGGTTCCCAGTACAAGGCCAAGTCTTTCCTTATCAATATCATAGGAATGATTACGGTGTACGGAAGCTTTCTTATAAGCCGCTACGGCAACTTTTTAAAACTTCCGGTCTTGCTTTATTATGTGTTCCCGGTGCTTTTGACAGTATTCCTTCCTCCCTTAGCCCTTAAAATGAAGAGTGACCAGACGTTAAAATACCTGGCTTTCAGTCTTCTTGCCGTTCCGGTTATTCATCTGGTCTTTTCCTTCTTACTTGGCTGGGGAGAGTTTTTACCCTTTATTAAGATCCCGTCCCTATGGAATATTATTTGATAAGTATTCGGCAAGTGAACTGTAAGAGATCGCTTGCCGAAAATTTTTCGAGAGGGTTATGAAAGCTCCGGATAGTAAAGAATATCATTGCAGCCATTAAAGGCTTAGGGTATAATGGGTCAGTATCTTAGGAATTCAGTAGAGTTCGCTTTCCTTGCATGCTGGCGCATGCCCGTGCTCGGATTATTTTAATAACTTATGATAAGATGAGGTGATGAGGTTGGCTCTTGAAAAGGTTGATGAAGTAAGGCTTATGCAACCCGCTGTTTTAGCCTTTATGGGAGATGCGGTATTTAATCTCTTTATTCGGGAAAGATTAATTCTGAACAAAAAAGGTACCTCGCACCAGCTTCATCTCTATTCTACCGACTATGTAAAGGCCGCTTCACAGGCTAGAATATCGAAGGTTTTACTGAGTACCTTTACTGAGGATGAGGCCTATATTTTCAGACGAGGAAGAAATGCCAAATCAACAACCGTACCTAAAAATGCGGATATCCAAGATTATAAGTATGCCACTGCCTTCGAGGCAGTTATGGGTTTTTTGTATTTAACCGGCCAGCAGGAAAGACTTAACGCCCTCATGCAACAAGCAGCCATCCTTATAGAAACAGCTGAAACGGAGATAAAACATGAGAAAGAATGATAATGATTCAAGAAGAAGCCCAAGGACACCTTCCGGCAGCAAACCAAGGAGCTCGGGCGCAGGAAAACGCGATGGAAAGCCAAGGGCCGGGGGCGGATTCGAATCCCGCAGCACAAGCAGGGGTTCTGAAAAGAGTGCAGGCGGCTATAGAGGTTCCCGAGGCTCAGATTCCGAGAGATCGGGAGGCTTCGGGGAAGCAAGAAGAAGCACGGACTGGAGTACCGGTGGCTACAGAATAACCAAAAAAGGTGCCGGAAAGAGCTCTGGAGGCTTTAAAGGCTATGGGGCGGGAAGAGATGCCGAACAGGGCACGGGTGAATTTAGAAGGCCGAGGAGAGACTCGGATGATTTCAGAGGGCCTAAAAGAGATTCAGAGCAAAGAACCGGCGGCTTTAGAGGACAAAGAAGGGACGATGCACCTAAAACCGGTGGTTTCAGGGGACCAAGAAGAGACGATGAACCCAGAACCGGTGGTTTCAGAGGGCAAAGAAGAGATGATGAACCTAGAACCGGTGGTTTCAGAGGGCAAAGAAGAGATGATGCGCCTAAACCCGGCGGCTTCAGAGGTCCAAGAATAGACGATGCGCCTAAAACCGGAGGCTTCAGAGGTCCAAGAAAAGACGATGCGCCTAAAGCCGGTGGCTATAGGGATTCTAAGCGAGGCTTTGAGAATAAGAGCCCTCGCACACCCATGAATAAAAAGTTTGATACTCAACGTCCAAAAGAGGACGCTTATGTCAAGAAAGAAACCCTCAGGGATAATATTGGAAATGAACTTGAGGAAAGAGAGGACAGGGTCGAGGGAAGAAAGCCTGTGTTTGAAGCCTTAAGAGCCGGTCGTCCTATTAATAAGCTCTTTGTCGAAAAGGACAACGAGGATACCATGATCTCAAGAATTGTGGCCATGGCGAGGGAAAAAGCTGTTCCCATTCAGTATTTTGATCGCCATAAGCTGGATGCCATGTCCCAAACCCGCATCCACCAAGGTGTAATTCTAGAAGTCGCCGCTCAGGAATATGTTGAGGTTGAGGATATTCTGGCTAAAGCAGCCGAGAAAGAAGAAAAACCCTTTATACTTGTTTTGGATGGTATTACCGATACCAATAACCTGGGTTCAATAATAAGGAGCGCCGAGTGTTCGGGCGTTCACGGCATTATTATTCCAAAACGCCGCTCAGCAACCTTGAATGCAACTGTTGCCAAGGTGGCCGCGGGAGCGCTGGAATATGTACCCGTGGCTCGTGTCAGTAATTTGGTGCAGACCTTGCGCCAGCTTAAAGAAGAAGGAGTGTGGATCGTCGGTGCCGATATGGACGGCGAGAGCAATTACTATGATACCGACTTGAAAGGCCCCTGCGCCCTTGTAATTGGAGGCGAAGGCGAAGGAATTTCAAGGCTCGCCAAGGATGAATGCGACCTGATGGTTAAGATTCCTTTAAAAGGAAAGATATCTTCACTCAACGCCGGAGTCGCGGCCGCGCTTATCATGTTCGAGATTTCAAAGCAAAGAGATTAATATTTTGTAACGATGAGGCTCTTCCCTTGGGAGGAGCCTTTATGATAACATAAAACACACACTTCACGAAGATGACATTTTTCTGATCAATTCAAATGAAATACATAGCAGTGTGGTAAATGAGGAGAATATCCTGGTTGTAAGATGTGTATATGCCAATAGGCCCCTTCTGTCACTTATGGCGGCATCCCTTTTTTCTGCAACAGGTACTTTAAACAGGGCAGGTGTGGCAATCTACTATTGCATATAGGTACTTGGTCGACCCGACCTGGTTCCCCTGTTTTCAATG
This sequence comes from Bacillota bacterium, assembly GCA_023443745.1. GTDB lineage: Bacteria > Bacillota > Clostridia > DSM-8532 > DSM-8532 > DTU059. The sequence goes on from JAEZTB010000070.1 coordinate 180,517, forward strand.
GTAGGGCTGACAGCGATGGTAGACATCGTTTTAGCTCCTATTGTTTCTGCCAGGATAGGTAAAAGAAACACCTCTGTCACTGCTAGTTTATTATCGCTAATTGGTTTGGTGGGGATATATACGACACCTTTCAACAACATATCCAGGGTCTTTTTTGAGGATATTCCAGGGAATCTTTAGCGGGTTTGATGCAATAATGGGCTGGAGTCTGATAGCAGACTGCGTTGAATATGCCGAGTGGAAAACGGGCATCAGAGCCGATGGATTTGTTTACTCCTCTGCCGGCCATATTGTCGTTTATGGGCACTATTCCTATGATATTCAACAATAACAATAACAATAACAATAACAAGAGCTATCAGCAAATGGTTAAGGAAATATAAGATGATTGAAAAACTGACAGAGAAAGGTATAGTGTTCAAAAAAATCATTTATGACAAATCGATAAAGGAAGCTCAGCATGGATTTATGAATAATCATCACACAACTCCGGCAAAAGAATGCTTGCAGGAGGTTGCGGCATTTATCAAAAGCAAAGTTGGTTTCTATATCCTATCAATACAGGAGGCTCTTCCAGCGGGAGGGGCCTTTATGGTATCATTGAACTATTCTTTTATAAGGATCTGTCTAACCAAATACGAGGCTGTTCGGAGGAGTATATGAAGCGAAAATCAACACTACTTTTTTCAATCTCGTTGACTCTTCTCCTTTTTGTAGGAACGATTATTTTCCTTTTCAGACAATTCATTTTGATGATTCAAAACGACGCCTCAACTATAAACGACTTAGGAATTATCAGAGGATCGATTCAACGGCTCTCGAAACTAGAAATAAGCCACCAGCCAAACGATGATCTAAGAGAAAAAATCAATAGTCTTATTGTTAAATACAAAGAAAAAGACATTACATCACTTCAACCCCTTGAGGAAAAATGGATGGAATTGGAATCATTGGGCGCCACATTCCGTTCAAACCCGAGCCAGCAGAATCACATGCTTTATTTGAAAAAAAGTGAAGAATGCTGGACAGTGGCAGATCAAATGGTTCTTGATAACCAGTACATAGCAGAAAATAAAACCAAATATCTTACGCTTCCCATTACTTTACTGGTGATGAACTTAATGGTGGTTTTTGTTCTTCTTTTCATGGTCAAAAGATATGTTTATGACAATCTTGAGAAATCTGCCATTTTTGATCCATTGACCAAGGTCTTTAACCGGAGATATTTCATGGAGTTTCTGAATCATGAAATCATCAGAGCCAACCGCAAAAACGATATTTTTTGTTTGGTTATGCTGGATATTGATCACTTTAAGAAGATTAATGACACCTTTGGTCATGACCGTGGCGATGATGTTTTGGAAACTGTCGCGGCTGTTGCTCAAAAAGACATTCGAAAATCTGATGTATTTTCTCGTATTGGCGGTGAAGAGTTCACCTTGCTTTTGGCAGATATCACCCTTGATAAGGCTTTGATAATGGCTGAAAGAGTACGTTCGAACATTGAGAGCCATGCTTTTAAACAGATTGGAAAAGTGACTGTCAGTCTTGGAGTTGCCGCCTTCCAGCATGGAGACTCTGCAGACAGTATCATGAAAAGAGCAGATGTGGCCTTATACCATGCCAAGGAAAACGGGCGAAACCGGATAGAGGCAGGGTAACAGCTAAGTTCAAACCAGCTGATGTATCGGGTTAACAGTTTTAAAGCATCCCTGTTTGGCTCAAAAAAGTAGTTATGGGTTTTATAAATTGTGATCTTTGAGTATCCTTTTCGGAGTAACCTGCATCTTTATAAACCTATTTAGCTCTTAAATCACCATGCCTGATTGACAAACAATTAACTTATAAAAATAGAAATAAATTTCTTGACACCTGCATAATTCTATATTATAAAATAGATAGTAGAACTATCTACTTTCTAAAAATACCGGCATCTTTCTACAGCATTTTTATTACGAAGTAACAGTTCCCGGGTACCTGTCACCTTTAGGCGTTCGAAATTTTAATTTCGTTAACGGGTGGGGTTCTTATTATTACAACAGCTCGCATTTTAACGATTTCTACTTTTTACATTCTTTCGTTCTCACTTGATTTGGTTTTTGTAAGCTTTCCGCTTTTGCAAATATTCTAAATAAACAAGGAGGGAAAGAAATGTCACTCACTCCTACCCAAAAGCAGATGCTTCTGGACACTGCACGCAGTCTGCGGCTTACCATCGTAGATGTTATGGCCTGGTCCGGCGGCGCCCATATCGGCGGCTCTTTGAGTATTGCCGATATCCTCACCATTCTTTATTTCAAGTATCTCAAAGTTGACCCCAAGAATCCGCAATGGGAAGACCGCGACCGTTTTATCCTTTCCAAAGGACACACCGCAGCCGGATATATCCCGGTTCTTGCAAAGAAAGGATTTTTCCCCGAGGAAGAACTGAAGTCTTTTAACCATTTCGGCAGTCCCTTTGCAATGCACCCGGACTCCAACAAAGTCATAGGATGCGACGTCTCTACAGGTTCCCTTGGCCATGGTCTTCCGATTGCCGCAGGCTTGGGATTGGGAAGCCGATACCTGAAAAAAGGCTACAAAACGGTCTGCCTGCTGGGAGACGGCGAGTGCTGCGAGGGCAGCGTATGGGAAGCAGCAATGTCCATCGCTCACTACAAGCTGACTAATGTCATTACGATCGTAGACCGCAACCGTTTGATGATCGACGGGCTTACGGAGGAAGTGATGTCACTTGAGCCGTTTGCAGAAAAGTGGCGCGCATTCGGGTTTGACGTGGTTGAAATCGATGGCCACGACTTTGACCAACTGGACCACGCATTCGAAAAAGGATGGAGCGCTTCGGAAAAGCCCGTTTTGATCCTTGCAAATACCATTAAGGGCAAAGGTGTCGATTTCATGGAGAATAATGTCGTTTATCACTATGCCTCGGGCGATTCGGCGCTATGCGAAAAGGCCAAGGCTTCTATTCTGAAACAGTAAGGAGGCATACGAAGATGGCTGTTGTAACCGGAACGAACTGGAATGCCTATGACGCCGCCACTATGACCGCCCGTGAAATTTATGGCCGCACCTTGGCGGAACTTGGCAAGACAAACCCTAAGATCGTAGGCGTCACCGCCGACCTTGCGCAAACCACCGCAATTGTCCACTTTGCAAATGCGTTCCCTGATCGCTTTTTCAATGTCGGCATTGCAGAACAGAATATGTTCGGCATTGCTGCCGGGCTTGCTAAAGCGGGATTGGTTCCTTTTGCCTCCACCATGGCTGTATTTACCTGCCTCAGAGGCGGTGAGCAGGTGCGTACCGATATCGCCTATCAGAACCTGCCGGTTAAAATCATCGCAACGCATTCCGGCATCTCCTTTGGGCACGCAGGCACCACCCACCATTGCACGGAAGACCTTGCCATCATGCGTTCCATTGCAAACATGACGGTAATCTGCCCGGCGGACGGTATTGAAACCTCCAAGGCCGTACAGGCCTGCGTGGATACGCCGGGCCCGGTATATATCCGCATCGGCCGTGGCTTTGAGCCCCCCTGCCATGAGAATAGCGATTATACCTATGATATTGGCAAGGCCATTACCATGCGTGATGGAACCGATCTTACCATCATCTGTTGCGGCATTGCGGTGCTGCAATCCCTGCAGGCGGCAAAAACGCTTGCAGAACAGGATAATCTCTCCGTACGCGTCATCAATATGCATACTATAAAACCCATCGACAGGGAAGCCATTATGAAGGCAGTCGTGGAGACAAGGCGCATCCTCACTGTGGAAGAGCATAATGTACTTGGCGGGCTTGGCGACGCGGTAGCTTCCGTTATTGCCGAGAGCGGCAAGGGCTGCGTCTTTAGGAAGCACGGCATTCAGGATGAGTTTGCAGAAATCGGCTATGCGGAAGATTTATATGCCCACTACGGCCTTGATGCCAACGGCATTGTCGATCAGGTTCGCAGCGTGGTAGGCCTGGAGTTTGAAGAAGACGAAAACTGGGACGATGAATAGGAGGATTATAATGTCTGCAAGAACTGAGGATATTATGACCGCCAGGCTGTTTTTCAACGCAGCCTTCCCCGTCATGCAGGTTCTCTTGGACGATGATCCCAAGATGAAGGAAGCGTTCAAGGATGTGACCGGTACCGTACAATTTGGCGCAAAAAACGGCAGTGAGCTTCTTGCCTGCCATCTGGTGTTTGATCACGGTCAGGTGAACGTTGTGCAGGGCTCCGCTGAGAAGCCCGATATCACGCTTACCTTCTCTTCGGTCGCCAAGATGAACGCCTTGCTGCGTGGCGGTATGGCGGTGCCTTCCATTAAGGGACTGCGCCATATTGGGCTGCTGACAAAGGTGCTTTCGCTGCTGATGGGATTGATGATCATGTCTCCGTCGAAACGTCCAAAGGACTTTAAAGGCCAGAGCCTTAAGGTTAAAATGAGCTTGTATATGATCACGCGCGCGCTGTCCCAATACAACAAACTAGGTAATCCGGATATGCAGGAATTCTGCCAGCGGCAGCCGGACCGCATCTACCAGTTTACGGTTGAGAATGGCGACGACAAAGCATATATTGCTTGTTACCTGCGGATCAAGGCGGGTAAATCCAAATCCGGTCACGGCGTATATACACGCCGCAGCCCGTTCGTACATTTCCGTTTTCTCAGTGTGGAAGGTGCCATGAAGGTGCTCCTCAAAGACGTTGCGTTCGTTAAGGCTGTGGAAATGGGCTATGTGGAAACGCTGGGAAGTCCGGAATATGCCTGCTATCTGAACGACTATATGGCCGTCCTGCAAGGGATGTTGACCTGACCGGGAGGATGCAGTAAATCAAAAGGAGCTCTGTTAATGAAAAAAAGCACCACGGCCGATCTTTTAAAAATCGGCGATCTGGCAAAGGCCACACACACTAATGTATCCACAATCAAGTTCTATGTGAAGGAAGGGCTGATACAGCCCGCCTGCAAAACAGGTCCCAACATGGCCTATTACAGTGCGGACTGCATCTCCCGTGTACAGCTCATCCGATCGCTGCAAAAGGAACATTATTATCCGCTTTCCGTGATCAAGCGTATGCTTGAGCATTCAGACAGCCCAATGGAGATCAAGTTTCTGGACGTGATCCACAAAGTGGATTATACCAGCAGCAGCAAGACCTTTTCCCTTACGGATGCCGCCAAAATGAGCCGGCTTACAAAGGCGCAGATCTCCTTTATTACACAGAGTGGGTTGATAAAGCCGGATACTACAGGCAAGCGGGAGCGTTATACCGATGAAGATCTGCAGGTGATGCTGCTTATCCGCCGCAGGATGGACGCAGGGATTCCCTTTGCAGAATCCGTCTCCTCCTTCTTGATTTATGAGAAGGCTCTGCGCGCCGCAACAAGGGAAGAGGTGGATCTGTTCATCAGTCAGGTCTTAATGGCAGTAACCCCTTGTACGAAGGACGCCGTGCGCATGATCTGCGTATCCAACGAGACGATTGATGCATTTATCAGCGTAAAGTGTACCGAATTGAACCGTGAATTCGGCTCCGAACGCCTGAGCGATCTCTACCGGTATTCCGCGAGTCTTTCTGTAAGCCTCCAGGAGATCGGAGAAGCGCTTTTAGAAAGCGGGTATATTCATCTCGGCGAGCGGTGCCGTACCGCATTGTCGGTATGCCCGGAAGGGGAAGACGAGGTGTCGGTCGCCTTACGGTACTATCACCAGATGTTGAACAGCCTTACGGGGAGCCTTGCAAAAAGCATAGCGCTTAGCAGCAGAATTCACGCCTATTTTCTTTCCCTCAAACCCGGGGAAGGACAACAGGGAGTGGAGGCGCTCTTGCTCTACAGCCTTCGGTTATGCTGGCTTTGTCTTGCTCCCGCGCTTCTCAACTGCTCGGCAGAGGCGCAGGAAGCCGCGCAAGGATTTGCGGCTTTCGCAGCAAAAGAATGGACCGACCCCGGATCAGATGTCTATGTGCGTCGCATTATGGATGTTATCACACGAACTGGAGGGATTGTATGAATATTTCTTCCATCGTTACGCGCCAGCGCAGCTTTTTTGAAAGCGGAGCCACACGTTCTCTGGCGTTCCGTATGGACGCGCTTCGTAAGCTCCAAAAAGCAATTAAGGATCAGGAACCTCTGATCAATGCCGCGATGAAGGCGGACTTAAACAAAACACCCTTTGAAACGTATATGACCGAAACCGGAATGGTACTTGACGAGATCCGTTTCCATCTTAAGCATCTCCCTCGCTGGATCAGAAAAAAGACGGTTAAAACGCCCATCACCCAGTTTCACGCAAAAAGCTTTATCGCTCCAGAGCCTTACGGCGTGGCGCTTATTATGTCGCCCTGGAATTATCCCATTCAGCTCTGCTTGGAGCCGGTGGTCGGCGCGATTTCAGCAGGTAACTGCATCATCGTAAAGCCCTCCGCGTATACTCAGGCCACCAGCCGTGCCATCGCAAAAATCATCGGAGACATCTTCCCGCCAGAATATATCGCGGTTGTAGAAGGCGGCAGGGAAGAAAACAAGGCGCTGCTCGACGAAGCTTTTGATTACATATTCTTCACCGGGAGTGTTGAAGTCGGCAAGTCGGTGATGGCTGCGGCGGCGAAAAACCTTACGCCCGTAACTCTGGAGCTTGGTGGTAAAAGTCCCGCCATTGTGGATGAAACGGCGGATATCCCCCTTGCTGCAAAGCGGATCGCCTTTGGTAAGGTACTCAATGCCGGACAAACATGCGTGGAACCGGACTATTTGATGATACACGAATCTGTAAAAGACAGATTTTTGCAGGAATACGCAAAAGCGCTCAAGGGATTTTTCCCGGAGGGTGATTTCTCCGACATGCCCATCATCATCAGCGAAAAGCACTTCGCGCGTGTAACGGGTCTTTTAAAGGGAGAAAAGGCCGTCATCGGCGGCGGAAGCGATCCTGTTCGCCGCTTTGTGGAGCCTACGGTGCTTGTTGACATTACACCGGATTCCCCAATCATGCAGGAGGAAATCTTTGGGCCAATCCTCCCCGTCATGACCTATAAGGATCTTGGTACATGCATTTTCTTCATACGCTCCCGTCCAAAGCCACTTGCTCTGTATCTATTTACACAAACCCGTGAAGTGGAACAGCGCATTCTTGACACCTGCTCCTTTGGCGGCGGCTGCATCAATGATACGATCATTCACCTTGCCAACCCATTGCTGGGGTTCGGCGGTGTGGGCCATTCCGGTATGGGGAGCTATCATGGCAAGTTAAGCTATGATACCTTCACCCACTACCGTAGCATCGTCAGGAAATCCACATGGATTGATCTTCCGATGCGGTATCATCCGTATAAGGAGAAAAACTTCAAATTGATCCGCATGCTGATGAAATAGCGCATCATCGACGGATGCCCATGCAGAGATGCGTAAAAGCCGAAGTAATATTTTAGTCCATCCTAAAAAAGGAGGGTGAGTATGAAAAGCCAACTGGCAAAAGCGTACATCAACCTGCACAGCATTGTGCGATGCCTGGAACAACTGTGTATTCTCGATAAAAAGGCAAGAGACCTCATCCGCGAACGGAATACGGTTGTGCAGTTTTCTGTCAGGAACGGACCAAACGCGCGCCTGATCTTCCGTGACGGAATCTGCAGCTTTGAACGTGGAACAGGCGCGTGCGATATTAAGCTGTACTTCTCCTCTGCGGAGCATTTCAACAACATGATGGACAGTAAAGCAAACCCGATCATTTTAAAAGGGTTTACAAAGCTTGGATTTTTGAAAAATGAGTTTGTAGCTCTCCTCAAGCGGGTGGAGTATTATTTGAAGCCAACCGGAGAACTCCTGCAAAACAAGGATTATAAATCGATCAATACCATATTGACGTTCTATGTCGCTTTTCATTCTCTTGTCGAAGTTGGCATGTACGATCCCCTTGGCAGGGCGGTCATGCAAAAGGCAAAAAGCGGTGTGTTTCGCGCTTCCATTGCAAATACGGAGATCACGACCAGGCTGAAGCTCTCTAAGGGGCACATTGAACCCGTTTCCGAGACCGGCGGCCTGCCGGAATTTCTGTTCCGTTTTGCGGATGTGGAAAAAGCAAACGATCTGCTAAGCGGGAAAATGGATTTTTTGACGGCCATTGGCATGGGCGATGTACAGATGGAAGGGTTTGTACCCATGATGCAGACGGTGGAGCATCTCTTGCCATTGGCTTCCGGCTACTTATTGTAGAGAACAGGAGGACGGAATGAAAACTTATACCTTCCCTAAAAGCAGGGAGTTATTTCAAAGAGCAGCAAATGTCATTCCCGGCGGCATATACGGCCATTTGGGGCCTGCCAATGGGTGCTTTCTACCGGTGGACGCATTCCCGTTTTTCTCGGAGTGGGCTGAGGGTGCGTATTATTGGGATGTTGACGGTAACCGGTTTTTGGATTATATGTGCGCCTATGGCCCCAATATCCTAGGATATAACGATCCGGATGTGGATCGTGCCGCGTTTGCCCAGGCGGAGAAGGGGAACTGCGTTATTTCTCCTTCCGGGAAAATGGTGGAATTTGCAGAAGTGCTGGTTGATACTGTTAAAATGGCGGATTGGGCGTTTTTTGCAAAAAACGGCGGCGATGTCACTTCCTTGGCTATTATGACGGCGCGCGCGGCAACCGGGCGCAAAAAAGTGATATTGGTCAAAGGCAATTACCACGGGGTAGCCCCCTGGACACAGGGTGAGGGCTGCGGAGGTGTGCTAAGTGAAGAAGTTTCCAACAATCTGTATGTAGATTGGAATGATTACGGGCAGGTGGAAAGTCTGGTAAAGGAATATCCGGGCGAGATCGCTTGCTTTATGTCCACCCCCTATTGGCACGGCAATTTCCTTGACAATGTGCTTCCGGAGCCGGGATACTGGCAAAAGATCAGGAAACTGTGCACGGACAATGGCATTGTGCTTGCCATTGATGATGTGCGCTGCGGCTTCCGGCTGGATCTAGAGGGCTCTGACCATTACTTTGGGTTCCAGGCTGATCTGATGTGTTTTTGCAAAGCCCTTGCAAACGGGTGGAATGTTTCAGCGCTTTGCGGTATTGAGGCATTAAAGAGCGCCGTCACCAATGTGTTTTATACGGGCAGCTATTGGATGTCTGCGATACCGTTTGCGGCTGGAATCGCGACAATTGAAAAAATGAAACGGCTCGGCGGCCCCCAAAAGCTGATCGAATACGGCAAAACGCTTACCGAGAGGCTTGTGGAAGTTGCCCGTTCCCACGGGTATACGCTGCGCGTTTCGGGTGTTCCCTCCATGTGGTATATGCTCATTGCGGATGACCCTTCCTTAAAGGTGCACCAGCGTTGGGTAGCGGAATGCGTCAAACGGGGCGTATTTTTTGCCAATCACCACAACCTGTTCGTCAATTACGCTATGAACGGGGAGGATATCAATTTTACGCTGGAAGTGGCGGACGAGGCGTTCCGGGTGATTTCAAAAGAACGGAAATGACGGGAAGGGTTGGGAAGAGAGCATGATAATTGGAATACCAAAAGAGATCAAAAACAACGAAAACCGCGTGGCAATCACCCCGGCAGGCGTACACGCCTTAGTAAACAGGGGTCATCAGGTGATGATCGAACAATCGGCAGGTGTTGGCAGCGGTATTACGGATGCGGAGTATCTTGAAGTGGGCGCGTGCATTCTTGAAATCGCACAGGAAGTTTATGCGCAGGCAGATATTATCGTCAAAGTCAAAGAGCCACTGGAAAGCGAATATCCGATGTTCCGAGAAGGACAGACGCTGTTCACTTATTTGCATTTGGCGCCAAACCCGACTTTGACAAAGACGCTGCTCGCACATAAGGTAACCGGTATCGCTTATGAAACGGTGCAGCTCTCAAACGGCGCACTTCCGCTGCTTGCGCCCATGAGCGAGGTCGCGGGCCGGATGTCCGTCCAGGTTGGGGTAAACATGCTACAGTCCTATAACGGCGGATCGGGTACGTTGCTTGGAGGTGTGCCGGGTGTGCTGCCGGGCGAGGTTTTGATCATCGGCGGCGGCGTGGTCGGATGCAATGCAGCAAAAATGGCGGTTGGTCTTGGCGCAAAAGTGACGATGATGGACATCAACAAGAGCAGGCTTTCGAATCTTGACGATCTGTTTGGAGGCCGGGTTTCCACATTGATTTATAACGATTACAATGTAGCGGACATGGTAAAGAAAACGGATCTTTTAATTAGCGCGGTGCTAGTAGCCGGGGCGAAAGCGCCTAAGATCGTATCCGAGCAAATGGTCAAAACTATGAAAAAGGGCTCGGTGATTGTCGATGTTGCAATTGATCAGGGTGGATCGGTCGAGACCATCGACAGGATCACGACCCATGACAATCCCTGCTACAACAGGTATGGTGTCATCCATTATTCTGTTGCCAATATGCCCGGGGCAGTTCCAAGGACCTCCACCTATGCATTGACCGGCGTGACGTTTTCCTATTTGATGAAGCTTGCGGACTGCGGCCCTGAACAGGCCATGCAATTGGATGCATCGCTGCTTGCGGGGCTTAACACGTACAAAGGTATGGTGACAAACCGCCCGGTTGCGGAGGCCATGGGTCTTGACTATACTGAACCCGCAAGCCTGCTTTGCGGATGATTGCCCATAACACATACCAAAGCCGACTCCACCATATTGACCGGGGCTGCAGATGCGTCTGCCGCCCCATTTGTTTGCAAGCGGAAGACAACGTATGTTGACACGTTTAATTCAAACAGACTGAATGAAAATATTCGTAGGCGAAGAACGGCTCAATGACGTTGATTATCTGAAACAAACCATGGCACGGTTAAAAAACACATTCAACTTATTGTCCAATTTGGTGTACAAGGCATATGATGTAGAAGGACAAGAAGCAGAGGTGTGCAACGATGGACGATAGATGTGAGGGCTGTCTGAAAATCGGCCAGAAAGCGCCCGATTTTTCGGTTTTATCTACGTTTGGCCCGGTCTCTCTTTCTGATTATAAAGGAAAATGGCTAGTCTTCTTTAGCCACCCAGGGGATTTCACCCCAGTTGAATCTATGTCATAGCATTTCTAAAGCGGCTTAAATAAATGTATTTGCACTCTTTGAGTGCTTTTAATTTTTGCGAAAGGATGTATGTTTATGAGTATATTCACAACTGAAAAAGAGTCATGTGCGTTAATGGATTTTGAAGAATTTCAAGCCAGGGTAATGGAATCAGTTAGAAAACAAAATCATATGAACCTTGTTGACTCCTGGGAAAAGCATATCATATTCAAAGAATTTCATCAGGGTTCCGAGCCGATAAGCAGTAGTCTTTTTGCTACAGTTTATTATACTGATAGCTTGTTTAAAAAAGATGAGTTTAAAATTTCTGTTTATAGCTTTTCCTACCATGAACATTGTGACCACTACAACTTTTATTGCACACACGGCATACTATAAAAAGAGGAAATCCAAGCTATCTTTCGCCTGTCGAATTGCTTTTACAGAAACAAAGATCGGTTCTTTGATTGCATGCTTGATGATTATCAAAAGAGGTATGGCGAAAATGTTTAGCAAAAGAAAAGGAATTATAAGGGGCATCCGGAGAGGGTGCCTTGTTCTATGTTGAAACAATAGGAGTTTAAGAGGCCATAAAGGTGGGGGCCTCTTTCTCACCTTGGAATACCAGTTCATCATCAACTACGACCTTTGGTGCAGTTTTCCCAGTAGAAAGTGGTAGAAAAGCCTATGTACAATTTACACCATATCTGAATGTTACAGTTGGCGATCTGTATGGCTTTAAGGATTTCGGGTATTATGTGGATGTTCCTATGATTTAGATATTGCTTGGGGTAGTTCACCTAAAAATTATCAAACGGATTTACTGATAAGGCATTTGAATTAATTTATAAATAATTGCATTATTCCAAAGGGGAATTTTCGGTAGCAAAGGGAGATTCCCTTCCTTCCTTGTTCGCCCAACATTGGCAGTAACTCGGCGGGGAAAGTCTGCTATGAGCTTGGTAGTGGGAACCATTGGCCTAACAGCAGGGTGTCCCTAGCGATGGGAAATCTAAAAAAAGCTGTAGGCAAAGTCCAGCATCGACGCACAGAAATTGTAAACAGGCATATGTGGAACGGATGAGTTTGCAATACAAAACAAAGTCCATCACTACACGGATTCCACAGTGTAAATGCAGCGATGACATGGGATGAAAGTTACTGTTCTTAATTGGAGATGTCTAACGGACGTACGGAGTGAATGTATGAGGTACGGTTGAAACAAGTTTAGTCAGCAGATACCATATTAGAAACGCAGTCAACGGCGTTATGAAGGGTTGAACCCTAAGAGGTGATAGTAAATGAATGTTACCGAAGTCAGGACAAAAGAAAGCAGAATACCTTGTTGTAGCAGGGTCTACCGTCATAGAGACAGTGTTGGAACATGAAGGGTATAGCGGAGCGCTTACTGATGCACGGTTAACTAAAAACAACATCACCAATGTCGACAGAATTGAAGACGGATTACTTGAGGAAATCTTAAGCACAGACAATCTCAACAAAGTCTAAAGGCGAGTCAAGAGTAGCAAAGGTGCACATGGAGTAGTTGACGGGATGGAGGTAGAATATCTTCTACAATATCTCAAAGACAATGGAGAGGAACTCAAAAAATCTATTCTGGACGGAAGATGCCGTCCCAATCCAGTCCGAAGGGTCGAAATACCCAAGGATAACGGGAAAAAGAGAAAGTTGGGAATACCAACGGCAGTGGACAGAGTGGTGCAGCAAGCAATCGCTCAGAAACTATCCCGATATTTGAACCGCAATTCTGCGAAACCAGCTATGGATTCAGGCCGAATCGAAGCGCGCACGGCTCATTGAATAAATCGGGGAGTATGCTAATCAAGGCTATACCTACGTAGTAGATATGGCCATGGAGAAATTCCCTGATAAAGTAAACCAATCGAAAATGAATGAAATACTATCAAGAACGGTAAAAGATGGTGGGGCGATTTCAATCATCCACAAATACCTAATAGCAGGTGCAATGGATAAAGGTAGATTTGAGAAAACAGACAAAGGGCTTGTACAGGGTGGGTAAATCAGTCCACTATGCAGCAATATAATACTGGACGAACTTGACCATGAACTAGAAAGCCGGAGTATAAGATTTGTGCGGTACGCTGACGATATGCTGCTTTTCGCTAAAAGCAAGAGAAGCTCCCAGAGAATATTGAAGCATATTCTGCCATTTATTGAATCAAGTTGCTTCTCAAGGTCAACAGGGAGAAAACAACAGTTGCCTACATTGGTAGAGTAAAATTCCTCGGAGATGGATTTTATCCATCAAAGGATGGTATTAGACTCGAGTCATTGCCAAAAGCATATATAAGATGAAAGCGAAAGTAAAAGAGATAACCGCTAGAAGTAGCTGGCTTGGTTACGATTTGCTTAAACTAAAATTAAAACAATTCATAACGGGATGGGTGAACTTTTCAAACTTGCCGATATGAAGAACCTACTTGAGGGTACAGACCAATGGCTTGGTAGAAGGCTGCGTATGTATATCTGGAAGTAATGGGAAAAGATACAAACCAGGCATACAATGCTCAGAAGATTCGGACTTGACCACAAAACTGCTATTAACTTTGCCAACACAAGAAAAGGCTACTGGCATGTTGCTAATAGCCATATCCTGACCCTAGCAGTAACCGATAATCGATTACGAAAAGCGGGTTATACATTTTCCATAGATGTTTGTAGGTCTTTAAAGGTGTAAACTATGAGAACCGCCGTATACTGTATGGTACGTACGGTGGTGTGGAAGGTCGGCTATTAAAATAATTAGTAGCCTCCTATCCGATTTCGCCTTGATTCGACGTTCCCATGAAGCCTGATGATGGTTCTCGGTTATTTCCACCTGTACCACGTGATACATATCTTTTTATGTCTACCTAAAAGAAAAGCCTACGCTATTTCTTTCAATTTTTAGTTATATACATTGTTTTTTCGGGAGTTTTCTAAAAGTTTAAAATATAATTGCCAAAATGTTATAAATGTGAAATAATAAACATGGGAAGCCATAATATTACAAAAAGGAGAGAAAAGTGATGAAAAAAAATAAAATGGTATTGGTTCTAATATTTACATTGCTGTTTGTGCTTGCAACCACTTCCTTTGCGTCGAACACTTGGGAGGCATTTACTGTAATATATACGGTTGCAGGTCGTGTGAGTCCAGCACGAGACAGTGGGTTATTTACAGAAGATAGTGTCTTTGCATACACCTATTCAGCTCAGCAAGATGTTGACCCTCGTCCAGTCGAAATAAGCGTAAGAGCGGGTATGACATATTCATTAGGTGGAACTTTTTATAGTGCTTACAGTCCCACATATTCTAAAGTTTACGATCCAAACGACGAATTTAGTGATTATGTATCTGCTGCTGTAGGCGCACAAACCAGAAACGCAGTAACTGGATATGGTTACCATACGGGTTCTTATGCAGGTAAAACATTGTCTGGTACCACATCAGAGTCATTCTAATAAATATTTATGGCTTCCCACTCAACTTAAAGTGTATGGGGTCAACTTCTATTAGTACATAACATATGGAGAACAGCTATGAAGATTATTTCATTGATTGCTAATGATATAAGAGAGTTCATATCAAATGAATTTCGAATTTTTATAGTTTTTGCATTGGGATTATCTATTGCTTCTTTCTCATTTGTTTTATTATTTTCTTCTTGTCTTTCAAGTAAAGCGGAATATCAAAGAGAATTCGGTTATAAAATTAGGACTTATGTTGTTAGTTTTAATAGTAATTTAACTAAATCAATGAAGTATAACCTGATAGATGAACTTCGAGATTTAGTATTTAATAATATTGATGATATGAGCGTTATGAGTTTGGTAGATCTAGATGAAAAGAAGTCAATAACTGTTATTGGATATTATGGGAAAAGGGGCCTGTTTTACTATGCTGAAGGGCAAGAATTTACAAATGAACAACAAAAAGATGCAAGCAATGTTGCTATTGCATGGCATGGTTTTTTTGATTATTCCAAAAAAACAACATTCATAAATGATAACTTTATTTTGCGTAATAAGACATATAAATTAGTAGGTATTGCTGAGTATTGTCCGCCTAATACGGTTTATATACCTTTAAAAACATATTTAGGGGATCATTATGATATCTCATCATTATCTATAACTTATTCAAGTAAGCTTGATATGGAAAGTGAGAGAGTATTTAAACAACATTTTAATAATTATGCTACTGTTATAGTACCGCCAAAGATTGATGCAAAGCAAGAGAGAGAATTTTTACAGTTATTCTTTCAATTCTTTTGTTTACTTACATTTGCATTAATAAATACATTTAGTTTATTTAAATTCTGGATATTTAAAAATGTTACCCAAATTAAAGTTTATAGATTATGTGGAGCTGGTAATATAAAAGTTTATATGATTATAATGATTGAATCATTGGTATTAACCACTATATTCTTTTTATTAGCATTGATAGTTTACTTTGTGATTTGGCCATACCTTAAAGGGTATAATTCTTTCTATCTTTTAAATAGCGTACATTTTATAATTTGTTACTTAATTATGCTATCTGTTGTGTATGTTAATGTTCATTTAACAGCTAGAAAAATAATAAAAAGTGATGACATATATAATTTTTCATGGAAGGATCTATAAAAATGCTTAAAATATTATATATTACCATCAAGCAGCTACTAGAGTACAAATTAATAAATATTATAATGGTTATTCAGATATATATAACACTCATTATAGCTAATATAACAATGAGTACAATTTTGCAAATAACATGCATTACTAGAATTACTAACAATACAGATTTAGTTCATGCAATATACTTTTCGGCTTTTCCACGAGTAATAGATGATAATATGAAAAATCCGGATTTTATTAACAAAAGATTACTTAGCTTGGATGGTGTTTCTATCGGTAATGCACTTTACTTTTCTGCGCAGTTTCCTAATTGCAATGAGCCTGTAAGAGTCAGTATGTATAATTCTGTTCTAGTAAATTCTATTAATTTACCATTGAAAAGTGGCTCATGGTTTACTGTAGAACATACCAGTTCTGATATAAGGCCAATTATAATAAGCAATGCATTATCTAAACATTATAAACTTGGTGATATTATTAATATTCGTGAAATTCGACCTGATTCAAATAAGACTCCAGTTAGAGTTGTTGGGATACTTGATAACGGTGACTATTCATTAAGATTGGGTGCAGGTGGAGATTTTTTATCGCTAAGCGCTATCTTTGAAAGAAATGATCATTTTGCAATTATGTCAATAGAAGATAATTGTTTTAAACCATATGATGAGTTTGGACGATTATTGTTTTTAAGTAACAAAGATACATTTAATAAAATAGATTCACAGCTCAACGATATTGGACATGTTTATAAAATTAGTGATATGGAAGAGCAATATAAAAAATCAATTAATGAAAAATTAATACTACAATTTATTATATTTTTAATTTTATTTATTCTTGCTTGTACCGGAATTGGAGGTAATAATGCACTTATGCTGAACTCTAAGGAAAAGGAATATGCTATTGATTTTATATGTGGAATGGCCTGGATCAAATGTGTTATAGTATCGTTAGTTAGCAATATTGTTATTTTACTTATCCCATCTACTGCAGCCTATTTAACCCTAACAATGCCTGCGAATTTTCCTATGTTTCAGAATTTATACATTAATGGTTATAATCTAATTTTTTCAATAGGGTTGATAATTATTATTTTTATTATTACCTCAGTCCAGCCTTTATTTGGTTTATATAAAACAGACCCAATTCAAATAATAAGGAGATTTAACTAATGAATATTATCGATTTAAAAGGAATACATAAAAAATATAATATTGGAAAGTCATCTGAAGTCCATGCCCTAAAAAATGTTGATTTAAAAGTCGATAAAGAAGATATGATTGCAGTAGTAGGGACGTCTGGCTCAGGGAAATCAACACTTCTTCACATTATTGGCTGCATTGATAGGCCAACTGAAGGCGAATATTTATTTGAAAACAATAGCACTGTAAAAAAAACAAATAGGGAAATTTCGATTTTAAGGAATAAACGGATAGGTTTTGTTCTGCAGGACTTCGGGCTCTTATTAAATAAATCAGTAATTGAGAATATTTCATATCCTTTAATATTTGGAGATACAAAACTTAGAAATATCAAACAAAAGTGCTATATGGCTTTAGATAGGATAAATATTGCCGATTTAGCAAAAAGACGAGTTGAGGAATTATCAGGAGGCCAAAGGCAGCGAGTCGCTATTGCAAGGGCTTTAGTTAATGAGCCTGACTTAATTTTAACAGATGAACCAACAGGGTCTCTAGATAGTAATACCACGCTCGAAATCATGCGAATTTTTAAAGAGTTAAATAAAGGGGGAAAGACAATTATAATTGTAACACATGATGATAATGTTGCTTCTATTTGTACAAAAAATATAAGAATAGAAGATGGACAATTGGTAAAAACTGAAATATAATAATGACCATTGAGCCAAATGTATGGGAGATTTTCACGATAAGTCAATAGAGATAATCTTTATAATTTAAAAAACTTAAGTCGGGCTATTCAGAAAAAGATATAATAATCTGTTATCATAAAATGTTTCGCTAATTCAAATCGTGAGGAACAGATATTATTACGTTATAACCATGATGAGCTCATTAGTAGGCGACAGGTACTCTGTAGCGGTAGTGTCAATAGTTTTGTGCACATTTTTAAGAATGCCTCAGGTAAAGGTTCTTAACTGATCTGATCATGCTCGATGCCTGCAAAATAGCCGTTTAGAATGTCCATATTCATATATCTCTTTGAACCCCAGGCCTTACTACTAATATGCCTTAACCGGGCACAGACTAGCATTAAGGCCGACTCACTGTCTGGGAAAGCACCCACGACCCTTGTCCTTCTACGGATTTCTTTCATGATCCGCTCAATGCCGTTATTGGTACGTACTTTAATCCAATGTTGCCGTGGAAACTTCATATATGTAAGGGTTTCTTCAATGCTGGTATCTATCTTTTTAGCTGCTTCAGGAAGTTTCATGCTCCTGAGCTTGTCCGCTACTTGCTTCGCTTTTTCTCTGGCCGATTGTAGATCTTCTTGAGCATGAATAGCTTTCAGCATAGCCGCAACTTCTGTCATCTTACTATGAGGTGTTACTGAAAAAACGTTTCTGTAAAAGTGAACAA
>JAEZTB010000001.1 GCA_023443745.1 Bacillota bacterium
GCATCTACCCGACCAAAAAAGTCCTCTGGTGAAGCAGCCACAAACTCTGCTCCCGCATCCTTCACGATGGCTTGGGCGGAGGCCTCGTCAGGCCCGTATACGCCCACCACCCTGGCATCCTCCCAAGGTTGTTTTCCGGTTGTCTTATCGGGAAGATTAATGAGCTGGGAAAAAGCCAACGCATGAGTGTTCTCGGTTCCGATGATTCCAATTCTGAACATGACCAGCGTCCTCCTTATATAGACTAACCTTTATGATCTCATACGCAGAGTACTTATCATCCTCTGCAGACTTATAAGGCATTCCTCTGTGGGCTCGTAGCCCTCCGCCGAGAAGTCTGAGCCTCCGGGCCGCTCCAACGCTTCCTTTGACAGCACCGACGCCTTGCGGTAATGTGTCTCCATGACCACATAGCCCTCATAGCCATCGTCAATCAGGGCCTGAAGCTGGCCGGGATAATCCACCAACCCTTCTCCGAAGCAGCAGCCTACCGCCTCCCCTTGCTCGTTCTGCACCGCATCCTTCAGGTGCACATGAGCCAAATAGGGACGGATGAGCTGGTAGCCATGCGGATAAGGTACCTCCGGTCGGGGGGAATAGAGATTGTTGCCCGGATCCCATAGAGCCTGAATCCGGGGTGAATTCACTGCCTCAAGCACTTGCCGCAATTCACCGGCGTTGGCAGCATAGACGCTGGGATCCGACTCCAGCGCCAACACCATCCCGGCCTCCCGAAGCAAACGATCGGGCTCCTCAAAGCGGCGGACGATGTCGGGCAGCCGCTGGGCCAGCATATCCTTACGCCAGAAGGTGAAGCCCCGGATGAGCTTCGTGTCCAGCACCCGGGCGAACCGGATGCAGCGTTCCAGCCCCTCAATGTGCCTCCTGACCTCCTCCTCGTCGTCCAATCCGCACTTGAAGAAGGGTGCGCTGATGGCGCTGACCTGTAATCCCGCCGCAGAAAGCTTATCTTTTATACGCTCCACGTCCTCCAGAGTGAACTCAAAAGGTCCCTTGTCGGCCACAGAACGAATCTCCAGCGCGTCCAAGCGATACTTCTTCGCTAACTCAATGGCCACATCCAGATCCTGGGATATCTCATCGCTGATGGCACTCAGTCGAAACATATACCTTCCTCCTCACAGGCCGGATGCGATCTTCAGCGTAATGCTTTTTTCTCGTATTTCTTCCATCGCTTCCGTATCCTCCGTTACTTCTGCTTTAGCACAAGTAATCGATTTCTTTGTTGACAATTATAGGGCGTTTTTGCCAAAATGTCAACATAATCCCCCTAAAATATCGGAAAAGCTGCTTCCATTTATAAATCCAGGAAAAGCTGTCCCGGAGCGGATTTATCGCACCTCTATATTGACTCGATGATGTGAAAAACGCCCTGTAAATTCGTTGACAATCCATGCGTCAAGGACTATTATTAAGTAGGAAAAGCAATCGATTTCCAAAACTTTCGTTATTTGAAAGGAATTATTCACCATGATCCATGCAGCCATCGTCGGATGCGGAGCCATCCACGACTATCATGCCAACGCCATTGAAAAGGTGGACGGAGCTCAAGTCTACGCCGTCTGTGACATCGATGCAACGGCCGCTCAAAAAGCCGCCGAAACTTACTCCTGCAAAGCCTATACTGATTACCGGGATGTTCTCGGCGATCCTGAGATCCATACAGTACATATCTGCACCCCTCATTACCTCCACAGCGAGATGGCCATCGCCGCCCTGCGGGCTGGCAAGGATGTGCTCTGCGAGAAACCAATGTGCATCTCCGTGGCAGAGGCGGAGCAGCTCCGCTTGGTCTGTGAGGAAACAGGGCGGCGCTTCGGCGTCTGCTTTCAGAACCGCTACAACATCACTTCTCGGCAGGCCAAGGAGCTTCTGGACAGCGGGGAACTGGGCGCCGTGCTGGGTGCAAAGGCCATATGCATCTGGGAGAGGAACGCAGCCTATTATGCCCAAGCCGAATGGCGGGGCTGCTGGGCTACAGAGGGCGGCGGCGTACTCATAAATCAGTCCATCCATACCCTCGATCTGGTGCAATGGCTACTGGGAGACATAGAAAGCATCTCCGGCCACACCCGCACCGCCAAGCTCTACAACGAGATCGAAGTGGAAGACACGGCAGACGCTTTTATAGTCTTCAAAAGCGGCGCTCAATGTGTGTTCTTTTCCAGCAACTGCCACATTTCCACCGCCCCCGCGTTGATTGAGGTCACCACCGAGCGCGGGCATTTGCAAATTCTTGAGCGGGAGCTACTGTGGACGCCCCGGGACGGCAGGCCTGAGAGCATCGCTCGGGCGGAGGCGGCCACCGGCCCCAAGGCCGTATATGGCATAGGCCACAATGCGCTGATCCACGACTTCTACGAGGGGCTAAAAACCGGCGCTTCATTTCCCATCAACGCGCAAGAGGGTGCAAAGAGTATTCGGCTCATCCACGCCCTGTATCGTTCCTCCGCTATGGGCAGGCCGACAGTAATGTAGAGGCCTATCAGTTATGTCTATTTTTTAGCTTGAAAACCTTAATAAGAGCGACTTTCGGAGAAAGGCCATCCGGTACGGTTCAAAGAACGTACTGGGTGGCTTTCTTGTGTGTATCCGGCATGGAGATTAATGATAACCAGGTTTGTTCATGAGCTTACATTTGGTTGAAGTCTGGTAAGCCTTGACAAAAAAAATAATCCTGATATAAAATATAGAAGCCTTGCAGATTACTATAAGAGGGAATTTAAAACCCTCGAATACTTGGGAAAAGCGGTTATCATGCCGTTAATGGATATACTAAAGAAAGAAGCATTTAAATTTTAGTTGCTGCGAAAACCAAATTTAATAAGGACCCCACCCGTTACCAGAGTTCGTTACAAGAGAAACGAACAACAAGCCTCGACCCATGAGGAAAATTAAAATTTCGAACGCCTAAAGGTAACAGGTGCTCGGGAACTAGGTGGCATAGGCGAGTAGTCAGGATGCATGGTCGAGCAGTTAGCAAAGCTAACGACCAGATCTGCGGAGCAGACGACCAGCCCATGTTACTTCGTAATAAGGAGAGGAAGTTTGAATGAACGAATTTTACGTTGCATACGTCAAACGTGCCCTTCCCCTTAGGCAATTGGCTTTGCTGTTGATCCTATCGGCATTCGCAATTACTGCAGGCTCAATGTTGTACTCAAGACTTAGTAAGGATGTTAAAGTTTTTGAAAATGGCAAGCCAATGGTCGTGAAGACTATGGGAATTGATGTTGAACAGGCTCTGGCCCAGGTGGATATTGTTGTGGGTCCAGAAGATTACATCAGTACATCCCTTGATACGGTTTTAGATACTGAGACCTTGAATGTAGTGAGCATCAAGCGTGCAGTACCGGTAAACCTTCAAGTCGACGGCCAGCCCAGGAAGGTCATGACCTATAAGGACACGGTTGAAGAAGTTGTTGAAGATAATGGTATCGCCATTGGACCATTGGATCGGTACGAAGGGGTAACTCCCACAGATAAAATAGTTGCCGAAATGGATATCCGAGTGGTGCGGATTAAGGAAGAAATCCTTACCGAAAAAGAGGCAATACCCTTTGCCGTTATTGAACAGCCTAATAAAACCTTGAACAATGGAGAGACCAAAGTCGTTCATAGTGGGGAAAGCGGAACTAAGGAGAAATACTATAAAATCACCTATGAAGACGGCAAGCCTATTAACAGGACATTCGTCAATGAAAAAATCGTCAAGGAACCTGTAAGTAAGTTGGTGGAGTACGGCACCGTATTGAATTTTAAGAATTCACGCGGTGAGGTTGTTCGCTATTCTAAGGTCATGAAAATGAGGGCTACCGCCTATACAGCATCTTTTGCCGATACTGGCAAGAGTCCCGGGGATTATGGTTTCGGTATTACCTATACGGGGTTAAAAGTCAGAGAAGGCGTTATAGCAGTTGATCCCAAAGTTATTCCACTTGGTACAAAAGTATATGTTGAGGTACCGGGTTCGGCTCCCGATTATGGCTTTGCTATTGCGGCCGATATTGGCAGTGCCATAAAAGGAAATCTTATTGACCTTTATTTTGATACGACTGCTACAGCCAATAAATGGGGCAGAAGAAACGTAGTGGTCTATATCTTAAATGAGCAGAGCGACAGCCGGTGGAAGCAAAACGATGAGCCTTGGAAAAAATAAATTCTAACATAATATTGAGTTATGATGCGAATGTGTCGGGGGCTTATCCCCCGCCTCGAGTTTCACTGACTCGGTACCTGTCACCTTTAGGGGTTCGAAATCTTTGATTAAAGAAACGTTTCCCACAGAAACGTTTCATAGGTAACCGGTGATGTCAGTATAAAAATATAAGCCCCTAAATTATCTCCTCTCGAGCAATCTTATGAAATTGGAGCGCGGTTTTGGGATGATAAATACCGGTGAAGTGCTAAAAAAATATGATTTAAGGCTTACAAAAACATTAGGCCAGAATTTCCTTACAGACATCAATATTATAAAAAAAATTGTTGAGGCAGGAGATGTTACTCCATCGGACCTTGTGGTTGAAGTCGGCCCGGGTATTGGCTCCATGACGGCGGAGCTTACGAAGCGTGCAGGAAAAGTAGTGGCCATAGAGATTGATAAACACCTGATACCCGCTCTTGAGGAAAATCTAAGTGCCTTCAGCAATATTTCCTTGGTACATGCCGATATCATGAAGGTCGACCTGAAAGAACTGGTAGAGGGCTGGAATGGCCCAATGAAGGTCATTTCAAATCTTCCCTACTACATTACAACCCCTATCATCATGATGCTTCTGGAAGGAGATCTTCCCTGGGATACACTGGTATTCATGGTCCAAAAAGAGGTGGCTTTGAGAATGGCCGCTAACCCCGGTACCAAAGATTACAGCGCTCTTTCGGTCGCTGTTCGCTACTATGCCGATCCAAAGCTTGCTTTTACAGTTTCAAAGAACTGTTTTATTCCTAAACCCGACGTGGATTCAGCAGTGGTAAGGCTTAAAAAACGTGAGCTTTCTTACATGAAGGATGTGGACAGGGAATTCTTCTTTAAGGTAGTCAGAGCCTCTTTTGGGCAGCGACGCAAGACTCTTTTAAATGCTCTGGGCTCCCAGCCATGGCTTGATGGGGGTAAGGAGGGACTGAGAGAAGTTCTTGGAAAACTGGGTATTAAGGAGAACGTCCGGGCAGAGGAATTAACTCTGGAGGCTTTTGCCGGTCTAAGCAGCGAGCTTGTGAAACCTGTCTGAAAAAATAATAAATCGTTGTGTCTTATGGTGCGTTTCGTGCATCACAAAGATTTACGGGGGAAATGTTATATCACCCTTAAAAGCTGCGTATACTTTCAAGAGAAGTGTTTTGGGACATTAATTATGTCCCCTTTATGGGTGGTATTATGCAGTCGTTAGCCGGTTTTGCAAGGAAATATGCCATAATGGAGGAACTTGACGGAGGCTTTGGTGCGGGGAGCACCCCTGAAGCTTTTGTTCGGTTGGATTCCTGGGAGGGTAGAATTCAGGCCTCACTGCATGTGAAGGGACTAAAACAGGGCCCTTACACATATAAGCTCTACCTGATTTTTTCCAGAAACGAAAAGCTGGTGCCGCTTTTAGCAGGCTCCATGACTGCCGGCTACAGCGGTATGCAAAACGGTTTTGAAATTGATGCAGAGACTCTAAAAAACAATGCTGTTAAACCCGAATCAGTACGCTACGCCGCCATTACGGCTGAGAGTAATGAGAAGAAATCAGTACCTCTGTTTTCAAGCTTTGAAAAAAGCTATAGATGGGATGAAAGCATCCGTCAACTGCTATTGAAAAAACCCTTGGACATAGAGACAATTAACGAGGAGACCGAGCCCAGGAGCTATTATAAGGAAAGATCTTCTGAGACTGCCGTACCTGCTGCTCAGCATACTCAAGCAGAAGCAAAGCCCAATTTATATCCTACCCAGCAAGTGAACATGATACCTCATCGGGAAGAGGATAGAATTTCCTCTTCATATGAAATATCAGCCGCGCCCGTAAACAATAGAACTGAACCCGAGGCAATTCCTGCTTCGGCTAATAATGGCTATGCTACGCAAAGACAGGTTCAACAGGAGGACCCGCACAAAACCTCTGATTTCGGCACAGGTTCTTATAACGACCGAAGCGAGTTTCAAGGCTCTGGAGGGTCTTATAACCGGTGCGATATCAATAAACTGGAGGGTTTACTTCAAAACAATTTTGAAAGCTTTTCTCCTTTCAAGCGTGCCAGGGGAGGTTATTCCTGGTATCGGGTCTCAGATCTGGCCAAGCTCAGCAATATCATGTACCTGTCCGGTGTAAATGTGCCTGTTTTTGCTAATCCTAAGATATTGGTTGGTCTTTTCAAATTCAAGCACATTCTGGCCGGCCTTTACCGCGGAGATAATGGAGCCAATTACTATGTAATCGGAGTCCCGGCCAAAGACGACAACGATAATAAGCCCTTTGAGAATGCCTGCCGCTGGGTATCCGTCAGCGAGAGCAACATCCGCGATATGGGGGGTTACTGGCTAGTGTATGTGAGTCTAAGGACAGGAGAAATCGTGGTATAGCAATGGTTTAACCAATGGACTTTTTATAGACCGTCGGTGAAAACCCCGTGGTACGTTTAAACATTCTGGTAAAATGATGGATACTGGCATAACCAAGCTTATCGGAGATTTGGGTGATATTATATTGCTCTTCTCTGATAAGCTTTTTTGCTTCCTTCATTTTCATCCCTAAAAAAAAGTCCATGGGGCTTTTGCCGGTGGTCTCTTTGAAAATCCGGCACAGATAGGTCTTGCTCATCAAAAAAGTG
This sequence comes from Bacillota bacterium, assembly GCA_023443745.1. Classification (GTDB taxonomy): domain Bacteria; phylum Bacillota; class Clostridia; order DSM-8532; family DSM-8532; genus DTU059. The sequence continues at coordinate 6,829 of JAEZTB010000001.1, forward strand.
TCGCAAACATCTTGCAGTGAAATTGTACAGTACAGATTACTTGAAAAATAAGCCTCGATAGACGTTACAAGGGCGCTTTCCGCCATGCGCTTAGTGCCCTCCGTGTAGCGTACATCTTCTGCCGATGTCTCACCGCTTCTGATTAAAGCAAATAAAAATTCCGTCAAGTAGCACTGCATCAGCTGCACCGACCCTAATTTTGCATGCTCAAAATTGACGGGTGACTTATTTTCAAATTCATTAGGCAACACTGTCAGGGCACTTTTTGCCTCTTGCATGAACAGGGACAGTATTTTTTTCGTGTTCTTTTCCAGATGAAAAATCTTTTTATTAAAATAGTCCATGATTTTGCTGTGACAAGTAAAGGAGACTACTAAAAGATTATTAGGATCCTTTTTATTGGAGATATGGGAGTGAAGCTCCATTGGCTTGTGGAACACCACCTGTCCCTGCGACAGCTCGCAGCCCAGGCCGTCGATGATGGCGTTGATTTTGCCGCTGTCTATATAGACCATTTCCCAAAAATAATGCTTTTCCGGGGTGTGGTAAAAGTTTTTATCCAGTTCAAAATAATAGATCGAGTTAAAGCCTAAAATATCGATTTCTTTATTTATTGCCACCATTTCGAAAGCCATAACAATCACCTTCCGGATAATATGTGTTAAAAACATGAAAACTTAAGCTAAAGACTTATGCTATAAATTATTGAATCATAATAACTATAGTGCAGTCAAATTAAAAATTGGCTGTGGAACGATATGAAAAAAGATATGTTAAAAGGATGTGAGTAACATGAATATACTTGCTATCGGCTGTCACCCGGATGACATTGAGGTGTCGTGTGCGGGAACCTTGGCAAAATTTAAAAAACTTGGGCATCACGTGGTGGTTTGCCATGTGGCCAACGGCAATATGGGTCATGCTATTATAGAACCCGAGCCTTTACGTGCCATGCGCAGAGAGGAGGCAAAAAATGCAGGCAGGCTTGCGGGGATTGAGGTAGTCACCTGTGATATCGGTGATTTGATGCTTTATGATATCAAAGGACAGCGGGATAAGGTGATTGACATTATCCGTCACGCTAAACCCGATGTAATGATTACCCATAGCCCAACGGATTACATGCCCGACCATACGGCAGTAAGCAAGCTGGTATTTGATGCGTCTTTTGCTGCAAGTGTCCCCCACTATGGCAAAGGTGATGCAGTAGGGGTCACCCCTCTTTACTACATGGACACGCTGGCAGGTGTGAATTTCAGCCCTACAGAGTATGTAGATATCTCCGATGAAATCGGCTTGAAGCTGGAAATGCTGGAATGCCACGAAAGCCAGATGAAATGGATGCGTGACCATGACCATATAGACTTCGGAGAGTTTGTGAAAACCTGCGCCCGGTTTAGGGGTCTGCAGTGCGGCGTGCAATATGCAGAGGCCTTTACCCAATGCTATGCTTGGCCTAAAATCACCACAAAGAGGATGCTGCCATGATGTTTGATGTTGCCTGTATCGGAATTTTAGTAGCGGATGTAATTGCCAAGCCTGCAGATAGAATCCCTCCCAAGGGGCTTCTTGGCTTAATTGACGGCATATCCTTACACAGCGGCGGCTGTGCCATGTCCGCCGCTATTGACATGGCGAAAATCGGAGTTGATACAGCCATTTTAGGCAAGGTAGGCAATGACAGCTTCGGTGAGTTTTTGAAAAACTCACTTGCAGAAAACAGGGTCAATACGGACGGGTTGCGTGTTGATCCTAAGGTTCAGACTTCCGCCTCCGTGGTGCTGTCCGACAGTCAGGGTGAACGGACGTTTTTGCACTGCATTGGAGCAAACGGTACATTCAGCGAAGAGGATATCGATTGGTCTGTGATTGAAAACAGTAAAATTGTGTTTGTAGCAGGCTCCTTTTTGATGGATACCTTCGATGGCGCACACTGTGCCAATGTGCTGAAACGGTGCAAGGCTATGGGAAAAACCACAGTTTTAGACACTGCTTGGGACAGTAAGGGCAGGTGGATGACGTTACTTGAACAATGTATGCCGTATATCGATGTGTTTTTGCCCAGTATTGACGAGGCAATGGCACTAAGCGGAAAGGATAGCCCTGAAGATATCTCTACTGTATTTTTTGACAAGGGCGTGGGCAAGGTTGCCCTAAAGCTGGGCGGCAGAGGCTGTTATTTGCAAGAGAATAAGGGTGATAAGGGAAATATTGTGCCGCCTTATAAAGTGAAAGCCGTGGACACCACCGGGGCAGGAGACAGCTTTTGCGCAGGCTTTATCGCCGGACTTGTTAAAGGCATGGATTTTATATCTTGCGGACGTTTTGCAAATGCTGTAGGCGCTCATTGTGTATCGGAATTGGGGGCGACGACGGGCATTAAGTCCATGGCGGAGATACTGGCATTTATGGAGGTAAACCAATGAAGGCGCTAGTGTATGGTGGCGGTAATATCGGACGGGGATTTTTAGGGCAATTGCTATACGAAAGCGGTTATGAAACCGTCTTCGTTGACGTTAATCAAGCGCTTATCGATACGCTTAACAGCGATAAATCCTACCCTGTAAAAATCGTGTGTAACGATTATCAGAAGGATATTCTGATTAAAAATATCAGGGCGGTGCATAGCGAACATGCGAAAGAGGAGATTTCAACGGCAGACATCATCTTCACCTCTGCAGGAGTGAAGGTTCTGCCCTATATCGCACCTGTGCTGAAGGCGGGTCTGGAAAAGCGAAGCTCTGGTGTGGACATCATTATTTGTGAAAATTTAATTCATGCGGACAAATACCTGCGTGATTTGATACAGCCTTCCGACAACATCGGTTTCGTTGAAGCCAGCGTAGGGCGCATGGTACCGGTTATAACTGACGATATGCGTGAGGGCTGTCTGACAAAGGTTTGGGTGGAACCCTTTTGCACCCTGCCTGTGGATAAGGCGGCATTTAAAAATCCCATTCCCCAGATCAAAGGGATGATACCCAGCGAGCCCTTTGAATATTACATTCAGAGCAAGCTGTATCTGCACAACATGGGTCATGCAATCGCTGCCTATTTGGGCATGAAAAAGGGTTATGACTACATATGGCAGGCCATGGCGGAGGAAAGCATCTATGAAATTGTAAAAAACGCCATGTATGCCTCGGCGCTGGCGCTGCATTTTGAGCATGGTAAGCCTAAGGATGAAATTATTGCTTACGCAGACGATTTACTGGGACGATTTCAAAACAAATATTTGGGAGATACCACAAAGCGGGTGGGACGCGACACAGAGCGCAAGCTTGCGGCAGACGACAGGCTTCTGGGGGCGCTAAAGCTTTGCCAAAAGCATCATGTACCCACGGATAACATTAAGCGGGGGATTGTTTCCGCATTAGATTACATTTATGAACAGGAGGCAAATTAAATGAATTTCATGAGTACGGTGAAAAATTCTTTATTGGAAGGCTTTTATCCCAAAGGTTGGGATATGGGGAAAATCGACAAGTGCTGTGAAAAAGGTGTAGAGCGGGAGAGCTTCTGGCATGAGGATTTCAACCCCATCGCTTGCGATAACATCAATGATTTCGACACATTAATGGGGCATGAGATTGCCCTGCAAATCAAAAAAGCCAAGGATAATGGTGAAAAGCTTGCCATGATTGTTCCCGTAGGCCCTATGGGCATGTATAAATGGGCGGCGTTTTTCCTGAAAGAATGGCAGGTGAAATGCGATCATGTCTATACCTTCAATATGGACGAATGGGCGGATGAGGATGGCAATACGCTCCCCAGTGACAATACTGCGTCCTTTGAAAACTGTATGAAAACTGCATTCTTTGATAAACTGGGCGGTTTAACCGTGCCGGAAAATCAGCGGAATTTCGCAACGAAGGAAAATCTGCCCACCTATGCGGACAAAATTTCAAAGCTGAAATCAGAAGGGGCAAAGTTGATTTTAATCTTTGGTATCGGCAGAATGTGCCATATCGCATTTTGGGAACCCCATTTTGCAGGAGAGTTCGCTAGTAGTGACGAATGGAAGCACCAAACCCACAGAATAGGCGCGAAGCTCCATCCACTGACTATTGAGCAGAATGCCATCACCAGCTTTAAGAGCAGAACAACCCTGGTGCCCTGCACCGCTAACACTGTAGGACCCGGGCTATTTCTTCAAGCGGATTACATCATCGGCGGTGCAGACGGCGCGCTTGGAAGAGGTATGGGATGGCAGGGCATGAGCTTTCTGACCACCCTTCATTACGGTGAGAGCATATGGATCCCCTCAACCTTTATGCCGTCTTTGCCAGGTAAGCTATTTTACTTAAAAGACCTTGCAGGTCCGCTTACAGCGGAAGTGAACTGATAGAGTAGGTCGGTGGGACTGATGTCCCACCCTTTTATAAGTTACTTACCATCGCAGAATTGATTTCTTTCATCACAAGCCGGAAGGATTCAACACCTTCTTTCAAAGGTGCGATCTTGATTTCATCTTTATTTTCCAAGCACTCGATAAAATATTTAAGTTCATTGAAATATCCTCCAAGGCTTGATATATTGCCGCCAAGTCCCTGGCTATCAGAATTGAATTCCTTTTCCAGCACAGGCTCTTCAGCAGTTCCATCCTCATTGTAAACCATCAGGGAAGACGTTTTCCCGGAATTGAAAACTACTACTGCCTTTTCAAACCTTACCCTATACTCCATTTCAAAAGGCATTGCTGCCGGGTAGTCCCATCCACCTTCAATGGAAACCACTGCATCACCATACTTATATAGGCTGAAAATGTGATCATTATTCCCGTTGACCGTTGTCACACAGCTTTGTATGCTGTCCGGGTTTCCCAGAATGTACCTTACATAATCCACATCATGAATATGAAGGTCTACTGCGGCAGAGCCGCTTCTTGCCGAATCTAGCAGCCAATTCTCCCAACCCCAGAGAGGCAAAGGGCTGATTCTTTTAAAAACACCCGATATCAGCTTTCCATAGCAGTTATTATCAATAAGCTTTTTAAGATAAACATACTCCTGCCAAAAGCGTATGCAGTGGCCTACAGCAACCTTAGCTCCTGTTTTTTTCTGCGCATCCAGCAGTTTTTGGGCTTCATACTCATGAAGGCATATCGGTTTCTCAATGAAAACGTTATATCCTTTCTCCATCGCAGCTATTGCATGCTCGGTATGTAAATAGGTAGGCAGGCATATGTCAACCGTATTGACTTCCCCGCTTTCAATCAGTTCCTTCCCGGTGGAATATATTCTGGCTCCGAACTTTTCGGCAATATTTTCAGCTTTATTCAAGTACAGATCCGCAACCGCAGTCACCTTGAAATTTTTGCTTTGAGCGAGAGCCTCATAACAGGCTGCATGCGTTCCTCCCATAAAACCCACTCCGATTAAACCAATTTTTATCATAAACATACTCCTCTCCCAAGAATTTTGTCCATTGTTTTTGAGGTGTTATAGACAAGCTGTTCAGGATAATACTTGTAAAAGGGAGAAGGTGGAACCATTTCAGCTGTTGCGAAGCTATCGTAGCCTGCCTTTTCCAGCTCTTTAACAACTGCGGGATAATTGACATCACCCGAAAGAAGGTCTACAAATCCGGCGACACTGCCTACATCCCTTCTATAATCTTTAAAATGCACTTTTTTGATTCTTTTTCCGAGAATTCTGACCCAATGCTCCGGATATCCTGAATATACTACGTTTCCGACATCCAGATATGCGCCTACATAATCCGAACCGATGCTATCGATAAAAGTCCTCATTTCAAGAGGCGAGAGAAGGAATTTATTCCAGACGTTTTCAACTCCTATATTGACTCTCTGAGCTTCCGCATATGCCGCAAGCTCCTTTAATGCGCTTAAGGCCCTTTCATAAGCCACATCATAATCAACAATTTCACAGTCAGGAATAAAATCCACACCCACAGCACCGGGCACTACCAGAACGGTATCCACTCCCAGTAATTTGGCAAAATCAATCTGTTTTTTTACGATTTCTCTTGCTTTTTTCCGTACATCAATGTTGCTGCTGGTCAGTGAATAATTCCAATATAGTCCGGTAGCGAGACTGCTTAGCTCAATTCCAATCTCATTGGCAGTTTTCCTATATCCAATAATCTCCTCGTCACTGCTTTCCAGACTTAAGGGTCCTGTTTCATTCAACGCCAGCTCAATTCCGTCAAATCCCGCCTGCTTTGCCATCTCAATACATTCAATAATGCTCATTTCGGAAGGAAAAGACCAGATACTGATTCCTTTCTTCATAAACCACACCTCCATAAACTAATTGATTATTGTTTCTAAGTTTATTTTAGAGACAGTTCAGAAAAAAATATTTAGCAAAGATGTCGCTTTTTTTAACAGTTTAATAATATATACAATAAATCACAATGTGATTTTCTCTCCGGCTGTTACTGCCTTGTCTGCTAAAAGGGCTATTTTAAAAATCTCATACACTTCATCTATGGTCGGAACTGCATCAATTCCCTCTTCGATCATCCTCATCAGATACTGAAGCTGATCCCAGGTAGCTTTCCTCTGGGTTTCGTTATTAATAATACTATATCTGTTTTCGGAAAAATTGTAATACTCGATCAGATCCCCTTCCTCCTGATGGCTCTGCCTGTCCTTCCGGTATATGATTTTTATTCTTCCTTTTGGCCCTATGAACTCCTTAACATCCTCATTTGCTATTGTTGTGCCCCAGCCTGTCTCATAATGAGCAACCGAACCATCCCCCAGCTCAGCATTAAATATTCCGTAATTGTACTTACCCTCAGGGATATGTTCTTCAGTCCGGGCACTGATACCTGAAATGTTTTTAATCTTGGATTCCGTAAACCACTGCATAATATCAATATAATGAACTCCGCAATCAACTATGGGTGAAGTATTTTTTATCAGTTCAAAGTGTCTTTTCCATTCTTTGATATGTTTGTTCTGTACCATCCGAATAATTACAGGTTTTCCTATCAAGCCTTCATGAATCATGTCTGCAACCTTTTGGTAAGTACTGTTATGCCTTAGAATATGGCCTATTAAAACCTTTGCTTTTGCCTTTTTCACCTGTCTTACAAATTCAGCTGCATCTTCAAGCCGATCATTGGTAATAGGTTTCTCACAAAGAACATTCTTGTCATGTGCGAGACAATCAGAGAGTATTTTAAGGTGTGAGGCAGGATATGTAGCAATAATGATAATATCAGTTAACGGGTCATGAAGATATTCTTCATAGCTGCTGCTCCAGGAAAGTGCACCGTATCTTCTCATAAACTCCTGTGCTTTCCTGCTGTCTGTATCTACTACTCCCCTTATCTCTATATTATCCCTGTAATAAATTTCATCCATGTGGGCGGCGCCCATATAACCGCAGCCCACCATTACAATTCCATACCTTTTATTCATTTCTTTTCATCCTTTTGCATACACTCTTTATTTATTAAATGCTATAATTTTATTGTATCTGCTGCAGCTAAAACAATATTTATCAGAAAAGCCGTTTTTTTTATCACTTTATTCAATGGCCAGTTTGGGAGTATCAAAAAGTTCTTATTCTGAGGTCAATTAATTACTTTTCATGTCGTTCAGGAGGAAATTCTGCGATGGAATTTGTGAGAACAGTTTTGGAACAGGAATTTCAAATCAGTCAGATTGTTTCGCTTCATTACTTTGAATTTGCAAAAGACTTCCTGTACAAAGGTGAAAAGCACAACTTCTGGGAATTCTTATATGTTGATAAGGGTGAAGCTGAAGTAATGGCGGATGATTCGGGCTATCAATTGAAGCAGGGCGATATTATTTTCCATAAACCAAACGAGTTTCACAGCGTTTGGGCAAATAAAGTGATTGCACCTAATCTGATTGTCTTATCCTTTGAGTGCATGTCTCCCGCCATGAGCAATTTTGAGGAAAAAATATTCAATCTTGGGGATAGCGAAAGAGATTTACTGGCCGTTATTTTAAAAGAAGGTATGAATACTTTTATGCCTCCTTTCGACCAGTACTGGATCAATACGCTGAATAAGAGGCAGGACACCCCCTTCGGAAGCCAGCAAATGATAAAGCTGAGCCTTGAAATGCTTTTAATCTCGCTGGTCAGAAAAGCTGAGTCCGGTTTAAAAGAAACCCGCCTTTCTTCCTTGGCAAAGGAAAGAAGCGAGCATGACATCCTTAAAAGAATAAAGGAATTTATGAATGCCAACCTATCCGAAAATATTACGCTGGAACAGGTCTGTAAATATTCAAACATGGGAAAAACTCAGCTTAAAACCCTGTTCAAGTCAAAAACCGGCAAAAGTGTTATAGAATATTTTAAATTTTTAAAAATAGAGCGGGCAAAAATCTTAATCCGGGAAGAAAAGCACAATAATACCGAAATCTCCAATATGCTGGGCTACAGCAGCATACACAGCTTTTCAAGACATTTTAAAACCCTTGTGGGCATGGCTCCCTCGGAATACGCCAGAACGGTGAAGTCGAGGATGTAAGGCCTTCAATCACCTTCCGAATAATATATGTTAAAAATACGGAAACATAAGCTAAAGACTTATGCCATTAATTATAGTTTCATAAGAACTGTATTGCTGGCAGGTTATTTTTGATTTTAAAATCAACTGTTAAGCGATCTGAAAAAAATATGTTAAAAGAATGCGAATAACTCAGGGGGTACAATTGTGAGAACAAAAGCGGTTAGACTTTATGGGAAAAATGATTTAAGGCTGGAAGAATTTGAATTGTTTCCCATCAAGCAGGATGAAATACTGGCTCGGATTGTATCGGACAGCATCTGCATGTCCTCTTATAAGGCAGCCGTTCAAGGATCCGATCATAAGCGGGTCCCTTTGGATATAGACCAGAATCCTGTTATTATCGGTCATGAATTCTGTGGTGTTATCATGGAAGTGGGTGAAAAGTGGAAAAAGGAGTTTAAGGAAGGAGACAAGTTTTCTATTCAGCCTGCTCTCAACCAAAGTCATGATCCTTATACAGCAATCGGTTACTCCTTTCCTTATGTGGGAGGATATGCGACCCATGCCATTCTTCCCAATGTTGTCATGGAATCGGGCTGTCTATTGCCTTACAAGGGCGATGCTTTTTTTTACGGATCACTGGCTGAACCCATGTCCTGCATCATAGGCACCTTTAATGCGCAATATCACACTGTACCGGGCAGCTATACCCATAAAATGGGTATAGCAGAGAACGGCAAAATGGCTATACTGGCAGGGGTCGGGCCCATGGGCTTGGGAGCTATAGATTATGCCTTACACGGTGAGCGAAAGCCAAGCCTTCTGATTGTCACAGACATAGATGAAGCTCGCCTCAAAAGAGCTGCATCCATTTATACAGTGGAGGAAGCGGAGAAAAACGGAGTAAAGCTCCTGTATGTGAATACTTCATTACCTGATCAGGGATATGACTATCTCATGGAATTAACAGGGGGTACGGGCTACAACGATGTGATGGTCTTTGCTCCTGTAAAGCCTGTGGTAGAAATGGGAGACAGACTCCTATCCCATGACGGCTGTCTTAATTTCTTTGCGGGGCCTAATAATCCAGAATTTACAGCAGAATTCAATTTCTATAATGTTCACTACAATGCCACTCATGTGGTGGGAACAAGCGGTGGTAACACCCGAGACATGGTCATGGCTCTGGATGGAATGGCCAGAGGCCTGATAAACCCGGCTTCCATGATTACGCATATAGGCGGCTTGAACTGTGCTGCCGAAACAACCTTAAATCTTCCAAAGATTCCGGGAGGCAAAAAACTCATCTATACAGGCATCGAAATGCCGCTGACGGCCCTTGCAGATTTTAAAAAGCTGGGAACAGCTGATCCGTTCTTTAAAGGTCTGTCGGAGATCATTGAGGCTCATGACGGGATTTGGAACGCGGAAGCAGAAAATTATCTTCTAAGGAGCAATTAGAATACAACGGGAGATTTATCGGAGTCAGGATTGTAACGTGTGCTCACCGAGCACACACAAAGAGGAACAGGCAGGAAAGCTTCAAGCTCCTGCCTGTTCTCTATTATAATTATATCAAATGCTTAGAGCCCTAAATCTCGCCCGTCTTCACCATAATGGATTTTACAAGTGCTTTTTGTTCGTCATTGAGTGCAGGTTCGTAATCAGGGCTGAAATTACCCTTAAAGCCCAGCAGATTCATAGCATAGGAGAAAGCAGGCCATATACCCACAACAAACATTTCATCCCTTGCTGCCATCATTTGGTTGAGGGTTTCCTTACCGGTCTCAAAATCACCGGCGTTAAAAGCGTCCTGAGCACGCTTGATAGTAGCAGGGAAGCATGCGAATATGCCGTCGAGAATATGTTCAATGCCATAGGCATGGCCGACGGCAAACAGATCGGAGTTTGAGAAGATGGGGGTAAAGTCCTTTTTGAGGTCCTTAGTATCATGAATAGTCTTGGCTAGGATAGCATCACCGGTCTTGATACCCTTAAAGTTATCAATTTTAGCCAGCTCCAGAACATCGCCAAAATTCAGCTTGTAACGGGCGGTAAACGGATGATCGTAAAGGTATATATCATGTTTTGTCA
>JAEZTB010000061.1 GCA_023443745.1 Bacillota bacterium
AATTTATACCATTCCGAATGTGATTAATTATGGACGTAATGGGGGGATGATCCGCCAGGACTGGCTAGATGCCCTGAATCTTAAAATGCCTGCGACCCAGGAAGAGTATGTCAATGTACTGCGTGCATTTAAAAATGATGATCCTAATGGAAATGGAATCCATGATGAAATACCTACTGGCGGCCGTGCTGAAGCCAGGTGGATGGAACATTTATTTGGAATGTATGGCGTAGCTACATGGGAAGGTTATCCTCAATGGGATATCTATGATGGTAAATTAACCTATTCTGCGGTAACTCCCAATATGAGGGCTGCCCTGGAATGGATTGCCAGCCTTTATAAAGAAGGTTTGATTGATTCTGAGTCCTTGCTTAACGATAAGGCAGCATGGGATGGAAAGATTAATTCTAATCTTGTTGGCAGCTGGACTCATCTGCCTCAGGAAGCATATATTTCTGCTGAAACAATTGAAAAAACAACAGGTGTAAAGCCAAATATTGTGACATTACCTGCACTTTCAGCTCCAGGATATGAAGGCTATTATACTGCAATGAATATCAGCGGTATCGGGAATGTAGTTGCAAATACAGATGATGAGGAAAAAATCCAGGCTGTAATGAAATACTTAAATGCATGGGCAGATAAATCCTTATGGAATGATTATTATACCGGTGTGGAAGGTATGCATAGTAAATTAATTGACGGAAAATTAAAGAAATTACCAGACGATAAGAAAAATCAACAGAATCTTGTGATGGTACCTTATAATATGATTGCTGAACTTGATTTCATGACTCAAATGCTTGAGGGAGAAAAAACTCCGGAAAGAGAGTGGGCAGTATCACAATCTATTCGTGATATGCAGGATAATCAGAAATATGTAAAATCCATCGCGGGTGATGGGATACCTTCCTCCGTTTATGATGATTATAGTGATATTCAGAACAGGACACTTTATATCGAATATGCATCCAAAATAATCATTGGGGAATATCCAATTGAAAAGTTTGATGAATTTGTAGAGAAATGGTATGCCAGTGGTGGTGAAGAAGTAACTAAAAAAGCCAGAGCTTGGTATGAATCAGTAACTAAATAATAAATAGAGAAGCAAATAATAAGGGGGAACCAGACGGAATAAAGTCGGTCTGGTTTCACCTTATTGTGGACTTTAACAATTGAAATCGCTGGTTGAAAAGTCTAATAACTGGTTTATCAGCAGCAACCGCTTTTTGAAATGAGAATTGAGGATTTCTATGACAGAGAATAAACTAAGAGAATTGTTGAATGATATGACTTTAGAAGAAAAAGTAAATCAGCTGGTTCAAATACCGGGAAGTTATTACGATCAGAACGCATCGGTCACAGGTGGAATAGAGAACAGCCAGTTCTCTGAAAAACAGCGGAACCAGGCAGGAAGTATTTTAGGTATAACCGGAGCAAAAACTTTGCGTCAGATTCAGGAAACCTATATGGAGAACCATCCTCATCACATACCTCTTTTGTTTATGCTGGACGTGATTCATGGGCTGCGGACCATTTTTCCCATGCCGCTGGCATTAGGTGCCACGTTTGATCCCAAATTGGTGGAACGGACAGCACAGGCAGCCGCAAGGGAAGCCGCAGTCAGCGGTATCCATGTTACATTTGCGCCTATGGCGGATTTGGTGAGAGATGCAAGGTGGGGCAGAGTCATGGAATCTACCGGGGAAGATCCGTACCTGAACAGTCTTATGACGGCAGCTATGGTTTCTGGTTTTCAGGGGAACCACCCAGGTGAACAGGAACGGATTGCTGCCTGTGTAAAGCATTTTGCGGCGTATGGGAAACCAGAAGGAGGAAGAGAGTATAGCAATGTAGAACTCTCAGAACATGCGCTTAGAGAGTTTTATTTTCCTGCTTATAAATCTGGAATCCGTGCGGGAAGTGAGTTAGTCATGGCCTCCTTTAATACGTTAAATGGCATTCCGTCTTCCGGAAACCGCTGGCTCATGCAGGAAGTGTTACGGCAAGAGATGGGTTTTGACGGAGTGTTGATCTCAGACTGGGCATCGATTGAGGAGATGATCTCTCATGGGTTCTGTCAGGACGAAAGGGAAGCAGCAAAAAAAGCTATAGATGCAGGTGTGGATATTGATATGGCTACGACCATATACGCCAACCATCTGACGGAACTGGTAGAAAGCGGAGAAATCACAGAAGCATGTATTGATGAGGCTGTTTACCGGGTATTAAGGTTGAAAAACCGGCTTGGCCTATTTGAAAATCCGTTTAAAGATGGGGATGAATACAAAGAAAAAGAAGTTATTCTTTCCAGCGAACACAGAGCGTTAGCCAGAGAGGCAGCCAGGGAATCCATCGTATTGTTAAAAAATGAAAAAGATGCTCAAACGGGAAAAGAATTGCTGCCGATCAATTCAGAGGAAACAGTGGCATTTATCGGACCTTATGTGGAAAGTAAGGGGCTGCACAGTACCTGGGCAATTAAGGGCAGAGCGGAAGATGCAGTCAGTATAAGGGAAGCAGCGGAGGAGACCATGGTAAATGAGAACGTTATGTTTGCCTGCGGCTGCGGTATGATG
>JAEZTB010000063.1 GCA_023443745.1 Bacillota bacterium
CTATATGACGACTGCCCGTTATACAGATAAAGCAATCGGCAAATTCGTAGAATATCTAAAAACTCTTCCGCAATATAAAGAAACACTGATTGTAATAACAGGCGACCACGAAGGTCTGGCATATTATCGAACGGAATTATGCGAAAGCCCAGGTGGCAAAGATATCGTATCTGACAAACCTTTTACTCCTTTCATCGTTGTTAATTCTCCTGTAGGCATGCGCTATGATGAAGTCATGGGACAAATAGACATGTACCCCACCTTGCTGAACCTGCTCCAGCTTGACGATTACTACTGGACCGGACTTGGAGAAAGCATTCTCAATCCCAATAAGAAAGGATTTGCCATAGGTTCTCAGATGAATGTGGAAGGAGAAGGCTATACATCGGAGGAGGTTGACCTAGCAAAAGAAGCTTATGATATATCGGATGAGATGATACGGTTCAACTACTTCAAAAAATAGATATCTGTATTTAAAAATCTTTTTTAAGCCATATTCATCAACTATACCCACAAATACCTTACCTTTGTACACGTTGAGACTGATATAAAATTTGGATTATTCATAAGACAACTATACAAATATCTTATTTCCAAACTTATAATCTCTGTCATCAACTAAAAGCCATCGCATTAAGACAAGTATTTTCACATAAAAAATATGATTCGAAGCTTAAAACATTATTTCGAAAGGAAAAATGAGTTCTATACTGAAAATTTGGAACCCAGTTATACGAATTGGAACATCTTAAAATGTAAAGATCTATATCTGAGCAAAGTATCAGATCTCCAAAGAGAACAATCATCTCAGTTACTTACTGAAAAAACTATTTTCCACGCTTATTGGCATGGAACCTTTGGCCTTAAGCAAGCATTCTCAATTAAGAGTCTGTTGTGTACACAAAATATGGAAAGCATAGAAATATGGCTGTGGTTAGATTCTGAAAATGGGTATGCACAAATAGAAAGTAATCCATACCTACAAGAACTAAAAGGCCATATAAAAATATTGTCCTGGAACGTTGAAAATGAAATTAGCAATACTCCCTTTTGCAAAATTAAGACATACATCAATGCACCCAAGAATCTTGCAGCCAAAGGTGACGATTTCCGGATTATCTCTCTCTACAAATATGGAGGTCTATATTTCGATCTCGATGTTATGTTTTTAAAAGACTTTACCCCTCTATTAAAAGGTCATGAGTTTGTCTATGCATGGGAATACCAATCATATGCCAATAGTGCCATTCTATATTTACGTAAGAACAGCTATATAACTAATTACTTAGCAAAGAAACTACAAAGAAGAAAAGCAGCAATGCCGTGGGTACTATTCGATTACAAAGATAAGAAATTAGAAAATTTGAGAAATTACCCTTGTACTTTCTTCGATCCGCTATGGGGAGGATATTGTGATGGAATGCCTTTTAGAGAATTTGCAGACTTTTTCAAGGAATTCGGCGAAGGTTATGATAAAGACCCCAATATCAACAGTTATAGAAACTTCTTTCCGGGGGCATTCGCATATCATTGGCACAATAAGTGGGATGCTGAAGAGGTCGAAAGCTCATATTTTGGTTTATTTAATCATGAGTTTAATAATATATTGAGTAGCAATGAAATTCAAACTATTCAAGAAAAATAAAGATCAATATACTCTCTATTCGCTACTAAACAGGAAGTGGGCATATATTTCATATATACCTGAAGTATATTACCATAAAAAAGACAAAGTTTATATGCGTACTCATCAAAACAAGAGAGAGGCATTAATCATTGGAGAAATATTTTATTCTTTGGGTTATAATGTTAAAGTCGCACGCTGCAATGCCCCCAAAGAGTGCGACGACCGTCACTATGATATTATTTTTGGTTTAGATCCCAACTTTGTAACAATGAGTCAGAAAAATCCTCAAGCTCTAAAAATATATTATGCAACAGGTGCTTACTGGAAACACCAATACTCAATAGTAAAAAACAGAATTGATTCATTCAACAAAGAGCATGGAACACATTTACCATACTCCCGTTCTGTAGATGCACATAATAGCTGTGAAACAGCAGATATTATTTTTCAGATAGGAAGTTCATTCACTATCCAGACATACCCCCCGGAATTACAAAATAAAATCAAGATAATTAACCAATCCAGTAACTTTAGTCAGGAATGTAATTTGCAACATAAACTTCAAAGTGTTTCCATAAAGGACTTCCTATGGTTTGGCTCCAGCGGCAGTATATTAAAAGGGTTAGATTTAGTTTTAGAATATTTTATCAACCATCCACAATACAACTTACACGTAATCGGCTCTATTGACGAAGGATTTATAGACATTTATCAAAAACAAATAAATGAGTGCCAAAACATCACATTATATGGTTTTCTTGACACCAATTCTAAATTGTTCATGGACTTAGCCTATCTCTGTGCATTCAATATCTTTCCATCTGGTAGTGAAGGATGCCCCGGCTCTGTTATAACTATGATGCAAATGGGAGTTATCCCTATCACTTCCCGATGGGGAGCAATAGACAATATCGAGTATTATGGTTATCTGTTACCAGAATTATCTGTTGAAGCAATAGGCAAAGGAGTGGAATGGGCCAGCATGTTACCCCAGGACAAATATCACAAGTTAATAAGGGAAAATATATCTTATTCAACCCAGACGTGGAATCTGAAACAATTTGAAAATGAATTTCGCTCTACACTGAAAGAAACGATAAAAACAAAAGAAAGAAAGAACAAATAGAAAGCGACATATGTCATATCAATACAAAGGAAGACGTATTAATACATCTTTTAACACATAGACAAGAAATTGTATCCCATAAAATTCGTATCATTGTATAAATAAAACCATACTCATTCTTAATTCAATGCAGAAGAAATTTATAAAGCTATTAAAAAAATTACGTCGACGCTATATTGAACGCCACGGTTTGCCACAACATAGTCCTCTTAACAAAGAAATGAACCCTAATATCATATCAAGCCATATTAAGAAAAAATTATTATCACCAGAGCCTTGCATGCTCTCAAGATTTGGTTCTGTAGAAATAGGATGTGTAACCAACTATTTAGGGATTTTTCATCAGAAAAGAAAAATCATAAAATATATAAAAGGAGAAGCATTTCCTTGGTGGTGGGA
>JAEZTB010000039.1 GCA_023443745.1 Bacillota bacterium
AGATGCTCCGAACTGCTGTAAATACAGTACGTAGCTATTACAATCTGTCTCAGGTGACTTGGAGTGAGGAGATTGTTGCTGGAAAGAGCACCATCAAAAACTGGCCTTTCCACATCACAGAGCTTAGAAAAGTCATCGAGTCGGTTATTACAATAGTGAACAGCTTTGATTCCTCGTCTACTTTTGATATCCCGCCCATAACCTGGTTGCCCATTGGAACTGGGCGACCAAAAGCGGATGTGATGCAACAGATTCAAGACCTGATCTTGGAGCTTTAGACACAATACAATCAATAGCGCTCTCGTAATATGCGGGAGCGTTTTTCTATACACAAATTCATGAAACGGAGGTATTTCAAATGAAAGAGATTTGGAATTGGATACAACTAGCTTTTGTGGCTGTCGGTGCTTTTCTCGGGTGGTTTCTCGGTGGGATGGACGGGTTCCTTTATGCGCTCATAGCATTTGTCGCCATAGATTATGTGACCGGAGTGCTCTGTGCCATTGTAGATAAAAAGCTGTCTAGTGAAATCGGCGCGATAGGCATCTTCAAAAAGGTGCTTATTTTTACATTGGTGGGTGTAGCGCATATCCTTGATACGCAGATACTGGGTAGTACTGGGGACAATGGTGGTGTCCTTCGGACAGCAGTAATTTTCTTCTACTTGAGCAATGAAGGTGTGTCTATTTTAGAGAATGCCGGACATATTGGGCTACCAATACCTGAAAAACTCAAGGAGGTTCTAAAACAGCTACATGGGCGTGATGATGAGCCCCCTAAGTCAGGTGATGGAATATGATTGATTTAACTAAAGCAGCAACAGTGTTCATCGGTAGACTAGGAGAACACTACTTTCGCCACCTTGAGTTTGACGTTTCCAGTTTGTTGGATGGCACCTACCCCGGAGCTGCCCTAAATGCTATATATAAAAGACCTGATGGTATCGCATACCCTGTTATCACTACCTATGCCAATGGAGTCCTTACATGGTCGCCCAGCGCAACGGATACACTGCTGGTCGGTGTCGGTCAGCTGGAGATAAGGGTTACTTATGGCGATGTGGTTGGAAAAAGCGTTCGGATACTGACCATCGTCGAGGAGGCCCTTGCAGACGGTATAGCTGAACCACCCGAGCCGCCAGCACAGGAATGGCTCAATCAGGTGCTATCTGCCTTAGCTGAACTGGATATTGATGAGATAAATAATCTGCTAAATCTCACTTATAACCTGTTAAACACTACACATGACTTGGTCGAGGATACGCGCGACAATCTGTATATGCGGACTGGGGTTCTCCTGAACCATTCGCATCCGATAGAAACTGCCACAGCACCGGATATGATAAGCCGAAGAGCGTCCATCACATTTAATGGCATCACGAATGGCAACACCGTAGTAATCGGCACGGTAACATATACCTTTGTTACGGCTTTGGGTAGCCCTGCTGCAAACAATGTGCAAGTGTTAATCCAAGGCACCCTCCGCAATACCGTCAAGAAACTTGCCGAAGCTATAAGGGGTATCCAAGATGTAGCGAACATTGCTTATGGGTCAGGAACATCATCAAATCCGGCTTGCACAGCCTATTGGACGAGTCAGATTTTCTCCATTGGTGATGTTACTATTCCTTCTGGTGAGAGTCTATTCTTATTGGAAAGAACAGAAAATGCTACGACAGCATTAACCCTTACCGCTACTGCAACAGCTACTATCAACGCATTCACCAGAGCAAGCTATTTGAGATATGTGTTGAGCGGTAATGCTACCGGTGCGGGCGGGATTAACAGTGTCCGAGGACCTTTGCACACATTATTGCCCATTGGTAGCGTGGTTATAGGCGGACAGGGCGAATTGCTTTATCCGACGGCTTATGATTGTCATTTGGTTACCCTTTGCCGTCAATCGGATACAAGTGAAAAAGAACTAGACTTATATATCTCAAATGATGAAGTGAACTTTACCAGAATCTCACGCAGCACGCCTATCGGTGCGGATAGTTCAAACGCTGGGTTGCATATTCATATTCAAATGCGTCAAAGCCGAGTGCCTTCTGGATATGGGCTGTATATCAGTATGGGAAGTGATGGCACATCGGCGAGTGCTTTCTGCGATTTGAAGTTTACCTACCACCTATACCCTGTCAGTCTTGCAACAACCAACATGTAAATTAGAGGTGATTTTAATGAATTTACGCAAGTTAATACTTACGAATAATGCTTGCTTCAAAGCAGGCAAAACAATAATTCCCAAGGGCATCATGGTACACTCTACCGGGGCAGATAACCCATGGCTGAAGCGCTATGTTGGCCCGGATGACGGCTTGCTCGGAAAGAACCAATACAACAATCATTGGAATCAAGAAAAGCCCGGCGGCCGTCAGGTTTGCGTTCATGCCTTCATCGGTAAGCTGGCAGATGGAACAATCGCCACATATCAGACTTTGCCGTGGAACCATCGAGGCTGGCATGCTGGTGGCAAGGCTAATGATACCCATATAGGCTTCGAGATTTGCGAGGACGGTCTTTCGGACAGCACCTATTTCAACAAGGTGTACCGGGAGGCCGTTGAACTATGTGTATATCTTTGCAAACTCTATGGCTTAACCGAAGAAAACATACTCTGCCATAGTGAAGGTTATAAACTGGGCATTGCCAGCAATCATGCCGATGTGATGCACTGGTTTTCGAAGCACAGAAAAAATATGGATATGTTCCGGGCAGAGGCGAAAGCTTTGCTCAGTACGCCCGCTTCGGATGATCCAACGCCATACACCGTCTACACCGTAGTCAAGGGAGATTCACTCTGGGCGATTGCCAAAAAGTATCTCGGTGACGGCTCCCGCTATAAGGAGATTGTTACGCTGAATGGACTTAAGAGCGATGTCATCACTATCGGGCAGAAATTGAAAATTCCAAAGTAAATAGTGTTACAAGTATAAAAGCCTGCAAAATTTCCTTAATTGGAATTTTTGCAGGCTTTTTTTCGTTCATTCGGCTGATTTCTGTCCTGGGACTTTTAGAGGGTGTTGATTGATATGTTCCCTCGGAAAGAGGTCGAGAGAATGAAATTAACAAAATTAGAAGCCGTTGAATCTATAAAGTATGAAGCAGAAAAGCCTACAGAGGCTTCACTTAAAAATGAGCACGATTATTTGGTGGCAGAGAATCTTACAAAGAAGCTCTTGAAAAAGGGCCTTATTACCCAGAGTGAATTTGACAAGATCATGGTCAAAAATCGTGAAACTTTCTCTCCGTTTCTAGCGGAGATTATGACCTAAAATACTTGATAAATAAAGCTTTTAGAGTGATGTATAGTACTGCGAGAAAGGAGGTTGAGACAATGAAACGGATAACAAAGATTGAAGCTAATGAGAAGCTGCAAAAGACACCTAAAAAACTTCGTGTTGCAGCTTATGCTCGTGTTTCAACAGATAGCCGTGAACAACTTGTAAGCCTGGAAGCTCAAAAAAGTCACTATGAATCCTATATCAAAAGTAATCCGAACTGGAAGTACGTTGGCCTTTATTACGACGAAGGCGTATCCGGTACGAACATGGCAAAGCGAGATGGGCTTCTCAGGATGATTTCTGACTGTGAGATAGGCTTGATCGACTTCATCATCATTAAATCCATTAGCCGCTTTGCAAGAAATACAACAGAGTGCCTTGAAGCGGTTAGGAAGCTTATAAAGCTTAAGGTATTTATTTATTTCGAGAAAGAAAACATCAACACCGGTGATATGGAAAGCGAGCTACTTCTTACAATTTTCAGTAGCCTTGCAGAGAGTGAATCAGTTTCCATTGCTGAGAATGAGTCATGGGCCATTCAGAAAAGGTTCCAAAACGGCACCTTCAAAATTGGATATCCGCCATACGGTTATAAGAATGTAAATGGCAAGATGGTTATTGATGAAGCTGAAGCAGAGATTGTAAGGTTTATTTTTGCAGAGTGCCTTTCAGGAAAAGGCAGCTATAAAATAGCAAAAGCACTTAGAGAGAAAAAGGCACTGACAAAGCGAGGCGGCAAATGGAGCTCCACGGTAGTTAAAGAAATTCTGAAAAATGAGAAATATACGGGTGATGTGCTCTTTCAGAAAACATTCACGGATTCGCAGTTTGACAGACATGTCAATCGGGGTGAAAAGCCGCAGTACTATGTCAAAGGTCATCACGAGGCACTAATTAGTAATGAGGAATTTGAAGCAGCGCAGGCGATTATTGTCCAGCGTGCTAAAGAAAAGAATATTGTGGCGGATGATGAGAAGTACCTGAGCCGATACCCATTCTCAGGAAAAATAATATGCGCTGAATGCGGTGCTACTTGGAAAAGAAGAA
>JAEZTB010000062.1 GCA_023443745.1 Bacillota bacterium
GATTTACACTGGTCATAAAGTTGTAATGCTTTTTTTCTTTGATACTTTGAGTACATTCTTCCTTACTCCTTTCGGAGTCCCACTAGAGTCCAACTTATGTCCGCGCCCCCGTATCATGAAAGGGACATATCTGCTTACTGGTATCATTAAGTGAATAAGTTATTTAAGATAATATCAGATTCAGCGTAATCAAAAAGCAGCTTGATAAAGCTTCAAACTAAAAGTTACTAAGGCTTATGTGCTATCATTTTCATAAGACCCACGAAAGTGTAATAATCAAACATTAAAATTCAGTAGTTTTTAATAGAAAGGTAAAATATTCATAAATTCTTAAATATTAACAGCATCTTTTGTTATGAAGAAGATTGTACTAAACTTGCATAATATGATATACTAATAGAGCTTTATATAAATTTATATTAATGCCAATAAAGATAAAGGTGTGTTAAGATGAAAGTTAATCAAAAATATAAACGGCTTATTAAATTGATTTTCACTTTTGGAATTACATCGTTATTGATAACGCTGTATGGCTGGACGTGGATTAATGATTATAACCCGATTATTGAATTCCCATTTTTCCGCAGAGGAAACTGGATGATGATTTTTCTATACAGTGTACTACTTATTGTATTTATGAGCACATACGGCGGTTTCAAGGTTGGCTATTTAAAAAAAGGAAATTTAATATATTCTCAAATCCTTGCGGTTATTTTTACGAATATATTTACATACCTGCAAATATCTGTTTTAGATAAGCATTTCCTTAATCCATTGCAACTATTAAGGATGACGGCAATGGATTTTTTGGTCATTTTAATCTGGACTTTGATTTACCAGTGGATGTACGATAAGATGTTTCCACCGAGAAAGATGTTGTTAATATCAGGAAATAGATCCGATTACCATCTTATTGAAAAAATTAATTCAAGAGAAGATAAATATGAAATATGTAAAATTATAAATGTTGTATCAGGAATTACTTATTTGCAGCAGGAAATATTAAAATATGATGGTGTAATTATTGGGGACATTTTTTCTCATGAGCGAAATATTTTATTGAAGTATTGCTTTGAAAATTCAATTCGTGCCTATAGTGTACCAAAGATCTCCGATATTTTATTGAAGAGTTCTGTGGAATTAAATCTTTTTGATTCCCCCCTTTTATTGTCCAGAAATGAGGGATTGACAATCGAGCAGGAGTTTATGAAGAGATTGATTGATATTGCTGGGGCGTTAATGGGAATCATAATAACTGGACCATTTTTTCTTATTATTGCTTTGGGAATAAAGATGACGGATCATGGTCCCATATTTTTTAAACAGGAGCGACTGACGAAGAATGACAAAGTTTTTAATATTTATAAGTTTCGTACCATGGTTCAGGATGCGGAAAAGGATGGAGTGGCGCGCCTGGCCTCAGAGGGGGATTCCAGAATATTACCAATAGGACATATTCTTCGGAGGACCAGAATGGATGAGCTCCCTCAATTGTTCAATATATTGAAGGGAGATATGACTTTTGTAGGACCTAGACCTGAACGACCAGAACTGGCTGAAGAAATTTTGAAAGAGATTCCTGAGTTTTCATACAGGACAAAGGTCAAGGCAGGTTTGACTGGATATGCGCAGATTTATGGGAAATATAATTCAACTTCATATGATAAGTTAAAATTGGATTTAACGTATATTAGAAATTATTCTACGCTGCTTGATATAAAGTTAATTTTAATGACGCCTAAAATACTATTCTTAAAGGAGAGTACGGAAGGGATTGATAATACTCAGCAGAATGAGAAAGGTTAGAACAATGAAAAGAATAAAAGAATTATGGGCTTATAGAGAGATGATTATAAGCCTGGTACGCAAAGATCTGCGTGGACGATATAAAGGTTCAGTATTAGGATTTATGTGGACGTTTATTAATCCGCTATTACAACTAGTTGTTTATACAATTGTGTTTTCAACTATTTTGAAAAATGAAATTCACAATTTTTATTTATTTTTATTTGTAGCATTGGTACCATGGATTTTCTTTAGCTCTGCATTGACAACGGGAGCTACATGTATCATTGGTTCAAAAGATATGGTAAATAAAATATATTTTCCCAGAGAAGTACTTCCTATATCTTACGTTACTAGCTCTTTTGTTAATATGCTGTTTTCATTTGTAGTAATATTTTTCATAATTTTAATTTCCGGGATTGGATTTAACGGGAAAGCACTTTTATACTTACCGCTTATCATGGCAGTGGAGTATTTGTTGGCTTTGGGGATTACAATGATTACTTCGGCTTTAACTGTTTATTTCCGGGATTTAGAACATATTTTAGGTATAATTACAATGGCTTGGATGTATCTTACACCGATCATGTATAATGTGGATATTATACCAGAAAGGCTGTTGCCAATATTTTACCTGAACCCTATGACACCTGTTATCATTGCATTTCGGCAGATTTTATATTATCGAGAAGTGCCGCAGATAGGGACTCTAATTCACGGATTTCTTTTAGGACTTTTGTTTTTAATCGTTGGTTGGTTTTCATTTTATTGGTTACAGAGAAAGTTTGCAGAGGAGTTATAAGATGGATGCATCAAATGCAATAGAGGTAAAGAATATTACAAAAAAGTTCAAGATATATTTTGATAAGGGAAGCAGCTTGAAAGAGAAAATGCTGTTTAAAAAGAGAAATCACTATGAAGAACGGATGGTATTAAGGGGAATCTCGTTTGATATCAAAAAAGGTGAAGCGATAGGATTAATTGGTAAGAATGGCTGTGGGAAAAGTACTACGTTGAAAATGCTTACACGCATTATGTACC
>JAEZTB010000023.1 GCA_023443745.1 Bacillota bacterium
AAGCAGGACGGGAGCTCTGCAGAAGGACGGACGAAAAACGGAAACCCATCGGTGAGGAATCGAGCTGATGAGGCCACTGAAGAACAAAAGCGAAAGTAGTTCCAGAGGACGGCGGGGTAGGGCAGGAAGAGCATGCGGGCTCATGCAAGTGTCCCCGTGACACAACGAAACGAAGAACGGTGCAGCACGACAAGGGCGAACAGACGGAAGCAAATCAAAGGGCAATTGAAGTAGATGAGAAGAGGGACGAAACACAAACGAAACCGAAGAGACATCTCATGGAAACGCAAGGGACTCGGGTAGAACCGGAGCAGCCCCGGAGAAAAAAGAAGAAGGACGGCAAGAAAGCCATTGAAGGAGGAGGGGGAGGAGACACGGCCACCCTTGCCGCCCTTCGCTGCAATACCCTCCCGCCAACCGCACTCTGCGGAAAAAAGAAGGGACAGAACAGAGAGCCTAACATCAAGAAGTGCGATCCAAAAAAAGGAGAGAAAGAAAGCAAACGAGCAAGGAAGAATGAGCAACTGTAAAGGGAAGAATGACAACAGCGCCTGAAGACAAACCAAGTGCGTGCTCGATCAACGGCCCGCGTGTCCTAGACGACAAGAAGGAAAACAAGCAGAACCGAAAGGAGGAAGAAGAGACGAAAGACGGGACAAGCTGAAGAAAGCAGCTCATAAGGACAGGACAGGAAGGTGCGAGGAGGAGACGTGCATACCTTGCCAGCGGCAAGAAAAAATGCTCACATCGTCACACAAAGATGACATCGATGGACAGGGGCTCGGGGCAAATCAGGGCCATGCACACGATGAACCAGAAAGAGGAACCGTAGGCGATGGGGAAACGAGAGATAGGAAAGAGAAGAGGTCTCCCCTCACCTCTAGCCTCGTTCTTTGTAGTCTTGGATCCAATGCCCCTCGCGATTGCGGCTGCGGAAGAGTAAGAAGGAACGCGCGGCGAGCAAAGGGACGCTAGTCGACAAACGGCCGCAAAGGAATGGAGGCAAGGGCAACACCAGAACGCAACGCACAGGACTTCGGGAAGAGGAGACATTGAAGAGGGAGGGGCTGTCGAATGGGAAAACGGAAAACGGAGAACTGAGAACGGAGAACGGAAAACGGGAGGAAGGGAGACCCGCACAAGAAGAGAAAGGCACAAAAAGAAGCTCAAGGAGGCAACCTGAAAGGGTGTAGCGATCCCCACTGCACCTTCAGCACGGCAGGAGGGAAGAAGGCGCGCGGGAAGAGCTCAGCCGCGTAGAACCGGAGGCAGCGGCAGGGGCACCCACAGCACAAGGAGCGGCGCATGGCTCCCTTTCCAAGAGCACCACGCCGGCTCGGACGATGGCAGCCTCCGCCCTGGAAATCTCCCTGAATCGGACACGCAGGCAAGCCTCGCGGTCTGCACAGTGCAGGAGTCGTCGCCAACGACTGCAGAGCAGGAAAACCACCATTGACCCAATGGCCGCAGTAAGGAACGCGAAAAGGCAGGCTACAGGAGACACGGTTGCTGCGGGCAAAGCCCACGTCGCAGCGGAACAGGAAAAACCGGCCACGTGGCAGTACGGATCCCTAGGGCCGGCTGGGCTGTTCAAAATCAAGCTGGGGCAGGTCCATTGGGGCAACTTCGCGGACTCGACAGCTGGCACCTGTGTGTCTGGTGCTTTGGATCACATTTTTCGGGCTGCTCACTGCTCCCTCAGGCGCCCTATGGTGTTTGTATGACGCTTAGCGGAGGTGTGTACTCGAACATGCGTGTGCACTGGCTTGTTTCGTCGCGTGCGTCCATTTCCCCCCTAGATGGAGCAGGCGAGGAGACGCACCCCTGTTCTTCTTCCCAACAGCGCACAGCGCACCGCAGAGGGCAGGAACTGGGCTTCAGGGAGAATAAACCGGACCAACCAGGCCTCGGAAACGCGTTGTAGCATGTAACGAACGAGGTGACGAGGCTGCGTGAGAGCACTCTTGTCCAATAGTTCTCCCTTGCCTTCCCCAGTCCGCGGTTCTTTCCTTCCATCGTCAGAGCTCCCGCTGTGTGCCTGCTGCTTCGCCCCGCCGTGGTCACCTGAGCCGGCTCTGTCGACATCGTGTTTTCCAGATGATGTATCTTGCTATCCTGCCGTTGCCACCTTGAGGCTTACCCCCTGCCATCTGCGTTTCTGCATGTTGACTCGGACGTTCTCATTCCTAAACATCTGCACCACTCCTATCCATCTGACGCTCGAGTCCCTCCCTTTGCCCTTCCGAATCGACAGCAGAGTTGCTGGAGGCAGCTCCTTCCCGTCGTCTCGCCTCCGCAACGCAGGGCACACTGCGATCGCGAGCCTGTGAGCCAGCGTTGCTTTCACCTTCCTTCTTCCGTTCCGTTTGCTTGTCTTGTGGTTGCTTCCCTCATCCTTCTTTCGGGCGCGCCCCGCTTGTTGGTTTCTCCGCTCCTCCTCTTCGTCTTGCTTCTGGAAGCAACGCGAAGAAGCATTCCTTTTTGCTATTCTTTCGGGCTCCCGGTTTCGCTTTCGTTCCCCTGTCCCGCCTCCTTTTTGCCCGTCTGCTCTCTTGATTGAGGGCCTCCATCCATTCTGGCCTCGGTTAGACGCATTCGTTATTCGCTCACTTCTTCTTGAGGCCATCTGCGCTTCGCACGGATGCTACAGTACCAATCAGTGAAGCAACGAAGCTAACCCAAAGGTACCTGCGATTTTCTCAAGCGACGTTTCTCCAGTTTAGCTAGACTTTCTGTGCGAGATTGCTGCGCTATGTCGTGTGACGCGTGGGGATTTTGCATGTCTTCTGTCGAGCAATGTACAACATTCATTCATTCAAAGGTACCGGGTACCTGCACGGCGCGATCGAGCCCAGAGAAGGAGATATAAACAAGCCCGACAAAGGAAGGG
>JAEZTB010000068.1 GCA_023443745.1 Bacillota bacterium
GAAAATGAACCTCGCAAAGATGCTCGTGGACGATTACCGCAAGGGCAAAAATCCCTTTAAGAACTGACCTTTCGCACAGGGGGTTGAATTCCTCGGTAGTAAGTGAAAGGAGGTAGTCACCGATGGAGAACACAAAAATCTTTGAAATGGCTGACAGGCTCAAGACTCTGCAGGAACAGAAGAAGGACCTCGAAGCGCAGACCAAGGCTCTCGGTGCGGAGATCGCCGAATTGGACGAGCAGCTCTCCGATGCCATGTCAGAAGCCGAACTTGACCGCTTCTCCCGTAACGGCAGCACGTTCTACTTGAAGAGCAGACTGTTCGCGTCCCCGGCGTCAGGCCGCAAGGACGAGATGATGCAGGCTCTGAAGGAAAACGGATACGGCAGCCTGGTCGTGGAGACGGTCAACGCAAACACTCTCGCGGCGTTCATCAAGGAACAGCGGGAAGCCACGGGCGAGGACGTCCCGGCATGGCTCGGCGATACCGTCAGCACTTATGAAAAAGTGTCAGTCGGCATCCGCAAGTCGTAGGAACACCGATTCACTGCACCAACGCAAAAACCACAACTTATTTCATTTCATTAGGAGGACATTGACCATGTCAGATAAGAAGAACACCGAAATCGCAGTGAACGAGGGCTTCGCTGCACTTGCGAACAGAGACGTACTGAACGAGGCTATGGCGGACGATTGCCAGGGGCTTGAGTTTTCCTTCGACCGCGTGAAGCTGCCCGCAGGCGGCGGCACGGCTTTCGAGATTCCTTCCGCGGAGAGCGATGAGTCCGAAATGGCGAAGGACATCACCGGCGTTATCGTCTATAACCATCCCGCCTATGCATACTACCGCGACAAGTACACGGGCGGCAACAATCCTCCCGACTGCGGCAGCTTTGACGGCGTGACGGGCATCGGGAATCCCGGCGGGAACTGCCAGAACTGCCCGTATAACAAGTTCGGCAGCGGCGAGGGTCAGAGCAAGCTGTGCAAGAACAAGCGTATGCTCTACATCCTGCGCGAAGGAGAACTGTTCCCCATCACGCTTTCCCTGCCGACCGGGTCGCTCAAGTCCTTCACGAACTATGTGAAGAGCCAGCTTTCCCGCGGGCGCAAGCTGAACCAGGTGGTCACGAAGATCACGCTGAAGAAGGCCACCAACGCATCCGGCATCGCATTCTCCCAGGCGGTATTCTCGTTCGAGCGTATGCTGACCGCCGAGGAGAGGAACGCCGTGGCGGGCGTGTCGGAAACGGTCAAGGCGTATGCCGCGAACCTTACTCCGGCGTCCCTCATTGACGATGAGCCGCTGGTCGATCCCGAAACGGGCGAGATCATCGAACCTTTGAAGTAAAGCACACGAACAAGCCCGGAGGGGTAATATGCTCCTCCGGGTATTTCCCATAGGAGTGATTGCGCATGAATACAGAATATAAATGTGTGACCACAGTGGACGGGATAAAGGATTACATCGGAGGCAGCCGTATTGTTGCTTTTGACTTCGAGACTGCTCCCGACGATCCGTACCGCGAGGAGGACAAGGCCGCGCTCGATCCGGCGAAGGCGCATATTGTCGGCTGTTCCTTTTCCGTGAAGGAAGGTACGGGCGTGTATGTCCCCGTTGCCCACCGTGTCGGCACCAACATAGACCAGGACGCTTTTTTTGCATTTCTTATGGCGTTCCTCATGGATAAAACGGTTATAAAGATCGCCCACAACATCGCCTTTGAATCCTCGATGGCGTATGCGAGGGGCATCGTGATCCAGGCTCCCGTGTACGACACGATCTGTGCGTCACAGATGAGCCTTAAAAGTATATACGAGTTCCGCAAGCTGAACGAGAGCGGTCTGAAACGGCTGGCGGAGGAACTGTTCGGAGAGCCGCTCCCTTCGTTTTCGAGCGTCACGGACGGAAAGCACTTTGACGAGCTGGACGCACAGGACGAGGAGACCGTCCGCTACGGCTCTGCGGACTCCGATTTTGCCCTTCGGCTCTATCACAAGTTCAACGACTGGTTCGACCGCTACCTTCCGAAACACAGGTACATTGTGGAGGAGATCGAAAGCCCGACCGCCGTGTACCTCGGCATCATGAAAACAAACGGCATCCCGGTCAACCTCCCGCTCATGCAGGAGCGCAAGGCCGAGGCTGAAAACGAGATGGAACGCATCCGCAGGGAGATCGAGTTCATCATCGGTGATGTGAACATCGGTGCGAACTGCTCCACGCAGGCGTTCAAGAATTATCTGTATAAAGACCTGGGGCTGCCCATCTTAAAGACCACGGAAACCAACCGCGAGGCGGCTGACGATATGACGATGACGCTCCTCAAGGAGTGGTGCGATGAGAACCGGCCGGACCTGTCGGGGCTTTTTACGCTGGTGCAGGAGTACCGCAAGTGGGGCAAGATCAAGTCCACATATATCGACGGGTATTTGAAATATCTCAATCCCGTGACGGGCTGCATCCATCCCGAACTATTTGCTCTGTCCACGGATACGGGCAGGATGAACTGCCGCAATCCGAACGCGCAGAATATGCCCAGGAAAACCAACGATCCCATCGGCGTCCGAAACTTCATCAAAGCGCCGGAGGGCTGCCTTATCCTTTCGCTCGATTTCTCACAGATAGAACTGCGCGTGGGCGCGTTCTACTGCCGTGATGAGAGGATGCTCGACAC
>JAEZTB010000004.1 GCA_023443745.1 Bacillota bacterium
GTTCACGAAAAGACGGTAGGCTGTGGATACAGTAAGTGTTGTAATGATCCTTCCGCAGGTTCACCTACGGAAACCTTGTTACGACTTTTACTTCCTCTAGATGATCAAGTTTGATTCAGTTTTCGGATGTGCAGGGTGTTGCCACCCAACACAACAATCCCTGAAGCTCACTAAGCCATCCAATCGGTAGTAGCGACGGGCGGTGTGTACAAAGGGCAGGGACGTAATCAATGCGAGCTGATGACTCGCGTTTACTAGGAATTCCTCGTTGAAGATTAATAATTACAATAATCTATCCCCAGCACGATACGATTTCAAAGATTACCCAGCCCTCTCGGGCAAGGTTGTAAACTCGATGAACGTATCAGTGTAGCGCGCGTGCGGCCCAGAACATCTAAGGGCATCACAGACCTGTTATTGCCGCGAACTTCCATCGGTTACACACCGATAGTCCCCCTAAGAAGGCCGCTCCTCCGTGAAGAGGTTGTACCCATCCCATGGGAGGGATGAGCCGGCCTATTTAGTAGGTCGCGGTCTCGTTCGTTAACGGAATTAACCAGACAAATCACTCCACCAACTAAGAACGGCCATGCACCACCACCCTCACGATCAAGAAAGATCTTCAATCTGTCAATCCTCAGTGAGTCCGGACCTGGAAAGTTTTCCCGTGTTGAGTCAAATTAAGCCGCAGGCTCCACTCCTGGTGTGCCCTTCCGTCAATTCCTTTAAGTTTCAGCCTTGCGACCATACTCCCCCCGGAACCCAAAGACTTTGATTTCTCATACGGTTCGGATGAAGTCAAGGAAACAACTGTCACCCACCCCGAGTCGGCATAGTTTATGGTTGAGACTACGACGGTATCTGATCGTCTTCGATCCCCCAACTTTCGTTCTTGATTAAAGAAGACATCCTTGGTGAATGCTTTCGCATAAGTTAGTCTTCAGCGAATCCAAGAATTTCACCTCTGGCCGCTGAATACTAGCACCCCCAACTATCCCTATCAATCATTACTTCCACCCTAGAAACCAACAAAATAGAACAGAAGTCCTAGATTATTATTCCATGCTAATGTATTCATAGCGCAAGCCTGCTTTGAACACTCTAATTTTTTCAAAGTAAAAGACGCAGAGCGGGGAATCGCACGAGCCCAGTGAAGGACCCGCACGCCCGTCCGCGAAGATGGCAGGCGCACAACGGTACACACCAGAACCCACGAAGGGCGGCGGACCGCGCGCACCAAACCAGAAATCCAACTACGAGCTTTTTAACTGCAACAATTTTAATATACGCTATTGGAGCTGGAATTACCGCGGGTGCTGGCACCAGACTTGTCCTCCAATGGATCCTCGTTAAGGGATTTAAATTGTACTCATTCCAATTACCAGACCGTGAAAGGCCCAGTATTGTTATTTGTTGTCACTACCTCCCTGTGTTAGGATTGGGTAATTTGCGCGCCTGCTGCCTTCCTTGGATGTGGTCGCCATTTCTAAGGCGCCCTCTCCGGAATCGAACCCTAATTCTCCGTCACCCGTAACTGCCACGGTAGTCCACTACACTACCGTCGAAAGCTGATAGGGCAGAAATTTGAATGAACTACCACCGGTGCGAGACCATGTGGTTCGATCAGTTATTATGAATCACCATAGACCAGGCAGAACCTGCATTGGTTTTTAATCTAATAAATACAGCCCTTCCCTTGCGAGTCGGGCCTTTGTGCATGTATTAGCTCTAGAATTACTACGGGTATCCATGTAGAAAGGTACCATCAAATAAATAATTACTGATTTAATGAGCTGTACGCAGTCTCACAGTATAAAGGTGTTTATACTTAGACATGCATGGCTTAATCTTTGAAACAAGCATATGACTACTGGCAGGATCAACCAGGTAACTACTTCGTAAATTCTCCTCTTCCTTTCTCTCTCTCTCTCCGCAGAGACTCTGCTTCGAGAGAGGAGAAGAAGAAGGGAGAATCAAACACACCCCTGTGTAAAAGGAGCGCGTAGGCGTTGTGAAACGTATAACACGAAGAAGTCCTCAGAAGAGCTTCCGTCTCTAACCTCGAAGGCCACGAGACCACTCCCTTGGCTTCATTGTTATTGTCTCTGGAAAGGATGCTCCTGTTGGAAAGCTTCCCGCGAGTCAGCGCAGCAGCAAAGGCCGCGAAGACCAGGGACTCTCCCAAGAATAGCACCTCCATGAAGCGAGCGATGCATCTAGGGCCGCCGCTGCGTTTTCTTTGAAGATACAAGCAGCAGCAGCACCCGCACGTACCCGCAAGTCGCTGAGAGTTTTATGTCTCAACATCGTTTACGCATACAGACATACTGGTCTTCGCAAGGGACTCGCAATGAGCCTCCTTGCTCGGCTGTAAATCTGAAGGTCGGAGGGTTGGATCGCTCCCTACTAAGCACCGCGCCGTGTGTGTGTCGATGCCTTCAGGAGGAGAGTCGCCCGCCGATTGACGTCACTTGAACGGAGAACCAGACTACCCAGAGGCGGCTGCCTCTTCTCGCCGTCGCGCACTTTTCGAACCGATTGAGTGCGCATCGAGCTCGGTTTCCTGTGGACCCTAGCCGTGCCCCGCCATACATGTCCGGCGCGGGAGGGAAGGATTGCTCCTCGTTGCCCCACTTCCAGCCCTCTGCGGAGGGCGCCCTCCCGCAGGCGGGAAGATCGCTGTGGAGGGCGCCGGTGGCAATCAGGTTGAGATTCTTCAGATATATACACTGTGCTCCATTTGCTATAAATTGAAGATTGGTTGGGTCTGGGGCAAATCCACTTCCTTGGTCATCTGCGCTTTCTCGTTTCAGGGTTATTAGGGTTATTAGGGTTTTTAGGGTTATTAATTTTCTAGGGGCATTAGGGTGCGATTGTTAAATTAGGGTTTTTATAGGGTTACGAACGGATACGTCTGATTTTAGTATTAACTATTGCCTTTCCGGCGCTTCAAGCATGCAAAAATGAGTCAGGATCGAACATTCAGGCGTCCTGTCATAAAATTTTCATTTTTCTGACAAAAACGCTGATAACCTTAAAACCCCTAATAACCCTACTACCCTAATAACCCTGGAATACAACTGCCCCTAATTTATAAAGCCCCTAAAATCCTACTACCCCTTATTTATAAAAACCCTCATTTGTAAAAACCCTAACTTATTACCCCTATATTGTAAAAGCCGACCCGGAAATCTGCGGCTATTCCGGGCTGTACCGGTCCGGGCTTGGTATCTTCCCTTGACGGCAGCAGACAACAGGGCAGCAGATATCAAGAAAGGTAGCAAAAGATGCATACAACACCATCCGGTTCCCGGGTGGTCCCCCACCCCAGTACTAAGGAGGCCTAAC
>JAEZTB010000053.1 GCA_023443745.1 Bacillota bacterium
CAATTATCCCATGTCCTGGAAGCCAGAGAAGGAGAAACTGACTTCCCCGATTTATTATTGCCTTGCGGACATGATGGAACGGGACATTAAAAATGGAATTTTATATCCCAATACAAAATTACCCCCTCAGAGAGAATTGGCTGATTTTCTGGACCTCAATCTAAGTACCATAACAAGAGCATATAAGCTCTGTCAAATGCGGGGACTCGTACATGCGGTTACCGGAAAAGGGACCTTTGTGACTCCCAATGCCAATGTAACGACCTCAACGGCTGAAAAGGCAACCGCTTCCCGCATTGAATTGGCCCTTATCCACCCATTTTACAATTCTAATAAGTTAATCCGTGATCTAACCATTGAAATACTCAAAAAGCCATTTTCCGAGCAGCTATTCGAGTATTCGCACCCTCTTGGAAATCGGGGACAGATGCAGATTGCCTCCGAATGGCTCCAGCGCTTTGGAATTAATGCCGACGAAACGAATACGATGATCACGGCCGGAGCCCAGAACGCTTTAGCCACGGTTCTGTCTTCGCTTTTTGAAGCAGGGGATAAGATAGCCGTGGACGCCTACACATATCCCAATTTTATTAGCTTGGCCAACCTGTTCTATTTGCATTTGATCCCGATTGAAAATGATGAGGAAGGTATGTGTCCCGAAGCGTTAGAAAATGCTTGCGCCACCCAGAATATCAAGGGGCTCTATGTTATGCCGACTGGTAGTAATCCCACGAATATAGCTTTTACCGATTCCCGCAGAAAGGAAATCGGTAAAATTATTCGAAAAAGGAATCTGATTGCCATTGAGGATGATAATAACGCTGCCCTGATGGAAGTGAAATGTCCGCCTCTTACCCTGGAAGCACAAGAAAACTGTATTTTCGTCAGCGGGCTTTCGAAGCCGCTCTGCCCCGGCCTGCGGATTGCCTACCTATACGTTCCTTTCCATTATATGGCGGACATGGAGCGCGGTATTTTCAGTCATAACCTGAAAATTTCCTCGCTGAATATTGAGATTGCTACAGAATTGATACGAAGTGGCCTGGACCAGAGTATCATGCGTGAAAAACGGGAATCGGCCTTACGGCACAACCAGATGTACTATTCTTATTTTCCGGCCCAGCGCCAATACATGGAATCCTATTACCAGTGGCTGGAGTTGCCCGCCGGATGCCAAGGCAGGCTATGCGAGTCAGAACTGGCTCACCGGGGAGTCGGTGTCTTTGGAGCTGAACGTTTTTCTGTCAGCAGCCAGGCAAAATGCAGTGCGATCCGCATTGCAACGTGTTCCGTAAAAAATGAACAGGAGCTCTGTCAGGGGCTGGAAATTATACGGCAGTTCATAAAAGAACAGACCTCTGGCACATCTAATTTTATCGTATGAAATATGCGGCAGGAAGCGTACCTGCCGCATATTTTTAACTCTATATTATCCGGGACCCGATACGGGCTCCCCCGGATTCGTCGCTGCCTGTCCCGGCTCGCCTGGCATTGTCATTGAAGGAACCGTTTCTGGCTGCGCGGAACTGCTTTCGGGTATCTCTGCTGCGGGCCCCGGTGGTAAGGATGGCTGAGCCGGCGCCGTGGTCTCCTGCGGCTGGACCTCTTGGGAAGCAGTTTCCTTGGGACTTGTAGCCGGATTATTAACAGCCTTATCCTTCTTCGCCTTCTCCCCAGAAGCTGACGTAGTGGCTTTTTTCTCAGTTCCTTCCAGATGATAGCATAAGACCGGCATTCCGGCCTCAATGTTCTCAAAGATTGTCTTTGCAACAGTGGACGGAAGATTTACGCACCCATGAGAACCGCTCTTTTTGTAAATGGTTCCTCCGAAGCTGGAACGCCAATACGCATCATGCATTCCGATATTCCCGTTAAACGGCATCCAATAGCTTACAGGTGTCGCATAGTTTTTACCTTTTAAGGTTGCGTTCCTCTGTTTGTATGTCAACGGAAATGCCCCCGGCGGCGTACTCCAGCCCTTCACTTCGTCTCCGGACACAAAATCCGACTCCACCAGTAGCTTCCCATTTTTATAAAAATACAGATGTTGCGCTGTCAGGTTCATCTCAACATAGGTATCCCCATAATCCGGCTCGCCATGGCTGGACGCTCGCTGGATATATACAGGCTCCCTATCCTGGCTCTGGCCCGAATCGATAATTTTTATTAGAGCCTCTGTTTCCTCCTTCTTGTTAATTCTCCATCCGTAAGCTCCGCCTTTAATCGTTACAACTGGGCCATAAGCAGTCTTCAGCTTTTTAGCTTGATAGGCGGTATCATACTTTTTAGCAAGTCCGTCCACATATTCTGCGATCTTCTCTTTGTCCAGAACCGCCTTCCCCTGTCCGTCATCTGACAGCCACTGGCAGATGATACTACCGTCCAGCGTCTCCCTCTTGTCTCCAAAGTGATAGTCAACGGTGACATCCGCATACGCCCCCCAAGCTTCGGCCCGGGCCTTCAGCGCGGGATCATCTTTTAATATCTGCGGTTTCCTGTAGACATCAGCTTCTTCTAATGATATTCTCCCTTCCAAATTGAGAATTGCAGACGATACCTCACTGTAAAACTTTTCCGGAATCAGAGCATTTCCCATTATCTCCGGGACAATCTCATAACCGCTCCCTTTCACATATGTAAGATAAGCGTCCTCAGGATTTATAATCCGTTCGGAATCCATACAAATTAGCGAGTTAACAATCGAAACTAATTTTTTTTCATCGTAGGAAATTATTGCCTTTCGTTCGTATTGTTTTCCCTTGATATAGTGGACTCCCCAGGCGAACGGGATTTGTTCCTTTAAAATTCCCTCTAGAGTTCCGTCATATTCCGTACAGAGATCAATATCATATCCGTGAATCTCTTCTTTCCCGCCTCGTTCTTCCAATATCAGCGTATATTGTCTTACACCGGCATCCATCGCGGCCTTCCCCTGCTCTATATTCATACCGGAAATATCTATTCCATTAATTACTGTATTAGGAAAAAAAACATACTTGTATTGAATACCTGCATACACGTAAAAAACACCAGTCATTACCAAAAAACTACCTGCTAATATAGCATGAATGGCCGATGACGTTCTTTTTTTTCGGGAACGTTTTTCAGGATAACGCCTGGGATAGGTTTTAACATTTGCTTTTCTTATTTTCTTTGCATCCATGTGGTAGCCTCCTATAATGATTTTTAGTATTGGTTTTCATCATGGCGCAGGATAAATCGTTTTCCTTGCTTTCCAGTCCACCACAAGCTGTTGGTTATGTCTTTCTACAACAAATAAACGGTCTTCCGCAAACTTAACCCGCTCCTCGCAGGGAGGATTATAGACAATCTCCCCTGAACTATTTATAACTATGGGCTCCATATTTCCGCCGTTATTCAGAAGTAGATAACCATTTGAATATCCATAAATAATAAAAGGCTGTCTGATCAAACAGGCCTCTCCTGAATATATGGAAACCTCCGTTTCCGAGCCCCTCTTATCTATCATATAAAATATACCGTCCTGCAATTCTGATATATAGCAATCACCCGGGGATTTTATTTTAAGCCTATACTGTCTGCCGTTTTCCGGGTATTCTACCACTAAATAGCAGCCACTCAGATAGGAATAGCAGCCGTCCCCCAACACAAAACTATATGGAATTCCATCACGCGATAACAGCTGCTTTCCATCCTGATCATACACCCTTGTTGTGCGATGATCCGTAACCGTATAGTAGCCTCCTCCCGCAGAATAGACAGCCACGATATCGCCCGGCCTTGTCAACGGTCGCCCTTCCGCCAACCCGTATATCAACAGCTCACCTCCATAGGACAGCTCAACCCAGTTTCTCCCAAAATATGCGATTATATGTAACGGCTCCATATCCCCGTCGTAATTCGGAAACCACTCCGATAACGCTTCACAAATATCCTTTTCCTGAAAAATTAATTCTCCCATGCTGTCAAATACAATTTCATTACCCTCATAGTATGCCACAAAATATTCCCCAATAGAAAAGCCGTATTCGTAATCACCAAATCCATCTAAGTTTACTTCATTCAACAACTCTTGTGAAGGACTGTAAATGTCCGCCTGCGCCGTATCACGCCGGATTATCCAGACCGTATCTTTAACATAAACAATAGTCCTGTTGTCATCTTCCTTCCATATTTCATTTCCTTGCCGGTCTAATACCGCATGATGTTTTTGTATAGTATAAGCCTCATAGAGCTCAGTCTCCTCATTATAGGAAAGGGAAGCATATTGCGGCGGCAAAAACCATCTCTTCTCTCCCAGCAGATATAATCCGTAAACCCTGTATTCATCGGGGCCTTGCCGGCTCAATATAACAGGTTCCAATCTGTCATAAATTCCGACGGTAGGGAGATATCCCGATATTACATCCTCTCTTTCCATATTTCCGTTTAGAACAACCACCTGGGACTGCCCTTTTTCGTCTTTTTCCGTCAGTAAAAGGCATTAATTTTCCTCAAAAAAAGTCGTGTCACTTTTTAACGGCATACTTTCCGCCGGCACAATCTCTGGTGATATGCTTATCAGGTCTCTGTGACAGCCAGAAATAAAAGGTACACAAAACGTAAGGAATATCAGCTTCAAAATTTCTCTTTTCAATTTATCCTCTTCTCGTTGGAATATTTATTGATGCTATCGCGGTTTTCGCTGCAGTAGTTCATCACCATGCAATGTAATAATTGTACCATCGTTTTTGTATGTTTTAAACTGTTTATTTGTATGTCA
The DNA here is from genome assembly GCA_023443745.1 of Bacillota bacterium. Classification (GTDB taxonomy): domain Bacteria; phylum Bacillota; class Clostridia; order DSM-8532; family DSM-8532; genus DTU059. Next base: position 4,745 of record JAEZTB010000053.1, read on the forward strand.
TACAATTAAAAGTAATGGGTGGAACAAGTACCATTATTTCAGGACTATGCGTTTTCCTTTCATATACTCAATAACACAAAAAACATTGTCCCCTGTTCTATCTATGTCCTTCACACCTTTGGACGGCCTCTCGAATGAAATCCTCACATTCACTACCTTCTTACAGTAGGCAGCTATTCTGATGACAGCTTTTAGTGAGTTATAAAACATTTCAACTACATCTATCTCAGAAAAGCTTTCTAAGCTGCTTTAGATAAAAATTAGACTATGCTTCTCATAAAAAAGAAAAGCATAGTCTAATTTGATTCTGCCTTGTGGCATCTTTGTTAAAATTGTTACTTAATGTTTTTAATGATCGAGCAGTCTGGCACATACAAGCATTAAAGCACTTTGCCCATCGGGGAAAGCGCCAATTGCCCGGGTTCTACGTTTAATTTCCCGGTTAAGACGTTCAATGGTATTGTTGGTGCGAATTCTAGTCCAGT
>JAEZTB010000005.1 GCA_023443745.1 Bacillota bacterium
GGAATGAGGTACAGGCGGAGGCGGAGGAGACGGAGGATGAAGATGCTGACGATGATACGGAGGAGGAGGAGGAGGAGGAAGAGGAAGACGGAGGAAGAGGAGAAGGGAAACAGCCGGAATGGCCTGATGACGACGTAGCCGACGAAGCAGCCGCCGAGGTGGACGTGGAAGAGAGCGTGGGCGAAGAGAAGAAGCATGGAGGTCACAATAAGCGGCTTTCGCAGAAGGTGGAGGAGTTCACCGCTGCCGCCGTGCAAGTGAGGAATAAGCGGGGTTGGGTAACCACGCGCGGTGACATTATGATGCTGCTGCGCACCTTTGAGAGGCGCCTTTACCCGGATAAGCCACCGCAGGACATCAGTCGCAGCGTCTTCCAGCGTTTCTGCCGAGAGTACGGTCTACGCTATAAGAAGACTAAGAACCGGAAGCGGCGGTTGTACAATGAGGGGATGGGGCCTGAGATGGAGCGCTTCAGAGGCAACGTCGACGTGTTCCCGCACCGGAACCAGGGATGCCTGGATGAATTCTGTGTCATGGTAAGCAACGTCCGTGGCTGCTCTCCCTTCTTGCATGACAACTGTCCCTTGAATTCCTTTTCACATCCTGCTTGCTTGGCTCGTTGTCCACCCTTTATCCGATGTGCCATCCTTGGATAGTTCTGGTATTTCCTGTATTCCTCCGTCCTTCTTCACACTTGCTGCCTACGCTCTTGTACCTTCTACCTTCCTTTTCGCTTCACCGTGTCGGCTCGCGCTCCCTCGGTTCGTCGTTGTTGTTATGCCCTTCAGTTGTTTTTCCACGGGCGGTGATGTTTGCTTCCTGCCCTTAGGCCGGAGATGGACCACAGCACTCGTGGGTTCCGAAGGGGCAAGAGGCTCACGTTGTCGGTGAAGGAAGGAGTTCGCCCAAGTTCACCGTCATCTATTATTCCGCCCGGGACGACAGCCGGTGCCATCTCTTCAAGCCCGTTGTGATTCCCCACCACAAGGCCCTGCCGAAGGACGGTAGTCGAACCTGCCCTCTCCGCGCGCAAGGCTTTCCGGAGTGCCCCTGCGAGCGCGGCCTGGACGTCAACGGGATGCACACATGCCATTACTTGCATATTCTGAGGGACATTCGGGGTCCCTTCTTCGAGCGTGGTGACGGTGCCATGCAAGACAACCTAAGGTGGGGCACGTCCGTTCCCTCGGCCTTTCCTTGTATGCTCTTTTGTTGTTCGCTTTGTTCTGGTACCTTGGTCTTCCGCTGGGTACTTCCCATGTCCGATGCTTAGGCTTGCGCCTGACTTCTCGGTTGTACTACTTCCAACGCGGCATTCGGTTCTCTCCTTCCGTCTGCCAGTGCGCACAAGGACCCCCGGGTACTTCAAGTCTACCACGACCTGGGCGTTTGGCCGCTCTTTATACCCGTTGGTAAGGGTTTTATGCTCAGTCTGCTGTTAACGATGCCATGGCTGACGGTTTTGCTCAACAGCTGTGCGTCGTACTTCACGCGTTATGGGTTGCGAAACGTCCTTCTGTTTTTCCTGATGCGCTTGTCCGCAGGGGCGGCCATCTTCCTCTCTGTGCATGACACCGGCCACATTGCGACAATCCGCCGGCCTTTGAAGGATGAGCTGCACCGCCATTGGGCTACCATGAACGGCGACCCGCACCCACCGGAGTTCTGGACGGAGATCATTACGCGGCACTGCCAGGTGTTTACGTTCACGACACTTTCGAGCTGGTTCCTCCTCTCGCCTGTTTCCTCTCGCTGCTCCTGCTCACCGAAGCCTTCCCTTCGTGTCTGCCCTACCATCCTGCTGCTCTCAGTGATACTAGAGTAATCTTACATGTTTTGCTATTAGGTTGCTGCTTCAAGTTGCTTGCGTTCGACTGTACGTACGTTATGTTTGACGCGGTTCCACGTCACCTTCTTACCGTTCCTCCTTTCCTTTCCCTCCAAGGCCAAGCTGCCGGGCGCCCGGCCGTTTTGGGATAAACTCGGCTTCGCTGATGGCGACGGTGTCCTGACGGCGAACGGCCCACCGTCGGTCCCCACGGACTCCCTTCCCTTTGGCGAGGAGGTGCCGTTCATCGTGCGTCGAGGCCGCCCCGCTTCCCTTCCCCCTACTATTGGCCTTCAGGGCGTGCAGGGTCGCCATACTCCTTCTCCCGCGACCGACAAGGGGCCAGTAGCTTTTGCCCGGCTGCTCGCCCGAGCCTGCACTCCCTCGCTGCTCGCGATGCCGCGGCAGCCAACCGGGAAGCCCACGCTGCCGAAGGACATACGGCAGGAGAACAAGGCGATGAGGGAGCTTTTGTCGCTTGCTGGTCTTGAAAGCAAGCCCATCGCCGGGCGCGCCAAGCAGGCAGAGGCGGAGCGGCAGCTACAGAAGATTGTCGATGCCAAGCGGGTTCGCGTGCACCTCTTTCTCGCTAACGGCGATCCCGCGTCTTTGCTCAGGTGGGCGCGCGGGGTAGGGCAAAGCTGGTAACATGGACCCCCTCTTTCAAGTTGCTATGTTTGTTTCCAAAGTAGCAGTGCCGTACCCTTCCCCTTTCTAGCCCTACCGAGCATCCTGTCTCAGTCCGCTCTCTTGCAGGACGTTCTGCCCTTCTTCCCGTGCCGCCCCTCAACGCATTCTCTACCGGAATGGTTTTGCCTTGCGGTCGCGCCGGGTCGCGGCTTCCTCCTCCCGCGACAATGACCGCACCGAGGTGATGGACACCACACCCCTGACGGAGCCACCTCAACCACCAGCAGGTAGCCCCGATAAGAATCAGAATGACGATTGTGGGGGAATAGCATACTGCTTTGGGCGTAAATACCTGAGAGCGACAGGAGTAACACGTACACGCGATTGTGCATTGTTGCCTTACCTCGTGCTCGTTGTTCCCGTGCTATGAGGACCCGGTGACGTCTACGT
>JAEZTB010000010.1 GCA_023443745.1 Bacillota bacterium
TTTCCTCAATAATTACATGAACACTTTCTCCCATTTTCTTACCTCCTAAAAGGCAAAAAGAAAAAAAGGGTAATATTGTAAACTAAATTCTTCTGAATCTTTATTTTTTTCGCATAATATGATTGTAGATAAAAAACTCACTATTTATGGCAACACGTAAAAAACGCTGAATAATAGGGAGAAATCTCCATATTATTCAGCATTTTTACTTGTAAATCTTATTTAATTGAATTGTTTTCTACCAAACCAGCATCGCCCAGTCTGGTATCCGTCCACCTTTCTCTTTGTTTCTCTTTATAAAAAACTTTTTACTTTCTTCTTTCAGTTCTGTTATATGAAATACATGATTGAACTCTTTAAACCCGGATTTTTCTCCACCTAAAACTGACTGATCCGGACTGGAATCCTCATATGTACCAGTAAGGTAGGAGCCCTCCCGGTAAGTAAATCCAACATACCCGCATCCATCCGTTCCATTGCTCACCAGAATCAGGCAATTGTTTTGAATATATAAGTCATGGATCATATACCAGCCCTCCGGTTCATACAAGTCGGCGACCTTCTCCAATCCGTGGTTTTGGTAAGTATATACGCTTATGGAAATCCCGTCTCCCAGAATTAATTCCGGTATCCCATCCCCATTAAAATCGTGAATCCCTACATAAAACGATGAATTTAACCCATCTTCCCCTCTTAACTGATACGGATCTGGCAGATGACCTCCCCCCTGGTCGATAATCTCCTGATATGCATTCTGCCAGTTGTTTTCCTGATTTGTCAAAGCAGCCGATTCCTGTATCATGTTGCTAACCCGACTTTCGTCTGGCTGCAAAACAGTTCCCCCTGTCATGGTGGAATCAGCGCAGCCCGTTAAAGATAAAAACAGAAAACAAAATAATAATAAATTTTTATTCATTTGTCTTTCCCCTTTAAATTTTGAAACAAAATTGTTTTTGCTATTTCTGGGCATAATTATTTTATTTTACTATTATTACTGATTAGGGATTTTACCTCGTAATAATTACGTGTCTGGACGTTGAAAAAGCCATAGTTATTTCACTATGGCTCATCAAAAACTGTATTATACAATTAAACCGGTAAATATGTTATCACCATACCTCCTATGATCAGGCTGGCAATATTGGCTGTTATTACATACAGCGCTACACGTCCTTTCCAGAATTCTTTCACAAAGTTAAGAAAAGCGAACAGTTCTGCTGCAAGTACCACAATCTCAATAAATAGATAACCATATATCCAGTAATTACCTAAATCAGGTCCCGTAAGCATTGCATTCAGCCCAGCCTGGGTAATCAGATTGACTGCTGTAAAGACCAGCCAGCATCTTTTTTGCCTGAATCCAAAAAGCAGAAAAACAAATCCCTCAATAAGCATTGTCAGGAGAACCCGCATTGCCACCAGAGCAGGAACCCGCAACGGAGGCTGACCTAATGTAAGGGTCTCCGATTCCATATCAAGTGTTAAAATATTACTATATCTTTCAAATGTTTCTTCAGGTAAAGCACATTGAAAGCTTTTTTTATTACTTTGTACCATCAAAACTGCATCCTTTAACTCCTTAACCTGGGGTGATGAGTGGGTGTAATAGAGCCTGTAATACTTTTCCCAGCCTTTTCTTTCCCCTTCTACCACTCTTAAGTCTGTCACATCATGATTGGACATTTTTAAAGATAAAGATATCTTCTCTGGAGAGTTTAATACGATAATGGTAAAACCCGGCGGTTCCGCTGAGTTAGCAAACGCTGTTGAATAATAGCAGAAACATAACAGGTGAACAATAAGAATGAGAAGGCAGATACTTCTTCCATGCCTGATGCTCCTTCCTCTTATTAAAAAACCAGCCCCACCTTTATACACATTCATTTCTCTTTCCCCCTCCTATTTTGTTGTAATTATAACATACCAAACTGGTATTATTGTTCTTCTTCCTTATAAAATCCTTAAAATTAGCTGTTATCATAGCAATATATAGTCAAAAGGAGGTCCCTTATGGAGCGGAAACGGTACAAAACGGCTGCTGATTTTGAAAAGGAGGATGTTATGATGCACGAGTATATGTTAAAAACCAACCACATTTCAAAAAAATTCAAAAAATCATATGCAATTAATGATTTATCTATGTCTGTAAGAAAAAACTCTGTCTATGGATTATTAGGGCCTAATGGTGCTGGTAAATCAACATTGCTGAAGATGATTACAGGAATCATCACCCCCACTTCCGGGGAAATAATATTTGATAATCACCCCTGGAGCAGAAAAGATCTGTTAAGGATTGGTTCCCTCATTGAATCACCTCCTTTGTATGAAAACTTAACAGCATTTGAAAATCTAAAAGTTCGGGCAACTCTTTTAGGAATCTCATCCGATAAATGCATGGAAGTTTTGGAAAGAATGGACTTAATGGATACGGAAAACAAACAGATTTCCCAATTCTCCTTGGGAATGAAGCAGAGATTAGGTATCGCATTAGCGCTTTTAAATGACCCCGAATTGCTTGTCTTAGATGAGCCTACCAATGGGCTTGATCCGTTCGGAATGGAAGATTTAAGGAAAATGATCCGGACATTTGCAGTATCCGGGATATCAGTCATTGTATCAAGTCATATCTTAAGTGAGATACAGC
>JAEZTB010000018.1 GCA_023443745.1 Bacillota bacterium
TCAATCACCACAATATATTAATATTTTCGGCCATTTCTTATAACGTCCCGGTTTTACGACGCCGTCGAACCGGACCATCGGAGCCTTTCCCTTTAGCGGCGCTTGCCGCCCGGTGAGACGGTGTGGGCAAGAATACCTCATGAACTTCTTTTTACGTCATACTTCCTGTTATGCCCCTTGCGTAAAAGCAATGTTATACGTAGTAGTGGAGCCCACAGAGCAAGAGCCACAGGACGTGGCGGCCTTAAACACACACATTTGGCGAAGGCTCCTTCCATTTTCTATAATCCAGTCGTTATGTATGATTCTTAGTTGTCTTTATTTTTCTTCCTAAATGGTATATTAATAATGAAATAAGATAGATAAAAAACGGTATATAAATTACTGCTTTATCATTTATATATGATGGATTTGTTAGGTGACTTAAAGTATTTATAACAGGAGCAAATGGAGCTACAAAGAAATACAGAGGAAGTACTAAAATTGCAATTATTGAACATATGCCTAAGCCCCCAATAATAAATAGTACAATTACCACAATACAAAAACCAAATAACCCCCAAATAATTCCTCGTAGATTAAAAAGTCCCGCAATAAAAGCTATCCCAAAAATTAAAAGTATATAAATAATTGATAAAATCAGATTCAAAGTACTTGTTTCCCCAGTAACACCACCTGGATTATAATTGATCCCACTATATTGAAAAAATAATAAACCGATTAGAATATTGATAATGACTACGGACACTGCTTGTATAAAGTTCTTTTTCATAACTCCTCCTAAATTACAACCGATAATCTATTAACTCTAGGGCTATTCTTTTTTATAATTCGCCACAGGACGTGGCGCACCCATATCCACTATTACGTATAACGTCCCGGTTTTACGACGCCGACGAACCGGACCAGCGGAGCCTTTCCCTTTAGCGGCGCTTGCCGCCCGGTGAGACGGTGTGGGCACGCATTCCAGTAAGCACGCCCCGACAGCGTAAAAGCATTGTTATGTGCAGTATGGCGATAAAGTCTTAATCACACGTTTTTAGAAGGCCCAACATTTCTTCAAAGATTCCAGGGCTAGTTATAATAATATTATTTCCGTTTACACAATCTGGGATATTGTTATCAGCGATAGAATAGAAACCGGTTTTTGCTCCAGCTTCAATAGCGATACACTTAGCAGCTGCAATATCCCATGGAGATAACTTACCTTCATAAAAACCTTGTAATCTTCCACAAGCAACCCAACATATATCTAGTGCTGGTGAACCAAGCCTTCTAATATCTCTTATTCGAGGTAATATATTTTGTAATTGATTTAAAAGCATATGAATATTATCTCTTTTATGAGGAAATCCAGTTCCAACAACACATTGGCTCAACTCGTTAACCTTCTTTACCTTGATAGGTTTATTATTCAAATAAGCACCCGAGTTCACCATAGCATAAAATAATTCATCAAGAAATGGATTATAAACGACTCCCACCTTAACCTCGTTTTCAACTGCATATGCAATTGAAACCGCTACTTGGTATTGATTATTAGCATAACCCACCGTTCCATCAATTGGATCAACAATCCATGTTGGATTATGGATTATTAGATCCTTTTGGTTTTCTTCTTCAGAAATATAATTATGAGTCGGAAACGATTTTGATAGTTCCTCTCTTATCACTTCATTTGATACTAGATCAGCAGTTGTTACTAATTCATATCCATATTTTAGCGATTCCTCGTATAGCTCTTTTTCCCGAATTTCTTTGATTTTTTTCCCTGCTAATTCCGCAATACGTATTGCTTCTTTTACTATCAAATCCACTAGAAAACACATCCTTATTTTTATAGGTAACGATTTACATATATTTCGCCATATTGCACATAACGTCCCGGTTTTACGACGCCGACGAACCGGACCAGCGGAGCCCTTCTCTTTAGCAGCAGCGCTTGCCGCCCGGTGAGACGGTGTGGGCAGCATCGACCTCATGAACTTCTATTTATGCATACTTCATGCTGTGCCCCTTGCGTAAAAGCTTTGTTATACGAAGTACCGCGATACATTGTTAACTATCTCCTATATAAGAATTACCCTTTTTTTTAGTTAACAATTCAGTAAGTAATTCTTTATTTTCACTTACCTTAAACTGCAAATTACCTTTACCATTTTCAAATTCTATAAATATATAGTCAGGTTTATAACTAAGCCATTTCCAATAAGAAACATGCTCCCATGTTAATATTAAATGTTTAAAACCAGAAACAGGTGTTATACCTACATCATTAAATTTGTATTTCCAAGTTATTGAACCTGCGATAAACCACAAAGAAAACATCAAAGCTGGATACCAAGGGTGTGCAATATACGAAATTTCATTTATTATGATAGATATCACACAACCTAATAAATCTATTAATAATATAAATATACCAAAATTAAATCTATTCTTTAACCGTACTATGACTACGTCAAAGGAATAATTCATACTCGACTTTCGCCAATCTAAATAATTAAATATTATTATAATAATAGTAGCCAACGCGCCTGCAATATATATGTAAGTAAAATCTTTCATATTAATCCCTCATTTAAGGCAATTCGTTTGTATAATTGCAATCAAAATCAACCTATAACGCGGTATTTCGTATAACGTCCCGGTTTTACGATGCCGTCGAACCGGACCAGCGGAGCCTTTCCCTTTAGCGGCGCTTGCCGCCCGGTGAGACGGTGTGGGCAGCAATGACTTCATGAACTTCTTATTACGTCATACTTCATGCTGTGCCCCTTGCGTAAAAGCATTGTTAGATGCAGTCCCATGCCCCGTGAAGTCAGAGCCACATGGACGTGGCGCCTTAATTATTCGCTGTTAGATATTTCACAAAACATAAATAAACAACGTACTATATTCATAGTGTACATCGCATTATGTATGAAACTGTTTCAAATTCTTCATGTTCGTAAAATTGTATGCCATTTTTATTTTGAGCAAGCACATTTAATTCCAAATAATCAAGTTCTCGAATTTGCGCCCATTGTTTTGCAGAATCCAACAACAATTTTCCCACTCCTTTTTTACGAAAAGAACTTTCAATAAAAAGGTTAATTATATTAGCAAATTTGTGTTGAATAAACGTCTCAAATGGCGAGGTTTTATCTTCTGAGACATGGATAAATCCAACGACTTCATTTCCTTCTTTAGCGTCTTCTGTATTGCTTTCAATTACACTCTTTGGATATTTTCCGGACTCAATTGTTCCTTTGTAATATTGTGGTTGCTGGTTTGCATTGAATGCGAAAAATTCATTATAAAGTCGGCAAATATTTTCCACATCATCTTGTACGGCTATTCTCACTTCCAAACATATCTACCACCATTCTATTAATATTTTTTACTTCAACTTATCAAACAAAACATGAGGCCAATATACTTTACCTTTAAATGCTCCTGTTTAAATTAGATCCTCGTAGCCTTTCCTAGCGACACGATGTTACGGGCATAACTTTAGCATGGGATTGCATCTAACGTCCCGGTTTTACGACGCCGACGAACCGGACCAACGGAGCCGTTCCCTTTAGCGGCGCTTGCCGCCCGGTGAGACGGTGTGGGCAGGAATACCGATAAGCACGCCCTGCAACGTAAAAGCATTGTTAGCTGAAGTAAACCGGCCCCTTTTTCAGAGCTCACCCTGGATGGTGAGCCCTTTATGATTCTGCAATTTCGCAATATTTAATGATGGCACATTTCTAAAGATAGAGCAAAAAATCTCTTTATTGGTTATCCATTTTGGCTTAAATTTAAGCTATTAAGCATGTCACGTAACCTTATTGCTTCATTAATTGTTAGCGTAACACCTTTTCCTACTTTTTCATGATTTTCCGACCATACACGGATATCATAAACAGGCTCCCTATTATTCCAACTAATATAATTTAATTCCTTGATCCATCCATTATTAGGATTTGATACTGCCCCAATTTCTTTGTATATGTGGAAATTAAGTTCCATAAACTCCCTCACTTCTATACTTAGTCAATATTCTTCTCTAATCTGAAAATTCTATAAATAAGGTTTCCAACTCTTGCTTGTCATAATAAGACCCATCACTTATAAACTTTTCAACCTCAATAGTGCCATCTTCCATAAATTCTATTTCCCATCTTTGACCAGGTACTGAAACTTCAATCATAATGCTTTCAGGTCTTATCTTATTCAATCGATAATATATTTTGTTTTCATCTAAACGATTTAAAAACTCGTTCAAATAATTCATACTTACATACTCCTTTTCTATTTCGCCAATTCTTACAAATATGAATTAGCTTCAAAGTAATACACATACACTCAGCGCCACGGATAGCGCGCCACTTCCCCTTCCGGTTTATTTCAGCTAACGTCCCGGTTTTACGACGCCGACGAACCGGACCACCGGAGCTCTTCTCATTAGCGGCGCTTGCCGCCCGGTGAGACGGTGTGGGCAGCAATGACCTCCTGAACCTTCTTTTTATGCATACTTCGTGCTGTGCCCTTTACGTAAAAGCTGTGTTATATGTAGTTTCCTGCCCCACGAAGCCAGTTTCAGCCACGGTTTAATTATATAAATTTTTTAGGTGACTCATTAAGATACTTTGAAAAAGTTTCAACATATCTTGTTCCAAAAGAAACGCTTGTAATCTCTGTGTATGGAATTCTAAAAGGTTTCGATTGCCAAATTCCATCCGCATCAAAATGATAAACATAAACGAAATTCTTAAATATCCTATCGATTCTTCCAATTACGAATTCACATTCATCATCCTCTAGACTTTCTTTTTCCACAATAATATTTTTATTTATTGTTTGTAAAGAGGAAAAAACTGTTCTCCAATTTGAAATATCTATGTTTGGTATTTGTATGCTATTGACAATTCCCTCGCTTTGTAGGATTTCGACACTTTTATCATCTCTAGTTTGAGCTTTTACAATATCTACATAGCGGCGGATTGAGTATCCATCTATTATGAAATCATCTTCCTCTGCACCTAAAAATAACTTATCACTTGATATCAGAGGAAAATAGTACCAATAACTTTTATCATAACGAAAAAACATCCTGCATAGATTCCGCTGGTCAATAGAATGCTTAATGATCGCTTTAATTTCTGATTTTTTCATTACTTCAACTCCTAAAATATTAATGCACTCATACTTTACTAAAGCACTAAATAATTCTTCAAAGCTATTCTTTCAAATCTCCCCTTGGTCATGCGATCCAAGCAGGAAATTACATATAACGTCCCGGTTTTACGACGCCGTCGAACCGGACCAGCGGAGCCCTTCCCTTTAGCGGCGCTTGCCGCCCGGTGAGACGGTGTGGGCAGCAACGACTTCATGAACTTCTTTTTAAAAATACTTCATGCTGTGCCCTTTACGTAAAAGCTTTGTTATGTGGCGTTTGGTGACCCTAGATTCAGAGGCTGCCATGAATGGCAGCCCCTTATTTATAAACATCTCCACGGGTATCAATTTTAGCGATTATAATGTCATTATTCTCAATATGATAAATTATCCTGTACTTACCAACCCTAAGTCTATAAAGAGGAGGATGCTTTTCGCCTTGTAACCGTTTTATATCACCTCGGGGTATTTTCTCAATTGCATCAACTATTCTGATTCTAGTATCTTTGTCATATTCACTCAAGCTTTTATATGCACTTTTTAAATAAATAATCCTTCTCATCTTACTCACCCTTAATTAACTCATTAACTTTTTCAGATGAGATTCTTTCATCATTATTTATCAGATACCAGATCTCTTCCTCTTCATCAGGACTAAGAAAGAGTTCTTGCTCTTTCCTGTTTTTTAAATAAAGAAGGAAATCAATTATTTCTCCTGCTTTTGTTTCGGGCAACTCATCTATTAGCTTTTTAATAATATCCTTAGCTGTATTCATAAGATCACCACCAGTTTGGTTTAATATAGATATATTCTACCACATAATAAGTAAAAAATTAACTTCAAAGCACTTCATACAAATTTGCGCCACGGATGGCGTACCACCTTCACCAAATGCCATATAACGTCCCGGTTTTACGACGCCGACGATCCGGACCAGCGGAGCCCTTCCCTTTAGCGGCGCTTGCCGCCCGGTGAGACGGTGTGGGCAACAATTACCTCATGATTTTCTTATTACGTCAAACTTCGTGATATGCCCCTTGCGTAAAAGCATTGTTATATGAAGCACCCTGCACACCTAGGTAAAAACTAGAATTTACCTAGAAAATATCACATATTATGCTAGTAAAGCAATATAAGAATTATATGGTTGGTTAAAATGAGAAGAATAATTATTATAACAAGGAAAATAACCTTTATAATTAGTTTAGTGCTGTTAATTGCGATCGCCTGTCTAATACCTGGTTATAAACTGGTAGAATTAATCGATGCTAATAATATAAGTGTGGCTAACCCAACATATTTTATACCACATGAACCTGCAGAGGGCTCACTAGAGGAAATATATCAAGATGTTTTTATGGTATTTCTTGATCCATATATAGAAAAGGCTGTAGAAGATTATTATGGTATACCATATGCTGTTGCTCCTTATATGACGAAGGTTTTGAGTATCGAACGACCAAATAGGGGGCGTACATTTGCATTTTTAATAAAACTGGAGATACTTCCATACACTGGTCCGCATAATACTGTTGGCAAGGATCACATAACAATTCGTGTTCAAGCAGGCCCGGAAGTTAAAGTTGAGAAATTCGAGCACATAAAAGACTTCTAAACAAATAATCTTCAAAGTGAGTCCTAAACTCAGGGTGTTTCATATAACGTCCCGGTTTTACGACGCCGACGAACCGGACCAACGGAGCCCTACTTTTTAGCGGCGCTTGCCGCCCGGTGAGACGGTGTGGGCAGGAATGACCTCCTGACCTTCTTGTTATGCAGACTTCATGCTATTCCCTTTACGTAAAAGCCGTGTTATATGATACCTGTGCCGTATCGAACTTTAAAATATAGCCGTACCTTTTCCCAAATTCCTTGATGCTTGAAAATACCCTGAAGTGCTTTAAAATGTAAATCCGATATAATCAGATGCTTGAGTAAACAGCTATTTCTAGCAATTATCTTGCCGTTTATCCTGTGCGGCCCAGGCCACGGATGGCCGTAGATAATCAGACTTCTATGCCACTTTCATTTAAGGCTGCACGGATGGCAGCCGGTCCGATGTGGGAATGCTTTAAAAAGTTTACGCATAGCCGAGATGCTAACCTACGCTGTGGTGTGGCAATTACCTTAATTGTACGCAATTCCTTTTAATCCTTCTTTAGATGCAGGTTTATTTTATTTTTGTTGGAGCAATTAACGTCAAAGCTTCTTGCCCTTCCCAGGCCCGGATGGCCGGGCAATCTCGCACTCCAATTTCATTTGCTTTCATAAAGGTTACCACGGACGGTAATCGAACAGTATATAATAAGCTACTGTGCTACTTTGTAACCCCAATAAAGAAAAAGTGTAAGTAAGCATGCACCCCACTCAAATAATACCAATATTTGTATACTCAGGCAATAGTCAAAAGTATCCTTATCGCACAGGTTTCATATAACGTCCCTGTTTTACGACGCCGACGAACCGGACCAGCGGAGCCCAGCCCTTTAGCGGCGCTTGCCGCCCGGTGAGGCGGTGTGAGCAGCAATGACTACGTGAACTTCTTTTTACGAATACTTCCTGGTGTGCCCCTTGCGTAAAAGCTGTGTTATCTGAAGTGGGAATATCTCAATATCTCAATATTAATGCTATTTTACTTTTGAACAAGTATATTGCATCATAACAGTTGGAAAAGTTGCTTTCAATCTTGAACATATACATTCACCAATTTCATCAAACTCAATAGAAGGATTTTTACGTCGAAACTCAAACCAAACACTCTCATTTGAATAGTAGCATTCCCTATGATCATCTCGGTTTATTTCATCTGTTCCACATTCTCTTCAAAGTCAATGAGATATTCTTTACCGTTAATAGTTAATCTGATAATAGGAGGATCCTCTTCAGCAAGTGATAAATTGATACATTCTAGTACACCCTTAACATGATATTCTAGATACAGCTTAATTGTATTCGATATGTATTGGTGGATCTCATTTATCCATTCCTCCTGGCTTAGACCAATATCAATTGAATTGATTTTATTCCCGAATAATACTTCTTTCATTTTTTCAAGATCTGGTCTAATTTCCTTTAAGAGCTCTAGTGCTTCCTGTTCAGATTTTACAGCATCACCTCTCTTTTTCCAATAATCCATCGTTTTCAATAAATCACTCATTATTTATAGTCCTTTCTATTAGCCGTATTTTTACTATTCATAATTTATAATTAATAATTTAAAATCTTATATTGATCTGTTAATAAACAAAACCTAATATTCCCATTTCAGATAACGTCCCGGTTTTACGACGCCGACGAACCGGACCATCGGAGCCTTTCCCTTTAGCGGCGCTTGCCGCCCAGTGAGACGGTGTGGGCAGCAATGACTTCGTGAACCTTCTTTTTATGCCAACTACATGCTTTGCCCCTTGCGTAAAAGCTTTGCTAGACGAAGTTTCTTGTCCCTCGAAGCCAGATTCAGCCATGGACGGCTGAACCTTATACAAAACCGAATCTTACGCATTATATAAATATTTTGTATTAAGTCTTACTGTAGATTATGCTTATTTTGAACGTAAATAATAGTGTTCTCCTTCATATACCTTGCCTTCACAGAAATCAATTTTTATTAATGTATTCCGTCTTTCAACAGCTTGAGGTATTGCCTTAGTTGCAATCATATCAACTTCAAACAATTCGAAAA
>JAEZTB010000014.1 GCA_023443745.1 Bacillota bacterium
GAAGTCATATACACTGGAGGAAAGTCGTGACATTCTGGAGATTGCAGAATCTCGTTATGATAGAGGCTCTATGATTCTTGCCGGGCAAATATCCCACGGTGAATGGTATGAACTCTTCCCCGACCCTTTTATGAGATCATTCTCTCATTTGCAATTTGTGAAAGGGCTTGATGCTTTACACACAGTCGCTCATATTCCTGAAAAAGTCTTCCCGTTTCAGAATTCATCCGAGTTTTTATGCCTCTTATGTCATTATAATTTTTCGCTCTATATCTTGAAACGTTGGACAACTTTTAAGTACATCTCCACCTATTTCAGATATGTATTCATCAGTCGCTCCGTCAGATGCTGATACTGATTTTTTAGATACCATCAATCCGCTTCCTTTATTAAAATAGAACACTCGTTCTTTTATTATGCCTTAAATTTATCCTCTCTGCAACGTGTTTCTACATATCACAAATAGTATGATTGATAGTGTGCTTTAAGTAATACCTTCCATGCATTAGATCACCTCATCCTAAATTTAGTCACAAATATTTTAACAACCGATTATTACCTAATTATCCATCAACGTCAAAAAATCAGCAACTTTTTTAAGCACAAAAAAGAACCCTAGGTATTACCCCAGGGTTTTGTATCGACTACTGTAGAATTATATTGCTTATTTCTTGAAAATCAACTTGAATTGGTAAATCCTTGCTATCGATCGTTTTCTCAGTAATACGTTTCATAAAATCAAAAATTGTAATCCCTGTAATATCATTTGATGCCATATCTCTACGGATTACTATCCCTGACACATCCTCTTCTCCATAGGAAGGCTTGGGATCGCCAATACTTAAATAGAGAATGTCATTTTTTTTATCGTAGTTTAGCTTTAACATATAATAACCCTCCCTGATCAACTATACCACCAGACATGGTTGGTTGGGGCCACGCACTTACAACAGACCCAAATTTATTATCATCATCTACAGCAACTACTACTTTAGTATATAAATTATATGTAGATGTTGATGCCTTTGAAAAGTAAACATTTCTAACTGGAGTCTGGCTGCTTGTGTATATTGCATCAGGGTTTTCTATTGTTTCTTTAACGGCTTGCAAATTGTCGATCATTTCTATGTGCCCAGATACTATATGATTATTCCATGTATCTGTATCACATGCTATATTATATCCCCTAGGATCGGTAGTCTTAAACATAAAACCTCCTACTCAGGATTTGAATCCGTTGTAGTTGCTGATTTCAACATTTGCTTGTGTGCTTCTAACTGCGTTCCTAAAGCTTCATATAATGCTTCTGCATGCTTTGGGCTCATGAGAAGATCAATTGAATCAATTAACTCTTCGCCGATTATATTCCCCTGATCATCGAACTGAGGTATTTTTGCTGAAAATTTAAAATAAAAATCATAGAGTGATGATGTTATACCAACCCTGTTTACATAGAAACCGCGATTATCCATATAGACCTCCCACATATTATTTCTTTTTTTGCTTAAATAATCCTTTTCAATGAATTATTTCCCAGCATTTTTAGATTATATATTTTTATTTCAATAAATTCAAGTATAAAAAAGCACAAAAAAAGAACCCTCGGACTTTGAACTGAACCCAAAATATTGTACTGTTTAATTAAGCAACACTTCACTTAACTGAGGGTATTATAACTATTTGACCATCGCTGCAATAAGGCTTCAGGATATGGATGGTATTTATCAATTACATCCCACACTCCTCCAGGATGGGAAAAGCCGCAATGTTCCTGTATGATTCTCTTATACTCTTGTGTAGGATCATGGGTTTTAAAGATAATACCAGCATAATCGCATAGGGCCTTTACTACTACTTCTGCTGCCAATGCGATAAACTCAGGTGTATTACATTTTTTGAGCTCATCCAAATTGGTGAAAAAAAAGTGCTCAATTAAGATGCACGGCATAACAGGCTTGCGAACGATATCAAAGTTGGTCCACTCTCCAGGCTTACACTGCCAAATGCCAGTACCCCACTGAGGGATGGGCAGCAGAGCCTTTGCATGCTTGGCCCATAGTTCGGCGAGCCTTTTGCCGTTGGCTGAGTTATACCAGTGGAATACTCCCCAGCCTGACGCCTTTTTGTTGTCACTTGCATTGGCGTGGTATGATATCAAGCAGTCAATAGGCTTCTTGGCATGTTGAGCGTTTACCCAGGCCGTCCTGCTCCCCAGCGTAACGCAGGGTTTTCCTGGGCTTTGGGTAAGCAACACCTCAAATCCTTGTTTTTCGGCCAGTTCTTTAGCTTTTACAGCAACGGCCGAATTAAAGTCATGCTCGGCAAAGCTTCCACCTCCCGGGAGGCTGATTCCCTTTGCCGGAGGCCAAGTATCCGATCCATGGCCTATATCAAATACTACTCTCAAAACTTATCACCCGCCGATTTCTTTTGCAGGACATCAATGGCCTTTTGGATTACGCTTGGAACAGGCATTCCCATCAAGCCAGCATTTTCGGTGATGCTTACAGCCTCATTTATGACGTAGGCGATTACTACCCCATCCCGAATAAATACAGACCCTATAGCTAAGTCAAGCTGTACAGCTATTAATACTATTAGAAGGGTCATTCCTTTTCGGCACAAACCCATCCATCCGGTGCGGGATTCCAAGGCACCATTCTGGGATTTCTTACTCTTCTTGAACACTCCGGCCACAAGCATCCCTGTTAAATAGTCAATAGCCATAAAAATAACCAATGTGGTCAAGGCAGAATCCCACCCTCCGAAAAGCGACGATATGATGCCACCTATGGCACCGATCGTGGCTAATATAGTTGCTTTGAATGCAGGTATACTGTTTTCCATCTCCATCCGTCCTTTCTCACATTTTTGAAAAACAAAAAAGAGGGCGGGTTTTTCCCGTCCTCTCTGTTTCGGATAAATATCCTAATGTGTACTAAGCTTTGCCTGTACTGCGTCCTTATACTCCTGAGCTTTTATGTCATTGCTTGTAATTATTCCTTGCAAGATAAGGCTAATAAGCTTATCAACATATACTTGGATAACCATTATATATTTCCCTCCTGCTTAAGTAGAATCATATCAGTGTTATTTTTAATATCCTGTATATTGTCCTCAAGTCGTGGAGTATCTGAAAACACTAAAAAGTTTCCGCTTGTGATGTTTTGTTCTTCAATTAAAAATTTATCTTGATTTTGTTCAAGAATGGCATATCGTTCATTAATGGTATTATACTGAAATGTTACTGTCATTATATATCACTCTCCTATGAAATAATAGTTGTACCAAACTTACTTCCATTAATTTGAATTGACATTAAATCGGATACTGCTGAGGGAGCGGCTGCGCTGTCGGTTCTTAGGAATAGTTGGAAAAAATCACCTTTATTTACCACAAAATCTTCTGTGTATGTAGTGAAATAATTTGCGGTTGTGCTTCGTTCAAGACCTATAGGAACATCATTTTTATAAATTCTCCCATATGCTTTTGGTGGATTCATTTGTTGGTCTTGTTTTAAATTAAAAGAAATTCTTACTGTGCCACTAACATTAATTTGTATTTTTTTTGCTTCTTTGTATTCTGTTAACCAGTTGCCTCTTACAGTCGATGCATATAAAATCTGCGAGTATCCAGCTTCCACTTGATCAATAGCAATTAGCGTCCCCAAAATCTTACCGCCCGTACCAGTACCAATGGTAACGCCTTGCCGAATGTTTGCAGCTGTTAGTTCCGGTATTGTCCTATGTACCCATGTATCGCCATTATAATACCCTGCTGGCGGCATTAAGTGTATGTGACCATCATACATACTATCATTAATAGCTTCCGGATATTGGGTCGGATTTGGAGGTTCATTGTTGGTGCGGATGGGTATTACCCCATTAATCAACCCATTCTCTGTGCCAACCGTATACCCGCTCAAAACTTGGGGAGCTCCTGCTGTTCCATATTCACCCCCTTCACCCTGCAAGATAAAATTTCCTGATGTGGAGTTATAGACAAAAGAATATATGCCGTTTAAAATCAGTTTCCCTGATGTAAGAGCTACACCTTTACCGTTTACAAGCGCTTTAGCACCTAAACCGTTTATATTAATTGTGCTTGCCCCTGTATTAGCGGCATGGATTTTAACCTTTATGCCCGTACCATCTGCATAAGTGGCGGGAGCGGGGTTAAGGGTAAGGGTATAGGTGTTGGAGCTTCCGGTAGTTACACCATACCCCGGCTGTCGCACATAATCTGCCGTATGCGCACTTAATGTATTTTGTATAGCAGATACATCTGTATCCATAGCATACTGTGAATGTGGATCTGTTGTATTTGTATGGGCAGCCATTGCGGTATTAACTTTGGCCTGAGCACCTGCAAGAGTCTCATGGCCAGCGTGTGGAGCTGCTGCATCCAAGTGAGATTTGGCTGCTTCCAATGTAGTTGCAGGCGCATCATACCAGTTGGCTTTGCCAGTTATGGCTTTAATCCGGTTAGCAATCCAGCTTATCCAAAGCTGAAGCTTGCCGGGTCCATTGCTTGTAGGTATCTGCTCAGGATCGGCAGTAGGCTCAAGAGCCGCGTCGATTTTATTCATGTTTTCATTCTGAACGTTTACATCGTAGTATTCTGTTGCAGCATCTGGTTTCGTAAGTTCATAATTTTTTGTATAGGTTGCCATTTATTCCATCTCCCCATTTCTTAAAGTTTCATGTGTATATGACGATAGTTGAGCATGAGTATAAGTCGACAACTGGCTGTGCAGCCTATAAACATAAACATAGCTGTATGCCAGGTGTGCAGGCTTGATTTCTTCGATAGCTGCTGTAAGATCGTCCATATTGGGCGGAATACCCAGGGTACCGGTAAACTTAATCTCAAATCGGTTCTCACTACTATGTTCTAGTACTGTGACCACTCCGTTTGAAAAGCTCTCGGCCACGTTCTGTATCATAGCCTTCGTTGTGGTTCCGGACCCACGTAATTTGCTCATAATCCTTGTGCGACGGTACCCATACGGCTTAGTTACGTCTATTTCCAGCCCTAGAGCCTTTTCCCATATAGTTAATCCCCAGGTGGCCGATTCGACATTGAATTGTAGAAATAAGTCCTCTTTTGCTGCACTTAACGCTTCTGACCAATGCTCAAACGCTCCTTGAAGCTCAACCACTTGAGAACTATTTGCATAAAAATCCTGAAGTAAATCAATAAGCTTCATGATTAATCACCACCGACCCAAGGATTGGAACCTGATCTTCACCTATTGCGACACTTGATATATCCCCATTGATGGTCAGCGATGTATAATCGAGTACCCCTTCAATATCAAGCATCATGTAGGCTATACGGTTATAGACCAGAGTATATTTTGTAAAAGCTATACTTTTTAGATATTCATTTAATGTGTTTCTAAAAGCAGTTTGTACCGTTTCAACTGTTGTCGTGCTATCTATCGTAACGGTTGCAGCAACATTAATAGACAATCCTTCTGCACTCACAACTGTTACAGTAGCACCGATAGGCCTTTTCTCCTCAATATGGGTCGTACAATTCGATATGATAGTTGCATCTACCGGTCCATTATCGTTTCCCACAACAAGCACTTTTACAGTACCAGAGCCATTCCAGAGCGGCGCAACCTTTGCTGCCCCAACGCCATCAATTTCAAGGGCCCACTGCCTATAGTGCGCCGCGTTTCCCGATGTAGCAGGTCTTTGCAGATATTCATACAGCCTTTTTACCAACGCAGCATCGGATTCAGGATCAGTACCACCTGTAGCCGCCGAGTTGGTTATGGAGGTAAGGCCGCTTATGCTAATAAGCTGCCTGGTAATTGTCCCTTCATCAACATTATGATCTGTGCCAATCTCTGTGGCTATGGCTACAACAGCAGTAGTCCCACTTACGATAGTCACAGCATCCTCGGTCTCAAATTGCAGACTATCGGACGTCAGGAATACTTTCCCCTTTGGTATTAGAGTTCCGTCTGTTCCCGTAAACATGAGGGTTGTCTTTGCCTTTGTACCGGCTTTTCGGATTATGCCGTACTCTGCACATCGTTTATCAATATATTCGCCGCTTGTTTCATCAACAAAGGCGATCGGTAAAATAGTATCAAGAGATTGATAAGCCTTCCATATCTCATAGGCAACAGGACTTATCATGTCATTTATAAAACTGCCTTCACTGGTATTGATATCGGTCGACATGCGACTTATTATATCGTTCTTGATACTTTCAACCGTTAATTCCTCATACATTTATCTCAACCTCCCCATAAACTGTCTCGATCGTGCACCTAATGCTTAATACGGCATCAGAAAACGATACAGCTACACCAGACAGGCCTGTGATATATAAATTTATCAACAGGCATTCTTCCACATAACGAATGGCCTCTGATTGCTTTAACTCATCCGTGAAAGCTTGACCTATAAGTGATTCTGCTTCGTTTCCATAATCCCAGGTATATATTCCATATCTGAATCTTGGTGTATGTAAAGCCTTCCACGCCCAAACTAAAACGGCTTCCTTGCCGGTTACAACAACAGGGGAGCCGTTTTTAAATATCGGTATATTATTTTCAAAATCCCATCTTACCTCTTTATACAGCTTTGGGCCTGTTATTGCTTCCGATGCTCGCGGTTGTATTATTGGAAAGAGTGTTACGCTCATGCATCCACCACCTTACAGATTATTATGTATCGCTGCTCATCCTCAATAGGTGTAAGCAAAAGACAATCCCCAGGCTCAAAATAATTGAGTATATTGTTTTTCAAAAGATCCCTTCCGCTTTGTATCAACCCCGCCACATCTATTCGTAAAGGATTTACAGAAGTAACCGTGCCTAAGCGAAACAGAACCGGCAGCTGTGATTTGTTATCCTCTCGAATAGCTCTAACCATTGCGGAGAATGGATTATCTTGCATAAATTTTCCCTCCCGACTTATTTATGTGCGCCCATTAAGTTTTGCGGCATCATTATTTTTGAGCGGTTTTTTTGCCATCCTTATTGGGCAGCTTACCTACATCCTTTTCGTCTATTACCTCTTTAAAATTAACAACCAGCTTATTGTAATACTGTCCATTCTTCCATGTGTGAACATCGCTGTCGATATCGAACAGTCCATGTAACCCTGTATAAGGTTCCTGAATAACCACAGTGCCGCCGGTTATATTGGCAATGTTACCAAGGTTGTCGATGGTAATTTTCTGGCTGACGCCATTGTCCGTTATAAGCTTCTTTGCTTTTGCCGTAGCATCCTCTCCGTCAGATTGCTTCATATAGCTTTGCATAAGGCCATATAGCTTGATGGCCGAGGGATCACTTTGTGTGCCTACAAGCACATCATTCGTATTATAAATACTGACTTGATTAATCATGTCGGAAATGCTTTCGGTTACCGACGCTGACATAAGATTACTTCCACCCTCAATAACAAGGGTTTCATCGGTTACGGTCCTTTTTACCACGCTCAAATTAGGACCGTCAAACCGAATCAGGTATTTTTCTCCTGTTTTTTCGGATGCAATCGTATAGGCTGTTTGGATGATGTTATGCAAGCTTGCACCGAAAAAATTACGCGTGAGTTTAACTCCAGTATCAGCCAGGCGACCGATGGTTATTCCAAAATCGGAGCAGATTCTTTTCGTTATGGCTTCGGGCGTCCAGTCTGTAAACTTATATGATGCCTCGTTACGCTTCAGATAAATTCCCTTGTCATAGCAGGTTAAATCAATTATGCTGCCATCCGTGCTTTTCTGGCGTGTGAAGATAAAACCGCTGAAAAGCTCCCTGCTACCCATCGTTAATGTTACTCCGCTCCCAAGGTCACACTTGACCACAGGTATTCTCTTATCTGTCGCAGAAGATAAGAGCTCTAATTCAAGCACCCTTGAGCATTGTTGGTAGTCCCCCGTCCATGACACGGACTGTATAAGCTGTGTTGCGTCTATGGTTTCCGAACCGCTTGTAATAAGTACTTTAATCATGTCTACACCACCTTAAAGCAGATTCTTCGGCGGCAGTTTTATTACTGCACCTATATGGATAAGATGGGGGTTTTTAATATTGTTATACTTTGCAAGCTTTGGATACAGGGAAAAATCGCCATAAGCCTTACGACAGATGGCGCTAAGTGTGTCGCCTTTCTCAACAACATATGGCACTGTTTCGGCGGGTTTATCAACACTTCTGGTATTGTTGCCCGTATTGTTTTTTTGTATAATGAATAGCTCCCTGTATTGGCGAAGCGAAATCACGGCGTAAACATCTCTGCTGCCATCCCGTTCCCCGTACGTAATTTCAGATACAACCACCGGTATGTTTACATCCTCTATATCCGCCTCTGATATAATCCACCGCAATACCGAACGGTTATCACACCAGGCTTCAAATTTCTTTACGTAGTTATACGGGTTTAAATCAGTGTCAGGCTGGTTGAATGAGTAGCTTCTTGCCGGAAACATACAGTCTACTTTGAAGATCGGAAGAACACCATACCCTGGAAGAGCTACATCTCCCAGGGTATGAATATTGATTGTTTCTATATTGATTCCGTGCGATACCTCAAAACTCGAGGGAGTGACCGGCAGAATATGCTCTGTATTTTTATCAATATCCTTAAAAATGAACTTCAGCAACTAAAATCACATCCTTTACTATTGGGCGAGCATATAAGCTTGGTTCATTTGCTTGAATAATTCGGAGGCGACTTTCGCTATATCCGCTTCCTCACGCACAACAAAGCTATTGCCCGTTATTTTTATTTCCGCTCCCTTTCCAAAGCTTCGGTTTTCACTGGCGGTAAGCACCCGCTCTCCTTCATGCAACAGTGCGGGGTAATTGTTATATGGGACGTAACTCAACCCAAAGGCCTTACCTTGTCCCACCTTCAATATAAAGGGTTCTTTGTTTGATTCTTCTGGCATTTTCTCTGTGCCATTTTCAAACATTGAGAGATCAAGTGTTATAGCGGCTGAGTTCATCTTTTCAAAGGAATCAGTATCCACTGGAAGAGCATCTACCATACCTTTAGAAAACTTTAATCCCATCTCATATCCTGCACTATAATACAAATCATGCAAATCTGCATTCTTCCTAAGATTATCTGCCAAGGTCTTATTGGTATCCAAAAGCAGCTGCGCGCCATCACTTGCGTTATATTCGTTCTGTGCAATAGCCTCGGCTTCTGCAAGAATACGCCCCATTTTTGCCCCAGCGCTTTGCATTGCTTCGTCATTGCCTGCACGTTCAGCATGGCCATATTCAATTAATGCATTTTTGTATTCCACCGCCAACCGTTCAAGGGACCCCTTTTGCTTGGATTCAGTGAAACTCTCGGATATTGTTCCGGTCATTACGGATTCAAGGGCATCCCGTTGATACTGTTCAGAAAGATTCTCCTGTGATGCCTTCCACATGCCTATTTTTTCATAGGCACCTTTCATTTTTTCTCCGCTTTCACCACTCAACCAATCTTTTTGTTTCTGTACCCCTTGGCCCCTTGTATCGGTATATCCAATACCCATAGCACCGTCAATTTCATCTTGTGTATCCGCTAAAGTTTTAACCAAGCCGGCAAATGTTTCCGCCTGCTTATCCATGTTACCGGCATACTTTGTTCCCAAATAATCAGATATTGCTTTAGCAGCCTCGGCTCCAGAAATCGAACCTTCTGATACCTTATTAATGACGTCTTCTCTTGTTATTCCAGAGGGTGAGGTATCAGCATCAGCCAAGATTTGAAATACGTCCTCACCAATCCCTTCCATAATTGGATTTAGATTTTCCAAGGTTGCTTTTCCAGCAGTATTCATGCTCCCCAAATAAGTGATTACTTGATTAATTCTCTCCAGAGACCACCCTTGCGCCACACCGGCATCACCTATGTTAGATAGCTGCGGTATTATTTCATCTTTACTATATCCAGAAGCCAACATCGATTTACTAATGTTCTTCAGTTCTTCATACGCAAACGGAGTATCAGCGGAAAACTGCATTATTTCTTTAAGATACGCATCAGCATTATCATCCCCGCCGAGCACTGTCGAAAATAATATCCTATCTTGCTCCCTGGTGCTTGCTATTGCCGTGCCTCTTGTCAATGCATCCGCCTGTGTTTGCTGCACAGAGTTGTATTGGTCTTGATAGTAGTTTTTGAAGGCAGCATCCTTTTCTTCAAAAATTTTCGCTTCTCCATGAATCCATCCAAGGATGCTACCGGCTATTGTCCCTATCGCGGTACCTATACCTGGAATTGGAATTACCGCTGTGCCTATTGCCGCTCCATTTATTGCGCCGGATAACGTACTGGAAAATCTAGTACCAACTTCCGAGCCGAGCCCACTGCCGATAACATTTGATATATCGCTTATTACATTCTCAACAAATGAAGCTGCACCTGAGGTAGCAAGGCTATTTAAGATTTCGCTCCTTGCAGTTTTGGCGTTCGAAGCACGATTCTCCGTTTTACTTACCATATTGGATAGATTCACCATTTCTTTTTCAGCTTCTCTGGCGTTATCAGCAACAAGCGAGAGATTCCTCTGCGCATTTTCATACTTGGCATTGGCAAGCACAAGCTTTAATTTGTCCGCCTCTTTCCCGGTTCGGGCAAACTGTTTTTCCGCCTTCGCTAAATCCGTCCTTGCCTTATCGGTATCCACCTTTAAAATCGCTTTTGTTTTGTTGAGTGCGTCCAGCTTCGATTGAAATCCTGTTAGATCCTTATTAAAGCTCTGATTTGCGTTATGCATTGTGGTAAGAGCCTGAACATAACTATCTCCTGATCCGATGCCTATGCTTTTATCCTGCCCCAATTTTAGCCCCTCCTTTTTGCGCATAAAAAATCCCCGCAGATTCCTCCGCAGGGTTTTCAATAAAATTCTTCACATTAGAAACTTCTCATCCATTTAAAACCTATCAAATACTTCTTTCCCCATCTTATCACCGTTAACACGTTTCTGTACAAGTAAACCCGTCAAATGACTCTCTTGTTATGCTGTTTTGCATAAAGATGTCCTCTTGCGTTTTAAGTTATACTTTATAAATGGACAAAACCGTAATTAAAGGTGTCAATACGAATGAAATTTCAGGGCACCGGAGCATCTGTAAAGGAATAACCGGAAATATTATATTCAATAGTATATTTATCTGTTATGGTAAACATTAAAGAGATATGCTCTGTAGCGTAGGGTTCAAGATTTCTAATTACTTCCATTTCCTCTGTCAGGATGTTTCCAGATTCATCTTTTACGGTAACAGTTACTGCAACACAATTCATGTACTGTGTTGTAAGATTATTAATTTCGGCGCCAACGGATTTTTTATTTCCATATATATCGTTATAGTCTTTATAGGTTAAATAAGCATAATCATATAAGTTCTCATCTGTAATTTCCGGGGTCTTAGTGGGTTTTTTAGATGAAGCTAACCTGATAATATCGTATGCAGCATCAAACTCATCTGATATAGGAATCAGAATACTATCTCCTACTCTACTATTGGGAGCAAGGTTATTTAAAAACACCGTTGTCTTGGCAATAATATCGTTGTTTGCATCAATAACATATACAGGTACTATTCCAGTTAGATATTGATCTGATATATTGTCAACTTCAGCTCTATAAGCTAAAAATTGTTTTATCATATCACTAGATTCTCTTATAGAAACCGTGATCATATCCTCGTAATTGCTCTCAGGAGAAGTTTCGGGTGTTTGATCTTTACTGTTTTCACCTTGAACTGGATCAGTTGAGGTTTCGGGCGGTTTGTCTTTACTATTTTCACTTTGAGCCGGAGTTGACGTATTTATTTCAATATCCGGTCCTGTTTGCTTTGGAATATCTTTACTACAAGCAACTAAAGAAAGTAGGAATAAAAAGGCAACTAACATACATAGTTTTTTCATTTTCGCACACTCCTATATAGCCCCTTTATAGCAATCCCGAAATCATATCGTAATGCTACTTTGTGCCTAATTATACCAAGCCTGCTTATACCAGTCAATTAGAGGTAGTTTTTCCGGGATTCCATGATTGTTTCAAAAAATGCCCTTATTACAACCTTCTCGCCTTCGGGAAGGTTGTAATAATAACCGGGCATAATGTTTTTCTCATGGAACAGGAAATACATCAGCTGTGTTTCGGCATCCGTTTCTATTTTTTTTTAACTTCCTCGATAGTATCGATTCGGTATCCGGACAGCCGTTCCACAGCGCGAGATATATCGATGATTTCTCCAGGCAGAAGCATCTTTTTAATTATTTCAGCGGGCGTCGCAGCACCATACTTGCTCATAAGCTCAGGAGATTTCAGATTCGGTTCCACTACCCCCGCAAGAACGATATGGACTTCCATATCGACATGCTGAGCTTTTGTCATCTCTGATGCCCTGCTATACGGCAGCGCCCGCAGTTTAAACACTACGGGCGCGCCACACAGGCCGCTAAGCCTCTTTAATTTATATTCCTTTTCAGGGAGTTCCTGGACACCAAGTTTCAGAAGCAAATCGAGTGTATTATCCATGTATTATCCCTCCACGCTGTCAAGGAATTCATATTCCGTAAATGTAAACGGCGCTTCAATCTTTCCATTGACCGCCACTTCCCAATCAGCCAGCGTCAAATCGTCAAAGGAAACATTCAG
Organism: Bacillota bacterium; assembly: GCA_023443745.1. Taxonomy (GTDB): domain Bacteria; phylum Bacillota; class Clostridia; order DSM-8532; family DSM-8532; genus DTU059. Next base: position 12,640 of record JAEZTB010000014.1, read on the forward strand.
CAACACTATACGCTCCGCGCCGTAGGCATCAGGATCGGCCAGGTTTGACATTACTGTAAATCTGACATCTTGACCGCCCTTGATTTTATCGCCAATAGCAAGCGCCATACGGCTGTTTACCTTATGCAGCTTTAAAGAACCGGTGCAGGTCATACCAGTAACCTTCTTATCCGTCGCCATCTGCCTACAAAATTTTACATCCTCTTTTGTAAATGACACCTTGGCCTGCATGCCGTAGCATTCGGCAACAGGATCCCCTCCGTCCAGCCAAACTTCGCCCCATGTGCCGTTCATTACTCTGTTAGCATTCATTATTTTTTACCCCCTTATATCAGGATATCAAGGCTGATATCCTCAATAGCGTCAAGAATCGATATTCTCGCCTTAATAAAGACCTTATCGTCGGTAGACGCTTCCTTAAGCTCCTGCTCCGTCATTGCGGATGTATCATTACCCTTACTCTGCAGGTAAACTTCTTGAGCAGCCAGGTCTATTTCAACCGTACTGAAACCGGCTTTGAGTATTCCGTCATTCTCAAGTTCCCTAAAATACCCCTTAATAGCCGTTATAAGCAAGCATTTATTGTCATAGCTGTTAGCATACTTCCCGATGTAAGTATCTTCTGCGGTTGCCTTAATATCAGCCTGCATCATATCAACAGCTTCAACAATCTTAATTTTTCTGAATGCCTCACCCTTGGCCCCTGTGGTTGTTTTGAGAGAATTAATTCCGCGGCCAACCTTGACCTTTTCGCCGTCATAGAAAATAATAAATTTTCCTGCTCCTATGGCTTCATCCATAGCGGACTTCGTCAACCTATCAACATCTGTAACCTCGGGTAGAGGAGCAAAGGTGCAGGAAACTGTCATTGGTGTACCCGCAACGAGGCCGGCAATACGCGAACAATATTCTGCTGCCGTATATTCAGATTGTCCGACCATGATTCCGCCTGTAGTAAAGTTTACAATAGCTTCGCTATCAGCAGCCGTATCTGGAAGAACCGCTTTTGGCGTAAAGCCTGCTTCCCGCTGTGTCTTAATCCAATTTACAACTGCAGTGCTTTCAACTGCTGTAATATCAGGCGGTCCTGCGAGATAATCAAATGTCTGGGTTTCAAAGTATGTAAGAGCATCGGTAAGGTTTGCGGCGTCAGCCGGTAACACATACACGATCACCTTTCTGGGAGGATTGACGTAACCAATAAAAGCACGTGCAATATACTCCTGATTTTCGATTCCCAATGCCACGGGAATCTGGGTAGGACTTGTTAAAACATGTCCTCCATTTGCGTTGGCATCCCTAACAATAAGAGCTACAACACCTTTCTGGGAACGCATTATGGCGCTCGCAGCCTGTGTGGTAAATGCAATATTAATATTCGGTAGTTTCAAAACTATCCCTCCTGTATATTGGTTGTAACCGATGTAATAAAAGGTTTTGAATCCTCTGCATCGGTCCGGTCGTCAAAATATTCAAATTGCAGGTCTAAATATACCCGATCAGGGTCCATGCCCCCAGTGCTGCTCTTTACTTTTATGGCTCGATCTCCGATAGATACAAACCCGTTGGAAAACAATTGCATCGTATCCTCTTGGAGAGTTGATAGTTCATTCGGATCCGAACAATAAAATTCGTTAACAGCCGGAAAACCTGTCACTTTATAATCTACCGTTTTCTCAACTGTATAGCGACAGACATCCCTCTGGTTCGTTTTAATGTATTGGATCATAAAAGAAGGACGGGTGATATTCTTCGGGCATACTTGCAGGTAAATCGAGTATGCAGGGAATTTTGAGGCAATAGCTGCCTGTATCCCTGCCATGACATCTCTTGCTGTCACCATGATTATCCCTTCATTTCTCCAGCAAATTCGTCAGCATTTTTAGCTGCTTTTGGTTTCCGAAGTTTCTTAAAAATCATGTGATCATCCTTTCCCGGCATAAAATTAGCCGGCTACTTACCGACTTCAAAAAGCAAGGCTCTGTATGATAACTGGTTATCATACAGCCTTTTGGTTTTTCAACCATATCGTTTTCCGCTGCTTCTGTATCCTTAACTTTTCTTGCTTCCTCCTTTCCTACTCATAATTCTATTGACGTTGAGGAATACTTCGGTGTCCCCCAGTGGAAGCTCACCAGCCCTTTCCTCAATTTCGTCCGCCGCATTCAACATATTGAAAATGAAGACTCTTTTCCTATAACGTATAAAAAAAGAGCCTTATTTGGCTCCCCGTCCTACATATCATCTGTATAGAACCAGATTACATGAGTTTTATTAAATTTTACTCTGCCCTTGTATATTCCATTATGTATGTTACCGTTTTTGCAGTCCGGGTTTTCAATTTCGTACAAAATTGAATCCTCTGAAACCAATTTACCGTAATACGTTAATCCTGTGATAACTTGAAACGTTATGTATTTTTCATCCACAGTATCACCCCCTCAAGCCTCGGCTCACTAAACAAAAAGAGCCCGAGCAACCTGCCCGAACTCAAATTTCCATACTATTATTATACATCATTTCTTGCCAAATTTCTTCCGCGTTTTTTCCATGGAATCGAATGGTGTTTGAGTATTTAGTGAAGTTGCAAGCGGAAAAAGGATCACCTACCGATTCCCTTTCAGGCGGTTCGCTTAGTTTATTATTTTTCGTTTAATCAAATCATCTTTATAAAAAAGTAACGTCCCTTTTTCTTTTTTCATTCGGATTTCATTAAATGTTGCTGTCATGTTATCTGCTTTAATAAACTCTTCAGAAATATCGGGTACAAGATATATTTGTTCATTTCCTTTTTTGAAACTCCAAATGTCTATTCTAAATTGTCCGTCAATTCTTGAACCATACGAAAAAGAAATGTCATGTTTTGTCAAATCTGATTCATTTAACCATTCCCCAAATGCTTCACTTAAATCCAGTTCAGCTAATCCATAACGGTTTTCTTGTGGATAAATAGCTGTATTCAAATCGTTACCAATGTAAATAACTTTGGTATTGATAAGCATTTTTACATATTGAGGAGTTGCATAGTATTGACCATTTATATAAACAACATTACCCTTCAATATTTCCTTTACAAGTGTTTCCAAACTGGATGTTGAATAAGGTACAAATAAATTTTCGTCATATTTGAAAGTATAGGCGTTTACTGTTGAAGTTTTTGCATCCCATTCAACTGTGAAACCCGCTGCTTCTAATACCGCCCTAATAGGTAAAAATGTTCGCCCATTTTTAACGATGGCTTTGGTATCATTTTTGATTTCAAGATTATTACTATAAAGAATATTGGTATCTATTGGAACCTCTATTCGGCTATTTTCAGTTATTATGATAGCAACACGTTTTGTAAAATCAAAGCCAACAGCCGCCCCCGCTGCTTCCATAGTGACACGAAGGGGAACCATTGTACGATAGTTTTCAACGTATGGAAAACCGCTATCTTCAGTAAAAACAACAGGATTACCATTTACAACAATGTTAATTTTGTTTTCAGCGGCGTTTACGTCAATTAGGTTAGTGTTTGCGATAATAATTACACTCACCAACATAACAAGGACAATTATTACTTTTTTCATTTTCAATTCCTCCTTAAATTTTGAAATTAACTTTCAAGGTTAAAGTGGTTCAACTTCGCATCTCTATTACTTTTATTTTTTCGAAAACAAAGAAAGTATAAAAATAGCCTCTGGTTTTCCAGTGGATAATTATTTTTTCACTTTAATATATCAACCGTTCATTTTCAAGTATTAACCATCTCTTATAGTAATATATTTTTCAGTATTAAAGTTATCATTGTTTATTATACTCATCAAACTACCAAATGAATTTTTTGATACTTCTACATAATAACTGTTTTTTTTAACTCATTCAAGCAGCAATTAGACTCTTTAATTCGGAATATGGGGCTTACGCAATCATTACACAATTGATATACAATCTCAATGTGCTATTAACGGCCATCAATTGGCTGGGTTCAAAGCATTCTCGCAAATAATCGCTCTTGCTGTGAAATTCAATGGTTACAAATTTCCTTTGGGATTCTGGTACACCTCTTTCTCCCGGCATATGTGGGTGCAGGTCTCACTAAAGGTTCTTATATACGTTATTGATATTTCGACAATATAGTGATATTATCCTTTTAAGGCGCTTTGTTCCATGATTGTTTCAGGAGCTCGGCTAAAGAAAAAGAAAATGAAACCTTTTTGAACAGTAGAATCAAAGATGAATTGTAATTAAAATAGGCGGAATATAAAGGGGTTTCTCATGGTAAAGAAGAATAATAAAATATTGATTTTGTTGACATTCTTATTACTTATATTTACAGGATGTGCAAAAAATAATCCCGTCGCTAAAGCTGATGACAATATTGATGTTTCCACAGCTACTGTTACTACAACTCCGAAAGCTAAAGAAAACCTTGAATCAGAACCTGCTCCCACAGAAGAAGCGCGCTTTCCGATATTGGACGAAAAATTAACAGAGGCACTTACAACTTATATGTATGAAAGCTTTGGGGGCTCAGGTAATGATCAGCTTGCAACTAGTTGGTTTAAATATATTGATCGTTGGGAAGTGTATCAAAACAAAGACTCTTATAGCGGAACTTTATACCTTAAGGAGCGCCCTTTCGATGCTTCTGCACGTGTCATTTTGAGTAAATATTACACAGATGATCAGTTAGATATCCTCTGCCCAATTTTAATGGATGTTGGTGCTTCACTTGATTTAGATGATATCGATCTATGTTTGATTGGGGAAGCGCTGTATAAAATAAATACCACGGAAGATGCAGCAGTGCACTACTACTCATTGGCAGCACTTAATATCCCTATTTACGATTTTCTATCAGAAGGGTTTGGGGAAAGTGTCTCTGCTGTACAAAGCGCAATCAAAAAAAATAAAGTTTCCGGTACGGGGGCCTATTTGTGTCTTATCGATTATATGGCAACTACATATGAGGATGCATTTGATGGATTATCGATGGAAAAGGTTAAGTTGATGTCAATGGCTGCAATAGCTAATTTTAGCGATGTGCGAATAGAGACTCTTAAAGTAGTTGATCATGATAATGAGTCGATTAATACATATAAGAAACTAAATTAACAAAATACCGCTCCATACGACGATAAAAGCAAGCAAACCGTAGATGCAATAATATGGCATCAATGCTCATTGCTGATAACGCTGCACTGGGATCTCGTTAGCGGATTCATATCAGCAGAAATACTCTCTTGGGCTACTCGTTTAGAAGGTCGGCTACCCAATTATAGATAGCCTCCTATCCGATTTTTCAATTTTGATTATAAAGTATGTGAGGTCGGCGCAGCGTTCTGTTTGATCTTTTGAAGCCCGATCAGAGCCATAGCCTGATGTGTCGGCGCCCATAGTGCGAAATATTTGTTTTCTCCTGAATGTGAAAGATATTCGGTTACCACAAAATGCCTTTTCAACCACAGGCCCCCTCAACCCACTAAACAAAAAGAGCCCGAGCAACCTGCCCGAACTCAAATTTCCATACTATTATTATACATCATTTCTTGCCAAATTTCTTCCGCATTTTTTCCATACTCATGCGACACCTAATCCTAATATCATTTTTGCAACCTTCCTTGTTACACTGTTCTTCATAACATACATCTTGGTTTTCTCGTAGTTGAATTCCTCCATGGCTCTATCCATTGCCTTTTTACCACCTTTGATATACAGTATCTCAATGAGCTTTTTTTCATCGTCATCAAGCTTTTCGAGGACGTTTTCAACCTGCTGGATGCGCCGCTGTGATATGGCTAGCCTTTGGGTCAACTCCTTACGCTTGGCAATGTTATTACACAGTTTATCGTCAGGCTCCCAATTGCCGCCCCTGGGCATATCGGTTATCTTTTGGGCACCTAACATATCACTTTCTGCTTTAAGGGCAAATAACTCCTCTTTAATGTTGTCTACTGCCGTATAGAGTTGGTCATATTCTTCCAGTCTGTCTATGGCTTCTTGTATATAGTTCATGGCTTTCCCCTTTCAATTCCGTTAATATCCAGACCACGCTGAACGCTTACGCGATTTATTACCATTGTCAGACAGCACTTTTTATGCCGCTCTCGTCTATACTGTTGTCAAAACCTATCAAGATGGAACCGGCATCAGCTTGCTGGGCTCAAAGCATTCCCGAAAGCAACCACCCTTTCCCTGAAATTCAAGGGTTACATAGTAGCCTTTGGGATGCCTGTACACCTCTCTTCCCCGATAGATACAGGTGCCGGTTGCTTTTTCGTGAAATGCATCATAAGGAACATAGACCACGTTCCATTCAATCATAACTGTACACTCTCCCTTCCGTATCTGCTTGTCTCCCTGTTAGTCCATAACTGCTTTTATCAGTCCTTCCCTCGGATGGTTGGTAACGGTGTATACCCGCTTATAGCACCGGATTGACGCCTGTTATTTTTCATTAAGCGTATTGACATTACACTTAATGCGTAATATAATACGCATGTATACTACCTTTATAAGAGTCAAAACAATTCGCTATATGCGTTTTTTCATTACGCAATTTGCGTAACTCTGTATGAGTAATTATACTACGCATTACGCGTAGTGTCAATCTCATTTTATTTTGATTGGAGGTTCCAATTATGAAGATCGGGAACAGACTGAAATCATTACGGGAAGAACGGGGACTAAAACAAAGTGATGTTGCAGATGCAATTGGAGTAGCGCTTTCTACTATTTCCGGATATGAGCTGAACACCCGAACACCCAGTGTGGACATACTTGAAAAACTTGCAGCTTTTTTTGGCGTAACACCAAACGTCCTTTTAGGAAAAGAGGACCACCTGTCAGACCTGGAAGAAGAATTTCCAGAGGGGGTAAAGGTGTTAAGGCGTGCCAATAATGAAATGACAGAAGAACAAAAAAAGCAGCTTGTTAAATACATTGATTTCATGATTGATAATAGTAAGGGGTAAGGATGCTATGGATGACTTCTCAAAGGCAATGTCGACGGCTCTGGAATTTAAAGAGCTTATCGGCCTGCCCGATGATTCCCCATTAACGCGTTCTCATTACGCGAACGTGCGAAAAGCAATGGGATACATGAGCATTTCCTATTTTCAATACAGCGCATTGGTGCAAAAGGGCAATATTAATGAATTAGTCAGTCTTTTTGGTGAAGATGGCGCAGCTGTTATAAAAAATAACCGTAAATTTATTGTCATTAATGATATTAGGACTAAAGAAAATGCGTCTAAATACAGGCCCCTATGGACATTGATGCATGAGCTGGGACACTTCATGCTCAATCATTTGGACGATAAAGATTGTATTCGACTTCGGAATGAGAAATATGATTGGTTCGAGCGGGAAACCAATGCCTTTACGGCAAATGTTTTATTATCTGAAAACGCCCTTTACAGCTACATCTCAAAAAAGCATCCGGATGATCTGTTCCTTGACTGTAATACCCTTGGCTCTATCCATAAGCATTTCAACGTATCTTGGGATGCCTTAATCTACCGGCTAGATTTTTTGGGAATACAATCTGCGAATATGAGTAAGTTCCTCGTCAACACCTATAAAGAAAGAAAAAAAGTGGCCTCGTGCAAAAACATTTCATTAGCCAGCACCTATATGGTGCTATATGCCGAGAAATTATGGATTCATAGTGAATACGCAAAAAAAGAAGACTTCATAACCCTATAGCTGAATTTCTCTTGAGACTTTTCAGAAGGTGTTCATTTTTAAGACTGAACACGCACCCGTGTTTAGATTGTAGGTTGAACAGGTATAACAGGCTTTACCATAGAAAACTACAACTGGTTTTGAAGGTTTTGATATACGGATTCACTCACAGTAATCCCCGCCTCATCCAATACAGATAGATAAGCTCCCGCTACAGGAGGGAGTGTAGGGTGTATGAGATACGCTTGTGGAGCAGTCTTGTGCAGAGCGGTTGTAAGCTGATCATTAAGCAAAGGACATGTCTCATAGGCACTGTAGAGGGAACCGCCCAGCACTACCGGCACTTTCATATCCTCCATACCGAGTCTTAAAATAACGCCTGATATCTCTTCACCTATAATCTGGCCCATCTTTATTAAAATATCCTGGCATACTTTATCCCTTTGCATTGCAAGCTTGAAAACCAACGGGGGAATTTTATCAAGACATTCCTCAAAATACTCTTCGGACTGCCTGAACTTATGGTATAGCTCAGTCATGCTTTTTGCTTTTAAAATCATTGGGATCATTGTTTGTAAAAGCGTTTTATCCCCTGTCTCTTCATCCGCTCTAAATACGTGATGAAGCGCCATTCTCGCCAGTTGATCCCCTCCTCCAAAATTACCAAGCTCATATCCTGCAGCCCTTAGTATGACTTCCGTACCATCAGGATTTCTTCCTCCGGAATTGAATCCCGTCCCGCATATGGAGACAACTCCCCACTTTTGTTTTAGGCCGCTTCTCAGGCATATCCAGCTATCATTCACAACCTTAAATGCAATACCCTTGAATACTAAACGGCATATTTTATTGATGACTTCAAAATCATACTCTTCATCTGCACCGGACAACCCAAGAAAGGCATAACTTACTTGCTCAGGCATGATTTTGGAGGCTTGCAAGGCATTTGAAAAAGCCTCCAAAATAGCAGCTTTGCTTGCTTCGATACCCACAGTCTGATAATTGGAAGCGCCTGATTGAGTATCGGCAAATACATTTCCTTTTTCATCACAGATGATGCACCGGGTTTTAGTGCCTCCTCCGTCAAATGCGGCAAAAAAACTCATAATTAATTCTCCTTGTGAAAATTCGGCAAATAATTTTTATGTGCTTCTAAAATATCTTCAATAAGGGCCTCTGCCAAATCCGCTCCATGAACAAGCGGGTGGTTAAGCAACGCCAGAAACGCGTATTCCCTACTTCCCGATACGGCGGCCTTTATTGCATATCTTTCATAGGCCTTCACGGCCTGAACCAGCGGCATTACTTTATCAGGAAGTCCACCGGATGCGATGGCACGCGCTCCTGAGCTGTTTACCAGACAGTTGGTTTCAATAATACAATCGTCCGGCAGACCTTGAATTGCACCTCTATTGAGAACATTTGTGACATGTACTCTTCCCAGATTGTTATGTATGCTTTCAATCAACGATATTGCTACCTCCGAATACAGAGCGCCTCCTCTTTCGGATAACTGAGCGGGTTTTTCACAGAGGTTGGGATTTGCATAAACATCAAAAAGCTCCTTCTCAATTTTCTTGACCTGATCAGCTCGAGTACCTCCTTCGTTATTGAGATCCTCCATTTCTTCTTTCAGGCGTTCCTTTTCAAAGTAGAAGTAGCCAAGATAAGGAGAGGGTATCAACCCAATTTTTCTGCTTATTTCTCCCATACCAGGGACATCCGATATATTTTGTACGATGCTTTCTTGGAAAACCGGCTGAGAAAGAAGTTCTTCAGTCCTATCCCTGCCCTTTACAAATACTTTTCTGATCCAGCTCAGATGATTCAGCCCCGCAAACTCACAGTACAGCTCCTCCGGAGCCACTCCAACATGTTGAGCGATGCCTCTTTCCATGTTGATAGGTACATTACACAGGCCTATACATTGAATTTTGGAATACTGGCGAACGGCCTCCGTTACCATTCCGGACGGGTTTGTGAAATTGATAAGAAACGCATCAGGACAAAGCTCTTCCATATCATGAGCGATATCCAAAATGACCGGAATAGTCCTTAGCGCTTTAGCAAAGCCACCGGGTCCGGTTGTTTCCTGACCGATTGTATCGTACTTCAGCGGGATTCTTTCATCCAATGCGCGCGCGTTAAGCCCGCCAACCCTAATTTGAGTGATGACAAAAGAACACCCCTGTAAGACTTCGCGCCTGTTTAATGAAGCTGTGACCTTGATATCTACTTGCGCTTTTTTTAGCATCCTTTGTGTAAGGGATAAAATGATATCAAGCTTTTTCTTCCCCATTTCTACGTCTACCAAGGCAATTTCCCCTACAGGCAAAACATTCCTCTTCTTAATGATCCCCTCGATCAGCTCAGGCGTATAACTACTGCCCGCGCCGATAATTACAATTTTAATCTTTTCCACAAAAACCATCCTTTCAAAACGCATTAGGCGTTACTATTTTGGCGTACTCTTCACAATTTGTGAATTTAATCTCATGGATCTTTTCTCTAAAATAGAGCTTCTCTTCCTCAAGCTCCTCTATTCTCCCGATTTTTCCTTCCACAAAGCTTTTGAGCCTTTCTACCACTGAGTCGGCCCTGCTCATAACCCCTCCATACCTCAGATCAAGCACTTCCCATCCGAAGGGCTTATATGTCATATACCATGCCTCTCTATGTGCTTTTCTGAGTTCATCCACTTTTGTCCGCAACAGTGGAATTTCTTTATCTGCGATAGCCCTTAATGCTGCTTTTTCATTAGCCCTATAATATTCTGCTATTTTAATACCTAAACAAGCCTTGACCTTTAAAACCGAACAAAGCTTTTCAAGAACATTAAAAACAGCAAGTAAATAGGGATTCTCAATTTTATAGGAAGCCATTCTTTTTTCCAACCAATCATAATGAATATCCAATTTTTCTTCCTCAATATGCTTATCGAATAAACCCAATAAAAGATCCTGCCAGAGAAGATACTTGGAAGGGTTACAGGATTCCGGATTGTTTTGTGGTACTCCCGGTACTTCATCCAGGTACCTGATATCCATATAAGCGTCAAAATCCACACCCGTGCAGAATTTAACCCTTCTTTTCAGCTTATCCATGTTAAGTACCTTAGTGTAACCATGCTCTGCAAACAGCTGAAGTCCTAAAAGACCTGTAAAGTAATTATTTTCCGTACCGTCGTCTCCCCACATTGTAACGATTACTTCTTGAACGCCCTCTTTTTTACATGCATTCAAAGCTGCATTGGAGTCAACAAAGGTCCTTCCGTAATTCGTTGAAAAGCCTGTCCAGGTCCATATCCCTCCAGTAAAAATGGGCTGAAATCCCATGCTCTTATGCTTTTGTATCATCTTTGAATAAAAGGCTTCATCATGATGATAGTAATCCCAGTAAGCCAGTTGTACATTTTTAGGAATTCTTGCGGCGACATCATCTGGGACTACAGAATCCAAATCAAAGTAGTCACCGGTCTTTGATCCAATTGTAAAATACATGTCACTCCATATGATTGGTGAAAGCCCATACCTGTCTGTTATGGCAAGTACCTTTTGAAGATGCCGGTTCATCATCTCAAAACGGTTTTCCCATCCGTTAATATCCAGATATCTTCCACGACCCAGACCAAAAGCCTCATCCATTCCAATATGAATCCTTTTACTTCTGAATGGAGCAGAGGCTGATCGGATCATTTTTTCTATCAAGTTGTATACCGGATCACAGTCAACTAGAAGTACGCTATCACTATCCCTATAATCTTCTGCCGCTTCCCACTTCAGAAATTGTTCCAGATGCCCCAGAGTCTGTATGCAGGGCATCATTTCAATGCCAAAAAGCTCAGCGTATTGATCCAACTCTCTTAATTCATCAAAAGAATATCTTCCCCTTAAATAACCGAAATAGGGCTCACTTTCAATCACATAGGTATCCTCTGTATAAAGAGCAATAAGATTAATTCCCATACCGGCTGATATTTCTATAATCTCTTTGACACTTTCAAGCCTCAATACGCCATTTCGCGAGCAGTCAATACATGCACCTATTGTTGAAAACTGTGGCTCTTCAAGCAAAGAAAAGCGATCTGCTTCATTTGAAGACTCGATAAACAAGCCAAGAGCTCTAAAGAACTGAACCGTGTCCCCGTATGCTATTTCTCCTTTATTACCTTCCAATGCAATATGTAAAGGGCCTGAAGTTCTTGTTACATTTATTACGAAGCCTCCTTCACCTACCTCAAACCCAAAACGCCTTGAAAAAATGTTTATACCGGCTTGAACAATCTCGATATCGCCCACAAATTTAAGTCGAGTACTCATAGGAAACACCCTCCTTATCCTGGTAATCATAAAATACAATTTCTTGAAAACTATATCTAATCCCATTATACAAAAAAGATTTTTAAAACAATGACGTTTATAGCCTCATCTTTGTTAAGGGATATAAATCGTTGCTGCGATATGTTTTTTGTTATATTGCGCGTGTGTATACTAAAATCACGGATGGTAGAATCTGCCTCACTTCGTAAGATCATATGAAGCACACACCCTTAAGAGAGAGAGTGATAAATATTGTATGAATCAAAATTAGGTCAAGTTTCAGTTGTTAAGAAAAGAAATAGTTTTTTGAAAAGATTTTGGGAGCAAAGAGATTTGCAGCTCATGGTACTTCCTGGAATACTGCTTGTTTTCGTTTTCAGCTATATTCCAATGTATGGAATGATTACAGCTTTTCAGGATTATCAATTGGGAGAATTCCCCGGCTTCAGCAAATGGGTAGGTTTACAGTACTTTATTGAATTCTTAACCGACAATAACTTTTGGCATATCATGAAAAATACTTTTGGTATCAGTATGCTCAGGTTGCTTTTTGCTTTTCCTGCTCCTATTATTTTAGCTATCCTGCTTAATGAAGTAAGATTAACATGGTTCAAGAAAACAATTCAAACCGTTACATATATGCCTCACTTTTTATCCTGGGTTGTCGTGTCAGGTATGTTCTTCGAGATTCTGTCAGTAGACGGTGGCATTGTTAATACACTCCTCATGAGTCTCGGCATAATAAAAGACCCCATCATGTTTTTTGGTGATCCGAAGTATTTCTGGCCAATAGTAGTCATCAGCGAAATTTGGAAGGAAATCGGATGGTATTCCATCATATTCCTGGCCTCCATAGCCTCTATTAATCCCGAGCTGTACGAGGCGGCAGAAATAGACGGGGCTGGCCGTTTCCATAGAATATGGCATATTACGTTAGCTGGAATAAAGTCTACCATTATCATTATTCTTATCCTTGATATAAGCAATATTGTAAATGCTGGCTTTGAACAGATCATGCTGCTTACCAATAATTTAAAGAACACCATGGTCGTTGAAGCCTCTGAGATAGTAGACACCTATGTCTATAAGATGGGTATTCAGCTGTGGAGATATTCTTACGCCTCCGCTGTGGGGGTTTTCAAATCCATTTTATCTGTATTGCTATTAACTCTTGCAAATACTTTTGCAAAAAAAATCGGCGAAGACAGTCTATGGTAAAACTTTGTGTAAAGGAGCCATTGAAATGCGCATAAGAAGATTAACCGCATTTGATCTAATAAACAGCTTTTTACTCTTACTTCTTACTTTTGTCACCTTATATCCCATCATTAATGTATTGGCAATATCCTTAAATGAGGGTCTTGATACCATGAGGGGCGGAATAACCCTTTTCCCAAGGAAATTTACGCTTCAGAATTATAATCTTGTTTTTAAAAACCCTGCTGTTTTCAACGCTTTTGGCATAACCATCCTGAGAACAGTTATAGGAACCTTTTTAAGCCTGATCGCAACGGCAATGTTTGCTTTTGGTCTGTCAAAGAAAAATCTTATGGGACGAAAATTCTATATGGGATTAAGCATCATTTCAATGTATTTCTCCGGAGGATTGATTCCCTTTTATTTACTTATAGACAATCTGGGATTGATTAATAGCTTCTGGGTCTACATTATTCCCAATCTGATCAGCGTTTACAACATGATTATCATGATGACTAATTTTAAGCAGATTCCGGAGGCCATGGAGGAATCTGCAAGAATAGATGGCGCAGGCTATTTCACAATATTCTTCAAAGTCGTGTTACCTGTCTCAGCGCCGATTATAGCAACTATTGCATTGTTTAATGCAGTTTGGCATTGGAATTCATGGTTTGATGGGTATCTTTATATGACCAAGGATGATTTGCTCCCCCTCCAAAACCTATTGGTCAGAATTATAAACGCTAATTCCATGGGCCAGACCCTTTCAAAAGCAGGCTCCGCAACAGCAATCATAAACAAATTCGGAGGCGTTACGGTTAAGTCTGTAAACATGGCCACCATGATGATCTCCATGATCCCTATTCTGATTGTTTATCCATTCCTTCAGAAATATTTTGTAAAAGGTATGATGATTGGTTCTGTAAAAGGATGAAACCCTGATCTTGGGGATTTATCTATAAAATATGATATACTATGACAGGAGGATCTCTTATGAGAAAGAAGAAAAAATTTCTCAGCACCTTAGTTGCAGCGGTTATGATCTTGACCATGCTCGCAGGATGCGGAGGGGCTACTCCCTCAGCTTCTGCGACGCCTGCAATTCAACCTTCCAGCGTAACACCGACGGCTAGCGTAGCTTCAGGCAATGGTGAGTTTCAGTATCCAACAACTCCCATTGAGTTCACCTGCATGTGGATGTATGACTGGTGGGTGCCTACAACACCTCTCAAGTGGGGAGAGGATGAAGTTACCAAGTACATACAAGAAAGATTCAATGTAAAAATCAATCAAGTAGGTGCAGATGGAGACCCCAGGCAAAAGCTCAATGTTCTGATTGCAAGCGAAAGCTTACCTGAAGTCATTGTATTGGACAGAAGCTCTGACTGGAAAAAAACAATAAAGGCTGGAGCATTGGTTCCTATTGACGACTACGTGACCAAATACCCGGCTTATAAGCAAAAGATTTCGCAAGAGACCATGAATGCTTACAGACAGGACGGTAAGCTATACGGTATGCTTAATTGGGCCACCTCTAAGGATCATCCCATGGGTAATGGCGGCTATTCTATAAACGAAAAACTCTATAAAGAATTGGGTTCCCCTTCCCTAAATACACTTGATGACCTCTATAACTATCTTAAGCTTATCAAGGATAGTGGCAAAACAATGGATGGTCAACCCATTGTACCCTTCCAGGGTGATACAAGAGTCGGTGACCCTATGGACAAATTCATATTCAGATCCGCTTTCGGAGATTTTAATGCAGGGCTTAATCCGCATTTTCTATCGGAAGTTAATAATGAGCTCACTTATTTCATGAAAGATCCCAAGTGGGTTGAAACTTTATTATTTATAAACAAGCTCGTACGGGAAGATCTGATAAATCCTGATGTTTTCATTGAAAAAACCGATCAAATGGAAGAAAAGCTTGCAAACGGAAGAGTTGGCGTATTCTGCTCCGGTGCAGATATGGTTGACCCGGTCGCCAGAGGCAGAATGGCCTGGAGAGCAAAAGATCCTACGGGAGATTATAAAGCCATCGAGCCATTCACAGCTAACGGAGTCAATGTTTCCGATGTATGGACTTCTTCCTTCTCTACTCTGGGCTGGAATGTTATGTGCATTACAAAGTCTGCAAGGGACCCTGAAAGAATATATGCCTTCTACGATTGGGTCATTTCTGATGAAGGTCAGCTTATAACCTTTAATGGACCTAAAGGTGAAATATGGGATGAGCTTGACGAAAAGGGTTACCCCATATTCACAAAATCCAGATATGAGCTGCCTATTGAAGAACAGTACCGTATAGGCTTTGAATTTAATACAAATCCCGGATTTGCAGATTTTGTAGATTTTGCAAAAGTTGCAGGTGACAACAGACTTCCTCCTGAAAGGAGAGACTGGGTTATTCAGGCACAAAGCAATATAACCTGGAAGCATTCAATTGATAATACCGAATTTGAGGATATATCTCCTGATCCTTCATCAAAGGAAGGCGTTATTGAGGAAATGGTTCGAGAAATATCCAATACACAATTTACTAAAATCGCTCTGGCAAAATCAGAGGATCTGGCCAGATCATACATTGAAGAAACGATCAAGAAAGTATATGATGCAGGCTTCGGATCGATAGAAAAATTCAAGAATGAAAAATGGAAAGAGAACGTAGCAAGAATGTCTGGTAAATAAATTCTAAAACAAAAGCCTATGGTTGGTTATACATCATAGGCTTTTGTTTTCATAACATGTAAAATATGATTATCTGTCGTAAAGATGGGGTGGGGATATGTTCAATTTACTAATCGTTGAGGATGAAATACTTGATAATGAAGGGATAAGGGACTCCGTTCAGAGTATGAATCTCAAAATTAGGGCTATAGAAACCGCTTTAAGTGGTTTTGAAGCCTTAGAAAAGCTTGATTCGTTTTCCCCCGATATTCTTTTGACCGATATCAATATGCCGGGTATGAACGGACTTAAGCTGGCAGAAAAGGTAAAGAACGCTTTTCCCGATATTGAGATTATCTTCATAAGCGGACATGACGATTTTGTTTACTTAAAAAATGCTATCCGGCTTGATGCTTTTGAATATATACTTAAACCCATTGATGACGATGAGTTAAGAGAAACAATCGATAAAGCCATAGAAAAGTTGATACAAAAAAGGCATGTTGAAGAAGAGCTTCAAACCTTACAAAAACAGGTTGACGAAAGTAAGCCTGTAATGAAGAATAAGCTTCTCTTGGATATTGTATATGGCACTATAGGCCATCAGGATGTATGGAAAAAAATCAATTATTTTGATATCGAAATTCAAGATGGCGTTTACTGTGTTCTTCTTCTAGAGATAGATGATTATAAGCTTTTATCAGAAAAATACCAGAAAGATTTTTTTGAGCAAAAACTACTTCAGATTATGTCTTGTGCTGATCTTAAAAAGTACGGCAACTGTTTAAAACAATTTATGTTTATAGATAATGCAAGATGCGCTGTTATTCTAAGCTTTGACAGATGCATCTCTGAAGCCTTACGTTCAGATACGGTATTAAACATTGCCAATGAGCTTCTCACATGCTCCAAAAAATCAGATTTCCTGAGTATAACCATCGCTATTGGACCGGCTGTAGATGAGCTGAGTGATATTTATATCTCATATACCGGTTGTGGTGAGCTGATATCTCAAAAAATGTTAAAAGGTAAAGGCACTATCATTTGCAATAGTCAATATCCCTCCATACCCATCGACAATACTGATTTTTACAGAATAGATAAAGAGCTTATAAGATGTCTTACAAATTTCGATCTGCAAAGAACCTTTCACTTTATCGACTACCTCTTTGACAGCATAGAAAACAGCGGGATATATCACCCGCTTTATGTGCAGAACTATTGCATTAATGTAATAAGTCATGTGCAGCTTTCACTTATTGAGCAAAATGCTACCTTTGAAGATATTTTTGGTTCAGGGGTTATTCTTTGGGAAAAGCTCATGAAATTTGACAGCATACTCGACATCAGGCAGTGGGTAAAAAACATATTCAAGAGTGTTATTGAATATTTGGAAAACAGAAGAGCAACGCATCAAAACAAGGTGGTAGAAAAGGTTCTGCAGTACATTGATGAAGGCTATAAAAAGGATATTACCATCAAGGAAATAGCGGATAAGTTATATTATTCATCCAACCATTTGGGGTATCTATTTAAATGTGAAACGGGTATGGGGTTTAGTGAATACCTGAACAAATACCGCATGAACAAAGCCAGTGAACTCTTAAAAAGTACTATACTTAAGACGTATCAGATAGCTGATACCATTGGATACGCGAATGTTAACTCCTTTATCAAACAATTCAAGCTGGTATATGGAATGACTCCTAAAGAGTATAGAGGTAGGTGTTAAGCTTGCTTTTCAAAAAAATACGCGGTTTTCTTTACAATTTGAATATCTTTAATAAGCTGATCCTTTCTTACTTTTTTACTGCCATAATTCCAGTCATTTTAATTGGATTACTATCCTACAATGTTGCAACGTCCCACATTAAACGACAGGGAATCGATATCTTGCACCAGGTACAGGAAAAATATCAGGTTACTATCCTTAATAACCTGAGTAAATATCAATTGCTCTGCGATAATATTTACTATGATCAAAAGCTTCAGAATTATTTGTTAGGACGTTTTTTTGGAATAAATCCGGATTATTACTTTGATCAATATACCTTTATTACAAACTATTTTATTCCTAAGCTGCAATCGTCTTTTGCCTTTTTTGACTCTAATCTTAATATCTCAATCATCAATTATAATGACAATATACCTGAAGTCATCACCCCGGATTTTGACGGCATTTTAAATTCAGGGTCCTCCCCTAACGATTATATCGAGGTAGGCAATCGGAAAACCTTCCAGATTTATAATATTGAAAGGGCTGAAAAGCACCAGTGGTTTAAAGAGCTCAAGGATACTACCAAAAACTACAAATGGGTACAAGTCAATCATGACCATGAGTTTAATAATATTTCTCTTGCGAGAGAAATATTTGACTTTAATACTCCGGGATCAAACAGTATGGGGCTTTTGAAGCTTACGGTCAGGCTGGAAGATATTTTTGGGCAGGAAGAGGTATCGAGTAGTCCACAAAATAGTTTCAGTCTTTTTATTGATGAAAATAACGTTCTTCTGTCTCCCGAGAAAGAAAAACATGACTTCTATGAAAAAAACAAAAATATTGTAAATGATCTTCTTGAGGGAAAAAGCAACGGTGAACATATTCAGGGTGGCAGTATACTATTGATGAGTACCATACCTTCGACGAACTGGAAGATGATAAGCATTTATCCTGTGAGCGAATTAGTGTCCAGTGCTAAAAATATAAGAGACATTACCTTTTTCTCATGTCTCATTTCACTTTTGATTCTATTTGCTGTCACTTATAGGGTATCCTTATGGTTTTCCAACAGGATCACCAATATCAGCAGGCATATGACAGCGTTCCAGAATGAAGATATCACTTTGGAAAGCCGTCTGCATGATAAGTATAAGGACGAATTAGGCTATCTTGTGAAGGCTTTTAATAATATGTCAGACAGGATCAATACCTTGATAACAGATGTTTATCAAGCCAATATTGATAAAAAGGAATTTGAATTAAAGGCCCTTCAGGCACAAATAAATCCGCATTTTCTTTATAATTCTCTTTCTGCAATCAATCGGCTGGCTTCTTCAGGTGATGTATCAAAAGTGGATTATATGGTTAAAAACCTCACCAAATTTTACCGTATGACACTGAGTAACGGCAGAAATAATATAAGCATTGCTGAAGAACTGGAGCAGGTTAAGGCCTATATAGACATTTATAATATACGAAAACGAAACTTCTTTAATGTACACTATGTTATTGATGAAGAGGCCACAAAGTACTCAACTATAAAAATTATTTTACAGCCTTTTGTAGAGAATATATTTGAACATGCTATCTATAACCGCAAGCATCCTATAAATATATCTATTAAAGCAAGAAAAACAGAAGGGAATATTGTGTTTAATATAATCGATGACGGTATAGGCATGGAAACAGATATCATTGAAAGCATACTTACTCATGAAACGAGCCATGGCTACGGGATAAAAAATGTCAATGAACGGATAAAGCTCCAATATGGAGATTCCTATGGCATAGAAATATTCAGCCGCTCCGGCATAGGAACAAATGTTACAATCACTATTCCCGCCATTTCTTAAGAATGTTGAAAAAATAGCCACAAAACGCCCCCTCCATGAAGAGTATTCTGAGCTGTTTCTTATGGAGGGGGCATATTATTTCACTCCGGCTATTTTATGCCGCACTTATACATTATCCCTTATTTGATCAGCCTGTATATGATGGCAGCAGCTTCTGCCCTATTGACGGCATGATTAGGATTAATAGCATTTCCACTGCCTTTTATGATGCCTTTCGCAACAAGCTTAGTCACGCTGTTTCTTGCAAAGGGAGCTACTGCTTCATTATCGGAGAAGGCTTTTAGCACATCGTCACCGGCATCCGCCAAACCAATTCCTGCTGTGCTGAGTGCCCTATCAACAAGTACCATCATATCCTGTCGCAGAATTTCGCCGTCAGGACTGAACTGGTTATTCCCTGTTCCCGAAGTGATACCAAGGGCCTTCGCAACTCCGATTTCCCTATAGTATGGATTGTCTTTGGCAACATCACTGAAATTGTTATTGACCGTTGCGGTAAGTCCAAGGCTTCTGACAAGGTACGCAATGAATTCTGCTCTGGTCGCCTTAGCATCAGGTCTGAATGTACTTCCGCCAGACTCAATGATACCTTTTGCCACAAGGACCTTAGCAGCCTGTTCAGCCCAAGCATGCCGACCCATATCGGTGAAGGCTATATCCGGTAAAGCCACGGTAAAAGTGCTGAAATGAGTCGTAGTAAAAGTAATTGTGCCTGTGGTCGCATCGTATTTCGTATTAGTCATAGGCTGCAATTCACCGTTGCTGCCTATGAACCATACCACGAGGCCTTCCGGATTATCCATGTCCTCTTCTGTAAGCGTGTAGGGTATTGTCACCGTTACAGGACAATCCGGATTATTCCATTCAACCGTTTTTCCGCCGATCTTCATATTCAAACTGATAACAGGCCTGTTTCCGATAGATGCCCTCTGTTCTTCAGTCAGCACATGATTACCTACTCCAATTGAAAGGGTGACATCTTCATCACCTTGAAGGTTCATGGAACTAAGCAGATTCAGGGGAAGCTCGATACCCGCGATATTTGTTTGCAGTGAAAGCCTACCGTTGGCATTGCTGTTATCGAGTATTCCCGATGGAAGAGTGATGTTATAGGTTGTTGCATTTTCAACCTTCGGTATTTCTATGGCTACCGTTTTCGAGCTTTTGAATGCATTATTTACAGCAGCTTTTAAAACGGTTACAGATGCGGCTCCTGTAACTGTATTCAATGAAGGTGCGGTGGTTAAGGCATTATTGGAAGGAGAGCTTGTTCCTGAGCTTCCCGTGTCATTGCCGCCAGAATTATCGCCGCCGTTGTTCGAATAGCTATTCGTGATGGTTATGGCTCCTTCATCGGGCAGAACGTCATACAGTACATTTTTCCCTGAGCTGTCGCTGTATAGTGAGGCCTCAATTCTCTTCCCGTTCTGCAACACATAGACATTCGTCCACTCGTCAGGTATCTTCGTTTTTACTGTGAGCTTCTGATCATATACCTCATTGTCAAGGGTATCCTCCAATCCTACCGTAATGACGTTTGCGGCTATGGAGGATGTAAGGGTGGAGCTGCTTCTCTCCTTCATATACTTGCTGATATTGGATAGGGTATCGATCCAGACCTCTTCTTTATGATCCGCCACATAGCCATAGAATCCATCATAAACTTCTAGCGGAGGAGAGCCCCATCCCTCATAGTCACAACCGTGGCCCACTGTGATTAGCCAGTAACCCTTTTCGATTGCGTCATCAAGCCAGGCTTTTGCTTCATCCACGGTAGTGTCTTCATCACTACTATGCTCTTTATCATAGAAGGTCTTGCTGTGAAGCTCATAGTAATTCGTACCGTTAGGTGAATTGCCAACGATTTCATCGCCGCCGGTTCTTGCCGCTATAAATACCTCTTTTGCTATGTTATTGATTTCATCATTGGTATCATAGTTCGGGTAAATAATCGTCTCGCAAGGTACGCCTAACTCCTTTTCAAGCCGCTCCCTGGAATTGCGGAAGTCGTCCAGAAGCGCTTTCCCACCCAGCTTGTCGAGGAAATTAGGTATGCCGCTGCCCTCATAACCCTCACTGTCAACCGGCTTGGCATGGTTCATCATATGGCTCGATACCTCAAAATACCCCGTAGCCACAAGGTCCTTGAAGTCCTGCCATGAGCCCATGGAGACGCCGCCATAATAGTCGTTATCCTCATGCTCTCCCTTTTCAATGTAGGTCGGCACCAGGGCTATATTGGCCGGAAAATCATATTTCTTATGCAATGTCTCAAATTTTTTAAGGGAATTGATGATTCCGTCATCGTAAGTAGCCGTATAGGCTGAAGCTTTATTACCCTTCCACGGGCTGACCTCGCTTTCGCCGGTTACAGAGAGGCTTCCGACCAGTTTCAGCTTCAATGCCCCTGAATTTAATGCTTCCAGCTCATTAACACTCTTGCCCTTAACGGTTGCGTAGATTGTGACCACCCTTGTAATGGGGCTGACGGAAGCTCCGCTGATGGTGATAAGAATTGAATTGTCTGTCCTGTCCACCGAATACTCAGCTGTCATTCCTTCGGGAAGCCCGACAATTTCAATGCAGTTTTCAGGTATTGTATCCCTGAAGGTTGCATTGAGCAGCTTAATTTTAAAGGTATCGCCGTCCTCAGCTCTTTTATGGTCGCTTGCAATTTGGACGGCACTGTCCTGGACCAAAGCCTTGACTCTTCCCAGGGCATCATATGAGCCTGCGGAAGCCGCAGTAATTATAGTATCTTTTCCCTGAACGGCATTGTATGATATCCACTTTTTCCCGTCTTTTATATAAGGCGTTATTGGAGCACTTACTTCACCATCGCCCTGCTTAACCGTTACAGAAGTCCATTCGTTGGGCACAGCGGTTTGAAGGGTTAAGGCCTGACTGAATCTTGCTTTTCCCGTACAATCTTTCTGCTGTGCCAATTCTTCCGGCAGTGTAAGGTTTATGATTCCGCTGTCATCATCAAAGCTTTTAACCAAAACTCTTGCAGCTTCTCTTTCACGAATGTACTTAACGATGTTGGCGAGAGAATCAATCCATAATTGGTCTTTTTTGCTTTCAACATATTTAAAATGGTTCTTCAGCCAGCTGAACGGTGTCGGCATCCACCAGTCCGGATAGGCACTAAAGGCCCCGGTACCCTCCAAATAATCATCAACGGTCAGGTCCTTGTACTCCTCAACATCGTCATATACGCCTCTTGATTCAATGGATACGAAACCGTTGGATGCAATTGCCGCATCAATAGTTGCATTCATATCGTCATTCGAGTTCCCCCAACCTACAAACGGATAAACGACATGGCCCCCGAGATCATAATAAGAATTTGTATCCGGGCTGTTTACGGCAGCTTCAAAATCGCCCCGCATTGTGGCAAGGAAGTAGTCGTCCATGACATCAGTCAGCTCCGGATTGTCGCCGGTAAGATAGTCATTCCCCATCATGACTTCGGCTGGAAGACCTGTATTTGTTTCAATGTCCGACTTTCCAGCAGCCATCAGCGCGTCTGCGGCAGCAGCTGACATACCATCCTTCCAGTTTCCGTCCCTATCTACAAACTGAGAATCAAATCCGGGTCCGAAATAGCCGAGGCTTAGCGCATCGGAAGTCGTCAAGGCTATTAATTCAACCCAGGTCGCCATTTCAGTCGAACCCATATTAGCGGTGTTGATATAGGCGGTGCCTTTGATTCCGTAATCCTCCATGAGCGGTTTAATCAGAGTCAATGACTTTTTAAATCCGCCTGCAAATCCTACTGTATACGCTGCTTCCTTGTTATCAAGCCATGTGCTGATTTTCGTTTCAAAAGGCTTATAACCGTATACCTCAAATTCGGTAAAGGAATAGCCCCATGGCGTATCACGTTTTATACCTATAAACTTTACATATCTTGCCGAGCCCTCCACAGATATTACATCATACCAGTCCGAAATACCTTCAGTAGTGGAAAATACCGGTTCCGCTGCATCCCAGGCAGCCTCGGAGTCTTCATTTGAAAACTTAATGCTGTATTCAAGAGCGGGTGCATCCCAATCTATCGCAATTTTCTTTATGATGTAAACATCACCAAGGTCAACAGTAAATTCCTGGGGGTCCACAATATCGTTCATCGGATCTTCTTCACTGCCTTCTATGCTGTCCCACCTGGTGGAATAATCTCCGTCAAGGGCCTTGATTGGAGCATATTCATCACTGTTTTCATAGTAGCTTGTTGCTGTAGCTGTTTTATTTAGCGCAATATTATCAAGATATGAAAAGTCATTCTCGTTATCAGGTGCCGAATCGCCGCCGGTATAAAGGTCGTCGGCACCAGCCGGATCACCCAGATCAAATTTTTCAAATTTGATTCCTTCCTTTGTACCCGCTACAAACAATACCTCTGTATCCTCCAAAGCAGAAGCGGAGGTAAGAAACATTCCGTCCGTTCCTATGTAATCCCACTTGATGGTTCCATTCAAAGTTTTGTTAAGATTTACGGAATTTGCAGTCAGGTTTAAGACCGCAGCGCCCGAGTAAAGGGTGGGATAAACTGCAATATGGGTATTTCCTACCTGCTTTACGACGGTCCTTGCTTCCCTGACGGTGTACGGAAGTCCTGTTTCTCTTGCGGTGATTTTCCCAGTCTTATCAACCAGCACGGCAAAGCCGCCTTCATCTAGTGTGGACCCGGTAACAAGATATCTTTCCAGTGTAGGCACATAACATACATCATAATAGTAGTATCTGTTATTATCTATAAGAGCAATGGGTTCGCCTACCCCGACCTCTGTTGTTATGGCCGCATAGACCGTTCCTCCGCCTTCGCCTGCAATGCCATATCTCTGCCAGACCTGAAGCCAGTTGCTGTCAGATCCTGCAACCACCGACCACCAATCCCTGTTCTCGACACTGATACTGGTCTCCATGAGTGGGCCCATTGTACCGTCTTCATAAACAACTCTGCTATAAATGTCGTCCCCTGTGCCTAGATTGTCGACTCCCCCGCTATTTATCCAGCCATCGCAAAAGGTAACAAGAAACTTGTCGCCTGAAGCGGCCACATGGCCTGAATGCCCTCCCTGTGGGGGCATAAGCTTTTCTCCATATGGCGTCGTGTTGCCTAAATGGCTGTTCCATATGCCGTAAGTCTGGTCAAGAGTCTCATCATGCTGTGCATCCTCGGCTGACACCAAGATAGCGCCATTACTGTTTATTGCAGCACTGGCCGGTTCCTGTGCCAGAATATCATCTGCCAATGCTTCAATTTCAATGGAATTTTCGGGATTTTCATAATCAATATTTTTCAGGTCCAGCCATGAATAGTAAATATCATGATCCCACTCATCCCCGGGCAGGGTCGGGGGATAACCATTGCTTGAAAAAATCAGCAAGGTTTTATCCTCAACCTGTAAAAGATTCACGCCATGCATATAGGCTCTGCTGTCTTCATCTTCTGAGGCACTTACACTTGGGCCTACGCCTGTGAAAACTGAAAACAGCATACACAGTACAAGGAAAATACTTAATAGCCTTTTTGGTTTTTTCATTAAATAATCCTCCTGAAAAAAAATTTCTGTTCGAAAAATATAAAAATTTTTTGAACAGATCATGGGTCTGGGATGGTTTCATTATAAATACGCAGGTTTTTTTTTAGAATGGTGGTAATTAACGATTCATATCACTTTATAACGAATTGAAATAATCGGATAAAGGCTGTGGAGTCAATGCATTGTTTAGGCGTATTTATCGTTGATGAAGTATATTTAATCCTTTCATCCCGCCATTTATAATTTCTATATTGGAATATGTTCCAAAATTTACAATCAGGAGGAAAATTATGAATCATTTAAAGCGGAAAGTATCCTGGGTACTTACGGTCATGATGGTCATGATGTCAATGATGACATTTAATCCCATCGTAAATGCGGCTACTGATGTAGCGCAGGGCAAAACTGCAACCGCCAGCTCGACATTAAGCGGCTACCAGGCAAGTAAAGCAAATGATGCCGACACCACATCACGATGGTGTGCCTCCGGCGCCTCATTCCCGCAGTGGTGGAAAGTTGATCTTGGTCAGAGCTACAGCATTACCGGCACTTCGCTCACCTTTGCTCCATCAGGTTCTTCATTTAAGTACAAAATTGAAGTATCGACAGATGGCACTACTTTTACTGTAATAACAGATAAAACTTCCGCTAATTACTCCGGCACACAGAATGACAGCTTTACAACAACAGCAAGATATATAAGAATAACCTTTACAGGCAGTGGTACAAGTGACTGGGCAAGTTTATCAAATGTTAAGGTCTACACTGACAGCACCGGTGGCGGTGACAGCTCCAATGTATCATTGGGTAAATCCGCATCTGCCTGCAGTATATTAAGTGGCTATCCTGCAAGCTATGCCAATGATTCAGACACCGCTTCAAGATGGTGCGCATCCGGCTCTTCATTCCCACAGTGGTGGAATGTGGACCTCGGCGGTAATTTTGATATTACAGGTTCAGCCATAACCCTTGCCCCTTCCGGCGCTTCTTTTAAATATAAAATTGAAGTATCGGCCGATGGCTCCAACTACACTTCAAAGGTTGATAAAACTTCTGCCAATTACTCAGGTACTCAGAATGACAGTTTTACGGCAACGGCAAGATATGTAAAAATAACTTTTACAGGCAGTGGTACAAGTGATTGGGCAAGCCTCTCGGATGTCAAGGTATTTGGAACACAATCAGGAGGAGTAACTGCTCCCAATGTACCCGCAGGTTTGGCGGCAACTGCTGCAAGCAGTTATTCCATTAATGTAACATGGAATAACGTATCAAATGCAACAGGCTACGATCTGGAGGTAGATGGTAACATTATGAGTAACGCAACTAATCCATATGAACATACAGGTCTTACAGCAAATTCAACCCACAGTTACAGGGTAAGAGCTAAGAATTCTGCCGGCACCAGTGCATGGAGCAGCGCTGTTTCAGCTACTACATTAAATAGCAGCACACTGCCTCCTATCAACAATCCTCCCTCGGTGGGATTTCCGCCTTCGTCAGAGGATCATCGCGAATATATGCATGGTATTGACCTGCTAAAAGTAGGGAATCGAACACTGCTTGTCTTTTCAAGCAACAATTACCCTCCAACGCAGCCAACAGGAGAGTGGGTACATGACATATACTATTCCTGGATCGATCCTCTTTATCCAAATGAAACATTAAATATCCAAACAATGGTGGGTGACAATCTGGCACAGGAACCGGCAAGTGCAGCAGTGAATTCCAATGGGCGCATTGTCGTTACGGCCGAAGATGCACAATTTGATGCGACAGCCCTTGACCAGACCTTCGGAATGTGGGACAGCAGCCTCAATGTAATCCATGATTACGGAGTTAAACTAATGCCACCCCAGGGTGGACATTCAGGTCATGTAGCAGCAAGCGGAGACAAATTCCTGTTCAGCTTCAGTGACGGGTGGGTTAATGGCGGCGGAGTCGATAATCTTGGCACGGGTGATGAAGTATACGGCAAGATCATCAATAACGATGGAACAACCAGTGCCATGATAAACACCAGCGTCGGTAAAACCCGTGACTGGTGGCCTATTGTCGCCGGATCGGACACTAACTGGCTGCAGGTATGGCAGAGGTATGGTAAGGCAGGAACTGGCGGCGGTACCGTCTGGGGAGCCATCATTTCTCAAAACGGAAGTATTGTCAAAAATTTCGAGATTTATAGCAATAACAAATACTATTATTATGATGTAAAATACCTTGCTAATCTTGGGCTTTACCTGGTCATAGGCTCACAGGATCTTAGCACTAACGGAGGAATTGCCGTCTTGATTGATAAAAATGGGAACATCATCGATACCTTGACCGGCTTGCCCAACACCGTGCGAGAGGGACAGACTGCAATTTATGAAAGTGGAAATACCGTAAAAGCAGTTTATCCGACCCTTCCGACCGGTGCGGCCGTTCTGGATATCACGTCAACTTCCATATCTTTGTCTAAGACATTGTCCTGTTCATGGGAGTGGGACTATATGGGAGTCGCGGGAATGTTCTCAGCACCGACACGAGTACTTTTCGCAGTCAATTCCTATAGAGGTGTTAGGTTTATAATGTTTGATATTTAAACAGATTAAGGGTGCTGATCAAGAGGCTGTAAAAAATCTTGTGTATGGTAAAGGAAATACTCTTTTCTGGTAAGGATTAGTAATAAGAAACCAGAAGGGAGTATTTTTTATGGTAGCATTGCCTAAGGATGTAATTCAGGAAATAAT
>JAEZTB010000011.1 GCA_023443745.1 Bacillota bacterium
ATTTTGTCTGGGGGCGGGGGGGGGGGCCACTTGGCCCACCACCCCCGTCCCCCTGACACATATTTTCCAGCTTGACATATTATCGTACGAATTGATATCATTATCGTATGATTATATCTAAAAATCGTACGATAATGACATTTCTGTGTGGAGGTATTTGTAGCATGAAAAAAGAAGTAATACCGGGTACAATAACAGCTACAGAATTAAAGTCAAATTTGGGAAAGTATATTGATTATGTAATGGAAGACCACGAAGTGATTATTACAAAGAACGGCAGTAAAGCCATTCGTATGACCCCATACATTACCGAGATCGAAAGGTATTTTGCTGTAAAGGAAGAGGCACTGGATTATCAGTATGGAGGGAAAAAGGTATCCTATGAGGAATTTATGGAAATCTATGAAAAAAGTGACCTCCGTATGGAATTCATCAATGGGGAAATCATCATAATGTCTTCTCCCGATACCGTTCACCAGGAAATTTCAGGTAATCTGCATGTGATATTTAAGAACTACTTAAAAGGGAAAAAATGCAAAGTTTTTTATGCGCCGTTTGACGTCCATTTTTTCAAAAAAGACCTCAAAGCGCCTGATGTCATGCAGCCGGATTTGCTGATTGCATGTGATCTGGAGGATACAGTCAACGAGAAAGGGCGTTATATGGGCACACCCACTCTGGTTGTTGAGATTTTATCTCCCGGAACCAGATCCAGAGATATGGTGGATAAGCTCAACACCTATATGCTTTCAGGCGTCAGGGAATTCTGGGTAGTGGATCCGAAGAATAAAACCCTATTAATTTATGCCTTTGAAGATTGTCAAATCGACACACATATAACCTATAAAAATGATGAAATAGCCCAATCCTTCTGGTTTGAGGGTCTGGAGGCTCATCTTGGGGAAATGTTCGGTTGAGGGTTATGGAAACTCAAGGAAGGGGGCTAGCCCCCCTCCTCGAGTTTCACTGACTCGGTTCCGGTTCGAAATCTTTGATTAAAGAAACGTTTCCCGCAGAAACGTTTCATAGGTAACCGGTGATGTCAGTATAATCAGCCTTGCTTATCAAGCTTGATGTCGCCCCGTGCTTCCAAGTCGGAAAGTATCTCCTGATACATCTTGGAATCAATTTTATATTTATACCTGTAAAGCAGGTAACCTGCCAATATAAACAACAGGGGCAATCCTAGCATGGCGGTTTTCATAAGGAGCAAGCCCTGGGGTGTGACATCGGCCGGTGTTTCGGCCCGGCTGATGCCGGAGAGAATCACCGTAGCGCCCACAATTCCGCTGGCAATGGCTCCGCCGATTTTATTGATGAAGGGCTGAAGGGATAAGGTAACACTGTCGTTCCGTTTACCCAGCTTCCATTGCCCGTATTCAATGGTATCGGTCAGGAACATGAGCATCAGAAGCTGAATAAAAGCTTCTCCCAAAAAGATGATCACACCCGACGCGCCAATGAACAGCATATTCATAGGTGCGAGGAAGAAGATCACATAACCCAGTACGACCATTACCGTTGACCCGGCATAAAGGGCTTTCCGACTGAATTTTTTGCTGAACATGGGGAAGACGATTAGAGCGGTAATCTGAGATACACCCAGGACAAGGGCAAATATGGAATACATATTCTCATCACGATAGGCATATTTAAAGAAATACTGGCCGAAGGAGGTGGTCGTCATATAGCCTATCATGAACAAGGACATGGAGATGGCGGTATACAGAAGCTGATCGTTTTTAAAAATGATGCTGAACAGTCCCTTAAGGGTCGTTTGCTCATCTTTCAGGAAGACGCCCTTTAATTCTTTGACACCAAACAACGTAATACACTGGCCTGCTATCATGATTAGCGAAACAGCGATGGCAAAAACAAAATAAGCTTTCGACATGCTTCCCAGTGCATCTCCCAGTGCTTTGGTGATGGGAACGATGCCCACAACAACGGCAAAAAGGCCTACATCGGCACAGATACGGGCGAAAGCACCGATTTTTTCCCGTCCCTTCTGATCCATGCTCAAGGTAGGAAGCATGGACCAATAGGCAATATCATTGGCGGTAAAGCTTAAATCCCATAACAGATAGATCACTGCAAACAGGATAAGGTAAGCTGTTCCTCTAAGGCCGAAATCAGTAAACATCAGCACCGTGAATAAACCGGTCAGGACAGCGCCAATGGCCATCCAGGGTTTGAATTTTCCGAACCTGCTGTGGGTGTTGTCCACAATAACACCCATAATGGGGTCATTGACGGCATCAAAAATACGGGCTATGAGCAGAATGCTGGTAAGCCACCATAATGTGGCGTCAGGTAGGTTCAGAATATCGGTGAGATAAAAGATAAGATACATGCTCACAAGCGAATAGAGCATATCCCTCCCGATAGTGCCGAGACCAAAGGTATAATGATTGCGGGTTGATACGTTTTTCATGAAATAACCTCCCCAGTTCTATCTATAACTTTTTCAATGACATACAAATTTGACCCGAAATCTCCAAGAAGGCGGGTATTGGGGTTGTAGTGGCTGCCTATGAATTGATTATTAAGCATGAGTCCTGCCATTAACAAATCGCCGTAGCCCTCATAGCTTTCTACACAGTCAGTCAGGCAGTAGACCTTGTTAGCGGAACGAAGGATCAATCCCTCCGGATTTAATGAAAAAGGCAGAATATGCTTGACCAATTCACCGAATCTCTTGATAAAAAGGCTTTGAGGCCGGGTACTGACTTTATAGCGCGCATCAGGCTCAAGATGTGTCAAAGGAAGAAAATCATAACCTTCGCTGGCGGCGGACATAGTCTGAAAAAAGCCGGCTAAAGCCATGCTGCCATCCTTTGCCATGCATTGCCAATGAACCTTATTCTCCTTTTGGGCGGGTAACCGGTAAAAGCGTCCGAATTGAAAGGTTCTACGATGCAGCTTATAAAAATCAATCTGGTTTTTGATTTCCCTTTTTTCCACCCGGGTCAGATATTTTAAGTCCAGCTCATAGCCCAAACAGCCGAAGCAGGCTACGTTAAACCGAGTTGTCAGTGGAGTATTACGCAGGGTCTGCTGATGGGGAGCGCTGGATACATGGGCTCCCCAGGTGGACAGGGGGTAAAGGGTGGATAATCCTCCTTGTATTTTCAAACGCTCTATGGGATCAGTATCATCGGAAGCCCAAATTTGAGGTGAATAGCACAGCATGCCCAGGTCAAACCGGTTGCCGCCGCTGGAGCAGCTTTCCAAAAGAATATGGGGCCGGGACCTGAAAACTCTTTCGAGGATATCATAAAGGCCCAATATATAGCGATGAAAGAACTCGCCCTGGTTGGTCAAATGAGGGGAATAGGCCTCACTGATATGGCGATTCATATCCCATTTAACATAGGAGATATCATTTTCATCCAAAATACGACTTACAGATGAGACGATATAATCCCTGACTTCCGGATTACATAGGTCCAGTACCAGTTGATTTCGCCCCAGAGTAGGCTTTTTCCCTGGAACTTGCACAGCGTATTCGGGGTGGGCTCGGTAAAGATCACTGTCTGCATTGACCATTTCAGGCTCGAACCAGAGTCCGAAGGACATACCCATTTTACGGATTTTCTTTGCGAAGTGTGTTAACCCATAGGGCAGCTTTTTTCGATTGAGGGTATAATCCCCAAGACCTGCCGTATCACTGTCGCGCTTGCCAAACCAGCCGTCGTCCAGGACGAAGAGCTCGACACCCAGGTGCTTGGCCCTACGCGCTAGCCGTAGAAGCTTGCCCTGGGTAAACTTAAAAAAATGGGCTTCCCAATTGTTCAAAAGAACAGGCCGCTCTTTATTCTTCCAATCTCCTCTTACAATATGGTTATTGATAAAGTCGTGGAAGTTGTGGCTCATACCGTTGAGCCCCTCGGAGCTGAAAGTCATGATAGCCTCGGGTGTCTCGAAGCGCTCACCCTCCTTTAGGGTCCACTCAAAGCAATGGGGATTGATTCCCAGCTGAACCCGGGTTATTTGGTGGTTTGAGAGCTCCACTGCACCGTAATGGTTACCGCTGTAAACCAGGTTAAAGCCGTATACATTGCCCTGCTGCTCAGTGGCTCCTTTTTCGGCCAGAACAAGTCCCGGATTGTGTCGGTTGCTGCTGGCACCGGTGGTTGAAGAATTGACATAAAGCCCGTATTCCAACGGACGATCATGGCGATGGCCCTCTTTAATCCAGCCGCCGTCAAAGGTCATGAGCAGGAAGCTTCTGTTTGGTAAATCCACCATCATGCTCATGAGTCTGCGGATAATAAGGGGATTTTTATTAAGGTTGGTCAGCACAGCTCGACGGGTGATGACGTTGACTTTTTCATAAATGGTATAATACAGATGAAGCACCGCATGGGTGGATGCATCTTCTAAAGTAAGCTCCAGAGTCTGGCAGTCTGCTTCCTCACCGTAAGCTGAAGGAAGGGAGTCCATGGGAACAAATCCGGGAAGTACTCGGTGGGAACGGTAAATAAAATCACAGACAAAGGTACCGTCAGGCATTTTCAGTTCGGCAGGCGAGTGACGGAAATCTCCCCGACCAATTCCGGACCACTCCAGGCAAAGGTTGTCAAGACAATAGGTGGAATCTGAAGGGTCATAGCACACGCTGCTGCCGATTTCGGCTGTACGCTTGAGCAGCAGCCCATCCGGAGGTTGTGTTTTGAGGCGGGCGCCATAATAAATATGCTCCAGATGTCCAAAGGGGGTCATACGAAACCAGTAGCTGGTGCTTTGAGTTGTCAGGCGGAATATCCCATCCTGATAGTCAATCATACCTTTGAGCCTCCTTATTAAACGCTTCCATTTCCATGAAAAACCACCTATAGCATTAGTTTAATCTAATTTTTACCTGTCCGCAAGCTTGAAGAAAGTCACAAGCCTAGACCCATAACAAGAAAAAAGCACTATCTGAAATGTTAATTTTCAAATAGTGCTTATCCCTCTGTTTTATCTTTTATGCAGTGAAAACGGGCATCAGTTCATAAAGTACTTTATGATAGCTTCTGATATAC
The DNA here is from genome assembly GCA_023443745.1 of Bacillota bacterium. Classification (GTDB taxonomy): domain Bacteria; phylum Bacillota; class Clostridia; order DSM-8532; family DSM-8532; genus DTU059. The sequence continues at coordinate 5,028 of JAEZTB010000011.1, forward strand.
TATTGACAAGCTTGGCTTGTTCTTTTTCATCTGTCAGCCACTCAAATTCGGTCGGATTGGGAACAAATCCGCTCTCAATAAGGAAGGACGGGGACCATGTTCCTCTGGTCACGTAAAAGTTACGGTTGTTAACGCCATGCTTATTGCGGTTCAAGTCCATTATAACGCTATCATACACCATTTTGGAAAAGTCTTTGGACAGTGCTTCCCTGTAAAAGATCGAAAAGCCGTTTATTTTAGATATATCCACATTATCAGCCATACTGTTGGCGTGAATGGAGATGAAAAGATCCGGTCTTGCATTTCTGGAAGCAGTAAGGCGTGATGCAAGAGATACGGTGGTATCGGAAGATCTGGTCATCAGAACCTTAGCGCCCAGTCCTTCAAGCTTTTCTTTCAGCATAAGCGACGTTTTGAGATTGATATCTTTTTCTGCACCCTTCATTCCAAGCGGCCCGATGGCACCGGATTCACTTCCGCCATGCCCTGGGTCAAGCATGATGGTTATACCTAACAGAGGTGCGTCATCACCATTCAGGAGAACCCTTCGCTTGATTTTAAGCTCAAGGCCGGAGGCTGTTTTTTCAACATAATACCCCTCAATCCTTTGGCTTTGCTTAGGTGTTAGAGTGAAGGTAGTACCACCGTTGCTGTTTTTTTCAGTCGTTATTTTTGTAAAAAGGGTTTTTTCACTAAGCTTGGGCAGCGTTGCCGTTGAGCTTGCCGAAACATTGATTTTCAGAGAGACACCGTCAAAATCGGCATAAGCTGTTGCGGGAGAGGAGAGGTCCAGCTTTAAGGTATCCCATTTATCACCCACACTATATTCTGCTTTCTTAACAACAGGTTGATTTGCTGTTTTTGTAGTAAAGAGCTTGACCTTGCTTTTAAATACCCATTGGCCCGAGGATAAACGGGCATAGCTGCCTGTCATGCCGGTAACAGATTCAACCATTCCTTTGTAGAGCTCGTAAGAAGCGCCATTACCCGAAACGGGAGCTTCATAGGTATCAATCACCGCTTCGGTCACCTCTGCATAATAAGGAGCACCTTTCATGATAACACCTATTTTTGCAGATGATTTTTGAGTCTTCGTTGTTCCCTTATAACTAAGTGTATAAACCGGTATACCAAGATCAATGATACGTGGATTTCCGTTATAGGAAGGGATGGTGTATACATAGGTATAGGTTGTGGCATAGAGCCCCGAGCCCGGGGCTGTGGACGTTGCAGGTTTCATGGTGTAGCTTTTTCCACCCAGCTTAACAGTGACATTGGAGCCTATGGGAGCCTGGCACGACAGTGTGATTTTTTCACCCGGCATACGGTACTCTTGAGCTTGCGGGAATGTTGAGGAGGAAGGAATTTCTATCTTGCTCATTTTAGCCGGACCTGAAGAGCTTGTTTCCCTATAGATGTTGCATGTGGCATAGGAACCTTCCTGAGATAATGTAAAGCTGTTGGCACCCTTTTCGAGGGAAACCAGAATCCCGAAATAGCCCTGGCTGGATCGGTTCTCCACTAGTTGTCCATTTAAGTACAAGGGTTTATTGGGATTGGAGGAACCACTGATATAATACTTGTCCAGGCTTGTGCGGATATTGCCCGAAGGGCGGCCAATGCTTACGGGAATCCCGGTTGCTTTACCGTCCAACTGCTCAAAAACAGCCTTAATGGTTGCAGATAATGCAGGCTTATCGACCAGGGATTTATAATTGTAAAAAATGCTTCCGTTTATTTCAGAGCTATTTACATTGAGCCGGAGCTGCTTGTCCAATTCTACCGTGCCGTACCACGGGCTGGAAGGGTCGGAGCTTCCCGCTTTGTAGGCCCCATGGCCTATGTAGAGGTCTACCTTTGTGCCCGAAACGGCCTTTTCCCACCAGGACACCAGCTTACTATAGTCGGCCACAGAAAAACCGATATTCCAGTAAATCTGCGGTGTAATATAGTCGATCATTTCCTCTTTGACCCATTTAAGTGAATCGGCATAATGGCTATAGTAGGATTCCATACCTTTTGTGTCGCTTCCAAGCGGATTTGAGGCCTTATTGGCCCATATGCCGAAGGGACTGATACCGAACCGGACATTTTTTCCGGTATTCTTAATAGCCCGGGATACATTGCGGATCAGTGTATTGACATTTTCTCTTCGCCAGTCGTCAAGGCTTATGCCTGCCGTTTTATATTGATCATAGGTTGTTTTGTCATTGAAGCTTTTGTCCGGATAGAAATAATCGTCAAAATGGATGCCATCCACAGGATAGTTTTGAATAATCTCAAGAACGCCGTTGATAATGAGCTGTCTGACCTCGGGAAGGCCGGGATTGAAATAGAGGCTCCCGTCAGAATGCTTGACCACCCAGCTGGGATTAAGTCGGGCAGGGTTGTTAGGCGCAAGAGAGGCAAAATCGTGAACGGGTTCTCCGGCAGCCTTCTTGGTTACCCGGTAAGGATTGATCCATGCATGGAGCTCTAGACCGCGATTGTGAGCTTCGGTGGTCCAGAATGCCAGGGGATCGAAAGCGTTATCAGGCGCAAGACCCTGTTTGCCTGTTAAATATTTGGACCATGGAAAGTATTGAGATGGATAGAGGGCGTCGGCCGCAGGCCGGACTTGCAGGAAGACAGCATTAAAACCCGTATCCCTGGCAAAATCCAATATTTTTATTGCCTCAGCCTTCAGCGTTTCGACATCGGCCGCCGGTTTTGACGGATAATCGATGTTGACAACCGAGGCTACCCATAACCCCCGAAAATTATTTTTTTCAGTTAGGGCTGGGACATAAGTGTCTGCAAATGCAGGTAAACTGAACGTGAGGATCAATAAGATAATGATGAATTTCTTGATGCGTTGCTTGATGTTTTTCATGCCATTCTCCCAAATGTTTTATTGTACGGTCTCCTATCTGTATTCTAGCAGGAAAACTCAGATTGCCAGATATTTCATCATGGATTTTAAGAAAATTGTAATATGAAGGTAATAATTTCTATATGGGCTTTATGTCCACACATCTCTCCTTTTCATTAGGCCTGATGGCTGGTATTTTCTTTTCCTTTGTCATACAATGAAAGTGTATCTCATGTGCTTCACTTTAAAGGGCTGTTTAACCGCAATTCAAGCTGCTATTCATATGCTTCTGGATATTATGAAAGATTGAAAGGAGAAACCATATGGACTCTGAGTTGAGAAAAACACGTCCGATCCGCTATGCCATAGGCATGTTCGGCACTTCTATACCCATTAACATGTTCAAAACCTATGCGGCCATTTACTATGTAGATCAGCTTGGCCTAAGTACAGCATCCTATTCTCTGGTACTGCTTATTTATACCTTTATTGATGCCCTTGACAATCCAGTATATGGATATTTTTCAGATAGGACGCGTACCAAATGGGGCAGAAGGAGGCCCTGGCTGGTTATTGGTGCACCTTTACTGGCACTGGGTCTGGTAGCCTTCTACAATCCTCCGGCTTTTCTTGAAGGAAACTCACTTTTTGTCTATTTTCTGCTGATGTACATACTCACCGGAACTTTGGATTCTTTGATCAATGCCAATTATGGCGCGTTATTCCCCGATCTTTTCAAGGGTGACGCCCTACGGGCCAGCACCAACGCCATGAGGCAGGCCTTCCAGCTAGTTGCCATGGTTATAAGCATTGCACTTACGCCAATGGTCACAAATCTCATCGGTTTTCCTCTGACAGCGGTCATTTACGGAATATTGGGTGCCTCGGTTATTCTCTTTTCAACCTTTGGCTGCCATGAAAATATAGACAACTTGAAAACTGAGAAGCCTCAGCTATGGGACAGCTTAAAAATGCTGTTTAAAAACAAAAAATTCTGGATTTCAGGATTTGCCAATGCCTTTTACAGCGCGGCCATGGCCTTGGTTTTGCAGGCTATACCGTTCTATGCCAAGTATTCTCTTAAAATCCCGGATAATCAATCTACCCTTTTATTTGCAACAGTTCTCTTTATTGCAATCGGAGCGGTGGCTATATGGGCAAAGCTCATTAAAAAGTATACGGTTGTCCCCATATGGCGTGCTGCGTTAGTGGTTCTTGGGATAGGCTTCATTCCTGTTTATCTTGCCAACTCCCTTATAACGGCAATCCTTGCCAGCAGTCTCGTGGGCTTGGGCTTTGCAGGTGTCATTGCCACCATGGACCTTATAGGGGCAAGGATTATTGATGAAGACTCCGCTAAATCGGGCATCAAGCGGGAGGCTATCTTCGCAAGCGCATCAGGGTTCATGAACCGCTTGAACGGCCTTTTTACAAGCCTTGCCTTCTTTCTTGTCTACAGGGTTTACGGATTTGAAAGCGGGGATGTTCCCGGTTTGAATCCTGGAGGTGCCGCAAGGTTCCTGTTGGCCCTTTTCCCATTTATCCTGGTTGTCATCAGCTTTGTTTTCTCCCGGTTTCTAAGCTTTTCTGATTCAAAAATAGAGAATTCTGAAAAGCAGGGATAGCAATCGAGCAGAGAAAACAAAAAAGGCAGAAAGGAGTAGCCATGCCAAGAAGATATCTTATTATCAATGCAGACGATTTTGGAATTTGCCAGGAGACTAATGAAGCCATTGAGCATCTCTTCAATGAAGAACGGATCACCTCCACAACGGTGATTACTCCTGCCAAAGCATCCCTGGATGCTATTGATCGTGCAAAGAACAACAGAAGAATTAAAATGGGTTTGCATATCACCCTTAATTCAGACCATTCCTATGACCGATGGAACAGTATTGCGCCTGCCTCGGAGGTTTCCTCCCTTCTGGATGAGGAGGGGAAATTTCAACATGAATTAAGCCGCTTTTACAGCAGGGCAAAGGGCGATGAGGTGGCAATTGAGATAAATGCGCAATACGATTATGTGGCTAATCAGGGATATCAGCCGACCCATGCGGACAGTCACTGCGGAACACTATACGGGCTTACCGGGAAGCCTTTTATTAAGGAAGCCTTTGAACTTTGTGCCAGACATGGGCTGCCCTTTCGATTGCCAAAGTCAAGGACTTTTATGGCTGAGCGGTTCGGGGGGCAGGTCCCCCCTGAAATAGAAGCCATGCACAGCCAGGCTATATCCGCTGCGGAGAAAATGGGAATAGCTTTACCTGATGATATCATGACCAGTCCTTTTGGAATAAAGGAAATAAAGGCCTATGAAAATCTAAAGGCATTCTATCTCAATGTCATCAGAAGCCTTAAGGAGGGTGTAACTGAGTTGTTTTTGCACCCATCCAAGGAAAACAGAATGTTCATGTCAAATAATCCGGAATGGCAAAAACGTATCTGGGAATATCAATTTCTGCTAGATGATGAGATGATGAAAACCATAGAGCAGGAGGGTGTTTCCCTTGTAGGCTGGACAAACGCACCCTTTAAAAGCGCTTGACCATGCAGGAACTAAATAGTACAACATTCTGCATATTCAGGGCACATCCTTTGGGTGTCTTTTTCCGGATTACTGCGTGGTCGTTAGTCGGAATAAAGCGATTATTCCTCCTTCCTCCGCCTTGTACTCCGAAAAAATCCACTCCAAATTATGCACCCAATATGCAGAACGTTGTACTCATAGCTTATTGCTGCCTAGCAAAAGTATAGAGGGTTTGTTATAAGGTAAAGCATGGGAGGGAGGCCCGGGAGCAGCTGC
>JAEZTB010000041.1 GCA_023443745.1 Bacillota bacterium
CCTGCTTCGGCGCTTATATCTGTAAAGCTTCTTACCCAGGCGGCTGAAGCACCTTCCTTAGTTCCTGAAAAGGCAGGAGTACTGTCAGGATAGTCGGATGCATCAATTTCTGTTCCTTCTTCAGAGAAGCTGCCTGTTCCATCCTTCACTGCGAAAAGTATGGCAGTGTCTGAAAGATCTTCACTACCCATATCGGACAGGTAAACCATCATCTCACCGTCATCAGATAGCTGGGGAGTGGCGTCAGGATAAGCATTGGTCCAAATAGTCTTCAAGTCCTCGGAAGACATCAGAGCAAGCATTCTCCTTCCTGCCCCTGTTGACCCCCATATGCGCTCATAGGCTTCCAGGTAGGAACGATCCTCGAAAGCAATACTCTCCTCTACAGGAACAAGAACGGCATACTCATATTCACTTCCATCAGGAGAAGCCAGAAATCCTTTTACCTTCTCGTTTCTGTTATCGGCTATCTTCCGCTGGATCTTATTGTAATCATTAAAATTCCAGCTCTTTTCATAGTCGGCCAGAACGTATTTGTCATTATACCCTATGATTCCAAGCTTTAATTTAAACTCAACACCAACCTCACCTCTAATTTTCAGTTGCTGTCCGTCCATTTTAAGTCCGTTGCTGTCGGTGTACCAGAGATGGTTCTGCTCGTGCTCGACAAAGCCGTAGCCCCCGGCCTTGAATGACGCAAATCTATATTCAAAGCCCACGCCACCAAATCCGTATATTGAAAACACCGGGCGTAAACGCGAAATATAGGCCGTCTCCTTTCTGACCTGGCTGTTGAGTATGGTAAGCCCGACTTCAGCAGTCATATTGTATTCGAATGTGGCTGTAACCGGTATGAATGATACCCAGCCGTTATAATCATAATAGTAGGTTCCTCCGGCACCTAAATAAAAGTCCCCGTACATGAGGCTGAGTTTCCATCTCTGTACCTCAGCATCAAAATAAACAAGGCATTCTATGTAAGCACCCCCGCCGTATCTCTTATACTTCCCACGGTTTTTATTCATCTCTTCCTTGGCTTTTTTAAGATATTCACCCTTTGCCATTGCTTTCACATCGCTGAATCCGGGCAAGAAGTTGAAGCTTGATTTTTCGCCGCTTCCCACAAAAACCCCTGAAGGGTTATCCTTGCTGTAGCTTCCGACGGCAAACCGGATAATACCCTTGTAAACCAACGGATCATCAGTAGCCTGGATCTCAAGTCCTAAAGAAGACGTATCAAGATAATGCCCCGACAGGATCCCAAGTGCATCCTTCACAGCATCCTTATTTTCATTAAAGCCAACATTCCCGGCGTTCTTTGTCAGATCCCACAATGACTTGTAGAGTTTAAAAAGATCTCCTTCCTCACCATATGTATTGCTTTCCAGCGAACCCTCCATATTGGGTACTCGTGAAAGATCCTGAACTTCAATGAATTTTGAGAGCTTTATTTGCTCATGACCGTCAAAGGCATTGATTACTGGATAAAAACGGTGTATTTCCCCCGGCCAATACTTGGTGCCCGAAATATAAGAAACCATCGATCTTATATCGCAGACAAAATGCAAGGTTACGTTATCAGAGAATGGATATGCGTGCATTACTTCACCCATTGATGACACATACCCATAAGAACCGGTGGAATCCAACATAAGTAATATATAGTCAGTGTCCTTGAATTTCGGTATCATCACTACCATATCCAGGACAGCGCTCTCAGGCTTTTGAGCTATAACGATCCGATCGGCGATGGATTTTTCCTCCCCGTCAATGGTGATGGTCTGAGAAATGACTATGGCACTGTTTTGTATTGAAGATGCATCCGAAGGCTTTATTCCCTGTTTCAGGTAAACATCTCCAAAAGAAGATCTTCTAGCTTCCTTAATCGCATCATTATCAATCTTTATGTAAAAAGGCAAATGTGAGTTATCAGGAAAGCTTATTTCTAATACATAGCTGAGTTCATCCGAAGGCTCAAGCTTGTCAGTAAAATCGGATGGGTCAAAAGGAATGCCATAAAAGCCCTCCGCGTATGCTCCCATGATTTGGTCGGTATTGCCCATTTTCCCGTTGATCGTTGTTTTTTCCTGGTACTTATTGTTTAAATAGGCCCCTCCCCGAACCACAATATCACGGATATAGGGAGAGCCAGTGGTCTCATCATAAAGCTCTAAAGTAAGACCTAAGTGTTTTTCCGGAAGCTTCACAGTATTTACCGGGTACAGGTTAAAAGCGCTTGCGCTATTCTGATTTGCCATCAATTCCGTATAGTAGATATCCTCAGAACCATATACATTTTCGGCACTGCCTGTCGGGAAGATGTCAACAGAACTTCTGATACCGGTTTCCTCATAAACACCTACCTCTCCTGTGAATGCCACTGTTTTTGTTTCACCCCTTCCATTGGTATAAACCAAATTACAGGGTACATTCGGATAGACTCTGAAAAAATAAAGCTTGTCGTTCAATGGCTTTGTTGTTGCAGTCATGGATTTGGTCATTCCTGTAAGAGTATGGGTGGCAGTCACTACAGAGCTTCCGGAGCCATCCCCGATTAAAACAATGGGGGTTCCCGGAAGGAGTACGGGATTGTATTCATCATTGATACGCTTGCCGTCATGCCAGAGAGAAACACTCTCACCTTCCACCTTCCATGTAACCCGGTCGGCTATTGAACTCCATGCATAGGATTTGTCATCAAGTCTTACCGATTTTATCAATTCCATTCCAAACATGTAACGATTCTGGAGAAAGTTTATAGTTCTCATAACCTCTCCGTCTTCAAAATCGTAGCCCATTATAATTCCAGCATACACCGGAGAGCCATCCACAAGTATCTTCATGGCAGAAGCGTTATAGACATAGACGCAGTAAGAATCATAGGACCATGCCTCATCTGAAGGGTTCTTCGCTTTGAGGTTCACAGTATAAACATCCATAAGACGCCTGCTGTCAACGGTGCTGATATTTACAGCCACAGGTTCGATTGCCCCTGAGGTTTCCACTGATGCAACGGGAGTGGTATCGCTGTTTTTTGTAACTGTGAGTGAAATTTGGGTCTCGGAGGTTCTGTTTTCGATGTCACACACCACTGTGAAGCTGTGGGCACTGTCCAGTAGGAATACCGATTGGGGACGCATTAAAGAAGCCTTTGCAGGTATTTGACGTATCCGGATATTGGCCTCAGCGGTCATCGTGATACCTGATTGCATGTCTTTAGCACTGATTTCGAGTATGTAACCGTATTTGTTCTTTTCGGTGACTTTTGTAAGCAGCCTTCCGGGCACAGTATAAGAATTCAGCGGCGCTTGTGCAGTAGCCTTTAATGTCTCGGTTGACAGTATGCTGCCTTTCTTCATGGAGCCATCTTCATAGACCACCTCGTATAGCGTTAAGGTGTACGCAGTTTCCGTTCCTGAGCCGCCATACAGGTCGTTTCGATCGGCCAGGTTGGAGGAAAAGCTGATTTTTGCATCGCTGCCTATCAGGAGGTCCTGATTTTTAATGCCGTTTGGCACATATAGGTAGAAATCCTGAGATTCCAGCACCGAAAGAGTGTGGCTTTTAACACTTACCTCATCCTCGTTCAGAGGATTCGTCACGGTCAGGGTAAAGTAGACCTCACCGGAGCCCTTTAATAAAATCGCGCCATTTTCATCAATTGCAGCAATGCTTTCATCGCTGCTGGACCAAGTGAAGTATTCAGGGCCTATCCAAGTGGCATCTACATTGAGGTGATATCCCAGAGAAAGGGAACCTCCTGCATTTATAGAAATTTGGTTACTAGGGGGCCAATAGGTATAATCTAAGGTAATATCAGTTTCGTCATCCACAAGTATGAGGGGCTGAACGGCATAGATCGTAACGATGCTATCGACCAGCTTATATCCGCTGCCGCTATCCAAATAAATTTCCAGTGTATAGAATACATCCTCGCCTGTATTGTTTTCGGGTGCTGTGAAAGAGCCTGTAAGTCCGTTAACTCGTGTTGCTTCTGTTTGTACCGTCAGCGGAATATCAATAGCACCTTCCGTGGTTATTGCTCTGGCCTTGACCGCAGTTGAGATATTACCCTCACTTAACCGGAAGCCCTCTAAAAGCCAGTTGCTCAGACGAGTATCCTGTTTAAGAGGAATTGAGACAGTTGCCGTCATATTGCGGCTGGTACCCTGTTCGAGGCTGACCGAAGGCTCTGCGCAGTAAGCAAAGGTAAGCCTTGGGTCAAACAAAATATTCACTGAGGTGCTGACGCTTCCGGAAGCTTCCTGAGCTTTCCCCGAAAGGTCCACGGCACCGGAAATATCGGTGACATTGATAGTAAAGCTCTCTGTATTCAGAGCCTCATCCCCTATCCGATAAAGGAAGCTGACCCTTTGGG
>JAEZTB010000055.1 GCA_023443745.1 Bacillota bacterium
AGTATATATGGTAGATGTAGACGGATTATTTAGGAAACTACAAGAAGTAGCAAACAGAGAGTTAGGTATCAACAGAGAGATGAGAGAAGAAAGTATGGAAGCTTTAATGAATACCTTACAAGAATTAACATTAAATCAAACAAAGAGGTATTGTGTTCAATGCGGTAGACGGCTGAAAAAAAGATCAGGCCCGATCTGGCATATTAAGTGTGATAAATATTACAGAGAGGCTGGCGGTGTATTTGATCCGATAACCGGCGAACGACTTTGATTATAATCATATAAATTTCTTTTAAAATGGCTTAAAGAAATATTATTATCTAATATTATAATAATATGAAAACTTACCAAGATGTTGTAAAAGCTGCCATTGATGGTCGCATTTATTGTTACTGTGTCTATGCCTGGAAGGATAACCTTAAAAAGTTAGGTTTTAAATGGAGCCCTGGATTGAAATTATGGTACATCCATATATATGACTTCACGGAGGATATTTATAATAAGACACAAGAGATAAGATTTACAAATAATACTACTATCGGTAATCTTGATTATTACTACGTGTATTATATGAGCAAAACGGATATTGAAGAAAGGGCAAAAAACCCCACCGTAACTCAGACCAAGAAAAATGATTTTTCAACGTACGCATTTTAATGAATATAGCAATATGAACCATATTTATATATTCGATAATTTGACTAGCTTAATGATTTTTTCAACTGTGTTTTTTCTGTGTTAAACAATTCTTTATATATATAGATTTTCATTAAAATGACTTAAAGAAATAATTATATATTGTTATTATATATAAAATGCAAGGTTTCCAGTTCAAAACAGTTGAAGACATTTGTAACTATGTAGAGATGACACGCACAGAACAAGCCGACGAGTACGCTAAAGCGGTAAAGAATTATGTTAAAGCATATGGTAACAAAACGGCAAGTTATATGGTATATAATAATGATACAAGATTATGGGAAGAGTTGAACAAAGAAAGATATGATGGAAAGGTACATAAGTTTTTTGATAAGTCCATCAAAACCATCAAACAACTAGTTAACAATCTAAAAGACAACCGGATTGAGGCACTTATTAAGGATTTTGATAAAACCTCTTACGTGACTGACATAATGAAGAGGTCTTTAATTAATCTTTATGATGAGGATTTTATAGTACAATTAAATGATAAACATGATTATTTACCAATCATGAACGGAAAGAAGATTAACTTAAAAACACTTGAAATTACAGACCGCACGATGGACGATAGGTTCACCTTTGAATGTGCCGTTAACTATACAGAAAAGACGCCAAACGCTGACAAGTATTTTAAAAATCTATTTCCGAATGAGGATGAGCGCGAATTTGTCCGCAAATGTTTAGGTTATATGTTGACAGGTAATACAAATGCCCGCTGTTTCTTTGTGTTTTATGGAATGGGTAAAAATGGTAAATCCAAAGTACTGACAATTTTAGACAAAATATTGGGTCAATATTATTTACAATGCGCACCAGAGGTATTTAAAGCAAAAAATTCTGTGGGTGGTGCATCTCCTGAGTTATTCAGTTTGATGGGTAAACGTGTTGCGGGTTATTCCGAAAGCGACACGGCTGATAAAATGGAATTAAACACATCAAATATTAAAATGATTAGTGGTGAAGATAAAATATATGCTCGTGGTTTATTCCGTGATCCGGTAAATTTCAAATCACCGGCAAAATTATGCTTAGCAACAAACTTTAAGCCGCCACTAAATGCGGAAAAATCCATTGTGGACAGATTAGTATATATATTTTTTGACCAATGTTTCGATGAGAATGACGCTTCAAATATTGAATTTGTTAATGAAATATGCGAAGGTAAATACTTATCTGAGGCTTTTAGCTGGATCGTTAAAGGTTCCCAAGAATATTATAAAAATTACAAAATAGAAATGCCCCATAAGTTCAAGATCCGGACAAAGGAATTATTAGAAAGTGAGGACTCAATAGAAACCTTTATAAAACGATTCATAACGAAAACGAACAAAAGCAGCGATTATATCAAGAAAAAGGTATTGTTCGATAAGTATAAAGAGTTTTGCGATCTAAATAGTCAAAGATGTCAGCCACGATCAACACTATATAATCGTCTCGAACATAGCGGTTATAATACATCAGTACTAGATGGTTATGACATATATAGAAATATCAAATGTAAACCATTTAACGATAAACCTGATTTTTCTAAATACGCATTTGATGATCTTGAGCATGGTATTGAAAAACAAGAACTAAGTATTCAGGAAGAGGACGCGGAACTAAAAAGACTCACTGAAGAAAACAAACAACTACATGCTAAAATCAAACAATTAGAATCTAATAATAATAAATCTCGTTACGATCAATTGATTACACAAATAAAAGCTGCTGGTTTTCTTGCGATGAAAAAGGAAACTGTAAAAAAGGTTTCTACAAAGGCTCCTAAAAAGGTCCCGAAAAAGAATGAACAAATATTTATCGATAAACACAATAATATTGAAGATGATATAATGGTATTATCAGTTCTTCACCTTTAATTTTTTTTCGTTTTATCATTCCTTTCGAATGCTAAGACGGTATCCTTGATATCCTTAATTAGGTTACTACGAGGCTCTAACGTTGTTTTCTTAAAGCCTTTCCACCGAACTTTGAAATATATTCGGCCATTCATTGTTTTTCGTGAGAGTAATTCCTCCAC
>JAEZTB010000006.1 GCA_023443745.1 Bacillota bacterium
CGCGAACTGGTGCGCGACATGTTCGCGACCATGGCCGCCGCGCACGGTGTCGGCCTGGCCGCCACCCAGGTCGGCGTGGACCTCTCCCTGTTCGTCTACGACTGTCCCGACGCGGACGACGTGAACCGGGTGGGCGCGGTGTGCAATCCGGTGGTCACGCTGCCCGAAGGCGACAAGCGCAACCTCGAGTCGGCCGAGGAGGGCTGCCTCTCACTACCGGGCGGCTACCAGCCGCTGGCCAGGCCGGATCGCGCGTCCTGCACCGGGGTCGACCCCTGGGGTGAGCCGGTGACCGTCGAGGGCACCGGGCTGCTCGCCCGCTGCCTGCAGCACGAGACCGACCACCTGGCGGGGACGGTCTTTGGTGACCGCCTCTCCACCCGGCTGCGGCGCAAGCTCTACGCCCAGCACGAGGAACTCGCCCACCTCTACCCGGCCGACTGGCCGGTGAGCGCCAAGCGCACGTCCGCCGACGGCTAGTCAGGCCAGCGCGTAGGCCGCCACGGCACTCGCCGCCGCGACGTTGAGGGAGTCCACACCGGCCCGCATCGGGATCCGTACAACCGTGTCCGCTCCGGCCACCCAGTCGTCGCTGAGGCCAGGTCCCTCGCTGCCCAGCAGCACTGCCAGCCGGTCGGACGGGGCCAGGGTGGCCGCGAACTCGGCCAGGTCCACCGCATCGTCGCGCAGCGCGAGCGCCGCCACCCGGTAGCCTGCGCCGCGCAGCAGATCCCCCACCGGCACGTCCCGGTCGAGCCGCGCCCACGGCAGGGCGAAGACCGTGCCCATCGACACCTTCACCGAGCGGCGGTACAGCGGGTCGGCGCAGTGCGCGCTGACCAGCACACCATCCCAGCCGAGGCCCGCAGCGTTGCGGATCACGGCGCCGACGTTGGTGTGGTCGACCAGATCCTGCAAAACCATCACCCGGCGGCCGGCGAGCACGTCCGCGACACCGTGCCGGTCGACCCGGTGCAGCGATGCCAGCGCCCCCCGGTGGACGTGGAACCCGGTGACCTGTTCCGCCAACTGCTCGCTGACCAGGTAGACCGGCGCGTCCAGGGGCTCCACCAGCGCGGCCAGATCGGCCAGCCAGCGCGGCGACAGCAGGAAGGACCGGGGCGGGTACCCCGCCTCCAGCGCCCGCCGGATCACCTTGTGCCCCTCGGCGATGAAGATCCCGCGCTCGGTCTCGAGCAGCCGACGCAGGCTGGCCTCCCGGAGCCCGACGTAGTCGGCGAGCCTTGGGTCAGCGGCGTCCTCGACCGGGATCACAGTTGCCATCCCGGCATCCTAGGAGTCCGCGGCACCCTAGGATGACGCCGATGTCCCGACTCCCCCGTATCCCGGTCGACCGCTTCCTGCTCGCGATCATCGCGGCAGCGGTCCTGGCCTCCCTGCTTCCCGCCACCGGAGTCTTCGCCCAGGCGCTCGACATCGCGACCACGGTTGCGATCGCCACACTGTTCTTCCTCTACGGCGCGCGGCTGAGCCCCTCCGAGACGCTCGCCGGGCTGAAGCACTGGCGGCTGCACGCCATCATCCTCGCCTTCACCTACGTGGTGTTCCCGCTGGTCGGGCTCGCCACGGTCGCGCTCACCGGCGCCGTGCTGTCCCCGGGCCTGCAGGCCGGCCTGCTCTACCTCACCCTCGTCCCCTCGACCGTGCAGTCCTCGATCGCCTTCACCTCGATCGCGAGGGGCAACGTCGCCGGCGCGGTGGTGAGCGCTTCCGCGTCGAACATCCTCGGGGTGTTCCTCACCCCGCTGTTGTGCTGGCTGTTCATGAGCAGCACCGGCCAGGTGGCGTTCACCACCTCGACCATCGTCGAAATCGTCCTGCAGTTGTTCGTCCCGTTCGTGGCGGGCCAGCTCTCGCGCCGGTGGACGGCTGGCTTCGTCGCGGCCCACCCCGGCCTGAAGCTGGTGGACCGGGGCTCGATCGTCCTGGTCGTCTATGCCGCGTTCTCAGCCGGCATGCGGGAGAACATGTGGGCGCAGACCAGCTGGCAGGCGCTGCTGGTGCTGCTCGGGGTCAGCCTGGTGATCCTGGCGTTGATGCTCGCGCTCACCTGGTGGACGGCCAGGAGGCTCGGCTTCGACCGGGCGGACGCGATCGCGATCCAGTTCTGCGGCACCAAGAAGTCGCTGGCCAGCGGGCTGCCGATGGCAGGGGTGCTGTTCGCCGGGCAGCCGCTCGGGCTGCTGATGCTGCCGCTGGTGCTGTTCCACCAGGCCCAGCTGATGGCCTGTTCCGCGCTCGCCGGACGCTACGCCCGCGCCGCGTCACCGGCTCAGGAGTAGCTCAGCCTCGCGACCACCGGGGAGTGGTCGGAGGGGACGACGCCCGTCCAGACCGGCACCCGCTTTCCGTGCACCCGCCGCCACTCGACGCCAGGGCCTGACACGACTGCCCAGCTCAGGACGGTCGTGCCCCGGGGGACCCACACGTAGTCGATGTACCGGCCGTTGCGCCGGACAACCTTGGCCACGCGCTCACCGGCCACAGTGGCCGACAGCTGGTGCAGTGAGTTCGCCCTCGG
>JAEZTB010000024.1 GCA_023443745.1 Bacillota bacterium
TGCGAACCTGCCGGGCGGGACGGGTGCGGATACGGTGCTTGATAAAGCGTGTACCGCCCCGGACAAGATGTTCCCCGGCAAGCTCCGTTTTGTGGGCGGCTTCCGTTCCCACGTTTTCATGCTCCACCTGATGAATTTTCCCATGCACATACCGCCATGACTGATACCCGGCGGCATGGCTAACCTTTTTAATCGGGCCAGGCTTTTTCTGCAGCTTCTGATTCTCTAATTTCTCACGGGCGGTATTCAGCTTTTCGCCGCTCTTTTCCGTGCGGAGCTTTGATTTCTCCATACGCTTGCCGTCCTGCTCCGCCTTTTTGTTGGCAGAGCCAGAATGTGAATCAACTCCAGCAGTTTCACCAACGGGCGGTGGATCTCCGTCACGCCGCAGACGTTCCGAGGGTCGGGGCTTCTTGCTGTCCTGTCGGAGCTTTCCTGACTTCGGGCCAAGTTGGCCCGAAGTTGCCGCCTGTCCCTTTGGCGTAAACCACAAGCGGCCCGGCCTGCCCGTATCACGCATTTTGGGCCTCCCTGATGTCCTCCGGGCGGGTAGTAAGCAGATTGTAGATTTCCCCACGGGGGAAACGGTCTACAAAGGGAATGGTGGTATTTCCGAAGAACAAAAGCCCCTCCCCGGAATTGCTGTGGGCGATATACGAAAGCTGATGTTCCGATATGCCAAGCTGTTTGGCGAGAATCGCCCGGTCGCCCTGCGCCTGTGACAGCAGTATCATGAAATCGCTATTTTCCAAGATATTTTCGATTTCCCGGCTGGCTAAAAGGTCTTTCACATTCTGTGTAAGCGCGCTCGGCACACAGCCCTTTTTACGAAGCATTTTCCACTCACGCACAAAATAGCTGGCGCTCAATGCGTCCTGCAACAAAATATGAAATTCGTCATAGTAGCACCAGGTCGCAAGACTTCTGGAAAAATTCTCGTCTACCGCCTGTGTCACCAGCTCGTTTGTGATGTGCATGGCGATTTTGCGTAAGTTTTCGCCCATGCTTTTCAGCACGATACAGGTAATGCGGTTGTCGGTCTGCACATTGGTAGGGTGGTTGAACATATTGAGGGAGCCGGTGCAGTAAAGCTCCAATGCGGTTGCAATCCGTCTGGCTTCCGGTTCAGGTTGCTGGCACAAGCTTTTATACAGGTCTTGCAGAAGCGGCATTTTCCCGTCCCCGATTCCAAGGGCAAGCTCCCGGTACACCAGCCGCACACAACGGTCAATCACCGTTTTTTCAATAGGCTGTAAGCCCTCCTTGCCGCCGATAATCAGTTCGCATAAGGACAATAAAAAATCCGCTTTCATAGAAAGCGGGCTGTCCTCTCCGGCTAAGTTCAGTTTTAAGTCCATTGGGTTGATGTGATGGGGGCTGTTTGGCGATATTTCTATGACCTCCCCACCAAGCCGCCGGACTAACGGGGCGTATTCGCCCATTGGGTCTACCACAATAATGCGGTCTTTGGTAGCAAGGAATACGTTGATTAGCTCACGCTTTGCGGCAAAGCTCTTGCCGGAGCCGGTGGAGCCAAGATACAAACCGTTGGCGGATTTCAGCTTTTTGCGGTCTGCCATGATAACATTATGGGAAAGGGCGTTCATGCCGTAGTACAATGCCTGCCCGCCCATGCGAAGCTCCTGTGTCATAAAGGGAACGAAAATCGCCGTAGAGCTTGTTGTCATGCCCCGCTGTATCTCGATTCCGTTATACCCAAGAGGAAGTGAGGACATAAAGCCCTGTTCCTGCTGAAAGTCCAGCCGTTTCAAAAAGCAGTTGTATTTCTGTGTAATGCCCGACACGGTGAAAATATCATTTTCCAACTGCTGGCGGGTGGGTGCTGTGTTTACTACAAGGAATGTGAGAAGAAACATTCGCTCGTTGCGGCTCTGTAAATCTGCCAAGAGTGCCGCCGCGTCCTTGCTGTAAGTGAGCAAATCCGGGGGAAGAATATCAATGTCATATCCGGCCCGGGCGGCTTTTTTCTGCTCGTCCATCTTCATACGGTCTATGTCGGTCAGTTTGGCCTTGACCGTTTTCACTGCTTTGGTCTGGTCTACCGTCTGGATATGCAGGGTAATGGTCATTTCCGCGTCCACCTCCAAAAGCTCCGCTAACAGCTTGTCGGAAAGCTCGGAAGCCATAATCTGCATATACAGAGCCGCGCCCCATGTAGTCCCTACACGAAAGGCGCGGCTTTGGCGAAAATCAAAGGACGTTGGCGCAATAAAATCTTTTGTCCCCATGCCTGTTTTGGGCATCATATCCCACGAAAAGCGGAACGGTTCCCGACCTCCGGAGTGAAGCTGGCTGTGCAGCACTTCCAAGCGTTCCCGCCCGGAAAGGGTTGCCGATTGTACGCCCAGCTTCTTGAAATTCCCCACAATATCCGCTTCGATACGCTCCAAGCGGGGCCGGGCTGTTCCGATTCCGTCCGCATGAATCCCGAATGTGATGTATTTGGAGCGGACAATGCCGTTGTTGCTTTTGGCAATCTGATTTTCCAGCATGGCGGTAAATTCGCCCCGGATACTATTAAAATCATCGTCCTGCGGGGAAATGTTCACGCTGTAACGGTTCTCCGGGCGGGAGCGATGATTGATAAAAGAAAGCTGAAAGGGCAAGGTACTGTCAAAATAGTTGAGAAAGCCGCAGTACCCGTCAAAAATGGTGCTTTGGTCGTCACTGGAAGCCACAGCGTAGTTAATATCCTCATAGGAAAGGGTCTTTGTATAGTAGCCCTCCCGCACCTTG
Organism: Bacillota bacterium; assembly: GCA_023443745.1. Taxonomy (GTDB): domain Bacteria; phylum Bacillota; class Clostridia; order DSM-8532; family DSM-8532; genus DTU059. The sequence continues at coordinate 2,758 of JAEZTB010000024.1, forward strand.
CAGATACCGTCTTTCAGCATTTCCTTGTAGGGAATGGTCTGCTGTGCCGACTGCGGCCCACGCTTTTTAGGCTTTCCGCTTTTTACGGGAACGGGCGGGCGTTTTGTTTTTTGTGCCATTGAGTGAAACCTCCTTTCCGGGATTGCTTAGGTAGGAATAGAAATTCTGTGTCTGATAGGGGCGTGTGCGGGGCCACAGGAATTTGGAACGGACAATATTCCGCATCACCTTTTCCAGCGGCTGTCCGTCACGCTCATACATGGCAATGAGAAAGCAAGGGAGCATTAGGGCAATCATCAGAAACATAGCCCCGGTATTGCCAATGGCGGTACGGGTAAACAGATACGTCGGAATCCCAACTACCGCCGCCGCTCCGAAGCATAAAAGCTGGCGTTTGGTAAGATTGAACGCCACTTTGGTTTTTATTTTTGATAAATCATTTGGTACGCTTACATAGGCCAATGAAAAATCCTCCTTTCCGACTTCGGGCCAAGTTGACCCAAAGTTGATTATCGTTCTGCGCTATGAGCGGGAACAGCCTGTCGGGCCGAGGTCTTTTCCAATCCGGCCTGCCGTACCCGCCAATAGTCCGGGTTGTGTTCCCGAAGTGATTGATTGATGTTTTCCTCAAAGGCGGCCTTGTCTTTTATACGGTCTGGAACCGCCCACAGCTTTTTATCCAAAAGCTCCCGCAGGGCAACATCTTCCTGCGTATCTTCCTCAAAACAGAGAAAACCACTGTGACGAAAGCCGCACTTGATAGCGGCAGGAGAAAGCACCGCCGCCATATCCTTTGCAACCATTGTGCCGCCATGACTGGCGGTACTCACAAGAAACACGCCGGGGCAAAGAATATCACAGGTCTGCACCTTGCCCCACGGCGATTGTTCCGGTTGTTGATACATAAAAACTCCATTCCACTTCGGGCCAAGTTGGCCCGAAGTTACCTTTCTGCATTTTTGGCTTTACCTGTCTTTACCGGAGCAGGCCGGGCGGCGTTCTCCTGTGCCGCCTGTTTGGCTCCCTCCGCAAGTTGTTTTGGGATAGACTGCTTTTCGGGGGAAGCAATGGCAGCGGCGCGGGTCTGCAACTTTTCAAGCTCTGCATGGTAGGCCGCTGTCACGGCTTCGGTCAGTTCGGCGCGAAATTCCTTTGTGATGGGACGGGACGTATCCCGGTATCCGGTCTTACTGGTCTTATCCGGTTTGCTCGGCATACCTACAAAAATGCCCTTGTCGTTTTGCAAAATTTTGAAATCGTCAATCACAAAGCAGTCGTTCAGTTTCAGACTGGCAAAGCCTACAAGGTTGCCCTTT
>JAEZTB010000026.1 GCA_023443745.1 Bacillota bacterium
TGAGCATCAATATCCGTATCTTTTCTTCTGCGAAAGGCAGCTTTCTTTCCCATGCCCATTTTTTCGGTTTCTCGAATTCCTTTGCACGCCTGCCGTTAAAGGTGATGGCACGTATTCCGTCTGGGACAGCTTGTGCCAGACTTTTTATACTTACTTGCAGCCGCTTTTTCAACTCCGGATCACGATCTATTTTTGATAACTCGCCACTATCCAACCGACGATACCAAAACAACACCAGTTCCACATGCACAGGACGGTAGCTCTTAGCCAGCATTTTCAACCAGAATTGATAATCCTCCCAAAGATTTTTTGTGGCATCGGTGTAAATGTCGGGATCGTCAAAGACCTCTTTTCGGATTGCGCCTATGTAACTTATAATGTTTTCCTTGCGCATCCTTTCAGAACTAAATTCTTTTTTCCATTCATACTCTAAACCCCCGAATCCTACCGAATCGCTGTAACTCCACATCGCTTCGGGGTTTCTCTTGAGCGCCCAATACATATATTCCACATAGGTCGGTTCAATCAGATCATCCGCATCTAAAAAGATGATAATATCAGTTTTACTTTCCCGGATTCCATGTTTTCGGGCACTTACTGCACCCCCATTTTTCTGGTGGAGCACGTGCATACGGGCATCCTCCCGCGCAAGCTCTTCAAGCATCTCAACGGACGCCTCATCGGGGCTTCCATCGTTCACCACAATCCATTCATACCACGGAAACGTTTGGTTCATTACGCTATTGAACGTTTGCTCAAAATACTTCCCCGCATTGTAGTACGGTGTGATGATGCTGACAAGCGGAACGATACCTACTGCTTCATATCTTTTCTTTCTAATACGACCGGGTTCTAGTTCGTAATGAAACGCCATTCTCTTTCCTCTCATGAACACACCTATGCTTGGATTAGCTTTGGGTGTATTTCTCACATACCTCTTGCGCATTCCCGTCCATCATAACACGCCCTTTCTCAAGCCAAATCGCTCGGCTGCACAGGCGCATAACCTGATCGATAGAATGGGAAACAAAAATGATGGTCGTTCCGCTTTGAATAATCTTCTCCATTCTCTCATGACATTTCTCCTGAAACTTATGGTCTCCTACACCAAGGATTTCGTCTACAATCAAAATATCCGGTATCGTTGTAGTCGCAATCGCAAAGCCCAGTCGAGCCACCATGCCTGATGAATAGTTCTTTAAGGGAAGATCAACAAACTCCCACAACTCGGCAAAGTCAATAATGCTCTCGAACTGTTCACGCATATGCGCCCTGCTGTGACCTAAAACAGCTCCGTTCAAGTATACGTTTTCCCTTGCAGACAGTTCAACATCAAAACCTGCACCGAGTTCTATCATAGGTGCTACCGTTCCCTTGACCGCTATGCTGCCTTGGGTAGGCTTTATGACCTGCGCAATAGTTTTTAGCAGTGTACTCTTACCTGAGCCGTTCAAGCCGATGACGCCTAGCGCCTGCCCTCTTTCAATTGAAAAGGAAACGTCTTGAAGCGCCCAAAACTCTTCAAACATAAGCTGCCTTTTAAGGAGCCTTATCATGTATTCCTTTATGTTATCTATGTGTTCGGGGCTTTTATTGAACATCATGGAAACATTTTTCGCCTCTATTATGATTTCGTTCAAGTAAACTCACCTCCTAAATGTACAGTATAAATCTATCCTGTTTGCGATAGAAAAACAGCATGCCCAATGCTAAAATTACAAAACTAATTGACAAACATATCAAATGCTGCTCAAGGCTAGGAACAGTTCCGTACAGCACGATTTCGCGGAAATACCGAATGTACTGCACCATTGGATTGGTTGTAAGCAGCCATGCAGCCTTATCCTGAAGCAGGGATTCTGGGTAAAACACGGGGGTTAGATACATCCACGCTAAAGTTATTACGCCATATAGATGCGCCGTATCCCTAAAAAAAACCATAACGGTTGAGAGCATCATCGCAAGACCAACCGCAAACATTACGATAAACAGAACAATGACCGGCGTTAGAATTAGTGTTGCATAAAACTTTGCTCCGGTCACAATCATGACCAACATCATTGCAATTAATGAAAAAGACAGATTAACAGCACTTGATAGAACCTTGGAAACAGGAAAAAGGTATTTTGGAATATAAACCTTTTTTATGAGGCTTGCGTTTCCGGTAATGGAATGTAACCCATTGATAGTCGATTCTGTAACAAAGGAAAACAAAAGATTCCCCGAGAAAAAGTAAATTGGGAAATTTTTTATGTCAATCTGAAATAGGTTTGAAAAGACGAGCGTCATAACCGCCATCATCAGAATGGGGTTCAAGAGCGTCCACAGTAGACCTAAGAAGGAGCGCCGATATCGAACCTTAATATCTCTGATAACCAATTCATATAGCAAGCCCTTATACCTTAATAACCCAGCAATTAACCCTTTAAATTTCGGCATATCTAAAATTACCTCACTATTTATTCCGATAATATCGTCTCTTAATTTTTTTTAAGATGGTTTGCGGAATTAAGCCCACAATCAAAGGTTTTAAAGCGTACGGTATTCCCCGAGGCATCAATCTCATCCGATGAAAGCCCAGTAGCTTAACAAACACTTCGTTCAAGCGATACCTATATTGGCGCCTTTGATAGGTTTCCCTATCCACCCTGTACAAATATAGAACATCTCGCAAATTAACACCTATATATCCCGCTACATACAGCCGCATCAGCAAATCATAATCTTCACACCGATAGGCTCGCTGCTCTTGAGAATAACCGTTGACCGCTTGAAGTGCTTGCGCACAAAACATAACTGATGCGTGTAAAAATGGCAAAGTAAATAAAAAATCTTTTTTCTGAGGAAATTCACAAAACCAATAATATTCACCATCCTCTGTTGTATCCCGTTCAAAGTACCTTGCTCTGCTACCAACAAAAGCATATTCCGAATGTGCTTCTAAAAACGCGACTTGCTTTTCAAGCCTTTCCTTACAGCTATAATCGTCCGCATCCATCATGGCAATATATTTTCCTTTGGCACATTCAATGCACTTATTTCTCGCTCCCCCAGCTTTAAGGTTTGTGGAGTTTCTGAGCAGAACAATTCGGTGATCTCTTTCACAAATTGCTTGCAGTCCTGCAAAAATATGCTCATCAGAGCAATCATCACAAATAATAAGCTCAAAGTCTGTGTATGTCTGATTCAAGATGGATTCGACAGCAAACTCCAACACCTGCAAATTTACGTTGTAAACAGGCATAACCACAGAAACTTTCGCCATATTCTTTCTCCTACAAATAATTTTAAGGTTAACTAATCAATTACCTTGCAGCATCGCATAAAGCCAAAGGCATGACAACAGACACTTTGTCAAGTATATATCTTACTACACGATTAGGCAAGAGAACCCAAATTGGAAGATACTATGCCAATTATTGCATTCTTCAACGGACATTCTACATATTACTTCTTACCACATAAACAGCTATTTTGGAAGCTTCAGTTTTATAATCCTGTATTTTACACTATAGTAGAGTAAAAACCCTACAAGATCTTGATATTAGAGGATTTAGTATCGTTATAAAAAGCGTGTAATTTTTACTTCTATCTGCTTTGTCATCAAACTTTATGTATGAAGCAAATCCGAATGAACTCCTCTCTGTCAACGATAATTCGTTTCTAGCGGGCAATGTATGCAAACCCTTTACAAAATCAAGTTCCCGCAAAACCGTCGATTCCAAGTCAATTTCAGGGTACTCGTCATTCAACCTTATATAGTCGAATAGGTTCGGATCTTTGAACGTGTCGAAAGGTATCTTATCGATATTGCTGATTTGTGTGTTGGCAAGTTCATTTCTCTCAATCGCTTTGCGTGAGACCTAACTAATTATGCTTTAGCAATATGCTGAATTCAGTGATTATTGATTGAAAGTTGCCCCCTCACAACCCCATTACACACAAACCCCAGCCCCAACAGAACCCAGAATATAGGCGCTACACCAACTACACTGTCATTAAAGAATCCGGCCGCTAAATAGCCGCAAACGGCTATGAATATAGCCGCTCCTGATAGGCTCAGGAAGCTATTATCCATATTCTTAATATAGAGCTTAATGCTTTGCACCGCATAGAAGCCCCATAAAGCAAGAACTAAAATAAGCGAAAGTGCACCTGTATTTAAGGCAATTTGCAAATAGAGGTCATGAGGCTTGTCCACTACCATTTGAGCGGTTCCGTAGGCTCTGATCTTCCCTATATAGTCATTTTGGGGGAATTCTATGGCATAGGTATCCGGGCCATAGCCAAAAAAAACAGCCTTTTTTAGCATGGGCAAGCTTCTGGACCAAATGTACCCTCTGGCAGATCCGAGTCGCTCATTTCCTGCAAATCCGAAAGTAGCAGGTTTCTTAATCTGGTTTGGTTCATCCCCGTTTATCCCGATAAGCTTAAACGAGCCTTCCTCGCCCCTTAAATTAAACTGAACCTGCTTTTGGTTAACAGTAATGACATCTCCCTTAAGAACTAAGACATAATCCTTGTATTGTGGATCAGCAAATGTAATAGTTCTACTATCGTCCGCATTATCAGCCATATCGTATTTCAGGGCTTTGTCCTCACCGTCATATAAATACAGGCGGGACTCCTCGTTCATCTTCATAACCAAAGTCTCTGTCGCGCTAACTATAGAAGCGCTGTTTTCTTCCATAATAATATCCTGCAGATCAAAGAACTGTGTTTCATTCTTGGAATCCTGGGTGAACTCGGATAAAATTCGATCGGTCAGTGCTCCTTTTAGCACGAAGTTCATACCAAAGAACAACACAATGAAAGCTCCTGCTACCACCGAAACTAAAAGCTTTCTTCTAAAAATGGCCTTTCTAAAGAGGATGATGGCAAGAAGGACAGAAACACCTAAACCCACCAATCCTGCACGGGAACGGCTCCCAAACAGGCTTATGATGAGAACGACGGTTAATAACGCCGAGCCTGCTTTTAAGTAGGGTTTCTTTAAGTAAAAAATAGACACAAAAGCAATGGGAATCATCAGTGCCATATAGCTGCCTATGTAGTTGGTATTACTAAACGTGGAGTAAACCGCATTTTTTTCAAACCGGAAGCTGAGACTATCAGCTATCTCATGGTAAACCTCTGGAAGGATCAAATGCTTGCCAAAGGTGGATTTGAATAGATCCATCTCCAAAAACTGAAACACCCCGATAACCCCAATAACAGAGGCCGAAATGAGAAGCGCCCCTAAAAGAAACTTAATCTGAGATTCAGTTCTCACAAGGTTATAAGTGATAACCATTAAAGCCAGATAGCAAAGAAGCGCCAGCATGCCCTCATAGCGGGCTACAAAGCCTCTTAATGCAATTTGCGGGTTTTTTGAAAAAATTGTAGATAAAATAATAAGCACAGCATAGATTGCGGTTGGAACATAGAAGAAGCTTTTTTTCAGCTCGAAGCCCTTGATAAGAGTATGAACCAGATAAAAGATAGCAGCCATGACAGTGCCTATAATGAGCCATTGACTTTTGTAATAGTTAAAGAAATCGGTGTAAGTGGGCTCCCCGTACCAGTTTTTGATTTCAATGGGGCTTAAGTTCACCAGCTTCATAAAAACGATCAGCGGTACTATGGTAATAACAAAGGCAATGGGCAATATGTAAAGGTTTCCCGGATTATCTTGTCTTAATTTAGCAGATTTCTTCGACATACATGACCTCGCTTGTCCAGACTTTTCCTGACAATATAGTAACATAACATGGAGGCCTTTATCAAAGATTTAATCATAATGTAATAGAGAAGCCTCGACCCGTAATAGGCTACGCGAAGCCTAGTGACTTTCTTCCTTCCTACCTACTAGCTCCTGCAGCTCTCCCTTTAAAAGCGCAATCTCCTGAACCAGCTTCTTAATGCGGCTGGCCTGGCGGGATACGGCAACAGTGAGAGCAAAAACCATGAGGAGCAGCAGAAAAATAACGCAGAGGAACAAGGCGTTGACAGGCAGCTCGATCTGAAGCACTTCTGCCACAAAATATAAAGTACCGGGGAAAATGGACATGACCACAAAGCTTACACTTGTAAGAAGCCAGGTAAGGGCGTATTTAAGCTCAAGCTTTTTGGTTCGGACCATATTGACTATAAAAAGGAAGAAGCAGACCGAACCGATAATGAGAACCGTATTTAAAAAGCTGCTCAGGGTCGGATTATTCATTTTCTGTCACCACGCTTTTCTTGGATATGGCCGCAATCATAATGGCCAGGCTCACTTTAATCATATAATAGACAGCTTTCCGGTTTGTAATGGAGGAAACGCCTCCCTCCCTGGATTTCATGATGACGGGCATTTCGGTGACCTTCAGCTTATTGCGAAGAACCGTCACAACGGTCTCCGGCTCGGGAAAGTCCTTGGGGTATTCATTGGCAAACAGGCGTATCACATTGCGGTTGCAAGCTCTAAAACCCGAGGTTGGATCAGTAATTCGTTTCCTTGTCAAAAGCCTGATGAGCCAGGAGAAATACTTAATACCCACACGCCGGGACTTGGAGGACTGGAAGCCCTCGTTTTCAATGAACCGGGACCCAATACAAAGATCATTACCCTCTTCCAAGCGTTTTATAAGGAACCGGATAAACTGAGGATCGTGCTGACCATCCCCGTCCACCTGTACAGCGGCATCATATCCCTTGTAGAAAGCGTAGCGATAACCGGTCTGGACAGCTCCGCCAATACCTAGGTTGACAGGCAGGCTGATGACCTTGACGCCATGCTCACGGCACACAGCCTCGGTATTATCCTTCGAACAATCGTTGATGACCACAATATCATAATCCTCCCCCGTCTCCTTAAGGGAATTGAAGAGCTTGGGAAGGTTGTCTGCTTCGTTATAGGCTGGAATAATAATCAAAGTTTTCATGCGTTATCCGTGTGCACCCGCTTTAGTATTTTCTTAGAAAAAAGCTCAGCCAGAGAACATAGCAAATGAGCCGCTCCTACCATGATAAAGAACATGATCAGATAAGCAAATCTGGAATCAGGCACAAAAAGAAGCTGCAAACACAGAATAGCCAGCCCGTACACATAGAACCAGACGGCGCGGCTGCTCTTTATGGCATGCCAGATCATGCCCAAGATACCCGAATAAAGTACAAAAAAGTGTGAAAAGAAATACATGTCCTTGTATGCGGGTGAAACAACATGATGGAGGAAGGGCTTCCAGAACAATAATTCGGTTTTTCCGAGGGTAAACCACTTGATGTAGAGCCAAGGGTCCGTTTTTAAGCCATTTATGATCCTCTGAATGCCCAGAGCCTGCTGCTTTTCGTTGTTACCCCTGATACTGTCGGTAACATCCTTGAAATAATCCTGAAAGTAGGGATAGGTGCCCGCAAGCAAGGGGTTACCCGAGGCTTTTGCCGTTAAAATAAAGGAACCTAATACCATGATATTTCGAATCCACCAAGGTGCCATGACTGCAACAAAACCAATGGTCTGCATTAAAAAGAGCTTGAAAAGCAATTTTAATGGAAATCCACCTTGTGACTTCTTCCTGTTAAACAGATTGTTTAAAATAATAAACATAAAAGGCAGAATGAATAGGGGCAAAAGAGTTGGACGAATGAGGATATGAAGGCCGAAGGCTACACCGGCCAGAAGATTATGACCCGTTTTTCGAGATTCGAAGGCCAGGGCTACCAGATAAAAATATATGAGCATGGTGAAAAGAGCTAATATTTCTGTTAAAAGCTGCATGCAGGAAAGGACATAGCTCGGGTAAACAGCTACGAAAAATGCGGCCAGAAGGGCCATTCCCTCTTTTTTAAAAGCTTTGTTAACGAAAGCAAAGGCCACTATTACAGAGAGACTGCCTGCAATGATCTGAAGAAGACGAACTGCGGTGATCTGGAGAAACTTATCCCCCACTACCTTATAAACCGCCGCAAGAAACAATGGATAGCCGGGCATGACCCGAGCGTTGGAAATTCCGGGATTCCCCCCATAAGGATTGCCATCGTACCAATAGCCATATATGCCATTATCTACGATTTGGTGGGACATGAGCCAATAGTTTCTGGGGTCGCTGGTTAAGGACATATTGTCCTTCTCTTTTAGAAAATACAGTCCTCTGAGACCCAGGGCCAGCAGGAAAATAGCCAGTAGAATAATAATAACGGTTCGGTTCGTATTCTTTTGCTTCATTAAGGAGCTCCTTGTCCCATAATTTCACAAAGAGTATATCACTTGAGTGCATTCTCAGCAAGCTTGTTGATTTCATCCGAGCGTACTCTGTCAATGAGCTCCTTACAGTCCCTTCTGAAGCTCTCGGGATTGGTCATATATTGTTTCTTGGCTATGGCATCGGTCATGAAGGTATTACCCTTGTTGCTGTAATGGGTGATATCCAGGTAAATATCAATATCCTCGGTGAGTTCGAAGACATTCTGAAAATTATAGACTTCAACATTATCGTAGGCCGTGGCTTTGTCTACCACATAGGTAAGAGCCTCCAGCTTGTCCTCTAGTATATTCTTTTGATCAAGAAGCTTGAACCAGAGAATGGATTTGGGCGGGAACAAAAGGACAAAGCGCGTATCAGGGTATTTTTCGATGGTTTTTATAAGCTCCTCATCAACGGTTTTTTGGATAACCTCAAGAGGAAGGTGGTTGATCTTGTCAAAAACATCCTTCTCACCTAGGTACAGGTCCTTGTAATCCTTCAGCAAAAGATCCCGGCCAAAGCGCTGCCAGTTCCAGGTATTAAGGACTTCTCTGTCGGTTATAAAGTATTTGTAGGGATTAACGCCCGTTTTCCTCATTTGATATTGCTTCAACGCCAGATAGAAGTTATTGTGGTTGACGACGTATTTCCAGTCATTGATGACTTTTTGATCATACATGTATTCCGGGAGCTTGACATTCTTGGTATAAAGCTCTCCCAAAGGGATGTCCACGGTACGATAGTCGATACCCCAAATAACGGTTTTCACATCCTTGTATTTCTGGGCTATATCCAGAATCATCTTCTGCTCGGTGATATAGGATGCATTCAGGGGCAGCCGCAGCGCCTTGGCCCCCAGCTTTTCGCTGACGTATTTATCCGAAAAGTTTTCAATCATGGAGGTACCCAGAATGATGGTATCATAGTCCTCGTGGCGTGCCATGCCGGGGATTTGAAAACGCTCGTTGGGCACATAGATTCTTGGGCTCGGCTGTGTACCTAAAAAGAGATAAGGGTCGAATTTATACATAACCAAAACACCCGGCAATAAGGCTAGAACCAGTACGATGAAGCCCTTGGTAAAGAAGAGGGCCAAATTCTTTGCCTTATTTGGTTTTGGGTTGTTCTTTTTCATATGTGATCCTTTCAAAAAGCAAAATAGATAAAGGTCTGGGTCTCGGTCCAGGCTAACCATATGACCAATGAAAGGGAGAAGGCATAAACCACGAGCCTTACTGCCGACGGCATCTTAGATATGAGCTTGCTTGGGCTTGTTACGCTCTGAAGAAGGTGCACACCCTCCAATAGAACCAATGCTCCTGCTGCCGTTATAAACTCCCAGTAGTCGAGGCCCAACACCATTCTTGAACTGAAAAGCTTTTCGAGACTAAAGGTATCAAAGCCTTGAAAAAAGCGGGGAAGCATGTAAAAGGCATCATGCACAGTCCTGGCCCGGAAGAACACCCAGGTAAAGCATGTGAAGGTGAAGGTCAAAAGCATGGGGATAAGCCCAATCAAAGTGCCTCCTGCCCTTACTATCCATGGCTTCTTGCGTCGTTCCAGCACTTTTTGCTCCATATATTCTTTTTTACCGGCCCGCTTGCCAATGCCCAAAACCTTCTCAATGACGATGGCTGCTCCGTTCAAGGCTCCCCATATGACAAAGGTCCAGCTTGCACCATGCCAGAGGCCACTCACCACGAAAATGATAAAAAGGTTCAACAGTGTGCGTGAATAGCCCTTTCGGCTCCCTCCCAGGGGAATATATAGATAGTCCCGGAACCAGGTTGACAGGGAGATATGCCAGCGTCTCCAGAACTCGGTAATGCTTTTGGAATGGTAAGGGCGCTCAAAGTTTCTCATAAGCTCAAAGCCCATAATACGGGCACTGCCAATGGCAATGTCCGAATACCCTGAAAAGTCACAGAAGATTTGGAAGGCAAAAGCGAAGGTAGCGATAAAATAATAAACACCCTGGTAATTGGTTGGGTTATTATAGACCGTATCGACGATAACCGCCAATCTGTCGGCAACGACCACCTTTTTAAAGAAGCCCCATAGCATGAGCCTTAAGCCCGAAGCAACTCTATTGGTATCAAACTCATGATGAACCTTAAATTGGGGTAGAAGATTGGTGGAGCGCTCAATGGGCCCCGCCACAAGCTGGGGAAAGAAGGACACATAAAGGGCAAAATCAAAGAAGTCGCGTTCAGCCTTTATATCTCCACGATAAACGTCGATGGTGTAGCTCAAGGACTGAAAGGTATAAAAGGAAATACCCACCGGAAGCAATATATTCATGCTAAGGGGTTGATAGGGAACGTTAAAGAAAGATAATAAACCGGCCACATTGGCATTGAAAAAATTAAAGTACTTAAAGAAAAACAGCATGCCCAGGTTGCCCAGAAGGCTGAGTCCAAGCCAGAGGTGCTTGGAGTGCTTCGATTTCGATCTGGCCATACCAAGGGCCGACACATAATCAATAGTCGTTGAAAATAGCATTAAAAGGGCATACTCGGGCTTGTACTGCATATAAAAATAATAACTGGCCACAAGCATCAGAAGATTTCTAACCCTTAAAGTGGGTACCAAAAAATAAACCATTGTCACCAAAGGGAAAAAAATCAGAAATTCTAATGAATTAAAAAGCATTTATTCACCCCTGTGTGCGTTGATTCACAGTCTTTATTATGGTTTCCATTTGATTTCTTATGTGTTTTTCAGCAAGTTCCGAGGCTCTTTCATCCTGGGCATCGCGTATGGCTATTAGCATCTCCTCATGCTCACGAAGAACATTCCCCGCAATGTTGTTATCGGTCATATAAATGACCCTGAACCGATAAATGTGCTCGCGTAGAGTAGAAGACACCCCAATGAGGCGAGGGTTACCCGAAGCGGCATAAATTGTATCATGAAACTCCACATCTCTGCGGATGGCACCTTCCATATTGTTTTTTTCCACATTGGCAACATACTGCTTGTGAATAGCTTCCAGCGCCTTGATCTGTGTAGGCTGCATACGCCTGGCAGCAAGGCCGGTAGCCAGCTTGTCCAGTGCGCCGCGCACCTCTAAAACATCCATGATATCCTTAACGGTAAGCTCTGAAACATGGGTTCCCTTTCTGGGAATCATGGTGACCAGGCCTTCGGCCTCCAGCCTTCTTATGGCTTCTCTGACCGGTGTTCTGGAGACACCCATCTGTTCGGCCAGCGATACCTCCATCAAACGCTCACCGGGCGTTATATCACCGCTTACAATGGCCTTTCGCAGGGTTTCAAAAATAACATCCCTTAGGGGCTGATAGCTGTCGATTTTTAGCTTAGGTACTTTAACCATTACCTCACTCCTTCTCTACTGATAGTTCTGGTATGATAAACCTGTTGATAATCTTTTAAAAACTGCTCTGTTGCATAAGCCGCCTGTTGTTCGTCGTCAAAGATGCCAAAAACTGTGGGTCCGCTCCCGCTCATGCGGCTTCCCAGGGCACCATAAGCCATGAATCGGTCCATAAGCCTTTGAAGCTCCGGATACTCCCGCACCGTTACACTTTCCAGCACATTTCTCATGCCCCTGGCGATAGTTCTTACATCAAACTCCTCTATGGCACGAATGAGGCCGAAGGTATCGGGTCTCTCCCCCAGTTGATCCAGTTTTAGATTTTTGTAGACCCAGGGTGTGGGCACGGGGAATGGGGGCTTGACCAGCACCACACTGACGCCGGCAAGGTCAGGAAGTATTGTAAGCTCGTCTCCTATTCCTTTTGCAAGCTGGGTCCCGCCTGTCAGGCAAAAAGCTACATCAGCCCCGAGCCGCTTGGATATTTCGGTCAGCCGTTGTGTACTGATGTAATTGCCATAGAGCGTGTTGAGAGCCTTTAAGACCCCAGCTGCATTGGTGCTGCCTCCGGCAAGACCAGCAGCTACCGGGATGTTCTTTTTCAGGGTGATACGCGCTCCGCCTTTTTCCGGACATTCCGAAAAAAAGGCCTCTGCCGCCTTCCATGCGATGTTCCTTTGATCGTTGGGCACATAGGGTTGAGCGCAGTGGATCGATATACCACTTTTCGTTTTCTCAACCGTAATGGTGTCACAGAGGTCAATGGATTGCATAATCATTTCAACAGTATGGTAGCCATTTGGCAGCCGGCTTATTACGTCAATGGAGAGATTAATTTTTGCCGGTGCCAAAAGGGTCGTTTCTTTCATCCAATACCCCCTGAAGTTAATTATGGTATATTATATACAAAAAACACTAAAAGTGCAATGAAGGTGCGTTTAAAAAAAAGTGCCTGAACTCGTTGTTTCAGGCACTTTCACACTCTAAGAAAATACATTTCATTAACTCATAATAAACAGCCGTTTTCCGATTTCCGGATTTATAGAGGCGTCAATCCCATTATCGACAGCAAGACGGGAGAGTGGCACACGATACTGTTTGGCGATACTCCAGAGGGTGTCGTTGGGCTGGGCAAAGTAGAGAATGATGGGCGCTTTATTCCCTTTATCCTCCTTTGAAACATTCAAGGCATCGGTGCATACTATCTCAGCAAGCTTTGCGGCTCTAAGCTTGCTCCTTAGCTTGATGCAAAGCTCAATAGCATCGCTGCCGGATATGTCAAAGCACACTTCCTCAATACAGAAGCTGGAATGAATAACCTGCCACTGACCGTTGTCAGGCAGAATAAAGGTATTGGTAAAGGGCAGCTCCACGTTGTGGCTGCGAATTTCCTTATTGTTTGTGCAGAACACCACATCCACTCCTACAGTACCCTGAACGGTGACGTTTCTGTCGCTAACCTTGGAGGCAATATTCCTCTCATTGGCACAAACCATGAGTACTTCTCCCAGGTGCTGACCATCCATTTCAAAGCGGATACGTTGGTTCAGTTCATGGTTTTCGCAAAATTCACGCTCATCAGTCACCACTGTCAGGGTGGTCTTGTTAAGTGCCAGCATAAAATCAACGGAATAGGCATCCTCAACAATAGTTTGCTCCTCGTGAAGCATAGCCTGAGCATCGATCTCGACTTCCATACTGACTGAAAGTTGCGTATTAAGCCCATCGTTATCCTCCAGAACCTCAATATCCCAGCTTTTTAGGGCGTTGTTGGTAAAGACCATGGCATCAGCAGATGCTTGAACTCCTGTAGTTGTCTTTACGGGGAATTCCAGCACCACAGATTCGATGCTCTCATCCATGGTATCGCTGCGATATAAAAGATATAACGTGCCTTTAGCCTCCAGGCTCGGGTCTTCTTCTCTATAGCTGATTTCCGCATGGCCAAGGTTTACTCTTGAAAACAAGATCTCTTTAATGGCAGGACTTCCATGGGGAAGGGAAAGCATATTGTAGACCTTGGCGTTTGAGTCACCGCTGTCCATAAGCGTGACAACATTAATGGGTGTGGTCTTCAAAAAGACGTTATCACCTAGGATTTCTCTTCCAACCTCATCGCTTTTGACCTCATAAAAACGACTTTGCAGGGATGTCACGGTACGAGCGACTATTTTTCTGCCGTTTACAATATTGGCCTCGGTATGCTGGCACCGGCTCCTTGCAAACAGACCGATTTCTCCGTCGTTTTTGGGCTTCTGCTGGGAAAATGACCAAGGGTAGCGTGATACAATGCATTCCATCCTTTGCTCGGGAGTGTCGGAGCAATAGAGAATCCGATATCGGATTTCACCGCTTACCTCTATCATGCGCCCTGATTTTTCAATGTTAGTCACAAAGCTTTCGGCATCAGCCATAAGAATATTCCTCACGTCGGCCTTGCTGTCTGGAACGATGATGCTATTCTCTAACATTTCTTCGGTTTCCCTTATGTCAATAGTTCTGTACGATCTTACCGGTTTTTTCAATAACTCCATCTGCATTCTAGGACCTCCTCTTAAAACCCTTATCCCTTCAATGCTAATGATATGCCGCGCTTGTTCCATGTATGACAGGCATTCTAAACAAGAAAAAACAGCCGTTTTTCAACGACTGTTCAATACTATGCAGCAATATTTGCATTTAGAGGGCGATATTGTTCAGGCTTGCTGATACAATTCTCACTTCAACTGTATGTGTTAAAATGTCAGTATAGCTGTAGGAAACTTTTCGAGGAGTATTCAAACCATTGTCAAAGCTAACTGTGAAGATACTTGGATAAGCATTTTCGATGATACCTTCTCGAATAAAAGTTTTTTTGCGTCCTTTGTTGGCTTTAAGCTGAATACGCTTGCCAACACAGCCCTCAAGCTCTTTTCGAATTTGTGATAAAGTCTTTTTATCCATTTTCTCACCTCAGTACTCATTGGATAAAATTATATCACATTTTGTCACCGTATGTCAATGAAATAAATATTATACCTAGTAACCCGAAACTTTGTCAAGATATTTTTTTTGCCTTTTTTCTTTTTCAAACCTTTTTCAAACCCCATTTTTACCCAATTTTATATCCTCAATTCTTCATGAATAAAAACTGTTAGTACATATCGTACATTCTGTACGCATATATTATACTTGGAGGTGAAGAAGGAGTGATTGATATGATAACAGTAAATGCTTCAGAGGTTCGAAGGAATTGGGGTGGCTTTATTGATGACACTGTAAGGATTAAGCCACAGTTTGTAACACGCTCTAGAGATACCGTTGTTGCCCTTAGTATAAGCACTTTTAGAGAAATCCTTAGCACCTATACCTTTACAGCCACCCTTTTCAAAGAAGACGATGGCTCCATAACTGCTGCATTGAACCAAATCGATATTTTCGAAAATGGTAAAGATGAAAAGGATGTCCTTAATAGGTTGGCTTCTGCGCTTCATGAATATGCAATGGATTATTACCTGGAATTTAATCTTTGGTCAACTGCAAAAAACAGAAAAGCCCATCTGCCGTTTGTTCTTAATGTTCTTGCCCAGCAAAATCTTGAGGAAGTACGGAGATTGATCAATGCCAAGATGGAGTGATTTAAAGCTCTTTTGTGAGCGAGAAGATTGGGAGCTTTATAAAGACACTGATCACTACTTTTACCGTAAAACGCTTCCTGATGGATCAGTAATCTATACTAAAATATTCAGAGGCAGCGGTGAGATTCCATCTCGTTTATGGCAATTAATACGTACTCATCAACTCAAAGTTACTCAAGAGGAATTTAATAGAAAGATATAAGTAATATTTAATCGTTTCTTAATGAGTGCCCGTGCCGGTGATGTCGTCGGTAGCACGTTGGTCCACATAATAAGCGAGCATATCGCCGGGCATAAGCTGCCAGCCTCCTTGATTGGAGTTATAGCCCTCAAGAGCCCATCCATCGCCGGTTTTACCTGTATACTTGAGGCTTGGTGCTTCGAAATTATCATTATTTATGACCGCAATATCCTTAAAGCTGACCAGAATATAGCCATCCTTCAGGAAAACCGGGGAGCTTCTGGTGAGATTTCTTTGCTTGGAAAGATCGGTTCCCTTGGGAACAACCAGACAATCAGCAGGCAAACGATATTCGCCGTACCACTTTTGAACGGAGGCCAAAGTCTTGTTTGAGTCTACCCCTTCCGGAATACTCCGCTCCGGGCCTATGAAGCTCCTCACCGGCTCGCTTAGAAGAATCTTGTAATATTTTGATGCCACTACCCCGCTCTGTGAGATTTTAGGGAAGCCCTCCCGCCATTGGTCCAGAGTGAAGCCTTGAATGCCGCCTCTTAAGCGAAACATAGCCTCTGCGGTCTTTATAAACTCTGATAGCGGAATACCCCGGTATTTGAAATCCAGCTTCATAGTCTGGGTCAGAGTATCCTCGGCACTTCCGACCCTTACAAGTGGGTTTTGGGGTGATGAATAGTAGAGATCTATCTCCTGTCGGTTTTTTCCGGTCTTGTCCACAAAGGCAAAGGTGGGCATAATCCGCACGAAATCATAGGGATCATAGTAGTTGCCCATGGTCTTAAATTCAAACTTTACGGCATATCCCAGCTTAACGGCTCGATCCTGATAGCCCGTCACATCGTTTTTACCGGGCATTACAGGAAAGACGTACTTCCTTTGAGCATCTAAATCCCCGTTTATGTTACTCTTTCCGATGTAAAACCTCTTGCCGGTAGACTCAGCGCTCTCCTTAGCCTTTCTGAAAAAGGTCTCCCATGCTGCATCATCAATGTCTGTAATGGCAAGATCATAAATCCGGCCAGAGATTTCCAGTGTTTTTGATATAACTGATGCGGTTTTTAGCGGGTTCAGATTAGCCTTATTCTCTGTATTGGAACCATTTGAACTATCATTAAGAGCAATATTCCGGATCTCTACATTATGGAGTCCCTCATCAACCCAGGTGGGCGTATAAAAGGTCAATAGGGCTTGGTTATTCGTAATACCAAGTTCATTAAGCGAATACCAATAGTTAGCCTTTAAATAGGTCCCTTCCATATTGGTGCCTAAATAGGTGTCAAAATCGAAACGGATTTCACGGTCCTTGATATATTGGGTATAATCCTTACTTCCATAGCCTTTAATATTCCGATGAGTTCCATAGTTCCGGATATCGACGGTAAAGGGTCGTCCCAGAATCAGGGCGCTGGTACCTATGATGGGGTTGGGTTTCTGATTATGCGAATCATCGCTGGAAATAACAGCCTCAACACAAACTGGGGTATGAACAAATACCGAATTCACATTATCCAGGTCGAAGGTCAATTCTGATGAAAGCAGGGGTTCATAGGCATAGACTCTTTTATAAGTAATGGTACCCTTGCTTTGATAGGACCCGTTTGGTTTAGTATCCGGGATTTTTAGATTGGAGGCATAGAACACATTCCGGTCTATTTTTTCGGGAGCGAGATTAGTGTTGATGGGCCCATGACTGGTATCCACAATGACCTTCCCGTCAATAACCAGTTTATCGCTTCGGACTATCGGAGATGAAGCTGCGCTTACTGCCACAGCTTGAACCTCTGAAGCACTGATGGCTGATGAAGAAACAGTCACTGACGTGTTTCCTGTTACGACATGGTAGGTCGAGCGGTCGTCAGGATCATAGGTGATATCAACCTGAGGGACATGATAGCCCGCCGAGGGAGTGAGAACCACTTTATTATCTGGTAAAGCATCATTTTCAATAACTGCATTTTTCAACGAAAAGAGCTCGAAGCTTGTAATCTCCCAGTAGGTGTAGTGATTAGGCACAGTAACTACCGAGGTCTTGGGCCCGCCTTTATCATTCAGATGATTTACTGTAACTGCTGTGGTAGCTGTTCCACTTACTGGAACCACCGACAGGCGGTAAAGGTATCCCTCGGAAATGACCTGGGTATACAGGGTTTCACTTGAGGGAATACCCTTGGTCACATCAAAGGCTTCTTGGTCGCGGGCATCGGCCTTAATGACGGCCTGGGTGTTTGGACGGGTAAAATCCAGAGGTGGCGGTGAGGCAATCTCACCGATAAATATGTGTGTTGTTGCTGTATCATAGGGAGATAGCTCCTCCATATCAAGGTCCGCAACCTCCTGGCTGTATACCCTGGCCTGTACATTTATGACAGTATTGGGTGACACCTGGGGAACGGTTATCTGATAAGTGGAATGAGTGGAGTCCGAGCCACTTCCGGAGATAACTCCGGTTGAGGCCCAGTAGGTGCGGTTTGTGAGATTCTCATCCTCCTGATTATTCAGAAAAGCATAGCTCCCCGAGGTGTCCAGGGTCACGATGATGTCTGCTTTTTTGCCCTTTTCAATGTTTTTAATGTTGGGGTAGGCCTTCAAATGGCATTTAACATGGGGCAGGGGCGGTATCTCAACGGTGTTGTAGTCCGCATGCCCGTCAGAATTTCTGATGTAGTTGAACTTGACTACACCGGTGGTGTTGGATGTGGGTTCGGACATAATAAGGGTATGGGTGCGATAATCGATGCCTTTCTCTGCGCAGAAGCTTGAGATGGAGTAGTGGGTGGGCTCTTTGCCAGCGGTGACGTGGTCCTTGTCCCAGAATTTAGAGTTGAGGATGTAATTACGAATTTGAGAGCGAAACTCAAGTTCTCTCCACTTTGCTTCAGAGCCCAATACCTCTTCCCATGCTATTCCTGAATAGAATTTGTCGAATACTTTACCCGTCAAATCAGAGTTTTTGAAATATCGGTCATTAGTGATGGGTTCTTCTTTGAAATTATAACCCAGAAACTGATATTCTCCTCTTTCCGCTGAATTATTGTCTTTTGTCATGAGCCCTGAGTCAGATTTCATCCAGTTGCCATGGGGATAGCCATAGCTTGCGATATTATATATGTCTAAAATATAAGTATTTAAAGGGTACTTTCCCTTATCAGATCTAACTGAAGTCAACGGGTATTTGTCCGGTAAATGCTCAAAATATACAGCACTTAGCGAAGCGGTGAATATGAATAAAAAAGCCAATATGTAGAGAGGCAAGGCTAATTTTTTCATTTTTTCACCTCGGGCCTGTCTGTAGAAATTCTCATCCCTGCTATTAAATCCTCTGGAGTGTAATAGACCACCTCACAGCCAATATCCTGCTTAATGCCTATGATGCTTGCCTTATAATCATCTTCGGTAAAATAATATTTATCTAGTTCAGATAATGCAAAATTAAAAAAAGCATTTCCTTGTTGGTGACCATAAACTTCTATCGCTATATCTTGAATTATTTTTTCATACCGTGGGGATGTCCACTCAAACTTAGTTCTATCCATGCCTTTTTCGTAACCTTTTATTGCACCCTTTTCACGTATAGCTGCTAAAATCCACTCATAATGCGTATTCCCTTTTTGCTTACCGGGGAAAAATTCATCGGCTGTTGGACTTTTTGTTGGGCTTGTATAGATATTAAGTTCAATGGCACCATTAGGTAAATAATGATCATCCTCTTTACCAACATAGAAGTGAGCCATCAACACTCCCTCGTCAGATCGATCATTATACCCTATTGCCATATAACCATCAGTCTTTTTAGTATGATAAGCCATGATTTTGAAAAGATTATAGACCATATTATTAACATCCGGGTTGTTTTCTTCCGGAATAAGTGTAGACTGGCCTGGCTGAATAATTGATCGCCAATAAAATTTACGATTCTCTATCTTAACAATGGGGTAGGTATTCACATAATCCTCCACATCCCCCGACCTCATAAACGCCTCAAACTCCGCATCGCTCCATATCTCCGACTTTTCGTTGCCAACCGGGACCGCCACCCGTGCGCTCTTATCTATGAGCTTACGGATTGCGGAAACCGCCGAGGCCCGTTGGAGGGACCCGTTGGGATTAAATTTTCCATCGGACCCGCCGGTTAATATGCCTAACTGATAAGCCTTGCAGACGTCATCCTGAAGATTTACCGGGATACTATCATAGTCCAGCATTCTGGATTTCATGGTGTTGATATCATAGGTAATACTTTTTTCTCCTGTAATAGAAGGAAGTGATCGGACAATGATCCTTGCCATTTCAGCCCGGGTTATGGCCCTGGTATAGTCAGTAAACTCACCGCTTAAGACAAGCTTCATTTCAACTGCTTTTCCGATGTAAGAAAGGGACCATTTTTCTCCCGGATTTAAGGGTGGTGCCACAAAGCCCGAGGCTACGGTCACACACTTTAAGAACTGCTCCACGGTCAAATTGTCCAATGGCCCAAATTTACCGGCAAACCCCACCAGTATCTGGCGGGAGTCCTTCACTATGTACTCAAGATCCTTATAATACCAAATGCCTTCCGGAACATCTGTAAAAAGTGAGACCGCCGCGCTTTTCTGATAACCAGCAGGCATCCCACTCAACATCATCATAAGAATCACTACTACCGCTAAAGCCTTCTTCATCTTTTACCTCCGAAAAACATGCACTTTATGGACAGTATATCATTATATGTTATTATATTACAATTACGTATATAATTTCTATAAGCAAAAGAGGTTTTTGGCAGAACATCGCTATAGCACCACACCCTTCGATCTCTTACATTGCCTGATTCGCTTTAATTTCCGTCCTATTTTTGTTATGATAGTGATACAAATTAATGGAAGATTATTATCATAGGAGAGATGCATATGCTGACTGATATTGAAATAGCGCAAGGCGCAAAGATGCTGCCCATTGAGGACGTAGCCGCCAAGCTCGGTATTGGGCGCGAGGATCTGGAGCTCTATGGAGATTACAAGGCAAAAATAAAGGACGGGCTTTACGATAGACTAAAGAACAAAGAGGATGGCAAGCTCATTTTGGTTACAGCCATCAACCCCACTCCGGCAGGCGAAGGAAAGACCACCACTACGGTAGGTCTGGGCCAGGCTATGGAGAAAATCGGGAAGAAGACTGTCATTGCGTTAAGAGAGCCCTCCTTGGGTCCGGTCATGGGCATCAAGGGCGGTGCGGCAGGAGGCGGCTATGCCCAGGTGGTTCCCATGGAGGACATCAATCTTCATTTCACAGGGGATATGCACGCCATTACAGCGGCCAATAATTTGTTGGCTGCTGCTCTGGACAATCATATTCACCAAGGAAATGTCCTTAATATCGATTCCCGCCGTATTGTCTGGAAGCGCTGTATGGACATGAACGACCGCGCCCTGCGTCAGATCGTGGTCGGCCTTGGGGGCAAGAATAACGGCTTCCCCCGTGAGGACGGCTTTAATATTACCGTAGCTTCGGAGGTCATGGCGATTCTTTGTCTGGCAACAGATATCACTGACCTTAAGGAGCGCCTGGGAAGGGTGGTTGCCGCTTATGCCTATGATGGCAAGCCCGTTACCGCAAAGGACCTTGAGGTTCATGGGGCCATGACCCTGCTTCTAAAGGATGCTCTTAAGCCTAACCTGGTACAGACTCTTGAGAATACGCCCTGTCTTATGCACGGAGGACCCTTTGCCAACATCGCCCATGGCTGCAACAGCATTAAAGCAACCAGGCTGGCTCTAAAGCTGGCGGATTATGTCATTACCGAAGCCGGTTTTGGTGCTGATCTCGGAGCTGAAAAGTTTTTTGATATCAAGTGCCGCTATGGCAAGCTGAAGCCCAATGCTGTGGTGTTGGTCGCTACTGTCAGGGCTTTAAAGTACAACGGCGGCATTAAGAAGGAAGATCTGGTCAAGGAGAACATAGAAGCCCTTGAACGTGGTATTGTCAACCTTGAAAAACATGTGTCCAATATCAAAAAATTCGGAGTGCCTGTTTTGGTGGCCATCAACCATTTTGCTACCGACAGCGAGAATGAAATCGCTCTGATCAAGCAAAAGTGCAAGGAATGGGATGTGGACGTCGCTTTCTCCCAGGTCTTTCTGAAAGGCGGCGAGGGCGGAGTTGAGCTGGCTGAAAAGCTCTGTCAATTAATTGAGCATGAACCTTCCGATTTTAAGCCCCTATATGATGTGAATTTTTCCCTGAAGGTCAAAATCGAGACCATCAACCGGGAGATATATGGCGGAAGCGCTGTTGTTTTTACAGACAAGGCGCTCAAGGATCTGTCAACTATTGAAGCTCTGGGCTTTGCCAATCTGCCTGTGTGTATGGCTAAGACTCAATACTCCCTCTCTGATAATCCGGCTTTATTGGGGCGTCCCGAGGGCTTTACGCTGACAGTAAAGGAAGTGCGGTTATCAGCCGGTGCTGGCTTTGTGGTGGTTTTGACAGGCGAGATCATGACTATGCCGGGGTTACCCAAGGTTCCCGCGGCCAATAAGATTGATATTTCAAATGACGGCGTTATAACTGGATTGTTCTAATTAATGAACTAAGGGGACGTTTGCCGTCCCCTAAACTTACATTACATCAAAGCCTCAAACTGCTTCATAAAGCGAACGTGGTCGTGGTGCTCGGCCACAACCTCCTCCAGCATGCCGGTAAAGTTTTTCTGGGCCCAGCTCCTTCTGGAGTTGTAATAGCGGTTTGCCACACGCCAGAACTTCTGGGGAAACAGGAGCATGGCTTTCATGACCACAGCTTCATCTCTGGTAATGGGCTCAAGCTCAGCATAAGCTTCTAAAAGCATAACAGCCTTTTTGGAATCCCAGTTGCATTTTCTCATCTTCCTACGGATGAGATTGACCAGGTCATAGATGCGTATTTCTTCACCACAGGATTCAAAGCCTGTGATATAGGTTGTGGGCCCTTTCATCAGAATATTTTGATAGGAATAATCATGGTGACAAATGCTGCCCTCATCGAGAGTCTTTCTAACGAGCCGGGGATACTCCGGACCATCTAAAAGAGCGAGGCTTTCCTCAGCAAGGGAAATAAACTTGTCGACACAGTCCATATATATGTAGTCAAAGGCACCACGCTCACGTTCTGCCTTTCTTCTCATTCTAAGAACCTCATCATAACGTTTTGTCAAGCTTTCCGGCATTTTCCCGAGCTCATTGGGGATAGAAAGTCCGGGCCTGGCCTTAAAGCCTTTCCCTGCCTTATGCAAGGCCGATAAAGCCACTGCAGCTTTTACAGCGTCAGCATCATCTCCAAATTCGCATTCACGCCCGTCAATGAACGGCGTCATAATATAAAACTGACTATCTATATCCATATAAGGACGTTCATCAACGGTCACCGAATAGGCGTCCAAGGTGGTAAACCCGTTATGAATGAGATGCTGCTTGGCATCATGAACATAGAGAATCCGATTCTCCGAGCATTGGCACTGACGAAGATATTTCCTTCCCTGATCGGTCTCGAGAATATAGCCCGCCCTGCAAGGCTTTATGGACGATAGCCGCATACCATATGTGGCTTCAATCAATTCTCTGGATTCTATCATTGCTTTATCACGTCCCGTCTTGTTGTGCAATCCCGTAAAGGTGTCCGGGCCTGCTTACACATTATATGTTTTCCTTAAAAGTATTATGTTCGAGCAAATCGAAGGCATTGAAGCATTTCATGTCATAAAAGAAACTTAAGAATGACAAGCAGGATAATTCCCGGCAATCCCAAAATTCCCGCTATCAAAGCTGAAATGGGATTGAGGGCCAGGGTGAAACCCAGAGGACCGCCGATAAGGTTAATGACCAATATGGCAACGCCACCTAAAATGCCATTAATAACGAGTCGAAGGACAATCTTAAGAGGAAGGAGCATCGCCTTACCCAGAATCAATATAATTAAAACTCCTACTACCCATGCCAGTACGATAAGCCCTCTATCCATTCATGTTCATCCCTTTCATTGCCGCATGGAAACAAAAACGGTTATCTCTCTATTGGCAAAGCTTGAACTTTAACCTCAAGGGATAGCCGTTTCCACCCATTTTTGCATTTAGGCTTATGCCCTATTAAATTTATATACAAGTATTCAGCAAAACATTCATATGAATTGTACCGACTACTGAACCTGGACTTCTTTTGCTTTTCTTATGAGGTAATCATAACGAATCTGTGAAGCCTTGATCCTATAGGCATAATAGTCGACCATATCTTTGCCCTCTGCGCTCTCAAAATTAGCCAGGGCGCTTTGCCATTCCATATATGCATCGCGAATACTCGCGGTCAATTCCGTGTAATATTCTTCTTTCTGAGCCTGGTTGGCGGCTTCCTGTACCTTGGTGGCACTAAAGCGTCTTAAAATGCTTGGGATATCCGATTTTTGTTTTACGATGATCTGTTCGGACATAAACTATCCTCTCCGTTTCATATATATGCCATGAGAAGCACCTTACGCAGAGTATAGTCAAAAACAGGGATTATTATACCTGTCTTCTTGATACGACGACACGATTAATGCCGGAAATATCTTGAAGAAGAAGCGTTTCCATGCCCTTTTGTGCAAAAAGAGCCTGAATCTTTATTGCTTGATCAAAACCGCATTCCACAGCTATTATGCCCTGGGGCACCAAAAGCTCCTGTGCTTTTTCAGCAAGAGCCCGGTAAAAGTCAAGACCATCTTCTCCGCCTGCCAGAGCCCCATAAGGCTCGAAATCCTTGACCGAGGCCATAAGTCCGTTTATATCCCCTGATGGAATATAGGGTGGATTGGAAACGATTATGTCATATGGGGGAGTCAATCCTGAGGTTTCGGTGAGAAAATCGACTAAAATAAAACGCACCCGCTCCGTCACATGATGGGTTACGGCATTAGCTTTGGCAGTCTCCAAGGCATCTTTGGAAATATCCACAGCATCCACCCAACAGCTTGCATATTTCGCAAGGCTTACGGCCAGACAGCCAGAGCCCGTCCCCACATCCAGCACTCGATAGTCATTTTTTTCAGCAAGCTCAAACATGGGTTGTGTAAAAAATGGGGTCGGCTTACCCATTGCTTTAAGAGCTGATTCAGCCAAAAGCTCAGTGTCAGGCCTTGGGATTAAGACATGGGGATTCACTTTAAAGGAGAGGGACAAAAACTCGCATTCCCCGGTAATGTAGGCAAAGGGCTCGTGTCGGCCCCGCCTTTCAACAGCCGACCGGAAGGAGTCGATTTGCTGTGGGGATAGTGTAAAGTCGGGGTTGGCATAAATAAACCCCAACTCTCTGCAAAGAACCCATGATAAAAGAAGACCGGCCTCTAAAGACGGGTCTTCCACATGATTACTTTTTAAAATCACACTGGCCTGGTTTAACAGTTCGTGAAGGGTCATACTTCTTCCCCTGCTTCAACTTGTGGTGTCTCCACAACTGCTGCAACTGTTTTTGTTTCTTCCTCAGCCGCAACCGCTGTCTCGGCAGTAGCTGCTACCTCCTCAGCCATACCGGAATCCTTAACAATAACGGCTTTTAAAGAGGCGATGGCCACTTCGATCATGGAGTCATCAGGCTCCTTGGTGGTAATTTTCTGGAGCATGAGCCCCGGCATGCTGATGATGCGGACAAGCTTATTATCAGTTTTAGCAGCAAGCTTAAACACCTCGTAGGAAACACCTGCGATAACGGGCAGCAGCGCCAGTCGAACCAGCAAGTTAACAATGGGGCTGTGCCATCCTGCAAAAGTAAACACCACAATACTGATGAGAATGACAATAAACATGAAGGTGGTACCGCACCTGGGATGTAAGGTAGTGTGCTTCTTTACGTTTTCGACAGTTAACTCTTCATCATTTTCCAAGGCATAGAGGGTTTTATGCTCGGCACCGTGGTACTGGAAGACCCGCTTGATTTCGCTGTTCTTTGAAACCAGATAAACATAGGAAATAAATATGCCAATTCGAATGATACCCTCAATGATATTGGCAAAAATAGCCCCACTGCCGGTTTTCTTATCAAAGCTTAAAAAGTTGGAGAAAAAGTCCGCTATCAGATTGGGTAGAAGCATAAAAAGTCCGATGCCGAAGACCAGAGCAATCACCACAGAGCTGTAAAGCAAATAGGTCATGTAGTTGGCACCCAGCTTTTTCTGCATCCAGAGATCAAACTTGCTTTCCTTTTCATCCTCGGTAAAGTCCACAAGCTCAGCCGAATCCAAAAGAACTCTGACACCTACAATCATGGACTCAAGCATGGATACAGCGCCCCGTACAAAGGGCATGCCCAATAATTTATTTCTTTTTGTTATGGCAACATAGGTTTTTATTTCAGTATGGATTTCGCCCGAGCTTTTTCTCACAGACATGGCCATGCGGTCGTTGCCACGCATCATGACACCCTCTATCAGGGCTTCGCCGCCAATGTTACTGTTAATCTTAGGCTTCATCCAGATTTCTTTGTTCATTAAATTACCTTGCCTTTTCATTTTAGTACTCTATGCTCTATTATACAGAAGTAAGCGGTAGGTCACAAATTTTATTTTCAGTCTCCGTATAAAACCCAAAAAACGGTCAATACTGTTAATGACCTCACAATACATTTTGACCCCCTTTACTTGCCGGTATCACTACCGGCTCTTTTTTTGCCGATATATTTCTTTGATAGTCTGATTTACTATCATTCCATAGATTTATCGGGGGTTGAGGTCTTGAAAAGATTTAAAAAATTATTACTTCTCTTGTTTATTGCCCTATTATTGACGCCATACCTGGGAACACCGGCTTTAACGACAGCTTATGCGGTGGAGATGGCGGTGCCGACGGGTTTTGGCGCCGAGGTTTTTCAAAATCATATCCGCCTGCGCTGGCAAAACAATAACAATGGTTATTATTCTACGATCATTGAAAAGAGTACCGATCAGGGAAATTTTTATACCATTGCCACTTTGTCTAAAGGAACCTCCGAATACAAGGATTACTCCATCTCCAACGGGCATGTTTACACCTACCGCGCCCGCGCCGTTTACAGTTCCTCTAAAAGCGCCTATACTCCCGAAGCTGAGGCCATTACCTTTTATCCCACCTCCCTTACCGTTGTCCACGCTTACAGTGATCAGGTGGACTTGGAGTGGACTTATCCCACCCTCCCGCTCTTAAGAACTCCTGAGTATCAAACTGTTATTGAAAGACGACTCACCAGTAAAAGCAGCTGGGAAATCATTGCGACCCTCCCCGCCTCCGAGACCACATACAGAGATAAAACAGTCTCCAACGACACGGTCTACTATTACCGCATCAGAACCAAGTATGCCAACGACAGCTATTCCAAATACGTTCCCTCTGAATGGGGAATTTATACCCGGACAGGCTACCCCTTGACCACCGCTCTTTGGGGTTATGCTATTTCTGACAGTAGAATCAAGCTGGAATGGGATATGTCCTTGGCTGATGGAGGCAGGGCAGTTTTGCAGAAGAAAGATATTACCGGTAATTTCTATACCCTATCCACATCGGAATACTATAATACCTATATTGATGAGTATCTCACCAAGGGCAGGACCTATACCTACCGGCTCATGATGCGGTCTAAAAACGGCTTGAGTTCTGAGTTTTCCGAGGAGATCAACATCATTGCCGAAATGGTTCCACATCCCTCGGATCTCTCAGCCACCACGCTCTCTGCCGATCGGATTGCCCTAACCTGGAACTACCCCTATGACGTAGAAACAGGCTTTGAGATATGGAGAAAAGACACCGTCTCTTGGACGCTTATGGCCACTCTACCCAAAAACTCAGACTCCTTTACCGACCACAATGTTAAAGGGGGGGTGAGCTATACCTACAGAGTTAGAGCGATACGCGGAGAAACTGCATTTTCGGCCTTCTCCCTTGACAAGACGGTTTATAACGCCTTTCCTGTAACACCCAAAGCTCCGGTCGGCTATACAAGCCAGGGCATACTACGCTTATTCAGTGCTGACGAGGTGCCGGGAGGCACCCTCTACACTTTGGAGTATAAAGATCACATCAACAGTGAGTGGAAGGATTACAAATCAGTAAACCAGGGCGTCTTGATTGCTTACGTTTTCTATTCCGCTCAGGACGAATTTTATTTCAGAATTAGATCTAATGTGGGGAGTCTTGCCAGCTATTCACCTGAATACCATTTTTACGGCTCTTCTCCTGATCCCGTTCAAAAACTCAGTGCACCTCTTGTAGGGTTTGAGCGCGTTACTTTGACCTGGAGGGATACGGGCAGCAAATCGGAGGGCTATAAAATCTACCGTACAGCAAATAACAACAGGGAATTGATAGAAACCGCAACTCGCAATGAGTACAACGATGAAATGAGCTTCACGGATGAAGCCCCTATACCGGGCTCTGTTTCCCGCTACGAGGTTTTGGCTTATAACGCCTCGGGGGAATCAAAAGCTCAAGCCATTTCCGTGACGGTACCTAAAGCTTTTAATTTCAATGACATTTCCGCTTATACATGGGCTCATGAGGCAATTTACACACTGTCAGGACTAGGTGCCCTGGATTACCAAAACGGTAATTTTGAACCTGAAAAGGCTCTCACCAGAGGGCAGATGGCCCGTTTAGCCTTAAGGGCCTTTGAATTTGCCTATGATCCTCAAGGGCTTTCCCCCTTAACTGATCTCTATGCAGGCCATACCTATTATCAGGATCTTAAAACCGCTGTTAAGCTTGGCTTCCTGTACCCCGATGTACAGGGGAAAATATATCCCGATCAGGCTGTGACCCGACGGGAGCTGGTTCTTTTCCTGAACAACTGCCTCAATGCATTGGGGCGGCCTCTAAGTGTACACGATCAGGAGAACCTCATGAGCTTTGTGGATTACGATACCATTTCAGCCGATGAGTCCCCCATTATTGCGTCCTTTGTAGGAGACGGTCTTTTCTCGGGAAAAAGCGGAGGGCGCTTGGGCTTATCGGACAGGACGTCAAAGGTAGAGGGCGTGACCATCGTCTACCGCACCATGAGAAGGTATAAATAATCCTCATCTCAATATAAAAGCCAGAGAAACGCATATAATAAGCGAAGCGAAAGTTGAAATGACAATAGAAATTCTTATTCTGTCAGTTTTTCGCTTAAGACGCTTTGAATTGAGGTATAAAGAAAATAGGCTTAAACAAAACTGAACCAGGGAAATAATCAGAGCGGATTGTAAAAGCCTAAAGTCCCAATACTCCCTGACAGTAGTTTTGAACAAATGGTCAAAAAGGGTCATAGACTGGGGCTTGGCGCTGATAATAAACCCAATGCTCAAGAGCAATATGCCCCATAGTATAATACTGGACAGGTCTATCAGCTTAATGATAATATCCGGGCCTTTTCTGGCGTTAGGATGAGTTTGTGTTTCGTTAGCCAATTTGATCCTCTCCATTTTTAGCTTTATACCCTAAGATTACCATATTTTTATTACGAATTAAAGTGCGTTGAAAAATTGGGGAAAATAAAATAGTATAAACCTGAGAGGCTGCCAAAATGACGGGCGCAATGAGATATTAGACAGGCTCTACAGCAAGCTTGGAGGTAACAATATGGACCTCGGTACGCAATTGGCACATTTAGAGGAGCTTATAAGCGGCTGCTCGAAAAATCCACATGCTTTATTAGGGCAGCACTTAATAGACAATGAAATGGTAGTCCGGGTATTCAATCCCCACTCCAGGAGCATTACGGTTCGGGACCTACATAGTCTTGACACCTTTGCTCTTACGCGCATTGATGAACGCGGACTTTTTGAAGGACATATAAAAGAGCGCCAGCAGCCTTTTGCCTACGAGCTCATCCACACCACACATGAAAATCACACCTATTCGGTCATCGACCCCTATGCCTTTTGGCCTACGGTAGCAGATTACGACCTCTACCTCTTTAATCAGGGCAATCATCACCGCATTTACGAAAAACTGGGCTGCCATCTTTGTGAGGTTAACGGCGTATACGGGGCTGCCTTTGCCGTATGGGCACCATCGGCCAGAGGTGTGAGTGTTGTAGGCTCCTTTAACCAATGGGACGGCCGTGTTCACCCCATGCGACTGATCGGAAGCGCAGGGGTCTGGGAGCTTTTTATCCCGGGACTTGCCAAGGGTGATCTCTATAAATATGAGGTCAGGACGCCCTCCGGTGAGGTCTATCTTAAAGCCGATCCCTATGCCTTTTATGCTGAAAAGCCTCCCCAAACCGCATCGGTGGTTTATGATACCGAAAACTACAGCTGGCGTGACAAAGCATGGATGGAAGTCAGATCCCGTGAAAGCACTTTTAATAAGCCTGTGAATATATATGAGGTGCACCTGGGTTCCTGGATGCAGGAGCCCGATGGTGATCCAAGCTCTGAAACCGGCTTTAAGCCTTATTCCTACAGAAGACTTGCCGATACCCTGATTCCCTATGCTAAAAGCATGGGATATACCCATATTGAGCTTCTGCCCATCATGGAGTACCCCTATGACGGCTCCTGGGGCTACCAGGTGACGGGTTATTACGCCTCCACCAGCCGGTATGGCGCACCGGAGGATTTTAAGTTTTTTGTGGACACCTGCCATGAGAACGATATTGGCATTATCTTGGACTGGGTTCCCGCACACTTCCCCAAGGATGGCCATGGACTGGCCCGATTTGACGGCACCGCCCTTTATGAATATGAGGACAAGCGTATAGGCGAGCATCTGGAATGGGGCACCCATGTCTTTAATTACGGGCGTAATGAGGTTAAGAACTTCTTAATTTCCAACGCCGTTTACTGGTTTGATCAGTTTCATATTGACGGTCTTCGCGTCGATGCAGTGGCTTCCATGCTTTATCTGGACTATTGCCGCAAGCCTGGCGAATGGATTCCGAACCCCTACGGCGGTCGTGAGAACCTGGAGGCCGTTGAATTTATCAAGCATCTCAATTATGTGGTGTATAAATACTTTCCCAATGTCATGATGATTGCGGAGGAGTCAACTTCCTGGCCCCGGGTAACAAAGCCCGTCCACGAGGGAGGTCTGGGCTTTACCCATAAATGGAATATGGGCTGGATGAACGACTTTTTACGCTATATGAGTATGGATTCCCTGTACCGCAAGCATCATCAGAACCTTATTACCTTCTCCTTCATGTACGCCTGGAGTGAGAACTTTGTATTGGTTCTCTCCCACGACGAGGTTGTACACGGGAAATGTTCCCTCCTCAACAAGATGCCCGGCGACTACTGGCAGAAATTTGCGGGGCTTCGAGCTGCCTATGGCTACTTTTTCGGGCATCCGGGTAAGAAGCTTCTCTTTATGGGCGGCGAGTTTGGTCAATTTATTGAATGGAAATACAAGGAGAGCCTCGACTGGCACCTTTTGAATTATCCCATGCATGAAAAGCTCAGCCGCTGTATATCCGATCTAAATCATCTCTATCAGACTGAAAAAGCACTGTTCGAGGTAGATTTTGAATATGAGGGGTTTGAATGGATAGACTGTAATGACACCGAGCACAGCATCGTCTGTTTCATGAGAAAAGGATTGGATTGGCATGATATGCTGATTTTTATCTGCAACTTCACACCTCAGGCCTATGAGAACTATCGCATCGGTGCTCCTTTAGACACAACCTATACTGAAATATTCAACACCGATCATGAGCAATACGGGGGCAGCAATGTCCTGAATGAAAACCCCATTATGGCCGAAAAACAGCCCTACCACAATAAGCCCTACTCCATTTCCCTGCGTATTCCGCCCCTTGCCACCGTCATTTTACGACCCAAGACCCGATAAGCCGAGGGGGACGGCCATCCCAAGTTCTAATTTTTGTAGACCTGTCATATACTAGTTCGTATTTCTGAGCGGATTGCTAAAGAAGTATTAGAAGAACGAAAAGGTGAGGTTTATGAAATTAAATTATGTATCAGTTTTACGGGAGTATCGGTCCAAAAATCGAGAAGGGGGTTACTATGTCCGTGGTGAATTGGAAAGCCAGCCCTCAGCCCTGTGGTTCAGACAATTTCAATGGTCCTGGATAAATACAACATCCTATCGGAAGCTGTGCCCGGAGCCCCAGCTCAATCGCAATGATATCCTTATTCCCCTGTCCAGCAGGGAAAATATAAGTGCAGCCATTGAGGCATTAAGAAAAGTGGTTCTGCTTGTAAATGAGTCGATGACAGATCAGGTGGACTCCTCCTATACACAATATACACAAGCTGTCAATTAAGAGAGACTTCAAACTGAGCATTATATCTCTTAGATATAAAGAAGAGCTCCTAAAGTGTGTTTCACAAAAAGGGCTCTTTTTTAATGCATTTTATGATGTTATACTTTTTAAAGAAATAGAAAGGTTGACTGAAGTAAAATGAAAATAAAAAGCTCCTTAGGAATTCCTGCTGTTTTGTTTGCTGTTATTGTCTGGGGGATTTCCTTTGTCTCCACAAAGATTATTCTCAATGATCTCCCGCCCGTGACCATAGCCTTCTTCAGACAGTTCGTGGCGCTGGTACCCCTGCTCATCCTCATGGCCATTAATAAAGAGAGCTTTCGCATAAATAAAGGCGAGTTTTTGACCTTTTTACTGGCAGCCCTGTTTGGTATTGTGCTCTACTTCGTTTGCGAGAATCAGGGGCTTGTTTTGACCTCGGCTTCCAATGCCTCCATGCTGGTTGCGGCCATTCCCGTATTCGCTCTTGTGGCGGAGAGTGTCACCAACCGGTCACGACTGGAGCTGCCCTCTCTTTTTTGTATCGTCGCCTCCATACTGGGCGTCTATTTTGTCATATTTGAGGAAGGAATACCCAATTTCAGTTCAGATTCTTTTTTAGGAAACCTTCTGGTTTTGGGGGCCATGGTTTCCTGGATTCTTTATACCTTCTTAAGTAAAAGACTTGGAGAGAAATATTCCAGCCTGAAAATGACCACAATTCAAACCTTAATGAGTATCCCGCTATTTGCCCCTTTTATTTTCAGCGAGATTGGGGCATGGAAAATGCCCTCACCCGTTGGCTTATTCAATCTGGTTTTTCTGGGCGTCTTTTGTTCAGCCCTGGCCTATGTCTTTTATCTCTTTGGTATCCAGGCTCTTGGGCCTGTATTGCCTTCAGCTCTGCTGAATCTGATACCCGTTGTGACTATCATAACAGGTGCTTTATTTTTATCAGAGGATCTCTCAGGTTACCAGATCATTGGAGCCATCCTTATTATTGGGAGCCTTACTTTCCTTAGCGTCATGAAGGTAAGGAAAAAGCCTGATCTCCCATCGGATGAGGTCTTGAGCACTATAGACTCTTCGATTAACTAAAGAGTGGCAGGGACAGCATGTACCAAATGAAATGCTTGGCCATATATTGTAATGAGCAAGCATGAAAGGAGGTAGCATTAATGTTTCCACCATTTGAAAGAGATAGGGATAGAGACCGGGACAGAGACCGGGATCGAGATCGGGATCGGGAAAGAGAACGCGAGAGAGAACGAGACAGAGAAAGGGAGAGAGAACGAGAGCGGCGTTTTCCCTTTCCGACGAGACCTTTCCCTCAATTCCCCCAGCAGTCAGGCCCTCCGGTGGGTCCGCCTCCGTCTTTCATTCCCCAGCAGCCCATAGGAGCTTTCGCCGTTGATCCGGGAGCAATCGCCCGTTGTCTTTTCCGGTTTACCTTTATTTGGCCCTTTCGGCAAAGGCCCTTCTGGTTTTTCCCTACATTTGTCGGGCCCAGATCTGTAGCCGGGTTCAGATGGACCGGATTTAATTGGGTCTTTTTTGGTATGGATTTAAGAGACATTCAATCCTTCACATGTGTGTAATAGCAAGCGGGGGACGGTTTTCCAACCGTCCCCTCGACTTGTTTCCCCCCATTTGTTGTTCTTTATGACAGCAGAGCGCGGTCATTGGCAAATTCCTCACCACTTACTTTACCAAATCGCTTTAAAAGATCTTCAACAGTGAGTTTCTGCTTTTCCTCGCCCTTTATATCCAAAATAATATGTCCGTCATGCATCATAATAAGACGGTTGCCAAGTCTGATGGCATCGCGCATGTTATGAGTTACCATCAAGGTGGTAAGATTATTTTCCCTAATAAGCTGATCGGTTAGCTGCAGCACTTTTTCGGCCGTCTTCGGATCAAGGGCTGCCGTATGCTCATCTAAAAGCAGAAGCTTGGGTTTTTTCAATGTTGCCATCAGAAGCGTGAGGGCCTGCCTCTGACCACCCGAAAGCAATCCGACCTTAGCGTTTAGTCTATTCTCCAGCCCCAGATCCAGATGACTGAGCAACTCTTTGTAGAGCTCTCGCTCCCTGGCCTGTATACCCCATTTGAGGGTACGTTTCTGGCCCCGTCGAAATGCAAGAGCCAAATTTTCCTCAATACCCATATTGGAGGCTGTTCCCATCATGGGATCCTGGAAAACACGCCCCAGAAGTGATGCTCGCCTGTGCTCCGATAATTTTGTCACATCGGTTCCGTCAAGGATGATAGACCCCCGCTCAACGGGATAGACTCCTGCCACACAGTTAAGTAAGGTGGACTTTCCTGCACCATTGCCTCCAATTAAGGTGACAAAATCACCTTCTTCAAGCTCCACACTGGCATTGCGAAGGGCTATTTTTTGGTTGATGGTGCCGGGATTAAAGACTTTATAAATTCCTTTTACCTGTAGCATTTATTCACCCTCCCCTATAGAAATTCTGACGGGGTGAAGATAAGATCTGATGACGGGGAGAGCCAAGGCCACCGCCACGGTAATAGCAGTAAACAATTTTAAATCACTGGAGGGCATTCCCATTTCTAGTACCAGTGCAATAATAATACGGTAAGAAATAGCCCCGAGCACCAAAGAGAACAAGCGTCCCATAAAATGATTCCTGCCAAACAAAACTTCACCAATAATGACCGATGCCAAACCAATGACAATGGAGCCCGTTCCCATTTGAACATCAGCAAAGGTCTGGCTCTGGGCAATTAATGCGCCACTGACGGCCACCAGACCATTGCTGATAACGAGGCCGATTATTTTCATGGTATTGGTATTGATCCCCTGTGCCCGCACCATATTGGGGTTATTGCCGGTTGCTCTGATGGCGCAACCCATTTCAGTTCCAAAAAACCAATACAAAATAGCCACTAAGGCTAAAATGAAAAGGGTTCCCAAAGCAATAACCGCAGTATTCCGACTTAGGCCTAGGTTTTCAAACCCAGTATATACCGTTTCCATACGCAGCAGCGAAAGATTGGCTTTGCCAAGAATGCGTAGGTTAATGGAGTATAGGGCAATCATGGTCAGAATCCCGGAAAGCAGGGCCGGTATCCTGAGCTTCGTATGTAAAAGCCCCGTCACAAGCCCTGCCGTCATTCCGCCTAGAAGCGCCAGGACTGTTGCAGCATACGGATTGATTCCGCTAGTCATGGCCTTGGCTGAAATAGCGGCACCCATTGCGATGCTGCCCTCTACCGTCAAATCCGCAATATCCAAAATGCGATAGGTGATGTAAACACCGATAGTCATAACTGCCCACAGAAGACCAAGGGAGACCGCACCTAATATAACCTGCAACATGTTAATCATCCATTCCTAATTTCTAAATTTTGACTAAATCCTAACGGATTCAGCAAACAAATTAAGTACTCTGTTACTTGCTTGTTTTGACATACTGCTGAAGGTCGGCGGGAATTTTAAGGCCTATTTCCTCAGCGACAGTTCCGTTGATGGCAAAATCAAAGCCGGTGGCAGATTCAATAGGCATGGTTTCGGGCTTTGCTTCGCCCTTCAAGATTTTAACCGCCATTAAACCGGTCTGATAGCCTAAATCATAGTAGTTGATACCCAAGGTAGCCAGTCCGCCATTATCGACCATGCCCGACTCCCCACAGATAACGGGTGTTTTGGATTGGGAGGTAACACCGTGCACAACAGGGATGGCCGTTGCCAAGGTATTGTCGGTGGGAAGATAGATAGCATCACATCGGCCTACAATGGATTGGGTGGCCTGTTGTACATCATTGGAATTGGTAACAGTGGCCTCAACATACTTAAGACCAAGCTTTTCTATGGCTTCCTTAGCCAGAGCCGCTTGAAGAATGGAATTATCCTCACTGGACGTGTAAATCACACCAACCGTTTTGGCGTCAGGTACCAATTTGACAAGCAGATCCATTTGCTCCTTGATGGGGTTCATGTCTGTGGTGCCACTCACATTACCACCGGGAGCCTCATTGGAATTGACCAATTTAGCCGAAACGAAATCAGTAATAGCTGTTGCCAGAATGGGAATATTCGTGGTTTTGCCTGCAATGGACTGAGCGGCGGGAGTTGCTATGGCCAATACCAAATTCACCTTATTGCTGACGAATCGGTCGCTGATGGTGGATAAATTGGATTGATCGCCCTGTGCGTTCTGCACGTCGATCTCAAGATTTTCACCCTCTACATAGCCATTGTCCTTTAGTGCTTTTATGAATCCTTCACGTGAGGCATCAAGAGCAGCGTGCTCCATATATTGAATGATGCCGATGGACTTTTTCTTGGAATTGCCTGAACAGCCTACCAATCCTACAAGCAATACAAGCGTCAACAGAAGTGTAAGTAACCTGACAGTTCGCTTCATAAACCATTCCTCCATACTACATTTATTCAATTAAACCCTTTCAGGTTGAATTGCACTATAAAACCTTTTTCCCCGTAAAACAATCTCAAGAACGTCCTTGAGATTCTATTATACAAAAAACGCCGCCTGTTAATCAGGGGCGCGATACTACCTTGTCTTCGCTGTTTGCACAACGTGAGCAACAGCTGCTGCCGCCCCGCCATTCTAACGGATTTTGTATTATTTTATGCCAGAAAACCGTAGAATGTCAATAATCTTTTTATTGGTACCCGGAACCGGCCATAGAACAACAGGTTCATTGTCTGAGCTTTTCCGTCTCCTGGATGTAATCAGAAGGTAACCTTAATTTCTTGAACTTTTTCTTGGGTTAGCCGTCTAAAGGTATGAATACAGAAAATATTTGTCAATCGGAGGAACAACATGAAGAAAATTCTATCTACTTTGCTTATTGGCACCATCGTGCTTGGTCTTATGGCAGGATGCCAAAAAAACGAACCACCGAAAGAACCGGATAATAGCATAACTACCCCTCATGATAAAGAAACGCCGCCGGCTGAAACAGCCGATCCCGAGGATGATACATCTACCGGCCAACCGGAAGAGCCAAGCCGTACTCCTGACAGTACTCCCAGCAGTACACCGAGCCAAACAGCTAAACCTGAAAAGCCTACTAAACCAGAGGGCAGCACATCGCCGTCAAATAAGCCAACAGCGCCAACCAGTACACCAAGCAGTACCCCTAAACCGACTAAACCAGGTACTCCGGGAGACAGCGCTACACCTAAACCTGAAAACCCCTCTAAGCTTTCGGGCGCGCTTG
Organism: Bacillota bacterium; assembly: GCA_023443745.1. Taxonomy (GTDB): domain Bacteria; phylum Bacillota; class Clostridia; order DSM-8532; family DSM-8532; genus DTU059. The sequence continues at coordinate 36,771 of JAEZTB010000026.1, forward strand.
AGGATATAATTGCAGAAATTTATGCCTTGCTCCCTGAAGATGAACAGGTAAAAACCGTCAATACACCATTTTCAAATGATAGCGCCGATAATAAAACCTTTTTCCTGGGCACCTCGGATATTACCATCACAGAGGGTATGGGCAGCGAGGCTATGATCAGTGCAATCGCTCATTCTCTTGTTTTGATACGGGTGCCGGATGGAACCGATATGAAAGCAACCATGGATACAATAAAGAAGAGTGTCAACCCCCGCAAATGGGTCTGTGTAGGAGTTGAAGATGAAAACGTGAGAGTTCTTAATCACAAAAACCTGATCATGCTGATAATGAACAATAACTCACAAGCCTATGTGGACGCTTTTAACAGTCTAGCAAAGTAAACGGAGTAAATCATGCTTTTTTCCAGCATCAGCTTTTTGTATTTTTTCCTGCCTATATTTTTGCTCGTTACCTTTATATTGCCCCGTCAATTGCGCAATGGTTTCTTGCTTTTGTCCAGTCTGTTCTTTTACTTTGTGGGCGAGCCTAAATATATTGTGCTTATCCTTATTTCATCCATTATTGATTTTACCGCAGGGCTCTGGATTGGAAGACAGAGAGGAAGGCCCTCTGCAAAAACCGGGCTTATTATATCCGTCTTTGCGAATCTTTCCCTGCTTTTTTTCTTCAAGTATGCGGACTTTTTCATATCAACCATCAACGCGGCTTTCAAGCTGCAAATCCCGCTTTTAAACATTCCTTTGCCGCTTGGTATAAGCTTTTACACCTTCCAGACCATGAGCTATACCATTGATGTCTATCGTGAAAAAGTAGCGGTACAAAAAAATCCCTTGATCTTTGCAAACTATGTTTCAATGTTTCCGCAGCTTGTCGCCGGCCCGATTGTACGGTATGAAACAGTCGCTCATGAGCTTTCAAATCGCACCTATTCCTGGGACAATCTTATTTATGGCACGCGGAGATTTGTATTCGGCCTTGCCAAAAAGGTCCTGATAGCCAATCAATTGGGTGAGCTTGTTTCTGCTCTTACCGAAAAGGCACAGCCCACATCGTTGTCTTATTGGGTTGCTGCACTTGCGTTTGCCATGCAGATTTACTTTGACTTTTCAGGCTATTCTGATATGGCAATTGGGCTAGGACGCATGATAGGCTTTCATTTTTTAGAAAACTTCAACTATCCTTTTATTGCAAAAAGCATATCGGATTTTTGGCGACGGTGGCATATTTCCATGACCACATGGTTTCGTGAATACATCTATATTCCATTGGGGGGCAACCGTGTAAGCAAAGGTCGGTGGCTTTTTAATATCTTTGCTGTATGGTTCTGCACAGGCTTGTGGCATGGGGCAAGCTGGAATTTTGTCCTGTGGGGCTTGTTCTTCGCCGTTTTTATGGTAATTGAAAAGCTGTTGCTTGTAAAACCTCTTGAAAAAGCACCGGCATTCATTTCTCATATATATGTGCTCGTCATCGTGACATTTAGCTTTGTAATCTTTTATAATGAAAGTCTTCCTGAAATGGGCAGGTGGCTTATGGGAATGTTTGGAGCCGGAGGGCTGCCCTTATTCAGCTCCGAGGTCATGTACCATATTAAAAGCTATGGATTACTGCTTGTTCTTGCAGTCATAGGGGCAACACCGATACCTAAGCAAATGGCAGAAAAGCTGTTTAAAAGAGACAAAGCCCTTGCAATAGCCGAATTCGTTGCCTGCATTGGTCTTCTGCTTTTGTCAACGGCTTATCTTGTTGATTCGTCCTTTAATCCCTTTCTCTACTTCAGATTTTAAGGAGGTGTAAAAGTGAGAAAGGCTACATTTTTATCATTTATTGCACTATTGATAACAGGCATGATATTAAATTTCTTTTTACCCAAGAAGACTGTTTCCGCTACCGAGCGCAGAACACTTGCCGTAATGCCAAAGCTGACTGTGACCAATGTTTTCGATGGCTCATACTTTTCCAAGCTCGAAAGCTACCTGACGGACCATTTTAATTTCCGTGATGGCTATCGAAAGGCCAAGGCTTATGCTAATGGCTTTGTTTTTCAAAAAAGCGATGATCACGGTATCTATGTTTATGAGAACTCTGCCATTAAAATGGAGTACCCGCAAAGCGACCGTCAAATAAATGGTTTTATTGAGAAAACAAATAAGCTGATTGAAAGCTATTTCCAAGACAAACCTGTCTATTTTTCTGTGATACCGGATAAAAATTATTTTGCTGTAGAAGAAACCGGTCATCTTGGAGTTGATTATTCCGGTTTGATTGATACGATAACCGATGGGCTCTATGCAGATTATATTGATATTTTTCCATATTTGTCTTTAGATAAGTATTATGCAACCGACACCCATTGGAAGCAGGAAGCTATTTCGGATGTCGCCATTAAGCTGGCTTCAGGCATGGGAAATACCTTCCCCTATGATTTTTCAACATGGAAAGTCAATGAATACACGAACTTCTATGGTGTATACTTTAGCCGAGCGGTGCCACCCCTCCCTGCAGATGCGTTGAAATGGCTGTCCAGCGATGTTACCGACTCAGCTTTAGTCATTGATTATAACAATGGCAAAGGGGAAGAAAAATCAGTCTATAATATCGAAAAGCTTGGCGGCATGGACAGCTATGATGTGTTTTTGTCCGGTGCGACCCCGCTGTGTACCATTAAAAATACACTTAACCCCAATGGACCTAAACTACTCATTTTCAGAGATTCCTTCGGAAGCTCAATAGCTCCCCTCATGCTTGCCGGATACTCGGAAATTACCCTCGTCGACACCCGGTACATTATGCCGGATATTTTACCCGAATTCTTGAATTTAGAGGATTTCGACAGCGTTTTGTTTATGTATAGTACATCATTGATCAATCAAAGCGATATACTTAAAAAGGGATTGGAATAAGCCGGTTCCTCAACAAATATTGTTATTGCTTTTACAAATAGCCCATGCTATAATCGGTTCGTAAAAAGAGTCGAATAATGTCGAAAGCGAATAAACCATATTAAGCCACAAATAAGGTGTGGAAGTTTCTACGTGGCAACCGTAAATTGCCTACGCTATGGTGTTCTTTTTGTTTGTTAATATTTGCGATGCAAAGCTTAACGTCTATTAGGCATTGGATCACAATGATTAACAGACTGTTTATTGTTTATGAAATAGACAGGGAACACTGGGTGTCCCTGTCTATTTTTTTTGTTTTAGAAACGGAGGAGTAAGAATTGAGAGCAGCAGAACATGTAAACAGAAGCCGGCTTATCGCCGCAGCGATGGAAAAAACCCCTTGTGACCTGACAGTTGAAAATGTACAATTCGTCAATGTTATCACAGGTGAGATTTACCCTGCCAGTGTTGATGTGCTGGACGGCATGATTGTCCGTGTCCGCGAGCAGGGCGAGGAAACCGTTCAGGCAAGCAGACAAATCTATGATGGAAAAGGGGCTTTTTTGATCCCCGGATTTATTGATACCCATGTCCATGTTGAAAGCACCATGATGATACCAGAGAATTTTGCCCGTGCTGTACTGCCATGGGGTACAACAACAGTCATGACCGATCCCCATGAAATCGGCAATGTAATGGGTATAGAGGGCGTGGAATTCATGATAGAAAATTCAAAGCACACACCTCTTCGCCAGTACATTTTAGCTCCCTCCTGCGTGCCGTCGGTTCCTGAGCTTGAAGGTGCAGGAGCCAGCTTCGGTGCAGCCGAAATTTCCAGGCTGCTGGATACTCCTGGTGTCATTGGCATAGCCGAGGTCATGGACTATGTCAATGTCATAAACGATGAGAATCGCATGCACAGCATACTCTCCGAGGGCTTGAAGCGTGATGTGTTTTTGCAGGGCCACGCTCCGGGGCTTAGGGGCAAAGAGCTTCAATCCTATATTTTGGCAGGTCCCATCAGCGACCATGAATGCCGTACAGCCGATGAATGCGCAAAAAAGCTTCGTTCAGGCATGCACGTGAATCTCAAATCCAGTTCTCTCTCCGACTACCTTGTAGATTCACTCAAGGGACTTTCAGGCATGAAATTTACCGATTTCGTTTCTCTTTGCACCGATGATGTACACGCCAAGGATATTTTGGAGACCGGTCATATGAACAGGGTTGTCCGAAAAGCCATTCAATGCGGCACCGATCCGTTGGATGCCATTCGTTTTGCCACCTTTAACGCTGCCCGTGAGTATGGCTTTACTGATCTGGGCGCCATTGCCCCGGGATATGTAGCCGATATGCAGCTTGTTGCCAGGCTTGATGGTGAAAAGCCATTAGCCGTATTTACTTCGGGCCGCTTGGTGGCTGAAAACGGCAAATATATTCCCTGCTCCGATGACACTCAGAAGACTCCGTCCTTTCCCAATACCATGAAGATGGGACAAATCACCGGAACCAATGATTTTGCGCTTTACGCACCCGATGACATCGCCCGCAGTGTGAAAACAAATGTCATTGTGAGTAAATACGACGGTGGGCCATTCAATAAAGGTATTTGGGAAGAACTGCCCGTAATAGGCGGTAAGGTGGATATAAGCAAAGATCCTAATCTCTCATTTGTTGCGGTATGCAACCGTCATGGCAGCGGTGACAAAACAATCACAGCCATGCGAAATTTTGGACTGACACAGGGCGCCATTGCCTCTACCATATCCCATGACTCTCACAACCTATGTGTGGTTTACAAGGATCCCAATGATGCCTATATAGCTGCCGAGGAATTACGCCGTACTGGGGGTGGCATCACTGTTGTCACAGGCGGACGTATTCTGGCAACATTAGCACTGCCTGTGGCAGGGCTCATGTCCCCGCTCTCCGTGGAGGAGCTGGCTCCTCAGGTGGATAAAGTTGAGCAAGCAATCCGTGAAGTATGCAACGGTCAAAACACCTTTAGCAAAATTGCACCCCTCGCTCTGGTGGTGCTTCCGGGTACGCTTATTTCCGACAAGGGAATTGTTGACGGCCCCACCCTAAAAATTCTTCCGGTATTCAGCTAAGAAAGCCGCTTGGATAAGCAGCAGGCAACATTAAAGCTCTCAAATTAATTAAATACAGGAGTGAAATCAAATGCTGAAAAACTATTTTGAGCTCGAGAAAAGGGGTACAAATGTAAAAACCGAGGTTCTTGCCGGTATTACCACATTTGCCACCATGGCGTACATTCTGATTGTTCAATCGAACATGATGAAGGATGCCGGAATGAATCCAACAGGCGTACTCATTGCAACGGCGCTGATGTCCGGAATCTTTACACTTATGTCGGCATTTTACGCCAAAGTCCCTTTTGCGCTGGCACCCGGAATGGGCTCCAATGCGATTATGGCCTATTCGGTGGTTGCTACAGGCCAGGCCACCTGGCAGGTAGGTGTGGGCTTTTTCGTGGTCAGTGGTGCCATACTCGTGTTGTTGACCCTTTTCAAAGTCCGTGAGGACATGGTTCGCGTTATGCCTAAGAACTTGAAAATAGGTATCGGCGCTGCCGTGGGTATCTTCTTGGCAAGATTGGCTATTGTAAACGGTGGATATGTCACCAAGGATTTTTCTAAGCTGGGAGATATTAATGACCCCAAGATCCAATTAGCCTTTATCGGTCTTGCTATTACCATTATCCTCAATTATATCCGCGTGGAAATTAAGGGCAAGCAATACCAGCTTCGTGGTGCAATGCTCATTTCCATCTTACTCACAACCATTATCGGTGTATTCATGGGTGTGGTAAAAATGCCTTCCTCTTTGATCAGCTTTGATCTCAGTGCCCTAGGTGAGGTAGCTTTCAAGGCCGATGTTGTCGGTGTCTTTACCCTTGCCAATTTGCCCGTTTTAATTTTCTTCCTGTTTAGTGATTTCTTCTCCACCATGGGTACAAGCCTTGGCCTTGCCAGCAAAGCCCAAATGCTTGATGAAGACGGTAACTTTCCCGGTATCAGCCGCGTATTCCTGACGGATGCCGTGGGTACTTCTGTCGGTGGACTTTTTGGTATAACCAATGTTCAGACCTTTGTAGAATCTGCTTCCGGTATTGAAGCAGGTGGACGCACAGGGCTTACGTCTGTTGCAACAGGTATTATGTTCTTCCTGGCCATGTTCTTTTCACCGCTGTTCCTGATGATACCAAGTGCGGCAACAGCTCCTGTGCTTATTTTGATCGGCGCATCCATGCTTCAGGGCCTGAAGGATGTTGACTTTACAACAGCAGAATGGACTCCTCTTGCTCTTATGCTGCTTACAACAGCCTTTACAGGAGATTTCGTTCTGGGTGTTGCTCTGGGTGTCATTGTTAATGTAGTGATACAGCTTGTTCAGTATGTCTTCACCAAGGACCGCGGCAAGATTCCTTCAATCGGAACCTTTATCATGGCTGCTGTCATGTCTATCAAGTTCTTCATCTGACCTTCCTATATATTCCTTATCCACGGGAAAAACAGCCGGCCATAGCGGCTGTTTTTCTTATGTATAAAATGATGCTAAATATGGTTTTTAAGCAATGCCGTCTGGGCTTTTACCCGCTCCTTCATCAAATCAACAAAGTGCTGAGGTGACAGAACCTTTAGCACAGGACCAAACCCAAGAAGCCGAATCAAAAGTTCTGTTTCATCATTTTTGTTGTAATAAATCTCACTGGTACAAATTCCTGTACTTTCATCATATTCACTGCGCTTTTCATAGGATGAAAACTCAATCATGACTCGCTCTATGGCTTTACGCTCGTTGGTGATCTCAATCACGACCGGTTCTTTGCACTTTACTTCATGCAGGTACTCCTCTGCTTGAAAATCATGAGATACTTGCTCTCCGGACAAGTGGATAGCTGTAATACGGCCAACATTAATCGTGCTGTATTGAGTTTTGCGATTCTTTGAAATCTTACCGACATACACACGGAACTTATCGTCTTTTTCCGAATACTCCAATTTAAGCGGTACACAATGGCATTGCCGGGAGAGACTTTCTTTGTTTCGATAGGTGATTTTTATTGGAGTATGGTTTTTAATTGCACGAAGCAAAAGCAAAAACCGCTCACGATACCCCACATCAGAATAATTGTCCCCATCGCTGAATTGATCGAAAGCATAAAAAGTCTCCCGGGAAAATAGTGGTGAAATATCCTTAAGATACCCGGTAAGCCGCTCTAGTTCTGTATCGGTGAAAAACAAACAAAATCGCGGATCAGATAATAGAGCTTTAAGCCAACTGAGTTCCAAAGCAGATAAAGGCTTCTCGGGGACACTTTTTAGGCTGCTGAAAAATAAATCGCCTTTCTGTTCCAGCAGCTTCCATCCATTCTTATGAGTAAGCTTTGGCATAAGGTAAAGAGCGCTTTCTGAAAAACCACAGTTTTGTACCAGTGACTCTATATCGGGTTTTGAAAGCGAAATACGGGATAATAGCTTCTCAGTGATATTAAAATAGCAGCTATAGATTTCTGAGAACAACTCCATCACCCTTCACCTCCATAAAGATCAGCCATACGGCGCATATCACTGTAGAAGCGATTAATAACGCCTATATTATCACCCTCTAATTTGATGATTCTGCCTGTAAAGGTTTTAATCCAACGCATCATTTCATTGGTGTCATATACATCAATGCTGTAAAGATACGTGTTTTCGTCAATCCTCTCTATTTTGCTATCTTTTCCTTCCCGCTCCAAACGCCGTATGATATGCTTTTCAGTCCTATCATCGATATAAAGTGTCATAGCAATATGCTCGGGCGCTCTTTCTGCAGAAATAGAAATTCCGAAGCCGTGGGGTTTTCTTTTATTAAAGTCGTCAATATATTCATTGGCTTTTTCGCATTCGTCCAATAGCTTAACACTCTTTATGTAATCCAGCCGACAAGCGGTAAAGCGCTTCCGTCCAACACCACGCACAATCAAATACTGACGGCCGGTTTGGGTACTGGTATATACTTTTAACGGATAGCCCTTTAAGGTGGAAGAGGCCCCACGGGTTCCTTTTACGTTGACAAATTCGATGAATCGATGCTGTTCAATAGCATTTACAGCTGTCATCAAAACAATATCCTCCAGGGGATGGCTTAAAAAGTGATGTTTAAATAGGAAAACAGAGCTGTTCCCGTCAAGCCTATCCAACAGGTAACTTCCAATCTCCGAAAACTGTGCTGCTTCGGAAAAAAAGGAAACCATGTCGTAAAAGTTCTCGCCGAGATGCAAAAGACCGTCAATACGGTATGGAGAAAGCGAATAGGCATGAATCTTCCCTTGCTTTACGACCATTAATAGTCCGAGATCAACATACTCTTTACATTTAATCCTTACTGTTTGCGGGTCAAACAAAAGGCCATAATCCAAGCTGATAGAGTCGGTGATTTGTTCAACTGACAACTCTCCCACTCTACTCAGAACATCAAGAATGAAGAAATGAAGCTGAATATCGTTATCGGTGAAGCTTTTAGCCTTAAAAGCCTTGTGGAGAGGGTTATGCTGAAGGGTAGTCGTATCCACCGAGATGAAAATGCACTTGCCATTTTTGCTGTAATCCCATCCGATAGAACCTCCTAAATAGTTTTCTATGCGGCGACGCTCATTGTCATAGGTTCGTCCGCTTTTCCTGTCAAAAGCAGAGCGACCCTTAAATCCATAAATAAAGAAATCGCGCATATAATCACGAATACGGTCAAAATTCTTGATCAGCTCGTTATAGGCCAAGGTTTCACCTCCCAATCCGTTCTTTTTAATGTTATACCGAATTCACGAGAGCTCGCAACTTTTTTTAAATGATAACCACTACCTTCCATCATACAATAAAGATGTCGCAGGCAGCGACAAACAACCGAGCGCGGCAGTTTGGCCGGAAACAGCGACTGCGCGGCACCGTAAATGTGAAGATCGGTGTTCAGAATCGGCTGGTGCACCTTTCAAGTGCAGTGAAGCATCAATGTGTCGGAGGTTCGACTCCTCCTCCTGGCCTATGGCTAGGGTAGCTTAGAGGCAGAGCAATTGACGAACTTTTTATCAGTGTTCCCAAAGCAATCCCACTGTCAAAGACTGAGGTCAAAGACAGAGCAGATTGACTACCCTGTGGAATGAGCGGATACCGTTTTGATCCCGGAAAGGCCATACAAATTGTACCGCTTTTCCGATGACAAAACTGAAGCTCTTCCCCGCAGTCAATTTGCGGGATTGCAACCCCGTATTATGTACCCGAAAGGATGTGTCTATATGAAAATAATTATTAAAGACAATCAAAGAGGCTTCTTGATTCGTAACGGAAAGTTTGTCAAAATGTTGATGCCGGGCAAACACACTTATTTAGGTCTGAGCGGCTATGAGGTGCTTGTGGATGACATCAGCGACAATGTCAATACATATTCCATTCCATTGGAAGTATTGGTGAAGGATGCAGAATTTCGCTCCAGCGTATTGGTTGTTAACAAAAGGTCAAACACTGTAACAATTCTTAAAAAGGATGGCGTACCTTTTAAAGTTTTGGACGGTATCCGTCATGTCATTTGGAATACTGAGAACCGCTACCAGATAGAGGTTATTTCCTGCGAAGACCCTTACATACCGGCTGATTTTTCTAAAGATGCACTAAAAGTGGTTCCTTTAAACCTCTATAGTAAAATAACAGTTGCAAATGGTACCATCGGGTTCCTGTACTTCGACGGGAAGCTTCAAAAACAATTGGATGCAGGCGTTTACTACTTTTGGAACCACCAGTATGCAATTACCTGTGAGACTGTGGATATCAAGCAGCAGCAATTGGAAATTGGCGGTCAGGAGATTCTGACTTCGGATCGCGTTTCTATCCGTCTCAATATTTTGGCAAGCTATAAGGTGGCAGAACCTCAGATGTTTGTGGAGTCTATCAGCCATCCTTATGAGCAAGTATACAGCTTTGTTCAAATGACCGTCAGGGAGCTCATTGGACAAAAGCGTTTTGATGAAATTTTGGAAGAGAAAGAGAAGATTTCAACCCATATACTTGAAATCTTGAAGCAGAAACAAGACTCCCTTGGGGTTGCTTTTTCTTCGGCAGGTATTAAAGATATCATTCTTCCTGGCGATGTACGGGATATTATGAACAGTGTTCTGATTGCCGAAAAAGCTGCTCAGGCCAATGTCATTGCCCGGCGTGAGGAGGTAGCCTCTACCAGAAGCTTGCTCAACACAGCCAAATTGATGGAGGAAAACGAGACTCTCTATAAGCTAAAAGAGCTGGAGTATCTGGAGAAAATTTGCGACAAGGTCGGCAGTATTTCTGTATCGGGCGGAGACCTGCTCGGTCAGCTGCGTGACATTATTGGCGTAAGGAAAGAAAGTGCGTGAAAAAAGCATTGGTACCTTGGGCGGCGGAAACCATTTCATTGAGGTGGATACAGATGATGATGGCAATCGCTATTTGGTCATTCATTCGGGCAGCCGCCATTTAGGCTTGGAGGTGGCTAATTATTATCAGCAGGAAGGCTATAATGCCCTAAACCATAATGGCAAGGCAGCAATACAGGAATTAATCGCCTTATATAAGGCGCTGGGCCGGGAAAAGGAAATCCAGCCTGCCATAAAAGCCGCTAAAAGCCAAGTGCTTACGAACATACCGTTTTCACTGGCTTATGTATCCGGTGACTTGTTTGAAGCCTATATCCACGATATGCGAATCGTTCAGCATTTTGCTATGCTAAACCGCAAGGCCATGGCTTCAGAAATCATTAAAGGTCTGAAGCTTTCTGTTGAGGAACAGTTTACCACCGTACATAACTACATTGATACTGATTCCATGACCTTGCGTAAAGGAGCCGTTTCGGCACAAAAAGGCGAGATGCTTTTAATTCCCATCAATGTGCGAGATGGGAGCCTAATCTGCATCGGAAAGGGTAATGAAGATTGGAACTGCTCGGCGCCTCATGGAGCGGGTCGTTTATTCAGCCGAAATGCCGCAAAACAGAACTTCTCCGTGTCCCAGTTCAAAAAGGAAATGACCGGAATTTACAGTACTTCCATAAGTGCCGACACTTTGGATGAATGCCCCATGGCCTATAAAACGATGGATGATATTGTGGCAAACATCGCACCTACTGCGGAAATTATTAAAATAATCAAACCTGTCTACAACTTTAAAGCAGGCGAATAAAGCTATCAAAGGGACCTGTACATCTTTTCAAGATTGTTTTCCATCTCGGTGACTAACTTGAACTGCGTACGGGTCCTATCAAGGTTATGACCTTCACGATGGACTTTAAAATAAGTATCCCCGTTTAAAAAGTCGGTCAAAAATCTGATGCCGCATTCAAAAGTCATCATTTTAGCAGCAATCGGCAAATACTCCAGCTCTGTTGAAGTTAAAGCGCCTGCGGTCGATTCCAAAAATCCCTTTGTGAAGCTTTCATATAGCTTTAAATCCATGCTTACTTTTGTCAGATCCCTTTCATCTTCAGCACCGGTATTGGTACCTGTTCGTATGGAATCCCCAAAATCGTAGAGGGAAAGTCCGGGCATCACGGTATCGAGGTCTATTACACAAATCCCTTCGCCTGTTTGATCATCAATCATGACATTGTTGAATTTGGTATCATTATGTGTAACTCTCAACGGCAGTTTTCCTTCATTCAAGAGATCAACAAGTATTGAAGCATCTTTCTCTCTTTCCATTGCAAACAGGATCTCAGCTTTTACTCCTGAAGCCCTATTAACAGGGTCCTTTTCAATTGCTTCTATCAATGCTTCAAAGCGCTTTTTTGTATTGTGAAAATGAGGTATGGTTTCAGACAGTTGTTCGGCAGGAAAGTCGCTAAGCAATCTTTGAAACTTACCAAAAGCCTTTCCACCGTTATAGAAATGAGTCGGGGTTTCCACTATGTCATAGGTCTTTGCATCCTCTATGAACACATAGCCTCTCCAGTATTCCCCTGCCTCGCTTATATAGAAGCTCTTACCTTCTATTGTGGGGATAATGTTCAGTGTTTCTCTTTCAGGATTTCCGCCGGCTGCAATAATTTTTTTTCTGAGATGTTCGGTAATGCTCTCTATATTTTTCATAAGGCTTGCGGGGTCTTTGAATATTCTATGGTTAATTCTTTGCAGGATGTATCTGTGCATCTTTCCGTTTGCTTTTCTGAAGTATGCGGCATAGGTATCGTTTATGTGCCCGGAGCCATATGGAAGTGCTTCGGTAAAGGTGCCTTCAAAAGTGAAATTTCTTACGATATCATTAAAACCAGTGTTCATCTATAACCCCTCCATAAATCTTCCGGGTATTTTCCCTGTTGAATTAAATTGATGATGGCTTGCTTGACCATGGGCTTGTCATTCTGGTAGGTCACTCCGTACCATCGTTCGTGGGACGACAAAACTTTTACATCGGCCTTATTCTCCAAAATTAATTCTCCTACAACGTTAGGCAGAAAATATTCCGCTTTTCCAATCTTTTCGCTGTTATCTTTCAAAAACTTAGGGAACCTTCCTTCAAGCTCCTTGAAAATACTGGGGGTGAAACCCCATGTATTCATTGAAACCAGACTTCCTCGGGGGATAGTGACCCAGTTATCACCGTCCTCAGTATACTTTGTTTCGGAGCCAAACTTTTCAATTCTTGTTCTCTCAGCTACTCCCGATAAATAGCCTTCTTTGGTGACACTGCACACACCTCTTGCGACATGACCATTTTCAGTAAGAGTATTTTCCAGAACAAAGCCCACCATACTATACTGATATTTGTTTTTATCCTGTGCCCCTTTAAGATAATTGGCAAGCACTTGAAATGATGACTGACCATAAAAATCATCGGCATTGATTACGGCAAAAGGGGTGTCAACAGCATTCCGACAGCTCATAACAGCATGACCTGTCCCCCAGGGCTTACTTCTTCCTTCGGGAACTTTAAAGCCTTCTGGTAAATCATCAACACTCTGGTAAACAAATTCAGTCTTGACCAGTCTGGAGATTTTATCGCCTATTTTTTCCTTGAAAGCCTCTTCAATGTCTTCTTTTATAATAAATATGACTTTTTCAAAGCCGGCTTTCAATGCATCGTAAATTGAATAATCCATTATTATCTCACCGTTGGGTCCGATGGGATCAATCTGCTTTAATCCTCCATAACGGCTTCCTATACCGGCTGCCATAATTACAAGCGTGGGCTTAGTCATCATAACATTCTCCTTTGTCTTTGATTCTGAAATCCGTATATACTTTAATTCTAAAAGGCCAATTGATAGATGTATTTAACAACGTGGTCAGTTAATTTGCATTTTTGGTCAAACAGGGATAACCGCTTCAAAATTGGCAGGTTATTGTTTTAAGAGCCCTAAAGCGCTATGATTAAAGCAGCAAGTATTTAGGGGCATGGTTATGGATTATTTTAAAACCATATTAAAAGAAGAACTGATCATTAAAAAGATAATCTCTGTGCACTATTTTGAATATGCCAAGGATTATCTATTTGATGGAGAAAGGCATGACTTCTGGGAGTTCTTGTATGTTGACAAGGGTGAGGTGGAAGTTATGGCTGACACACTTGGTTACAAGCTAAAACAGGGTGAAATGATCTTCCACAAACCCAATGAGTTCCATAATGTATGGGCTAATGGAAAAGTCGCCCCGAATCTCATTGTTATATCCTTTGAGTGCAAATCCAATAAAATGGATTATTTTAAAGACAAGATTCTATCTATTGATAATCAGGAGAAAAACCTGCTTGCACAAATAATAAGTGAGGCTAAGGAAGCATACACCTCCCCACTGGACTCTCCTTCCCTAAAAAAACTTGAAAAAAGGGCAAGGCCAAAATTTGGCTGTGAGCAGCTGATAAAAATATATCTTGAACAGATGCTTATCAACCTTATCAGAAAAGACGAAAGCATCAGTAGCGAAAAGAAGCTGTCCTCCTCAGTAAAAGAACGATTCGATGGAGACATGTCGAAAAGGGCAATAAGCTTCCTTGAGGAAAATATTTGCAATAATATTTCTTTCGATGATGTATGCCGTTATCTGTCATTGAGCAGGACAAGCCTCAAGGTGCTATTCAGGGAGACAACAAATTCAAGTGTTATGGAATATTATAATGGGTTAAAAATAGCGGAAGCAAAAAAAATGATACGGGAAGGAATGAACAACTTTACCAAGATAGCCGATACTCTTGGCTATGCTTCCATTCATTATTTCTCGCGTCATTTTAAAAAGGCCACAGGCATGACACCTTCAGAATATACAATATCAGTGAAAAGCAAGCTTTAAAGGCAGTGGATCCAATTAAAGAAAACCACTGCCTTTATTGCTTTGTATCTATTTACACACGCCCTCATACATGACCCTGGTTATGGGAAAGCCTTCCGATTTAATGTCTGTGGCAGTCTCCCAGTAGATGAGTCCACCTAGATCATGTTTCCAGACATAATCCACCTTGGCCTGAGTAGAGCGCTCGTCTTCAAAGGACAGATAGACTTTGTCCTTGGAGTCGTAGAGATAAGGAGCTTCTGCAGTCACGTCATAATAATAGGTATAGCGGTCGGCATCCTTCAGCATTTCCTTGATGGTCTCCAGGCGGAAGCAGGCACTAGGATTCAAGCCATACCATTTCCCAAGAACCTCGGGCATATCGGTTGCCTTGTGCTTGCCGGCGGACCAACCCTCACCAACCTCATATTGGCCGGTTGCAGCATCACCGTTACCACGATAAAAACGGGACTTTGGGTCGGCATCGGGGTGAGCGGTATCGGGTGCGGGATTCTTGGTTCCTGACGGCTGGCCGCGAAGCTCGCCTTTTGCATCAGGTACTACATTGGCCCAACCGCGTGAGTAAGTCGCAACGCCTACATTTAGCTGTTCCGGCTTGAAATGCTTCAAATAACCGGTAATGGCCTGATCCACTGAAAAAGTGGTGTAAGCATTGTCATAGACTGCCGCATGATGACTAGTTGTGTCATTATATGGTCCCGACATGTCATAGCACATCACATTGATAAAATCAACGTACTTGGAAACCTCACCCAAGTCCTGCGCCGCAGCGGTTTGCTCATAATCAGCCGATTCACAGATGGTTAGCTTCTTCTCTTTATACCCAGCCGCATCCATGGCTGAACGCATTTCTTTTAATAATGCCGTAAAGTTTGCTTTATCAATCTTAACATCATGGCCCCCCACTCCGGAGCCGAAGTCCACAGGATCATCAAGACCGTCGGTTACCGGATTGCGGTATACACCGGGGTATTCCCAATCCAGGTCGATACCGCCTAGCCAGGGGTTCCGCTTCATCATTTCCACGCAGCTTTTGATGAATATTTCACGGGTTTCGGCGGTTTTAGCCATTTCTGAGAACATCTGACCCCGAGTCCAACCACCTACTGATGCCATGATTGTTACATTGGGGTAAATACGGTGCATACGCTCATAGACCTTGAAAATACCGCCGTCACCTGCTCCGGCATCCATCCAGATGTCTGACCAGGAGTCACTGAAAGCAAGTGAATACTTGGGTGCGGGTGCCCAGTCAAAAGTCTCGTCCGAGGGTGTTCCGTCTGAGACGGTTAAAAAACCATGATTCAAATTTGTGATCATATTCCAGGGAATTTCCGCGGGTTTTAACAGGCTATAAACCTGCCAATTGCCATAGTAGCCAACCACCATTTTGTCAGGCATGGCCTTGGGCTTTTGCTTATGTACATACAACTCATACATGACATGCGCCGCTTGATAGCGCGTTACAGGCTTGGTAAAATCTGCAATCAGAGGTGCAATGGCTTTGGGATCAGGTCGAAAAGTATTATCCGACTTAACTTCTTCTTCAATTAAAAGGAATAGATCTTCACAGGTAATTTGCTTATCAGGTAAAAACATCTTGTTGTCCTCAGCCTTCATGTATTTTCCGGCTACAGCCAGTTTAACGTAATTTGAATACCATGCATTACTGTCTACATCCGTAAAAAAGAGGTCACGACCGTCAGTCAGTCCAAGGGTTTTGGCAATGAATACGGCTAAACCGGCACGAGTAACTAAATCCTCGCCGTTAAACTTCCCGCCATAACCTACAACAACGCCTGCATTTTTAAGTGCTGTTACATATGGATGATCAGGTGTAACATCCGGAAACATCTCAGCTGCCGACATTGTGAGCATACCGGTTATCAAGCATACGATCAGAAATGCAGAAAACAGGAACGCAATAGACTTTTTGTGTTTCATACCTTAACCACCTTTCATTAATGGAAATAGAGAAATTAGGACGCATGAGCTTTTCGAGACCATTATATTATTGTTTCCTATAAAAAAAGATGGCCATATTTGCTTAAAATTACACAATTTTGCCTTAGCGCAATTATGTCTATATTCGTGCCAAAATCATACAATAAAAAGCAAAAACAACTTATCGTAATTTTCGCTGGTAAAAATATAATGTTATTAAAGGAACATACTTATTGCCCAAAATCACATCTTTTGTTGTATCAGATAATCTGTATAGTTGTATAGACCAATAGACCAACTCGTTTACTATATTATTAACTATCTTATTCACTTTATTAGCTTACTATTAAAAGGGAGGTCTGATATGTCTGATTTACCATCCTCCGGTTACGCCCTACGTAAAAGGAAATTTGATAAAAAGACACTGGTTCTTATTACCATGGTTCTACCCGGGGCGATTTGGCTTTTGTTTCTGCGCTATCTGCCCATGTTTGGTATTGTTCTTTCGTTTCTGGATTACAAGATTTACTTCAAGGATCCTTCGCTTTTCAATAACATCATTCACAGCAAGTGGGTGGGTTTTAAAAATTTCGAGTTCCTGTTCTCCAGCACAGAATCCGGAATAGTTATTCGCAACACTCTCGGATATAACGCTCTGTGGATTGTTTTAGGCATCGTCATTGCCGTAGCCTTTGCCATCATGATGAATGAGCTCACCCGGAAATTTATAGGGAGAGTCTACCAGACCATGATGTTCTTCCCTTATTTTTTAAGCTGGGTTGTGGTCAGCTACTTTGTTTTCGCATTCTTAAGCCCCCAAAACGGCTTGATACCCCATCTGCAGCAGAATGCGGGAGCCACTCCCATCGAATGGTACAATGATGCTGGGCCTTGGCCGTTCGTACTCACCTTCGCATATCTTTGGAAGAATATTGGCTATTCCTGCATTATGTATCTCGCAGCCATTACCGGCATCGATGCTTCTATTTACGAGGCTGCACGCATTGACGGTGCCAGCAAATGGCAGCAGGTTCGGTATGTAACCTTGCCGCATCTTCGCCTCATTATCATCATTCTGTTCCTTTTGAGCGTCGGACGCATCTTCAACGCCGACTTCGGATTGTTTTATTCCGTGCCTATGAACGCAGGGCCGCTCTTCCCGGCGACACAGGTAGTTGATACTTATGTGTACAGAGCGCTAATGACAACGGGAGACATCGGTATGAGCTCCGCGGCGGGTTTTCTTCAAAACCTGGTAGGCTTCACCTGTATCATGATTGCCAACACCATCGTCAAAAAAGTCGATCCTGACAGCAGCCTGTTTTGAGGAGGAAAAACAATGGACAAAATGGCTACCGGTATGAAACAGCATACATCTCGTCTGAATTCCGTAAGCGTACCTGCGGAAATCATTCTTTATATTATATTAGGAATATTCGCACTGCTGTGTGTTTTGCCCTTTATTTTTACTATTATTATCTCTTTTACCGCTCAATCAAGCATCCAGGAAATGGGGTTCTCTTTCACCCCAAATGCATTGTCGCTTGAAGCATATAAGCTTGTTATAGACATTGGCGACCAGCTCTGGCGTTCATTTTTCAATAGCATTTTTACTACCATATTCGGAACGGCGCTTAGTGTGCTGATTTGTATTCTATATTCCTATGCACTGTATCGCAGAGATTTTAAATACCGCCGCTTCTTCTTGTTTTTCAGCTTTTTCACCCTGCTGTTCGGCGGCGGTCTTACACCCACCTATATGGTTTGCAAGAACCTGCTGGGGCTCAGCGATAACTATGCGGCGCTGATTATACCGCTTTTGGTAAACCCTTTTAATTTCATCATCATGCGCGCATTCTTTCAAGGGTCGGTGTCCGAGGCCCTTATCGAGTCCGCCGCCATCGACGGCAGCGGAGAATACCGCACCTTGTTTCAGATCATTATCCCCATCGCCATGCCCGGTATCGCTACAATTGCCCTCTTGAATATGCTTGCTTACTGGAACGAGTGGTTTGTATCCCTGCTTTACATCAATTCTTCCGATCTTGTACCCCTACAGTATCTGCTCGTTAGAATGCAGCAGCAATTTGAGTTTCTGGTCAACAGCAGCTCGAGGTCCGCAGATTTCATCGCTATTCTCGCCACTCTTCCCAAGGAAAGCCTGCGCATGGCCATGGCGGTGATTATTGTCATTCCTATCGCTTTTGCCTATCCCTTCTTCCAGCGATATATCATCTCCGGTCTCATGATCGGTGCGGTCAAAGAATAAATGCAGTAAGTCCCGAGGGAACCCTCGGTTTAAGAGTCTGCTAGATATTTAGTGGCTCTATACTTACGACCCCATTAATTGCGGTAAAACCGCAAAAAAATAAGGAGGAAAGATCAATGAAAGGTAAAACCAAAAGAGTCCTGGCCCTTGTCCTGACAATGCTCATGCTGTTTTCTGTTCTGTCTGCATGCGGACAGACCCAGCCTTCCGGCAACACAGCCACTCCCAGCAATAGCAGCACCCCCGCAGCTAGCACAGATAATAGCACTCCCACTCCCGAGGCTCCCTTTAAACCCGATATCTCTAAAGAAGTCACTTTAAAATGGATGTATATCGGCAGCAACAACGTAACCGATGACAAAGCCGTCATGGAAAAAGTCAACGCTTACTTGAAGGAAAAGATCAATGCCAAGCTGGAAATGATCTGGCGTGGTTGGGGAGCTGACTTTGACGATAGAGTCCAGCTTGCTGTCAACAGTGGCGAAAAAATTGATATTTACTTCACTTGCTCCTGGACTCCCAACAACGAGTATGCCGCCATGTCCAAGAAGGGTGTGCATGTACGCCTTGACAACCCCGATAACAACCTTCTTGAGAAATACGCTCCTGACCTCTTTAAGTCCCTGGATCCGGTCCTTGCCGACGCGGCCAAGACTGAGGGTGCCGACGGCTTTGGTATTTACGGTATCCCGACCTATAAGGAAATCGCTCAGCAGTACACTTGGGACCTCAATATGGACACTCTCAAGAAGTATGGTTATACCGCTGACGATATTAAAGACTTCTATGAATTCGGCCCCATCCTTGATAAAATAAAGAAGGGTGAAGGCAAAAATTATTTCCCCTTGAACCCTGAGACGGCGGTTCTGGAAAGAACAGTCAATAACTCTGACCTTATCGATGCCAACTCACTGCTGTCCTATGTGTTTGATCCTGTGGATCCCACCAAGTCAGGCACAAAAATCGTGAGCAGGTACGAAACTCCGGAGTACAAGAAATTTGTTGAAAAGATGCATGAGTATTACCAGGCTGGCTATGTCAACCCTGAAATGGCCAACTCCCAGACCATGACCAACGCTCTTGTAGCAGCACAGAACACAGCACAGTATGCCATCGGCACACAGGTTTATTTGCCCGGCTATGAATACCAGACTAGCGCAACGCGCAAGATTGAAGTTGCTTACAAGCCCGCCCAGTCCGGTATTATATCAACCACCTCTGCCCGCGGCGCCATGCATGCAATTTCCACCGCCTCCGACAATCCCGAGCGCGCTCTTATGCTTTTAAACCTCGTGAACACCGATCCTACCCTCTTCACAATGCTTGAGTTCGGTCTTGAGGGCGTTCACTACACCAAGGAGAGCGACGGCAGCGTTAAGTTCAATGTAGACATGAGAAATACTTACCGTCCATGGAAAGCCGGTTTAGGTAATCAATTCAATCTCCCTCGCGAATCCACCGATCCTGCCAACATATTGGAGATGTTGGATTCGTTTAATAAGTTAGGAAAACCCGTTCCGATTCTTGGATGGGCATTCGACGCAGAGCCTGTAAAGAAGGAAATCGCAGCCCTTGCCAGTATTGTACAGGGACATAGAGATCCTCTTAACGCTGGTTCAGTCGATCCTGCAACAAAGCTGCCTGAATTTATCAGTGCGCTCAAAGCCAACGGTATTGACGCGGTAGTCGCTGAAGCACAAAAGCAGCTGGATGCTTTCATGGCCGCAAAGAAGTAACATATGCTCCCTCTTAAACGATGAGGGGCAGCATTACTTCTCCTTATCCGCTAAATTTAAAAATGTGCCAGTAAATGAGTCCGGGGGGTAACTAAGGTTGCCCTCCGGCTCATTTTTTTCTACCATTTCAACTAACAGAATCGGTCAGTCCATATTTAAGCTTACCTTGCTTCATTGCTGCATGGGCTTACCCGGTGCTATAATAAGATTATCCTCGACCCATCAAATAGAATTCAAATGCCAGGATGAGGTGGCAGTGCTGATAAACGAGAAGATACTCCGATATGGCCGATCGAATAGCAGAAAAATGATTGGGGATATATGATGAAAAGAATACTGGTTATTGGGACCGGAGGCACCATTGCATCTAAAAAACACACTCTGGGTTTGAGGCCTGAATTGGAGATCAGCGAGCTCATACGTTTGTCCGCTATGCCCCAGGATAAATGCTATCTTGAGGGTATAACTGTAATGAATATCGACAGCACGAATATGACACCGGATAGATGGGTGCATATAGCCGGATGTATACAGCAGCACTACCAGCTTTTTGACGGCTTTGTTATTACTCATGGCACAGACACCATGGCTTATACGGGTGCCGCTCTCACATATATTTTGCACAATCTGAACAAACCGGTTATCATAACCGGCTCTCAATATCCTATTACCGAGACTTATACGGATGCTATACAGAATCTGACCGATGCGGTGTATTTTGCCATGGAGAACATCAAGGGTGTTTTCATCTGCTTTGATGGAGACTTGATTGCGGGAACTCGTGCAATTAAGGTTAAGACCAAATCCTACGATGCCTTCGAGAGCGTGAACTTTCCAATTGTTGCACGGATTAAGCACCAAAAGGTTCAGTATGACAGCCGTGTATTGGATCAGTTTTTACAAACAGATCAATCCGGAGCACTGGAAATCCGCACGGTATACAATGATCGGATCCTTGTTATTAAAATGATCCCAGGAATGCATGCAGATATATTCGATTTTATTAAAGAGCACTACGATGGTGTCATTATTGAAAGCTTCGGCCTTGGGGGCATTCCTGATAATGAATCTAATATTGCCGGAAAAATAAATGAGCTAATCGATGCGGGTATCGTTGTTGTCTTAACCACCCAGTGCCTTGAGGAAGGCGTGGAGTACGGGATCTACGAAGTGGGAAGCAGGCTTCCGAAAGACAGGGTCATCATAGCCGGTGATTTTAATACCGAAACCCTAGTGGCAAAGACCATGATCGGTATGGGCAGCTTCAAAACCATGGAAGAAATAAAAACATATATTGAGACACCTTATACCTGTTTGCCCTAAAAAAAGCATCTTGGAGCTAAGTATTTCTAAATCATGCCCTCGTTTTTAAGCCAAGCTAAAGCATCCGCTATGGTTTCCTCAAAAGGACGCGGTGCGTATCCCAGTTCTCGCCTTGCTTTTTCTGACGAGAAATTGGAATTGCTAGTGACCGTGTAAAGGGAATAGCGGGTAAAAATGGGCGGACGCTTTTTTGCTTTGTAGTAGATACCCAATAATGGTACGGCAAGCCGCGCAATCCAAATGGGAACCATCAGCTTAACCTCTTTTACACCCGTTTGCTGGTGTACATGATGTAAAATTTCCCTGACCGACACATAGCGGTTTCCTAGGATATAACCTTCACCCTTTCTGCCTTTTTCACAACAAGTCACAACCCCCTTGGCCACATCCCGCACATCCACAAAGTCGTAGCCGCCATGAACACCTGCAAAGAGCTTGCCTTTTACACTGTCAACTAAAAGCTGTGTTACATGTCCAATAGCATAATCGTAAGGACCGCACAAACCGCTCGGAAAAGCAAGCGACGCATTCAAGTCATGTGCCACTACTGCATCCATAACTGACTGAGATGCTTCCGCTTTTGTTTTGCCGTAAAAACCGATGATTTGATCAGGATTGAACTCGGAGACCGGTTTTATGATCTGCCCTTTCGGAAGTTCAGGAATAGCATGTACGGAACTGACATATACCAACTTTTTGACCCGCTTCTCCACACACATTTTTACAATGTTACGAGTCCCTTGCACATTTACATCATGCACTTTCTGCGAAAACTCCCAATACGTCGTCACGATGCCTGCACTGTGGATGACTATGATCTCTGTACCATCCCTCACCGCAAAAAATCGGCGCAAATCATCCATATTAAGGATATCGCCCTCTATGATTTCCACGCCTTCAGGTATCCTCTTGGCTGCAATATCGTTGGGAAGCACAAAGGCACGGACATCCTTACCCTGGGCAATCAACTCCCGAACGATGCTGCTGCCAAGATTGCCTGCAGCGCCCGTAAGCAAATACTTTATCCTCATAAACCTACTCCTTCAACACTGGAGTTCCGCACTCGCGGAAAGTACCGCAATTATTTTCCCCATTACTGAACACAGTGTTGACAATCGTTCATAAATATATAATAATAACACCGTGTCTATAATTCAATAATCAGAAATTTTAGCTGTGTAAGATACTGAACACTCCCTTTTATAAGTGTCCAATATTTGTAAAGAAAATTATACTTTTTGTTAAATCAGGGAGGAAAGATATGAA
Organism: Bacillota bacterium; assembly: GCA_023443745.1. Taxonomy (GTDB): domain Bacteria; phylum Bacillota; class Clostridia; order DSM-8532; family DSM-8532; genus DTU059. The sequence goes on from JAEZTB010000026.1 coordinate 59,502, forward strand.
AACTGATCGCAGAGTAAAATATACAAGGATGATGCTAAAGGAAAGTCTGTTGGAATTGATGAAGGACAGACCTATCAACAAAATTACAGTTAAGGATATATGCGAGGCGGCTGATGTAAATAGAGGAACCTTCTATACGCACTACAAGGACCCCTTCGATTTGCTTGAACAAATAGAGAACGAGCTCTTTGACGATATCTTGGCATCTCTTGAAAACTCATTTAATATACAAAACATACCAAAACTTTTGGCTGAAATATTTGAAGCGATTGTAAAGAACTCAGAGCTATGTAAGGTATTGTTTTCAGACTATGGTGACAAAGAATTTTTGCATCGCATCATATATATTGCCCACGAAGGCAGTGTTACACAGTGGCGTAAGCTATGTCCAAAAGCAACAAAAGAGCAGCTTGAACGACTCTATACCTTCTTTGCAAGCGGCAGCGTAGCCATCATTCAGCATTGGATACAAAACAATATGAAAGAGGACCCGCAGGAGCTGGCCCTCTTCATTGAAAAAATAAGTAATAGTGTTTTACAGTCTTTACAGTAAGCGCATTTTACCTCTGCTTATTTTTATTGATTTTATTCATCGCGTATCCAATGTAGAAAGCAATTCCGTATGACAATACCATTCCAAGAATAAATTGAAGAATGTCTCCCAACACCAACTGACTGAATGTGACAATGAAGCATATTGTTGTAATGATTGCGGCTGTCAGAAACATAACAAAAGCTACCGAAGCCGCAGCAATATCACGCTTACTTCTTTTCTCCAGACTTTCCTGATCACTGAATGACTCCGGTCTTTCTTGCGTATACTCTTTTCTCCAGATAAAGACACTTGCCATCTGCCCGACAAGCTCCCAGCCAAACTGTTCATAAGTCGTTTTATAATCCTTTTTTGGGGAAGCTTGTATATCATATACAAAACGATATTGTTTTGGCTCACCTCGTTTGATAGTCATGCGTATAGAGCTCCATTGACCTATTCTGTCAACATGCCATCCCTGTAAAGCCAAATCTTCAAGCCATTTTTCATAATCAGCAGGAACGATATTCTTAAATGCAGAGAACCAAATCGCCTTTTTATTTTTCATAACAATCCCTCCACATTATGATACATTTCTTTAATGCGGTGCGCTTCTTCCAGGAGAATTTGCTTGCCTATGCCGGTTATGGCATAAAATTTTTTTCTGTCAATTTCTTTGACCGGTTCGATAAGCCCATCATCTTCAAGTTTGCCTAAGCTTTGATATATTGTTCCTGCGCCTAAAACAATCCGTCCTTTTGTTAACTCTTTAACATATTGCATAATCCCATAGCCATGACGTTCCTCCTGAAGGGAAAGAAGAATGTAAAACATGGTTTCGCTCATAGGTATAAACCGCTTGCGTATTTTTTCAATATTCAAGTTAACACCTCCATACATCACACCAAGATATATCACATCATGATACATTTTAATAGTACATCATGATGTGATATACGTCAATAGTTTTTATTGAAGATGAGAAGGTCTTCTAACAATTGAATATATCTTGCTGAAGTGCGTTATAAAGATGAGTTGAGCAGCAATGATTTGCATAGAAGATTTTTGACCGGAAAAATCATTGAGTTGATGTATTTTAGAGCACCCATCAAGGAGACTCACCATCAACGGTTCTTTGAAGTTTTTCTATGTAGGCATTTCTTAGATATAGCACGATATCAATTGAAACCATAATAAAGTTCAAAATGTAAAAATACAAGACATAGGTGATTTTATTCCCTGAAATTTTACTTGCAATACCGCATATGTATCCAATTAATATCAATAAAAGGAAGATCAAGCTCTTTCCTTTTGACGATTTTGATTTGATTGATTTGTAGATGGATATTGGCCAGGAGATGCCAAAGCATATAACCATCATCGCTTCCAAAATTTCTGTCATTGTTTCAACCTCACTACATTAAATCACTTTTCTGTATTTTCCCTTTTTTTCTATAGGTTTGCGGCGAATAACCTACCCGACGCTTGAAGACTTTACTGAAATAATTCTCGTCATCATACCCTGTCGAAAGTGCAATCTCCGATAGGGTCATATTGGAGTTGCCGACGAGCTCAATGGCTTTTTCAATTCTAATAGTTGTTAAATCATTCATAATCGTTGACCCGTACTTCTCTTTATACGTCTTGGATATATATTGGGGGCTGAGAAAAAACTTTTTCGACAGAAGTAGTAAGGTGATATTATCACTGTAATACATGCTAATATACTCTCTTACTTTTTGGGCTATATCAATATGAGCCGTATGCTGATCGATGATACTGCCGAAAAGCTGCATCAGCATTTCAAACCATAGATCCACATCGCTGATCCATGGAGAGATCAGGCTAGAATGCCTTTTTGAATTCGCTATTTGTATGTTTTCGTTTAAAAGCTTTGCATAAAGCAAATTAGCCTCGGCTGTACATATTTGCAGCTCCCCCAGTGTCAAATGCCCCCTGTCCACCAGCTTCTGCTTGTATTCCGTAAACAGCTTGCATAGGAATTCATGATTTCCTTCCTTTATTGCCGAATAGAGTAGAAATTCCATGTCCATCAGCCTTGGAATACTTGTATTGCTTTTAATGTGCTCTCCATCTTTAAGCACATTGCAGCTCAAAGTGTCTCCAATAACTTTTTTTGTTATCTGCGGCAGTTCATCTATTTTTCCGGTTATAACTTCATCGGAGGAAAGTGTGGCCAGAGCGATTTCTTTTTTCAGCATTCTCTGGAATTGTCGGATCTTATTTAGGTACTCGGTTGTTTCCCCATCACTACCTCCATAGGAAACCATTGCAATATATTGATGCCTGTCAAGGAAAAAAATTTCTTTCGCCGGATAGATTCCCATTATATCATTGAAAATATTTCTTACAACATAAAGAAAAGCTTCGGCATCATTCTTATACAATTCATCAGTGACTTTTTGAGCATTTCTGGGTAAAACAGCCGATATCATCACCTGATCACCGGATACACCGAATTGACCAAATGAGGCAATGATTTCTTTTTGCTCACCAATCTCACCCCTAATCCATTGCAGTATGCTCTTTTCTAAAAAAACTCTCCCGTCCCCGCTCCCTTCTCCTTTGGATGCTTCACTACTCCGGTCTGCGCCTTTTGCGGCATTGATTGCATTGATAACAGCATTTTCCAGTTCATCCTTCTTAAAAGGCTTTAATATATAATCAACGCCACGGGCCAGAATCGCGGCCCTTGTATAATTGAAGTCACTGTAACCACTTACAACGATGACCTGGACAGCGATATTCCTTTTCTTCAATTGGGCCATGAGCTCGACTCCGTCCATGATTGGCATTTGCATATCCAGAATCATGATTTCAGGGTGTTCCTTTTCCAATATCCTTATAGCTTCAAAGCCATTTTCGGCCTCCAGTATCCTATCAATACCATATTTTTCAGCATCAAGAATAAGCTTGATCCCTTCCCGCACATGAGCTTCATCATCAACCAGGAGCAGCTTCATCACCTTCACCCCCTTCCTTTTGAAGATTCAATGAAATGACAGTGGCTTCATAGGGAATACTTTCAATACTCCAGGTGAACCGATTGTTGGAGTATATCTTTAACCTCTGCAACACATTAACAATACCAATACCGTCACCGCTTTCATTATTTAAGCCATACTTTTCATACCTTTCTTTAATTTTGTTAATGGTCGCACCATCTATACCTTCTCCATTATCAATGATCTTGATTGTCAGACAATCCTGAAGGGAAATATGAATAGATATGGAGCAGTAGCGACACTGATTCTTCATTCCGTGCTGAATACTGTTTTCGACCAAAGGCTGCAATATCATCTTAGGAACACGGACATCCAATGCCTCTTTAGGGCAAGACACTCTAAAATCAATTTGGTTTCCGAAGCGTCCGGCCTGCAAAGACATATAGTTACTAATATGGGCTAATTCATTTTGAAGCTTTACAACATCATCTCCCGCCTCCATATTGTATCTGAAAATGGAGCTTAAGTCGGAAAGCTTCTCACTGACCTCCAGAGCATTTTGTTTAAGAGCGAGCGTGCTGATATATTGCAGCATATTATAGAGGAAGTGAGGATTGATTTGTGCCTGCAGCATTTTCAGCCTTGCTTTGGAAGCTTCCAGAACACTTCTGTACTCTCGGTTGATGAGATCATTCAGGCTCTCTACCATATCCTGAAATCTACCCTCCAATATGCTCAGCTCATCCTTATTACTTGTTGTTTCTTCTATTTCGAACTTTCCCATTTCCACATGTTCAATATTGCTGAGAATACGCTTTACCGGTGAGATAATCAGCATATATAATACTGCCATAAAGATCAGTATGCAAATAAGAGAAGTGCCTTGAATAATTAGGGAGGTTCCAAGGGTCTTTATGGCTGATTGATTCATTAAACTGTTGCTGATAAACTTAACTAAAAGAATGGGCGTTTTCTTGTACTGGTCTGAACAAAAAATAAAAACTCCATTTTCACCATTTAATTTGCCATCGCTGTATTCCTTTGTTCCTCTGTCAGGAATTTTATTCTCACCGTTGGTCGAGCTGAAAAATGGCTGTTTCTCTCCATTGAGGTAAATCAAAATCTCCTCGTTTTTCTCATCACCTGTCAGTTTGTAGGATAGCTCAGTCAAGGGCTCATTGCTCATATAGGCTCTGACCTTGCCAAGCACCTTTCTTCCCGGAACATTGATCACATCACATTCTGATACAATGATCATGGAGCCCTCCAAATTGCCCTGACCGGAGGGGATTGAATAGATTGTTTCAGACCCGTTTCCGGAATAGCCCTCGGCAAAAGAAAAACTTGAAATCGGATTAGTGGACTTTGAATAGCTAATAGTGTCATGATTGTAGGCACCTGTAATCTTAACGAAAAGCATATCATCATTTAGAGCCATAATATGCTGCAAATGCCGGGTAATGTAATATCGTTCTCCTCCGGTATATTTTTCTTCACTGTCCAGCTGACTAAGAATATTAATCTCTGAAATATAAAACGGAGTAGCTATTTTCCCCAATCTATCCAGGTAATCTTTAAACTCTACCATCCCCATGTCCAGAACGCCTTTGTTCAAAGCTATAAACTCTTCCTTTACCAGCTTGTAATTCGTTCTGTAGGAGATGATATTTGTAATGATAAAGGGAATAACAACACTTAGTAGAACACTCACGATTAGTTTAAAAAAAAGGCTTGTCCTAAGTTTAATCATTGATATCCCCCCGTAGTCTATCATTATATCAAAAACTTTCTACTTTAGGGTCTGTTGAGCACGCAGAATCTCCTCAACACCATTAATCATAACCTGAAGATCCTGTCCTTCCAACAAAGTCATTTGATATCCCTCTTTTCTAACCTCAACCTGGATCAGACGGTTTTTATACTGTACTTTGAAAGCATATCCCTCCCAGATAGGAGGCAGAACAGGGTTAAACCATATGCCATCCGGCCCGATCCGTATTCCTGCAAAGCCATTTAGTACACAAAGGCAGGTCCCAGCCATATTCGCCGCATGAATACCGTCCTTCGTATTGCCGTGGTTATCATCCAGATCCAAACGTATGGAACGGTTAAAATAGTCCAGTGCTTTTTCATGGTAACCCAGCTCTGAAGCAAGAATGCAAAAGATTGAGGTAGACAGCGAAGAATCGTGGGTCGTTAACTTCTCATAAAAGTCAAAGTTTATTCTCTTCTCTTTCAGGCTGAACTCATTCCAAAGCATGAACAGAGCCAAAATCAGATCCGCCTGCTTGCACACTTTATGACGATAAATGACTAATGGATGGTAATGCAGCAGCAGCGGATACTTTTCCTTGGGAGTGTTTTCAAAATCCCATGGCACCCGGTTCAAAAATCCTTCATCCTGTGGATAAAGTCCGTCTCCATTGCCGGGAATGTAAATGCTGTCCCCTGCTTTTTTCCATTCTCCGGCTTCAGCACCGGTCAAATTCAATTTCCTGCTTAATTCATCCCATGTCCCCGGATGTTTTTGCCACATCCAGTTGAAAACCTCAAAAGCATAGTGTAAATTTGCTCTTGCCATCATATTGGTGTAACAATTATTGTCCACAAGGGCATTATATTCATCCGGCCCCGTCACGCAGTTGATGCAGAATGCGTTATCCTTCTGTGGATTATAAAAGCCCAGGCTGCTCCAAAATCTTGCGGTTTCAAAAAGAATCTCCGCACCCCAGGACAGCAGAAATTCTTCATCATCACTGACTCGCATATATTGCTGGATGGCAAAGGCTATATCGGCATTGATATGATACTGTGCTGTTCCTGCGGGATAATATGCCGAGCACTCCTCTCCATTGATGGTTCTCCAGGGAAAAAGCACTCCTTTTTGCGCCATTTGCCCGGCCCTCACCCTTGCCTCATCCAATATTGCGTATCGGTACTGCAATAACGCTTTTGCTATCTCCGGGTTGGAAAAAAGAAAAAATGGGAGGATATACGTTTCTGTGTCCCAGAAGTAATGGCCTTCATAGCCTTCCCCCGTTAGTCCCTTCGCAGCTATATTGGTTTTTCCGTCCTTCCCCACCGACTGATACAGATGAAACATGGATACTCTTAAAGCTTGTTGGTGGGAGGGGTTCCCAACAATTTGTATATCACTGCGGTACCAGAAGTCATCAAGAGCTTCCCGATTACCCGCCACAATACTATCAAAGCCTAGGACGCATGCATCATCAGTGATACCGGCAGCTTTTTCACCTATATCCTCAAGAGTATCACGGGAATCTACATAAGCTATATATTTTTCCAATACAACTGATTCATTGATCAGAGCCTCCACAGTATACTCGCAGGACATGGCCGTATCATGACCGACCGTATACAGGGTATGTGTTTCGTTTATCCGGTTGGTCATGGAGCATGCCACTGTTATGCCCGAATTTCTCGTCCGCCTGATCATAACGGCCCCGTTTTTGTGAAAGCTTTTTTCGACTATCTCCAAGGCGTTCCCGCGTAAACCGGAGCCTATTCGGGGATCGTTTTCCACCGTTAAGTTGGCTGTGGCTCCGTCTACGGCAGAAATCAGCCTAAGACGGCAATTGGTATTGAGGAGGGTCACCGAATATCTTATGGCCATCAAATGCTTGTTTTTCAATGACACCACGCGCTCAATAGAAATTTTCACCTTTATACCTTTGGGAGAGGTCCAGATCAATTCCCGTTCAAGCAAACCATCCTTTAACGAAAGAGCTCTCCTGTAGCCGCAGAACTCGCCTGAGAACATGGAGAACTCCTCATCCTCCACCAGAAGCTTAACGACTTTGCCATTGGTCAGGTTCAGCATGGTCTGGCTGTTTTCTGCGTAGCCATAGGCTATTTCACCATACTGGATTTTTTCACTTTCATAAACGCCATTGATATATGTACCTTCGACCCCTTTACCCGTACCGCCCTCTTCAAAGCTTCCCCTGATACCTAGATAGCCATTCCCCTGGGAAAACAATGTGCCATTCCTCAATAAATATTCCGAATTGAAGCTCTCTTCACTGATCTTCCAGGGTTCAAAAGGATAAATAGCTTTTTTGTTATCTTCACTTTTTTTCATTGCATAACCCTTTCAATACACTATGGAAATATTACCATATTCCGCTCGTAATCCGGGAAAGGAGCTCCGCTCCACCGGCTCTCCAGAAAGCCTGCCATAAATAATCCCTTCCGCGCATGCAATATAGCTGTGGATATAGCTCCCGTCAACAGGTGTTTTGTGGTGCCCGGGATAAATATTTACAAATTCACCCTCCCTGCTTCGGAGCTTTTTCAAGCTTTCCAAAAAGTTATCAATGCCACAGGAATATTTCAGATGCAGCAAAACTCCTTTATCGCATACCGTGTCCCCTGAAAAAAGCATTCTGTTCTCCTTGTCCAAAAAGCATAGGGAGCCGGGGGTATGCCCCGGAACCCCTATCACCTCAATAGTTCGGCCACCGAGGTTTATCAGGTCCCCATCGTTCAAGTTATGATAGGCTTTGTAAGTCGGCAAATGAAATAACCTTTCCAGAACATGAGCTTCCACCCCATTCTGCGAGCCAAGCATGAGCTTAAGCTTTTCCTTCTTTTCTTCAGTATCTGTAAACATTTGAAGCACGTCTTTTTCTAAGGGCGATATATACACATTTTCAAACAGGTGATTTCCGCCTATATGATCAATATGCCCATGGGTATTAACCACTGAAACAGGTTTTTTCGTTAGACTTTCCACAGTTATTTTTATGTTCCCGATACCTATGGCTGTGTCAATCAGCAGGGCTTTTGTGTCCCCCTCTATCAGATAGGTGTGAATTCCTCTGATGTCTGTAAGCCTCCAGGCCTCTGGGCCGATTTGTTCTATGCAATAATCTTCTGACATAACGGATTTCCTCCTAAATGCCTTCTATCCTTTCCGCCTCATCATACCGGATAGGTGTAAATCCATATTTGTTCATGCTCTCCATTGTTGCCTTACTGCTGCAAAAATCCATATCGCAATTTCTCGAATAGGCTACCTGGTCTCCGGACACCTGTTTGTTTCCCATAAGAAGGCTTTCTTCCGACATCATGGAGGGATGAAACAGCAAAAAATACTGCCCCATGGGCAATTTTCTCAAAACCCTTTCAAAATTTTCAGCATGGCGAGACAGAGAATCATTCTCTGGAATGCGGCGATAGTAATGATAATGGTTAATCAAGCCCTTTAATTCAATCCAATCATCCATTCTTTTGCGCATATTGCTGTTATAACGCTCGGGAACCATATGTGAATCAACGTAGCTGACCTTGAAACCCGCTCTGGTTATTCGGTCCAACTGGGCTCCGAATTCTTTCATCATCTCATCGACATCAGGAGAGTTTTCCCATAAAGCAGTAGGATGGTCATAAAAATAGCCATCTTGATCTACCAACGAAGGAACCTGTTGTATAGGTAATACAGGACCCCATTTGAAACGCTCCCATTCTGAGTTCAACACGGCATGCATGCCAAAACACACATCTTTTCTATGTGCGAGCAATTTGGCGGCTTCCTCCAGATAGCGGCAATTTCCCATAATCGATACATTTTTAATAAATCCGGATTCTACAGACTTGAGTATCGCTGTATTGGCACTCCTGCTTGAAGCGCAATCATCCGCCCTTGTAATAATGGTCTTCCGGTCTGTCACGGCCTATTCACCTGTCCATTAGTTTATTTTTCTCAAAAAACGCTATAATCGGTATGATGTTTTTTCTTTCTAGGAATTCGGGCCCACCGCCTGCATGACCCGCGCCTTCAATCAAATCCAGAACGAAATCCTTTTTGCCCACCTTCTGAATGGCTTCAGCAAATGCGATGGATTGACTTGCCGGGACAGCCCAGTCATGGGTTCCGTGCTGGAGATAAAATGGCGGTATATCACATAGTGAATAGTAATCTGCACTGGCTTCATCCAATCTTGGATCATTCTCCCCGGGTATAAATCCGAAATAGCTATGAAACATTGCTGCCATCCTGCGGATGCGGTCGTCCTCCATACCAATTAATGCTTTCATTTCTCTTTGGTATGTGTTCATGTTAATTAAGGGGCATAGGGCTGCAATACCTCTTACATCACAGAGCTCAGATGGATACCCCATTGATAGGTCCTCCAGCAGCCTGCTTTTCCATGTCGTCCCTACCATGGATACCATATTGCCCCCTGCAGAAGTCCCCCACAGAAACACATTCTTTTTATCGATGTCATATTGCTCTGCAAAGGCTTTTAAAAAGCGGATACTCATTTTTACATCATGGATATGCTCAGGGAAGCGACACTGTGGCGAAAGCCTGTAATTGATAGAGGCAACTGCAAATCCTCTCTCCAATGCATAAAACAAAGGGTAAAGATGCCAGTCCCTCTTGTCACAAAACATAAATCCCCCGCCATGGACATTGATTACAAGCGGATAGGGCTTTTCGCCTTCATTCGGGATATACAGATCCATAGTCTGAAGGGGTGAAGTATAACCATATGCTATATCCAGGTATTTTTTATTGATAAAATCAATTTTGGGAACAGGAATGCTCTGATTAATATCTATCCATTCCTGATTTAACTTTGCCGTTTTCATGAACGAGTCCCTTCTTATCCTTTTACTGCTCCGTCTACCAATCCACCCATTATTTTATTCTGAGCCACAAAGAAAAACGAAACCGTTGGAATCAAAGACAGTACCAGTGCTGCCATGATTAAGTTCCATTCATTGATGTATTCTCCATAGAAAACACTCATTGCGAGAGGTATTGTCTTTTTATCCTTGGAACTTATCATAATAAGGGGAAGCATAAACCCGTTAAACACATTAATGATGTTTGTAATCACTACCGTCGCCGTAATCGGTTTTAATAAGGGTAAAACAATGAAAAGGTACACTCTGAACGGCCCATAACCGTCAATTTCTGCCGATTCCTCAAGCTCTCTAGGGACTGTCTTGATAAAACCGTGATAGAGAAACAGGGCGAGGGAAAGTAAAAATCCCCAATACATGATCACCAATCCCGGAAGGCTGTTTACAAGACCCAAATCCTTAGCGACCATAGCCAGCGGAATCATCAGTACCTGGAAAGGTACGATCATAGAAAAAATAATCGTACTAAAAATAGCCTTGCTTACTCTGTCTTTTCTTCTTGCTAGCTGCCATGCAGCAGCCGAGCTTATGAAAACCAGACCCGCAACTGCAAAAACCGTTGTAAACAAGGAATTGAAAAAAGCTTTTGAGTAGTTCATCTTTTTCCAGGCATCTCTATAGTTATCAAGATTGAATGTTGTCGGTAGCGTTATTAAAGACAGATTGACTTCCTGAAAACTTTTAAAGGAATTAAAAACTGTTAATACCAGTGGGTAAAGCATGATGATGGCGGCAAGAATCAGCATTATCTCTATTACGAATTTACCGGGTGTATATTTTTTCTCTTTCATGCCTCTATTTCCTTTCCACTGGTAAGTTTTATCTGCAAAGCTGAAATAGCTGCAATGGCGATACAAAGTATGACGGCTTTTGCTGACGCATAGGACAGCTGGTTGTTATCAAAGGCATCCATATAGATCTGAAAGGCAATGGACTGTGTTGTACCGAATGGCCCACCCTTTGTAAGAGCATAGTTTAAATCAAAGGATTTCAATCCTGATAAAAGGCTTAAGAAAGTACAGATTGTTAATGATGGCCGCAGGAGCGGAAATGTTATATGGCAAAACTTTTTCCAGGCTGTTGCGCCATCTATCTCTGCTGACTCATTTAATTCCGTCGGGATAGACTGTAACCCTGCCAGATAGATCAGCATATAGTAGCCTATCAAGTGCCAGACCGAGACAATGATCAGTGCCCAGAAAGCTGTTTCGGGATAGGCAAACCAATTTTTTTGCATGGCCGAAAGGGATAATGTTTTTCCAATAATCGGGAAAATTCTTACAATTGTAAAGTTCCACAGATAACCTATTGTAATGGATCCCATCATCATAGGCATAAAGAAAGATGCTCTTAAGGCCCCCCTTATCTTTAAGGGCATATTCAGAGCCAGCGCCAGTAATAAACTGATAAAATTGGATAAGACCATTAATATAACGGTATATTTTACCGTAAACGATACTGTACCCAGGAATTTCGTGTCTTTGAAGGCCTTAGTATAGTTATCAAGGCCAATAAAACTTGATGATGTGCTGATGCCATTCCAATCCCTCAGAGAATATAGAATGGACCGCAAAAAAGGATACAAAATAAAAACTGAAAACAAAATGACGGCTGGTGCAACAAATAGTGTGAAAGTTATATTCTTTTTGAGCTTTTTTACTGTTTTGTTTTTCACATGAGCCTCCCTGACATCTGCCTTAAATTAACTGACGCTCTATTATTTAATGATAGAGCGTCAGTAAATTTGTTTTTTGGTAATCCATCAATTGTATTAGTTTGATGCAGCAGCCCTATCCATATATGCTTTTTGCAGTTCAGCTAAAGCTTGTTCCTTTGTCATAACCTTTGCTGCGTATGCTTGAAGCGAAGCTGCAATGTCTGTTTTGAAGCCATCCGGCCAGAACTCAGTGCCGAAGTATCCAAAACTCATACCATTTTTGGTATACTCAGTCATATCGTTAAATAACGGGCCCATGTCTTTCAGCACAATATCATGATATGGGGGGGCAACTTTCAGTTTTTCAACAAAATATGTACCCATGTTCTTATGGATCCATTCTAAAAACAATTTGGCCTCTTCTACATGAGGTGAGTCATTATTCACCGCAAGATAGTTGGTTGTAGCTGTCAGGAATTTCGTATGACTTGGGTCGTTGTCAAGAGGTATTGCAAAAGTACCCATATTTAAATTCGGGTTAATTTTCAGAAGAGAGGTGTACCAAGTTCCTTGTTTGATCATGGCACTCTTGCCACCTGCAAAGCTTTCCCTTTGATCCGCTGCGCCAAACCCAATGGATTCGGCTCCCAAACCATAATCCAGTGTAAGATCATAGAACCTGAACATATTATCCATATAGGCCATATCCTTCAGTTCCATTTCACCCTTTTTGATTTTATTGTTGACTGCCACAATGTCCTCATCATAAGCGAAGGGAACGCCAAACAAGTGCATCAGGAATCCCCATTCCTTATAAGCTTCTCCAAAGGGCTGAATTCCTTGCTCCTTGAGCTTCTTACATACAGCTTCAAGCTCGTCGAGGGTTTGAGGAATCTTGTCTATTCCAGCCTTTGCAAATATGTCTTTATTATAGATGATTCCGTTTCCTTCAAAGGATAAGGGGAATCCCAGTTGTTTTCCATTTATGTTTGCAGGCTTAATGGCAGATTCATAACCTTTTTCTATCCATGCTGCCCCTGTCAGATCAGCACAGCGATCCTGCCAGGCTTCATAGGCACCGTTTCCTATTGAGAAGATATCGGGCCCCTCACCGGTTGCGAATCTTGCCTTAAGCACGGTATAGGGTTGATCCGGAGGAATCTCCCACTCGACTTTTATACCCATTTCTTTTTCAAATTCTGCACACATTAAATCCAATGTCTCTTTAAGAGGGGCTGTAAGACCATAAACCGTTAAAGTAACGTCTTTATTGATTTGAGCTGGTTCCTGAGAGGCTGATGGTGTCGGTGATTCTGCAATTGCTGTCGGAGTGGATGATCCTACCGGTGTCGTGGACTTTCCACACGCTGCCAGCATACTGATGGTTAACATGCAGATCAAGATAAAACACAGTTTCTTCTTCAAAGTTTTCTCCTCCTTGTATGTTTTTCACAGCACTTATCCTTTACATTACGATAAGTATGTGCAATGTATATACATCTTACATTCATACTACAAGGATATACAGGTAATATCTTATTTTAAATAGGGAAAATCATAAACCGATTTTTTTCTTTAATCCCAGATGTCTTCATTTTGCCACCTGTTGCGACACCTTCTTATCCAACCGCTGTATCAGCACGGCACCTATAATGATGAAAAGGCCTAATAATTGAACAAGCGTTACCTTCTCTCCCAGGAAAAGCGAAATAAAAACCAAATTGACCAGGGGTGTTATGAAGGAAATATTGGCTACAATGCTTACGCTTAATATTTGGAAGGCATAAAACCATATGTAGTTGCTGATTGCAAAAGTAAAGCTCCCTAGCCAAATGACCCAAAGCAAAATAGTCAAAGACGGAAGAATGGGCCTTGAGAATATCATCATTTCAGAAAAGGACAGAGTCAAACCGACTACCATATAGACAAAGTTATTCATCGTGATATCTCCGCCGATTTTTTGTCCCAGCACAGAAAATAAGGCCCACGAGCAGGCTCCTAGAAAAGCATATAAGTCCCCTTCTAAATTAGAAAGTCTCAAAAGCGTTATATTTCCGTTGGCAATGATGAATATTGTACCAAAAAGGCCAACAGCAAGGGAAAGCCCTTTAAAAGCAGTGAATTTTACTTTGTTAATCATCACGTCAAATAAGACTATCAGCACAGGAAACGTGTAATTGATGATTGATGCTTCGGTGGCATTGAGCAATCCTAATGCCCGGTTATAGAAGAAAAAATAGAAGAAGGCAAAGCAACCGCAGAGGATTAAAAGCGGTAATGACGACGGACGGATTTTTGTGGCCTTCTGCTTCCTGCCATTTACGAGGAGTAAAAGAGAATAGGCAATAAAGGCTGTTAAGAATATATAAAACTGCAACTGGTGCACATCTAGTTCTTTCTGGACGATTTTGCTGCCTACGGCAAAACTCCCCCACATGATCAATAAAACAGGTAAAAGAACAAAAGGCGAATTCAGTACTTTTTTGCGATCCATGCCTGCCCGTTTCTCCTTCTCGAAGAATGTTGATTGTTTAAAAGTACATCTATGATATAACACAAATTAAGGAGATTCAATCAGACGTCGCTATTTGTCGAATTATTAATTACTGGTATAATGAAAATAAAATATATACCGAACTTACTCTTAACACATATTTCTACCTATTAAAGGCAGCGATCCTATATGAATATTTCTATGAGGTTGACCGAAAGAGAGGCACAAATGAACGAATTCCAGCAACTCATGCATGAAATAACACAATTCGTAAAAGATCGAAATTGGGATCAATTCCATAACCCCAAGGATTTAGCCATCTCATTAAGTCTTGAAGCTTCAGAGCTGTTGGAGTGCTTTCAGTGGAAATCCAGTGATGACGCTGTTACCAAGAATCGCAGTGAGATCATTAAGGAAATTGCTGACATTATGGTTTATTGCATGATGCTTTCAAATAAGTTGGATTTCGATCTTCTCGAGGCTGTAAGAATAAAGATGGCTGAAAACGGCAAGAAATATCCCGTCGAATTAGCCTATGGCAAATCGGATAAGTACACCGAACTGGGAAAAGAGGTTTCCGATAAATGATCTTATATAAGGGCAATACAACTGAATTTGAATACGATGTACGGTATAACAAGATTGTTGCAAAGCTTGAGCAGGAATATTTAAAAGCTGTCGGACGACATGTATCCCCTTCGGAAAAACGCTCCTGGAGCAGTTCTCTTCATTATATGGCAAATGTTGTCGTCAATACAGAGCTCAATCATAAAGACTGTGGTGTTCTGATAGAATATCAGCTTCCATCAACTTCCCAGAGACTTGATTTTCTTATCACAGGCCAGGATAAATTCTTTAACCGGAATGCTGTAATTGTGGAGCTAAAGCAATGGGACAAGGTATGGCCGGCTGAAACAAGCAGGCAAGTCGTAACCTATGTGGGTAATGCAAACCGGGAAGTAAGCCATCCGGCTGTGCAAGTTGATCATTACAGACAATATCTTTTGGATTATCACACTGCGTTCAGTGAAGATGTAGGTAAGGCTATTAACCTCTATGCGTGCTCCTATCTCCATAATTATCAGGCTGAAGACAAATCTGTTGATGAGCTGTTCAATCCTAAGTTCCATCCCTACATCGTCTCCAATCCTGTGTTTACCAAGAACGATGTCGTTTCTCTGGGAGAATACCTTAAAGCTCATGTGAAGGAAGGAAACGGCATTGATATCGTCAACCGGATCGAAAAAGCTGAAATAAAGCCCAGCAAAAAGCTGATTGAGCATGTGAAAAATATTTTAGACCATAAGAAAGAGTTTACATTACTGGATGACCAAATTGATGTTTTTGACAAGGTGACATATCTTTGCGAAAACTATGATTTTGAAAACAGCAGTCAGTATACAGCAGTAATTATAAAGGGCGGGCCGGGTACAGGAAAATCAGTTGTGGGTATAACGCTTTTATCCCATATTCTGAGTAGTGGCATCGATTGTATCTATCTTGCCGCCAATGCTGCCTTTAAAAACGGCATGGCTCAGCAGATTGATCCCAAACGGGCTAAAAGACTGTTTATGCACCCCTACATTTACTGCAAAACTTTAAATCAATCTCAGAAAGTATATCAAACCGCAATCATTGATGAAGCTCACCGGCTTAGCAATACACCTCCTCCAATGAATAAAAAGCTTGACGACAGCATAGTGAAGGAGATTATGAAGAGAACAAAGCTAAGCGTCTTTTTTGTAGATGACAACCAGATGATTAGACCATCGGATATTGGCTCCTACGAATATATAAAATCCTGCGCTAAAGAATTGGGAAGCGAAATTCATGAATATGAGCTTAAGGCGCAATTCAGATGTGCCGGTTCGGAAGGTTATATCAATTGGCTGGACGATGTATTAGATATTCGCCAAACCGCCAACGCATCAGGGTGGGAAAATCTGAATGATCTTACCTTTCAGGTCATGGATGACCCCAACCAAGTGAGAGACAGGCTGTTTGAGCTCCATCAAAGGGGTTATAACTGCAGAATGCTTGCCGGGTATGCCTGGGATTGGAGTGAAGAACTCAATTCTGACGGCACTTTGAAGAATGATGTTACTGTTTATCAAAACGGCAAACTTATTTTTGAGATGCCTTGGAATCCAAGGGATAGTTATTCTACACCCAGAGCAAAAGGTATTCCAAAGAGCGGGGCTGATTGGGTGACCAACCGTGATGGGATTGCTCAAATCGGCTGTATTCATACCTGTCAGGGTCTAGAATTTGATTATGTCGGCGTCATTATTGGCAAGGAATTCAAATATGACCCGGATAGTCAACAATGGATTGCTGATGTCAACGAAATTAAGGATTCCAAAATCACCAAGAAGCACGCAAAGGAATTCTTACGCCTAGCCCGCAATACCTATAAAACTCTCTTGACAAGAGGAACCAAAGGTGTTTTTGTTTACTCCGTCGACGAGGCAACTCAGAACTATTTAGATCAAAGGTACCAAGTAATCAGAGAAAAGAATCAGAACTTTTTTTACAGAAAAAAGTTGCTCACTTATGTCGATTTATTTAGGAAGAATAAGGAAGAAGACAGTTATAGACCGGCTGCAGAGGATGAATTACAAGTAGAACGATCTACTAAGACTATCATCATTGATCACTTCCGTCTTGTACCCTACAAAAATGATTTTTATTTTTGCGACATTGATGATGAAAAGATATTTCTTCAGAGACTCGCCATTTTTAAAGATACCAAGGACAAGGAAATTTCTATTAAACAGGAGCTTGAGGATGATTTAAGCATCAGAAGCTATTTTTCCTCAAAGGAAGATCTGATCCTGAATACAGGATTGATGCGAATTACACCCCTGGTTTTTGTATATCGGTACGATGGTCGTGGAGAGGTATTGAGCTGTATTTTTACGCCATCATAATATACACTAACTTACACTGTAGGAAAGCTGCCTTTTGAAAAGCACCTTCCGAAGAAGATGCTAAGGCTTTTTAGTAGATATTACAAATTCTCTACGAATTGTATGTTAATACCGTTGGGGTCTTTAACAAAGAAGAATTTTATATTGGGGTTCGGTTGAAAAGGTCCACCTGTCACTTCCAGCCCTTCTTTACCTATAAACTTAATCTTTTCATCCACCGACTCAACTCCAAATCCTAAAGAAATACCTTCAACATTACCCGAGTCTTTACGATTAGAATCATATATAAGTTCTAACAGTGTCTCTCCATCACCTAAGAAAGCAATCTCCATTCCAGGGCCTGCAGGATATCTTTTATTAATAGAAAGTCCAACTATTTTTTGATAAAACTTCAGAGATTCCTCCATATTATTAACAGTTATTGTAGTCCAGCAAAATTTCATATTCTCACTCCTATAGAATTTTAGCTTATATGTATTGTACCATAATAATTTTTTATAATTCCTTTAAAACTCCCAGGCATGAGGTAGTATAACAAGGGTAATTGACCACATTACTTACTGATGAATCTATTTATATTTTTTATAATCAATGAAGTTGTACCGTCATGATTTGTAATAAATTCGATGGTATCTTTATTTTTGTATAATTCCATGGGAATACTCAGCTCAATCCCATTGTCGGTCTTGATTTTCTGTTTGCTCAATTTATTCTCCGCTTTTTGGCTGGTGATTTTTATCTTTTCAGGCAGTCCGGCCTGCTTAATCTCACTGATATATTCGTCCTTGATCTCAGGACTTTTTTCAAAGACCATTTCGGCCACTGCCTCCACATCAATTTCATTATCGTTTTCAATTAATTGATGTAATGCGGATTTCATCCTTGATGTAGTCTCAAAGCTGTCATCAAAGTACTTTCGGCCGATTTCCGCCGTGACGTTATGTACTATTTTGAGACTTTCTTTTTGTGACAAGTCGGTTGAACACCCCAAAAAAAGTTTTGAAAAATAATAGGTTTTCTCATCATTTATTTCAAAAGGTTTCTCTGCTAATTTAATGGTTTTATCACTCAGATTAATGATAGCCCCTTCATCATTCTTCTGACTTTCAGAGGCGAACAACACCTTATGTGTAATGATCTGATTATCAATGCCCTGTTCATTATAATTCACAAAATGGGTGAAGCCTTCTTTATAATTAAATTTAATGAGCGCCAGGAACTCTTGATTATTGATAGTTACTAATGCAATCAGAAGGTCTGCATTTGGAATATTGATATTGGCAACCATTATCTGATGTAATTTTTGCGCAATCTCGATGCTGACTTTTTGATAATCGCCATTGTCCTTTAATGACTCAACTAAATGAATGAATGGTGCATTTTGATTAAATCTGGCTTCCTTAATACCATCATCAGTGATAATTTTCTCTACATGCTTGGCAATAAAATTTTCTATGCCCTCATTAAGCTCCAGCTCACTTTGTGAAAATATGGGATGCGGACTGTTGTTGTCCAAAATATGTAATATAGCTTTATTGATCTTGATCTCCATTTTAATCTCCACTTGTTTCTTTAGATGTTTACCTCGTTGGCTATCCTATTCTAGCACAAAGAAATACAATTAAAAAACTATTTTTACTAGGCACTTCATAAGCTTTTGATGTATGATCGATATATAGGAAAGATATGATTAATAGTTAATATATGGACGAGAGGTGGTCAGGCCTTGTCAATTTTGGTTTATAAGTGCCCACAATGCAGCGCAGCGCTCTCTTTCGACGCGGAGAAACAGAGTTGGGACTGTCCTTATTGCATGGGTTCCTTTGATTTAGAACAGCTAGAGAAGCTCGAGGAGGATAAAGCGGATAAGCTTAATCATGAGCACGTGGAATCTAATGATGAAGAGCAGTTTGAAAATCCGGATTTTAATTCAAATACGAAGGTTTACAGCTGTCCCGATTGTGGGGCCCAGATAGTCACCGATGCCACCACAGCCGCAACCTTCTGTGCTTTTTGTCAAAACCCCACAATCATTCCCGCCCAGTTATTAGGAGAATTTCGCCCATCAAAGGTCATACCCTTTAAATTTGATAAAGACTCCGCCAAGAAGGCTTTTTTAAAATGGTGTGGCAAAAAACCACTGGTGCCTAAGAGTTTCAAATTCGGCCCCCATTTAGAAAAGATCACCGGCATATATCTACCCTTTTGGCTCTTCAACTGTGATGTATCCGGATCCCTCACAGCAAGCGCAACGAATAGAAGAACCTGGCGTAGCGGCAATACAGAATACACCGAAACCAAGCATTACAAAATATACAGAGACGGCGAAATGTGCTTTAATAGAATCCCTGCTGATGGATCATCCAAAATGGACGACAAGATAATGGATCTTCTTGAGCCTTTTGATTATAATGAATTGGTCGATTTCTCCATGTCCTATCTATCTGGGTACTTTGCTGAGAAATATGATCTTGATGAAAAAGATGTTTTCCCTCGAATCGAGAAACGTGTTTATGATGACACCACGACACAACTTAGAAGCACAATAAACGGCTATAGCTCGGTTCAGGTTGAAAACAGCGAAGTTCACTTTGATCGCTGCGCTGCCGCGTATGCTTTAATACCCGTCTGGATGCTTATCTATAAATATAAGGGTAAGGATTTTCTTTTTTCTATAAATGGACAGACCGGAAAGGTTGTAGGTAAGCTGCCGTTAAGCTTTTTCAGGATAGCAGCCTGGTTTACTGGTATGGCTGTGGCAATCTTTGCGTTGCTTTTTCTTGGAGGTATGATTCTATGAGAAGAATGGGGTTTATTTTCCTAATAATCAGTTTTCTGATACTTTTTATAGCACCTTCATCCGCTGTTATAGATACCGAACAAAAAATTTACGATAATGCGGAGCTCTTCTCGGATGATGAGGAAAACAACCTGAAACAACGCGCCCAAGAGCTCGTAAAAATTTGTAACATGGATGTGCTTATTGTTACGATTAAAGATACCGAGGGTAAGACATCTAAAAATTTCACTGATGCTTTCTATGATGATAACGGCTTTGGCTTGGGTGAGGACAGAAGTGGTTTGGCACTATTTATAGACATGAATAATCTAGAGTCCTATATTTCGACCCGTGGAAGTGCTACTAGGATTTTTACATATGATAGGCTTGACAAGATCATTGATAGTATTACTCACTCTCTTTCTATTGGAAAATATGCCAAAGCTTCTTCCCTCTTTCTGGAGGACGTGGACTATTATTTTAAGTCAGGAATACCCGATGTCCAACAAAATATGACGGGGTCTAAGGATAGTAGTTATTTTTACAGTGCCCAGGGAAATTTTCAAATAGCGGTAGCCAAGTCACTAAAATATTTAAAAATATTTATATCAATAGCTCTAGGCGGCAGTTTAATTATTGTCGGCTGTATGATACTTAATAACCGGGGAAGGAAAACAACGAATGCAAGCACTTATTTGCAGCCCGGTTCCTTTATCCTCAATAATGAGCAAGATATTTATTCAGGTTCCACAGTGACTCAACGTGAAATTAATACCGATAGTGGAAGTCGTAAGCCGTAGCGCCATCCCCTGACTGGAACCCTAAGCTCTGTAAAATAATGAATGTACAAAAATTAAGGAGGCTGTGAAATGGCGAAGGTTGTTAAGTTTGAGGTTGTAAATCTGCCTAAAGTCTATCTGGTTGGCAAAGAAGAACGATACAACATAGAAGTACATATGAAGGGCGATAACCGCGTCCCTGCCCTTTGGGACAGGTGTTTTGCCGATGGTACTTTTTCAACGCTGGAAAAACAGTCCGATTTTATTTACGATCCTTCCTATGTAGGCCTGATGATTGACTGGGACATGGGTTATGGCAATTTCTCATATATTTGCGGCATACTGTTCAAAGAAGGAGTAACTGTACCAGAGGGGTTTGCTCTGCGTGAAATCAATGCGGGAAAAGCCGGCCTGTGCTGGATTAAGGGCAAAGATACCGCTGACATCTTCTCGCACGCACATAGCCTGACAGAACAGGCAATAAAGAATTCCGGTCTTATCCCCGACTTTATGAGCTGGAGTATGGAATTATATAATTGTCCCCGCTTCACCGCACCTGATGAAAATGGAGAGATTATTCTCGATTATTACATACCTATAAACCAATCCTATGAAAGCCTTGGAAATAGATTCGTTTCCTCACTTTTGGCGACTTATCCTCCTTTCAAGCCAGTAATGAATTGCGGGGCAAGTGAAAGCTCACAAAGGCAGATGTATGACTTTCTGTATGATAGCCTGAACATTATTAATGAAGACTTATCGATTATAAACGTTGAGCATGAATCGGACGATTGCTATCAATACCATCAATTGAATAATTCCAAGCCCGAGCTGATCTTAAAAATGCAGAATATTACAAAGAATTTCCTCGATTTTTATAACTACCTCATTAAGATGGGCATCCTTGGTGAACCTGTACGAGACACGCTGTTTATACGTAAAGAAGACATGCGTATGACAAAAAAAGCAAAGGACAGGCTTTTACCTTTGGGGCTTATATGTGAAGAAAACAAAGACGGATACGTTTTTACCCATAACCTATACAAGAAGCTTTTCCCTGCATGGAAACTGCATTGCAGCATCCCTAAGGATAACAAAATCCTTTTAAGCCACATCATGGCATTTCTGCATGGGCGTTTTGGCGGCAAGCAATATTCTGCATCAGAGCTGTTTGGCAGGATAAGCAGCTCAGCATCCATATCAGAGCTTGAAAAGTACTTTATTGAGAAGGGATATATTTGTGATAACGACGAAATGAGAGTTACCTATCAAAAAGAATACCCTAAAAATCAAAAGGCATATATGTACATATGCTACGACTGGAGAAAGATTAAACCACTGAGATTTGAGTTTAAAGCACCTCATTTTAGCAAAGCTATTAAGTCCTATGACAAAATGGATGACGAGCTAAAAGCCTTGATTCTCAACAGAACCAAAATATGCGATGGCTGCGGCTATTGCACTCAGACCGATAAAACGGGGAAGCGGCCGCGGCTTGCCATAAAACTGGAGCTTAACGGAGAAAAAAGGCTTAAATGTCCTCTGTTTCCCTCCATGGTTTGGGAAAGACCAAGTGAAGCCATGATACATATTGCGAAAAAGCTCTTTGATTATTCTGAGAAAGTATTGATTGGCCAGTAAGCTGCTCAAATAATTTCTTTGGCCTTGACAAGGTGATTGTACAGTAAAAGAGAAATAAATGCGCAGATCAAAGCACATAGCCCAATAAACAAGTATCCGGCTTGAAGTCCAAGCACCAAAGCTTTACCCGAGGCCGAGAAGATTGATTTGAAAAGATCTATGACAGACCCTACCATGAAATTGCCCAGCACCGAACCGATGCCCATAAGTGTAACGGTTATGCTGATGGCCATGTCGCTTCCCTTTTGATAGCGTTTAGCCAAAAAAGCCATAACCGTAGGATATATCGGAGCTATTCCAAGACCGGCTAATGCAAATAAAAAAGCGCCCTTTTCACCGGCTATGACGCCGGCGATACTCATCACCCCGGAGAAAGAAGAGAACAGAATAAGAGATTTAACAAAGCCGATTTTATCGGTTAACGTCCCAAGAATAAGCCTGCCTAAAGTAAAAAACAAAAAGAATGCGGATAAAAGCCCCGCAGATGCGTCGGGTGTCCACTGATACACTTTCTCCAGAAAATTGGCCAGCCAGCCTCCTATTGAAAGCTCTGAAATAACGCCAAAAGACAGAATGACGATTGTCAGCCAGGCTACCGGGTCTCGAAGATAATCTCTTTCAGTCTGTTTGTTCTCACTTTGTTCACTACTGTCAGGAAAACGTGAAAAGAATGCCGGGAGCATCGGTATTACACAAAGAAGCAGCACTGAGCAGTACATACCTCGCCAGCCGATAGGGCTGCCGGAGAGCTTCTGCCCCATCAGGAAGGTGGCTAAAACAGGCCCTGCTGTTGAGCTGAGGCCGTAAAAAAAGTGAGCCATATTCATCATTCTGCCTGTGTTTTTTGTGAAAATACGCGCGGATAGAATACCCAAACCGATCTCAAGCATGCCATTTCCGATATACATCAAGAAATAAGAAGCAGTAAATTGAGTAAAGCTCACAGAAAACAGAATGAAAAATCCTGCCAGGGTCATTGATCCAAAGGCCAGCAGGCTCGTACGCTTTAACCCTATTTTGCGGGAAAGAAATCCCGTATAACTGCATGCCAGCAGATATCCTGCGGAATTTAATGCAAGAAGAATACCAACCTCCATCTCTCCAATGCTAAAATCACTTTGCATGCGCGGCAATGCCGGTCCCTTGATATTTTCTGAAAACCCAAACACCAGGAAGCCGATAAAAACAACTAAATAAAGAAATAATGTGTTTCTGTGTTCTTTTTGTTTCAAATCAATCATACAAGCCCCTTAAATTACTGGACTGCGCTCCCCCATTAAAACCCAATATTTCTCTCAGCGTTTTTTGCGTAGACCTTTTCCAGGATTTCCTCTTCCAATCCAATACCATAGATCTTCCAGCGGCCTTGATTCGGGACGGGGAGGTCAACATAATCGAAGTACTCGTCATAGGTCTCCATGAAACGATAATAAATATTGTAACATCCGTAATTCTGCGTATCTGAATCGGTACCGAACAGAATCCGGTCCTGATACTTCTCAAAAAATTTTCGGGCGGTATAAGGCTGACGGCCTAATTCCGATATGCGCATGGCCATATCGACATACATGTTCGGATAGCTGCTCAGGCATTTTCCAACATAGGACAAATCCTCGGCGCATGAGCCCATATGGGCCACGATAAAGGTTGTCTTCGGGTTTTTTCGCAGAAGGCGCTCCTGCATGGCCATCAATTCCTGGAAACGGTAATAGCAGGGGTCTTCAAAGGACCAGTCCGGATGCGCAAGAAGCTCTTCATAGCGCTCATTTGTCTCATCAATGGGTTTGAAAAAGGCTATAGGGTCGGCAATATGAATCAGGACCGGGAGCTTGAGTTCCGCAGCAGTTTCCCATATGACACTGAGACGTTCGTCATCAATAGGGATATGCATTCCACTTTTATCCTTGATTCCAAGACCAATGTTTTTCCAGAACTTCAAGCCCTTGATGCCCATATCCCTGGATTCCCGAAGGGTCTTTCTGACCATTCTTTCAAAACACATATCATCAAGCTGTGAGACATCCACCGTTCCGAAGGTTGTGATAAAATCCCCGAAGGTGTGTGTCTTTTCCAGCATCCGGCTCAATTCTCCGCCCCATTTTCCGTCCAAATTGACAATACGTTTTATTCCTCTTTCCTTGAGGGCTTCAACCTGCTTTTCGGTATCCAGACCACGAGTATCGCCCTCACCGAGGAAGATCTGCCCGAAATGGGTATGCACATCGATGGCACTGAAACATGGGAGAGGCTTATGGTGCTGCTCAACACGAAGCTCACTCCTTGGTATGTATTGAGATAATAAAAGCTCCTTCATGGCATTTCCCCCCTTTGACTTCCTTCATTTTTCATCAGCCGGTTTTTTATTATTTATAGAATATCATGCGGCAGCGTATAGGCCAAGCCCTGAGCCTCAGCCACACCACGGCAGGTCAAGAAGCCTCTGTACGTGTTCAGGCCGCCCAGAAAAGCAGCATCCTTCAGTAGCCTCTCCCGCACACCCCAATCAGCCATTTTTAAAAGATATGGCAGTGTTACGCCTGTCAAGGCATAGGTTGAGGTTTTCGGAACTGCTCCGGGAATATTGGCAACAGCATAATGGATAACGCCATGCTTATTAAAGGTAGAATTCTCATGGGTAGTAGGATGATCAATCGTTTCAACGGAACCGCCCTGATCTATAGCGACATCGACAATAACTGAGCCGGCTCTCATCGTCTTGACCATATCTTCGGTAACCAGCTTTGGAGCACGAGCTCCCGTTACAAGAACAGTACTGATCAACAAATCAGTATTTCTTGCAGCCTCAGCTATGTTATATTCATTGCTGTAAAGCGTCGTAACATGTCCTGCGAACAATTCATCAAGATAATTCAGGCGTTCCTTTTTGACATCCAGAATTGTTACATCGGCGCCAAGACCAATTGCCATTCTGGCCGCATTAATGCCGGCAATTCCCCCGCCGATGATCACTACCTGAGCGCTGCGTACGCCCGGTACACCTCCCAGCAGCATTCCAAGACCTCCATTGTTCTTTTGCAGGAGATTGGCCCCGATTTGCACCGACATCCTTCCGGCTACCTCGCTCATAGGGGCGAGCAGCGGAAGATATCCATTCGCGCATTGCACAGTTTCATAAGCTATAGCTGTGATAGTCTTCTCTAAAAGAACCCTGACAAGGGGCAAATTGGGTGCCAGATGCAAATAGGTAAAAAGAGTGGATCCTTTTTTCAAAAGCTCATATTCGCTTTCTACAGGTTCTTTTACCTTGACAATCAGGTCTGAGACGGAAAAAACCTCCATGGGAGTTTCCAGTATTACCGCTCCTGCAGCTTGGTATGCCTCATCGCTAATCCCGCTTCCCTGTCCCGCCCCTTTTTCAACCAGGACCTTGTGATCAGATTTTTTTAAGGCCATGACACCTGCCGGTGTCAGTGCTACTCTGAATTCATTGTTCTTAATTTCCTTAGGTACTCCGACAATCATGACAATTCCTCCAATTTGCTCTTGCTTCAACCTACATGATCTGATAAAAATTCGTCAGACATACCAATCTCCACCGGCCATCATCAGAACCTCATTAAGGGGTTGGGGTGCATGAACGCTTTTAATCCACCTGAGCCGGTTCCCATCGGATATAAGAACTCCTGAACCCCTGAGTCTCTCAATTAAGCCTTCAGGCAGCTTTTCTCTTTCCAGGTAGTTCTCATTTCCACATAAAGTGCGCAGCAGGTCAATCGCATCCGGGTAGTCATTCAATAAGCTTGGAGACAGAAATAGAGCTCCTTCCGCAAAATAGGAATCATAGGGATATCGGTTGAATCTATGCGGTGTCAGGGCTGCAACACACATCATCGGTCCGTCACAAGCCATATAATCTGAATCTTCATCGGGACGGTATATCACATCCACATTATAATAAAAGTGAATATCACCGATACCGTCAAATTCATTTACTGAGACTCCTGCAATACCGTTTTTGTCGGTAACGGCCTTCTTGACGAGCGGTGCCTGATCCTGCGTTAGGGTTGTCAGGCTGCCGTCGGTATTCCATACAGGGTTGAAACGGAAGGTGAGAGCTTCTCCTTCGACGGGGATGTCACCACTGGTCAATTGTGCTGTAAACCTGTTAAGATAGTGGGTACCAGATTGGTGCATTTCTCTTTTTATTGTGAGCTTTCCAGGCTTGGGAAGATGACTTTCAAAAGTAAAAAAATCTGCTCCGATAAACATATCCACCTGTCCGAAGGCACTGTCTCCTCCAAAGTGGCCGAAGTTAGCAATGCTTCCGTCCGGCATAAGCATCATAAAAGGCTGATAAAGGCTTACAGGCAGGTTTTCTATCTCGTACCAATTCTTTCCGAGATCATTTGAACAGGTATAGGGTTTATTCCGCCTGGCACCCACAATTGTGCCATCCGGCAGCATCACCAGGGTTTCAGGAACAAAACCTCCCTGGGGATTTGCAGCGGGATCCGGCGGCGCTCCTCTTGATATGCCATATAAAGAACCGTTGATATAACGCCCGTCTTTTCTTTGGACGATCTGTCTTGAGACCGGCGTACCCTGGACATCACCCTGGATGAACAGAAGGGAGCCATCCTGAAGCTCTACGAAATCGAATTCATGGGCTCCGGTTCCAGGCAAAATATAGTTAGGGCCATCGAAGCTTCTTCCTCCGTCTTTCGAACACATGAAGAAGGTTTGAATTTTATTGAGATAGGTCTCGCCGGGAAGCATGGTATTCCGGGTATTTCTTTCCTTTCCCGGGCCCCATGGCGTACCGTAAAGAGAAGCCCCTATCACGATGGTTCCGTCCTTCAGCTGGCGGACACGCCACATGTAAGGCGAGCAGCCTTCCAAAAGGCGGTTCACGGTTCTCCAGCTGTTTCCCCCATCAAGGCTTTCACGGATTTCTATGTAATTACACCAGCCGGAGCCTTCTTCATTCATTCTGGAAACATCAATCCCTATGATTCTCCCGTCAGGAAAACCTGCATTACAGAAAGAGCCTTCATCAATCGGACAACGCCCGGTCTCAGTGAAGGTTTTTCCGTTGTCAAAAGATCTCAGGTAGACTCGGAAGGAAGCCTTATCCTCACTTCCGCATTCTACCGATGCATAGGAAACCGGAGAACAGATAGCCTCACCCATCTCGAGCTTCGGAGCCCTGTACCATTCGTTTTTCATTTCAATAGTTTCTTTAAATACCAGACCAATAGAGCCGTCCTGATAGCTGAAAGCCGTTGTCCAGGCAACGAAGCCCGGGCGGGTCTTCGGACGGTAAATTTCCTTTCGGCTCACATTCATTGCGGCTATCGCTTTTAATTCTTTTCCCATAACCTTTTAATCCTTCTCAATATTCTTTAGGATGGACATGCTATAACTTTTCTCTTTTAATAAGGAATTTTCATGAACTGATGTGTTTCCGCTGATACTTTCGCTGAAAGGCAGGTAACTGCGCTGATCAGCCCTGCTTCAAGATCGGATATGGAGGGCTTGCCGTCCATCACATCAATAAACGCCAGGGCAAGCTTTTCATCTCCGCCGAAGTGAGAGCCGCCCTTTGTGTCAAAACGGTGGACAATGGTTTGGGGGGTACGATACCTGTCGATGCGGATTTCACCTGTATACCAGTCAAATTCTATAGCACCCTTGGTTCCAATCAGTCTCGCACCTCTTCTGGCTGCAGCTTTTTTTACAATAAAATTCTGGGAATAGCTGGCATGAACGTCATTTTCATATATGACAACCGCGCTCGCCATGTCTTCATTTCCCGTATCCCTGGCAAAACAACACATATCACCGGTGACATCTTCATTCAGCAGGTGCCTTACGGTATAGGGGCTCTCTATACAACTGTAATATTCGCCGCAATCCTTGCATAAGAGGCCTTTCGGCTTATCTCCCTTAAAATAAAGCTTGGACTTTACAGCACAGATCTCCTTTGGTTTTTGTCCCAGAAGAAAATTGATGTAATCAATATCGTGGGTTGCTTTTTGGAGAAACAGGCCTCCTGTCTCAGCTTCATCCCTATACCAGCTGTGATAATAGACACTGCCGTAAGGAACATTATTGATGGCCTGAACCTGTGTAATTTCACCTAAATCCCCACTGTCAACAACATGCTTGGCCTCCATGCATATATCCGAGAGGCGAAGCGGAAATGAAACAACAGCCCGATGTGTCTTCCCCCTGGATGCTTCACGGAGAGCTTGATACTGCTCCTGTGTAATGGCTACGGGCTTTTCCAGGAATAAAGGCAGACCCGCATTCAACACTTTTACGGCCATTTCGGTATGAAGAGAACAGCGGGTCCCGACGAAAACTCCGTCCAGTGAACAGTCTTCAAGCATCTGATCAGGATCTTCAAAATAGCGGGTATTTTTGAAATAAGGGTTTTCTGCAACTGTCTCCCGGATTATTGAAGACCTGGGGTCGCAAACAGCCTCGACCCTTATATCTGAATCGAGATTTTCAAAGGCCTTCATCATTGTGCTTGAACGCAACCCATAGCCAATAAAACCTATTTTCTTCATAGCAGCCTCCTTGAGCAGAATCGTAGTCATTAGCCATATGGACCGTCTCCTAATGCGGAATCATTTGTTTCGGATAATGAGCATGACGGTTTCCATTAAGTCCAAGCCCAAGTCTGTATATAGTTTGGTTCCCTCGCGGCTGTAACCTATATTAAGGAAGCCTCCGCCCCGGCTTTGTATGGCAGTTATACTTGAAACCGGCCTATCCCCCGCATTGATAACAATATTGGTGTAATTGTCCAAAGAAGCGTTTACAAGATAAAGCGCAAAACCATTTTCAATTTGATAAAAGTATGGATGGATATAGGGATTACCCTCAATATAGGGAGGACAGCCGAAACAGTCGGGCACCTCTGAAAGGACATCCTGAATAAGGGCCTGACGAATGTTGTTCAAAAACATGCGCGGAATGTCCAGATGATTTGAAAGATGTCCAAAAGGGAAAACGCAAACTCTGTCCTCATACACTGTCAGTCCGGGAGCTGCTTCTTTCCGGAAAGAGTTATAAAGCCTTGTCCTGTGCTTTGCTCTTTTATCATACTCTACTTTAAGTGCGTCGCTTCCACAGATGACCGCGGACACTCTTGCTTTATCTATACCACAGTAGCACTTGCCGTCAGAGACTTCTTCATAGGTGAAAGCGCCCCGGTTATGTAGCATCCATTCAATGGCACTGATACCGGCCAGCTTTCCAAGCCCCAATTCATAAAGCACCTCAGCAGAATCCCCGTTTAGCAGGATAAAATTATCCCGGAATAAGGCTTGAATTTTATCCTTGCTCAAGTTGCGCAAAAATTGCCCCGATATGGCTACAACACAGTTTTTTAAATCTTTCTCCACGGAATATGCAAATGGAATGCCAAGAGCAGACAGCCATGATGCAAAAAATGTTTCATGGGGATAAAGCTCCTCCATGGATATACCCTCCCGGGTATGAAGGGTGTATGAAGATTCCGGACATACCATGATCTTTACGCCATCGGGTTGATGCTTAAAAATCCTCAGGTCTGTCAGAAGATTGAGGTAATCCTTGGTTTCACTGAGCATGTTTTGATAACCCTCGCTCCAGACAATACCATTACCGTTAAGGTCATACAGATCCATTGTCATGCCCGCAAGATTCAGGGGCAGGGCGGAGAGAAGCTGGAACCGGGTAAATTTCAGCGATTTGTTAAAACGTGAGTACGGAAAATTCTCAAGCTCCGGGTAGATTTCTGTTTCGGCAGGCACAAATACCCGGGTAAGCATGGCGACACCGTTAAAATTCTGCATGTAATAAGACGGCGTCGGCTCTATGTAACCCGGAAGATGTGTGCGGTTGATTGGACTCTTATCCTGGGCCAGACCTTTAAGGATACCGGCCCAATCCCTTCCTTCCGCACAATGCACCTGCGGTACCGAGCTCATTAATCCGACGTGAGTTGCCGGTGATGCTGACCCAACGGCTTCTCCGATTTTATGAGCAAGATTACTGAGCGTTGTTTTGCACACGTCCAGCCAGATTTTCCGGAACGGATGCACCTCTCCGGTCTTTAATATGCCGGCCACAAAATCTTCCCTGGTAAGCCTCATCCCTGCAAGCTCCGAGTATAATGCCATATGTTCATCACAAAAGCAGCCTCCCCATACGAGGGGCTCGTGGTTATGAAACCGGAAATCATCCTCGACCCATAGCATAACCGGCCCCAGCTCCGCATAACGCCTATACTGGTCAACAATGTAGCTCTGCCATTCTTCGCCCAGAGGACAAACGCAGAGGGACGCCTCATTGCCCAGCGGATCGACCATTAAACGAAAGTTTTGCCCCTTGCGGAGATGCTTGCCAAGATCAGCATGCATAACTGTATGCCAGGGATTGATGGATAATGTAACTCCATTGGGTTCCATCAAATCTTTAATTACTTTTAGGAGCTTTAAATAAAGGCTTTGTTCTTCCTCGGTCGTATGGCCGGTATTGATTTCCTCCACATTGGTGAAAACGAGTACATCATCAATCCGTGCTTTTACAACGAATTGGCTTAAAGCCTCCAGATCAGACACTTCCCTGAATCCGGGATCACAGCAAAACCTGAAGATGTATCTAAAGCTGTCCTGCATATAAACCTCCCAAAACCTGACTATCCGCTTAAGATCACCTGAGAAATGCAATAGCCTTCCGGGTACCCTCAGCCAAAAAAACGGTATCCATGCCCAAAGCCAAAAACGTGAAGCCGTTTTGTCTTGCATTTTCTATATTATCCTCTGTTGGCTTGACAAGGTGCATGCCTGCAGCTTTTCCATATTTTTTGCACGCCTCCGAAACCCTTCTGCTGGCTTCAAGAATGACAGGGTGCCCTGTTTGCCCTGTAATGCCGTAGGAACCGCTCATATCATAGGGCCCGATAAATACACCGTCGATCCCTTTCACAGCCAGTATCTCCTCAATGTTCTCAACAGCCTTCCTTGATTCAATCATGGCTACAACAGCTATTTCCTCATTTGCTTCCATTACCTTTTCGTCAAAATCAATTCCCCACTCATTTGCCCTGCAAAAGGCAAAGCCCCTGATGCCTTCAGGCGGGTACTTCGCCGCCGATACCGCTTGTTTAGCTTCCTCAGCAGTATTTACAAGCGGCACGATAATGCCTTGTGCTCCCAAGTCCAACGCACGGCGTATCTTAAGGACATTGTTTTCTTCTACACGGGCAAAAGGGATGGACGGGTATTTGGAAACAGCACGAAAAACAGAAGCCATCGCGCCATCGGTATCTCCGTGCTCACAGTCAAGACAGACCCAATGAAAGCCTTCCCGGCCATAAATTTCAGCAACTGCAGGATGTCCTATCTGTACCCATCCGCCCATAGTCAGTTCTCTATTCAGCAATGCTTGCTTAACAGGATTTCTCATGGTTATACCCCCTATTCAATCTCAAGGCCATAGAAGGACAGCATGGGAAGACGCATGCAGTCACAGGGAATAACCGGTCCCGGATTCATTCTCCAAGCTCCGTGAACGAACGATTTGCCCTTTATTGGCCGATTAAGAGTAAGTATGATTTTGTTTTCCTCCTGCTGATAGCTGACTGCATAGGCCAACCCTTCCTCATCCTCAACATTGAAGGGAAGAAGCTCTGGCGGTACCTCGTAAAGATTGACCCAGTTCATGATGGGTGAAAGCTCAACCATAACCTTTTCCTCACTCATTTTTATGGCCTTTACAGCCTCAGGTGCATGCCAGTGGCGCATCTTGCCGTAGAGCTCGGAGAGAGCAGCTGCAGCGCAGCGCTCACCAATGACCAAGTCACCCTCAGGTGAATTATGAACAAAATCGTAAAGACCTATATCATTAGCCGGAACAACAAAGACATTTTTGATCACGTAAGGCGCATGGCGCTGAGCCTCCCTCACCTTACCCCAATCCGGGTCCAGATCTTCTTCCGAAGGTCTCATGCAGCGGTTTAACTGAACGGTTATGAAGGGAAGGTCTGGGTGATCGAGAGCATCCCTTGCTGCTTTGACAAAATCGACAAAACGTTCAAGATAGGTATCTCCCGTTTTTTCAAAGCCGTCGGCTTCTCCTTGATACCATAAAACAGCCTTGGGTTTGATGGCGTTATCACTGAGAATATGAAGCATGTTATCAAATAATGAACCCTGCTCTTTGGGATTCCACCAGCGCAGCGGTGAACCCCCAAGGGCACAGATCACAAGACCGACAGGATAGCCGAGCTCTTTCTTTATCCGCTTTGCAAAATGCAGATAGGGGCTGTGTCCCGGATTATGGTTTTCAAAGTGTGTAAGGTAAACGGACCCTGTGGTTTCATTCAGAGGATGGGTGGCCAAATCCCAGTTTCCATTGTTTCTGAGAAGATGGACACCCAGCTCCGGCTCATCCTTGAAGGGGGATTTCGCCCGACCGGACGCATTGCTTTGCCCTGCAACCACAAAAATATCTCCTACTCCGATATGATGAATCATATCTCCCCTGGTTACCGACAATCCGTCCCAGTCCTCATAATCCATATAGGTTTCAATTCTGTAAAGACCCCCAGCCGGTACGGAATTAAAAATGACTTTCCACCGTTTCCCATCAAGTATTTCGCATTGCTGCCAGGGTATCACTGATTCACCCGTTTCCTCGGAAGCAATCCTGGCTTTAATACTTACCTTGCCAGTGCTTACGTCATCAAATGAAAAGGGTGGTTCCCCAGAAAGGTGAGTAAGCCTGTATTCACCATCAAGTGTTATGGAAGCGGTTCCTTCTTCCTGCTGAAAAATCTGCCAGGGCTTGGCACCCTTAAGAATAGTTACTCCGAAATTCATACGACGTCCCTCCAAAAAGGAGATTGGTGCTTAAAATCATGATATTGCTCCAACAGCTTCGTCTATCTGGTTTTCACGCTTAACCCCCACCAGAGCGCTGACCACAGCGGGTTGGTTCAGTGCCCAATCTATTGCATATTGTGTTAGGGACAGGCCCTTTTCACGGGCTTTTTCTTCAAAGCTCTTAAGCTTGTCAAAAAGCGTATCATCCAGTGTTTTAACCCAATCAGGTTTTTCATCAGCTCTTGAACCGGCAGGGATAGCAGCTCCCCGTTTGTACTTACCGGTGAGAATTCCACCCTCCAGTACCTGATATGGAACAGCTGCAATGCTTTCCTTTTGACATAGCGGAAGGATTTCATTAAGGGCTCCTGTATTTAGCAGGCTTAGTGAGGGCTGGCACATAACAGGCGCAGCAGCACCCGTTCTATTCGCCGCCTCAACTAAAGCCAAAAGCTGTGAAGACGCGTAATTGCTGACAGCATAAGCCCTTATATATCCTGCCTTGATTTGTTTGTTCATCGCCAGACATATTTCTTCAGGGGGTGTGTTCGGATCATATTTATGAAGGTAATAAATATCGACATAATCTGTGGAAAGATTCCTGAGACTTCTTTCCAGCTGCTTTTCTATTGCCTTTGGGCTTGTGAACTCATCTTCCGGGAGTTCACCGACCTTCATGCCAAGTTTAGTCGCAATAATATATTTACTTCGCGAACCTTTTACGGCCTTTCCGACTATTACCTCGGCGACTCCTCCCGAAGAACCAGGAACCCTGGCATATCCCTCATACATATTCGCAGTGTCAATAAAATTAATCCCTTTATCATGAGCATAATGAACCAGCTTAATCGCTTCGGGTTCTGCCACCGGTATACCAAAGGTCATAGTTCCCAGACAGATCCTTGAGACCTCGATATTGGTATGGGGTATTTTCCGATATTGCATGGTATCCTCCTTTCTGTCAGCCTTGGTCCTTTAAATCCTTTATGGCGCCTTTGACGGCTTCGATCATAATAGTCAGGCTTTCATCATCTATACCACACCACCATGGGAAGGAGAAGCTGTTATCCCACCATTTTTCAAGTATCGGACAATTATGCTCGCCCGCGCCCAGCTTTTGGAACAAGGGATACCTGTAAAGCGGATAATATTGCACGATGCAGCGAACACCGTATTTTCCCGTTACCAGATCCAGCAGATCATTTCTGTTTTTCCCAAATGCTGAGCCGTCGAAATGCATGATATACTGGTGAACAACATATCGTCCGCCTTCTGGAATTTTCGGGAAGGATATTTCCGGCACATTCTTAAGTCCTTCGCGGATTTTTCTGTCTTGCTCTATTAGGATTTCATTATTGGGGATAATGCTTTTAAGCTGCTCGGAACCCAAAGCACACTGTGCCTCACCGATACAGAAGTTCTGAGGCCATTGGCCCTTCCAGAATTCATCCACATTACTCATGGCAGGAACCCAGTAACGTTCCCTTTCGCCCTCAAAGGCACATAAACCGTTATGACGTACTCCCGGAACACATTCAGCGACAGCATCATCCTTCACAACCAGCATTCCGCCTTCGCCAAGGGTTGTCATTGTTTTGGCTGCATGGAAGCTGTAGCATCCGAAATCGCCAAAGGTCCCTACATGTTGGCCGTCTATGCGGCAGTCCAACGCCTGAGCGCAGTCCTCAACAACCTTAAGCTGATGCTTTTGTGCGATTTTCATGATTTTTTTCATATCACATGGAATTCCCAAAAGATGCACGACTACAATGGCCTTGGTATTTGGGGTGATTTTCCGTTCAATATCCTCCGGGTCTATCGTCCAGGTATCCGGATGGATGTCTGCCCACACGATTTTCGCTCCCATGTCGCCGAAGGGTATGGCTGTTGCACAATAGGTATAAGCCGGAGCGATGACCTCGTCGCCGGGCTTGATGTTGCAGAATATGGCTGACAGCTTCAGCGCATTGGTACAATTGCTGACCCCAAAGGCATGCTTTGCTCCGACGAACCGGGCAAAATCCTTTTCAAATTGTTCAAGATATTTTCCCTGCGTTTGCCCTTCAGCGTTTTTCATAACATCCACAACCGCATCGATCTCTGCCTGTGTATACGGGTGCTGCATTTGCGGGAATATAACCTTATAGCCTTCTACTTTTCCTCTGCCGGAAGGATCACTCAATTTGTTTTTCTGAGACATCGTTGTCTACCTCCTAATATTTTTATTCGCAAAGCTTCCACTTTATCGACTCACATACTGTAGTGTCCGGGGGTTCACAGAGATAGGTTGTACTGGCGTAAGCAGTCATAAGGTCTCCATCGCCAAGCTCGCAAGTCACGCCCCAACCGGTATAGTAATCTGCTGACAGGGCAAGCTGGTAAACACGCTCCTCATCCCAGGTGACTCCTTCATCCCTGCTGATTTTTGCACAAATTCCATAAGGAAGATGATAATTTGAATAGGTAGCCAAAAGTGCGCCATTTTTTAACAAGGTCATGTGGAAATGGACTTCCCCTGTCTGAGAAACTCGTACAGGTTTGGTCCAACTGGCCCCGTTATCAGAAGACCATGTCATTAAGGTATTCTCAAACCCTTCACCTTTTGTACCCGAAGGCTGATGCCTCAGGGAAGCAACCAGTCGCCCCGAAGGAAGCCGTAGCGAAGAGACCTCCATAAAACCGGGATAATCCCAGTCTTTTATTACTCCTGTGTTTTGGCACCATGTAAGGCCTCCATCGTAAGAGCGGTTGATTTCCAGGGTTGGACGCCCCTGTTCCTTGATTTCCTCAAACTCAAACCTAACGGAAGAGCAACGCATGAAGCAAATGCTGCCATCCTGATCTACAAACAGATTGCGCGGATAATCCCGATTTCCGTCGATTGTACTTTTTGACCAATTGACACCTCCGTCGGTTGAGCGGTAGATGGGAAGGGAGTAACCCATTTTGCCTTCTATGATGGGTTGAGCTGTCAGAATCAGGGTCCCGTCATCAAGGCAAAGAAGCGAGGGCTCCTTCCCATGCAATTCGGTCTTATTGACTTTCTCCCAATGAATACCGTTATCCGACGATGTATAGACATAAATTTTGAATGATACGTCATAAGGGCCTTCTCCCCTGATAGCGACACAGGGAGCCGCAAAAAGCGCGCCATCCTTCCGGAGCGCCAGACCTGCCTTGTAATGGCCTTTTCGTCCAATTCTTGTGCGAACCGCCGGTTTAAAGCATGAGACGCAAATCTGCTGCAGGTTTTGCCCCGCATAGCCTGTAAGCCCCTCAACATACTTGGAGTAATCATAATCCATTAATAAAGCACGGTTCAATTCCTGCTCCTGCAGATTGCTGCCGGGATAAAGAATATCCCCGACCTGGCTTTCCTGATTATAGTCAAAATTCACCTCTGCCATGATGAACCCTCCGATTCATATGTAATTACAGATTTCGGATATCAATGACATCCACGATGGGGTCTTCCTTGTTTTGGTCATAGGCGATCAAAAGCTTATCTCCATCCACCAGGCAGCACGGATACTGATTGCCGTTGATTTTAAGCATACCCTTGCTCCTTTGAATTGTCAGGCTGTCATTTACCATGTAAACCTTGTTAAAGACCATGCCATCATCACTTAGAAGAAGCATCAGTGGGCTTCTGTCGAGAAGGTTAGCTATTGCATTATTACAGATGTAATATCTTCCGTCCGATAACCGGCCGGCATAAACACGGCTCATCGAATCGGGAATATCGGACAGGGCAGGTACTGAGAAGGTTCTGCCGCCATCATCGCTCCAGTTAACATACAATTGGCAGGAAGCCCCCTCATCCCTCCAAAAGACCATGATCCGTCCTGAATCCATCTGATACCAGGTTGACTCCCCATAGGGGAAGGAAGCTCCCTCAGGCTCAGGAACAAATATAAAATCAGGCATTACCGCGATATCCGAACCCGGCCACAACAAAACTGCAGGCCCCTCCCGAACCGTGTTGCATACACACATCAGACGCCCTTCCGCGGTAAGCCGCGGGGCCTCAAACAGCCATTTAACCCTGTCACCGAATGAAAAAATCCTAGTCCAGTTTTTTGTATCCCTGCTTTTTAAGATAAACACTTCATGGGAATCAGGTTTGATCCGGCGCATGCCTGTTGCCGTTTCATCATGAATGGTATCCTCCGTCATGGCGATAACATACATCGCATCGTCCTGGACATGCAATCCTACACAGTTATGCGCGAGGCTTTCACCTGTTTTGGGCTCCAGCACCACCCAGGGTTCGGACCAATGAATGCCGTTATCCGATACAGCCATTAAAATGCGCTGGCCGGCATCCTCTTCATTTCTAATGCCATTGCTCCAGGCATAATAGTATTTTCCGTTAAACTTTGTGATCTGGTTATGGTGATTATAAGATCCATTGGCATCGTTTCCATAATATACAATGCCACGTTTGCTTTCTACATAAGGGATTATACGAGGGCTCGCACTCTTGGGACCATGGTCGTCTTCCTTCATCAAGCACTCGTATTGGAAGAATACTCTCCTCCAGCGGTATTCACGAAGAGCTTCCTCCGTATTTTTATCCAGCAGCTTTACATAATCTCTTTTGACAATTTTTAATCCTTCCATAACGAATACTCCTTTAACTGATTTTGATTGATATAAAGGCAGCAAAAAATAAAGGTACTATTCCCTGAGGCTTAGTAGCATTTATCCTGCTTTTAGAGCTTCGTATTTTTGTCTGTGCTTTATGGTTTTACTGTAGATGCTCTGGTAATAAGATTAGGCTCTGATTCTGTTTTATAATATCTGCCGGTTTTATTGGGGTTGTTGATACGCTCAATTAATAAATCAAAGGCTAATTTTACGCGGATATGGCTGCCATGATCAATAGATGTAATGTTGGGATAGAGAATACGTGAAATATCTGTATCATCAAAACTGCACAGGGCCATATCCTCCGGGATATTTTTGTTGAGATCCCTCAGAGCATGGACTATTCCTATACAGGTAATATCATCGGTTGAGATGATGGCTGTTACCTCCGGATTCTGGCTGACGAGTTTCTTAGTCAAATCATAACTGCCGTTTATAATACCATCCAGCACATCATTGTATTTAAATTCTTCATTAAAGGCGAGGGCCAGCTGATTATTAAGACCAAGCTGTTCCATTCTGACACGTACACCTTCAAGTCTTCTTCTTGTGGCCCTGCTGATACTCTCGGAAGGGTTGGAAACGAAGGCAATATTTCTGTGTCCAAGCCCATAAAGGTGGTCCACCAGAATGATACCTGCCGCCATAGAGTTTAATGCAATGGTATCTAAGTGAATATTCTCATCCTTTTCACCCAGAAGCACTGCGGGTACCTTGCCTTGTATCGCATTGACTATATTATAGGTATTAGGTGTAAACGTAAAAATAATACCTTTTACTGAACAATCACTGAGTAGTTCTATATAGTAATTCTCACTTTCAGGTGAATCCAGGTTGCATAAAAGAATGGAATATCCTCTTAATACAGCGTGCTTCTCAATGATTTCCACCAGGCTTGGATAATAAGAATAAAGCATATTCGGGACAACAACCGCGATGACATCCTTAAGCACCTTGTTGGATTTCTTCTGATTGCTCTTATGTATATAGCCCAATTCCTCGGCAGCCTTCAATACACGGGCGCGTGTTTCTTCGGATATGCTTGCTTTTTGAGAATTATTGAGTATGAAGGAAACCGTGGACTGGGAAACACCAGCCAGCTTTGCGATGTCCTGTGTTGTGACCCGCCTCATGAATGTACACTCCTATAATAGTTTTATAAATATCATATCACATTACAGAAATATCATATAGCAACCATTAATCATTGTCAATAATAAACCAGAAAATTAATAGTAATAAAAGATTAATAAAGAAATTGCATGTTGCATATCTTGTATTATGTTTTTCGTTTATAGTGCCACATTCACATAGGTATTCAATAATTTTTTTAGTAACTATTGACACATAATACGTGATAGGTTTATAATTCATACTATCAAGCTCACTAATCAATTCATTATTTGTACTAATATTATACTAATATTTATTACTTCTTATTAGTCGATAAACCTCATTAAAACGGATACTTTTGTGCTAATATTACTAATATTATCATTTTTCTGTTTTATTTGACGCATCGGTCGTATCTGTCAAACTCTATATTTAGCATAACCGTTAAGGATGGTGGAACATGAATTCCAGATCAGCTCAGTCGACAAAAAGTCTGTTAATGAGACTAAACGCTATTCTGGCTTATCTGAAAAGGCACTGGTTCGTCTATATGCTGGTCCTTCCGGGTCTCATATTCCTGCTTGTATTCAGCTATGGACCGATGTACGGGATTCTGCTGGCCTTCAAGGACTTTAACTATAAGCTCGGAATTTGGAATAGCCCCTTTGCAGGCCTAAAATATTTCAAAATCTTTTTATCAGACAGCTACTTTTTTACCGTCGTTAAAAACACCGTTCTGATCAATCTCTATAATATAGTTTTTGGTTTTACGTTTACTGTTTTTCTGGCACTCATGCTCAATGAACTGAGATTTAAACGTTTAAAAAAGGTTGTACAAACGGCTGTTTACCTCCCGTATTTTCTTTCATGGGTCATTTTTGCGGGACTCATCATCACATTTCTTGATTATCAAACCGGAATGATCAATGGCGTTATCGAGCTGCTTGGAGGCGAGCGCATCAACTTTCTTACAGACAAGGCTAAATTCCGGATTATACTCGTTATTACCAACACCATTAAGACAGCAGGTTATGGAACAATTATCTATTTGGCCGCAATAGCAGGTGTCAACCCCGAGCTTTATGAAAGCGCCAAGGTGGATGGAGCTAACCGCTTTCATCTTATGCGCTATATCACTCTCCCAAGAATCTACCCCACCATAGCCATATTACTGATTCTTCAGCTTTCCGGCTTGTTTATCTCCAACTTTGATCAGGTTTTCAACCTTTATAGCCCCATGGTCTATCCAACGGGTGATGTTATCTCAACCTATATTTATAGGCTGGGTATCGAAAAGGGCCAATACAGCATTTCTACGGCAATTAATCTCTTATTCAATTCACTGGGGCTGATCATCATTATCATTACTAATAAGATAACAAAGAAGCTGGACGTAATGGGAATCTTTTAGGAGGCAATCAGTATGGTAACCAAAGCCAGGCAGAAATTGAAGAGAGTTCGTAAGTATAATGCATTTGACATATTTGTAGTTTTGTTTTGCACCCTGTGCGCATTGATTTGTGTTTATCCAATGTGGTACGTACTTATTGTATCCATAACTCCCTACGAGGAATTTATCAAGAAGAGTACAATACTTCTGCCCCCCCTCAAACCTGATTTTCAATACTATAAAGCTATACTGACCAGTTCGCTGTTCCAGCAGTCCATCATGATTTCAGTGTTTAAAACCGTAACAGCAACAGTCCTATCAGTGATTGTTACTT
The DNA here is from genome assembly GCA_023443745.1 of Bacillota bacterium. Classification (GTDB taxonomy): domain Bacteria; phylum Bacillota; class Clostridia; order DSM-8532; family DSM-8532; genus DTU059. The sequence goes on from JAEZTB010000026.1 coordinate 100,283, forward strand.
CCATGATGGCTTATGGCGTTTCAAAAACCCACATTAAAGGCATGAAGCTGATAAACTTTTTAGTGGTATGTACCCTTTATTTCAACGGAGGTCTCATCCCGACCTATTTCCTCTACCGGGATTTACTTATGATTAAAACAATTCTGCCAATGATACTCCCAGCCGCTGTCAATGTCACTTATTTTATCATCATGCGGAATTATTTTAATTACTCAGTTTCTTTATCTATCGAAGAAGCAGCAATCATTGACGGAGCGAATCAAGCAACGATTTTCTTCAAGCTTATTCTACCCATATCAGCCCCAATGGTCGCAGCTGTTTCACTTTTTATTGCTGTTACACAATGGAATGATTACTACCAGTATCTAATGTTTGTCAACAAACCAAATTTACAGCCCTATGTATGGGTTCTCAGAAGAATGCTGGTTGATCATACCTTTACCAATACCTTGAGCGCCAATGCTCAGGCTCAGCTCGGAATCCCCCATATCCCTGCGTTTGCCCTCAGAATGGCAACAATAATAACTGCCATGACCCCTATTATCATTGTTTATCCCTTTATGCAGAAGCATTTCGCCCAGGGCATGATGATTGGCGCTGTAAAAGGCTAGTTCTATGTTAATTCTTCCTGTGTTAATAGCTGTGAAAAGGCTAAAACAGGGGATTTTAATAAAAGCAAGCAGGAGGGAATATTATGAAGGCAACTGTAAAAAGAACCCTAGGTATCATCTTAGCCATCCTCATGATTTCGACATCTCTTATCGGATGCGGAGATCAGCCGGCACAGACAAGTCAGACCCCTCAGCCCAGCGATACATCAGCTTCATCAACACCAACAGCGACAACCCCTGAAACAAATACTGACCGCGAGCGTGTGACCATCCGCTTTTCGCAGCCCGACACCGGTATCGACAACACAGCCGAATGGAAGAACGACACCATCCTGGCTGAAATTGAGAAGGCTGTCAATGTGGACATCGAATGGGACAGCGGCTCCGAAGGCTATCAGGAAAGGCTCCAAACCGAACTGATCAGCGGAACAGCCCCCGATCTTTTCTGCAACTACGGAGAACAGGAAAAGACAACCAAATGGATAACAGATCAAGTCGTCACTGATTTGGGAAAAATTCTGGAAGCAAATCCTGACAGATATCCCATCCTCAATAAAATGATCAGCTCACCCAGCTACAAAATGTATAATGATTTTTATTCCGGGGATGCCAACAAATCTTACTCCCTGTATGCTCTATACCCTTTCAAAGCATGGGCCGGTGCCTCTGTATACAATGCTGCTTTATTGCAGAAATCAGGCTTCAGCAAAGCTCCTGAAACAGTGGATGAGTTTGTACAGTTTGCATCCAAGCTCGGTGAACAGGGAATCTCCGGATGGTGGCCAAGAAACAACAAGCTTACAAACCTGAATGAAATAGACAAAACCATTTTTGCTCCCAATGGCACAACCGTAATGAGTCCCATCGGCAGCCCCTGGACAGGTTTTATGCCTGTTGGAGGTAAATCCGCCGTTGAAGGCGAATGGAAGCTGAAGACCGCTTCTGATGAAACAAAAGCCAGCCTTAAGACTCTTGCTCAGCTTTATAAAAACGGCGGCCTTGACGTAGGCGTTGGTATTAAGGATGACTTCGCACAGGCTATCGATGAATTTGTAGCCGGTAAAATAGGCGCCATTAATTTCGGTTTCTCCAATTATGGCCAATACTCCTGGGCATTGGATGAAAAATGGCTCAAGGGTAACCCCAATGGTTCATATAAGGATCTTGTTCTCGGCAAGACACTCGTTGGTACAGCAGGTCCCGGCGTTACATACAATGCACCCTTCTGGATGGGCTTTAACTGGTTCATCCCGGAATCCTGCAAAAATCCGGAGCGCGTTCTTGATCTTGTTGAATTCCTGGCAACCGACGCAGGACAGGATCTTTTGTTCAAAGGAGTTGAAGGCATCCACTATACAAAGGATTCAGCCGGAAAGGTAACCTACAACAAGGACGAATGGCTGAAGACCGGAAAAATCTATAATATTGAGGATGGCCGCTGCCAGTATTCATGGTTTGTCTTTCTTTTTGCAGCCAGCCAGCAGCAGTTAAAGCTTGAAGCCTCAACAGATTGGTTTGAAACCTCAATGAACCCTATTGCGGTGGATACCATTCCGGATTCCGAAGCAAAGACTTACGCTAATCAAGTTGTCGATTCATACAAAGACAGCGCTTATGGGGATCTCCCTCCCTACTTTACCATTATCCAGTTTACCCCGGAAATCAACGATATCCGTACAAAACTTAATGAGATAACCTTAAGGTATGTGCCTTCGTTTATTACCGGGCAGTTGGATATCGAAAAGGAATGGGCTAATTATGCTGCCGAATATGAAGCAGCAGGCTCAAAGCAGCTTGAAGCTGCATTTAATGAGGCCGTCAAAGCAGCAAAGGCTAAATTTGACTCATTTAAGTAACGCCAGCTCTGATTTATCGGGTTGCCCCATAGGTATTATGGGGCAACCTCTTATTACGAAGTAACAAGGTTCCCGGGACCCGAAGCAGAGGTGCGGAACGTACCTCTGTAAGCGGGTGGGTTCTTATTTTAAGATTTTGCTGTAGAAGGGAATATTATACTTATGCTGTTAACAAAATCTCTTGCTGTTGAAAGCTTAAGAAATGCCGGCATTCGCAAGGGGGATACAATCCTTGTTCATTCAGCTTTGAGACCCTTTGGAGTGGTTGAGGGCGGCAAGGAAACCATCGTCCAGGCCTTGACAGATGCTGTTGGCCCGGAAGGAACACTGATTGCTCCCGCCTTCACCTTTTCTCACGAGAAAGTAAATATTGCTACCATTGATCCTCTCCTCGACAAGTCCGAGATGGGTGCCATAAGCGAGTCCATGCGAAAGCTTGAGGGATCGGTTCGTACAATCGCGTACAGACATAGCTTTTCAATATATGGTCCCCTATCGAAAGCTTTTTCCACAGTAGATCCCTCCCTCCCTGTGTTTGATTTGCGCAGCGTTTTCGGGAAAATGCTGGCTTTTGACACAAGGGTGGTTTTACTTGGTTTGACCTATGATTCCTGTACCAGCTTCCATTTTGCCGAATACCTTGTAAAAGTCCCCTACCGTATGCTTATAGAACGCCGGGTAATGCTGAGAAAACCTGACGGAACGCTGCAACCCTGTACAATGATGGACTACCAACCCATGGATGAGGATCATACCTATGATTTCAACAGAGCGGGAAGATTATTGGAGGAGCAGGGTAAGGTTGGAATTTCTTTTGCCGGAAACGCGGTCATTCGCACCTTTAAGCTTAGAGATTTAATTGAATTGATTCTAATGACCTACCCCCTGCAAAATGATATCTTTTTTGCCGATGCCGCCGGTCATAGCGCTATGGCGCTAAGTCACGGAGCTTCCGTTTCTACCGGGAACCTGCTGGACGGAGCGGGCAGATTGGTTGAAACTTACTGGTCTTGCCTGAATGAAGCCGAAATGTTCAAGCCGGATCTACATTCTTGACAGCAGCAGATCAAAAGGAACGCATTCTGAAGGTAAACGAGGAATTTTGCAAAGCAAAAAGCCACTCAATGAGCGGCTTTTTAATTATCTATGGAACGAAATGGTTTTTTATTATGAGAAGTCAGACACTGTCATCGGGAAGCAGTGGCTATAAACTCGTATGCTTTCCCTTCCAAACTAAAGCCTATCCGGACTTGCCTCTGAAACTCATTAGGGCTGAAAAAGAGGAAAACACTTTGATTTAAATCGGTTTCTGTGCCATCGCTCCAAATCGCATATGCCTGTCCTGTCACCATATAGTGTGTGATTACACCCCCACTCATAATCGGAGTCGATGTTAAATTCTTGATTTCTGCGCCAATAACTGTTTTCGTGTCTGTTACAATGACAATTTTCTTCAAGGTATCCGTAAAAATAACACCGCTTTTACCCGCTTCCATATCAATCCGATAGGTTATTTCATAGGTACCGGCTTCAGTGGGACTAAACTCGGCAGTTGATAGGTATTGGCCTGCTATTTCATCATATTCCGTGCTCACTTTTTGAGCATTAGTCCAGTTATCCCGGAATGACGAACCATGCTTTTCTACAGTGGCTGTTATTGTTATGCATTCTCCCAAGTTGATTTCATCGGGAACAACTGATAATTCAACCGGAACAGCTTTTTCAGCCATAGAGGCGTAAGCTGCAACCGGCGTTAACATAATTACCAATATCAGCACAAACATGATCTGCTTTTTCATACCAATCCCTCCTAAAATGAGTTTGATAAGAATATTGTCTCATTTTCTGCCGAAAGAGCTATCCGCCGATTAGCAGGCATTGGTATAGTTCTATCTGCCCAGATATACCAGGACCAGAATGAATATAAAACGCACACCTGCAAGCTTTGAACCTCTCAAAGCCTTTAAAATAGGCAAACATACAAGAAAACCCGCCAAATACTAGCGAGTTCCATTGTATCACAACTTGAGTGACCAAAAGAGATATTTCAATAGTCGCATAGAAAGTTATATCTTGCCATCCTTGTTCACTTAGTAGCCAATCAAACGCATTTATTCGCCTGATCCCATTGTGCGAGGCATTTGGGTTGAAATCCATGGTCAGCAGATATTTTAGGTTATGGTCACGAATCGCTTCGAGCGGCGCAGGTTGACCAGCACCTACCCCACCATCAAAGCCAGACGGTCGGCTTCGGAGGAAATGTATATCGAAAAAGCGTGTTTTCCTCTGTCTAATTACGACGGCAAAAAACACGCTTCAAAACCCCGGAAAGGGCAGATGCCATGCGATTTTCACCACATGGCATCTATATTCACCTAACATCATTGGTCGAGGTGATACGTGACCCGAACAACCCTCGAACATTAATTATTAGATCTGCAAATGGTTTTTCGGTATGCAGGATGAATATCAAAACTTGAAATTAATGATAGATTTAACCTAGGTACAGAACTCGAAGCAATAAATTTGTTTTTATCTCCCTCTTGAACTCTTGCTCTTAAAAAACCACATTCATAAAGAAATTTAGTAACTTCAATCTCAGTAATGGGTGAAGTATCATCATCATAACTTCGCTTTATGTATTCATTGTGCAATACATCTTTAATTATTGCTATAATTTCATCCTTTTTTAATCGAGGTTGTAAACCTGCAAATGCATCAAATAAATTTTGAAGATTTGTGTACCGAGATTTATATTCACTACATAGGTCATCTAACTTCCAAGCAGAATAAATTGTCTCTGCTTGAGCTATATCAATAGGTCTTATTTTGTCCTTTTTAAACTTTCGAGCTATATTCCAAGCAACACCGCAAAACTGTAGTAATTCCCTAGGTCTTAGTTGAGTTCGCTCAACCATATACTTAAAGGAATCCATTGTTCCAATTGTTTCAGGCATAATGAAATACCAATTATCGCTGATATATCCGGGTGTTCTTATATCAAAGTAACGTTGAATTCTTTTTCCAACCATTTGCTTTAGTATCTGTGGGTTCCAATTTATTGGTTCTATTTGTTGCCTTATGTTATCAATTTGATGAAAGTTTGTTTGAATATTACTAAATATATCTTCTCTTATAAATATCGTTACATGTAGATTATGCTCACGAATCAAATCTCTTGCACAAGAGATTAACCCATAAATATAACAAGAGCTCAAAAAACTATTTTCCCATACATTATCAAGATCATCAATCAATATATGTATTTTTCCATTTTTTAATTTATCTCTAATTAAAGTAATATCTAGCTGGTCCCTTAAATCAGAAATAACATCATCATTTATTTGTTCTAGGTCTTGGTTAGCAAATTCCTGTATGTTAACAAGCTTTACACTATGATTAGCCCAACAATCTAGAATATCCATCGTGCTTTCAACCACATTAGTTTCAGGAAAATTCATATTATTTGATTTTAACTGATGTGTTATTTTCCTTAAGATTGTATACTTCCATGCAGCTGCAAAGCTTGTTTCACAGCTTAAGGGTGTATCCTTATATTTCTTGATAAATTCTCTAAATATGGTGTCAGAATACTTTTTGGGTAAAATTTTTATATACAAAATATTTTTATCATCTTTTAATGAATGAAATATTGCACTTTTTCCGCTTCCTTTTCGCCCTACAACTATCAGTTTTTCTTGATTTTTAACTTCACGATATGTACCTGTTTCTACAAAATACATATGCAAATTGGAATCATCTTCTGCCGAATCTTTGCCAAATAATGAATAGTCCTGAATTTCAATGTTGTCCATATAACATTCCCCTTAATTTGCCATTCTAAGTTTATTATCTATAGTATTTCTAGATACAATAAGTCTGTTTTTTAAATTAGTGATGTGCCCTAATTTAATGCATAAATCTTCTTTAGATAAAATCTTTAAGTCCATATACAATTTTGATAACTCACTGTATTCTTCTGCAGTAAATGTATCCATCAGATATTCTGGGAGTTTTACAACTTGCCAGATTTCATTATTTATAGCACTTAAATCAACTGAAATTTCATTTTCTGATTTTATCCTATTGTCTAAACATCTACGTTCTAGTGTATCAATTAAGCTTATGTTCATTTCAAACTCCGATAAAAGAGAAGATAAAATTGTTTTTGTTTTTTGAAGCTTTTCCATTTTGTGAATCCTTAAAGACTTATTCGATTGATAACTTGCAATAAGCAAAGCTACTATGGCACCAATTACTCCTCCGATAAAATTTCCCATAAACCCATCATGGTCTTTATTAAAAATAAGATGAACCAAATCGATAGATATGATTCCGAGTATTAACATAATGCAAAGTGAAAATAATAGAAAAATAACCATGTTTACAATACTTCTTTTACTTTGTGATAACTTCTTAACTGTAAGTAAAACATAGGGAAAACATCCTATTATAAAACCAACAACAATTAATATATATCTATTTTCAAGTTGTTTTGATATAAATTTTATAAAAATGTCCATACTCACCCCTGCCATAATGAAGTATTTTCCATCTGTGCTCTAATTTATTATACATGGATTCAAATGTTTTATCTACTTATTTGTTGCAATTTGATGAACTATGTCTTATGAAATCATAACTTTAAAATACGTTGGAATATGATAAATGGATACCTGATAATAAAAGTATAATATTAATAGTGTAAGATTCGATAGGGTAAACAAAAAGCCGCTCATTGAGCGGCTTTTGTTCCCTTACGAGGGATGAAGTGGTCGAGGTGAGAGGACTTGAACCCCCGGCATCTTGGTCCCAAACCAAGCGCGCTACCAACTGCGCTACACCTCGAAGTGCAACGGATTAAATTATACATGGTTTTGTCTTGCTTTTCAAGCCCCAATTTCTTCTTTCAATGAGCCTTTTAAGATACTTTATGAATCCTATGAGGTACTTGGCGCGTTAACTTTCTCGGTGTTCTGGTGCTGCTTTTCATAAGCCAGAAAGGCTAGCATAGCCCCGATGCAAAGTATAAGGATGAAAACAGTAATAAAGAAGATTAGCCTGGGCTCCGCTGCATACAACTGTCATCCTCCTTGCGTGATTCTTTCTATAACAGTTATAATAGTTCTGCTGTAATCCCATTAATATAAGGCTATATAAAAGTAAGCCTTCTCTGGAAAGGCAGGACGAGATTATGCTCCAAAAGGTGCTCTCAAGGATGCGCAAGGCCATAACGGATTATAAGATGATCCAGGATGGTGATAAAATAGCCGTCGGTGTGTCGGGAGGCAAAGACAGTCAGCTTCTCCTTATTGCCATGCGTGAGCTTCAACGGTTTTTACCTCAAAAATTTGAACTGGTGGCCATCACAATTGCTCTGGGTTTTGAAAAGTTCGATACCGGCAGCCTCCTTGATTTTTATAATAAAACCGGCGTTGATTATCATATTGAAGATACTCAAATCTCAAAAGTAGTTTTTGAAACCCGAAACGAGAAGAATCCCTGCGCCCTTTGCGCCAACATGAAACGTGGTACTATTTATAATACGGCCAGAAGACTGGGCTGCAACAAGGTTGCTTTTGCTCATCATATGGATGACGTCATTGAGACTTTTTTAATGTCTCAGATATTCGAGGGCCGTATCCACACCTTTTCTCCGGTTACCTATCTGGATAGAAAGGAAATTACTTTGATTCGCCCCTTGATTTATACAGAGGAAAAGCTAATACGCGCTACTGTCAGACATCTAGGTCTGAATCCAGTGGGAAGCGGTTGTCCTGTAGATGGTGTCACCAAGCGCCAGAACATTAAAGAGCTCATTATAAGCCTAGCCAAAGAAAATCAGAACGTTAAGTCCAATTTATTTGGAGCCATACAGAGGGCAGGCATCAGCGGCTGGAAATGGGAGTGAACACAAGTCCCAATAAACATTAAAGGCCTTAGGTAACCTAAGGCTCGTAAGAAGAGATTATGTATTATTGAGGAGGAAGCAATGAAAAGTATCTATGCATTAATATTAACACCTAAATATTAACGGCCTGTTGCCTGTATGTAAACAATTTATGAACTCTAAAAATTCTAAATAAAAAAACACATTAATACCTCCCAAATAGTGTGAAAAAAGGGGTTGAAGTGTCCGAAACTCCTGTTACACTGTAATTAGCGGCGCCGTAAATAAACCTAAAGGAGATTTATTTATGGAACAATTCACAGTAAAAAAGATCGGAACTATTAAGTCAGACCCTAATGGGATGAGGTTGGAGCTGGAAAAAGAGTTTGCCCCTGCTTTAGAGGGCATCGAAGGATTCAGCCATCTGAACATCCTGTGGTGGTTTTCCGAGTGCGACAACGACCAGGCGAGAAATCGTCTGACCGAAAATTCACCTTACAAAAATGCTCCCATCATTATGGGCGCATTCGCTATGCGATCCCCGGAGCGGCCAAATCCAATTGCTCTTTCTTGTGCCAAAGTTACCTATATCGACGGAGAAAACGCAGTAATCGGTCTAGCCTATATCGATGCGAACGATGGAACGCCCGTTCTTGACATCAAGCCCTATACGCCAAGCCTTGACAGGGTAGCAAAGCCGACTGTCCCCGCATGGTGCGCAGATTGGCCGAAAAGCTGTGAAGAATCCGGCGATTTCGATTGGGAAAGAGTGTTCAATTTCTAAATAATGAAAAATAGAATGCTCCTAAAAAAAACTGAAAACCCTTTCATAGAAAGGGTTTTCAGTATTTGGCGGAGAAGCGGGGATTCGAACCCCGGCGCCCCTTGCGAGACCTAACGGTTTAGCAATGCGTTGTAATACTTTTAACGGCCTTTTATGGGTTTTTATAACCCTTAATATTACTGCATTCCATTGGAAAATCCTCAAGTAACTTATAACGATTTTTGACTACTGCTTATAACTTTAGTAGTCAAATAGTAGTCAAAAATAACAGGACGTCTTTTCTTTAAATACCTCGTCTGTCAATAAAATGTACTAGTGTGCCTTGAGAATATCAAGATTTATTAATATTTTCAAAATTCTTTTCATAACACATTAAAATACTATTATTTTACTGAATCTAAAGGATTTTAACAAAATATGTTGAAATTATAATAGTAAAATTATTACGTAGGAGGTAATCTTATGTTTAACGAACGACATTATGTTCCTATCTTAAAATGGAAGAGAGGTGAGAAGGTCGCGCTAGAGGCTTTAAGCGATACAACAAAACAATTAATAACTCCAGTGATAGAAATTGTCCCTATACCTTACGATTATGCCAATGATTGCTATGACAAGACAATTGAAGAGCATCTGCAAAACATCGGTGATCAAATTTATACAAGTTGGGGTAATGAGCGGCCAATTTTTTTAGATTTGTATTGGATAGATGATATTATTACAACAGCAACCGGAGAACATCCTTTAGACTATGTATTAAGGTTAACAAGAAGTAGAGGATTAAATATCATTCCTGTAACCGGTACTAATCGTAATATACAATATCAGCATGCTATTCAAAGAGCTATAAGTAATGATAGACTAGGCATTTGTTTACGACTTGAGGATGGAGATTTCATTAATATTAATAGAAGCACTGCCCAATTACTTAATGAATTTCATTTAGAACCTGAAAATGTAGACATAATTATAGACTTCAAAAGCATTTCCCCTGAGGTAGAAAACATTATATCAATGAGCGCTATTGGTTTGGTTAATCAACTTGCCAATATTAATAGGTGGAGATCTTTAACGGTAAGTGGTTCCGCATTTCCCGGTGACTTAGGTCAAGTGGAGGCTAATACCGTCAGTAATATTCCAAGAACTGAGTGGGGGATATGGAATACATTATATTCAAATAGAGATCGTCTAAATAGAATGCCAACGTTCGGGGATTATGCTGTTGCAAACCCTATGTACACAGAGATAGACCCAAGAATTATGCAGATGAGTGCAAATATCCGATATACATGTGCCAATGAATGGATGATACTTAAAGGGGTATCTGTTCGAAGAAGTGGGTACGATCAATACTACAATTTGTCGGCCGAATTGGTTAGAAGTCCACGATACTATGGGCCTACTTTTAGTTGGGGGGATCAGTATATTTTTGATTGTTCTGAAAGAAGATGCTCTTGTGGCAATGCAGAAACATGGAGAAGAGTTGCAACAAACCATCACATTACTGTTGCAGCTAACCAAATCTCCAATCTTTTCTTGACTTAAGTTTTTCACGCACATAATATTGTAAATCGCTTAGGGAGAAGCTATCAACAAGCTTTTCCCATATTTTTTTTCTGGATTTACTAACATAGCCTCTATCTAATTCAAACTGTCTAAGAATATCTAAAGCTTCCTCACGCCATAATAATTGCACAACAAAATAAGCTTCTATGTCAGGGTTCTTGTAAGCTTTACGCAAAGTTGATAATTCTATTTCATTATCAAGCGCTATAGCAACTTCGATACCCCACCACTCAGGTACTAGTTTTTTCACGCTTTCAATATGTTTATTACTTGTAACGATTGTAATTTCATCTAATACTTTATTATATACAGAAATTTGCCCAGGAAGTCTTTCTAATGTATCGCTTTCACTTTTAATCTCATAACCATGGATTAAACCATTAACTACTGCAATATCTACTCGAGCATTGCCCTGGCAGAGCCCTAGTTCATCGATTATTAATGTACTAGAATCGCTCAGAAATTCTTCATTTAATGAATAATGCAATCTATTTCTTATATCAATATCACGGGTTTTCATTAGTTTAACTACCCTTCGTTGCATTCATTGCACACATTAACATTTTACTATTTTAAATAAGTTATAACAATATTATACTCTTTATTGTATTATTACGCAATAAGTAGTATTATTTAGGTAAATGCGAGGTAAACACTATGCCAAAAAAATATACTATCTTAATAAATAGTCAAACAGTTATAGAGAAGCTTGATAGTTTGCCACAAAGGAGTAAAGGCGCATATATAACCCAAGCCATCGAGGAAAAGATTTCAAGGAACATGGATCTTATACTAAATGAGGAGAAGATTGTTAGTTTAGTTAGGAGAGAAGTCGAGAAACTAATTAATAAAAATATTTCTTAATTATTAGTTAGCTTATTTTTGTCGTTAAATATAAGTACATCTTAAAGTACTGATGACATCATCTTAAAATCCTCTATGACTCGGGAATGAAAAGATTTCTGTGTATGAGTGATTTTTGACACTTCTCTGGTAAATAGGATTAGCTTATGTAATTCGATTTAATAAGATAGAGTTCGTAACGATTATTCCCCAAAATATAGTTTTTATG
>JAEZTB010000008.1 GCA_023443745.1 Bacillota bacterium
TCAATAAAGATATTTAGCGTGCAGCGGTTGTTCCGATGCACGCTTTACAATATATAGGAGAATTACCATTTCATATCTAGCTAATGTTGCTTCTATTTTGAGACAAAATCAAAAACGCTTGACACTAAAATTTTTAGGTCAGGCTTATTTCTTTTTTCTAAGTTTTAATATAACATTTCGATTTTCTGCCATAGCTTTGAATAAGCGAACAGCATTTGCCGACTTTTCTTTTATAGATTCATCTGATTTTGTTCCATCTGCAATTTGTTCCATAACATGCTTTACATCTTGAAGTTCCAATAGGTTAACCGCGATACAGAAAAAGTTTTTTTGCCGCCCATCGTTGTAATCGTCCAACAAATTGCGCAATATATCTACTTTTTCATTAAGCTCTGATTGATAAGCGCCAAGTCCTATTTTTTTAACTTTTTCAAAATTCTTTAGCTGGTTCTGATGCGTGATGAAAGAGTCATAGACATCTGCACCCTCATACTTTTCACATGGATGCTTCTCACACAGATAGCAATAATCAATACCGTGACGTTGGCAACAAGATAAAACTCCACATGGCGGATGTTTTGTTAAAAAACCTTCTCCTGCGCAACCGGGACACTTAGATGTTCCTTCTGTTTGATAACGAGGACATAAACCGCAATTCAAGCCACAAACTGAAAACAAAGGATACTGCCTTTGTTGGTATTCCATTTTTATTCCTCCATCCTATTTTTCTTTTTCACCTCATACATGAAGCGTAATATAAAAATAAGACAACAGGCTGTCATGTTTCGTATTGTTTTATTGCCTGTTTAAGAAAATCTCTCATTTTGTTCCTCGCATAATCAGGCGATATGACCTCTGCTTTTCCCCCAAATTGAGTAAAAACGCTTATCGCCCAATCTATATCTTCCGTTTGAAATGTTACGAGAATATTTTCACTATCATCTTTATATATATTCTCTGCTCCAAAAAAATCTATTGCTAAAAACTCATATGAAGTGTCCATGCGTACTGTTACAAGTTGACCAGCAGAATTAACAAAATCGCTTTTTAACTCAGGTATTTCATAATCTTGCCGTTCTTCAAAGTGAATATCAGTTAATTCCATTTCAACTATTCGGCTTAGTTTATATATTCTAAAATCATTATGTTTCTTGCAAAAGCCAAAGAGATACCAATATTCTTGTTTGAATATTAATTTATAAGGTTCTACCGTTCTTTCACTATATCCTGTGCCACTATAATAATGCATTTTTATAAGTGTTTTTGTTGCGATAGCTTTTCTTAAACTCTTGATTTTTTCAATTAAAGCGCTGTTATAGTTCCAAGTTGTAAAGTCTATAACAATGTCATTTTCTAAGAGCATTTTATTATCGCTATTTAGGCGTAGCTTTGCTAGAAGTGTTTTAATTTTTGCACTATCGTCAATAGTGGTAAAGCTATTCAATCCTGCAAGAATTAAGTTCATTTCATCTTTATTAAAGGCCGCTTTGTTGAACCTAAAATTAGCCAAGAGGAATACTCCTCCACCTATTCCTTGTTGAGTTACAACAGGAAATCCGGCACTTGACAAATCTAATAAATCTCGATGAATTGTCCGAACAGATACCTCAAAATATTCTGCGAGCTCCTTTGCTGTTATTTTTTCTGTTTCCAACAGCTTGCAGAGTATTCCAAACATTCTATTGCTTTTTATTATCCCACCACCTTCATTGACTACCATCTTAATAAACAAGACACGATATGTCAAGTTTAAAGATATGAAAAGACCACATAGATAGAACTAGGGCGAGTAGTCAGCATGCTACCCGCCCTAATGCGCAAAACCTACAATATTCTTATAAACTGGCCTGTAAAATCTTAATGATGAGGTAAACCCTCCATGCATCGTTACACGGCCTTAGTGTCTAAATCATCACGGTCATCCAGATTCTGCAGGGCTTTTAGCTGCGCTCGAATAATACTTTCAATCTTTGCTTTATATCCCTCCACGTCACGTTTGACGCGCTCATATTCAAATCTAACACCCAGCACTTCACGGTTCGCTTCTTCCAATATTTGCCGAGCACGGAGGTCTGCTTCCTTCTGAATATTCTCTGCACTCTTTTTTGCATTTGCAATGACTTCATCACTGGTCTGCTGTGCTATAAGCAAGCTGTTTTGCAGAGAGGTTTCAATACCTTTATAATACTTAACCTTTTCCTGACTGTCTTCAAGCTTTTCCTTCAATCTTGCATTGTCCTTTATCAGCTCGGTTAAATCTTCGACTACCTTTTCAAGTACATCCTCTACCTGATAAGAGTTATAGCCCAAAAGGGACTTCCTAAACATAATGTTCTGAAGGTCATTCGGTACAAAATTCATTACTATACCCCCGTCCATCCTTTCCGGCAAATTTACTGTTGTTATAATCTTTGCCGAATACCTACGCTTAACTCAACCGGTAGAATAAATATTGATCATTATTCCGTATTGAGTAATATGTAAGGACTGCCAAATCAAATCATAAATTTATCAAATAAATCTCTTTAATAATGTACTTAGCATATAGAGCAAAATCATCACCACGAATGGGGATATATCGTATTTCAGTCGGTTCTCGCTGGCTTGTTTTATGAATATTTTCCGCACAGGGTTCAAAAGCGGCTCTGAGATTAAAAGCAAGAACATAAAAGCTTTGGAATCCCTTCGGATAGCCTTAAACTCACAAAGCACTCTTACGATGAGCACAACCTCCATTACACCAATAACTGAACGGAGGGCTATGATGAAAGCCTGAACCTTCCACATGGATTATTACGAAGTAACAAGCAATGAGCAACCCGTTACGCATCCTTTGCTTATTTTACCCAGGAAAAGACGCCTTTATTCCGCATTTCATCCTTTAAATCCCCGGTAATTTCAATACAGGCTGGGGTAGCAAGGAAAATCCCGCTGGAAATCTTTTGAATGTCGCCATCCAGGCAATAAACAGCGCCACTTAAAAAATCCACCATTCTCTGTGCCACTGGTGTATCAACGCCTTCAACATTCATGATAACGGGTTTGTTGGATTTGAGATGATCACAAAGCTCACGGGCCTCGAGAATATTTTGAGGTGCAAGAATGACAACCTTTAAATTATTGTTGTTATTCATGTTCAAAACTTTGCCCTGGGAATTTTTTCTCTGGGAAGCGTAGCGATCGTTTCTGGAAGGTGAGCTTTCCACAACCTCTTCCTCATACATTTCTTCTTCGCCATCCACATTTGATTCCCAACCCACAAAGTCAAGAACCTTCTCAAACAATTTTGCCATAGTATCTTCCTCCAGTTTTCATTCGTAAAATATCGCTAGCCTTCTAGGCTAATACATTCTTTCTCCAAAGAGAGCACTCCCGACTCTGACGATTGTGGCTCCTTCCTCCACTGCTACGTTAAAATCGCTGCTCATGCCCATGGAGAGTTCTTCTATATTGATATTTTCTACCCTTTCCCTCTCCATGTCAACTGATAGTTTTCGTAAAGTCCTGAAAATAAGCCGAACATCCTCAGGATCCTCAGTATATGGAGCTATGGTCATAAGCCCTTTTACACGAATATTACCCATCTTAGAAAGCTTCAATAAAAAACTTTTCAGATTGTCAGGATCAACACCAGCTTTTGTACTTTCCCCGGCCACATTGACCTGAACTAGTACAGAAAAAATGTGATTGATCTTCTCTCCCCTGTCCTGAAGGGCTTCGGCCAGCTCAATCCGGTCAAGGGAATGAATCAGGGTAATGCGGTTATCCAAATATTTGACTTTATTGGTTTGAAGCCTTCCAATTATGTGCCAGCAGCAATCCCTGTTAATTATATCGGATTTTCTAAGAAATTCCTGAACTCTATTTTCGCCAAAATGCGTAATTCCCTTATCAAAGGCACTTCGCATAAGATCGATGTCCACTGTTTTCGTAACACCTAAAAGCAGAATATCTTCAGGATTTCTGCCGGCCTTCAGTGCAGAGGCCTTGATGCTTTGTTTTATAGAGTGAATGTTATTATCAAGCTCACTGCTCATTTTTCCACTACCTGACCTTCTACTACATTTTTAGGATTAACCAAATAGATATCAAATATTTGAACACTTTTTTCAGCATTTGTCGGATCCAGGTTCTCGATTATAGCATAGGAATCTTGCCGGCCAATAATGTGAACGCGTTTAAAAATGACTTTATTCATTTCAACAATTGCGATATCCGCTGTATCATCCACTGTGTTTTCATTGAACAGACTTCTTAAGGGAACCTTCATGCCTGTGACACTCTGCATGATTAGATTCCCGTTGAAGCTCCTGAGATTCATGGTTTTTTCTATGAACTTCGTCATTCTGACCGTTAATTTCCTATAATCGTCCTTCTGTTCTCCCACCTCTTCCAGCGTTACAGGAATGCTTTCCTCAAAACCGTCAATTTCTACTTCAAAGGTGAGAACCCTGTTGTCAAGCTTGGCTTTTTCATAAAGAACAGCAATCTCCTGGCCTTGTTTTTCAGGAATGCTAAAGGCAATCCAACCCTCGTCATTGGTTACCAGCTTGCCATAAACCTCATCCCTCTTGGCATTAATTTCAGGCGGCGTCAGCCAGTTATCGGGTGTAGCCTGTGCTTCCACAGCCTGACTAATTTGCTCAAGGGTGATATCATGCCGTTTCTCAGGGGTATACTGCTCTTCAAGGCCATCACAGTGATAAGAGACAATCCCTGAAATGGGAGAGCTGATACTCTTTACGGATTTCTCAATATTGCTGCGCAATCTCTCAAGCTCATTCTTTTCATTCTTAAGGCTGTCAATCAGAGTACCATTCTCAAGCATATAGCGTGCCCTGGCTTCAAGCACATGATCGACAGCATTCCGGATTGCATTGGCATCACTCAAATCACCTGTATTTGAAAGGCCAGAGAGCTTAGTAATCTGCTTTTCGATTGCAGCTTCCCATGCCTCGCGCTCCGAGCCTGTGGCATTATCAAATTTAGCCACAACGCGCTTTAATATTTCCAGCTCCATCTGCCTGTAGTTTTCGACTACATCCCGGGTATTGGACTGGATATAGGATGCTACTTCATCTCCTTTTGCAACGCGTTCTCCGTTTTGCACATCCGGAATAACAATACCGTCCCCAGGAGAGGTCAAAACCATTTCCTTACGAAATAACACCCCCTGGAGCGGTACCTTGATCTCAAGGGTAGCCGTTTTAATGGCTCCAATTTCATGGTTAACTGAAAAAACCCAATTCCATAAAGCAGGAATGTAAATAAGCAGCAAAATAAATCCCAATAAGCTAAAGAGCCTTCTGCGATTACGTTGCGCTTTTCTTTTTCTACTTCTTTCCTCAAGCTCGTTCATTTTTTCCTCCAAGGAGCCCTAAAGACTCCTGGGTCATATTTTAAATACCGATGATGCCTTGATTGACGAGCTCCTGAACAGCACACATGACCCCCAGCTTCACATGCTCGTAAACCAAGCCGCCCTGCATATAAGCTGTATAAGGCGCCCGGATAGGAGCATCCGCACTGAGCTCAATGGAGGACCCCTGTATAAAAGCTCCTGCCGCCATGATGACGGGTGAATCGTAACCCGGCATATCCCAGGGCTCTGGTCGTACAAAGGAATCCACAGGCGAGCCTTTTTGTATGCCCTGGCAGAAGGCAATAACAGCATCCTTGCGATTAAACTTTATGGCCTGAATAAGATCACACCGTGGGTCAAATGGGCCCGGATAGGTCTCAAAGCCCAGGTTCTGCATGAGCTGAGCTGTAAAGACTGCTCCTTTAAGGCTCTCAGCTACTACGTGAGGTGCCATAAAAAAGCCCTGAAACAACAATCTGTTCTGACCCAGGGTTGCTCCCACCTCCCTGCCCAATCCAGGCAAGGTCATGCGATATGAAATCTTCTCTATGAGATCCTTTCGCCCTGCTATATACCCGCCCGACGGCACAAGGCCCCCACCGGGATTCTTGATCAGGGAGCCAGCCATAATATCGACGCCTACCTCGGTAGGTTCACGTTCCTCTACGAATTCGCCATAACAGTTATCTACCATGATAAGAACGTCAGGCCTGGCAGCCTTAACGAGCTTGACGATCCGCTCAATCTCAGAGATTGTCAAGGCAGGACGCCAGGCATATCCCCGGGAGCGCTGAATAAAAATCAGCTTTGTTTTGTCATTTATACCTTTTACAATAGTTTCGTCATCAAGAAGGCCATCTGGTGTGAGCTCAATCTGGTGATAGGTTATCCCATACTCCTTTAATGAACCGGCCCCTTCCTGCCCTCGGGTACCTATTACTTCATCCAACGTATCGTAAGGCTTTCCTGTAATTGAAAGGAGCTCATCTCCCGGCCTTAAAATGCCATATAGACAAAGCGCCAGGGCATGGGAGCCGCAGGTTATGCTATGCCGGACCAAAGCATCCTCGGCACGGAAGGCATGGGAATAAACAGCGTCAAGAATTTCTCTTCCCCTGTCGTTATATCCGTAGCCTGTAGTTCCGGAAAAATGGGTATCGCTTAATTTTTCAAGCTGCATGGCACGAATAACCTTCAGCTGATTTTGTTCTTTCACGGTATCAATATGATCAAAGCTGTTTTTAACCAATGCTTCAGCTTCTTTTGCACGCTTAATAATGGACGGACTGACATGAAAATCTTCATAATATTCTCTTTGGTTGCTCATAGTTACCTCATCTGTAGTAAAAGTATTGTTGTTTCGTTATAAATGGGTGTTTTCATTCTTCTCCGTTTCGTTTACTGTTTCGTCTCTAATTTCAGTATCCTGGTTCTCTGCATCATTTTCTGCTTCCCTGTCTGTTGCTTTTGCGGCTGCCTTTTCAGCTTCCCTGATTTGATTTAATGCATTTTCTTTAGCTTCCAATTCCACAAGGAAATCCTCTACCTCTTTCTTGGTAATGGTACTGGTATTCCAAAAGCGTAAGGTCAAGGAGTGCCTTACCATGTAAAGAGCCTTTTCTAGATTGCCCATTTTATCCAATACCCTGGCGTAGTTATAAAAAGCCTCCGGGAAATTGGGCTTGTGCTTCATGGTTTCCTGAAAGGTTTCAAAAGCGTTCTCATTGTCTCCCAAAAGGAAATAGGATGTTCCCAGATTATCAAGAATAATGGCATTGGTACCATTGTAATCCTTTGCTTGAAGGTTAAATTCTAGGGCTTTTTCGTAATCGCCTTTTTCAATATGAAGGAAGCCAAGGGTAGCATAAACATTGGTAGTTTCAAAGGTTTTCAGAAGCTCGGACAGATCCTCTATCGCTTCGTCCACCTTGTTCTGCTTCCATAGAACAAGCGCTTTTGTCACCCTTAATGATTTTTTATCAGCTTCTGCCTGGACTCGCTTTAATGCCTCATCGATCTGAACGGCAGCCTCTTCGGTATGGCCCAGTTTTAATAGAAGAAAGGCATAGGAACCGCGTATATTTACTGCATTCGGATTTAATGAAATCGAGGTTTTAAGATCACTTAAAGCACCTTCAAAATCACCGTTTTGATATTTTTTACTTCCCCGGTTCTGATATATGACAGCTCTGTTCAGATAAGCTGCACCAATTATAAAGATACCAACGACTATAATTCCGCCAATTGTACCCATTAATGAAAAAGCCAGGTAGATGATGATCAACGGTAGAATAACTCGGGCAAGTGAGCCGAATGGATTAGTCATTTTATTTACTCCTCTAAAATTAAAAGTCTGGGCTTTATCAAATGTAAACTATCTCTATATTATCATTAATTGAAGCCTATTTCAATTCAAAGAGGAGCGTTTCCCGAAGGAAACACTCCACAATACTCGACCCGTAAAATGCTGAAATGCGTGCTCTAGCACCTCTATTCCTCCACAGGTTCATTTATCTGGTTTAATGGAAAATAGATACTAAACCGGGTTCCTTCCCCAAGCTTGCTGGCAACCTTGATACGGCCGCCATGACGTAAAACGATAATACGGGCGATGGATAGACCAAGCCCATGACCTCCCTTGACACGTTCCCTGGCTGTATCAACGCGATAAAAACGGTCAAAAACATTGGCCAGATCTTTCTCAGGGATTCCCATGCCCGTGTCCTTAATAACCGCAACGGCATGCCCATCATCCAAATCAAGCCGTATTGTAATGGTTCCGTTGGGTTCAGTATATTTTAAAGCATTATCCACAAAAATCCTCAGAGCCTGCTTAATGCGATCTCGGTCCCCATAAACCATCACATTGGTCTCCACAGAGCTTTTGATCTCATGCTTTGTTTCCAGCATGCGTGTATCCCGAATAAGCTCTTCAATGAGCTTGCTCATATCAAACTTAACTTTCACCAATACGAGGGTGTCTTTATCATTTCTTGCAATAAAAAGAAGCTTTTCAACCAGATCCTGCATTCCCTTGGCTTCCTTGTTAATGGCCATGATGGACTCCTGAAGAATCTCCTTATCATCCTTGCCCCAGCGTTCAAGCATCCGCGCATAACCCTGAATAACCGCTATGGGGGTTCTAAGCTCATGGGATGCATCAGAGACAAACTGATTCTGCTTTCCATAAGCCTTTTCAATTCGATCCATCATGCGATTAAAGGTCAATGTGAATTCCACCAGCTCATCGGCGGAATCCTTGACATTAAGCCTTAGATTCAAATTCTGGGAAGAAATATTGCTGGCTTTGACAATGAGCTCGTCCAATACACCGAAAGCCTTCCGGGTAAGATAATTTCCGCGCACATAAATAGTCAGCATGGCAATTAAAAAAAGTAAAATTGCACATGCCCCTATGACCCCAATTTTGGCTAAAACCAGGGTTACATCATAATACATGACAAGAATGAAGCTTTGTCCGTCATGCAACAGATAATTTTCTGCATGAGTCAAATAGATTTTTTTTTGTATTGCCTCAACCCCCACAAAAGCTGTACTCAAAACATGAGTCACCTCGTGAAAGGAAGAGGCCACAATTTTTTCTCCGCTATCAAGGAGTACAAATTTTGCCCCTTGAATAGTGTTTATCTCATCAATAAAACTTGTGGCATCGACGGGGGTACCTAACTCATCCAAATAGGGCTTGGTTTCATAAACCAATGTGAAAATTTCAAAGGCAACCATGAGAACAAAGATAGCCACCAGCGATACCGAGAGCCAGGTGGCAAACATATTTGTATAGAAAGCCGAGATACGTGAAACCAAAGACGAGTGGCGCTTTGATTCCGGTTTTTGAACATTTTGAATATTATTGGGCTTTCTTTTTATGCTATTCTTCTCTTCTTTAATCTTGGCTTTCAAAGATATACCCCACTCCGCGGATGGTTTTTATATAATTGACACCATAATGCTGATCTATTTTGCTTCTGAGGTAGCGGATGTAGACATCGGTCACATTGGTATCCCCGATGAAATCATAACCCCAGACATTTTCAATGAGCTTCTCCCTGTCCAGGACAATACCCTTATTCTCCATCAGATAAACAAGAAGATCGTATTCTTTCTTGGAGAGAAATATCTCTTCTCCATCATAGGTTACCTTATGCTGCATTTTGGAAAGAACAAGCTTACCAGCGGTTATCTGCTCTTCATGATTTTCCTTTTTTATGATTGCCTTTCTTTTCAGGGCCACACGAATACGGGCCAATAGTTCTTCTATTGCAAAAGGCTTGGTGACATAGTCGTCGGCACCGCTGTCAAGTCCGGTCACCTTATCGGAAATATCATCCTTGGCTGTCAGCATGATAATAGGAAGATCGGAAAACTTCCTCACCCTTCTGCATACCTCGATTCCACTCATAAGGGGAAGCATCAAATCCAGGACAATAAGGTTAATGTCTCCTTTTTGTGCCCTCTCTAAGCCGCTTCTGCCATCAGATGCTATTTCAACCTCATAGCCTTCATGCTTAAGCTCCAGTTCAAGAAACCGAGCAATCTTGCTTTCATCTTCCACAACTAAAATTCGTTCAGCCATAATCAACTCTCCAATTACCTCGACCATTAAGCGAGACACAGGAATTTTAACCACTCCTGTGCCTCTAAATCACTTTATTCTATGGTGTACTCCTTATAGCCCTCTTCCTTGTTTTGCTCGGGTCTTGAGCCATCGGGCGAAACCGGCGGGGTCATATCCGAAGGCACCGGAACCTGAGCTTTATTTTCACTGTTCTGACTGGGGTTTGATTGATAAACAGGTCCCTGACCTTTTTCTTTGTTTGCACCGGTTTCCTTAAGCTTCTCATTTAGATTCTGAAAGAATGAACCGACATTGACATTCTGACTCTTTACGTCGCGAATACTGAATTTATAACCCAGCATCATAAGAAACACAAAGAACAGAAGTACAATAACCCACAGGGGTATCAGTAGAATTAAGAGAATGACCGGTATGGTAAACAGTGTTGAATTTTTATCCTCTACAAAGATACGGGTATCGAAGCCTTTTTGCAGAATATCGGCAAAACGTC
Source organism: Bacillota bacterium (assembly GCA_023443745.1). Classification (GTDB taxonomy): domain Bacteria; phylum Bacillota; class Clostridia; order DSM-8532; family DSM-8532; genus DTU059. Next base: position 10,450 of record JAEZTB010000008.1, read on the forward strand.
TGCCATAGTCCTCTTTTTGTTTCTTTTCCTGATACTTGTTTGATCTTCCGGCTTTGGTTCTTTCAAAGTCTATGATGGCATCCAGTATGTCGCCTTTATTTTTTTCAAGATAATACTTTGCGTCCTCATAGCTTGAATTTGTGCGTTTTCTGAATTCATCAATCTGCTCTATGGTAATCATGACCACACCTCCTTTGGAAATTTCTTAATAGGTTCTGCTGCTTTCTCTAACCTTGTCCTTCACTTTATTGACAATGGACTCAACATTGACATTATTATCCGGCATTTCCTGAAAGCTGAACCTGAATCCCATAATCATCATAACAACAGCCATCAGTATGATCACATGCCATACGGGGAATAAAACCACGGGTACTATAATGGGAAGCAAAAAGGTTTTGTGGTTTTTGTCGGTAATAACCAGCTTGATATCAAAAAGTCTTTGTAAGACTCTGAGAAGACCTTTTACAAAACCATTTGATCTTGGGCCTGCGTTTTGATGATTCTGGTAACCGGTTCTTTCTCTCTCAAAAGTAATGATAGCCTCCAGCAAATCCCCATTATGTCTTTCCAGATAATACCTCGCCTCATCATAGCTTGCATTGGTCCGCCTTCTGAATTCATCAATCATTTGAATATTCATTATATGAGCACCTCCGATTAATTTGCTTGTTAAGCTTACATTCCCTATTGTAGAACAGGAATATTAGGTGCTCCTGTTAGATGAATTAGAGTTCCATTAGAAACAGCAGACAATATCATTAATCCAAAAGCAGGCATTTTACTCATTCATTATAAACGATTTTTTTTAGTTTTGGAAGTAACAGCATTACTTAATGAGATTGATATAAATGCGATTTTGAGCAATCCATGCATCCGAATGGCTGCTTCAGCCATATATTATAACTTGATTAAGCAACAAAAGTAGCTTAAAATACAAACAAAAGCAGCTCTTCTGCGCAGCGTCCGCAGCCGACCCTACTGACTGTTGGCTGGTATTCATGAAGAAAATGAAATAAAGGAGCAAAATCATGAATCATCTGAAACATATACCATTAAAGAGCGCCTATAATGCCCGTGACTTGGGTGGTTACCCTACCACGGATGGGAGATACACTCACTGGGGTCTGCTCTACCGGAGTGATGCCTTATCGGAACTGACGGACGGGGATTGGCGCATTCTAATGAACCGAAACGTTAAAACCATTATCGATCTGCGAAGCCTTACAGAAACAGCTTCCGCAAAAATAAACACCCCTGCAGGCATGAAGTATTACCACTTTTCTCTGATGAAGGATTTGGATCAAAACCTTCAGAATGTAAGCCAGGATACCATCCTTGAGAGTATGAAGCTGGATTATGTCAAAACGTTGTTTGGGAATCTGAGCTGCTGTGCTAAAGTTCTCAATACGATTTCCGAGCGTATGGAATCCGGAAGCATCATTTTCCTTTGTTCCGCAGGAAAAGACCGGACTGGCATCATTGCAGCTTTGGTACTATATCTGTGCGATGTAATTCGTGAAGACATCATTGCAGACTATATCGTGAGCAGCACCTACAACACCAACGGGATCAATAAAAAGCTAGATTTTTTACCGGATGCCATTATGAAAATGATTCCTGACATAACACTTCTGAAAAGCGTCTTTGAATCCAGGCCAGAAACCATCATCAAATTGTTGGACGAATTGGATTCTCGAAGTATTCGATCACTCCTTGACAAGGAGGGCTTTTCCTATGAGCGGCAAAGCCAGCTCAAGGCTCAATTTACCGAGCTTTCCGGGGAGATGAACAAATGAATAAAACCGTTTTAGGACAAAGCCCCGAAAAACCTTGAATTTCAATGGCTTTCGGGGCTTCGTTAATTATTCCCACTCAATGGTTGACGGTGGCTTACTAGTGATGTCATAAACGATCCGGTTTATGTGCCCCACTTCATTGACGATTCTGTTGGAAACGCGCTCCAAAAGATCGTAAGGAAGCCTTGCCCAGTCTGCAGTCATGAAATCGGTTGTTGTGACGGCACGCAGGGCCAAGGTATAGTCATAGGTTCTTTCATCTCCCATAACACCGACACTTCTCATATTGGTCAGAACAGTGAAGTACTGATTGATATCTCTTTCCAGGCCCGCTTTCGCAATTTCGTCACGGAAAATAAAATCCGCTTCTCTCAAAAGGTCGAGCTTTTGTTTGGTGATATCGCCAATAACCCTGATGGCAAGTCCCGGCCCTGGGAACGGCTGCCGCCAGACAAGATGCTCCGGAAGCCCAAGCTCAAGCCCGGCCCTACGCACCTCATCCTTAAAGAGATTCCGCAAAGGCTCAATAATCTCTTCAAAGTCCACATAGTCGGGAAGCCCGCCCACATTGTGATGGCTTTTAATAACGGCAGCATCACCTATTCCACTTTCAATGACATCGGGATATATGGTACCCTGAACAAGAAAGTCCACATGCCCTATTTTATTCGCTTCATCCTCAAAAACGCGGATGAATTCTTCACCAATGATTTTACGTTTGGTCTCGGGATCGCTGACATCCTTCAGACGCTCTAAAAAGCGGTCCTCGGCATCAACTCTAGTGAGATTAATATTGAACTGTTTTTTAAAGATTTCCTCCACCTGATCCCCCTCATTCTTTCGAAGAAGACCATGATCGACAAAGATACAGGTAAGCTGATCGCCAACAGCCCGATGGATCAGAGCTGCTGCAACAGAGGAATCCACACCCCCTGAAAGGGCGCAGAGCACCTTCTTGTTCCCTACTTTCTCACGAATAGACATTACGGATTCTTCCACAAAGGAATTCATTTTCCAATCGCCCTTAAGACCGCAGACCCTAAAAAGAAAGTTGTGTACAATTTCCTTTCCTCTGGGGGTATGCAATACCTCAGGATGAAATTGTACGGCATAGAATTTTCTATTGTCATCGGCCATTGCGGAAATGGGACAGTTTTCGGAGCTTGCAATACCCTTAAATCCCTCGGGAAGCTTGCTCACGTGGTAGGTATGACTCATCCAGCAGCTTGTTTCTTTTTCAATACCCGAAAAAAGGATATTATTATCACTTAAATTAATATTGATCTTTCCATATTCTCTATTGTGGGCCCGGGTAACTTCTCCCCCCAGCATGACACTCATAAGCTGCATGCCGTAACAAATGCCGAGAACCGGGATACCAAGCTTAAAGACTTCCTCAGCGCATTTGGGTGCGTTTTCATCTAAAACAGATGCAGGGCCTCCGGTAAAAATGATACCCTTCGGAGATTTTTCCTTTATCTTTTCTATTGATGAATTGTATGGCAATACCTCGCAATAAACATTGGCTTCTCTGACTCTTCGTGCTATGAGCTGATTATATTGTCCCCCAAAGTCCAGCACGAGTATTAACTCATGATTCAAAACTCACTCCACCTTTCAAAATTGTTTATACAGATATTATTTTAACCTAATATTCAAAACATAAAGAAATATAAATAAATTATAAAGGAACAGCGTAAAAATACAAGCCGGAAAGCATATTTACATGTTACCTTTGAAAAAACTGGTCAGATTAACAAAAACCCGATACATAATGTACCGGGTTTTTGTATGGTGGGCGATAAGGAACTCGAATCCCTGACTTTCACTACGTCAAAGTGACACTCTACCAACTGAGTTAATCGCCCATGTCCTGCTATTATTATAGCATCATCAAAGTTGCTCTACAAGCTCTATTTCACTTACCACTGAAAAGTAAGGGCTTTTCAGTGAAATCATTATAGCATCACTACAGGTGAATTGTAAAGAGCCTTTTTTATTTGAAAAAAGGCGAAGGATCTTATTTAAATCCTATCGCCTTTAATACTTGATGTTCTTTTAGGGACATAGCCCTTATCCTAACTTACTTTTTTTGCGCTGTTTCGAGGTAAATTTCTCCCATATCCATATCGTCTTCCCAGTCGGCCGGAACATCCAATGCATCATCTTCCGCAATGGGAGTATAGCCATCTGCACCCACGATCACTGAATAAGCCGCGCCCTTGGGTATATCATAGCAGACAAAGGCACCATCGGCATCAGCCTCACCATAAGCCAGAATCATGCTGTCCTGGGGGTCATTAATAAAGGTTTCGAGGGTAATACCCTCTTTAAGAACAACAAAGGCTGCGCCAGGAATGGCTTCCATAGTAAGCGCGTCAACAATTCGTCCATAAACATCTATCACTCCATTCTCAGAAGGAGCAGGAGTGCTGGGTTCAGGCAAGTTTGGCTTATCTCCCTGAGCATAGGCATTTTTTATAATGGAAAGCGCTTGATTGACCGGCTTCAAATAGAACATGACATCATTATCTTCTCCAACTTGTTTGGCCGTTGGAACACCAATCATCTCGCCGCTTTGATTAACAGCCGTACCGCCGCTATTACCATGATTGACTACGGCGTCGGTTTTGATCCAATCGACTTCATCGTCATTGTTATCATCCAGAAAGCCTGATACATGACCGGCAGTGAAGGTAATGGTTTCGCCTCCAACGCCTGGATATCCAAGAATATTGATGACATCACCAAGCTCTACCCCATCTGAGTCGGTTATTTTGGCAGGAATAAGATTTAAATCTTTAGCCGATACCTGATTCCAGTTAAGATCGGTTACGATTTTAACTACAGCCAGATCCAACTCTTCCACACCGCTCCTATACTGTGCCATATATTGGGGCTGAATATTCTTTTTGATATCATCGGTTATGGCAATCGCCACATACCCCTCATCGTTGTTAAGGCCCTTATTGGTACCGACACAATGGTAGTTGGTAAGTATGTACCCTTCCTTGTCGATAATAGTACCCGAACCCATACCAATAATATTGAGATCATTATCCAGCATATAAAGCTTTATAGTAGACCTGGAAAGCTTTTGAATATTTTGAGTGGATTTAGGGTCTCCCTTAGGATCTGCTGCAACCTGATCGGTTACCTTAACCCGCTGTTTGACACTCTTTGAAGAACGGTTGCCTGCATCGTCATAGGCTACGACGTAGTATTCGTATTCTTCACCTGATTTAACATCTTCATCCTTGTACTCAGTCTTGCCAACCTTGGCCAGTACCTCATCATTCCTATAAAGCTTATAGACATCAATGCCTTCATCATCATAGCTTTCACTCCAAGCCAAGGTGACAGCATCCTTTTCCACACTTGATACGGTAAGAAGAGGCGCTGTGGGAGGGGTATCATCTTCCTTTCCCATGGAACAAGAGGTAAATAGCATTGCCATCATGAGTATGACGGCCAGGATAATGCGTTTTTGTTTTATTGAATTCATCTTTAACATCTTAATCACTCCTATCTACTATTGCCAATGAGCCGTCATTTCCCTATAAATGCATACTGGATCTCACTCAGAGCATTATGATCGTTTATGTACCTTTCATAATCTGCGGAAAGTGTAATAATATAGAGCTCATCGCCTATAACGCTGAGTACATCTCTGCCATAGCCTATGTCAGGCTTGAGCGTATCCCCAAGCTTCGATTGACTATTGTCAATATATAAATAGTCTATGACATAAGTTTCTTTACCGTTAGCATTAAGAAAATAACCTTTTTCGGCCTGATAGAATCTATGGCTCATACCAGCCTTGATTGACCAGGCTGCAGCGGCATTTTGCAGTATTTCATCCTCCGAATTTGTTTCAACACTCATCATACTTGAGAGCGGAAGCTTTTTAACGCTTACAAACTCCTGTCCGCCGCCCTTAAGCATGTTGGCCGCTTTGAATAAGTCATTTTCACTCTTAAACTCAATCCAATTTGATGGGTACTTAATGTTAATCGTATTATCTACTCTATATTCTGTGTTCTTTTGTGCTGAATGGCCTACAAAAAAGCTTACGACCAGAGTAAGAATCAGAATTGCCCATACCGGAATAGTCCCCAAAAAAGCCTTTCTGGGCTCAAGGGTTTCTGCTTGAACGGATCCTTCCTTTTCATTGCGGGAAGAAATAACAACAAGCACTGCAAAAACCAGAACAGCTACAATCGCAGCCGGTATAAGCCCCAATATGTAATTAACCTTAAAGCCATTCCGTGTGACAGCATTCAATAGAAGCTGTGTTATGGCGTTAAGAGCTGAAGCCAGAATCAGAGCAACGGGAAGCCGTAGAATATTAAATTTCTTTTGTTTGGATACGCCCAGAATATAGCAGCTTAAGCCTGTAATACTTGCATGGGCAAAGGTCTCTATGACTACCAGCGAGGTCACATTGGAAAGCAGTGCACCACCCGTTGACAGAATATTATCGATGCTGGTCATTGCGGCAAATCCAAGCCCCAAGGCAGAGCCATAAATAATACCGTCAATTTTTTCATCAAATTCCTTACTGGAATAAATACTGTACCGGACTGACAAAAGCTTAGTGGCTTCCTGTATGACAGCGACCAGAAGAATGGTGATGACATAGTCCCGGGTCTTGGCAGTGATTCCGGTATTGACGGCAGGAAATACAAGCGAAAGAATGGGAGTATAGATGGCCTTCTGAACCAAAGCTCCCAATAAAAGCGTTTTAAACACAAAGCTCTTGGGCTCCGGATTCAACCGATCCTGCCGATAGAAAATAGAAAGCCATAAAAGCGGAGGAATGATTGCGATAATAACGGATATAAGGGTAAGCACACCCCGATTGATATTAGGGTCCAAAGTCTTTTCCACGATATATGAAATAAGAACAATCAAAATTAGGCCGATAATTGAAATAAAGGTTGATAGCCACAACCCCAATTTGGTCTTTGAATTGCTGATATTCATTTTTTCCCCTCCACCTTAGGAATAAGCCTTTTCCAAATAATTACGTATCATTTTAGCATATATTGGCTTATAGTACAACAAGGTTCCCGGGACTCGTATTGCGACATCTGGCCTTAAAAAGGCGGCAGGACATCAACCGCCAATACGGTAATATCATCGGCCGGCTTTTTGCCCGTAAAATGCTTGATATCGCGTAGAATGGCCTCAGTAAGATGATCCGTTCCCCATTTATAGTATTTTAGAATCATTTCTTTCAGTCGTTTAAGGGTATATTCTTCGTTCATGGCATTTCTCGCATCTGTTAAGCCATCTGTATAAAGAACCAATTTATCTCCCGGAAACAACAAGACCTGGTGGTTGACAAATTTAGGCTTCAAGAGATCCCCCAGCTTACAGATAGCAAAACCGTCATTATCAAGCTCCTGGATCGAACCATCTGGCCGTATTCTTAAAGGTATGGTATTTAGGCCTCCCGATGCATAAGATAATATGCCGGTTTGGATATTAAAAACACCATAAAGCATGACAATATACATATCATCATTAAAATTCGCTGCGTTAAAGGAGTCATATAGCTGCTTGAGAACCAGCGAGGGTATAGCCATCCCTTCCCCGCCCATTTCTTCCATGAGGGATTGCATTTTTTGAAAGGTAAAAATCGACAGCATGGCAGCCGATACCCCATGACCGGAAACATCCCCAATACATAAGCCAAAGCGTTCATCATCGATTCTAAAGACATTGTAAAAGTCTCCGCTTAATTTTTCCGCCGGTACATAGCCCGAAGAAAAAGCAACATATTCGTTCCTGGGCAAAATTGGTGGAAGCATGGACAATTGCATGCCCCGGGCAATTTCCTGATCAGCCAGTAGCTTTTCATTGATGCATCGCAGTTCTGTGGTGCGTTTATCCACCAAATCATCCAGTTCAGCCAAATAAACATTAAGCTCTTCCTTGGCCTGGGATAATAAAACATAAGGTCTTTGGATGGTTTTAACATAAAAAACATGAAACAAAAGCACATAGGATGCGAATTGGTAAATATGGCTCAAGATGCTCCATAGATCATAGAGGCTCACAATATTTATCATGGTTACTTCACTCAGGAACATAAGCAGAAAAGCGTATGACAAAACATTATAGAGGCTGTCGTGAGTCTCTTTATATTTACTTGCCGAACGGTAAAAAGCATAGATATACACCAGGGCTATGACGGATACTGTTATAAGTCCGGCAAAAGTGAGCCCCTGTGAATCCATTAGATTGAATTGATATAAGGGCGTCCAGGAGATTAAGGCGATGCTGATGAAAACAGCTACTATAACAATCAGAGTCAGATAACGTCTTTTAATGACTTTGTTGGGTTTTGGCTTTAATATGACCAGGGAGCTAAAGCCAATCACATTAAAAATCTGCGAAGCAAACCACAGAAGCATGGTTTGATCACCTTGATTCCTAGGTTGTTCAAGCAAGCAGTAGCCCAGCGAGCTGAAAACATGAAGCCAATCCAAAATGCATACCGTCAGGAAAGTTAAGCCTGCTATCAATATCTTGCTATCTCTTACCTGGGGATGGGTAAAAAAGACTACAATGAAAATAGATGAAGAGATCAGTATGGACACAAAAGTTAAAATATAATGTAAAATCCTGTTTACTGATAATAATTCATTAAAATTAAAAAAACCGTCATGGAGTCCCACAAAGAGGCTAGTCAGAATAAAAACAATTAGGATGATGAATAGCTGAAAAAATGAGCCTTTAGGCCTTATAAAGGATTTCCTGATGTCAGCTAAATTCATCTCCTTATCCTCCGGCAGGTTTTGTCCAATAGTAAAGTTTTTGTGCTTCTTTTGTAAATCCGTACGTCATAATTTGGTGATTATTATCAAAATGTATTAATCATATTTTAACATATTTGATACAATAAAAACAACATTTTAAGGTGTCAGAATTTGCTTAAGCTCCTGGGGAGATATTTCAACAGGACTTTCCTTGCCGGAGGTCAAAGAAATGGCCTTTTGAATCATATCAGTGCTCAAACCATAGCTGGAAAGCTGAGGAAGCTTTGCACATTCTTCAATCTCATAAAGCTTATGTACAACAGCTTGAATCTTCTTCATATCATGTTTTGAATCGTCATTGACAAGTTCACCAAGCATCAGCAATTTATTGTAAGCCTGAGCATGGGCTTCCTTGTTATCCATAACTTTACGGACTACTACTTCAAATACCCTGGCATTAAGCTTACCGCAGACCACGCCGTGAGGAATATCCACCAGTCCGCCTATAACTCCGGCAAATCCATGTACATAACCCAGACCTGCATTGGCCAGGACAATACCTGAAAGGTAAGCTGCATAGGCTATCTCACCTCGTAGTTCAATATCCTCAAGGCTTCCCAGGCATAGAGGCTCCAGTGCATGTAACGCCTTTTTTATACCTGAAAGTGCAAGGGCATCTGTAAAGGGGCTTGCCTTAACCGATAAAAAGCCTTCAATAAGCTGGTTAAGCGCATCCATGCCACTGAATGCCGTAACAGGAAAAGGACAGCTTAACGTTAACTGAGGATCCAAGAGTGCGTAATCAGGTACAAAATGATCATGGCGAAGGGACTTTTTGAAGCCTTTCTCCCCAACATTGCTCAAAACCGCATTCTTTGTTGCTTCGCTTCCTGTACCTGAGGTGGTGGGTACTGCAATGATGGTGACCTTGCTTCCATCATGCTCCCTGGTACCCACCCCCTCCAAATAGTCTTTTACAGAACCGGAAACCTTCATCATGGCTGATACAGCTTTTCCGGTATCAAGTACGCTTCCGCCGCCAATGGTCAATACCATTTCAATTTTCTCTTGTCTTGCCATTAACGTAATGTCGTCAACTAACTCGGGGGAGGGCTCATGGGTGACCCGGGCCTCAACACACTTGATTTTTATTTTACTTAAGCCCTCTATCAGTTGATCATAATAGGGAGTTCCTATATAAGAATTCCCACCTGTAATAAGAAGAAGGGATGAATATTTTTCTTGCTGAACAATATCAAAAATATGTTTTTGAGCTCCGCTACCAAAAAAGGTTTTTGGAATACGTGATAGGACAAACGGCAACAATTGGGCTCATTCCTTTCATTCAGAAGGCCTTCCGGTTTTAGGCCGACTCTGGTATAATCAGTTCTGATACAATCTCATCATAAACTATTAAGGAGATAAGCGCTATGCCCTACTACGATTTAAGTTGCAAAAGCTGCGGGAATGCCTTTAATGTTAAGGCTACCATCGCGCAACGCGAAAATAAAGAGATCGCATGTCCAAAATGCCATACTCATGAGCTTGAAGCCATATTCAAATCCCTTAATTATGTGGTAAAATCCAAGAGCTGTGAGGCTCCTTCATGTCCTCAGGCTCATCGTTGCAGCTCAGGCTGCTGCCATGGATAGAACTTACATGGATTCCATTTCTTCCAGCATGGGAATATAGGTTTCTCTTGCATGACGGGCTGTTTCGCTTCGTTCATAAGCTTCACATTCGCTGTTAATGGCATCCATGGTGGCATTAAGCATATTTTTTTGAGCATAGGTATAAACAACATTATCTTCCTTGTCTATATGCCGGTTCATGAGATGGGTGTAGGAAATGGCGTTAGCAATCACATCAAGCCTTGCTTCATCTTCACCTTCCAATACCCTCTTAACAGCCGATTCAAGCTCCTGCATATACAAACGCCCCATATCATGCTCCACCAGCATACCATGCTTGACCAGTTTCTCAGCAGTATCACCCAGTTCCAGCATCATACGGTTAAAAAGTATATTTTCTTCTTTTCCATGATGATGCCGGTCTGCGTAAGTGCGGACAAAATCGATGATTTTGTTAAAATCCTCATAATTGACCTGACCGCCAATTAAAATACGATAGCAAAGCTTTCTTATAACAACCAGCATTCTTTTGATATTACCATGTTCTTCAACCATGAGATCAATGCATTTCATAGACAATCCTTCTTTCATATTTTTTTGATCAATATAATTTTACTTATAATGTCCCACCACGAGCCAAGGTGTATTCAAGAAGAAAATTTAACATCAGAGCATTTCGAATTCCCCCAGGCGTATTCGTTCCAGGTTACTGTAGCCGGAGAGCGCTTCAGACAACTTTATCAATGCAGAATCCTTGTTTTTTGCCTCAAGCATCACATCAAAATCTCGGTTGGTCTCTTTTGCAGCACCCAGAAATGCATAGAAATCTTCAACATCAATATCTTCAGCGTGACTTCTGAAATCCTTGTTGCCTCTGGGAGATGAAAAATGAAGCTTGGGCGGCAGGCTCTGATGAATCCATGTATCAAAAGCAAGAGGAATAATGTCCTTTAAGTCCTCACCGTTATTGACGCATTTGTGATGATGAATGTCAAGGACCATGGGTACCTTTAAATCACGGCAGATATCCAATACATCTATAGCAGTGTAGGACTTATCATCGTTCTCCAGTATAAGCCGCATGCGAATACGCTCGGGAAGCTTCAGAAAGTTTTCCTTGAATCTTTCCATGGAAGCCTGCTTGTTTTTATACAGACCTCCGATGTGCATGACAAGCTTATACCGGTAATCATCAAGTCCCATGGCCTCAAAAAGCCTGACATGATAGTCCAGGTCTTTGATGGAATCCTCAAGGACCTTGGCATCGTTTGAATTGATCAAGGTGAAATGGTCCGGGTGTGCGCTGACTCTAAAATGATTTTCCTTAATAAACCTGCCGATCTCCTCGAAATCTTTTTTAAATTCCGATAGATAGTCCCAATTTTTTGTAATAGGATGGGTCGCCAGGGGTACAAGCTTGGAGGTTAGTCTGTAAACCTGAATACCAAGCGCTTTATTATATTTTAAAATGCGCAGTGTATTATTGAGATTTTTTTCGGTAATCTGCCTGAGTCTAAAAAACCTTGCCTTCTCTTCAGTTAATTTATTAAGGTTTGCCAGGGTTACTGTTCCTGACGGTGAACAATCCTCCAGATTAAGGGTCATAGCCACATAACCCAATCGAAATTTCATAACAATCCACTCTCTGTTTAGATATTAAAAAAGACCTTTTAATGATGATCATCAAGAATCATCATTAAAGAGTCTTTGTCTTTTTGGGATTATATATCCAAGAATCAACCAATTTATTGCCCGGAAAACATTTTTATAATATTGATAACAACAGGCCCTAATAGCACAATAAAAATACAGGGAAAGATGAAGACGACCATGGGTATCAGCATTTTAATAGGCGCTTTCATAGCTTTTTCCTGTATGCGCTGCTTGCGGTTCTGCCGTATCTGTTCCGACTGGATTCTTAAGACTCTTCCCAGGCTTACACCCAGTTGATCAGCCTGAATCACCGCGCTCACGAAGCTTCTTAAATCCTGAACGCCCACGCGGTCCGACATTTGATACAAGGCATCCTTCTTGGATTTACCGATTTTAATTTCCTGGAGTACCACTTCAAATTCTCTGGCCAGTGTTCCCGGCATTTTTTCTGCCACCTTTGAAAGAGCTGAGTCAAAGGTAAGGCCTGCTTCAACGCTGACAGTGAGCAAGTCCATTATATCCGGCAGTGTTTTCATAACCTCGGACTGGCGTTTTCGGATTTTTCCGTTTAAAGACATATTAGGAAACAAAACCCCGATTGTTGCAGAGGCTGAAGTAATAAGTACGAGATATTTTAAATCAATCCTGAGTTGTAGAAATACAATAAGTATTAGTAGTGGGAGCCCTACGATCATAAAAGCTTGAATACCAAGCCAATTATTAACTCCCCAATTATTGGGCTTTCCGGCCATAATAATCTTACTTTCCAAGCTGGATATCATCTCATTGGGAGCTAATTTTATCAGTGTTTTTCCAATATTCTCAAGTACGGGCTTGATTACACGATCAGAAAAAGAGCGGCTTAGCTCATCCTCTGGCATGTCCTGCGCGGTATGATTCTTAATGCGTTGAAGCCTTTGAGAAATATCCGCTTCTTTGCTTTTACTCCCTAATTTAAGAGTATTATAGACCAGAGCCCAAAACGATATAAAAAGAAAAATAAGTATAAGATAATTTTGCATGATTCCCCACCTATACTTCAATATTAACGATCTTACGGACAAAGAGGATGCCGATACACTCCATTACAAGTGCAATAACTATCATAATTATCCCCAGGGGATCCGTGACCAGGGTTACCATGAGCTGAGGGCTCATGACTGAAACCATAGCCGCAAGCAGAAAGGGCAACAGGGCGATAATGATTCCGGACATACGTCCTTGGGCAGTCAGGGTTTTAATCTCACCTTTTGCTCGTATTCGCTGGCGGATTGTACCAGAGATATTGTCGAGAATCTCGGCAAGATTTCCTCCGACCTGCCGTTGAATGAGCACGGCTGTCACCATGAGCTCCAAATCGTCACTCCCAACCCGGTTTACCATATTCTCCAGAGCAGTTTCCGTATTAACCCCCAAGCTGATCTCCTTTTGAAGCTTTGCGAATTCATCGGCCACAGGCCCTGTCATCTCCTTGCTCACTGAATCCACGGCCTGAAAAAAGCTGTGGCCTGCCTTCATGGCATTTGAGAGAATAGCTATGGTATCACCTAGCTGATTGTTGATTGTTTTAAGCCGTTTCCCCATATTCCGTTTTAAGATAATTGATGGGACAAGCCATCCCAAAAGCGCAAAAACAAAGGCAAACAACAAGCTTCCGAATAACAAAGCCCCTACCAATCCTAAGCATATGAAGAGAATCAGGCAAATTGCTAGATATTCCTCAGCCCTCATCAAAATATTGGCACTGGTTAGCTTCTTTCTAATACTGCTTTTATAGCTGTCTAAAATACCCGATCTTTCAAAGCCCTTGGCCAGTAAGCCCAGGCCCTGACGATAGGTCTCTTGCTTTTTAGGCTTGTCCTCTTTATTCAATTCCACCTGGCCCGTATAAATACCGATACGGCTTACATAATTATCCTTTCGAAAAAGACCGTTAATGAGCTGGTAAACCGATATCCAAACTACTATACCCAGGATTAATATTGTAAAAATCATTACCAAGTCCCCCTATTATGAAAGCAGCATGTCGTTCATTTGGTTGAAAAAATATCGCTGGGTAAAACCACTCCGGTTTTAATTAATTTATCCATAAACTTAGGCTTAAGGCCTGTGGGGACTAATTTCCCTGAGATACGCCCCATATTGTCGTGACCATCCTCCTTGTGGATAAACAGGTCCTGCAGCGTGATAACATCGCCCTCCATACCCACAACCTCAGTGATATAGGTTATTTTTCTTGAACCATCCTTCAATCGGGATTGCTGCACAATAAGATCAACAGCCGAGGCTATCTGCTCACGAATAGCCTTGATGGGAAGCTCCATGCCGGCCATAAGCACCATTGTCTCCAAACGGGAGAGCATGTCTCTCGGAGAATTGGCATGGCCGGTGGTTAGTGACCCATCGTGCCCGGTATTCATGGCCTGGAGCATATCCAACGCTTCACCCGAACGCACTTCGCCGACTACAATGCGATCCGGCCGCATACGTAGCGAGTTTCTCACCAGATCACGAATGGTAATGGAGCCCTTACCTTCCACATTGGGAGGACGGGTTTCAAGCCTTACCACATGATCTTGACCAAGTTGAAGCTCTGCTGCATCCTCTATGGTCACAATCCGCTCATCGGATGGGATAAATGAGGATATAACATTCAGCATGGTGGTTTTACCGCTTCCGGTACCTCCTGAGACAACAATATTAAGCCGGGCCTCAACGCAGGCTTTCAGAAATTGAGCAACCTCAGGAGACAATGTCCCAAAACGTATAAGATCGTTTACGGTAAATGGCTTTTCAGAGAACTTACGGATTGTAATGGTGGGCCCATTTAAAGCCAGGGGCGGAATAATGATATTCACGCGGGAGCCGTTGGGAAGGCGGGCATCCACCATGGGTGAGCTTTCATCAATCCTTCGCCCTAAGGGAGCGACAATTCTCTCAATGATGTGCAAAACATGTTCATTATCTCTGAAGGTCACATCGCTCAATTCCAGCTTGCCACGCCGCTCCACATAAACCTGATCAATACCGTTAACCATAACCTCACTGACCCCGGTATCCTGCAAAAGCGGGGTGATGGGGCCGAATCCTATGGTCTCATTAATGATATCCCGGGCAATATTAGCTCGCTCATTGCGGGTCAGGTACTGAGCCTCGCTTTCAATGACGGTATTAACGATATTGCGGATTTCCTCCTCCACCTTGTGCATATCATTTTCGTCATCTTCATCGGATATCTTGACTTCATCGACAACCCGGTTAAAGATCTTGGACTTAAGCTCTTTATAGGGGTCAACCTTTTGTTCTTCCTTTTGGCCTGATGCGGATGAGGAGCTTTTACTCTTCTTATTCTCCTCTTCCTTATCCATGGCTAATCTTTCCAGTAATCCCATTGTCTACCTCCCCCTAGAAATTAAAGATCTTCCACTTGGATTGCTTCTCTACCATAGCTGCACTATCATTATTATGAATTTTTTCCGAAAGCTGAAAAATGGCTCTTGCAACCTTTGTATCATCCCTTGTCATGACAAAGGGAATTCCTTTGTTGGCACTTGTGATAACCGTATTGCTGTCCTCGGGGATATTGACCCAAATCGGATACCCAACCGCATCTTCAAACTCGGAATAGCGCACGCCGTATTGTTCACTTGATTTATTGGCCACTACCTGTACTTTATCCTTATATTTGAGGTTTTCCATAAGGTTGAGGCCTACCTTGACATTCTTGATGGTAGGCAGGTCCAGCGTAGAAAGAACCAGAATTTTTTCAGAGCTGTCCAAAGCTGTTAAAACTATATCCTGAAAGGAAGCGGGTAAATCAATGATGACATAGTGATAATTTCCGTTTAGTAGGCTGAGAATTTTCTCCACATGCTTGGAATCGATAAATTCTGCGTACTCCGGCTTAACAGGAGCCGGAAGGACATTGACCCCAGTAAAGTGAGTAGTTAGATAGTCGGTTATAAGATCGGAGTCAAGGTTTTTAAGATCCTTAACCAGATCATAAATGGTGTTCTTTACTGAAAGGTTCATCATAACTGCGACATCACCAAATTGAAGGTCCAAATCCAACAAGCATACCCGTTTCTTGGTAGTACGAGCCAAGGCCACCGCAAGATTTGTGGAAACAGTTGTCTTACCTACTCCACCCTTGGTACTGAACACTGTAATGACTCGGGTTTGAATGACTTGATCCAGCATTTTGGTGTTATGCTTTCTTCTATTTTGGGCTTCATAGGTTCTGGTAATAGAAGAAACAAGATCATCGGATGAGAAGGGTTTGACAATATATTCCCTGGCTCCCGCAAACATCGCTTTTTTAAGGTACTCGTTTTCTGCCTGCACCGACATGATGATGACACCGATATCCGGCATGCTGGTGGTTAAGAGATTTGTTGCGGTCAGACCATCCATATCGGGCATATTGACATCCATGAGTACAATATCGGGCTTTAGCTTCTGGCAAAGCTTTACACCGTCCTTGCCACCAAAAGCAGCTCCCACAACCTCTATGGTCTTCTCACATAACCCCAGCAGTGTTTTAATGTGCTCAACAGTATCAGTACTGTCGTCCACAATCACCACTTTAATTTTACCATTTTCCATTGTATGGCCCCCCTATAAGCACCGGCTTATAAATTTTTGAAAAACTAACGCACCGATAAATGCGGTACCAATTGATCAATAACAGTTCCGGGTGTAAGGACATTCTTGTCATCCTTCTGTCCCCTTAGAGCAAAGGTATAACTTGCATAGTTTGTAGCAAAGGCCATTTTTTCCGCGTCCACTGGTGTGACGCAGAGTGTGACGGTTTTAGGCAATTGACTCTCATCGACAGTATTGGTTCCGGAGTTTCCGGTATTCTTTTGAATGCGATTGGATCCAATGGCCAAAATCTCAATATTCTGAAGGAAAATCTTACTGGTCTTTATACTTTTATTATCTATCGCTTCTACTTCAAAATTACCGATGACATCTACCCTGTCTCCCACCCTCAGCTGATTTGAAAAGAGGGTATCCTCATTGACGTAAACGGTAAATGCCCTCATATCTTCAGGAATATTAAAGGATAGGGCCAGCTGATCAGCCTCTGCAAGCCTCTCTTTTCGGAAGGATTCTCCCAGAATGATGGACTCTCTGGCATAGAAGCCCTCAATACTTGTTCTATCATTAACTGCCCCTGCAGGCAAAGAATCCTCAGATACATCCATGGTGTTAATATCCTGGGCCTGGATTTTTTCACCGGCATTTATATTTCGAGCCGCCACCAAAATCTTTACTTTTGGCTTAACTTCGTCCGGCTTATTCTGCTTGCTGATCATAGTATAAACCAGCACACAGGCTATTAAGGCAAATATAAGGGAAATCAGCAGTGCTTTTTTGTTTGTTTTCTTTTCCATGTCAACCGCCCCTTTAATATAATGTAAAAATCCTACTCTATCCTCATTGTGGACGCGCTTTTAAGTTCCGCCACCCCTCCAGGGAAAAACTTATCTATGAGAGGTGTAATAAGCTCACTTTTATAGTTAATGGATACTATAATCGTTTTACCATGGTCTCTGGAGCCATCGGGCTCTGTTACTCTAATATCCATATTTGTAACTTTCAGTGTGGTGGTCATATTCAGAACAGTTTGTCTTACTTCGATATCTGTTCCGCCTAAAGCGGCCTTTCTCGCTCCCTCCCGGGACGCATTGGAAATGAGTATATAGTTGTTGAATAGCAACCCAAAATCAATGATTGCCATGACCAGAAGAAGCACGACAGGTAAGATTATCGCGGTTTCAACCAGCGACTGGCCCTTGCTTCTGCGCCTTTGATTCTGTTTCATGATATCTCACCCCTCCTAAATTTCCGCAGTTAAGATGTATGTACCTTCTGATACGCACCTGTTCTCTTGACTTTCTTAAGCTTTTCTATAACTCCATGTGTTCCTTAGCCGGAAAGCATTCCGCATAAAAGAAAACCTAAGGAAAATCTACGAAATAAGCCTAGACCCCTAATTTTAAAAAATATGCCCCTGCAAGACACAGGGGCAACATTACGTAAAAATAAAGTATTTCACATAACCCTTCGATGATTCAATTTTAAGTTCAAGTTCCTGATGATGCCGGTGGTGCTACTGCATCACCTAATTCACCTGTAATCCTTTCAAAGATACCATTTAGGCCACCGCCCATTGCTGTTAAAGCAACAATAACAACAATAGCGATCAACCCGATGATGAGACCATACTCAACCATGCCCTGTCCCTTTTTACTGGTCCTGATTTGTGATAAGAAATACATAATAGTACTCATAAAATATACCCCCTGTTCTGATTTCGCCTGTTCGGTCAGGCAACCTTATGTTCTCATTATACAGAGGGTGTAAGATGCTTCATATCGGTCATTGATCACATTTTAGAAGGGCTTAAGGATGCAGAACCGCTTAGGACCTAGGGCCTATCAATCGGCGATTCTGTTCTTGATTGCGTAGACGGCAGCCTGTGTTCTGTCCTGCACGTCCAGCTTGCGGAAGATACTTGAAATGTGGTTTTTGACTGTTTTCTCACTGATGAAAAGAGCGCTTGCTATTTCTTTGTTGAGCATACCTTTGGACAAAAGTCTGAGAACCTCGATCTCCCTGTCGGTTAATAGGCTTTGAGGGTCGTCATTGCCGTTTTTTATACGTTTATATTCATTGACCAGTTCTCGAGCCATACTGGGCTGAATATAGGTCTGACCGCTATAAACACTTCTTACGGCTTCAATGAGCACCTTGGAATCAGCGTCCTTGAGAATATAGCCCAAGGCTCCCAATTCCAATGCTTTTAACAGGTACTCCCTATCCTGATGGATGGTAAGCATCACTACTTTGGCAGAGCTGTCCAAAGCCTTTATCCGCTCCAAAGCTTCAAGGCCATTAAGCACCGGCATATTGATGTCCATAAGAACAACATCGGGTTTTACTTCAAGAAATTGATCTACAGCCGACTTCCCATCAGAAAAGCCAGCAGAAACCCTGATATCCGGCTCCAATTCGAGAAGCTGCTTAAGCCCTTCCCGGATCATGGAATGATCTTCTGCTATCATAACTTTGATAGTTTCCATTAAGCAATAACCCCCTGAAGTTTATATGGCATTTGAACTCTCACTGTGGTTCCTATACCGAATGAGGATTCAATGGAGAAAGTTCCATCCAGTAATTCGACGCGCTCTTTCATACCAAAGACACCAAATCCTCCAATTTCATCACGATTGAATTCATTTAATGATGAGACATCAAAGCCATCACCATCATCCTTTATTCTTAAGGTCAAGGACATGTCTGCGCATTCCAGCTGGACACAGGCATAGGAAGCATTAGCGTGCTTTCGGATATTATTGAGACACTCCTGAACAACACGAAAAACAGTTAAGATAATGTTGCTGTCTTTGACTCTGTTAATCTCACCCCAGATTCTCAATTCTATCTGGATTCCGTGCTGTTGACTAAAGTTCTCAATGTATTTCTGCAGAGTTGGCTTTAGCCCAAGGTCGTCGATGGACATAGGCCTCAGGTCATAGATGACTCTGCGTACATCCTTGAGGCAAGATCGCACAACTTCCTTCAGGTTTTTTAACTCTGTTATTGCTTTATCAAGGTCAACCTCTGCCATTTTTTCGCATATTTCAGCTTTCAATACCACATTACTCATGGCCTGGGCAGGACCGTCATGCATGTCTCTAGCTATTCTTCTTCGCTCATCCTCTTGTGCCTTTATAATACGAATAGCAAGAAGTCTTTTATTTTCCGTGCTCTCCATGTGCTCATCAATACGCTGCAGATCACCTGATAAATAGCTAAAAACTGTTCCCACCTGTGCAACTAATTTCTCTGCTTTTCCTACAGTTTCCAAAGCATTTTTTAAGCGCCGTTCAACATCATTTCGCCTTAGAATGGTTTGGCTTTCTCGTTCCCTTGCTACAGCCAGTTGAACCATCATTTCATTGGTCTCTTGATATGCATCTTTCATTTCTTCTTCAGAGTATTGATTAAAACTGCGGTTTATAAGTGCTAATCTTTGACGACTTCTCGCTACCTTGATTTCATACTGTCCGCATTCGGTCATTATAATTTCTACATCAAGCTTCAGGCGTTGCAGCTCTTCCCTCAAATTGGCCACTTCTTTTCTGGCATTCTCCGATATCTCGAAGATGGCCCCCTTGCTCTGCTCGATGACATTCAGTGTACTTTTGATAATATCATTAATGCGCTTTACGCCATTATTCGCCAAATGCCAACCTCCACCCCTTACCAATCATTATACGCTAAATAAATTCAGACATAAAGAGACTAAATTCTTATGCCTATTACGAAGTAACAAGGTTCCCGGGTACCCGTTCGAAATTTTAATTTCGTAAACGGGTGGGGTTCTTATTTATCCAGCAGCAACTTATTCAGCTCATTCATGAAGGTGTTGATATCCTTAAATTGGCGATAGACAGAGGCAAACCGCACATAGGCAACCTCATCCAATTCCCGCAGCTTATCCATTACCAACTCACCTATAAATTCACTGGTAACTTCTCTTTCCAGGGAATTGCTAATCTGCGCCTCAATTGAATCCAGTACGCTCTCAATCTGATTGATGGAGATGGACCGTTTTTCACAAGCACGAAGAATACCTTTTCTGACTTTTTCACGTTCATAGGGCTGCCTTGAACCATCCTTCTTTATTACCATAATGGGCAAGCTCTCTACCTTTTCATAAGTCGTGTAACGCTTATGGCAGCTTAAGCACTCTCTTCTTCTACGAATAGTTGCGCCTTCATCGGTGGGTCTTGAGTCTATCACCTTGTCTTCCTCGAAAGAGCAATAAGGACATTTCATAGACTTTATCCTCCGTATTATTCAATATTTATATTATCATACCTATTTATCGTCATTCTGTTACATTTACTTTTCTATTTTGTAGAAAATTATAAGAATCCATAAAAAAAGAGGAGGCAAGCCCTCCCCTTTTATTGCAGAAATATTGAATTTTTCTATTAAACATACTTTTGCATATGTTTCAATGCTGATTTCTCAAGCCTTGAAACCTGAGCCTGAGAGATTCCTATTTCGTCGGCAACCTCCATTTGGGTTCGTCCCTGAAAGAACCGGAGGTCGACTATTTTTTTCTCACGTTCACTCAGCTTACTCATGGCCTCACTTATTGAAATACTTTCCAGCCACCTGTCATCACTGTTTTTTTCATCCTTGACTTGATCCATGACATAAATAGCATCTCCTCCGTCATGGTAAACCGACTCAAAGAGAGAGATGGGCTCTTGGATAGCATCAAGGGCCATGACCACATCTTCTTTGGAGATACCCAGTTCCTTGGCAATGTCCGTTACATTTGGCTCCCTTGACTCCTTGCCAATAAGCTTGTCTCTTGCCTGCAATGCTTTGTAGGCTGTATCCTTCAGGGATCTACTGACACGGATCGGATTGTTGTCCCTTAAGTACCTTCTGATTTCTCCGATAATCATCGGTACGGCATAAGTGGAGAACTTTACATTCTGAGTCACATCGAAATTGTCAAGGGCTTTAATAAGACCAATACAGCCCACCTGAAAAAGGTCATCCGCATTTTCTCCTCTGTTTCCGAACCTCTGGATGACACTTAGTACCAACCTTAAATTTCCCTGAATGAATTCTTCACGCGCCCCCATGTCGCCATTCTTGATTTTCTTGAAGAGCTCATCCATTTTACTGCTTGAAAGCAGTGGAAGCTTTGATGTATTGACACCGCAAATTTCAACCTTGTTCATCAAATCAACACACCTCTCTTTGATTTTCATCTGTTTCGTACAGATAACATTTTTATCCCGGGAGGTATGTTTTATTCCGATTTTGAAGATGAAAATATTTTAAAAAAGCCTTGACAAGCGGTTTCTAGCGGATTGAGCGGCGGTGGGGCTTCAAGGTATTATTTGGGTAAACGTAGATGCTAAGCAATTGACGAGATGAAGAGATTGTCCAAATCGGCTTTTACTTTCTATATAATTGATATATCATAATAGTATAGGAAAATCCTCATAGGAGATTATAGCAACATGAATGTACTCTATTTACTGAATCACGCCGGTAAAGCCGGAACAGAAAGATATGTCCAGACCCTTGTTGAAAAGCTTGGCCAAACAAAAATAAATGCTTTCTTTGCATACAACGAGGACGGTCTTTTAAGGGAAACCCTGGAAGCTAAACAGGTTAAAACCTTTCGAATCTTAATGAAACACCCCTTTGATATTGTGGCAGCCTATAAGCTGAGCCGTATTTGCAGGGAAAACCGTATCGACCTGATCCACACCCATTATCTGAGGGAAAACTATATTGCCATATTATCCAGACTGTTTAATCCAAAGATAAAAGTAGTTTACACCAATCACTTCGTTATGCGTAATAATGCTCTGGTAAAGCTGTGTAACCGCATCATGACCCGTTTTCAGTTCCGCATCATAGCAGTATGCAACAAAGGTAAAGAGATGCTGATAAATAACGGAAACAAGGGCTCAATAATTAAAGTCATCTTTAATGGGGTTGACCCGGAATACTGGAAAAAGACCGAACCTTCCACACTTAGGCAGGAGCTTTCCATAAATCACCAGGATTTCGTCATATTATGCGCATCCCGCTTTGCCCATGATAAAGGGCATGCCTATCTGGTAAAAACCATTCATGCCTTAAAGAGCCTGACGAATAAGTCCTTTAAATGTGTGCTCGCAGGAGATGGCCCTTTGCTGGATGAAACTCAAAGACAGGTTAAAGCATTAAATTTAGAGTCCGATATTCTTTTCACAGGATTTAGGGCAGACATTAAAAATCTCTTTAACGGAAGCGACCTGTATTTTAACGCCTCTGAGCACGAAGCTTTAAGCTTTTTGATCATAGAAGCGCTGGCAAGTGGTTTGCCGGTTGTTGCAACAGATATGGGTGGCAACAGGGATATCGTTAATGAAGAAACCCAATGCGGCGTTTTGGTTGAGTATAATAATGCTGAAAGCTCAGCAATCCAGATCCAAAAAGTAATGGAAGATAAAGAACTCTTGGATAACTTGAAGAAAAACGCCTTTAAGGCTGTCGAAAACAGGTTCAATATCAACAAAATCGCACTGGACACCTATGAGGTTTATACATCGACTAAGGGGTAGGCAAATCCTACCCTTTTATCTTCTTAATGATGTTCTCTCCTAAAATAGCTTTTATCCTTTTTTTAATCTCAGCCTTCAGGCCTGTGTTTCTCATATAGCGATGAATAAGCCTATTAAAGGGAACGCCCTTTTTAAAGTCTTTAAAAAAACGCGCCCGGTTTGACGGTATTCTAGCTGAAGAAAGCAATTTGGGATTGTTTTTTACTGCCTCATCGAAGGTTCTTTTCTGAAAATACAGAGTGGTAGATATTTTCTCCAGTAAATCATCGCCTTTTTTCGAGTTGGTCAATACCAGAGATACCCCTCTGTCCAGAGGTACATCAAAGCCCTCAAGCTTATCAATACCCCAAAAATCAGCCAGGGTTATGTCGGCCTTGGTATTGGTGTAACGGAACCTGCAATCGAAGCAGGAAGGTCTCGTGAAAAGGCTTCTTCCGAATCCAACATAATAGGCATCCTGCTTTAAGGGACGAATATCACACGAATCATCCTCAAACACCATCCGCATATTGCAGTTAAACCAGTCTGATTCTTGTTTATCCCTGAAGGACACAACTTTTATTTTTTTCCCGTTCTCATTCTGTCTATGGCTTAAATAGCTTTGCCATACCTTTGGTGAAGGTACACCATAACAAACAAAGCTGCAAGTGGTTAGTCGATCATAGTCCTTCTTCAGGTAGCCTTTAAGTCCGGCTACCTGGCAGGGCGTTCCCACAAAAAAGACAGTCCTATCGGCTTTCAAAAAGGATTCCACCTTCTGGTAGCTTTCTCCTGTATCACTCTGAACATATTTGGATCTGCGAAGATCGTCTATCTGGCAATAATCCTCAATATGGGTATGTTGAACCCTAAGCTGCTCATCAAAAGCAGCACCGAAAACCACACCACCCTCATCAATGACTGCTTTTGCCAAAAGAGAAAACACACCGCCGGAGGAGCTTTTTTCCCTAACCTCTTCATCTTGGCTCCAACAGGCATAGACACCGGGCTCCGAAAGCTTTGGGAAATCAGGATCATTCAGTACAGGACAGGCTTTTTCACACATTCCGCAATGGCTGCAGAGGCTTTCATCTATCTCCGGCCTCAAAAAACCTTCTTCATCTTCTCTCATTGCAATGGATTTTTTAGGGCATATGTTTTCACAAGCACGACAGCCTGTACAAAGAGTTTTATCGCATAGCATAGTTGTCACCCAGAAAGCAGTTATATAAATAACATTCTTTTCTGAGATGCCGTTTCTTATTCGAGAAAATGTAAATGTTGATTTAGCCTTTTCAGCCTATGAGCTTTTTAACTCTTTCCTCTCCAAGAATACTTTTTATGATTTTTTTAAGCTCGGCTTTAAGCCCCGTATTTCGCATATAGCGATGAACAAGCTTTTCAAATGCAACATCTGCGGCAAATTCCTTGAAAAATAATGCTCTTAAAGGGGGTTGCTTTGCAGATGAAACCAGCTTTGGATTACTTCTTGCCGCTTCTTCAAAGGTTCTTCTCTGGACAAACAGACTGTCTTTTAATGTCTCAATCCAATTCTCACCCTTTTGGGAATTGGTCAGAACAAGTGAAACGCCCTTATCATCTGAAACATCAATACCGGGAAGCTTGTCAATACCCCAGAAATCAGCAAGGGTTATATCACTCTTTGTATTTTGATAACGAAACCGGCAGTCAAAGCAGGATGGCCTGCTGAACAGATTTCTACCGAATCCGATAAAATAAGCATCTTGATTAGCCAGCTTTCTATAGCTTGAGCCGTCGTCATAATCCATGCGCATGGTATAATTGCGCCAACCGCTATTCTCCTTATCGCGGAAGGATATGGCCTTTATCTTTTTGTTGGCTGTTCTGTAGTTCAAGTAGTTTTTCCATACCTTGGGTGATGGTACGCCATAACAGACAAAGCTGCAAGTGACCAAGTTCTCATAAGGTTTTCTAAGATAGCTTTGCAGTCCTGCAACCTGACAAGGTGTTCCCACAAAAAGCACAGCTCTTCCGACCTTTAAAAAGGCTTCAGCTTCCTTAAAGCTTTTCCCCGTGTCACTCTGGACATATTTTGATCTTCTGAGGCTATCAATTTCCCTATAATTTTCTATGTATGTATGATGAACCCCAAAGTGGTTATCAAAGGCCGCACCAAAGACAACCCCACCCTTTTCAAGTACCCTTCTAGCTAAAAGCGAGAATACGCCGCCCGATGAGCTTTTCTCTCGAACACCCTCATCATGACTCCAGCAGGCATAAATACCAGGCTCACTAATCTTGGGAAAAACGGGATCATTCAACACAGGGCAGGTTTTTTCGCATAAACCGCATTGGGTACAGGTTTTGGGATCTATTTCCGGATATAAAAAACCTTCAGCATCCTCTCTCATTGTAATGGATTGAAAGGCGCATCTACTCTCGCATGCACGGCAGCCTGTGCATTGCTTCTTTTCACATAACATATTATCCCCCCACATATTTTCGACCCGTAATATGAAAGTCTAATTTCTCTGCAACATAGATAAACTAAAAAGTCCGCAATCTCAGGCGTCAGCCAAAGCTTGCTGAAGGTAATGAATGGATTTGGTTTTCTCTACATTCAAAAGACTTGTTACCTTTTGATAATCAATGTCTCTAAGATCTAAACCGGTTTGCTGCGTGGTATTGCTTTCTTTGCTAATGGAAACCAGGCGATCTTTGATATCCAGTAAATCTAGAATACTGTAAAGCCTTGAATTAACTGCTTTATGCCCGGAGCCTGTTGTAAAACTGTAAAAATTCTTATTGAAATTAACAGAGAATACGGTGCCATGAAAGGAATTGGTGCAAACAAAGGCAGCGTCCTTAAAATAGCCCAAAAACTCGCAGGGGCCTGCGTCAAAGACGGTCTTTGCATAACTTGGGATGCCTTTTCTGGATCCGGCCAGATAGACCACGTCCAGCTTCATTTTATCTGACAATGCTTTGATATAGGGTTCGAAGGGTGTTGCATCCGACACAAAATAGCACAAAAGATAGGGCTTGCCTCGTTCGGGAGAAACAGCCTTTTCCGACCATTCCTGCCCTGAGAGCAAAAGAGTCGGGTCAAGCACTGTGATTGCCTCACGTCCGGCTATTTCACGGATAATGGCTTCACCTTGGCTTTCTCGTGCTGAAAGGTAGTCCATTTTCTCAAGATAAGCTTTTAAGGTCTCTTTTAGTGGATCGGGTATAACCGAAATGCCAAAGCTGGGCGCATAAGCAATCCTTTTTCCGCTCTCTGAAAATCCCAAGAAGAATGCGGGATCAAAGGTTTTTTCCTTATAGATCAACGGGTTCCAGATTTGGTCACTTCCACAAAGATACGCGGAGTACCGGGGGGGATTTGAAAAGAGTTCCTGATTTGTCTTATAAAATTGTTCTCCCAGCTTAAGTGCGTGATGGGCAAAATGTTGAAAACGCTCATACCTCTTTTTAAAGGCAGAAAGATGAAGCAAGGTATGAAGATTGGAAAGCTGGGCATAAGGTGAAAGTCCCTTCTTAAAAAGCTTGTTGCCCAAAATGGTATCGTCCCGTACATAATGTATGATTTCACAAGGAATACCCAGTCCCTCAACTGTCTTCATCAGGGCATAAGCCTGAAGCTGGGCACCATAATGATGAGCGTAATGGAAGGTTATCAATCCTGCTTTTTTCTCAGACATAGCATCCTCCAAAGTCTTTTATGCTTTTTTCAGCAGCAGCTTAAGTCTTTGCAATATTTCACGGGTTGTAGATCTTTCCATGAGGATATTCCCAACCGTGAAAACAATAAAAGCCCATATGGCTACAGGTATAGCCCATAAGACCCATTCCACAAGGCTGGCCGCCTTAATGTCAATCAAAAGGATAAAAGGAGCGACGGTAAGCGCAAACAGAATCAGCATTCGTACCACTCTTATAACAGTCGCGCGAATGGGCAGCTTGGTAACCGTTTTTGGAACAAATTGAATGAGGTCTATATCCCTGTAGAGGTTGGAGAGTACAGAGCCCATCAGTACACCAGCCATACCGAAAAAGGGTGCCAGAGCAACTGAAGCAACAACATTAATAATGGCTTGAGTGAGAGTCTGAATCTTGGTTTCCTTATATAAACCTGCAGAAATAACCAGCATACCCTGGGGTGTTTTAATATTGTATAAAAGTCCGATAGCCACAAATAGGACAGCAATTTCAGGCCTTACATAATTGGCATCAGTAAAGGTCACCGTGTATATTTTTATGAAAGGCATTATGAGAATGGCCATACAAGCATATCCCCATCCCAGAAGCGCATAATAGAGAAATTCGTATTGCTTATAGGCTTTTTGCATGATCGCGGTTTCGTTTCGGACCAGCAGGTCGCCAAAAACTGCACTGAGCCCGTTATTAAAGGTCGACAGAAGCGCAAGGACACTGGCAAAGACCATGTTAAAAATAGTATAAACGCTTACTTCCTTAAGTCCGTTAAAGAATGTGATAACCAATATGGGCGTTCCGGTTGTAACAACGCCTAAAATCTGTAATATTAGCGAATCCCACCTTTTATCCAGGGCCTTGTTATCAGGTTTGGCCTTATAATTGATAAAAGCGTATCGCTTTCTACAGTAAAGCGTATAGAGCACTGATCTTAAGAAGAAGCTCAATAACGCCACAAGCTGCACCATAACAATATCAAAGGCTAGCTTGGCCATAACCAGAATGATCACAGAATTCAAGGCTATAGCAACAGCATTAATGATAGAAATAACATAGCTTTTCTGATCGGCGGTCAATAGCACACGATATTTCCCTATCGCAAAGAATTCCAAAGAACCCGATGCCCCGATAATCACCACAAGAAGTGCTATGGTCAAGGGATCAATACCCTGCCCGGAAACAAATAGCGGATAAATAAAGGTAGAGACCAGGACAAGGGCCGAGAAAATAAAGCCGGATATGTTATAAAATCGGTTCGCCGCCGACAAGATTCCATTAATACTTTCGGTTTCCTTAGTAGCCAGGGGCTTATAAAGAGCATAAACGGCTGCTCCCGCAAGCCCTGCCTCGACAATGCTGAAATATCCGATAAACTGTCTGACAGATGACACAAGTCCATTTACCGAAGAGCCATATACATCAACAAGAACTCTGGGTAAAATAAGGTTGACAACCAGATTCACAACTTGAAGCAGCATGGCACAGACCGTATTATATATTGAAACCTTGATTCTCACTTCGTGACCTCCGATGCCTGGCTGCCTTTTGCTATCAAAAGAGCGGCCAGCACCAAACCGACAACCATCCAGAAAACAAGCATCACTCTAGGATAGAACCAGACGTATTCAGCAAGGGCAGTAACTAATACCCCTGCCAGAGAAGCTGCACCTGCGGCCAGATAATAGGACATTTCCTTATCGGTCCGGAAGGTTGTAACTTTTATGAAGCATGCTTTGAAAATCTTTCCGAGGAAAAGAATAAAAGCCGTTAATGCGATTAACCCCATCTCGGCCCAGATCTGGAGATACAGATTGTGAGCATGTATGGGAACCTTTGTAGAATAGATGGGATAGTTTTGATTGATTTGGCTCACCACTTCATTTCCAAGCCCTATACCAAATAAATTAAAATCCTGGACCATTGGCCACACGGTTTTAAAAATATCGAATCGGTAGCTGGTCGAGGTGTCCTGCGGCATAAAAATAGTGGATAATCTGGTCAGGATGGAGCTTGGCATTAAGGGAAGAGAAAGCAAGCCCAAAACAACAAACACGGGAATGAGCTTTTTATTTGTGAGAAATAAAAAGACAAAAACGGCCACAGCGAATCCAATCCAACTGGAGCGCGAAAAGGTGATCAGTAGGGAAACAAGCGGTGGAAGGGCTGCCAGGGCAAAAATGATCTTCTTTTTTATTCCCTTGGCGCTTAAGAAAACCGCAATATAAAAGGGCAGCATCATGGCTAAAACCTGGGCAAAATTATTGGGATTGTCAAAGGTTGAAAAAATTCTCCCAGGGACGCCCTCGTTAAGGGTATAATCAATTTGCGCCGCATTAACAGGAACACCCTTCATACCCTGGTATATGCCATACAGACCGCTTATGCTCACACCCACCAGTATGAGCTCGATAAAGGTGGACAATTGATCCCGGGTTCTGATGGAGCTCA
This sequence comes from Bacillota bacterium, assembly GCA_023443745.1. Taxonomy (GTDB): domain Bacteria; phylum Bacillota; class Clostridia; order DSM-8532; family DSM-8532; genus DTU059. The sequence goes on from JAEZTB010000008.1 coordinate 39,585, forward strand.
CCATAAGAAAAACAAAGATAAAACAAGTCATATAAAATACAAAGAAGCGAAAGCTTAGGCTGGGTTCAACAGAAAAGATCTGCCCTACTACTACCATAAGCGCAAAAGCATAGAAAAAAACGCTGAAGGGCTTGACCTGAAATCGCAGGTCCTTTTCCTTCATAGTTTTTATTAAAAAAAGTAAAAAACAAAGGATGGCTGCAATAGCGGAATACATATTGTCCCATTTAAGACGGGCCGTTTGATGGGGTATTACAAACACTGCAACCATAAAGAGTGCGATGACAACCGATACATTCTGAGCGATCATCATTATCAGTTTAAAAAAAAGACTATTGGAAAACGTAGACTCAAACCGTTTATAAAGCCTTTTTAAGAGCGTGGGAACAAAATTAATGACTTGATCCAAGCCTCTATAAAACAAGCTTTCTTCATGATAGCGATTGGAGCTTGGTTTTCTTAAAAGGCCGATAAGATAGCTTCTATCAAAGGCTTTTTTAAAGCCGCAGCAAATAGCCAGAATGGCCCGCCCAATAAGGCTGTTTTGAAAAACAACGGATAGCGCATGAAAGAGCTTATTAAAACCATTAATGAAAAAGCTTGTTTCAAACAAAATTACTTCTCCTCAGCCTTAGTCATGTTTTGTATTCTGAAATAAATGGTTGTATTATCAACGCGGATTTCATATTGCTTATTAATATAATAATCATTATTACCAAAGGTTACTCCGGAATTCGTATAAACACCCGTTCCCTGAACTGTTATCACCACGGATTTATACCCCTCTTTTGTGGATTTGACTATTTCACCGGCAGAGTTGGGTGCATAGGAAATGCTGGGATTGACTACAAGAGACTTAACAACACCAAAAGATGCACCGGTTACTCTGTCTCTGACACTTTCTCCTTCATTAAGGGTATTAGCAACCTCATCCAGAACCTCGTCTGCCACTAGAACTGTTGTAATATTGTCTTTTTGCGTAAAGGGTGTGATAACCTTGGAGTTGTTTAATTTATATGCTACGGCCACAATGACGCCAATGATGATAACAACTATTAAAATATCCAGCAAATTGATTTTCCCAAAAAGTTTTCCTTTTTCATCTACTATCATGTGTAAACTCCTTTTCACCAAACAGATGTATGATGCTCAATTAACAATTGCATGTCTAACTTATTATAATCTTTCAAGGTAATGTTTTCAAGCCTTAATCCCTCTCGCCTTAAATTCAAAATTTGATCTTTAGCGCCTATGGAATGACCCTGATAGTATTCCCTTATACTGGGACATTAAAAAAGAGCAGAAAAAAAATCGGTCATTTTATCCCCGATTTTCTTAAATATCTATCCTCACAGCATCCTGCATATTTCTCTTTTTAATCGACCCAATATACGTTTTTCCAGGCGGGATATGTAGGATTGGGAAATGCCAAGCATATCGGCAACTTCTTTTTGAGTTTTTTCAAGATGATTGTTCAAGCCGAATCGAAGCTCCATAATACGCTTTTCACGGCCGCTGAGCTTATTCATTGCGCTTACCAGAAGCTTTTTGTCGGTCTCCTCTTCCAAGTTTCTCTGGATGATGTCACTGTCTGTTCCAAGAATATCCGACAAGAGCAATTCATTTCCGTCCCAATCGACGTTAAGGGGCTCTTCAAAGGAAACTTCACTTCTAGCCCGGCTGTTTTTACGCAAATACATGAGAATCTCATTTTCAATACACCGAGAAGCATAAGTGGCCAGCTTTATATTGCGTCCGGGGTTATATGTATTGATGGCCTTGATAAGGCCTATTGTTCCGATGGAGGTGAGATCTTCGATATCAACACCGGTATTCTCAAATTTACGGGCAATATAGACAACAAGCCGCAGATTTCTTTCAATAAGGACACGCTTTACCGATAAATCCCCATTCCCCAGATTATCCAAAAGTACAGCTTCTTCACTGGCTTGAAGCGGTGGGGGCAAAATGTCATTGCCACCGATATAGAAAATCTCATTGGTTTCTTGGTTCGGAGTTTTCACCAGTGTTATGATAAACCCGAAAACCTTCTCAAACATCATATCGTCTCCCTTCTTTTTGGTTCAGGCGAAGATATCCTTTCTCCTGAACCGGCCCTTCCCTGAAGCTAAATTTTTGACAACATGGCAGGCCCCACTAAAGCTGAATATCTTGCACTGTTGGAAAGCTTGATCCCGCAAATTCCTACAATAACATCGTTTATTTCTTTAAACGTTCCTTCTCTGCCTATTCGTAGATGATCCGGACGGAAGCCGGTCAACATGCCATTCTCTCTTCCGATGGATTTGAATGGAATAAGATGGATGCGTTTAAGCCATGAGCTCTCACCGCCTTGATCCAACTGTTCATATACTCCTATGTTATTGGTAATAACCGAGGCATAAATCTCGGGCGGCAGGATGGTTTTTACCGAATCAGCCTCCACCACCATGACCGGATAGCCCGTAATAGGGTCAACCAGTGAATTTCCGGTATCCACCAGGGCATTAATCCGGACCGACTTGTCACCAAGCCTGATATGTACCGGAATAATAGAACCCTCCCTCAGGGATTTGCCCGATAGTATTCTTCCTATAGGCCTTACCAGCGCGATACACAAACCTGCTGAAAACAGAAAAGCCTTTAGGGTACCCTGGGGACTGACGTACATGAGGCCCCCATAGGCAACAACTCCACCGTCAAGCACACTTGACAACGCGAAGGTGCACCCGGCAAGCAAAAATGCGGAGAGCAGCATCATCCCCCAGCGCCTGAGAAATTCTGATGTGGTCCTGATCTTAAAGGCTATCATGACCATCAGCACTGAAACGGCTATTTTCGTAACCGAGGAGGTCAATATAACCGTGTTGGGGAACGCAATAGCCAGAACCGCATATAATGCCCCTATAGAGGCTGCAAGTGCGGTTTTGAAAACCTTGAGCCCACACCCGGATATGGCGCTGGTAAGCTTAAGAATGAAGCAATTAGCCAGCAAGTTTTCAAAAAACAAGAGATCCGCATATACAACCACCCTATATCTCCCTTCACTTTTCTGTGTTCCATTTAAACTTATATGAGGAAGTATCACTTTTATGATAGTCAACCCATGAAAAAGATAAGCCTATTATAAAAGGGTTGACGTGTGTTTTATGTCAAATAACGTTATAGCCCGTAAAAATGTTGTCGCCTTTCCCGTAACCCTTTTGTACGAAGCCTTTTAGTCTCTCCGATTTCCCGTAACACCCATCATGTGCCTCGAATAGAATAGGAGTGTATTCATCTGCTGGAGTGGGTTTTATGTCCGGAATAGCCGGTATGGTTAATCCGTATGAGAATATTCAGCTTAAAAGCGTAAACATATGTGCCATGTCCGATGCTATCCGTACCAGGGGCCCAAACGGTGCAGGGCACTTTCTTTCACCTCATGCAGCCTTTTTGAGACGGGTAGGCTCGGAAAGTCTTATAAACGGAGGACCTTCTGTTACTGAAATTACTTTTGAAGGAAAAACCTATATCATAACCCTGGACGGTATTCTTTATAACCAGAACGAGCTCTTGTCGGAGCTTGAAGCCTTGGGTTGCCGATGTTCCGACTCCTCTTGTTCAGAGCTCTTAATATATGCTTATGCCAAATGGCAGCAAGCCTTTCTTGAGAAGCTAAACGGTATTTTTGCTTTCGCACTTCTGATATTGGAGGATGACACCCTGATTCTTGCACGTGATCAGTTGGGTGCAAAACCTCTGTTCTATGGTATGTCAGGCAGAACCATGCTTTTTGCATCGGAGATTCAGGGTATCACCCATAATCCTATTTTTAATACCACAATGAACCTGGAGGGATTATCGGAGCTGATTTGCCTCAGTCCGCGGCATACACCTGGAAGTGCTATAATCAAAGGTATTAGTGAGATCAGACCCGGCCACTTTTTACATTATTCACGGGAGGGCATCAGACATATACGCTACTGGAAGCTGGAAAAACAAGCCCATGAGGACGATTTGGGAAAGACCCTGGAAACAGTTCGAGAGCTTGTTATTGACTCTGTAAAGCGGCAAATGCAATCTTCGACGCCTTTGTGCGGTCTATTGTCCGGAGGGCTCTATTCAAGCCTGATAACTGCCATTGTGGCTGATAACCCGTCCCTCCTCCACAGTAATATCTTCAACACCTGGTCAGTTGATTTTGAAAAAAACAACCGCTATATTCATCAGAGATCCTTAAGCGGAGACACCGACACACCCTGGGTGCGCTGGGTCTGTCGCAGAGCCGGCACCCGCCATCACTACATCATCCTTTCGTCCAGTGATCTCTTGGATTCCCTACTTGATGCCTCTGAAGCACGTGGTATTCCGGGCATGCCGGATTACGACAGCTCGCTTCTGCTCCTTTGCCGTGAAATTCGAAAGGATTTTTGCATTATGCTTTCAGGGGACTGTTCAGACGAGGTCTTTGGAGCAAACACCCGGAATTCGGAGCATTTCGCTTCCGGAAAGAAGCGCTTGCCCTGGACATCCAATGTGGCCGAAAAAATATCTATTTTCAAGAATGATCTTATTGACCTTATCAAACCCTATGAGTTTATTGAAAAATGCTATGAGGAAGCTCTGGCGGAATACCCGAAGTTCGTAACCGATACCAAACGGCTTAAAAAAGAAAACGAGGCTCAGTGGTTCAGCCTCTATTGGAATCTTCCCTGCCTTTTGGAAAGGCTTGATCGTATGAGCATGGCTTTTGGTTTGGAGGCCAGAGTACCTTTTTGCGATGTGAGGCTGATCGAATACTTCTGGAACATTCCTCAAGAACTGAAGAGGCTTAATAACAGGGATAGAGGTTTATTAAGAGAGGCCATGCGAGGCTATTTGCCCTCCGATATTCTCGAGAGAAAAAAGAGCCCCTACCCCCATTCACTGGATCCCGATTATGAAGCCAAAATCAAAAATTTACTGTTTGAGACAGTCCTGGATCCGGGTTCGCCGGTTAAAAATCTCTTGAATCTCAAAACACTTGAGAGCATGATGAAACAGCAACAAGACCTCAACAAGCGTTATACGTCGAGGTCCCAGCTTTATGGATGGATTATTCAGCTTAATCATTTTATGAGTCTAAACGGCATTACATCGCTTTAATCTCTTCCAGCAAGGCCTCTACGATTTGATTTTCGGGAACCTTACGCAGAATCTCGCCCTTTTTAAAGATAACTGCCGAATCCTTTCCCCCTGCTATTCCGATATCAGCTTCCCGGGCTTCTCCCGGTCCGTTGACCACGCAGCCCATTACCGCTACCTTTATGGGCTTATCGCAGTTCTCTAAAGCCTTTTCGACTTCCTCAGCAATTTTGATGAGGTTAATTTGAGTGCGTCCGCAGGTAGGACAGGACACAAATACGACACCTTTTTTATTGAGGCCGCACGCTTTTAAAATCTCTTTTCCGGCTTTTACCTCTTCCACCGGGTCCCCTGTTAAAGAAACCCGTATGGTATCCCCAATGCCTGAAAGAAGTATAGCTCCTATACCAACCGCTGATTTAATGGTACCGCGATAGAGAGTTCCTGCCTCGGTTATGCCAATATGAAGGGGATAATCCGTTCTTTCTGCCAGTAACTGATGGGCTTTAAGAGCCATCCTTACATCGGATGATTTAATGGAAATGACTGTGTCATAAAAATTCAGATCCTCTAATATACGGACATGGCCAAGAGCGCTTTCCACAAGGGCTTCAGCCGTAACATGACCATATTTTTGGAGAAGCTCCTTTTCAAGGGAGCCGCTGTTAACTCCGATGCGCAGCGCAATACCTTTACTTTGAGCCATGGCTACTACTTCTTTGACACGCTCTCTTGAACCGATATTCCCCGGATTGATGCGTATTTTGTCAGCACCGTTCTCCATAGACTTTAAAGCGAGCTTATAATCAAAGTGTATATCAGCCACCAGCGGTATTGTGATTTGCTTTTTGATTTCAGAAACAGCCTGGGCGGCATCCATGTCAGGAACGGCAATCCTTACGATATCGCAGCCCGCCTCGGTAAGGGCATGGATTTGCTTGACCGTCGCTCCAACATCACTGGTTTTAGTGTTAGTCATGGACTGAATGGTGATGGGGGCATCTCCTCCGATAAAAAGATTACCCACCTTTATTTTGCGCGTTTTCCTGCCGGTAATGTTATCCATCTTCTCTGCCTCCTAAAGCAACCATCTTGGAATATCATTGAACAATGTGGCAATGAGGACAAAAATGAGGAGAACAAACCCCACCATGGATATCATACCGACTTTTTCCTGGGGCAGGGGCTTACCCCTGATTTTTTCGATGAGAAGAATGAGCAGCATGCTGCCATCCAGCGCAGGGAAAGGAATCAAATTCATAATACCTAGATTAATGCTGATAAAAGAGCAAAGATAAATGAGATTGAGGATGATGTCACTGACAGGTTGCTTGGTCTCCACAACACTTCCCACTGTGCCTATAATCCCCACAGGACCTGATAATTCTTTAAAGGACACAGTTCCGTTAAACAGCCACTTCAATGAAATGAGTACGTTTCTGATTGTGGATACCGAATAACGGTATGAGGCCTTTAGCACCTCTCCAAAGGTGCCCTTCTTATGTTCCAGATTCACTCCCAATGTATATTGGAAATCAGAAAAAGGCTGGATATTATCAAAGGTCGTGATTTTCCCGTCTCTATCGACCGTAATTTTCAAAGGCTCGGATTTGTTGGGCCGTGTAACATTAAGGTAAGTAATAATCTCCTGGGTATTTTTGACCTCTGTGTCGTCCAGCTTGATAATCTTATCTCCGCGCTTGATACCGGCTTTCTGCAGGGGAGAATCGGTTTCAATCATATCAATAATGTTTGTACCCTCGTTTCCCATTACCTTTGCGGTAAAGCCCAGTCTGAAGCGGGTTTCGGTTCTTCCCGGAGTAATGATTTTAGTCACTTTCTGGTTGTTGCTGGTATCCAAATAAACAAGTTCCTTATCACGGCCGTCCTCACCATACATGAACACGTTCAAATCCGCAGCAGGATCGTATATTTTCTTTCCGCCATAGGACAGAAAATGGTCTCCTATCTCCACCCCTGCCTGTTTAAGCGGGGAATTATCCGTCATCTCTGTCACCTTGTTGGTATAGAAGCCCGTAGGTGTTATAAAGATAATAGCAAAAATAAAGGCAGACAGAATATTCATGAACGGGCCTGCCCCTATAACCAGGGCGCGCTTTCCAACGGACTGCTTTGAAAAAGCCCGGGCATCGTCGGAGGATTCCTCCTCCCCCTCCATTTTAACGAAACCGCCCATGGGAATGAGCCTTAAAGAGTAGGTTGTTTCTCCTTTTGTAAAAGAGAAAAGCTTGGGTCCCATGAACATAGAAAATTCCAAAACTTTTATTCCTACAGCTTTTGCTGCTATAAAATGTCCCAGCTCGTGGATAAGAATAAGAAGACTCAACGCGACGAGCGCTACCAATATACTCATTTAAATACCCCCGTTAACAATGTTCCAGGCCATTTCTCGTGAAGCCCGGTCAGTATCTATTATATCGTTAAGTACAGGCTTGCTATTCACCAAATGCGCATTCATGACATGCTCAACAAGGTAGGCGATTTCAGGGAAGGTTATTTTACCTTTTAAGAAGAGCTCGACAGCAACCTCATTAGCCGCATTCATGGCACAGGGCATTGTACCCCCGATTTTAGCTGCGTCATAAGCCAGCCTCAAAGCTTTAAAGGTGCCGAAATCAGGCTTTTCAAATGTGAGCTGTGTCAATTGGGTAAAGTCAACCCTCTTAAATTGATTGTCATACCTTTGGGGCCAGGTCAGAGCAAGCTGGATGGGAATACGCATGTCCGAAGCCCCAAGCTGAGCCATAACAGATCCGTCACGATAATTGACCATGGAATGGATGATACTTTGTGGATGCACCACCACTTCAATTTTTTCTACCGGCATATTGAAAAGCCACATGGCTTCTATCACTTCAAGGCCTTTATTCATCAGAGTTGAAGAATCAATGGTGATTTTGCTTCCCATGGACCAGTTTGGATGCTTCAGCGCCTGCTCCAAGGTTACATGCTTAAGGCGCTCTGGCGTATAGCCCCGGAAAGGCCCTCCTGATGCGGTAAGAATGAGGCTTGAAACATCCTCTGTTCTATTGCCAGCAAGGCACTGGAAAATGGCAGAATGCTCACTGTCGACTGGAAGAAGTGAAACACCCTTTTTCCTAATGGCTTGCATAACAAGAGCACCTGCAGTAACCAAGGTTTCTTTATTGGAAAGGGCAATATTCTTTCCAGCCTCAATAGCAGTCATGGTAGGTAAAAGACCGGCAATACCCACTACAGAGGTCAGCACGGTATCGGCATCAGGGTGCACAACCGCTTCTAAAACCCCTTGCAGGCCTTTTAGCACTTTTGTTCCGGTATCCCTTACAGCTATGCTTAAAAGCTCTGCAGCCTGTTCATTAAAGAGTGCGGCAACCTTGGGTCGATACTTTCTGATTTGCTCTTCCATGAGCTTTACATTGGAGTTTGAAATTAATGAAACAACTTCTATTTGAAGATTTTCACATACATCAAGGGCCTGGACGCCTATGGAGCCTGTCGAGCCCAGGATGGTAAGCCCTTTTACCATGTTAAAACAACCTTTCTCTTATGATGCGTAGTAAACTGATTTAATTGTTATCTGAGCATCATGTTCATAAGAATAGACTAACGTAAATGTAGATCATTGGCGCAACAAACAGAACGCTGTCCGCTCTGTCCATAATACCGCCATGGCCAGGAATAAGCTTGCCAAAATCCTTTATACCCGTGTTGCGTTTTATGGCGGAGGCAGCCCAATCCCCTAATTGGGAGACCACCCCGCAGAGAATTCCCATAATGGCAAAATGGTAAAGAGGGATAGCCTCTGCTCCTGCCCGGTTCATGATAACAACACCATAAAGCATCATGGTAAGCATGCACCCAATAGCGCCGCCAATGGAGCCTTCTACTGTTTTTTTGGGACTGATATGCGGGATAATCTTTGTTTTTCCCAAAGTAACGCCAGTAAAATAAGCAAAAATGTCGGTGACAGTTGAGCCTATCAGTACAAGCCAGATATACTCAAAACCTCGATCCAGATTCCGAGTCATAACAGCAAAGGAAAGAAGAAACGGAATATACATAATGCCAAATAAGGTATATGCCATGTCCTCCATTCGGCAACGTCCGTTTTCAAAGATAATCCTGCAGAAAAAGTAAACAATAAGCAGAAACAGCAAAGCATTCAGGTATTCCATGGCAAAAACCTTGGCAAGTATCTGGGAAAGAACCGGAGACACCTGAACAGGAAGAGTAGAGCCATAGGCCTTACCCACTATAGCCACGGCTGCAATAATGCTGACCGGTAAATCCACATGTATATTTTTCTGCTTCATGGCCTTTGAGAATTCATATAAGCCTATAACGCTAGCCGCCATGACTGTGACAGCCAGGACATAGGGCGGGAGGAGTACCAGGCCTATCAAGACTGTCGCAGCAATAACACCGCTGATAGTTCTGATTAGCATTTTACACCTCCAAATCGTCTCTGCCTTCCTTGATAAGAAAGAATTGCTTCTCTTAGGTGGCTTTCCTTAAAATCAGGCCAAAGAACATCACAAAAGAAGAACTCTGAATAGCTGCACTGCCAGATCAGAAAATTACTGATACGCATTTCGCCGCTGGTACGAATAAGCAAATCCGGGTCAGGAATGTCACGGGTATAAAGCCTCCTCACGATGGCGTCTTCGTTTACCTCTTCTATTCTGCCCTCTTTTATATCATCCACTAGATTTGATACGGCATCCACAATTTCCTGACGTCCCCCGTAATTCAGGGCAATAACAAAATCCAAACCGGAAATATGGCTTGTATTTTTCTCAACGCGATCTATTTCGGTGCGAATCTCGTCAGGAAGTCTTTTTCTATCACCGATAACCTTAATGCGGACATTCTTCCCTTTTAGCTCCTTTTCCGCATTACGGAGATATTCCAAAAGGAGATCCAAAAGCTGATTGACTTCTTCCTTTGGCCTCGACCAGTTTTCTGTTGAAAAGGCAAATACCGTTAAGTATTTGACACCCAGTTCATAGCAGGCCTCAACTATTTTTTTGAGTGTTCGCGAGCCCTCTCTATGTCCCATACTGCGGGAAAGACCTCTCTTTTTTGCCCACCGGCCATTCCCATCCATAATGATTGCAATGTGTTGAGGTATATTTTTCAGATCTATATCTGTTTCTTTCTTAAAAATCATTTTCTCTCCCATGCCCTTATTAAGAGTAGGATTTATTACACTATCATACCAAAATTCCAGAGAGTTGACCACAAAATTTAAAGCACACCTCATTCTTTAGAAGTGTGCTCCTGTTAGCCGACCTTTAATCGGATATTTAACCTGCGACTTATTTTTCACCTATTCCCAACAGCTTGGCTGCATTATGATAGAGAATATCCGCTCTCTCCTGCTCGTTTAGTTCCAATTGGTTAAAAACCTCAAGAGCCTCGTCGTGATAAGCGGCAGGATAGTCTGTACCAAAAACAACACGATTCGTTCCATGTTTTCTGATAAGCTTTTTGGCAAAGGCACTATCCATATACTCAATAGCACTGGAGGTATCAAGGTAAAGATTTTTACCAATCAGGCATTCCATGGCTTCTCTCCATTTTTTATATCCGCCTAAATGGGCTGCAATCATGGTCAGTCTTGGAAACTTTTCCAAAACACGAGCAAGCCTATGGGGCGACGAGCTGTCAAGATTCTCGTCGCCTGCGTGTATGAGAATTGGAAGTCTATTGTCAACGACATCATAAATCCTGTCCATTCTGGAATCGTCTGCATTAAAATGCTGAAAGTCCGGATGGAGCTTTATTCCTTTAAGACCCAATGATATGATGCGCTCTAATTCGTCTTCTACATCATCCATATCGGGGTGAAGCGTACCGAAGCCGATGAGCTTTCCGCCTGCATGCTGAGCAACCCAATCATTGATATTTTTAACCTGTGAGGCTCTGGTAGCGGTGGAATGGAACACCACATAATCCATGTGGGCTTTTTCTGCGCTTTTTACCAGATCCTCCACTCTGCCTGTACCCGACATGTTGATGGTATAATGGTTCCCCACATTGGCCACTGCTTTTTCAGCAACTGCCTCCGGGAAAGCATGAGCATGAAAGTCTATTATTTTTGGCATTGATTATCTCTTCCTTAAATCTGTCTTATCAAATAGCTCATATAGCTGATGTAATGGGAAAAGACCACGCCCGGCTCCTGAAGATCAGGGCACCAGCGTTTAACCCATTCCAGGGTAACATAGCCGTCAAATCCATTTTGGTTAAGCTGCCTCAAGCAGTCCAATACAGGCACGTCCCCATAGCCGAGCATCCTATAGGTTACCTGGCCATCCTTCATGGCTGAATCTTTAATATGAAGATACTTAATATAGCCATCCAAATTATTCAGAGTGGTGGCAGGAGATTCGCCAAAATAGCGGTAGGGATGGTGAATGTCCCATAAAACACCGGAGTTGGAGCGGTTGACCTCTTTCATAAACCGAGCCATGATACTGGTGTCAGCCAAAACGCCATTGGTCTCAATCAGGGGAGTTACATTTTTGTCCGATGCATAATCGCAGACCTTTTGATATTGAGCTTTAATAAAGTCTAAATTTCGCTTTGGACCAGGTACACCATCTTTATCTCCCAGAACGCGAATATAGGGGGTTCCGATTTTCTGCGCCAGATCAACATAAGCTTTGGCCTCATGAATAGCTTCCTCCTGCCCTTCTTCGTCAAAGAGATAGGCTCCGGAAGTCAGCATGGGGATTTCAAGCTTAAGCTTCTTTAAATGACCGACGGTCTTTTCTATATTTTCAGGTTTAAAGGGCTTGGTTTGAGGAGCAAATATTTCAGATTCGATTCCTCTGATTTCAATGCCGTCAAGACCCAAATCCTTGGCGGTTGCATAAATTTCTTCCCATGACCATCCCGGGCAGCCCAGTGTAGAAAACGCTAGTTTCATCGCAATCGTCCTTTCTTCTTAAAAGTGGATACGACTCTATTAATCATACCCTAAAGTCCTAGGCTGTTTCAATTGCTGCATCATCCCTCAGGTTAAGTTCTTCTATAGCGGTCTCACGCATTTTATATTTTTGAATTTTGCCACTGGCCGTCATGGGGAAGCTGTCGGTAAACTTGATATATTTAGGCGTCTTATGTCTGGCCATATGCGCTTTGACCAATTCCTTAATCTCCTCGACCGTAGAAGTCTCCCCTTCTTTCAATATGATCCAGGCCATAATCTCTTCCCCGTATTGCTTGCTGGGTACACCTATAACCTGAACATCCTTGACCATGGGACAAGTATAGAGAAATTCCTCAATTTCTTTGGGATAGATATTCTCACCGCCGCGTATAATCATATCCTTGATGCGGCCTGTGATTTTATAATAGCCTTCTTCATCCACAGTTGCCAAATCCCCGGTATGGAGCCAGCCTTCACTGTCGATGGCCTGGGCGGTTGCTTCCGGCATCTTGTAATAGCCCCTCATGACATGGTACCCCCTTGTGCAGAACTCACCGGGCACATTGGGCGGACATTCTTTTCCGGTTTCAGGATCAACAATCCGGGCCTCTACATGGGGGAAAACACGCCCTACGGTGGACACACGCCGCTCAATACTGTCATCGGTGGTTGTCTGTGTGCACCCGGGCGAGGACTCAGTCTGTCCGAATACAATTGTAATTTCGTTGGCACCCATGACATTGACAACATCCTGCATAACTTTAACAGGACACGGGGAGCCGGCCATAATACCCGTCCGAAGCTTGGGAAAAGTGTACTTTTTAAAATCAGCATGCTCCATCATGGCAATAAACATGGTGGGAACACCATGAACAGCCGTGCACTCCTCATTCTGGACAGCTTCCATCACTCTGACCGGATTGTAATCCAACGATACCATGGACGTGGCATGAGTCAGACTTGCCATCACACCCAGAACGAGTCCAAAGCAGTGGAACAGGGGTACGGCAATGCAAAGCTTATCCTGTTCGGTAAAATTCATGCCGTCGCCAATGCTTTTTCCATTATTGACAATATTGTAATGGGTTAGCATAACACCCTTTGGGAAACCTGTTGTCCCGGAGGTGTATTGCATATTAATGATTTCATGAGGATCAAGGGTACTGTTTACCTTGATAAATTCTTCTTCTGAAATTTCATCACCCATGGTATAGAGCTCATTAAAATTGTACATTCCCTCATGGTTTTGCTGACCGACAAAAACGATATTCTTCAGAAACGGCAGCATGGGATTATCAAGCTCACCGGGGTTGCAGTCCTTTAAAGCAGGACAAAGCTCGTTGATGGTATTCAAGTAATTGGAATCCTTAAAGCTTTCAATCATAACCAGACACTTTGAGTCAGACTGACGCAGGAGATATTCCAGCTCAAACACCTTATAGCTGGTATTGACGGTGACAAGGACCGCTCCGATCTTCGCCGTTGCAAAAAGCGTCATGACCCATTCCGGACAGTTATTGGCCCATATGGCCACATGATCGCCTTTTTTTATGCCCATTTTCAAAAAGCCTTTGGCAACCCTAGTGGTTTCCTCATTGAACTCCTTCCAGGTTCTTTCGTAACCGGTACCGGGAAATTTAAAGGCTAATCTGTCCGGATATTTTTTTGCAACAGCTTCAAGTAATCCGCCTACGGTAATATTCATGAGGTCGCTCATGCCCATTCCTCCTCGTTAAATTCATCATTAAGATCTTTTAAAGTCAAGCAGCCATGGAGTCCGCATAATCAGCATCTTATGGAAAATGAAGCCTCGAGTACCTCATTGTAATCTATAAAAACTGATTTTGAGTAGCAAAAAAGCCCTCGTCTCCTATGAAAGAGACGAAGGCTTAACTCCGTGGTACCACTCTAATTGACACAAATCGTGTCCGCTCTTTTCAGTATCCACATTTCAAAAATGTAATACCTAACAGTGTAACGGCTGTATCCGTATCAACCTACAATAAGACAAACTTACTTCAGTGATCCGCTCCGGAGCGAGATTCACACTCTTTAACGTCTGCACTTGCACCTGTCGGCAGCTCTCTGTGTCGTTTAAAGAATCGTTACTATTCTCCATCAATGCGTTTAAACAATATTTATAAACATTATAAAGATCATATTGCCAGTTGTCAAGAAAAATTTAGCATTCGTAAACCTTTGCCTGCTCAAATTCATCCAGTATTTCCTGGGATGGTTTTTCTGTCATTAATGACACCAGTACAATGACAATACAGGATAGTACAAATGCCGGGAATAGCTCGTAGATGCCGAATAGCCCTCCCATTGGCTTAAGGAGCAACTTCCATATAAACACCATTCCGCCTCCGGTAATCATACCCGCAATGGCTCCTGTTCTGGTGACTCTCTTCCAGAATAGGGTGAACAGCATAATGGGACCGAAGGTTGCACCAAAGCCTGCCCATGCAAAGGAGACGACAGTAAATATAACACTGTTTTCATCCAGTGCAATGATCATTGAAAATAAGGAGATCACAAGCAAAGTAATCCTCGTCATACGCAAAACTGTTTTATCGTCAGCATCTTTTTTCAGCATGCCATGATAGATATTTTTTGAAAAGGCAGATGCTGCAATAAGCAAATAGGAATCCGAGGAGCTGATGGTTGCGGCAAGTATACCTGCCATCACGATCCCTGCCAGTAATGGCGGGAAGAAATCATTTGACATTACAATAAATATTTTTTCCGAATCACTCTGAGTAAGCAAAGCACTGGGATAAAGGCTTCTGCCTATTATACCTATGGCAACTGCAGCGGTAAGTGAAATGGCGCACCATGTGGTTGCAATTCTTCTGGAAAATGCTAGCTCACTTGATTTTCTAATAGCCATGAATTTTAGGAGAACCTGGGGCATGCCGAAGTAACCAAGTCCCCAGGAAAGTGTTGAGATGATTGTTAATAACCCGTAGCTTCCTGCTTCTCCAAAGAGGGGCTTGCCGGACTCACCAATTTGCTGAATACCATCTTTAAGCGAAGGCTGTGCTATGCCAAAGAAGTCAAAGAACCCAGGTATGGCCTTGACATTTTCTGCTACAGCAGAAAGACCGCCCGCAGCAGTAATGCCCCCTATCAACACAACGAGCAGGGATATGAACATGACAATACCCTGCATGAAGTCAGATGCACTCTCAGCTAGGAAACCACCTATAAATGTGTAGAAAATAACGAATAATGCGCCTGCTGCCATCATATAGTGATATTTTACACCAAACAGGGTACTGAAAAGCCTTCCCACAGTGACAAAGCAGCTTGCGGCATAAACGGTGAAAAACACCAAAATGAACAATGCCGCAATGGTCATGAGAACCTTTTTCTTTTCTTTAAATCGATTGCTGAAGTAATCAGGAAGTGTAATGGAATCTTTTGCAACAGCTGAGTAACCTCTGAGCCTTTTAGCAACAAACAGCCAATTTAAATATGTACCGATTAAAAGTCCTATCGCTGTCCATATGGCATCACTTAAACCAAACCAATAAGCAACACCGGGAAGCCCCATTAAAAGCCAGCCGCTCATATCGGAAGCCTCTGCTCCCATGGCGGTAACCCAAGGCCCCAGTGATCTTCCGCCTATAAGGTAATTGCCGCTGCTTTCACTGGCACGCCTCGCATAATAAAGGCCAATCCCAACGACTACCGCCATATAGAGCAACATGGCAGTCAATACCTGCACTCTTTCCCCACTCATATGAATTCCTCCCAGCCAAGAAGCGGCATTTAACCGCAGTTCCCACTTCCTTTTTTACATCAGAAAGTCATTTGTGACTTTTAGATGATAGTGATATTATAACTGAAAACAATTCACTTTAACAACACTTTAATGTGTTAAAGTTTTATAGCGTTACTGATTCTCTTTCCTGCCCTCATAAAAAATGAATTCCTCATTTGCAAAAGTAACGTGAGTACCGTTCTCGAGCTTATATACCTTGGTGGGCTCTAGGCGTTCACCCTCTATCAGGGTGCCATTACGTGTGTTCATGTCAGTAATAAAATAACCCTCCTGCGATTTACTGATTTCTGCATGCAATTTCCCTACAGCGGGATTTTTAAAGCAATAATCCACCTGCCCATCCAAACGTCCCAGCATAAAGGGAAAGCTAAATAGAACAATAGTTTCAGAAATGTTCTCATGAAGACCCTTGAGATAAGGATGATTTAAAACAGCTGCATCTAAAAGAACAGTGTGATCCTCAGTATGTTCCCTTAAGCCTGTTCCTCGAGGCTCCAGAGCGACCCCTGCTTCAAATTTAGCCTGATTTAGACCAGGTTCAGGGATTGCAAAAGCTTTATTCACATATGCCATGCTTTTAGGAGGAATGGGTGTTGGCTTGGTTTCCAGCCTGGGGGTGATTCTCTGAGTTGGCATATATAAAGCATTCTTTTTTGGCTTCGGTGGTTGTATGGGAGCAGCTTTCTTTGAAACTGCCTTCTCAACACGTTTATCCTGTGTAAAAAGCTTGGTATAGATAAGATAGGTAACCGCGCCTCCAATCATGAGATATCCGAACAGGGACAGGAAAAAATCAGGATTATGGATTGAGAGGGTTTCAGTAAAACTCAACGCAATGCCTAACAAAAGAAAAGCCGCCAGCACTGAACCCAGTATGATATAAGACTTTGACGGATAATCCCATTTTATCACCTTTTGTTGCTGGGAAGGGTTCTGCGGACTATGAGGTTTCTGCATATTCTGTGGTTCCGGCTTTTTTAAGCCGAAAGGAGTTTTTACCTTATGCTCTTTTTGAGGTTCAACAGGACTTGAAGCTTTTGTTTGTTGCTGTGCCATTTCATGAGAAAAGGACTGGGGCAATGAAACAGTCTTCTCTTCCATAGCTTTAACATAAGCCTTTAAAGCAGAAGCATTTAGCTCTTGCGCCTTTAAAAGCTCGATAAGCCTTTGAACAAAGTTGTCTGAAGGCTCATTCCTGAACCGGATATCATAAATGATGCTGTGGAGAAGCAGACTTTTTAAGCTTTCAAGGGTCTGGGGCATCTCCTTTAAGGGCAGATAAGCGAACGCCATGGACAAATCCTGTGGATTGACAAAAATAAGCTGATTATCAAAAACCACTCCGCCGCCTTCCAAGAGGTATTCATCCAGGCCTTCCAGCAAAGCTATGATTTGCTTCAGGAAATTCAGAAATTCTTCTCTCCCCACTTCCCGTCTTTCAAAAAGCTTCTTCATTGAAATGTGCGAGGTGATATCGAAGGAAAGGCGGATCTCGTCATTAACACGAATAACTTCACTTGGAAGCAGACCGGGAATGTGATTATTGGCAAGCATCTCGAGCTGATATTCCAGTATTGCTCCTGCTTCCTCCTGATAAAAAGTATATTCCATAAGATTTCTTCCCGATAAGGTTTTAAAGCTGGGCTTGGGGTTAAACCTTTCAGTATCCATGGTTTTCCTCCTTAAAATTTGATCATGCCACTTTGGCTAGAATTTGGCTTTGGGTTATGTTTTGGCTTTCTGCCGGCTCCTGAATTTCATCAGGGGCTTGATAGGAACCATAGCCTTTAACCAACAGCACCTCTACATTAAGCTTCAAAAGCTCCTTACAAGCTTCTGTGTACGCCTTAACAGCATAATCACCCGAATTATCCGGGATAACTAAAACTACAATTCTCCTTACGTTTTTTACCTCAACACCATATAAATCCGGCGGTTTACATTCCAAGAGACTTTTCCCATGCTTTTTTATGGCATATCGGATCTCATTTGGCCTTGTGCTGTAGGTTTTCAAATGGGGGTTTAGTGTAAAAACATCGTAGTACACTACTTCACCGGTGTTTTTGTTTATGGTATAGGCATCTATGACAGGATAGTCCTTTGATGTGGCGTATGACTCCAATCCTTTACTCTTACCTTCGTTGATCAGTTTCTCAACATGAGTGTTTTCAATCTCCAGACCCCTGTCCCAGTAACGGCTATCCTGATCCATTTCAGTCCAGATACTGGATGCCGTAGTTGAGGTCTGATTTTCTTCATTGACCTTTACCGAGACTCCACGGCCACCCGTCCATGCGATGATCTTTGTCCTGTTGGTGAGCTTAAGCTCGGGAATAAAACCAAAAGGTGCCTTGATGCTATATCGCACCACCAGCTCCAAAGACTCGGTATCCCCGAATATGCTTGAATTCTGATTAAAATCCATTCCTCCTATTCCACCAATAACGCCAAGGGAGAGGGCAGCATCTCGGCCACCCGATTTGACTCTCTTATTAAGCTCAGCTCCCAGGTCTCCTTTTGCAATAAGACACACAAGCCTGTTGGTCACCTCATAGGAAAGCTTTTGAGCAAAGATTGTCATAAACAGACGAAGCTCTTCTTTTGGATCGGATATGATGGATTGAACCATCCCCCATGCCTCCGTCATATCCGCATCAAAGCTTTTGACATCCTCCAGCAGCTGCTGGATTTGATCTATGGAATAATCTCCTGGATTTCCCGGTCTTTGAGCGCTGTATAGCATATTATTAAAGGAGCTGAATGCGTCAACAATCGTATTTTTCTGCTCCTCCAGAGTACCGCCTGCTTCCTGAGCCATATGGTTTAATTGATCCGAATAATCCTTTAAGCCGGATACATGATAGAAATAGCTCATGTTCCCAATACGCCTGGCGACCTCTGAAAGAGATGCCTGAATGGTGTTATAGGTATAAAAGATACGGATAATGTAGGCCAGGGAAAAAAGAACAAACAGAAATACAGGCAGCGCAATTGCCGCCTCAATCGTGGCGCTTCCACCGTCTTTTTTCATTCCTTTTTTAATAACCTTGGCTCCATTCAAGTAAGATCATCCCCGCATCCTGCTTCTTAAATAATTTCTCAGGCAAAAACCAGAGGTTTATATCCACTTCAGCTTTGATAAAGATATAGGTTTTATATTGAGCTATAGACAAATCAAAGTTCCCCGAGGTTTCCTGCATATTAAGCTGCATGAGATCAGCGGCTCTCAGGGCTTTTTTATCTGTGGGAACAGCCAACAGCATAAGCCTCATATAATCCGTATAGTCCATCATGATAAGCTTTGCCGATATATGATTACTGCGGCTTTTTCCAGCCGCACCAAAAGCCTTATCGATTTGCCCTTCAACAGCAGTTATGCCTTTATTAAGTAAATCGTTACCCACAGACTTAATTTTGTTGACCATGCCTATGTAGAGGTCCGATTCAAAAATAAGCGCTCTGATTTTTTCTTTACATGCATTTTTGAACTGCATGAGTTCTTGCTCACCCAGAGCATTTAGCCTGCCTGCAAGATCATTGATATAACCATTTACCGTACTCTCCAATGTCTCTGTAAAGCTGTCCAGATTATCAAAATTGATTGAGGTTACAAGATCACTCTTAAAAATAGAGGCCACCTCATTTTGAAAGGCTGTTGAAACATTACTAACCACCTCTTCCAAGCCTTTCTCAAAAGGAGCAAAAGCCATATCTATCTTGCTGTAAATAATGTCTGTAACTGTCTCCTCAATTGCTTCGGAAGCATCTTCAATTCCTTTTTCCATCTTCTCTTGGGCAAACTCCTTGATGTTTTTCAAAAAGTTATTCTTAAGGGAATCAACCATATTTTCAAGCCCAAGATACCATGAAGGCGAGGTTTTTATCAGAGGAACCCTCCCGCCTTTAAGAAGTATCTCCGAATCCACATAGGATTCAAGCCCCGCCCAGGATATGAGCAGGAAATTTTGCACCACGGGTATTCCGAAGATTGTCCAGCCCGCTATGGAGGTTGCCAGGGACAGGGTGGCAGCCATCTTGTCCGGATCAGTATAAACATGCAAGAGATTAAAGACCAGGCGTATGGCGAATAGGCTTCTTTGTGAGGCTCCGATGTTTTCTGCCTCCCGGGAATTTCCAAAAATAATGTACTCTACCTCACCCTTATCATAGTAGGTGGTATCAAGTGGTCTTCCATAACCAATATCGTGCTCGATAGTGTCTCCGGCAGCCGCACATTTAAAAGCCGAAACAATGTACTCGTTCATATAAAGACTTTCTATGATTCCTTCGATTCCGTTGGCCACGGCATCTTTGATAATGTTGATGAGCTCGGTCGCTCGAGCCATTTCATAATCAAAGAAGTTCTTATCGTTCTCATTGACTGAATCCAAGCCCTCAACCGGCTTTTCAAAAGGATTTTCCTTAATCAATTGGTTTTTGTCGGAATCTGCTATAACCTCTCCGATTTGCTTCAATACTTCAGTTGAGCTTATTGCCCCCATGTGGGACGGAAGGTTAGCTATTCTTTTCAATTTATCCATTAAACCCAGATCATTGGGCTCATGTTCACCGGTCTCCGGTTCATTTCCTGATTGTTCGTCCCCTTTTTGTCCAACTTCCTGTGCAAAGTCTCCCATTCCCTCACGAATCTCCTTAAGCTCTGTATCATCAGCTTCTGGCTGTGCCGCCTCTGAATCCAGAGCATAATAATTTTTAAAAAACCATTTTAAAAAGGCGTCATATTCTTTTTGATTGGGCTTGGGTTCAAGTTCATAGCCCGGAACCCTGTATGTACCTTGCATTTGACCTAATACTTTTAAATCTGAGAGGATGGATTCTAAAGTGTTTAAGCCCGATTGAGCATTTTCAAATCCACCATAGCCAAGATAGCGTTTCTGCTCATTTTGAGGCTCTTCATTAACGGCTACGGCAGATTTTAAAACATATTCCAAGTCGGAGGCAGCCTGATTGAATAAGGCAAGACAATCCGTTATAGCCTGCTGCCATTTTTCAAGCTTTGCCAAATTGGAAGACAATTGAGATCGAATTTCGGTGAAGGTTTCTTTTTTGATACATTTGAGCTGTTTGTTAAGATCACCCTGTATTCTGTCAGAAACTGAGCTGTCATCAGTCTTAGTATCGTTCTGAAGCTCGCGGCTCTGTGTGTCCAGTTCATTAAGCTGAGGCTCTATTTCATCAATAAGAGCAATGAGGTCCATATGATATTGCTTATGCTTTACAAGATGCCATTGCAGGGTATTTAGCGCATTTGTCATATCATTATTGTGTTTTTTCGCAAGGCTAAGGCGTTGGATGACCTTTGGTAGCCTGGTTTCCAATTCGTTTCGGAATGGAGATATGGCATTATCCAGCTCCATATAGTCCTTATAGGCCATGTTGTATGAGTTTTCAGCACTTCCATATTGAGCTTGAAGCTCGGCCACGTCGCCCTCCAATTCAAGAATCTTACTATTCAGGGCTTGAACCGCGCTTCCCGTAGTATTGGCTATCTGTGCCTTTGCGCTTGAAAGCTCTGCTTCTTTGCTGCTTAAGCTGTTTCCAACAGAGTCAAGCGTATGTGACGCGCTGTCATAGGCATCTTTTGCGGAACTGTAAGCAGCATACAGCGCTATATAGCCATCCTGTGCTTCCTTTATGGGGTTGACTTCATTGTTTGCGTTTTCGATCTCATTTGCAGTGCTTTGGACGGCACTTCTAACCTTCTCAAGCACATTATCCTTTAAAGTTTTTTCCGGGACTTTCGTATCGGTATTAAAAGCAGGCAGCTTCTCCTTTAGCATGAAGTACACATTGACAAGCGAGCTGCGGATACTATTCATCAGCTTATCCAGGCTCATTTTCTGCTCCACCATGTCAGCTTCCTCCATGAGCCCCATCATCACTTTTATTTTCTCGTAAAATTCCTGAACGACTTGAATCGGTGCCCGGTATTTCATGAACTCCGCAGCCTGCTGCTGAAGAACATAGGGTTCACTGTAGTTGTAAAAAGGGATAACCTCAACGCTTCGAACCTGAAAACCATAAAGATCCGAGACACCCTCTGCCGAAGCGGCAACATTCAGGTTCTGGGAAAGGAGTTCGAAAATTTCCGCTTCCATGGCTTCCGTGTCCCTGGGATATAAAGCAAAAAGCCCATATTGCTCCTTTAATTGACGGTCATAGGCTGCCAGCATGGACTCCGCACAGGTTTTAAGGGCCGTTTCAGCCTGCTTTCTTGCCATTGAGAAGCGTGAAAGGTCGATCAAAATACAGCAAAGCGGAACTAAGACCGCCAACACAATACAGATAAAGACAGTAATGCTTCCCCTACGTCCAAAAAACATGAGTTTCCCTTCCTACTTCTTAAGGATTTTATCCAGATTCTCTCTTAAAGGTGAAAGCTTTTCATTGAAAAGTTGAAAGGTCTTGGTTCCTCTGATAAGCTGAATGACATAGTCGGTCGTGTTGATCATATCCTTGGAGTCATAAATAAACGCCCGGCCATATCCCTTTATCACTACATAATCACCGAGGCCTATGAATTTTAATCCCGGTACCCGGTAGGCCGCTTTGATTTCTACCGTCAGAGTTGATGGCAGGCCTGGCGTATAGTTCACTGCTACACTGGGCTCCTGATCATCACTTCCCTTTTTTGATGCTTCCTCAGGATTGTAGAGTTTGAGAGCACTTGAGCTCATTATCTTTTCTTTGAGATACTCTTCTGCTGCAGCCTCTTTATCATCGTTATTCCAAAGTTTAATATGCCAATATATTTCTCTCTTTTCATAGGTAGCTTTTTGATATACGCCTGTATCAAGCTCTTCCATAGGAAGAGGCTTATAGCCCCACTGCCTGGACAGGCTTTGGGCTGCATCCTCGGCCAGATTCTGAATCAGCGCTTTTTGGTATAAGACAAAAAAGACAACAATAACCGCAAGGATTGAAACAAAAACAACCGGTAAAATCAGTGCATATTCCAAGGTGGCGTTCCCTGTTTCCCATCGTTTTATTTTTACAGTCATCTAAAAAACACTCCTGAGCTCCAGAATGACCGGTGCCACACAAATAAGCACTACGGCAACAAACATAATGGCCAGAGGAATCATAAGCTTGGAGGATGCGGTTTCACCGAGCTGTTTTGCAATATTTTTCCGCATTTCCCAGCACTCCGTTCCCATTCTTCGTAGTTCAAACACCATTTGATTTCCGCCGAGCTTCATATTTTGCCGGAGAATACTCACAAAGTTGGTGATCTGCTTGATTTTGCATCTTTCGGCAAAGTCGGTATAGGCTTCGTTCTCCGTTATTCCTGCCTGCATATCTGTAATCACACATTGAAGCTCCTGATAGAGTGGGCTGTCCTTTCGGGCTTCGTTCACAATTCTTTCAATGGCTTGACGGATATTAAGCCCTGCATTCACCAGAAGCACCAGCTTACTCATAAAATCCGGAAAATCTTTTTCCAGCTTGAGTTTTCTTTCTTTATACCGGTCATCCAGGGTTTTATCAGCCAAAAAGAAAAAACCTACGCCGGCTATAGGAATAACGGTCAGGCCCAAATCGTCCACCCTACCCAGCAGGCAAAAGATGCTAGTCAGAATCAATCCCAATATCAGATAAAAGATCTTTACAGACCAATGGACCTTGGCAAAGTAGGTCATATAACGGCTTCCGTGGAGCATGATAATCTTGTGATTGATCCTGGTCTGATAAGGGCCTTTACCTGTAAGCTTCAATGTGTCGACAATTCCCAGGCAGCCGGGTAAAAATGCTTTATAGGAATACTCCTTTTGATCAAGGGAATCAAAAAAATCTTGATACTGTTTTGAAAAGAGGAATTGAAAGATCCCATATGTCAAAAGGGTGACAAATAGAATTGACAGACTGATGATCTGCATGACTTACACCTCAATTTGCATGACTTTAAAACCAATAAACTGACCTATGAGTATCATAACTAAAGCCACCGTCATCACTACATGGCCATAAGCGGTATTCATGAGGGGGTCCAGAAAACCGGAGTTTGAGCTTTTGAGCAAGAAAACCATGGTAAAGGGCATAATAGACAAAACCTTTTGTTCAAGCTTCTTCCCAGAAATAAGGTTTTCAATTTCCTGCTTGATTTCGACCTTTTCCCGAATGGTTTCCGATGTGTTTTTTATCACTTCCACCAGATTGGCTCCGGCACGTTTTGAAATCATCAAAACATCAGCAAAGCTTTTAATATCCTCGATTCCGCTTCTCTCAGCCAGATCATGGAAAACATGCTCTACAGGGTCATTTATGAGAATGCGTCCATTCATGATCTCCAACTCCTTAAGCATGTCACAGTCCTGATCAGAATAGATTCCGAAAAACGCCTTCTGGGTGTCCATTAGTGCGGTCTCCAGGGATTTACCTGCTGAGAGGGAAATGGAGAGAAAATAAAGCGCATCTTTAAACTGAAGATGAAGCACCTCTTTTCTTTTTCTTAGCTGCTCTTTTCTGCGGAAAGGGATATATAGGATGCCAACAAAAGAGAACATTACCGCCAGCAGAACACTGTCATAAAAAAGCAGACCCACGCAGAAGCAAAGCCCCATGGCAAGAAATAAAGTTATTAAAAGTTCATCCAGCTTCATGACGTACACTTGGTATTGAGGTAAGTCTTTAATCGTCATTCAATAGTGATCCCCCTCTGCCTTGCTTTTGTCCTTTTCATAATGGGGTTACCCGTCCTTTTAAGGCTCCCCATGACCTTGCCCGATTCATCCTCACCCTCTTCCTCAAAAACATAAAGAGGATTTAGAAGGATTTCACCTTGCTGATAACCCAAAACCTCTGTTATTTCCATGGTTTTTCTTGAGTGATCCCGAAGTCTTGAAAGGTAGATCATGATGTCCAAAGCTGAGGCAATTTGTTTTTTAATAGCTTCCAGGGGTAAAGGAGCTGCCATAAGAACCATGGTTTCAAGACGGGACAGCATGTCCGCTGTAGAATTGGCATGCCCTGTTGACATAGAGCCATCATGGCCCGTATTCATAGCCTGGAGCATATCCAACGCTTCTTCACCACGAACCTCGCCGACAATGATGCGCTCCGGCCTCATCCGAAGCGAGGTCTTGATGAGCGTCTTCATTTTTATTTCCCCTTTTCCCTCAGTATTGGCGTTACGGGTTTCAAGCCTTGCCAGATTGTTAATGGACAACAATTGGAGTTCAGCCGAGTCCTCTATGGTAATGATACGTTCATCTTTAGGGATGAGAGAGGATAACGCATTTAAAAATGCGGTTTTCCCGCTGCCGGTACCCCCACAGATAAAGATATTGTACTTGGACTGAACCAGCTTTTCTAAAAACAGGGCAACCTCAGGCGTCAGAGAGTTAAATTTGATCAAATCCTCCATGGTCATGGGCTTTTCAGGAAACTTTCGAATCGTGACCAAAGGCCCATTAAGGGCGATGGGTGGCAAAACCACATTGACCCGGGAACCATCTTCAAGTCTGGCGTCCACTACAGGCTCAGCTTCATTGACGCTTCTGTTCACGCGGGCTACAATACTTTGAATAAGATCCTCTAATCTTTCCTTACTGTCAAAGGCAACACTTGTTTGCTCCACCACCCCATTTTTTTCAATGAAAATCCTATCGGGCCCGTTAATCATGATTTCTGTTACTTCAGCGTCATTGATCAGGGGCTCGATGACATCATGTCTGCGCATCTGGTTAAAAACAGTATCCACAATGGTCTTGATTTCAGACACACTGAAGTATTGGGTCAGCTCCTTGGAAAAGCAAAGCCTCTCGATCTGTTCTAAAAGCTCATTATCCAGCTGTTCAGCCTCATAGTCCAAGGCTGAGCCTCCGCTTAAGACAACCTCTTTTCTTATTTCACTGATAATTTGGCGGATATCCGGCATAAACTTTCCTTTCTACACACGGGTCGAGGCTTGTGCCAAAATGCTTTCAAGAGCTGATTGGTATTCCTTTGAGGGAGGAAAGAAGTCGGCTCCCTCCTCATTAGGAAGGGGCAGGTAAACCATCCGATAGTGAGGTATATCCTGTGTGTTAGCGCTGCTTTCCTTGTTTAAGCGCGTTACACATATTAAAACCTTTTCTTTGAGCACTAAGCTCATACGTTCTTCAAGGCGGTTTAAAAGGGTGATTATTTTTTTCAGACGATCATGCGAAGTTGGATAGTCTAGAAGTGTGATGTAGATCTTGTGAGCTTCCTGAACAAGCAAAGGCAGGAGTTCATCATTATGAAAAGCTCTTGACAGAATAATCTCACTATAGCAGGCACGACCGCGTATGGCTTTAATAAGGCTTTCACAATCAACCGGACTTAATTTTACAATATCCTCCGAGTTTTGATGACCCTTCATAAATTCAACACCATACTCAAAGTCCCTGGTAGAACAAGCCTCCGCTTTCAACGAAAGATTATCTTTCTGTGACTTAACATAGTACAGCATTTCGCTTAAGCCCCTTGTATGATTGCCGGTAAAATACATATCAGTATTTGAAAATTCATCAAGGTTCAAATAAAAGGGGGGTTGATGATTTTTCGCATAAAAGCACGTCAGAGCCTGGGCCATAGGATTGAGAACATCGCTCCCGTCCGCATATAAAACGAGATGCATTTGCCCAGAGCTCTCTTTTTTGTCGAGACTCTCAGTAAGATTGTCCGCACAAAGGGACAGTATTTCTTTCATGAGCGTTTCCGCAGGTCTGTACTTATGGAGGGTGGCATAATTCTGGGGGAACTGACTTTGGGGACTATCTTTCAGAACGACAAGATTTTTAAGATCAAGCTGTGTGTCCATTTTAGAAAGAAACGAAGATGAAATAGCTACTAAATCAGCTTTATCTCCTTTTTCAAGCCAGTTTTCGAGCTTTGAAGGACTTGTAAATAGCTCTAGCTGAAAGGAGACAGATTTATTTTTATGTAGATAGGCGCTGAATTTCTCTAAAAACATCTGATCAAGATCTGCCAACACTAACCTAATTTGTGTCATATTCACCCATCCATTACCATGTTTTAATATTCTAGCAATTACATATTTTACTATAGATTTCACATTATGTCTACTACTTGATCAGTTATTGTCATTTCATCACCTATCTATTAACGTCGCTTAGGGGACTTAAAATATAAATAAAAAGCTGTATATGAAAAACCACCCGCAACAAACGTTGCAGGTGGCACTTTTTCGATAACTGTTTTTTAGGACTATTGGTTTCATAAATAGATATTCCAGTGGTAAAGAGTTGACTACTTCCCCACCTTACCCACCGATGCGGCGTAGATTACAAATTCATTGTCTTGGTCAAAGGACGGAGACGAATCCAAACCTAATAAGTCATCTGCAAGAGCCTGATCATAGGCGCCTATGGCGCATGTACCACAACCAATGGCTTCACAAGCCAGATAGAGATTCTGGCAAACGTGACCGACATCAATTAATGCATATTTCTGTGCATCGGTAGTATAACGCCACTCACTCCGATAAGGGATAGCAGTCCATACAAAGGCCACCGGCGCACTTCCGAAGAAGGTCTGCCCGCAATACGCATTACTGACTCTATCTGTCTGGTTTTCAACAGAACTTATGAATTCCAGCTTATGATTCAAAGCTAAATAGTGATATAGCCCGGGTTCCAGTCCTTCAACACGATTAATAAAAAGATAGGTTTCAAAAGGGTGCCTTGCTCCCGCTGAAGGTACTGTACGCAGAGTTGCTTTTCTTTGATTACTAACTACCTGCTTAACTCCTTGAGTAGCCCACAATAGGAACGCCAGCTCATCCTTGGTCAAGGCTTCCTCAGTATACTTTCGTCTGCTGACTCTAGAATTGAGCAGCGTTAAATAATCATTGTTTTTTATCACATTTTCGAAGCTTTTTGTCAACGGGATGATCCTGTTCCCTCCGCACTGCTTATCCAGTGGCGGCTGGGGCAATTTCTGCTGTTGATCGCTGATAGTAACATCCGAAGCCGCTTTCATCATTTCTCGAAGTTCCATAATTCTTAACTTTGTATTATCTTCTGTCATAAAAAATCCTCCTTGTACTATAGATTTGTTTTAGGGAAATCATTATTCTGAAACTCTCCAATAATAGTCCTACCATCAACAAATATATAGAGGCCGGTACCATCCCTTATATCTTCTTTCCACATTCCGATATATTGGTCACCATCAGTCCAGGTATGCTTACCGTAGCCATGTCTCAGATCGTCCTTCCAATCCCCGACATAGGTTTCACCGTCCGCCCAAATAAAGATTCCCTGTCCGCATTTGATACCATTATCCCAGTGCCCAATATACTTGTCTCCATCGGGCCATGTATAAATGCCATAGCCATTTTTCTCATCATTTTTCCATTCACCTATATATTTTTCGCCGGAAGACCAAGTAAAGGTACCCTGACCGTCCATCATATCACTCTTCCACTGCCCTACATATTTACTTCCATCTGCATAAAGGTAACTTCCTTCGCCCTCCATTTTACCATCCACTTTTTCACCTACGTAGGTACCACCATGCACGTGTTTACGCTTGGGTTGCTCTGAATTAATTATGTCACTTTTAATTATTTTCATATTGGTTACTTTAATAGGATTAACTTTACTGATTCTTTTCATTTTTATCTCCTTTTTTCTCCTGGCACCGATATTTTTGAAGCCAGCCATTAGACTTCCTGTAGTTTTTCCTCCGTTAGATTTCTATTTCCAGAGAACCTGTGGAATGACTTCCTTTTAAAAACCATTTTATATTATAATTCATTAATCGTCATCATCCTTTCATTTCATTGCTTGATGACATGCTAAATTTAAATAGACCGTCGGTTCTATTAAAATAATCCACCATCTCAAATATATAAGAATTTCCTTCTTCATTATCTACAGAAATAGTTATGATACCATAGTCACAGTCTAAACAAAATGAAATACCATCAATGAAAAACGTACAGATATAATAATCCATAATTAACGTCTCCATAACTGGCGTTTGAAACTTGATACGATCTCTGTATAATATTTTTAAATCTTGAATTGTTTGATTTAAGTCTTTCATTTCTTCTAAATGTGAGTTCATATAATTTCCGTTCGCCATTTCTTCTACGGAATACTTTTTGTGACTGGGTTTATTATTTTTATATTCTGAATTTAAATAAATTGTTTCTTTTATAGATTCATTTCTTCGATTTATTCTAATCCATATTTCATCCATATCGTAAATAGTTACACAACACATTTTATCATCAGAATGATTGATGTTACTCTTATAGTGACATTTATCATCTTCAATATAGAATACTGGATATTCAATGCCTCTATATTGACAAAAAGCTACTCGTGAGAAAGAATCACTTGCATTTTTTATTGAAATTCGTTGAATCGGTTTTACACAATGTATATCGCCTACATCATATAATTCATATTCGTTCGTATTCGAATATGTCTGTACACGATATGTGCATTCATTCCAAATGGCAAACTCTCCCATATGTAAATCCATATTATCCATATAATGAACCTCATAAATTTCTAATTTTCTTTCACTATATATTTAGCTGATACCCCCTTGATCTGCCAATCTTACAGCTTCATTTCATTCATCAATTCGATAAAAGCCTTAAGTGCTGCAGACATCCATTTGGTTTTGTGGTAAAGCACTTGAGTAAATATGAGGAACTCCGGCCCCACCCAATTCAACCTCACAAGCCGTTTTTGTTGAAGCTCTTCTTCAACAGCGGTTTGCGGCAGAAATGTGATGCCCATTCCACTCAATATCAGCTGTTTAATTGCCTGAACGTTGCCGGTTTCTATAACTGATCGAGGCTTTACATTAAATTGCGACATTATGGTATCAAAAAGTGCTCTATAGCCGCAGCAGGATTCAGTTAAAATCAGGGGTTCACCTGATAAGTCTTCTGGATAGACATTTTCTCTGCGGGCAAAAACATGTTCGGGCGAGCACAAAAGGGTCATTGTTTCCGGGGTTTGCAATACCGTAATGAAATCGCTATTTGTTATTTTTTGGTCAATAAAAAATGCTATGTCAATTGTATTCTCCTTTAATGATCGTAAAAATTCAGCTTTAGCCCCGAACTTGATTAAAATCTCGACATCAGGATAGCGTGAGCGATATTCTTTTAACAGCTTAGGCAGTCTTGTCACACACAAGGATTCGACTGCACCGATTATTAAGGGGCCGCTGGGCTTATCCGAGTTACCAACTATGTTTTTTGCATCATTCGACAACTTCAACATCTGTTCCGCAATTGGTAGCAGTTTCTTTCCTTCAGGCGTTAATGCGATATTGTGGCCTAGGCGCTCAAACAGCCTCACGTTCAGTTCCTGCTCAAGCAATTGAATTTGTGAAGTGATGGAAGATTGAGCATAACCCAGCTCTAGCGCTGCTTTAGAAAAGCTTTGAAGCTTCGCGATTGTTATAAAAGTATTTAATTGTCTTAATTCCATTGCACGCACCTACTAATCGATTCTATCGAATAATTGTATAGAATTTATCAATTTTACTGTATGGTTACTATATGTTACCATACTATCTAATATTTCTAAACGTTTTTTTAATTAGAATTGAAAGGAGATTTTAGTATGAACGATTTTAATAATAATCTGGAGCTAAGAAGGCTGATCGATGAATGGGCTCCGAAATTATCGCAGCTTCCAGAAGATTTGCTAATCAAAAGGAGAAACAGCCAAAACAGGACAATCAAGCAGATTGTCGGACATATGGTCGATTCGGCTTCCAACAATACACATAGGATAATACATTTGCAATATCAAGCCAGTCCTTTGGTTTATCCCGATTACGCCAGCCTCGGCAATAATGACAGATGGATTGCAATACAGAATTATCAGGATGAAAAATGGCAGGATTTAGTCCATTTATGGAAATGCTCCAATCTTCATATTATCCATGTTATAAACAACGTAGACATGGAAAAATTGGACAATGTATGGATTAGCGCACTAAATAATGCTATCTCGCTTAAAGCAATGATTATTGATTATCTGCGGCATTTCAGGCTGCATTTGAGTGAAATTGAGGATCTGATAACTAATAAATAAACGATCGGATGATGGACTCGTCATAGTTGTTCGCCAGTTCTAGAACCTGCTATAACGAGAATAAGAATGTCCCCCGCCTCGAGTTTCACTGACTCGGTTCCGGTTCGAAATCTTTGATTAAAGAAACGTTTCCCACAGAAACGTTTCATAGGTAACCGGTGATGTCAGTATAATGATTTCATAAGACATTTGCAGAAGATAACAGAACACCTGCAGCATTCATATTGTGTATAGAGCACAAATTGTGAGAAAGCGTAGTAATTATGGAATTGCATCGTTTTGGATATTTTTCAGGAATGGTTACCACTATCAGTGATTTTTGGGCAGGAAATGAACAGTTGGCGGGCTGTAATAAGCTTATAACTGTCCAAAATGCAAATGGAAATATAGTCAACTTCGTCGTTACTCCGACTACTTATTTTGTAGACCATGTCATGATAACAGTCGGTGATGAAGTAATTGGCTTCTATGACGCAAATGCTCCGGTTCCATTGATTTATCCGCCTCAGTATCGGGCACTTGTGATGGCCAGAACTTCACCTTATAAAGATGTTAAAGTAGACTATTTTGATTCACAACTGGTAAGCAGTGACGGCCAACTAAAACTAAACCTCTTTCCCAATACCCGGATAGTACTTGAAAATGGGCAAGCCTTTACAGGAAACCCCGCAAACCGTGATTTGATTGTAGTCTATGGGCCCACTACAAGGAGCATACCGGCTCAGACTAGCCCCTACGAAGTCATCGTAATGTGTCGGATGCAATAGCCGGCATATTATTAAGGTGTGAATGACTGAATTCAACAATCAGGCGGCAATAATGGCAAATCACATGCCCTTGCACGGTCAGGGAAAGGAATGACCTGCACATAAGGAGGGGGCGGCAAGACAGCATTCCGATCGACAGTAATGGGATAGTCTATTTGACTTTGTTCATTATCAAACTGATTTTTGACAATCTCCACAACCATGCGGCCGATTTGGCGGCCCAATCTGAGGCCCTCAGTAATATCGGGAAGGAAATGTATACCACCATATAAACGTGAAATACTGTTCTCTTCGGCAAGCTCTTTTAGACGATCTGCCTCCGGTGAAAAAAAGTAACTGAGGATAACTTCAGCAGTACCGGATATCACGGAATGGCCGGAAGGGTATGAAGGGAATTTGGGTGTGCAAATAAAGGTCAGCAGCTTCTGATCCAATTGGTTGGGACGGGCAATGTCCCATAAATACTTGTAATACCATGTAATAACAAAAGCATCATTAATGGCGGCTTGCACAACAGCCAGCACACGGGCAGCCCTTACCGGTGATAATCCATATGTATCGATCAGTCTGTCAATGATCGGAGTCCATTGTTTGGTGGCCGGTCCATCTCCCCAATAAAGGGTTGATTGTTTAAGATAGGGATTCAAATTCTTGAGTGCTCCCTTTACAATTACCAGTTCGGCATCAAAATTAAAATTGTTCGGGTTTTGTATCTCAAAGTCAATGGGCACTCCTGCAAGATTATCAAATCTTCCATTATCAAGACGCGTGAAATAATATAGCGGCCAGGAGCCTGCGGTAGGGTCTATCCCTATAGGGACTCTTTTTTCGCCTGCATAAGATAACTTTGACCATTTCCTCGGCAAATTGGCAGGCATGCGCATACGGGTTTTTGGAGGATCACATTCTTGCTGGACACAATTCTGCACGCTGTCATCATTTAATTCCTGTTGGCCTAATAATTTACTTTCTTTGCGTGTTCTCATTTTATGGTCTCCCATCACTTATAGTGTTGATTGCATACACAAAATTCATCGCTAAAGTATATGAGCTCGGAGACCATCATAGGACATTAACACCTCATACAAAAATGGCCACCTTTATAGAGGTGACCATTGCGATACGATGTTTACAGGTTAATGCTACCGCTCTTCCCTGAAATAGGCCTGCCCCAGACTCGCCGGGGGCTGATTTTCACGTCTTTTACGCATGCTTACAGTGATAAGCACGATAACCGTGGCAAGATACGGGAAGATTTCATAGATGGAAATCGGAATAAAGCTTACCGGGAAGTAATACCGCATAACAGAAAGCGCACCAAAAGCCAGTGAGCAGAGAAGAGCTCTTGAAGGATGCCATGCTGCGAAAATGACCAGGGCAACAGACAGCCAGCCATATCCTCCGATGCAGTTATGGACCCACACTCCACCGACTCCGTTGGATGAGTTCATGACAATGTAAAGTCCGCCAAGACCGGAGATTCCGCCTCCGATACAGGTGGCCAAATACTTATACGCCGTGACATTAATGCCCGCTGCGTCAGCCGCCGCATGCCTCTCTCCCACAGCCCGAAGGTTCAGGCCCTTTCGCGTACAGCTCAGAAAATACCACATTAATAGAGCAATCGCAATGCTGAGGTACACCATAAAATTGTAGGAAAACAGAAGCTTTCCTACCACAGGAATTTGAGCAAGCCCTGGAAACAATGCATTATTGAATCCGGCTTTGGTAACCGCGCTGACAGCTACATAACCGCCAGTTGAATTTCCGATGTACTCACCAAAGAAATTGCCAAAACCAATTCCGAAAATCGTCAGGGCAAGGCCTGTAACATTTTGGTTGGCCCTAAGGGTTATGGTAATGACGCTGTAAATAAAGGACCCAAAAGCGGCGCACAAAAAAGCACATATTATGGCAATAAGGACAGAAACCCATGCCACAGGCTCGGAGACTGAACGCTCATAGTAGAATGAGCCTGCGATTCCTGCAATGCCTCCCATAAACATCAGTCCTTCCACGCCGAGATTAAGGTTGCCTGATTTTTCGGTAAGGCTCTCACCCAATGTACCGAGCAGCAGAGGACAAGCAGCAAGAACGGCGGCTACGATAAAATTCATAATATCAGTCATTAGGCACCTCCATTTTCTTACTGCCTCGGAATATCAAACGATAATTGATAAAAAATTCGCAACCCAGCATGAAAAACAGAATAATGCCTGTTAGTACTTCGGATGCGGATGCCGGTATTTTAAAGTTGGTTTGAATAGTGTTTGAGCCCTTCGTCAGAATTGCGAGGAAAATCGATATGACGATCATGGCAAAGGGATTGAGCTTGGATAGCCACGCTACAGTAATGGCTGTAAAGCCGTACCCTCCGGCCGTATTGTCTGTCAAGGTATAGCTGGAACCCGATACGATCAGAAATCCGACCATACCGGCAATTGCACCCGACATAAAAACAGTTCTCATGATAACTTTGGGGACATTCATACCCACATACTTGGCAGTGTGCTCACTCTCACCTACAACAGCGATCTCATAACCATGCTGGGTATGCTTCATGTAAATATACATAAATACCGCAAGGGTCAGTACAATGATCCAGCCTATATGTACTCCAAAAACACTTGGAAGCCTGGCTGAGGCATCAAACATGGCGATTTTGGGAAAACCGCTGCTTGACGGACTTTTCCACGGACCCGTACGCAAATAGGTCACAATGTTGAGTACGATGTAATTGAGCATCAGAGTGAAAAGCGTTTCATTGGTACCCCACTTCGCTTTGAAAACTGCCGGAATAAGGCCCCATATGCCCCCTGCTGCTACCGCCGCAACAAACATAACGACAAGAAGCACCGGGCGCGGCATGTTCTGATATTGAAAGAGAGCAAAATAAGACGCCGCAATGGCTCCTGCCAGTATTTGCCCCTCTGCACCGATATTCCAAAACCTCATTTTGAAGGCAGGTGCAATTGAGAGCGCTGCTCCCAGAAGTGGAATGGCAATTTTTGCAGTCGCGACAATCGCCGTTTTTGTGGAAAGTGAGCCTGATATCATATCCCGGTAAACGGCAATGGGGTTATGGCCCAAGGCCAGTATTAATAGCCCTCCCGAAGCAAGTGCCAGAAGGACAGCCATGATGCGTATGCTCCATGATTTTGCCGGTGAAATATCCATACGCCTGGCGATTCTTACAAGGGGCTCTTTTATTTCGCTGCTTTTGGATACGCTCATTTCGTCCCCTCCTCTCCTATGCCGGTCATTAAAAGTCCAACCTCTTCCTTGGTGGCGTTTCGGCCATCAACAATGCCGCTGACTTTACCACCGCAAAGAACAAGAATCCGGTCACAGAGCTCTATAAGCACATCCAAATCTTCTCCCACATAAATGACCGCCACTCCCGCCTTTTTCTGCTCGGTGAGCAGTGAATAGATGGTGTAAGAGGTGTTGATATCGAGACCTCGGACGGCATAGGCCGTCATGAGGACTTTAGGTGCTGCCGCAATTTCACGCCCCACAAGGACCTTCTGCACATTTCCACCCGAAAGCTTACTGACCGACGTACTGACACCGGGCGTTACAACCTCAAGCTGTTCGATGACATCCTCTGCAAGCTTTCTGGGAGGCTTACGGTCAGTAAATCCAAGCTTTCCTTTCAGATAGCTTCTAAGCATCATATTATCGGCCATGTCCATGCTTCCGACCAATCCCATTCCCAGGCGATCCTCGGGTACAAAGGACAGGGCCACCCCCAGCTTCCTGATCTGCATAGGGCGTTTGCCTACAAGCTCGGTAGCCTCTCCCGTATCATCAGGGTAGTATAAAACACTGCTGCCCTCACTGAGAGGATATAATCCGGCAATGCCTTCCAACAGCTCTTTCTGCCCGCATCCGGATATTCCCGCAATACCGAGGATTTCGCCGCCATAAGCCGTAAAGCTGATATCATCCAGTATTTTAGTTCCCTCTTCGTTAATGCAGTTGATGCCTTTAGCGATCATACGCGGGGTCGGATTCACCGGTTCAGGCCGTTCAATGTTCAGACTGACCGTACGTCCCACCATCATCTCGGTAAGGGATTGTGCGGTTGCTTCGGAGGTACTGACTGTACCTATATACTCCCCCTTGCGCAGTACCGCGACCCTGTCGGAAACCGCCAAGACCTCCTGCATTTTATGTGTAATGATAATAATCGATTTACCGTCATCACGCATTTTCCGTAAAACAGTAAAGAGCTTATCAGACTCTTGGGCTGTTAAAACGGCAGTGGGCTCGTCCAAAATCAATATCTCAGCATTGCGGTAAAGCACCTTTATGATCTCAACTGTCTGCTTTTCGGACACAGACATATCATATATTTTACGCTCCGGATTGATGCTAAAGCCGTAGCGCTCACTAATCTCCCTTACCTTTGCGGATATTTTTTTTCTGTCAAGCCTGCCCTTGCCTTTTAATCCCAAAACGATGTTTTCTGCAGCCGTCATGTTATCCACCAGTTTAAAATGCTGGTGGATCATCCCTATTCCCAATTCAAAGGCGTCCTTCGGCGAACGGATGGTAACCTCATTGCCGTTCAACAAGACCTTACCGCTATCTGGATAATAGATACCGGCTAGTATATTCATCAATGTTGTCTTTCCGCTGCCGTTTTCCCCCAGCAAGGAAAGTATCTCTCCCCAGCGAACCTCAAGACTTACCCGATTATTGGCAGCAACTCCGCCAAAGCTTTTGGTAATATCACTAAGCTCAATAGCATTTACAGGGCTCACCCAAGCCACCCTCTCTAATTAAGTTTTCTAAAGAAGAAGAACAGGGATGGACGAAAACCTGCAACATCGTTTATGCTTTCGTACATCCCTATCAATTAAATCAAACCTTAATCTATTTACCTAAAACTTTAACACCATCAATGATATAGTACCAATAAGGTGCAGACTGTGTATCGGACTCTTTGAACCATTCTCCGGCCTTAACCTCTATAGTGCCCTCAGTGCCCCAGTTGGAGCCTTTACCTGACAGCGGACCTGCAAAAACATGCAGATTACCGGCTTTAAGGCCTTCTGCTGCCTTGTCAATAGCTTCCTGGGTACCTGCAGCAGCAATCTTTGAATTCAGGGGGCTTAAGTAAACAGCACCCTCGGACAAGCCCTGGCACCAGTCTGTAGGTATAGTTGTACCGTCAATAATGCTCTGAACAGCAAAG
Organism: Bacillota bacterium; assembly: GCA_023443745.1. Classification (GTDB taxonomy): domain Bacteria; phylum Bacillota; class Clostridia; order DSM-8532; family DSM-8532; genus DTU059. The sequence continues at coordinate 76,465 of JAEZTB010000008.1, forward strand.
GTTAAGTAAATACTCCAGTCACTCCGTGCAGATATAAGGGAAGCATTAGGAGCAGCTTCGATCATATCGGCATTGTAGCCAACCTGGAATACTTTGTTGGATTCAGCTGTTGTTGCCGGAGCAGTGGAGTCGGAATGCTGGCTGATAACCTTGCAACCACCGTCAATGAGGGTTTGAGCAACCTGTGCTTCGGCGATGGGGTCATGCCACGAGTTGGTATAAATAACATCCATAGTTGCATTAGGCGTAACAGATTTAGCACCAAGGTAGAATGCGGTTAACCCTGAAACCACCTCTGCGCATTCAAAAGCTGCGACATAACCAAGCTTGGTCTCGTTCAGCTCTTTGAGCTTCATACCGGCGGCAATACCGGCAAGATAACGTGCCTCGTAAATAGATGTAAAGTAGTTGTGGAAATTGCTTAGTCCGGCCTTTGAAGCGCCGTCGCCTGTTGCATGGCAGAACTGAATTTTAGGATTAGCAGCGGCTGCTTCCTTCATATAGTCTCCATGGCCGAAGCTTGTGGCAAAGATAATCTGGCAGCCTGCCTCGATAAGCTCATCGATGGCAGTAGCACAGCCTTCATCCTCACCGATGTTGTACTTGTTGATGATCTGATTTTCGTTGAGACCCAGCGCCTTGACCATCGCCCAGGTGCCCAGATCATGGTTGTAGGTATAGCCCTTGTCGGAAGGGTCGGAGATGTGGATAAATCCAATCTTCAGATCTTCCTTGGCAACACCGGTAGCCTTAACCACATCTTCCGGTGTGGTTGTAGGCTCAGGCGAATTGGCCGAGGGACTTCCGGAAGCAGCAGGTGCTGCATTGCCGCAGGCCACCACGGTAAAGGCCATTACCACAATGAGTAACAGTGAAAGTAGTTTTTTCATTATCTTTCCTCCATAATATAAAATAATATAAATTGTATACCTATAAACTAAAAAAGACGGCACCTAACAAAATTCGATGCTGCCGTCTTCATTCATTGATTTAATTTTAGCTAATGATTCTACACGTATCCCTTGTGCTCTGATCATCTCACCTCCAGGCTGAAATGCCTTTTCGATGGCAATTCCCGCGCCTACAAGGAAAGCGCCGGCAGTATTGACCAGACTTACAAGACCGGTCAAGGCTGCACCGTTAGCAAGAAAATCGTCTATGATTAAAACTCTGTCCTTGGAGTTCAAATATTCTTTAGATACAAGGATGTCATATATCTTACCGTGTGTGAAGGATTCAACCTGAGCAGTATATACTTCATCACTGATATTTCGGGTTTTATTTTTCTTGGCGAAAACAACGGGACATTTGAATTTTTGAGCCGCTATACAGGCGATGCCGATTCCTGAGGCCTCAATGGTGAGTATCTTTGTTACATTTGAGTCACCAAACAACCGCCAGAACTCATCAGCCATTTCTTCAAAAAGGTTGATGTCCATCTGCTGGTTAAGAAAGCTGTCTACTTTCAGAATATGTCCGTTCTTGACTTTACCATCCCTACGGATACGTTCTTCCATTAGCTGCATTGCTGTGGCCTTCCCGTTTCATTAAATTATGAATTGATTCTAATATTCTACAATACATTTACAATTGAAAACAACAGCGAAATTAATCGAATTTTGCAATATGTTCACCTTTAATTTGGTCATTTTTATGAGGTAGAACAAAAAGCCCCTGAAACCAAGGGCTTTTCATTGTTCAAGCAAACCAGAAAAAATGTTCAGTGGATTTTTCCAAGGAAATGGCTTGTCGCATCACAAATATCTGAAACATTAGTCTGATAAAGGAAATGAGAGCTATCAATAATCATTGATTCTGCTTTTGCTCCAAGTCTATTTAAGTGATTTGTCTGATATTCTGCTCCTGCTTTTTTCTCCGTTTGTGAGGATATGAGCTTCAGCACCGGTATTTCTTCTGGAAAAGCTATTGCATTTACTTCATTAATATTGTCAAGCATACGATAGGACTGATCAATAATAGTATCATTGAGAACATGATAAGCAAATAATTTATAGTCACTGATTTCTTTTCCGGTGTATCCGTTTTCGGCTTTTTGAGAAGGAGGCATCAATCCATATGTAATGCGTGTTAATCCACAAGCTTGTTGCAGCTTGCCTATTCCGTATAAGAATTTTGGAGGATTTCCAGTTCCTGTTTTTGCAGTTGATGTTGTGTCCAGCATAATAATTGAAGACACTTCATCAGGATATTTTGCGGCATAATATTCACTGTAAATACCGGACGCGGAGTGAGGCATCAGGACGTAAGGCGCTTTAAAGCCCGCCAGAGACAATACAGTTCTGATTTCTTCCGTATAATTTTCGTTTGTTCGTGGTGTATCTGTTTTGTCGCTAAATCCAATCCCGAAATATTCAATGCAAACAACAGTATATTCTTTAGAAAGCTCTCTCATCAGTGGGCCAAAGTCCGCACTTGGTAAAGCCACTCCAAAACCCGGTAACAACACAATGGAATTCTCACCTTTGCCCATAGAATACACATGCATCTTTTGTTTGTTTAGTTCTACTATCTTTCCATAAGACGGGACAGCTTCAAGCTCATTTGAAAAAAATACTTTGTTGATTGCAAATCCGATTATATTCAGACAAATAATGATTCCCAAAATAATTGCAAAAACGGTCATTACCTTTTTACCTCTTTTCGCTTTGATTTTTCCCATTTGCTCACTCACTTTCTGGGGGTGCAGATATGACGGAAAGATCTCTGGCTTTCCTTCCGTCCGCATTTTGAAAGTTGTATTTTACGAGAAGCTCTCTCAACTCCGATAAAAATTGGTCAAACTCATTATCATTCATCATCAGTATTGTATTGTTCATAAAAAGTTTATCTCTACCGGTGTTCGGATTCACTCCGCTGAAATAGTTATGAAACCTTGCATATCTGTTCATCAAAAAGCCCAATGCATTCTGAGAAGCATTTTCAAGTGTGTTATTTTTTGATATTTCCCCCGTATTCAAAGCAAGGGTTCTTTCAAGGCTCCCACGAATCTTTTTTTCTGATACAACGGACAAAATGTTGTTGTCCAATAAAATATTGATATGACGGTACATAGTGGTCCGCGGAACATCACTGATTTTTTCACAAAGCTCTGTCGCAGTGACGCTTCGTCTTGTGGAAAGCTCTTGTATGATTCGCATTCGGACAGGGTTCAGCATAACCTCATTTATGTCTTTCATACTACACCTCCATTGTTTCCACTTTTGATTATAATACCACTATCGGTATTATTCAAGCGGCAAAATAAAAGACTTAAAAGCAGCACATTTAAAAAAGAAAAAGCCATCCAAAATGGATGGCGGAGGTTTTCGTAAATCGGTTTCATTGGCGCGGACGGCCTCTATTACTGGCCGTAATAGGCATTGTTACCATGCTTCCTAAGGAAGTGCTTATCCTGGAGAACCTCTGGTGCGAATTTCACACCGGACCTTAAATTCTCGGTCCTGAATGCCATTTTTGCGACCTCTTCTAAAACTACTGCATGATGTACCGCTTCAAAAGCGTCTTTTCCCCAGGTGAAAGGTCCGTGATTGGCGCAGAGAACGCCGGGTATGTGCATGGGGTTTCTGTCTCTGAAAGCTTCTATGATGACAAGCCCAGTGTTCATTTCATAATTTGTTGAAATTTCTTCAGTGGTCAAAGCCCTTGCGCAGGGGATCTCACCGTAGAAATAATCTGCATGGGTAGTTCCATAGCAGGGGATCCCCCTTAAGGCCTGAGCCCAGGAGGTTGCCCAGGTTGAGTGCGTGTGAACGATACCGCCAATTTCCGAAAAAGCTTTGTAAAGCTCCAGGTGTGTAGCCATATCGGAGGATGGTTTGTACCTTCCTTCCACCTTGTTCCCCTTCAAGTCCATGACCACCATGTCCTCAGGTTTTAAATCGCTATATTCTACGCCGCTGGGCTTGATGACCAAAAGCCCGTTTTCGCGGTCCAAGCCGCTGACGTTGCCCCAGGTATAGGTGATAAGGCCGCGCCTTGGAAGCTCCATATTGGCCTCGTAGACGTCCTGCTTTAATGCTTCAAGCATTTTAATCCCCTCTTCAAATCAGAATCTGAAATTTATGTGGAATCTCACATTCTTCATTCCAAATTACTGCGAAACATAACCAAGATGTTCGACAGCAGCTCTTTCTATGGGCAATCCCTCGAAATAGCGTTTCATGAATGTGTTGAAACCGGATACGTCCTTTGGATCAGGCTTCACAGTAGTTCCGATTTTTTCCGCATAAACCTTTTCCTTGAGGAAATCCTCCAGTTGTTGACCTTCTTCACGGTTGACCAAATAGGAAGCCAGAAGTGCTATGCCCCAGGCACCGCCTTCTCCGGCAGTTTCCATGACAGTAACAGGAACATTAACAGCAGCGGCCATGACCTTCTGCCCAACTTCCCTGGTCTTGAAAAAGCCACCATGTCCCATGATTTCATCCACCTGCACCGATTCCTTTTCCATCAGAATATCCATACCGGTTCTAAGAGCCCCTTGAGAGGTAAACAGGTTGACCCTCATGAAATTGGCAAGACTGAAGCTGCTGCCCGGGGTACGCACGAACATGGGACGCCCTTCTTCAAAATGGGTGATATGCTCTCCTGAAATATAGCCGTAGGCTAATAGGCCTCCGCAGTCGGGATCTCCTTGAAGGGCTGCGCCCAGCAGGGTGTCATAAAGCTTGGATTTGCTGACTTCCATTCCCAGGGCTTTTGCAGCTTCGGCAAATAAGCCTATCCAGGCATCGTAATCCGAGGTACAGTTGTTGGAATGCGCCATGGCCACCAGTTTTCCTGAGGGTGTCGTCACCAGGTCAATTTCTGAATAAACCCTGGACAGCTCCTTCTCAAGGACGATCATGGCAAAGACCGAGGTTCCGGCTGACACGTTGCCGGTACGAACAGCCACGCTGTTGGTGGCCACCATGCCGGTTCCGGCATCGCCCTCGGGTGGGCACATGGGTATTCCCGGCTGCAGCCTGACAGACAGCTTTTCCGCTCATGCCATTAAAGATTAATCTGGCAGGACTTGCCTTACCGCCTATCCCCAATGGATGAACCTCAATGCGGGGTTTTACTGCACTTATGGTCGGGCAAACTTCCAGCATATGCGCGCCCAATATCTTTTCGTTTCCGGGTTCAAGGTGGTAGGTATAATCCTCCATGAAGGATGTCCCCTTGTTTCCTGCCATGACCTTCATTATCCTGGTAAGGGCTGCTGTTTTCCAGTCTCCTTCACCGCCAAATCCGTAACCTGCTGCCATCAGTCTCTGAACTGCCAAGCCAGGCAATTGTTCCAAGCCATACAGGTCCTCAAAATTTGTCGTGAAGGCTCCAAAATTTCCGGCATTCATAAAAGTCTTGAGCGCTATTTCATATTTGGCCTGTTCCCGGAGATTTTTATGATAAAGACCGCCTTTTTGACCTCGTCCGCCATGTCATATAATTCTTGATATTCTTCTAATAAGGAATCCACTTCATTTTCAGAGACCTGATTGACAACACTTACAAAATCCCCTATTCCATAACCGTTGACGGACCATCCAAATTTAATCTGGGCTTCAACCTTATCCCCTTCGGTAACTGCAACCTCCCGCATGTTATCTCCAAAACGTGCAACCTTAAGAGTTTTGCTTTCCATAAACCCGGCTGCTGTCTTCTCCCATGCAGCTATCTTTGAAATAACCTCAGGATCCTTCCAGTACCCGACAACAACCTTTCTGGGCAGCCTCAATCTTGCACCGATAAACCCGTATTCCCTGTCACCATGGGCAGATTGGTTCAGATTCATAAAATTCATATCGATGCTGTCCCAGGGAATATCCCTGTTAAATTGGGTATGTAGATGCAAAAGCGGCTTGTTTAGTATTGTAAGCCCGGATATCCACATTTTGGCCGGCGAAAAGGTGTGCATCCAGGTGATCAATCCTGTACAATTGGTATCCGAATTGGCATCCATGCAAATAGTTCTGATCTCGTCAGAGGTGGTGACAACAGGCTTGAAAATAATCCTGTATGGCATGGATTGCTGCTGATCAATGAATGAGGCTATTTCCTTTGAGTGTTCGTCCACTTGCCTGAGGGTTTCTTGGCCATAGAGATGCTGGCTTCCTGTAATAAACCAAAATTCGAGTTTTCTTGCTTCTACCATATCATTCTCCTCCATTTAATTTATTTTTTTACGGCAACCTATATATCTGTACGTACAAATATTTATTTTACTTAATACTTGTACGTACATGTGAGCTGAAAAAAATTTACTTGCAGGCCCGGGTAGATTCTCCCAGGACTAAAACCGGTTCCATCACCTCATGGATGATCTTATGCGGATCATTAATAATATCCAGCAGTGCCTGGGCGGCCCTTTCTCCCAGCATAGCCTTCGGGTGGGCAACCGAAGTCAACTTATACTCTGAATTCCTGGCCATGCCGGAATTATCAAAGCTCACAACAGATAAACGATCCAAAGCACTTCTATCGACTTTCTTAAGAATGTTAAGAAAATCAATTGCAACTTCATCATTGTAGCAGATGATGCCGGTGCAGCCTTCTATTCTTTTCATCATTTTCCTGATATTTTCCTTGGAGAAAAGGGCTTTCTTGTCTTCTGTGTTGTACCAAAGGATTGCATCCTCATAGATGGGGAGCCCATGACGCCTTAAGGAGTTGACAAATCCTTCATAACGCCCATACCCCTGAGCATCATCGTTCTTATAAATCCCTGCAATCTTTTTATGACCCAGCTCCAAAAGGTGCTCCGAAGCGATGGCACCGGCCTTCCTGTCATCCTCGACAACATAGGAAGCAGGGATGTTGCTGTACACTGAATGGATATTGACAACAGGAACCCTTCGTTCGAATAGCTTATCAAAAAGGTCCTTATTGTGGTTAGGGAAAACGCTTTTTGTAGGTTCCAGAATGATCCCGTCAAGCTGGCTGTTCAAAAGATTCATAAGAACCTGGCGTTCCTTCTCGATTTTATTACCTGTATTGCATAGAATGATGCTATAACCGGCGTCACTCAGCACTTTCTCAATCCCTGAAATGATTTCCGGGAAAATATAATCCTTGATATAAGTGGTTACAACACCGATAAGCTTGGATTTATCCTTGTTGATTTTGATCGGATCCGATACAAAGGTTCCGCTGCCCTGTTCCGTATACAGCCATCCCTCATTTACCAAATCTCCAAGGGCTTTGCGAACGGTATGGCGGCTGATTTCAAAGCGTTCCGTCAGTTCCATTTCTGAAAAGATACGATCCCCTTGCTTCAGTTCGCCCTGCTGGATGTAATCTACAATAAAATTTTTTAGCTGTTGATACTTCGGTTCATTTGAGCTCTGCATATTGCACCTGCTTGTCAACATAGTAAGCTATCAAGATAAACTTGTACGTACAACTAAATCATATCATACTTTTTCAGGGTTGTGAATACAAATTCACATAATAGTCAAGCCAATCAAAATAAGCCGGGTTTGAGCACTTATGACCGTTCCCGGTAGTATAAAGAACAATATAATGGGCGTTGCCTTCATTTCAAAAATCACATGGCTGTTGTTGTATTGTGGCGGATTCTATTTCCTCTTCATTAATTGTATCAGTTCATATGGGATGGTTACAATCCTTAGGAGATTCCCATCCTTTTTTTGAATAAATATTTTAAACTTTTCACAGCATTCTTAGGTTTCGGATAAACCTTCTCTTTCTCCGCAGTCATGTAGATAAAAAGAGGAGACACGCCTTCTAATCTGCAGTAACCATCCAATTCACTAGTTGGCCTTTTATTGTATAGGCTTTGATATTCTTGTATCATCATCCCGACTCTCCTTCATTAAATTAAAGGTCAAAGTTATTACTTAAAAAATCTAAACTTTTCTTCAAAGCGTCTTTTTTCAGTGAGTAGTAGCCCTTTTGCCCTACCTTTTCCAGCTTTACGAGATTTGAGGCCAGAAGATAATTCATGTGGTATGACACAGTCGCCATGGTAATTCCAACCTTTTCAGCAATCTCTTGGCCGTAGAGCTCCCTGTCTTTAAGTAAGTTTAGAATGTGAAACCTTGTTTTGTCTGCAAGATTTTTAAAAACACTTATAACGCTATCTCCATCACCAAGGGCAAGTCTTGCTGTTTCTTCATAGTCCATACCGATAAAAACGTATAATTTTTCTCCTACAGTGGCACAAATAAGGTTTCTGGAACGGAAAAAGAGTGTACCAACAATTATTTGCTCTGCATCGAGGCTGATGGAGTCTCTTACGAGTTTTGTAAAGAAGGCTTCTCCCTCAGATTCAATACCGTTCTCTATATAATTCTCGAAGCCTTCTATGAGCTTTTTATTGTTACTTATGACCTTTTTATAGATAGGGATATATCTTTTTACAAGATCAATAAATCCCTTCATGGAATTACGCACGTCTCTGAAAAATTCCAGTGCCTCCCACTTTATTGAGGAAGATAACTTTAGCTTTCTTAAGAAATCATGTATTCTGGTTTCATCTTGAGAAATGGGCAGGAGCTCCTCATAGCTTATATTAAGTCCTGCAGAATTTAAGCTTGAAAGAATAACGAGCTTGACTTCTTCATCACTTAACACCATGAGATAGTCAACAAAGTTGTCGATTGTCAAATTGGATGGTATAAATCTTGATCTGGTAAAGGCAACGGCTGCCTCTGTTTCTCTGCTAAAGAAGAGGTCACAATATGGGATATCATAATTTATTCTTTCCTTTATAAAGCTGAAAGCTTCCTCAGATGCCTTATTCAGACTAAGGTCATACTCTTCGTATAATTGTTTATAATTATCCTTATAGCAGTTAACCAAGCCCTGCATTGCGTCGTGTACCCGTGATAAACCTCTATTAAACTTTATGTTCATTTAAAATACCTCCTGTTACTTTATATATCATAATCATCATAGTATTATTTAGTCATTCATCTAATATTAGTATATTCATATTTAGATAAATAAGCAACATATATTTCGATGATTATCTAAATATATGCTGCGGTTGTTTCCATTTAAACCTCGATCCGTTATAGCCTAAAAAAGACCCATGCTTTCACATGAGCCTTTTATCTAAAACGATATCTTTTAATCAATTCAACCTAGGTTTTCTAGAATTTCATGATAGCGTTTTGTTCCCAATCCACTTGGCTCCCCTTTTCTACAGAAAGAAAGCTTGGCCAGCTTTGGAACAATACGCTCGACCACAATCTGCCCATTCAACATTTTAGATTCCAGTGTTTCCAAAGCCTCGAGAAAACGCTTGTCCTTCTTTGCCCGGTTGTAAAAGGATAAAACATAGACGTAAACAAAAAGATTGTAGTTCCGGAAAGGGTATTCGACCTGCATAAACAATGTGCCAATTCCATAGTGGCACGGGCCAATGGGCTTCCTAATTGTCCAATGCTCCAGCAAAAAATCCACAGCCTTATCAAGTGCTGGTTCTTTGTTGAGGTAGTCGCTAAAGCGGAACGCATTCAAGGCGGTAAGTGTTGGGAAGGGATTTGAATACTCCGTTTCCGGGCCCCGGCCAAAGCTGAATTTATTACAGCGCCAGCCTCCATCGGCATATTGAATATCTAAAAGATGCTGGAAGGTTTTTTGCAGTCTGGTATCAGCAGCATACCCCATGTGACAAAGTACATCGACGGCGTGGATAGTTTGGCAGGGGTAAATAGAGCCTTTCGGGTACAACTTAAAACGTCCATCCTCCTGCCAGGTGCTAAAAATCAATTCGGCGGTGGCTTTTAGTAAAGGCTCCGTGGGTTCCATCCCCAATTCCAATAGATGAAGTACGCTTTCCAGAGTTGAGAACGGGGCTCCCTTTAGCAGACGTTTATCAGGTGTAGTCCAAAGATCGCCTCCATTATCATGTCTATGAGACAATATCGCTTCAACATCTGATAAATATTGCTTGTCTACAGCCATTTCTTTCACCTCTACCTCATCTTTTTTCCTTTATGTTCCAATAACTAACAAACATAATTGTACCATACCACAGCAACATAGAAACACATACTGCTATTTCTGATATGATCCCCAAATCGCTGTCATTCAAATGTACCGTTTATCTCATGCAGCAATTGCCAAACATCATCTCCGTAGTTGCTGACCAAAACAACCATCAGTTCTTTTTCCGTGTCATAAGATGAAATAAAGCTCACACCAGGATCACACCCTTGAAAATATGGTACAAAACTGTCTTTTGCTTTTTTAAGCCAGATTCCGTATCCATAGCATTTTTCCTCACCGCTATGATGTGAAAGCATATTTCTCGTCATCGTCGAAGAAAGTAATTGATAGGACAATAAGCATTCCCAAAACAGTTTTATATCGCCAACCGTGGTAAAAGCGCCTCCGGCACCAGTTCCTTTGGCATCTACACTAAAAATATTGGTCCGATAGTCATTTCTTTCTTCATCATGAATATAGTTTGTAGCACATTTTGCGGGTAATCTATCCAGTTCATAGTATCCCGTATTATACATCCTGCAAGGAGTAAAAATATTGTCATTCAAATATTGATCAAATTCCAGCCCTGTTATTTTCTTAATAACCAACGCCAATACGACAAATCCCGTATTGTTGTATTGAAATTTAGTGCCGCAGGGATACATCATTGGCTTGTCAACAAAAAGAGGAAGCAAATCCTTATTTGATCTTATTTTATAATTAGGAAAGTCGACCCACAACGCTTCATAGGCATCCATTACAGATTCGTCAAAATAGTCCGGTATTCCAGAAGTGTGAGTCAGTAGCTGTTCAATTGTTATATTAGGGTCGATTTGCTTTAAGTCGAAATCCAATATTTTACTGATTTTGTCATCAAAATGCAGTAATCCTTTTTCAATGAGCTGTAATATCCCGACTGCAACAAAAACTTTTCCAGCGGAGGCCGTAGCAAACTTCGTATCGTCTTGGTTTTGTATTTTATTTGGAAGATCGGCATAACCATATGCCTTTTGGAGTAGTGTTTTGTTATTTTTACAAATTAAAGCACAACCCCTGAAATCTTCATTGATTACCTCTGCAATCATGTGATTTTGCAGATTCAGATGGAAATAGGCAGCGGTTTTGTCATATTTAAAACCACATGAAACAAGCGTCTTGCAGGATGACATATTTTCTTCTTCCGGTTGAACAATAATTTCTTTTGCCTGCGTTTCTTCACGAATTCTATTAATGAGCATTCGTATGATCTTTTTACCATATCCTTTACGAAGATACTGTTCTTCACCGATCAAATAATCAATGCTATACGTTTCGCCGGGTGTATGAACAGAATACCATTCTTCTCCTGCGTTGTAGCAATCATAATATTGGCAGAAGCCAATTGGCCGCTCATCCTCCATTACGATAAAATGATGAATGAACGCAAAATCACCATTTCGTTGCTTAATCTCGTCAATCCATGCCTCAGGATCTTCATACCAGTGCAAAATGTATGGCTTATGAAGCCATGCATTCATTAGTGCTATATCTGCCTCTTCTATTTTTCGGAAATATAAACCTTGATTACACATATCAATACTCCTTATTTTATCCTCTTCTGAAGACCAGTTCGCCTTCAAACCTCGTGCCGGTAGAAATGAATTCGACATTTTCAGACAGACTTCTAGCATATGTATTTTCAGGCTCAATGCTTAGGTAAATTTCGCCATTTCATTTCTCTCCTTATTTTCCGAATACTGCGCAACAAGTGACTAGAGCTCCTTGCTGCGTGACATTCGCCATACTGCCAAAACGAAGAAGACCACGCCAAATCCCGCGATGGTCAGCAACATGACGACAGGTGAGAGTACATGGCCACCCAGCGCCAGGTTTACGCCAAATTCTTTTAAAACCTCGTTGGTGATGTTTGCGGGTGCGCCTTCAAATATCCGGCGTATGGGCTCTTCCAAAAAGAGTCCGCGCAGCAATGCGCCGCCATGACTGAAGGGCAGCAGCGTAACGAGCGTCTGCACCGTGGTGGTATACGCGCCGATAGGCATATAAGCGCCGGATAAAAAGCCCATTAGCGTACCGATGATGCTGCTTAAGCCTCCAAAGGCTCCCGGGGTTTTCACCAGCGATACCAAAAACGCGCTAATAGCTGTAAAACAGATACAGCACAGCACCAATAGGCCAAGAACCTTAACAGCAACTGCAAGGCTTAGCCAGGTTCCTCCGCCCAGCACGATCAGCACCTCGGCTGCGAAAAACAGCACGATGTTGATCATCAGGCTTGACAACGCCGTCGAGAGCAGATACCCCATCACCAGCTGCCAGCGCTTAACAGGTGCGATGCGGAAGTCTTTTAACATCCCTCGGTGGCGGTCATCCACCATGGTGGCCATCGCCCCCAGTGAGGCGGTCAGCGTAGAGATGGACAGGATGCCGCCCATCACCCAGGCATTGACAAAGAATTTAATATCCGAAAGCGATGCCTGGGGCATGTTTCTGGAAAGCTCCTGTACCTGCATGTCGCCCAGGAACAGTACATATAACAAAAGCACGATCAACGCACCCAGCACTGAGAAAAATACCGACATTGGATCACGGAAATACAGCGCGATATTGCGCTTTGCCAAACGAAGCGTTACACTCATCTAGTCCACCTCATTCCCTTCACGGATTTCACGCCCGGTCAGGGCGAGGAATACATCGTCCATACTACCGCGCATCAGCTCAAACTCGCTGAGCATAGAGCGCACATCGTTTACAATATCCACCGCATCCAGCGTATTGGCAAGACCCACCGTGATATACTCCGCGTGCGGACGGTAGGCTAGTCCCCGATCATTCAGGTACTTCTCTAGCGCAGCCCTGTCCGCCTCGTTACCGGGGATAAGCCGCAGCTTATGCTGCCCGTACTGCGCTTTCAAGCGCAGCGGCGTATCCTGGGCAATCAGCTTACCGTGGTCGATTACGGCCACCAGATCGGCGCGGGCGGCTTCCTCCATATAGTGGGTGGTTAAAAACACGGTTACGCCGGTATCCTTTTGCAACTGGCGGATGCACTCCCATACGCGTAAACGAGTCTGCGGATCCAACCCGGTAGTGGGTTCATCCAGAAATAGTACCTGCGGGGTATGGATCAAACCGCGTGCGATATCAGCGCGCCGTTTCTGTCCACCGCTGAGCTTGCCGTAGCGCCTATCCATGAATTCACCCAGCATTACCACATCGGATACCTCTACCAAGCGCTTTTGGAATGCCTTACCGGTGATCCCATACATGGCTGCGCGGGCGCTGAGGTTCTCTCGCACGGTCAGCAAGCCGTCCAGCACTGAATCCTGAAAGACCACGCCGATGGCGCGACGGATCGCATCATCCTCACGCCCGGCCTGGTGCCCAGCCAGCGTGATACTGCCCGCATCAAAGCCCTGCAGCGTGCAGATGCAGTGAATGGTGCTGGATTTACCTGCGCCGTTTGGCCCCAAAAACGCGAATAACGCGCCGGTGGGGACGCTGAAGCTGACACCATCGACGGCGGTTACCGCGCCATAGCGCTTGACTAAATTGGTGACAGAAAGTATATCGTTCATAGTCTCTCCTCCGTGTGTAATCATCTATTAAATGTCTCAGATGCTATTTCTTCTTCAAGAAAATCCACCAATTGGAGTGGAAGCCCTCAAAGAAGATTTCCTCGCACTCTGTTACCTCACAGAGCCACTTCCTTACCATGGGTAACATATTCTCAAACAAATCCTCCGGATAGCCCCAATCCAGATCCAACTGGAACATATAATGGTTCATGGCTATGATACCATCCTTCTTCAAGACCTTAATAAGGTTGCGGATCAATCCAAGGAAACCGGCCTTGGCGTGTTGCTCTAAAGTGCCGTCCGTGACTTCCCGCTGCAAGATGGCGATCATTTTTGGTAGGGTTTCCATCCAGTCGGAATAGATGGTGTCGATGCCTTCTTGATCACACAGGATTGCCTGTATGATATCGTTCACAGCATGCTGAAAGGCTATGACATCCACCCTCGCTTCCCCGATATGGTGGGTAATATTGGCCGCATCATCGTCGATCAGTTCTAATCCCCTTCAAAATAACATCGGACTGTGTGCGAAACAGCTCTTCACCCTAGTCAAGAGTCAGATATTTATGCAGCGAAATCATCAGATTAAAACCTATAAAAGAACTCCATATAGACAAAGCCGCTTTTTCAGGATCCATCGCTCTAATAAATCCACTTTTCACCATTTTACTAGAACCCAGCTCTGCTAAACAATACAGAATGTTGCTTTTCCCTATATCCCCTTGCCATTTTTGCCTTTGTATAGAGGTTGTTACGCGCAACCATCCATGCCGCAGAGGCTTTTTAATATGAATAATTTTTCATATTCGTATTATAAGCAAAGCCCGATTCCCTGTCAACACAAATATGAAATTTATTTCATGTTTCTTGACTGGATGCAGTCATGGCAGTATACTAAATGCTATAGAGAAAGGGTGATTATGTTGAGTGATATTCCAATCCGTGAGCCGAAACAAAAACGCTCCATTGAAAAGAAGAATAGAATCATACAAGCTGGATTCGAAGTGTTTTGTGAAAAAGGCTACTATAATACAAACACAATTGAAATCGCTCAAGCAGCAGGAGTTTCTACCGGAACGGTTTACAGCTATTTTAGGGACAAAAAAGACATTTTTTTGGCCGCATTTGAAGACTATCTGAATACGCATTATCAGCCATTGGCCGATGAATTGGCCAATACGCCCAAACCAATCGATATTAAAGCGTTTATTGATAAATGCATCGATTTGTATATAAAGCTATATATAACTTCCCAAAAAACAGTCGCTGAATTGGGGAAAATGCAGGAAATAGACCCGGAAATCATGAATCATTTTGCTGTTTATGAGGATATGCTCTATTCTTCTATTGTAAGGGTGTTTGATAGCCCAGACATCAGTATACAGAACCTGAAAGAAAAAATATATATTCTCTATACTTTTGCAGAAATAATGGGGCAAGAACATGCCTTTGGTTATCACAAGAGTATAAATTTAGACATACTGCGAGAAGAAGTAACGAATATGCTAGTCAACATGCTGACTTCCCCGGAATCGCCAAAGAAGTCGAGATGAATGTCGGTAGGTCGCACTCACCTCTCGCTTTCGCTCGATCTCGTGCTACGCCAGGTTCAAGTCCCTTTGTTAAAAAAAGCTCATGCTTTCGCATGAGCCTTTTGGTGCGGACAAGAGGACTTGAACCTCCACGGTCACCCGCTAGATCCTAAATCTAGTGCGTCTGCCATTCCGCCATGTCCGCAAGTTTATGACAAAGGTTATTAATACGAAGTATCAATAACTTGGGCCCCCGTTGGAAATGTTTGATTTCCCTTATGGGTCGAGGCTTGTTCTTTAGGAACGAACTCTTGTAACGGGTAAGGTTATTATAAGTGGTTTTTTAGACATTGTCAATCTTAGAATTCTGGAATTTCTCCATGAGAGCACCACTTCTTTCTATGTCACTATGATGCCTTCTATGGCCAATCGTAAGAAACTTTTAAGGAAAATGTCAGGTTATTTAAAAGGATATTTGTTACTCTAGCCTTAGGACAAGAGCCACTCTTCATATTATTATTTCTTGTTGAATTGATGGGGCGTCCCTCCGCACCATCAAGGATACCATGATTACTCGTACTGCAGAAGGATACCCAAAAGGGTGTCCTCTTGTCATTCTGATTATAAGTCAAGGCTTGTGGTGCGTGATTTATAAGAGTTTGTGTACGGAATCCAGTAGCTATCATAGGATATATTGGCTGGATTAATGCTTAAGATCAAGGACTGGTTTTGGTGCATCAAACTGACGGTAACAAGCAAATTTTGCGATTGACGAATGCTTTTAACAAGGATGGATATGAAGTAAAAAGAGTCGTCACCAAATTCAATAGAGTAGGAATAATGGCCGAGCATAAAACTGCATTTAACTACGACACCGGTCAAAAAAAGAAAATATACTATCTCGAAGGAACACACTATGAAATGGGGTATCTCCTTGGCCTGCTTGCCGAAAATGAAATAGCCGATATGACCGGGCAATTTACAGATAAAATTGCTTTCAGGTTTATCGGCAGTAAGATTCTGGAACGAATAAAGCTTCTGGGTGAAACTCTGACTTATGTGATATCGGTACTTTCGAAAGCAGAGTTTACGAAGATGCCCCAGGACGTTAAGGATGAAATTCAGGGTGTTTTTGAGGGATGCAAAGCGCAAAATCCGGTAACAAAAGTCAGTCTGGAGCGTCTTATCACATTGAATTTAGGCTTTGATATCATCCTGTCCATGGTCTATTCCGGGAATTTCTTATTAATGTCTGTTGCCGACATCAAGCCATCCGATCTGGATATCCCCATCATGTGCAATGCCTTTTCTGTATTCGGGAAAGCGGCAGGAAACGGCCACTATTTTGGCAGGGATTTTATGTTTCCAACCGCCGACGTTTTTCAAAATACTGCCACCATGCTGATCTGTAACCCAATAGACAAAAAAGGCAAACGTGTTTCTCCATTTGTGAGCATAACTGCACCCGGAATAATAGGGAGCATATCTGCCATGAATATTCATGGTGTGGGTATAGGGGTTGATATGAGCCCGGCCTTCAACTGTAATCCTGAAAATATAGGTATAAATTCTCTGCTCCTCGCCCGAAAATGCATACAATACGGAACAAACGCAGATCAAATGATACAAATCATGAGGGATACCCAAAGAGGTGTATCATGGAATTACATCATTTCAGATGGAGACCAAGACAGAGCCTGTGTTATTGAGGCTGTGAAATCGGAACACCAGCCTGATCCTCTCAGATATCCTTCTGAGAATTACCTGCCTTCGCTGCCTGACTACCATTTTATCAACCAATTTTGGTCTGCACCTTACCAAAACGGTCTAATGGTACGCTGGAACGATTACCGCTATCCTCTTGAATACCTCAAATATAACCCTCCATTGTGGCAATACTACAATAAAGTGACATCTTCAAAAAAGATGATTCATCCTCATGCTTTCAGCTCTACAGGTTATATCAACAGAACCTTGAATGAAAAAAACTGCCCCTCACAATACTATTTTGCACCTCAGAGAGAGGAGTCCGACAATCTGATTATTACTACCAACCACTTTATTATTCCGGAAATGCGGTTCTATGCCATGCATCCCTGGACTGCCATGGTAGTTGGAGATAAAATTAATGACATCCAATGGCGGTATGACGTATTGAACGATCAGGTTTTAGAGGCGCTTCGCGAAAGAGGAAGCATCAATTATCAGATGGCCAAGCAGCTCATTGACTATCTCGCTCCGAATGGCAAATACCCTTCCTATTATGCGAAAAATCCCAGAAGCCGTGATAAACGTGAAATATGCATAGAGGGCTGTACATCAATCTTTGACCTTAAGAAAAAAACAGTAGAAAGCCATTATGGCTACTACTGTGATGAATGGGTCAAAGTGACGCTGCCCAACTATGTGAGTCCTCATTAAGAGGACTTTTTATAGTCCTCTTAATGCTTAAAGACGTCTAAATTCACAATATCCAGTTCTTCGGGCTTTTTATTCATCTGGAGGCTGCGCAGTACCGCAAAGGCGGTATCCAGGCTTGTAAGGCACAGAATAGAGCGTTCGACCGATTTTCTTCTTATTCTGAAGCCATCCCGTTCTGAGCTTCGACCCTTTGTAGGGGTATTCACAATCATCTGAATCCTGCCTTGCTCCATGAGGTCAATGATGTTGGGAGAGCCTTCGTTGAGCTTCTTAACCGCATTTGTGGCAATGGCATGTTGATTCAGGTAAAGGGCGGTTTTGCCTGTTGCGTAGAGGGTGTATCCCAACCGCTCAAAGCCGTCGGCCAGATCCACCAGCTCAGGTTTATCGGAATCACGAACCGTAAACAGTATGCCGCTTCCAGGCTCGGGAAATTTAAAGCCCGCTCCTGCAAGACCTTTTAAAGTGGCTTCGTGAACATTCTTGGCAATTCCCAGCACCTCACCGGTGGATTTCATTTCAGGCCCCAGGCTGGTGTCCACATCATGGAGCTTCTCAAAGGAGAACACAGGCACCTTCACCGCCACATATTCGCTTTCCTGATAAAGCCCTGTACCATAGGGGAAATCCGACAGCTTTTTGCCCATCATGATACGGGTTGCGATGTTGACCATGGGAATGCCGGTCACTTTGCTGATATAGGGTACCGTACGGCTGGACCTGGGATTGACCTCGATAACATAAACCTCATTGTTAAACACCACATACTGGACATTAACCATACCAATGACATTCAAGGCCATGGCCAGCTTTTCGGTGTAATCAATTATCTTGTTCTTAATCTTAAAGGACAGGCTCTGGGGCGGATACATAGAGATACTATCGCCGGAGTGAACCCCTGCCCGCTCCAGATGCTCCATGATGCCCGGAATCAGGATGCTTTCACCGTCACAAATGGCGTCCACCTCAAGCTCCTTGCCCATCATATATTTATCAACCAGTATGGGATGCTCCTGCTCTTCCCTATTGATGATTTCCATGAACTCGATGACGTCCTTGTCGCTATAGGCAATTTCCATACCCTTACCGCCCAGGACATAGGAGGGGCGCACCAGCACGGGATAACCTAAGCGGTTGGCCGCTTCCAGAGCTTCTTCCAGAGTATAGATAGTACTGCCCTGGGGTCTTGGAATATTCAAGGCTTCCAGGATGGCATCAAACTTTTCACGATCCTCGGCTGCGTCCACGTCCTTGGCACTTGTGCCGAAGATTCTGACGCCTGCATCTGCCAAAGGATTTGTAAGCTTTATAGCAGTCTGGCCACCGAATTGGGCAATCACGCCATCGGGTGCTTCCAGCTCAATGATCTCCTCTACGTCCTCTGGTGTAAGCGGCTCAAAATAAAGCCTGTCGGAGGTAT
This sequence comes from Bacillota bacterium, assembly GCA_023443745.1. GTDB lineage: Bacteria > Bacillota > Clostridia > DSM-8532 > DSM-8532 > DTU059. The sequence continues at coordinate 95,373 of JAEZTB010000008.1, forward strand.
CAAAGTCGGTGGACACCGTCTCAGGGTTATTGTTGATGATAATGGCCTCGTACCCTTCTTCCTTGAGCCCCCATACCGAGTGAACCGAGCAGTAATCAAACTCTATCCCCTGACCGATACGGATGGGCCCCGAGCCCAGCACAATAACCTTTTTATTCTTTGTGGGCACCGATTCGGTATTCTCGTCGTATGTTGAGTAATAATAAGGTGTTTGTGCCTCAAACTCGGCAGCGCAGGTATCCACCATCTTATATGCTGGCCTGATCTCCCACTCCCGCCGTTTTGCCTTTATATCTTCTTTCGTTGTCTTTACATACTTTCCAATGACGTCATCCAAGAAGCCCATTTTCTTGGCTTTCAAAAGAGCTTGACGGTTCAGAGTGTCGCGTGTCAAGGTCTTTAAATGCTCTTCCATGTCGACAATCTTCTTGAACTTGTGAAGGAACCATAGGTCAATTTTCGTAATGTCGTTGATCTCCTCCAGGGCCACACCCCGGCGGATAGCTTCGGCAATAACCAGCAGACGGTTGTCGTCAATATTGTGAAGCTTTTCTATAAGGGCTTTATTGTCAAGCTCTTTGCAGAGAGGCGTTTCCAGTGTTTTAATACCTAACTCCAATGAACGCACAGCCTTCATAAGAGCTCCTTCAAAGGAGTTGCCAATGGCCATGACCTCACCGGTGGCCTTCATTTGGGTTCCCAGAGTACGTCGGGCCTTAACAAATTTATCAAAGGGCCATTTGGGTATCTTGACGACGCAGTAATCCAATGTGGGCTCAAAGCAGGCATAGGTCTTTCCCGTTACGGCATTCCTGATTTCATCCAAACCATAGCCTATGGCAATCTTGGTGGCCACCTTGGCAATGGGGTAGCCCGTGGCTTTTGAAGCCAGAGCTGAAGAGCGGCTGACACGGGGATTAACCTCAATAACCGCATATTCAAAGCTGGTGGGATGCAGTGCAAACTGGCAGTTACATCCACCCTCGATGCCCAGAGCTGTAATAATGTTTAATGATGCCGTTCTGAGCATCTGGTATTCTTTATCGGCCAGGGTCTGGGAAGGAGCCACAACAATGCTGTCACCTGTATGAACGCCAACCGGGTCGATGTTCTCCATATTACAGACCGTGATGACATTGCCTTTGCCGTCACGCATGACCTCGTACTCAATTTCCTTCCACCCCGAGATGCATTTTTCTATTAAAACCTGATGCACACGGCTGAGGCGAAGACCGTTGGAACCGATATCCCTGAGCTGTTCCTCGTCATAGGCAATACCGCCGCCGGTGCCGCCTAAGGTATAGGCCGGACGAACCACCACAGGATAATCGATGACTTTCGCGAACTCCAGAGCATCCTCTAACGTGTTAACAACCTTACTTGGGATACATGGCTCACCGATGCGCTCCATGGTATCCTTGAAGGCCTGCCGATCTTCAGCCATCCGGATAGCTTCAACAGCCGTACCCAAGAGCTTGACGCCCTGCTCCATCAAGAACCCGGATTCAGCCAGTTCCATGGCCAGGTTCAAGCCGGTCTGGCCACCCAACGTAGGCAGGATACTGTCGGGCTTCTCCTGTCTAATGATATTTTTAACAACCTCAACATTTAGAGGTTCGATATATACTTTAGTAGCAATCTCATTATCGGTCATAATAGTGGCCGGATTACTATTGACCAGAATGGTTTCAATTCCTTCTTCTTTAAGGGCCTGGCAGGCCTGGGTGCCGGCGTAATCGAATTCTGCCGCCTGACCGATTATGATGGGGCCCGAGCCTATAACCAATACTCGTTTAACATCCTGTCTTTTTGGCATTGTCTGAACCTCCTAGCTATTTGTGAGCATCCATGAGTGAAATGAATTCATCAAAGAGATACGCCGTGTCCATAGGCCCCGGAGAAGCCTCAGGATGGAATTGAACCGTGAAGGTCGGAGTATCCAGGTATCTTACGCCCTCTACCGTATTGTCGTTCATATTAATATGGCTTACTACGGCCTTTCTGGGATCAAGCTTATCAGCCAGCACCGCGTAGCCGTGGTTTTGAGAGGTAATGTAGGTTCGATCCTTGGCAAGATCCTTTACAGGATGATTGCCGCCGCGATGACCATACTTGAGCCTTCCTGTATCACCCCCATAAGCCAGAGCAGTAAGCTGATGACCCAGGCAGATGCCGAAGATGGGCTTTTTGCCCAATAAGTCTCTTAAGACGCTGATTTGAAATTCACAGTCCTTGGGGTCGCCAGGGCCGTTAGAGAGCATTATGCCATCGGGGTTCCTAGCGAGAATCTCTTCTGCCGTGGATGAGGCCGGATAAACATGAACCTCGCAGCCACGCTTTTGAAGGGAAATTATGATGTTTGTTTTTACTCCGTAATCCAGAAGTGCAACCCGGTGACCGGTTCCCTTATAGGTTTGCACCTCCCGGACAGTCACCTCGTCAACGGGCTTGATAATGCGATAATCATGAATTTTATCCATCCAATCCTCAAGCTTAAAATGAGGGTCGGAGGATATAACGCCATTCATGGTACCCTTTTCCCTCAGTATTCTGGTGAGGGCCCTTGTATCAATCCCTTGTATCCCCATAATATTATGCTGTGTCAAATAACTATTGAGAGACTCGGAGGAGCGCCAGTTACTGGGCTCATCACAGAGCTCCCTTACGATAAAGCCCTTCACCTGGGGCTTAAGGGACTCTTTATCATCCTCATTGACACCATAGTTTCCAATGAGCGGATAGGTCATGGCCACAATTTGTCCGGCGTAGGAGGCATCGGTAAGAACCTCCTGATAGCCTGTCATCCCTGTATTGAACACGATTTCGCCTACACAGGTTCCTGTGACACCAAAGGCTTCACCGAAAAATTGGGTTCCGTCGTCCAGAGCCAGTATCGCTTTCATAATGTTTTCCTTTCTATCAAAAACCTATAGCGGTGCCGATATCCTTCTTCATACGCTCAGCTTCAGCCCGTGCAGCCTCCTGGAAATCTTCCTGTGTAAACTTGTCCTTCCAGGCTTCAAGCTTATAAGCACACATGAGGCTTCTTGAAGCATTGACCACCGCTCCCAGGCCGTTTTTATCAAAGCCATATGCTACATCGGATGCTGATCCACCCTGAGCGCCATAGCCCGGAACCAGAATCCAGGCCTTTGGCATTCTTTTTCTCAATTCTTCAAGCTGTTTGGGGTAGGTAGCCCCCACTACAGCACCAACGGATGAATATCCGCATTGTCCTACCGTTGTACTGCCCCATTCATTGACCAGATCAGCCATGGCCTCATAAACAGTTCGTCCATCGTTTAGCTTTAAGTCCTGTAGTTGGCCGGATGAAGGATTGGAGGTTTTTACAAGGGCAAATATGCCCTTGCCATACTGCTCGCAAGCTGAAACAAAGGGCTTGATTCCGTCCACACCCAGATAGGCGTTGACCGTCAGCGCGTCCGTATTGTAAGCTTCCTGCCCTTTACCGTTGATGTCTGTCTGGCCAAGATAGGTCGCGGCATAAGCTTCAGCCGTTGTACCGATATCATTTCGCTTACCATCGGCAATGACCAGCAGGTTCTTGCTTTTTGCATAACGCACCGTCTCATTAAAGGCCCGAATACCCTCAACACCATACATCTCGTAGTAGGCAAGCTGTGGTTTTACAGCAGGAATTATATCATATACCGCATCCATTAGTCTTATGTTAAATTCAACAATGCTTTTGGCTGCTGCCATAAATGGGCAGGCATTTTCTTCAAAGGCCTTTTCCCTTATGGATGGGGGGATAAATTCAAGTTTTGGATCAAGTCCAAGAACAGAAGGATTCTTTTTTAGCAGGACTTGCTCTGCTAACCTATCCGAAAAATTCATGTTGTCTCCTCCTTATTAATTATAGCTTTCTATCAAAGTGTTCCATTCTCATATTCATAAACAATCTTTCCGCCTACCAGAGTGGCCATCACTCTGCCTTTCACTTTATAGCCATCATAGGGTGAGTTTTTGCCCTTTGATGCAAAGCTTGATACGTCAATGGCATACTCGGTGTCAAAATCCGCTAAAATAAGGTCAGCTGCCTTGCCGCAGGTTATGGTGCCCTTATCCAGATGAAGTATTTCAGCAGGTTTTGCTGCAAGCTTGTAGACCAGCTCAGGCAGGGTCAGGATACCCTTTTCAACCAGGTAGGTGAAGGACAGCGGTAAGGCTGTTTCAAAACCCACAATACCATTGGGTGCAAGATCAAATTCTCTGTTTTTCTCGTCCCGGTGATGGGGTGCATGGTCTGTGGCAATGATATCCAGGGTCCCGTCTTTCAAACCCTCAACCACAGCCTGCAGGTCTTCGTCAGCACGAAGAGGCGGGTTCATTTTGGCATGAGTATCGTAGCCCGTACATGCCTTTTCGGTGAGGGTAAAGTAGTGTGGGCAGGTCTCGGCGGTCACTTTCACTCCACGTTTCTTTGCCTGGCGAATGAGCTCTACCGAGGTCTTTGTGGACACATGAGCGACATGTACCGGTACATGGGTATATTCCGACAAAAGAAGTTCTCTTGATACCATTACATCCTCAGACGCCGATGGAATCCCCCTTAAGCCCATGACAGTTGAAGCAGTCCCCTCGTTCATACTTCCTCCGTCAGCAAGGTCTAAGTCTTCACAGTGGGAGATCACAGGCAGGTTGAATTGGTTGGCATAAATAAGCGCTTTTTTCATAACGGCCCCATTCATAACGGGTTTTCCATCGTCTGATACGGCCACAATGCCCGCTTCCTTCATGCTGCCCATCTCGGCAAGCTCGATCCCTTCAAGGCCTTTGGTGATGGAACCAATGGGGTAAACATTCACAATCCCTTCATTTTGAGCTTTATCCATAATATAGCGAACCACTGTAGGATTATCAACAACGGGCTGTGTGTTGGGCATGCAGGCCACAGATGTAAAGCCGCCTTTTGCTGCGCTTCTTGTGCCGCTTGCAATATCCTCCTTGTACTCAAAGCCAGGATCGCGTAGATGGCAGTGGGCATCCACCAGCCCCGGCAGTACATATAACCCCGAGGCATCGATCACCTGATCGGCTTCTTGCTGGATATTACTGCCCATAAGGGTTAGCACACCATTTTCTATAAAAAGGTTCATGTTTTTTTCGATTCTGTCCGAATGCACTACCGTTGCATTTATGATTAAAAGCCTCATAGTTCTTCCCTCCCCGTTAGTAGATAGAGCAGAGCCATTCTCACGGCTACGCCGTTGGTGACCTGATCATTTATAACCGATTGATCCCCGTCAATCAAGGATGAAGTCATCTCAACACCCCGATTAACAGGACCCGGATGCATGATAAGCGCGTTCTTTCTCGCTCCTCTTAGATTATCAGGATTCATGCCAAAGAAACGTGAGTACTCATAGGATGATGGGAACAGCGCTTTTTTCTGTCTCTCCAGTTGTACTCTCAAGCCCATGACCACATCGCAGTCCTTAACAGCATCTTCAACGCTGGGGAAAATCTTTGCTCCAAGAACTTCAATGCCCTGGGGCATTAGCGTGGAAGGTGCAAAGGCATGAACCTCTGCGCCCATTTTAGTAAGTCCGATTATATTGCTTCTCGCTACACGGCTGTGGTAAATATCTCCGATTATAGCCACCTTCAGACCCTTTAAGCTCCCAAAGGCCTCCAGCATGGTGAACATATCCAAAAGCGCCTGGGTGGGATGCTCGTGCATGCCATCCCCAGCATTAATCACTGAGGCTTCAACGTTTCGGGCTACAAGGTGTGGGGCTCCGGATAGTCCATGTCTCATGACGATGATATCGGTTCCCATCACATCCAGGGTCTTGCCTGTATCAATGAGGGTTTCTCCCTTGGCGACACTGCTGGTTGAAACCGAGACATTGACGGCCTGCGCTCCCATATACTTGGCTGCAAGCTCAAAGGAAACCCGTGTGCGGGTGCTGTTTTCATAAAAAAGAGTGATGACAGTTTTACCCTGTAGATAATTGACCCTCTTCATATTACTGGCCACAATTTTTTTCATATCTACCGCGGTGTCCAGGATGAGACCTATTTCTTCCGGTTCCATGTGATCCAGCCCCAAAATGTCCTTAGAGCGCAGCTTCATCTTCTTTCCGCCTTTCTAAACCTGTTTGTGTCAACAAAAATTCAAACATTTTATTAAAAAAAATAGCAAGACCTTCGTCTTACTATTTTGAAAACAATAATTCCTTTTTCAGTGACACTTCTGATGGGAAAAGAGAAGCTAACCCGTTCCTCACGATCGGTACATGGGGTATGCTCTTGTATTGTGGCGTGCAGTAAGCCATACACTTCCCTTTCATTAATCCCTACTCATAATTGTCTAAGATATAGTAACATAGGATTTGGGGATTGTCTAGATGAAAATAAAGATTTTTTGTATAAAAATAAATAAAACTCGTATGTTTATGCATACAAACCTGTGGTGGCTTTCTTTAGAAACCTAATGCTTTTGAAATACGCTTTATGTCGGGGAAATTGCATTGATCGCAAACTGCTTCAAGAATCTTTTTCCGGGCCTCCGCCTGTTTCATGGGCTTACCCGGCTTAAGCCAATCGGGTGGTGCCCAGTCTATTACCCGCTCATAGGTATTGGCCGGCCAACCGTAGGGTTCACCTCGGGAATTAAGCTTTCGTCTGTTCCCCGAGACCGTAATGTGGTACTCTTTTTGTAATGTCTTGAGGGCAGTATCTACAGATCCTGCCCCGTGTTTTTTAGTCACATTGAGTCTGTAGCGTATTTCATCGGTGCTTAATGAGGTTGCATCAGAAAAAAGCTGCCATACCTTCAACACATTCTGATTGATCTCCCCTGCTTCCCATCTTTCTTCCATGGAAGCAGCAGGATGATAGGCTGCATAAAATACGGGATACCAGTTCTTTGAAACGAAGCCTTTATGGCCATTCAGAATACATCCGAAGGCCAATTTTTTCTCCTGGGCGGCCCTGTCCTTCCATTGCCACGGGTCGGTACCAATCTCCCCTGTATGCCATTGCTCTTCGGTCGTTTCGTCAGAGAGGCTTGTCCACTCCGGAAGTATTTTGGAAAAAACCATAAAGCCCAGTTCTTCCACTCTATCAATAAAGCTTTCATAGCATGCCAGCTTTTCCATATCAACTCTCCAGATTCTCTATATCCTGCTTGTCAAACTCAAAGTAGTTCCTATCCACCCAAAGGACACCCTTTTGGGCTGTAAACTTTAAGATGCAGTAATTGGGGTCAGTGGGGCCTTCCGGGAAGTGCTCAATAAACCAGTCCACCCAAAGTTCTCTCTTGATTTCCTCATTGGTCAGAATATCAATAGTTCCCATCAGCGTTACATTTTGCCCTTCTTGCTGATAACAAACACTTACCTTATTGTTCTTTTTCAGGCATCTAACCTTTCCCGAGGATAGACCTGTTGAAAACCACATGGTATGAAGACCTTCAACTTTTATGCTTGAAATGGATGAAGCCCGAGGAAACCCCTGGTCATCTATGGTCGCGATGGTGCAATGCTCCAACGCTTTCACTATCTCTGCCGCTTTAACCAGTATTTCGTATTTCATACCGCATCCTCCTTTTTTGCCCATACTTTCACTTGCTCAATTCTTAAACCCGGAGGATTATCACCATGCTCTTTATCCAAAAATGAAAAATGATAGAGTCTTGATTCAACCATAAAACCTTCCGCCTTTGTTTTTGAACTCAGTTTAGCAAATCGAACCGGACAACTGGTTGTCATGTTCATAACGGTTTATGATTTTTTTTGCAATATCTTGATGTGCCTGGACCATATCAGAAGGTGAGAGCACCTTGACCTTATCCCCGAAGCCTAAAACCCAGGATAGGATGTAATCCCTGTTGGTGTAGCTGATGGTAGCCTTAAGTTTACCATCCTCCTGTATTTCATAGGATTCGGGTCCATAAGCTTCAATGACAAGATACTCTGCACTTTTGTCAAATAATAAGGTGATTTGAGCATCATCCTTGAATATCTCATCCAGATCCTTCTTATCATCGGGAATAGTTCTGGGAGTAAAGGACTCATCCGTAAGATGGGCTTTCCAAAGCCGATTGAGCTTAAAAAGCCTGAACTCCTGTGAAATGCAGCAGAAGCACAAGACATACCAGGCTGACCATTTAAAGGTGATCAGGTAGGGCTCCACTACACGGCTTGTACGGCCTCCGGGTGAATAATAATCAAAGGTGACCCTGAGATTTTTTGAAATTGCTGTTTTAAAAAGTGTAATTTTTTCAGAAAGGCTGTTTTTATAATGTGAGGATAAATCAATGACAATACTATCGGTGATCTGCAAAGGAGCATCCTTTGGTGAGAGCTTCAGTACAAGCTCTTCAATCCTTGCTGTATCGGATACGCTTCCCAGGCTTCTGAGACCAATGAGAACATTTTGGAGTTCATCAGGCTTTAAAAGGCTTCTGTCCAGACTAAAGCCGTCAGCTATTCTGATACCGCCATCACCGCCCTGAGTTGTGACAATCGGGATTCCTGCCATGCATAGATCCTCAATATCCCTCTGAATGGTTCTTCTGGAGACCTCAAAGCGCAAGGCCAGCTCCGGAGCCGTAACCTTCCCTTTTTGCAAAAGAATGGTGAGGATACCCATCTGCCGGTCAATTTTCATATCAGACCGCCTCCAAAAAACTATACTGAGCAGTATAAAGGTTATAATAAGCGCCCTTTTTAGCCATTAACTCATCATGGGTACCCGCCTCAATAATCCGGCCCCTGTCAATATAGAAGATGAGGCCGGAATGCTTGATAGTGGACAGTCTGTGTGCAATAACAAAGGATGTCCGCCCTTCTAAAAGCTTTAGAAGGCCTTGCTGCAATAGAATCTCCGTTTTGGTATCAATGCTGGAGGTAGCCTCATCCAAAATCAAAATACGCGGATCGGCAAGAAGGGATCTGGCAAAAGAAATAAGCTGCCTTTGTCCGACAGAGAGCCTTGTACCTCTTTCGTTAACCTCTGTCTGATAGCCGTCCTTAAGGTTTTCTATAAAGTCATGAGCCCTAACTGCCTTAGCTGCGGCAACGACCTCTTCATCTGTAGCATCTAAGCGGCCATAGCGAATGTTATCCATGATGGTCCCTGAGAAGATGAACGTATCCTGCAGCATAATGCCCATTTGCTTGCGTAAGGATTCTAAGGTGACTGTGCTGATGTCTATTCCGTCAATTTCAACCTTTCCGCTTTCTACATTATAAAAGCGGGTTAAGAGATTGACAATGGTGGTCTTTCCAGCACCTGTAGGGCCCACAAGGGCAACTGTTTGGCCTTTTTCTATGGAAAAATTGATCTTTTCTAATATGGGATACCCATCCTCATAAGAAAAGGCAACATCGGAAAACGTTACATGTCCTTGGATCTCTGGCATATTAACAGCTCCCGGCAGATTATCCACCTTGGGCACCTCATCAATGGTCTCAAAAATGCGCTCTAAATAGGCCATGGAATTAATGAGAGCATTATAGAAGTTGCCTAAATTCATAATAGGCGTCCAAAAGCGCCAGATATAGCCCACAAAGGCAATAAGAACACCTATGGTAGCCCCACTGCCCATCATGGAGACACCCACAATATAGACCAGGGAAATTCCCCATACAGAGATATTATCAATGATGGGCCACATAATAAAGAGAGCTCTGACATAGGCCATCCAGGTTTTTTTATACTCGGCCCCAAGCTCCTTGAAAATCCTGAAGTTTTCTTCCTCCCGGGCAAAGGACTGGGTAACCTTAATTCCACAAATGCTTTCATGAATATACGCATTGAGATTCGATTGCTTACGGGATACAGCCTGGGTTCTTCGCCTCTGGATGCCCTTTACCAAAAAGATAGCCAAAATTAATAGGGGCAGCCCCACAAGGCTGACTAAGGTAAGCTTAATATCAATGAATAACATATAGCCCACTATGACAAAAAGGGTAAAGAGGTCGGTGATCATGTTGATAAGGCCATTGGAAAGAAGATCGCTCAACGAATTGACGTAATTGACCACTCTCACCAGAATCTTGCCATGGGGTCGGGAGTCATAATATTCAAAGGGAAGCTTTTGAAGCTTGGTAAAGATATCGGACCGAATATCCCGAATGATACTCTGTCCCACATCGGACATAAGTCTCAGCCTATATTTCAGGCAAATACCTGTCACCACCAGGGTCAGGAGCATGAGAACGGCCAGTAGGACAAGCCCGGCAACATTCTTCTGAGGGATGAAAACATCGATGCCAACGCTTAGAAGATAAGGGGCTGAAAGACCTACCACACTTGAAAGAAGCATGATGGCCACAGTAATACCCATCTTTTTCTTATAGGGTTTTATGTACTGCAGCAGCCTTTTAACATGCTGCATATTAAAGGGTGTATCCAATTCTTCATCAACATCATATTTGTTTCTGGCCAATTAACCCACCCCCTTTTCAAGAATTTTGTCAAAATCACCGAACTGGTTTTGAAAAACGCTGTAATAGTAGCCTTTCAGGGCCAAAAGCTCCTCATGATTGCCATGTTCAAGAATACGCCCGTCATCCAGAACCAGGATCATGTCCGCATTTTTAACCGAGGAGATGCGATGAGCAATGATAAAGGTTGTCTTGTTAAGATAAATGCTCCTGAGAGAGCTCTGTATTCTGTGTTCGGTTTCGGTGTCCACACTTGATGTGGTATCGTCTAAAATCAAAATGGAAGGGTCTTTCAGAAGTGCCCTGGCAAGAGCAATCCTCTGCTTTTGGCCTCCAGAAAGGCCTACACCCCTCTCACCTACTATCGTATCATATCCCTCCTGGAAGCTTGCGATAAACTCATGGGCACCTGCCATACGTGCCGCCCATTGAATTTGTTCTTCGGTAGCTTGTGGAACCCCATACGCAATATTACCTTCAATGGTGTCCGAAAACAAAAAGATATCCTGCATAGCTGTCGCAATATTTTCTCGTAACAGCTTAAGATCTATTTGACGAATATCAATACCGTCAATAAAAATGCAGCCTTCGGTGCAATCATAAAAACGGCAAATCAAATTCAGCAGAGTCGACTTCCCTGCACCTGTAGGCCCTATAACAGCAATGGTCTGACCGGGCTCAGCTGTAAAGCTGATATCATCAAGGACCTTTTCGTCGCCATAGCTAAAGCCCACATGCCGAAATTCCACCCGGCCCTTAAGGTGATCCTTGGAAACAGGTGCATCATCATTTGTGATCTGAGGCTCACTCTTTAAAAGGGATATGACCTTTTCCGCCGAAGCCGCAAATCTTTGAACATCGTTGATGAGCCACCCTACCATACGCATGGGATTATTCAAAGCCCAAATAAAGCCATTGAAGGTAACCAGCTCACCCAAGGTCATGGAGCCTTCGATGACCAGAATTCCACCGATAAGTATCATCACCACCATAAGAGAGCTGGCCAAAGAATCTATAACCGGCAGATATTTACTCCATACATGTGATGACTCTATATTTTTTTGACGATAGGCTTCATTTTCTCGTTCAAATTTCTCTATTTCATAGGGCTCTTTTGCAAAAGCCCTGACCACACGATTTCCGCTTATATTCTCTTGGACAACCGTGTTAAGCCTTGAAAACTGCTCCCGGATTGAAAAAAATGTGGGCTTGACTTCCTTTGATAAACGTACTGCAAAATAGCAGGTCAGTGGCGTTATGGCCAGCATGAAAACTGCCAGGCGAGCATTTACGATAAACAACATGATCACAGCAAATATGAAGACAACAGCATTCTCAAAAACCATATAAATGACCCATGCGATAAAATGTCGAATGGCTTCCATATCACCGGTCATCTTAGCCATAATATCGCCGGTTCTATTCTTATTAAAAAAGTCAAAATCCAGCGCTTGAATTTTTAAATAGATATCCTCACGGATCTTTTTGAAAATAGTTTGCGAAATAATTTCAAAGACATTCTGGAAGCCGTATCGGATAATAGACTTTAATAAGGTACTTGCAGCCATGATTCCAATAACGGTCCAAAGAAGCTCTTTTTTGGAAAGCTTAATTACCTCATCAACAATGATGCCTGTCATAAAGGGATTGACCATGGCAAGAGCTGAAGCCAATAGGACCATCATAAGTCCCAGCAGCATTTTTAAGCCATAGGGTCGAATGTAGCCCCAGATCCATCGAAAAGACATAGCTATTCCACCTTGAATGTTGATAGTTTGGCTAAGGGCTCTTAAAATAATAATGCACGTTTTTGAAGCGAGGGATTTTTCGATATTTCAAGGCGGAGGAGGGCGCAATAATTGCATTATTGCAACCGACGACAACGCAGAAATAGCGGAAAATAACCGCTCCAAAAATGGGAGGTTATTGTTTTAAGAGCCCTAGGGACAGCTTAATCCAAATTTTTCATATTATCAATACCATTTTCTTAATATCTTTTCGAAAAAAGCTTGATATTTTTTGGGCAATTTTTATTCCAGTAATTTTCATTTGCTCTATTGATGCTATTTATGTTACCTTTATATAGAGATATTACATTTTTGGGGGGTCAATACATTGAACGAGAGAAATAGCACAAGTAAACTTCGTGCTATAATGGATATTGCTACGAAGAAATTCATCGGCTTAAATAAAGGGAGTAAGCTTCTGTTGAAGATTAGTGCCTTCGCATTTTTGGCATTTCTCCTTGTTGCCTTGGCTCTTTCTGTCTTATTTATAACAAACCTTGTCCACTTTAATGGACAGATCCAGATGATCCAGTGGATCGTACTTTATTCTTTCAGGTTTTGGGTTATGCTGGTCTTTGGTGCAATTATTATGGATATCATGATTAAGCGATAATATTAATAAACGTTTCCAAAGAAAAAGGACTGTTATATCCAGTCCTCCTTACATATATGTTTTTTTAGCATAGTTTTATTGAATCTTGACATTTTTGAGATCCGGCACAATCTCAATCCAGGTCTGACCCCTGTTGAGGACAATAGGCTTGCCATCCTCAGTTGTATAGGAAGTTTGTGCATCCCTGGCCTTTTTGGACCATTGAATGGGGATAGCCTTGCCACCTGTTATATAGTATCCCTTGCCGGAGCCGATGTTTTTAAGATTTCGCCTGCCCTCGGGATCTTTCTCGATAAGAGGAGAGGCAATCTCTTGAATAATAATATTAGCAGCCTTTACCTGCCCTTCAGTATTTCGTTCAATATGGGGCTTCCCCATCCTCATTCTGTCATAAACGCCTGCTTCTTCGTTATAGATAAAGCCGCAGGTGCTGCCGCTTGAAGCAAACTTAATAAAAATGTCCACGGCTTTTTGTTCTGTTTCAGGTATCACCAGATCGTCGTGGTACTGAAAGGGAAATGGCTTCTGAGGTTCAGTCCGATACTTCAGACGGGTAATCTGCTCTTTAATCCGATCCTTGGAGGTATAGGTATCCTGCCAGTTCTTTATATCCTTGGTTAGATCCCAAAAGGCATCACCATTAGCTAAACCATTGATTGTCTGTATTTTCAGCTTCTGAATATCTTTCTTGGCGTACTCGCTGCCCCCCACATGGGTATAAACAGCATCATACTCCATGGCGTAGTCCAAAAAATAATGCCTTGAGCTTCGAACAGGCCCCACCATTTCAGGCATAGTCCCCCAAAAGAAAGCCATATAGCGTGTTATATTGTATTCAACCAGCATCTCATAGACAATTTGAGCCTGGCTGATCCCGCCCTGAGGGAGAACCCTATCCCCCTGATTGTCGATCATGACCGCAACCGGCCTTACAGAAGAATCAGGAACAACAAAGTCATGGCCATAGGGCGGTTCTGTAGGAACCGGCTCTTCAGGCTTTGGTGAATCAGTAGGAGCAGTCGTCACAGGTGTTTCTGTATTTGTCGAGACCTGTTCCGGCTTTGATCCGCAAGAGGCTGCCAGAACAAGCACCATTGACAAAGAAAGCATAAGAATAGTCTTCTTAAGCATAGTCTGACGCTCACCTCATTTTCATAGGTATAGGGATGATCGAAATTAAACTTCCGATCAATCCTCCGGCAAAAGCAGAAGAATCGGAAGTTCTATTTCGATTGCTCCTCAAATGAGTGATTATGCTCTATTCAAGCTCATCCTCGTCATCTTCTTCGTCAATCTGCTCTTGGAAGGCTTCGAAAGCTTTTTCAAGCTCTTCTTCATCTTCTACGGGAACAAGGTACTCTTCGTCGCCACTCTTTTCAATCTTCATGATAATGACTTCAGAGCCGCATTCCTCATCGTCACAGCCGCAGGAATCACAGCCGCAGCCGTCCCCGTCGACAGGAAGCAGTACAACATATTCGTTGTCATCCACTAATACTGTGTCAAGATACTCACATTTGATGGAATCTCCATCTTCTCCGGTTAATTCGATGATTTCATTTTCGTAATCCATCGTTTTTCTCCTTTCAGTTTCTTCCAAGGGCCCTTAACTTTTTGAATCCAAGTACCCTTGAAGAATAAAGGCAGCCGCCATTTGGTCGATCCTGCCCTTTTGATTTCTCGCACTAATACCCATATCGTGCATGGCTCGTTGGGCCATAACGGTGGTAAGCCTTTCATCCCAGGATATAATATCGGTCTGAGGCATTTCATGTTCCAAAAGCTTCATGAAATCTCTGGTTTTTAATTCCCGTTCCCCAACCGACCCATCCATATTGCGAGGAATTCCCACCACTATGGCGCTGCATTCCATGGTGTCAACAAGCTCGCGTATCCGCTGGATAGGCTTTTGGATATCGTTTTTCCATTTTATTGTTTCCAGCATTTGTGCCGTCAATCCCAACGGATCACTCACTGCGACGCCAATTCTGACATCACCATAGTCGATACATAATATGCGCATAAAATGCTCCATTTATAGCTTTTTTTTAATGACAAAAAAGCAGGGATTGGTAATCCCTGCCTCAATCATAACCCATCTTTTTTTAAAAATCAAGACTACAGAATCTCGATCATTGTCTTTTCCCAGATATCCGGCGCTTCGTAACCTAACAAATTGACAACGGTAGAAGCGATGTTGGCTAGCCCGAAATCACCCTCAACAAGGCGATATTTCCCAGCATTTGAAGCATCATAAATGATAAAAGGAACCTTGTTAAGAGTATGACTTGTCTTCGCCTTAAATCCTCCGGCGGAATTGGTCTTGGCCTTCCCTGTTTTCTTATCCACTTCATACATCTCATCAGCGTTACCGTGATCGGCTGTGATGATCATCATGCCACCCAACTTTTGAATAACAGGAAGAAGCCTTCCGATACAAAGATCAACCGTTTCAACTGCAATTTTTGCCGCTTGATAATTTCCTGTATGGCCCACCATATCACCATTGGCAAAATTGAGTCGTGCAAATTTGTAATTACCTGTCTTGAGTAGCTCAATCATCTTATCGGTAATCTCAGCGGCTTTCATCCAGGGTCTTTGCTCAAAGGGGATGATATCTGAAGGAATCTCCACATAGGTCTCCAAGATCTCATCAAATTTACCGGAGTTGTTGCCATTCCAGAAATAGGTCACATGACCAAATTTCTGAGTTTCCGCAATAGCAAGCTGACTTACTCCTGTCTTGGCCAGATATTCGCCCATGGTGTTCTTAATTGAAGGAGGGTTGACTAGATAGCGACTGGGAATATGGAGGTCTCCATCATATTCCAGCATGCCGGCGTAGGTCACCTGGGGCCATCTCTTCCGGTCAAAACGGCTAAAATCAGCATCCTGGAATGCCCGGGTAATTTCAATGGCACGATCACCACGGAAGTTAAAGAAAACAACACTGTCTCCGTCATTAATAGTACCCACAGGCTTGCCATTTTCTCCAATTACAAAAGCAGGAAGATCCTGGTCAATTGCGTTGGTTTCTTTTCTCAAGGTTTCAATAGCTTCCTGCGCTGAACCAAATAGACGTCCTTCACCCAACACATGGGTGTACCATCCGCGTTCAACCATACTCCAGTTGGCCTCATAACGATCCATGGTAATGAACATGCGTCCGCCGCCACTGGCTATCTTTATGTCAAAGCCCTCATCTCTGAGCTCATCCAGGAAGGCTTCAAAGGGAAGAACATATTCAAGGGCCGAAGTTTCACCAACATCCCGGCCATCGAGCAGAATATGCACCCGAACCGTTTTGACACCTTCATTCTTGGCCTGACGTATCATGGCTTTCAGGTGATCCATATGTGAATGTACATTGCCGTCACTGAACAATCCTATAAAATGAAGTGTGGAAGCTCTGGCGATGCAATTCTGCCGGATCTCCCCCCAACCTTTACCTTGGAACATGGTTCCGGTTTCAATGGCTTCTGTTACAAGCTTTGCACCTTGAGCAAATACTTGCCCGGCACCAATGGCATTATGTCCGACTTCGGAATTACCCATGTCGTCATCACTGGGAAGGCCTACGGCTTTCCCATGAGCCTTTAAGAGAGTATTGGGGCATTCTTTTATCAGTCTGTCCAAATAGGGCTTATAGGCATCGTTTACCGCATTACCGACGGTTTCTTCTGTAATACCTACTCCATCCATTACCACAAGTAGGATGGGACCCTCACAGGGGCTATAACCATTCTTTTTAAGCATATTTTCATCTTACCTTTCTTAAGCTTTACGGAGTAAAGCGCGTGCGATCAAGCGGCAGGTGTATGTGAAGTAAACACCGTTATGCGCAAAACCCTCCGGAACTTATAAGAAGCCGGAGGGCATAGCATTATACAAATAATGTTTAAGCGTCATGCTTGACAATCTTCTCAAATGCATCAAGCTTGAGGCTCGCACCGCCAACGAGGCCGCCGTCTATGTTTGGCATACCAAAGAGCACCTTTGCATTACCCGCATTAACACTGCCACCATAGAGGATACGTGTCTTCTCTGCAACATCCTTGCCGTACAACTCAACAAGAAGCTGACGAATAATTGCACAGACCTCTTCGGCCTGATCGTCCGTTGCCGTTTTACCGGTTCCGATAGCCCAGATAGGCTCATATGCAATAACAAGATTGGAAACTTCTTCGGCTGTAATACCAAGTAAAGCGACCTTAATCTGGTAACGCACATGCTCAGCGGTAACTCCTTGTTCCCTTTGGGTGAGAGACTCACCGCAGCAGATAATGGGCAGCATGCCGGCATCCAGAATAGCTCTTGCCTTTTTATTGATCATTTCATTTGTCTCGCCGAAGTACTCACGTCTTTCGGAGTGGCCGATGATCACATAGGAAACATCCAATTCTTTAAGCATAGCGCAGGAAACCTCACCGGTAAAGGCACCATTAGCCTCCCAGTGCACGTTTTGTGCCGCAACCTTAATGTTGGAGCCCTTGGCAGCTTCAACAGCACCAGGAATACAAACAGATGGAACCCCTATAACTACCTCAGAAGTAGCGCCGGCTACGAGCCCCTTAAGGCCATTAACAAATTCAACGGCTTCCTTTGGAGTTTTATTCATTTTCCAGTTGCCTGCCGCCATAATAACGCGTTGTTTAGACATTTTTATTTTCCGTCCTTTCGATTCGCTTAATACTTATTTTCCTTCCGATTGCTCCTTACTTCTTCTCGTTAAGAACAGCAATACCGGGAAGCTCTTTGCCTTCAAGGAATTCCAGGGATGCACCGCCGCCAGTGGAAATATGAGTGATCTTATCGGCAAAGCCAAGCTGCTCAACAGCTGCTGCCGAATCACCGCCGCCTACGATGGAAGTAGCCCCTGAATTAGCCAGAGCCTCTGCCACCTTCTTGGTGCCTATTGCGAATTTCTCCATTTCAAACACGCCCATGGGACCATTCCAAACAACAGTCTTGGCATCCTTAATGGCATTTGAGAAAAGCTCAATGGTCTTTGCTCCGATATCAAGGCCCATCCATCCATCAGGAATAGCATCGGAAGCTACGGTCTTTGACTCGGTATCAGCCTTGAACTCCTTACCTACTACGTTGTCAACAGGCAAAAGCAAGCTAACGCCCTTTTCCTTTGCCTTTGCCAGAAGGCTATTGGCCAGATCCAGCTTATCCATTTCACAAATGGAGGTACCGATATTATGGCCCTGAGCCTTTAAGAAGGTGTAAGCCATGCCTCCGCCAATAATAAGGGTATCAACCTTATCCAGGAGATTTTCAATAACGCTGATCTTATCAGAAACCTTGGCGCCGCCGAGGATGGCAACAAAAGGTCTTTCGGGATTATCAAGAGCCTTGCCCATGAAATCCAGCTCTTTTTTAATAAGAAAACCACAGCAGGAAGGGAGGTAGTCAGCTAGGCCCGCTGTTGAAGCGTGAGCTCTGTGAGCTGTTCCAAAAGCATCATTGACATAAATTTCTGCAAGGGTTGAAAGCTCCTTCGCGAAGGCCGGGTCATTTTTCTCCTCTTCCTTGTGAAAGCGAACATTCTCGAGCATTAAAACTTCGCCTTCCTTGAGATTGGCTGCCTTGGCCTTGGCATCCTCACCAATGACATCAGCGGCTAAAACAACTTCCTTGCCTAAAAGTTCACTTAAGCGCTTAGCTGCAGGCTTCATGCTGTATTTGGTCTCAGGGCCGTTCTTAGGTCTTCCCAAGTGAGATACAAGGATTAATTTTCCGCCGTTCTCAATAATATGGCGAATTGTGGGAAGAGCGCCTTCGATCCTCTTATCATCTGTTATGTTGCCCTCTGCATCCAGGGGTACATTAAAGTCCACGCGAGCTATAACGCGCTTGCCCTTAACGTTCATGTCTGAAATACTCATTTTGTTTTTCATACTCATGGAATAAACAACTCCTTCTAGAGTGATTAAAAATTATGGAAATTTAAAATATTAAAATATTCCAAAGACCTTATTTATTTTACCTTATTTAAAGAATATTTTTCAACCTATAACCTGATAAGCTAAAATTTTTATCCAATTTATCAGCCCTCGACCGTAAAAAGGAGCAGCTTCAAAAGAAACCGCTCCTCAAAATACTTAGAGATTAAGCTTTCAGTTATTTGTGATCAACGGTTGCCATATAGGAAATGAGATCGATGAGCTTATTGGAATAACCCCATTCGTTGTCATACCAGGAAACCAGCTTCACAAAGTTAGCATTCAAAGAGATACCGGCTTTAGCATCGAAGATGGAGGTACGTGCATCGGTAATGAAATCAGAAGATACAACCTCATCCTCTGTGTAACCCAGAATACCCTTGAGTTCGTTCTCAGAGGCCTTCTTAAGAACTGCACAGATCTCTTCGTAGGAAGCGCCTTTTTCCAAACGGCAGGTTAAATCTACAACTGAAACGTCAAGGGTAGGTACTCTGAATGCCATACCTGTAAGCTTGCCGTTAAGAGCAGGAATAACCTTACCAACAGCCTTGGCGGCTCCGGTAGAAGAAGGAATGATGTTACCGGCAGCTGCACGGCCACCTCTCCAGTCCTTCTTGGAAGGACCGTCAACGGTCTTCTGTGTGGCGGTTGTAGCATGAACGGTTGTCATAAGGCCTTCAACGATACCGAAGTTATCATTGATAACCTTGGCAAGAGGAGCCAAACAGTTGGTTGTGCAAGAAGCATTGGATACGATATTCATATCCTTGGAATAGGTGGTGTGGTTAACGCCCATAACGAACATGGGAGCGTCCTTTGAAGGAGCAGAAATAATAACTTTCTTAGCACCGGCCTGAAGGTGAACATTAGCCTTTTCGGTATCGGTGAATAAACCTGTTGCTTCAATAACATATTCAGCGCCGCAGTCCTTCCATGGAATCTCCTCGGGCTTCATGCAGGCATAAACATTAATAGCATTGCCGTTTACAACGAATTTGCCATCTTTAACTTCGATACTACCATCGAATTTGCCGTGAACGGTGTCATACTGAAGCATATACTTCATGTATTCAAGGTCGACAAAAGGATCATTGATTCCAACTACTGTGACATTAGGGTTAGAGACAGCAGCCCTGAAAGCAAGACGGCCAATTCTACCAAACCCATTAATACCAATTTTTACTGCCATGATATAAACCTCCTAGAAAAACATATTGAAATTTGTTAAAGTAATCACAAAATTCACAGATTATTTTATATTATTTAATATTCTTTTTCAAGGACTTTCTAGAAATTTTGTCCTTACTGGATAAAAAACATCCGCATTCTGAATATTAACTGTGCTAACTGATGAACTCTTTATCCATGCTGGCGCATACTCTCGTAGAGCAGCATAGCAGAAGCTATGGAAGCATTTAGGGATTCTGCCCTTCCAGCCATAGGAATCATGACCTTCCTGTCAGACAACTCCAGCATACACTCTGAAAGGCCATTCCCCTCGTTTCCAATAACAAGGGCTATTCTCTTTGAAAGATCAGCTTCCCAGCAAGGTACAGCCTCCCGGGGATGAGCTGCAAGAATGGAGATATTTCTTTTTTTCAGCTCTTCCAGTGTTGCGTAAATATCTTCGCATACAAGTACAGGAAGATGAAAGAGCGATCCCATGGTAGACCGGACGACTTTGGGATTATAAGGTTCTACACAGTCTTTTGAAAGGAGGACGGCATCAAAACCACAGGCATCGGCTGTCCGGATAATGGTTCCAACGTTTCCTGGGTCCTGTAAGCCTTCCAGAGCAATTATTCTGCTAACCTTGGATAGAATCCCTGCCTCATCATGAAGCGGAAGCTCAACAACAGCTATGAGCCCTTGAGGGGTTTGGGTCTCACTTACTCGTTTAAAAAGCTCATCCGGCAATACAATGATCTTGTGATGAGGAAATCTGGCCAGAAAGGGCTCACTTTTTTCTAGAAGACCATCCGATAAAACAAAATATCGAATAGCAGCACCAAAATCCGCAGCATCGGTTACCAGCCGGACACCTTCTAAAAGGAGGGCTTTTTCTTTTTGCCTCCCTTTTTTATCAGCAAGGGATCGCAGCTCTTTTATGATAGGATTCGATGCCGATGTAATTCGGGTGTGATTCATAAAGATGAGCCTCCGATGGAAAACAGTAATAGTCTCAGCCTGCTAAAAAAGTCCCATCACTTTTGGTGAGGGACTTTAAGTTTACCTTTTTAAGCGGGATAATTATCTTACCTTTTCTACAAGTGACTTGAAGCCTGCTGCATCATTAACAGCCATGTCGGCAAGAACCTTTCTGTTTAAAGAAATGCCTGACTTTCTAAGGGCATTCATGAACTTGCTATAGGATAGTCCATTCATACGGGCAGCAGCATTGATACGTGCGATCCAAAGCTTTCTGAACTCACGTTTCTTTTGCTTTCTATCCCTGAACGCATAGTTAAGGGACTTCATAACTGCTTGATTAGCAACTCTATACAGCTTGCTCTTTGCTCCAAAATAGCCCTTCGCAAGCTTGAGGATTTTTTTATGTCTTGCGCGAGTGCGCACTCCACCTTTAACTCGGGACATCGTTTAACACCTCTCTCTTATTGTTTATGCGTAGGGCAGCATCTGCTTGATGGTAGCAGCATTTGCATCGGATGCAACTGAATCTTTACGAAGATTTCTCTTCCTCTTGGTTGACTTTTTTGTGAGGATATGATTCTTATAACCTTGAGTTCTAATGACCTTTCCGGTAGCTGAAAGCTTAAATCTTTTCTTCGAACCACTATGGCTCTTAAGCTTTGGCATATGACTAACCTCCCTTATCTTATTTTTTATGGGGACTTAATATCATGGACATTGTCCTGCCTTCCATAACAGGCGGTCTATCCACTTTCCCAAACTCCTTGACGGTTTCGGCAAACTTATTCAGAACCTCACGACCTAAGGTTGAATAGGCAATTTCACGACCCCTAAAACGGATTGAGATTTTAACCTTATCACCCTCTTCAAGGAATTTCATGGCGTTCTTTGCTTTGAAGTTATAGTCATGATCTTCAATTTTGGCTGAAAGTCTCAATTCTTTTACTTCAATAATATTCTGCTTTTTTTTGGCCTCTTTCTCTTTCTTATTCTGTTCGTAGAGAAATTTCCCGTAATCCATTATCTTGCAAACAGGCGGGTTCGCATTGGGAGATATCTTTACCAGATCTAATTCCCTTTCGTTTGCTTTAAGCTGAGCCTCTCTAGCAGAGACGACTCCAATCATGGTGCCATCCGCGTCGATTAAACGTACTTCCTTGTCACGAATTAATGAATTGATCTGTGTCTGGTCCTTGCTAATAAAAAACACCTCCGAATAAATTTGAACCTTTCGCTTTCGAGCAGGAACCTAGCTGCTCACGAAAACAAGCCGCGACTCGTAAACAAAAAACAGGTGAAGCGCATATCTCACCTGCTTTAAATGCCAAAAACGAATCTTAAAGATTACGCTATTGACCCGTCAGCTTTAGCCGAACAAGGTGAGAAGCACTGCTTCTGCTTGATTACCTCATATAATATACAACATGATCGGGAACCTGTCAAGCTATTTTTGTTGGACTGCTATTTTTGTTGGACCAACTGTCCCCTTCCCTATTTTCTTAAGAAAAATACGATTCCAATAAAATGGCTGAGTGCACCAAGATTAACGAAGAAATGCCAGACCATGTGGTAAAACCTTACCCCTTTTTTAGCATAGAAATAAACTCCAGCAGAATACAATATGCCTCCTAAGGTGATTAAGACAAGCAAGGGTGTTGGGGCCTTGGCCAAAAAGATGGGCATAAAAAAGATGATGGTCCAGCCCATGACAAGATAGATCGTTACGCTTACCTTGGGAATGGAATGCTTTGAGATGGATTTGTACAGAATACCAAAAAGCACCATTCCCCATTGAACGACAGTAATAAGTATCCCTTGCCAGCCTCCGATAATAGAAAGTGCTATAGGGGTATAGGTCCCTGCAATAGCCACATAGATAAAAATATGGTCAAGAATTTTGAATATTTTCTTATGCCTGGTTCCTGAAGCCATAACATGGTAAAGAGTAGAAGCCAAAAGCATTAGAAAAACTGATATAACAAACAGGCTTACTCCTATCGCATCGATGACTCCGCCTTTGACATAAGCTCTTATTGATGCATAAGGCAAAGCTAGCAAAGCCAACGCCGCCATGGGGCCATGGGTTGTTGCGTTGGCTATTTCTTCACCCAAGCTGTAAATCACATTTTTGACATTTGTTTCTTCCACGGTATCCTTCCTTTATCTATTTCCTGTATTATGATTATACCATGCTTTTTCCTATGTATTCTAATTATCGACTTCGCAATGTGCTTTAACCTACGCTAGAATTAAGGATTTGAGCCATCCGTTCAATATTCTGAGGTAAGGGCTGAGGACCTTTTTTCCCTTTTTTTTCAGCATCCTTGGTAACTATTTTAGTTATAAACTTATGCATAAAGCCCATCTTGCTTATATCCATAAGTCCTCCAAAACACTCTTTTGATACAGAATTGTCAAGCAGCTCCTGAGGTATATTGGTCTCGAGTTGCTTTTGTGCCATATCGGAAGATGCACAGCATATGAAAAAGGCCAGGCGCTTTTGTTTCAAGGAATCAAGATTAGCGGAGATCCACTCCCGCAGGCCTTTGTTCATCTGCCCCATATAGACTGAGCTTCCTAAAATGAGTGTATCATATCCCCCAAGATCAATTCCGCCTACATTCTTAATATTGTAGCAATCTGTAGAGACCTTAAGTTGTCGGGCTAGTTCCTTAGCACACGATTCCGTATATCCATATGTTGTTCCGTAAAGTATCAGATTTTTCATAAAATCATTCTCCCTCTATGTTTGTGGATTCTATCCGGTTAAGATTTTCTGAAATCCTTTGAAGAGCTTTACTGGTACAGGCCAGCTCCTTTTGAGTTAAACCATCATATATGACACTAAGAAATTGATCAGCCTGTTTATCCCGCTCTTTCCAAAACATATCGCTTTTCTCAGTTAAGCTGAGTCTTATGACCCGTTGATCTTTCTTGTCCTTCTCAAAGCGGATAAAGCCCTTATTGGCAAGTTTTGCTGCAATCTGCTTGACATTCTGATGTGAGTATTCCATTTTTTCTGCTAGCTCGCTTAGGGTGGGAGGTTCTTTAAAGAAGAATCCCAAAACAATTGTCAAAAACCATTGCTTCGATGTTATGTCATAGGGGGCTAATTCCCTATCCATAAGCTTTTGCAGCTTACTTGACATGGAAAACAGCATACCAAATACCATCTCTTTATCTTTAAAGGGATAAGGGATTTCCTTCATCTAATCGAACTCCTTTTATTAAATAACTTGCCCTTAGAACCCTCGGAAGCATCTCCCCAAGAATTCTGTTCCATACAATATAGGTAATATATTACTCTATTAAGTAATATATTACCTATCTGCTTTTTTGTCAAGAAAAATTTGGATAAATCGTCTGAGGCCTAATTGAATGAATCAAGCTTTTGAGACCACAAGCTCTTTCAACTGATTACTTAATTGCTGTATTTCCTTTAAGGCTTGACTCAGTTGAAGCATCTGCTGATTTTGATTCTCAATTGTTGCCAGCACCTCTTGGGTTGACGCAGCGTTTTCTTCTGAAATACTTGCCACGTTTTCAATTTGCTGATCTACTATAGAAAACTTTACAGCCACTGCTTCCGTTTTTTGAAGTCCCTCCACTATAGCGTTGTTTGTATCGTCGAAAGCCTGTTTAATATCTTGAAACCCCCTCGAAATGTCTTTAATAAGGTTTTCCCCTTCGCAGGTAGCTTCATTCCCTTTGGTCACCATTTCAATGGCTTCTTTTGATTTTATTGATAGTCCAGTGGTCACAAGAGAAATGTCCTTCGTTATACTGGCACTTTGTTCAGCAAGTTTTCTCACTTCATCTGCGACTACTGCAAACCCTCTCCCGTGTTCCCCGGCACGAGCTGATTCAATAGCTGCATTTAAGGCAAGAAGATTCGTTTGCCCTGCGATCTGAGTTATTCCTTCAAGCAGGCTGTTGACTTTGTCTAAGCTTGCTTGAAGATCAGAGACGGTATATGTAGCGGCATTGATAGCATTACTAATGGTTTGCATCTGAGTATTTGTTTTCTCAATTTGCAGCCAACCTTCATCAACCTTTTGGCTCATCTCTGAAGACTTCTGCGCTATTCCTTGCGAAATATCCCGGGACTCATTTACCGATTGAATAGAATCCGTCATTGTTTCATTGACCTTGTAGGTACTAACAGCCTCTTCTTGAATAGCCTTGGCCATCTCATTCATAGAAACTGCAATATTCTTACTTGATTCACCCATCTCATGAATATTGGTATCGAACAAACGAATGTTTTGATTGAGTATGTCAGCACCTTCTTCTATTTTATCAAAAGTGCTTTTAAGCTGCTCCAAGAGTCGGTTGGCATGTACTTCCTTCTCATAGGCCTCATCAACCAATTTTCTTCCCCATGAGGTCAGAAGGACAAGTAACACGATGATACCATTAAAAATAATTAATACCGAAACAAAGGCTGTCACTGAACCATCGACACCCATCAGATTCTCTGGCCTTATGAGGTAAACTCCGATTAATAAAATATCCAATATCGCACCAAATATAATCAGTATCTCCTTTTTAAAATACAGGGCAACCAATGTAACCGATATAATAAACAGATAGTGTTTATTTAATGCATATTTATCAATCACAATTAACGCACTAACGGTTAGTGCGGGAATAAGACCGAACAACAGGCCCTTTACATATCTCTGTATAGGGATGAAATAAAGAATAACTGATAGAACGGCAATACCGGCACCTTGCGACAGAATCCTGATTCCTGCCGCCATTCCTCCTGTTATGGCCGCCTGAACCGTCATAAGTAATACAATAAACACCGTAACAAGAACACTAACTCTATTTACTCTTTGAGTGTTATATGTATCTTGCTTAATCATATTGAGACCCCCTTCAGTCTACTGGAATAAGTCGTCTTATGGTTAGTCATTTAACAATAAAGCATCTGACCTACCCAGTACTTAGATATAATCACCACCTATATTATCGTTCATTCTACATAAATTAATAATGATTGAACAAAATAGTGGTGCGTTCTTACAGAACGCACCACAGGTAAGGTATCCGATTTCTTTGCCGCGATAATCGGCTAATTGCGCTCCTTTGAATGAAGATATATCATTACCTTTAAGTAAAATTCTTCCTGAGCTTGGTTTAATCATGGTAGCAATACAATTGAGTAATGTTGTTTTCCCAGAACCACTGGCACCCATAATTCCAAGAAACTCGCCTTCCAGCACATCAAAACTTATTCCTCTGAGGGCTTCTGTCTTATTGTCACCCTTACCATAGACTTTTGTGATGCTTTCAACTTGTAAAACTCTATTTGAAATCATTTTATAGCCTCCTGACTTTCTTAATCTAAATTATAGCGTGTGCAGTAGGAGAATTATACTTACAGTTGGTGTAAGAAACCGCCTCCAGTCGTTTACACTGTTGGTATAAACTTTTGCAAAGTAAGAAACTATATTAGAAACACATTTTATTGCGGAGGAAAAACGATATGCGTGAAATCAAAATAGAACCTCAAAAACCATCTACACCTGGCAATGCAAAACATGAGTCAAGACAAGTACACAAGAAAAATGGCAATAATCCAAAGAATTGTACTGATACTGGCAATTCTAAATCTGAATAATATAGCATGAAAAAGGAACCCCTGTTTTTTGGAGTTCCTTAAAATTTGCCTTGCTTCATAATGGTATCTCTAGCACATTTCTTACAGCTCCGCGCTAAACATATAACCAGTGCTGTATTTGTTGCATCCATCAAGAAATACTTCCGCAGTCCAGTACTTGTCCGGGTATGGAATTTGTACGCCTTGACCAAGCATAATGTTTCTGGTGACATCGTACATGGCATCGCTGTCATAGCCCTCGCGCCTGTGTATAGCGTCCATATCGCCGGAGAAGGTGGCATACGCAAACTGGGAAATGTACGGCGGACCTGCCTTGCCATCGTTATGCGGCACGAAGTCAAAATAGAGAAACCCTTCCGGCACAGGGGTTTCCGCCCTCATAAACCGCCCCCAAACACCATGCCACTGGCCAACATCCGCACCTAACCCATAATGGTGCATAAACAAGACATCATAGGCAAAGTCTGATTTATACTCGTTCATGTCATCCAGAATACGGAAAAGTTTCTTGCGAACCTCCATATTGCCTAAATCATCGCCTTCCTGCCCGATAAAGCGCATGGCGGACATTTTTTTGTATTCGAAGCTGTCCACTTTGAAGCCTTTTTGCTGCCTCTCAACCATATCAGGCATAAACAGTGCCCACTGTACCGTTGCATCGCACTCCTTCAAGTAATTGATATATCCAAATAAATCTACACTATCGGTACCTGTAGGACCTGTTTTATTTCCTGCAATTTGCTCCCGTATGCCGCGCTCTCGCATGGCAGAAAAGTCAGCAAACACCTGGGCTACCACTTCTTGCAACCGCTTGTCATGAGCCAACCCCGACAGCTCGTCATCAAATCGATCCAATGCCTTGAACACCGCTGTGTTAACCACGCCAGAAGGCTCTAATTCTGACAAATATGTCCGAAGCTGTGCGTTCTGTTCTTTGAAACGTGCAAACACGCCTTGCATCAAAATTTGCTCGTTTTCTGCGAGTTTTTCGTCACTCCATTGAGAATCATCCAGCACCCATTCGGTCAACGCATCAAAAACGCCGGGATTTAGCCCCCTTGCTTTAGCCGCCCAGCTAACAATCCTTTTGTATTTCTCGGTATCCGTCAATTTCTCGCCATCTTGCCCTTCAATGTCGCTCCAATAAAACTCGTCATTCAGTTTACGAGACATATCAAATCCTCCTTGAATGGTAACGTTAATGGACAGCGGATGAAACAGCTTAACCTCTCCCCACTTTGCTTTTGATGGCGGTATTCCGTGAAACCGCGTAAACGCTTTGGAAAAGCTCTCCTGAGTATCGTACCGATATCGCATAGCCACATCGATGATTCTACTGTTTGTTTGCAGCAAATTAAGAGCCGCCAAACTCAGACGTCTGTATCGAATGTACTCGCCGACGGTCATGCCAATTACTACATGAAATATAAGTTGAAAATGCGAGCTTGATGTATAGGCTTGGTACGAGACATCATCTATGTTAATGTCGTCGGTCAAGTGATTTTCGATGTAATGAATGGCTCTCGATAAGCTTTGTATCCAATTCATAAACCGCTCTCCTTCTAAGGAGTATTATACAATTTCATTATTCTAAAAGTCATGTCTTTAAATACGGAGTTCTGTCAGCTCTTAAAATACTCATGCGCTTGTATTCGTCTGTCATGCTCATTTTGTTGTTTTTTTGATCGGCACAGTTGTATAGCGAGGCTTCTTTTCCTGCATAATTCTGTGAATTTTATAGTTACCGATGGAACGTTATGTTGATTTCCGGCATTCGGACAGATGATGGATTTTAGGCTGGAATACTCATTTTGAGGGGCAAAATGTATTTTTGAATGCGTTGGTATATAACTCATTTGTTTGACCTCACCAATGATTTTATCCTTAAATTACTGCTCTGTTTGCTCTACCAGGCCATGCAGATGCGTATAAGAAGAAACCCTGATTATAATGCTTCTAAGGGTGAGACACGAACCTATTTTACTTGACTTACCTTTCCACAAACATTTTACATTAATATAACAATTAATTCCCAAACCGAACACATTCTGCGCTCTTGTCACTTTAACTAATTTACATTTTCACTATAGCCTTACCATCTGTTTCCTTAACCCTACCACTAGATAATAACTGTTCGTATGCTTTTTTCATTGAGGTTAAAATGTTTTCACCAACTCTGCTATAGCCGTATGCTCTTGATGTCTCGGCACATAAAGAGTCGAAGGACGCTCCCACACATATTTTTGCTACACAAAACATGGCTTCTGCAAGTTCATCAATACTGACATACTTAATTGGCCTTGTATTATTGCACTTTGCGGTAACCGCGTTATGCTTTGCAGGTAATAGAAAATCACCTTTCCTGATAATAGTAGTACGTAATTCTTGCAGCTTATAATCTACTTCATTACGCACCTTAACAGTGGCTTTTTCATTACCAAATAAGAATGCCAAGCTCTTACATAAAGAATCATAATGAACTGGATATTCATTTTTGACAACAGCCATGATACAATCACCTAAATCGACATAGCCATATCTATCTTTAGGCAGATTGTCAAGACGTGTCGGCTCTAATTTTGTAAAGCCATATGGATTATCAACCATTTCCCTTGTTTTTTCTTTCTGATCAATGGTTAGGAACTCTTTTTCATTTTGTGTTTCATCTATTTTCGAATAATTAAAATCGTCCTCTGAGTATTCTGAAATTGCTTTTTCAATTACTGCTACTAATTTTTCAACTTCAGCAATTGGATCCTTAATCCAGTCGGTTGACCAAATACGATAAATTTTCCACCCCATATCTTCTAGAACCGCTTGTCTTAGTCTGTCGCGCTCTCTAGCAGTTCTTGCGGAGTGATAAGCCGCTCCATCACATTCAATTCCAAGTACATATCTTCCGCTTATTGTCGGATGCTTAACTGCCATGTCAATTCGATAACCTGAACAACCTACCTGGGTTCCAAGCTTATATCCCTTTTTATCAAGATATTTATATACCGCTTCCTCAAAAGGGGAATCATGTTCAACAATATTACTTTCAGTAATTTCTTTAAGAATTGCCGATGGACCATTCATTGCAAAATCAATATAGGCTCGTAACAGCTTAGGCCCTTCTGTACTAATTCGGTTGAGGTCGATGTCTGTCGGCATAATTGAACCTATCAACTTCACATTGTACCTTGCCCTTGTTATGGCTACATTCAATCTGCGTTCTCCTCCACTTTTGCTTAATGGACCGAATTGCATCTGCATTTGTCCACCTTGCTGTGGTTTTGCATAACCTATACTGAAAATAATGGTATCTCTTTCATCACCCTGAACATTTTCCAGGTTTTTTACAAAGAACTCTTCGACTACATCATCTTTAAAGAACCGCTCATAAGATTGATTCTTCATGCGCAGTTGTCTTAAAGCAGCATCGATTGCTTGCTGCTGCACCTCACCAAAGGCTATAACCCCAAGGGAACGGTTAGGATATTTTCTGAAATGCTCAAATACCATTTCAGCGACTTTCTGGGCTTCTATCACATTACCTTTTTTCCCACCTTTGTCATAATAGCCATTGCTGACATAACAATATTCCACCCCATTATCAATAACTTTATCAACATTAGATGGAAACGTTACAAGATTATTCTTATAAATCTTTGCATTCGAGAATGCAATAAGATGCTCATGTCTGCTTCTGTAATGCCAAAGCAAAGTGCGTTCCGGCAACAATACCGCTTCATCCAATATTGACTCATAAGCATTTATATCATCATATTCGTCTTCATCCTCTGTATCAAAATCTGTATCTGAAGTCGAAGCAGAAAAGAAATTGGTAGGAGGAAGCTGCTTACTATCACCTGCAATAATAACCTGCTTTGCCCTTGAAATTGCACCAATAGCATTCTCAGTACATACCTGAGATGCTTCGTCAAAAATAACTATATCGAAATTATAACTTTCCGCTTCAAGAAATAAGCTGACCGATAAAGGTGACATCATCAAACATGGTTTTAAGGTTAATAGGAGGTTAGGAATTGCCATAAATAGTTTGCGTAGAGGCATGATTCTTCGTTGCTTTCCAAGCTCTCGCTTAAGTATGCTAATCTCGTCCGCGCCACTTGTAAACCGTTCAAGTGAAGGTAGGTTATCAATTAGCTTCTTTTGGATACGAGCCTTTGCAATATCAAATTGTAACTTATCAAGGTTCGTGAACTCTTTTATAGTACTTTCATGTATCCTTCTTCTAAAATTCATGACCGATGGATAGCCTGGTAAGATTGCATCAAGCCATAAACGATAAAATCTCTTTTTGAATATGGGGATTATATCGTTGGTATTAATATGCATTTCTTGAACTTTATCTATATAATCCTGCAAACCTTCGGCTTTACAACTTTCTCTTGTGTTTCTAAAGTCGATCCATTCTTCAAGTAGAGACATACCGTTAAGACACTTTTCAAGCCTATCTTCAAGGGCGGGCATACTAGACCCTTTAATCTTCTCCTTATCATCAAAGAGACTTAAGAACCAATTAAATTCTATACCAATATAATCAACTGCATTTTCAAGCTTCAAAGCATATTCTTCACATAATTTAATTTTTTCTGGGTTTGTACAAATATTATTTATAAAATTGGTCCCTAAATTATGCTGATCTACTATTTTTCGGAATAGATTTGCCCAATTAAGACATTTTAAAATATTTTCCCAATCCGTATTAAAACCATTATATAGATAGTCGTAGTGTGATTTCAAAGAGCTTGATTTTACCTCAATAGAATTTGCCATCAACTTTAATTCAGCCAATTTCTCAATAACTATATTAGCATCCGAATAAGCTGATAAAGCTTTTTCAATATCTGTTATTATGGTGATCTCCGCATTATAGAAATTACCAAACATTTTTGATAGTTCATTTGAGTTTTGATTCATCCAATCAACAATTTCATCTATTTGACGTAATTTTAGTAGGCTAGATACTATAGTTGCATCATTGACTTTTTTGGCAATGTCTTTATACTTTCCAATTACTTGCTTTTTGTCAAGCTTATATTGCCTATTGAATATTTTAATAATAGAAGTGTAATCCGTTTTAAAACGCGATAATATTGCTTTATAGTCAATTTCGAATATCTCTTTTTCAAACAATGACAGAACATCCGTTCGAGAGGATTTTAATTCATTAATCTTCTCCTTAAAAATTGAAAACAATGTTTTTATCTTATTGAAATCACCAATTTGATTCCATGTTGAATAACAAGAATCATCGGTAAGAAATTCGTTCCACATCTTAATAGTACTATCAATTTGATCCGATGTAGAAAGACTTTCTGAATCACCATTATACGATCTAGAATCATTATAATGTATCTTTGAATAAAGCTTCGTCAATTCATTTTTAATTGATAAATATTGTTGCTGTAAAGTAGAGTACTCATCTATTTCAGTAAATAGCTGCGTAACATCTTCACCGATAATCCAATGTGTTGGGACTTTTGGCGACTGTGAAGCTATTCTAAGGATTTTAATTAAATTTGTTAATCCATTATAAGAGGAATTGTATTCTATCTCCAACGCCTTCTCTATTTCTTTGTAGATCTTTGAAGCATTGTTTATTTTGGGAATTAACTTATTTAAATACGCTGCAATATCATGTCTGAGCTCATTTGAAACATTTGCCACATTGGCACTGTTCCAAGGATTTGATTTATAGTCATTGCTCATTTTACCAACAGTATGAATAAACTGTGTGAGCAGGTTTATAAACCTATTAAACTTTGAGTAACTTACTTTTTCGATTTCAGGAATAGTAAAGATAACTTCTTCATAATGTTGAAGGTTTGCCAAACTACCGTGAATTTCATAAATTGTTTTATCCAAAGGAGAAACTTTGGTATATATAGCCTTAGAATATTCGTTTAGTTTTTCTTTGTAAGTCTGCAAAAGGTCAAGCTTTTGGTATGCTTCATCTGATAAGCTTGCCTTCTTATGGGATAATGTTAATACTTCACCTAACTGATCCAAGATTTCTTTTTTATTAGCCTTGTAACTGTGAAGCGTTAAGCAAAAATCAGCAAGACCTGCATTTTCTAATCTTCTACGCACAACCTCCAGGGCGGCCATTTTTTCTGATACAAAAAGAACTTTCTTACCATTTGCTATACATTCAGCGATTATATTTGTTATAGTCTGACTTTTACCTGTTCCGGGCGGTCCTTGGAGTATAAAGCTAATTCCTTTTTTAGCACAAACTATCGCATCTTGTTGGCTTGAATCAGCATCTACAACTTGAAAAACATCAATGGGTTTTGTTTTACCATCATGATCAAAATCACTTATATCTTCTGCATTATATTTTAATGCATTTGCATCACCGCATAAAGAACGAACAACAGAATTTGATTTAATTCTTTCTTTATGTTTCTCAAGATCACTATACATATTAATTTTAAGAAAAGAAAGTAAACTTAGGCCTATATCCTCTATTACTTCCCATCTATTTTTGGATATTAATTTTCTTATTGAATCAAGATAATCGGTTAATTTTTGCTCATCATCAAATTCTGGCAATGTAATACCAAAGTCATTTTCAAATTTATGCTTTAATGTAGGATTTATTACTATTTCATCCTCATGTAGGTTTAAAATATACGGATCACTGATAGACTCAATCGTTAATGTGACTGGTACAAGAATTACGGGTGATGTAAAATTTTGCTCTGAATTACCGGATTCAGTCCACTTTATAAAACCAAAGGACAGATACAAAATATTAACACCTTGTTCTTCCATTGCGGTTTTAGCTTTTTCTCTTATAATTCTTAATGTTCTCTGTTGTTCTTTAATGGGTTGGTTTGTAATGACAGAGTAATTTACTTCATTCGATTCTTCTGACTCAGATTCTGCTCGTTCTTCATCAACATATGGAAACTCAAGAGGTTGATTGTTTATAACAAAACTATCCCATAAATCATAAATTTGCGGTTTATTTATACGTAGACTAGAACGTTTAGTATCTCTATAATTGATAAGCCTGTTTCTTTTCCCCGTATCCAGCAGCTTATTCTTCCATGCTTCTAACTTTAAATCGATATTAACCATAATCTCGCTCCCAATTATGAATCGTATCAGATAGAAGTTTTACACATCCTATATCTATCCAACCACTTTAATTGCATAAGCCCTATCTTTAGTTTGCAACTAATCTACTCTCTCACCAAACAAAACATCCCACCCGATCTATGGTTTGAGCCAAGTATCTATTCTACATTGACACCAGAGTAACACATCTAGCTAGCACACTCAACCATAAAATCCGTTTTTTGCATATGTTTCCACACAATCCTTATATAGATGCTGAAAAGCTCTATACATTAAAGGAGCTTCTTGAAAGTGCAATGAGGGTTGAAGATGAAGAAGTATGAGGTTGATCAGTATTTGTCGAATAGGGAGAAAATTATTAAACAAAGCGATAGATTGTATTTTTTTGTGATAATATGTTTTGTAATTACTTAGTTAAGAGGAATAATATGTAAATATTCATATAGCAATAATTTGCTGGTTCAATGTTGAGGAAAGATATTTGATTAGGTAAGTTCGTAAGAGAGAATTGATAATCAGACTACTTAAGCGACCTCTTCAAGAAGGGCAATATGAGATTAACTCGTACCAAGGTTTCTATGATATTATCGTCATTTATAACACGGGTTGCAACTACATAATCGGGGAGAACAATCTCGGGAAGAGTAACCTTTTGTCACTACTCAACACGGTGTTCAGCGGTGGTAGAGGTTTTGACGAGAAAGCGTGGGGTATTTCTTGAAAGACGGGGTATTAATTATAAAGCACACATATAGGATTTTACAAAACCCGATATGTGTGCTTTTTCAGTTATCATCCAGTTTCTAAACAGTATATGACAAAACCCTTGAATTTAGAAATGTAGTTATAAAGGCTTTTCATGCGTATACATTACAAAACTACCCTCAAAAAATTTATCCCTTAATGGCATATGATATTTAATCCAAGAAATCCTTCAGCTTCTTGCTGCGGCTGGGATGACGAAGCTTTCTTAGAGCCTTGGCTTCGATCTGGCGGATTCTTTCGCGGGTTACGTTAAACTCACGTCCCACTTCCTCCAGGGTACGGGCTCTTCCATCATCCAAACCAAATCTTAATCTTAGAACCTTTTCCTCTCTGGGGGTAAGGGTATCCAAAACATCGATGAGCTGCTCTTTCAGTAATGTAAAGGCCGCTGATTCAGCAGGAGCCGGTGCATCATCGTCAGGAATGAAATCGCCCAGATGACTGTCTTCTTCTTCGCCAATGGGAGTCTCCAGAGATACAGGTTCCTGGGAGATTTTCATGATATCCCGAACCTTATCCTCACTCATGCCCATTTCTTTTGCAATTTCCTCCGGAAGGGGATCCCTGCCCAGTTCCTGAAGAAGCTGTCTGGACACACGAATAAGCTTATTGATCGTCTCCACCATGTGAACAGGTATACGGATGGTTCTGGCCTGATCGGCAATGGCTCTCGTTATAGCTTGTCTAATCCACCAAGTGGCATAGGTGCTGAACTTGAATCCCTTTCGGAAGTCAAATTTCTCAACGGCCTTAATAAGGCCCAGATTGCCTTCCTGTATCAAATCCAAGAAGAGCATGCCTCTTCCGACATAACGCTTGGCAATACTGACTACAAGGCGCAAATTGGCTTCAGCCAGCCGCTTTTTCGCATCCTCATCGCCAACCTCCATCTTTTTGGCAAGCTCAATCTCATCATCACTTGAGAGAAGCGGCACCTTTCCGATTTCCTTTAAGTACATTCTTACAGGATCATCAATGCTGATTCCCTCAGGAATACTGATATCGACATCTTCTTCCTCAGTCTCCTCAACATCGATGAACTGGAGGTCTTCGAATTCTTCTTCAATATTATCCGCAACAATCTCTATACCCATTTTTTCAAGGGTTTCATAAACCTTCTCTATCTGATCAGGTGTAATGTCCACACGTTCAAAGGCATCCTCAATCTCATGATAGGTCAGCATGCCTTTCTCTCTGCCCTCTTCGGTCAGTTCTCTGAGAATACTTTTAGGATCCCGTCCTCCGTCCTTGGATGCTTGTTTCTCCTCTTCTGAATGTGCCTCAGATGCTAATGTTTCTTCAGCATCATTTTCGTCAACATCCGGTGGCATAGCATGAAGGTCCTCTCTCTTTTCAGAAACAACCTCGGTATTGTCAAACTTTTTTTCTGTTTTTTTACTCTTTGCAGAGTTATCGGCATTCTTTCTCTTCATTTCCGCCATTTCTTGTTTCTCCACCCCTCGGTATTTTTCTTTGAACCATCAGGCCATTCTTTTAAGCTCAGCGATGCGTTCTGCTCTTTTGCTGAATTCAAACCCCAACTCCTGCCTTTTGATTCCGTCAAGTTCATTTTTTATCCTTTCAATGGTCTGTTTTTGCATTTCCTCAAGCTTTAACAGCTCGAGCTTGTTTAGAACCTGTGTCATTGCTCTTTCCGCATCCTCCAGCTCGCACTTTGTCTCAGCGATATGAACCAGATAAGAGGATACTGCGGGCTCCACCTCGTTAAGAAGCTCAGCCAAAACACAGCTTTTGTTTTGATCCAGCTTTTTATAAAGCTTTTCCGCAACGATAGCTGCGCCCTGATCCACGAAGGAATCAAGGTCATATGCGACTGAAGCCTTCCGGAACAAACGATTTTCAAGGCAAATCATCACCAACAGCATGTATTCCAATTCACCAAAGCGTCCATCAATATGGAGTGGGCCGAATGCCCCAGTGCTTTCGCTTCTTTTACCTGCTAGAGTATTGGTACGTCCTTGCCCCGGCTTATTCTTTCTCATTCTCTTCAGAACCTCATTTTGAAGAGATTCCGAGGATATCCCGTATTGCTCCGCATATGTTTTTAAATACAACTCACGTTCTATGCTGTTTTCATGAGCAGCAAGAATATCGGCCACGTTATTAAGCAACATTAGTTTATCATCAACTGTATCCAGATTATGCATGTTATTCTGGACTCTAATTTTGTAATCCAGCAGTGATATTGCCCTGTCCACAAGGTTTTTAAACTTTTCCGGGCCATTATTTCTTACGTACTCGTCCGGGTCCTTACCTTCCGGGATCAAAAGAACCCTTACACGACACCCCGCCTCCTCTAAAATATCAAGTCCTCGCATTGTGGCTGCCTGGCCAGCCGAATCGGCATCATAGGCTATGATCACTTCATCGCAATACTTTTTAAGTATCCAGGCCTGCATTTGGGTTAAGGCCGTTCCCAAGGAGGCTACTGCATAATCGATGCCTGCCTGGTGCAAAGAGATTACATCCATATAGCCTTCAACAATCAGGAGTTTTTTGCTTGCACTCATGCGCGCATAATTGAGGCCATAGAGCTCACGACTTTTGTAATACACAGGTGTGTCAGGTGAATTCATGTACTTGGGTTGTGATCCATCCATAACACGACCGCCAAAGCCAATAATGTTTCCTCTGATATCGAAGATTGGAAACATTATCCTGTCCCTGAACCGGTCAATAAGATCTCCACTTTTCGATTTCAGAGAAAGCCCCGACGAAAGCAGAAGTTCTTTGGAAGCCCCTTTTGCCAGAAGTTGATTCGAAAGCTCGCTCCAGCTGTTTGGAGATAATCCCAGTCCAAATTGACGAATAGTCTTTTCAGTAAGGCCGCGCTTCTTAAGGTAGCCTTGTGCTGCAAGCCCGCTCTTGCCGGCCAGTACCGAGTAAAAAAAACGTGCCGCATCCTTGTTTAAATCAAGAATTTCCTTACGTCGCCTTGCTTTTTCCCGTTCTCCCGAATCCTCAGGCTCGGGCAGGGCAATTCCCGCTCTTTCAGCCAGATACTTTAAAGCCTCCACAAAATCCAGATGCTCAATGTTCATGATAAACTGGATTACACTTCCACCCTTATTGCAGCCAAAACAATAAAAAAACTGCTTTCCGGGCTCAACACTGAATGAAGGCGATTTTTCATTATGAAAAGGACAAAGGCCGAAATACCTTCTTCCTTTACGTTCAAGCTTAACATAGCCGGATACCACATCGACGACATCATTACGAAGCCGAACTTCTTCGACGAGTTCATCTGGGTAAAACATACGGTAACCTCATAAATTTTATTATTCGACAGATTGCCCAGTTTTCCTTCTTAAAGGCGGTAAATATTTTATCTCCCGCTCACCAGGAAACGGGTACAAAAACCTCTTGGAACTTCTTAACAGCATAGCGGTCGGTCATACCGGCCACATAATCTAAAACCACTTGTTCAATTCCGTCATGAGGTATGAACTGCTGGAAATCCGACGGTAGGAGTTCGGGATGGTGAAGAAGGTACAAAAATAGCTCCTTGACCATACGCTCAGCCTTTGCTTCTTCTTTTTTGGCTATGGATCCCACATAAACATTTTCAAACATAAATTTTCTCAAGCGGTTGGTTGCCTCCTGAAAGTCCTCGCTCATCCTTATACCATTTCCACCCAGGCTATTTTCTATGATATTTACAATCATGTTATTTATTCTTATGGATGATGTATTGCCTAGAACTACGGAGCATTCTTTCGGAAGGTCCAATTCTGAGATGATGCCACCACGAACGGCATCCTCAATATCATGGTTGATGTAAGCGATTTTATCTGCAAAACGAACAGTCTGACCCTCAAGGGTTGCGGGCATGTCTTTCCCGGTATGGCACCGTATACCATCCCGTACCTCC
The DNA here is from genome assembly GCA_023443745.1 of Bacillota bacterium. Taxonomy (GTDB): domain Bacteria; phylum Bacillota; class Clostridia; order DSM-8532; family DSM-8532; genus DTU059. Next base: position 133,677 of record JAEZTB010000008.1, read on the forward strand.
CAGGTCAGGTTAAGGCCTTTACGCTCCTTCTCCAGAGCTTCTACTACACGTACGCTTTGTTCATTATGCTTGAAGCCGAAGGAGCATACTTCATTAAGAACCCTTTCTCCGGCATGGCCAAAGGGCGTATGCCCCAGGTCATGTCCCAATGCAATGGCTTCCGTCAAATCTTCATTGAGTCTGAGGCTTCGCGCCATGGTCCGTGCTATCTGTGAAACCTCCAGGGTATGGGTAAGTCGCGTTCTATAATGGTCGCCTTCTGGAGAAATAAAAACCTGGGTTTTGTGTTTGAGACGTCTGAAGGCCTTTGAATAAACTATTCTATCCCGATCACGCTGAAAATCAGTGCGAATATCACATTGAACTTCAGTCTGCACCCTCCCCTTACTCATGTTGCTTATACAAGCAAACTCCGAAAGGTTTTTTACTTCCATTTCTTCCTGATACTCACGAATACGCATAGGCACCTCCAGTAACGCACCAACAGATCTCGACCCATTACAAGTCCCGACCCAAATTAGAAGCTCTATACTATTTATACCCAAAAAAATACGGCGGGATTACCGCCGCTTGGATGTCTTACAAAATAGAAATATATCCTCTCCCTCAGGTTTGGATACATTTCTGATATTCGTTCCTCATTGTTCTTTTTACATATCCTTAAGGCAATCATTGCAGATAATCTTACCTTTAAAATCAATGACATCCGCTCTGGCAACATCACAGAAAACGCATCTTGGAATATACTTGTCGAGAACTACATTTCCATCATCATCGACATACATTTCAATGTCATCACCTTCGTTAATATTAAGTTCCTTCCGCAGGGACTTTGGGAGTACGATTCTTCCCAGTGAATCAAGCTTTCTTACATATCCGGTAGCCCTCATTGTATATCCTCCTCGACAAAAAAAGTGGTTTGGTGCTGTATAAGAAGAATTATATCATAAATTGTCATATTGTGAATAGAAAAGTTAAAAAATATAAGTTGACTTTGAAGTAAATTATGCCAATGTTATCACTTTCTGATGTTTTGTAGTATTTCAAGTACATTTTTAAAGAACAATTACATTAGACTGTTTATGATTTCACAAATTTGACATACTTGTGAAACGGCTCCGTAATCAACTCTTAAGCGTTATTTAATGAGAGGAAATAGAAAAATTGAAATAATATAGTGTTGTAAAGATGTGCTAAAAAAACAAATAGGAGGTATTTCCATGAAAAAAATTAACCCTATCCTGAAGAACAAAATCATCATCCTTCTTCTATTCCTTTTCATGACAGCTAGCGCAGTTCTTCCCCTTAACGGGTTTGCTGCTGTCATAAACCCAGGCTTGGCCTCGCTACAGGCCTATTCGACTTCGATCACAGCTACAGCCATTACCCTTCGTGCGCAAGCGAACACCGAGAATGTCACACTTGAGTGGAATGCTATTACACACCCCAAGGGTGTTTTCGGTTACTATGTTTACCGGTCTACCACATCCGGCGGTCAGACAAGCCTTCCTGAAACAGATTTTTGGATTACCGGAACAAGCTATGTGGATACCAAGGTTGTCCCAGGAACCACCTATTACTATATTGTAAAGCCCGTATTAGGTGATCGTTCCATTGGAGCATCATCCAACCAAGTGGATATCTATTACCAAAAGTCTACCCAGTCTATTACACTTCAAGCAGTAGTTAATGCCGGCAATATTACTCTTCAATGGAACAGCATTACCGACCCAAAGGGTGTCGTCGGCTATTATGTATACCGGTCTACCACATCCGGTGGACAGACAAATCTGCCGGAGACAGATTTCTGGACTACCGGAACCAGCTATGTTGACACCAAGGTCGTCCCCGGCACTACCTACTACTATATTGTAAAACCGGTGCTTGGAGATCGCTCTCTTGGGTCTTCTTCCAACGAAGTGGTGGTTCTGCACCAAAGAATTTATGGGACGATTGCTATGACCATTGGCAATGCCATCATGCTGTTTAACGGAAAACTTATGGAAATCGATCCCGGTGTAAACACTGTCCCCGTTTTAAAGGATGCCAGAACCATGCTCCCCATTCGTGCGGTTATTGAAGCCATGGGGGGAACCGTTGATTATGCTGCAAGCCAACAGAAAATTACCGTCAAGTGGCAAGGAAAAACAGTTTTAATGTGGATCGGAAGCAAAACCATACAGGTTGATGGTGTACAAAAAACTATTGATGTAGCACCTTATTATTCAGATACCGGCCGTACCATGATTCCTATGCGCTTTGTCGTTGAAAATCTGGGATGCAGCATTGACTGGGATGGCGCTACTCGGACTGCAACTATTTCGTATCTTTTAGTCGGTGATGGCTATTATCCTCCAACACCTTCCGAGGATCCAATTACCAATAACATTTGGTCTGGGTTGTGGTTCACAGACAGAGGCAAGCTTAATATTGTTCAGAATGGCATCTATATCCATGGAGCCTATGGTGACGGATATACAATTGAAGGTGTGCTCTCAGGAAGTAAGCTCATAGGCACCTATAATGAGCGCGGTACCAAAGGAGATTTTGAATTTGTCATTTCCTCCGATGGCAAGAAATTTGATGGTAAATTCGGCTATAAAAATAAGCAGCGCAAGCACTGGGAAGATTGGGACGGAAAACGTGAAGAGGACACCTTTAACAAGTATTTGAGGCAGCTTTCATCACCGTGTAATTTTACAGGTATCTGGTCCGCTGATATAGGCAGACTTCATATTTCCCAAAATGGAAACCAGGTAACAGCCACTTACGGCGACAATGGAACCATCAATGGTACGGTTGCTAATAATAAGCTCACCGGTGCCTATCAAAAGGGCAGAGAGTCCGGCCAAATTGAAATTTATATGTTTGAGAACAACAAAAATTTTATCGGCCATTACGGGAACGGTGAAATTGCCAAGCAGGATTGGAAGGAATTTAGCGGAGAAAAACGTAATGACTATTACTATGATGACGATGACGAGGATGACGACGATTGATGCTTTAAATCCAAACATCGAATAGCACATGCTGGGTGAATAGAGAACAAATAAATAACAACCAAGGGCTATGGTTATACTGCAACCAGGCCCTTAGTTTTTGTTTACAGGCCGAAGCTTGATAACGGGTCTAGTCGTTGGTGCGTTGCTATAGGCACCGCACAGTTCAAATTACTTATGCTTTGAAAGCCAATCTGCGATATCCCTAAAGACTTCGGCCCTATTGATTTCATTGAGCATTTCATGACGACCTTCCGGATAGAGTTTCAGCGTTATATCCTCAATCCCCAGTTTCCTATAAATTTCATATAAGGTTTTTACACTTTTACCAAAGTGCCCCACAGGATCCCGTTCCCCCGACATGATATAAACCGGTAAGGTCAAGGGGATGTTTCTGAGTTTATCAACTCGGTAAAGCTTTTTTAATCCCTTGAAAAAATAATAGTAAAAATCTATGGGAAAGACATAGCCGCAGCGGGGATCGTCACAGTATTTGGAAACCTCACCGGTGTCACGGCTCAGCCAGTCAAAAGAGGTGCTTGGCTCTTTTATACTCTTGTTATAGCTTCCGAAGCTTAATGAATCGAGGAGCTTCCCCTTTTTCTTTCCACCAATTAGTCGTTTTTGCATGGTAGCAAGCAAGGCTCCTGCTGAAACATCAATTCCGTTTTGAGCAGCTGATCCTGAAAGAATAATGCCGTCAATATCCTGGCCATAACGGGTTATAAAGTCCTGGCCGACAAAAGAGCCAAAGCTATGTGCAAATATAAAAACAGGAAGACTCGGATGTTTTTCTTTGATCAGGTTTGTGATAAGGCGAGCGTCTTCAACGGTTTTATTAAAACCGTCTTCACCTATACAGCCCAGCTCCTCCATGGACTTGCAGCTATATCCCTGACCCCAGTGATCGTGACCATAAACAACATAGCCCTCATCATTGAGAAATCTCGCGAAAGCCTCGTATCTTCCTGCATGTTCAGCCATACCATGAAGAATTTGTATTGCTCCTATTGGACTTTTGACCTGGTTCCATTGATAGAGACATAATTCTCGATCCCCATTTGCCTTAACATAAGTACAGGTATTCTCCATAACAAGTCCTCCTTTTAAAATTGAGCCGGTCCTCTGCCTTATCACATTATATTCTTAAGAAAATTCTTCCAAGGTACTCTCTCCTTGCATTATATTAATTGTAAGTTTTGAATGCAATAAAATATGACATGAGAGATTCTGATATTGCTGTTGTCTTCCCAAATTAAGTAGACAATATAAGGAGTTTTTCGCATTATTTTTATTAAAACCCAGACGTATAAATGGTTTGAGAGTTGATGAAATTTCTCAAAAAGGGTATTGTGGTTTTTGAAGATATGCATTATAATAGGTTTTGTCGCTGTCGGGGTGTAGCTCAGTTCTGGCTAGAGTGCTTGCTTGGGGTGCAAGAGGTCGCACGTTCAAGTCGTGTCACTCCGACCAACAAAATAGCGGATTACAAGAAATTGTAACCCGCTATTTTTATGCCTAAAAAAGTCATTTACTGCAATATTACTGCATCTGCATTTTCCGGGGTTATGTAGTGTGATTTTTACCTCATGAAGCTGGTCATTATCTTAGCCTCGGGCTGGGGTTCCTGCACAGCATTCTTCCCCGCTTCGCATAGCTGGAGCAGCCACGCCATGTTCTTCCCCAAAAGGCGCATGATTTGATTGCCTTCCGCGTCCTCCCTCACCTCTCCTGGAACACGGCCATGGATGACGTTCCAGTAATTCGAGGACGCGATCAGCATCTCGGAATAAAACAGATATTTGTTAAGCTGATCCAGCGCGGTAATCCCGCCGCTCCTGCGCACGGCTGCAAGGCTGGCACCGACTTTATGCCGAAACAGACCGCCGTTTGCGCCTGCCACGTAGAAGGCCCGGTCCAGAAGACACTTCATGGAGCCGGAGATGCCCGCATAGTGTGTGGGAGAACCCAGGAGGATCCCGTCCGCCTCCCGCATCTTCTGAATATAGCCATTGGCGATGTCGTCGTCAAACCTGCACCTGCCGTTCTTATTCCTGTGGCACTCTCCGCAGCCGATACATCCCCTCACCGGTTGGGCACCCACGGTTAAAATCTCCGTTTCTATACCCAGGGCTTCCAGTTCCTCTGCAACGACGCCGATTGCCTGGGCGGTGTTTCCTTTGCTCTTAGCGCTCCCGTTGATAGCCACCACTTTCATTTCCCTGCTCTCCCTTCAAATCGTATGTTTACAAATTCAGATATACCCTGATTGTACCTCGTTTTATGCCTTTCCGGCAACTGTGAAATGGCGAATTCATGCGGCACAACAGAACGATAAAAAAGCATCCCTTTTCGTGGGATGCGTACACTGGAGCTTCTATTTATTTGTTAATAATTTTATTGAGGGTCTTAACAATATATTCCTCATTAAAAGGCTTAACAATAAAATTTACGGCACCTGATACTATAGCCTCCTTGACCATAGGCTCCTGGCCCATGGCACTGACCATAAGCACCTTCGCGCGAGGGTCAAAGCTCCGGATCTCTTTCAATGCCTCTAAACCAGACATAACAGGCATGGTAATATCCATGGTCACAAGGTCAGGCTTAAGCTCCTTATATTTATGTACGGCTTCCTGTCCATTTTCGGCCTCAGCCACAACCTCGAAGCCATTTCTCTCCAAAATAAGGCGGATGGACATTCTCATAAAAGCCGCGTCATCTACAATTAATACTTTAGCCATAGGTCCCCCTACTTCTTTTTGGGATATATTATAACAAAAAGCGACATCTTTTAACAGTAGTATTTAGGTGTTTAAAAATGATCTTTATATTTGCCCCACCAGGTTTTAGCCTTTTCAACCATTTCAGCATGCGAGTCGGGATTAAAGTCAAGGGTGACATCAATGTACTCTCCGTTTGTAAAAGTCCTGACATCGTCATGCTGGCTGGCTAGAAGGAGCGCATATAACGCTAGTGCACGTTCATAATCATCATTTGACTCAAGCTTCTCAATCAGGCCCGGAATGGCCGGCTTGCCCATCGCACCCAAATCTTCGGCTGCGGTGTACCAGGTATAACCATCACCATAAGTGCCGGTATAGCTCTGGTCTTTGAGCTTATCAAGATTATATTGCACTTTTTCTTCTATCGTCTGATCTGCGGGAGAAGGAGTCTCTTTAGCTGCAGCATTTTCCTTAGTGGGGGTTTCTGTGGGCTGCATAGACTCAACAGTGGCCGTCGGAACGGGGGTAACAGCAGGGTTTTCGGGCTTTTGGTTCCTATCACTCTGTGCATTAGTCAATGTCGAGCAACCTATCAAAACAGTCATAACAAAAGCCATAAGCGTACCAATTGCAGTTTTCTTCTTATATTTCGATATCATACCGATTCTCCTTTTAACGCTGGATTTTTTTTGTATAAGGCCGCTGGTGCAGGCCAGAGTATGGGGCTCGGAAAACATGTCTACCATATTTAAGATAGTCTCTCCATAATGGTGATATTCTGTGGGGTTTAACCTTTTTAAAACACTTTCATCGCATGAAACCTCACAATCCTCCCGTATCCTGTGGAAGGCGTATACAATGACGGGGTTGAACCAGTAAACACACCTTAAAATTGCCATAAACCAATTGAAGAGGATATCCTTACGTTTATAATGAATGAGCTCGTGTATGAACACATACTTCGTCTCCTGTTCGGAGAGCTGCTTCAACACCTGTTCTGACAGAACAAGCCTGGGTCTTATGATACCGTAAAGGATGGGTACCTTTACACCCTCATTAATGACAAGGGGAATAGAACGTTTTACTGAGGCTAGCTTATGGCAATCCTGTAATATCCTAATACTTATGGCGTCACGGCATGGTATGCTGAAACGCATTTTCTTATAGAATCTTATATTAAAATACAGTATGATTAAAGCCATTATGACTGCGCCCAATAACCAGATAACAGCCAGTATGTCTATAAATGCAGGTGAATTTTGAATGCTTAAAGCGGTTTCGGGTTTATTTGCTTCAACAACGGGTCGTTGATGGTTCTCATGTAGACTTTCGGCAGGCTCACCCTCTGAAGGTCTGAGAAGTGCAGTGTTGCTTTCATTATATTGCTGAACGCCGACCATCACCGGATTGAATAAATTATAGAGGCTAAGCTCAGTCTCAGGTGCAACCGGAAGGACGAGCCGGAGAATCAACAGAAGCCAGACTGTATAATGCCAGTTGGCACTGAGTCTATTCCTTAATAAGGCCTTAATCATCATCAGGACTATTATGAGCAATGTCCCCTTAAGGGAAAGCCTAAAAACTTCTTGAAAGACCTCAGTCAAATTCATGGCTTCACCTTCTTTCCCGATCCGAGTCCAAAAGTGCCCTTAGCTCATCCAACTCTTCCCTGCTCAATTTCTCTTCCTTGATGAAACTGGCAACCAAGTGATGAATGGAACCGTTATAGACTTTATTAATGAATGACTCAGTCTGTGTTTTTTTATATTCAGCCTCAGAAACCAATGGATAGTAAAGATGGTAAGGGCTCTCCTTTTTTACTCCCACAACTCCCTTGGTCACCAACCGACTGATAAGTGTGTGGATGGTTTTAGGATTCCATTGGGTTTCTTCCCGCAAAGACTCAATAATCTCGCTTGCATTTTGGGGTGAGTTTTTCCAGAGAGTCTTAATGACATACCATTCAGCGTCTGAGATTTTGTTTGCCTTATTCAAAAGACCTTCTCCTTCCTACAATTGTAGTCTCTAATTTGATACTACAATTGTAGGAAGGGATTGTCAAGACTTTCCTAATAAATTTCCAAATATTCTTAGGTTAATATTGATAGTGTCTTTGTTTTTGAGGTGCAAGCCTTAATCCTAAAAAGAAAAATCGCCTGATTTATCAATCAAGCGATTAGACATTCTGTATATACATATGTATTCTTGTGTGCTTATTTTACTTAGCCAGAGTCTTTTTATAGGCCGAATAAGCGAAAAAGCCGTAAACAATCACTGCAAACAGATGAGACCAGCTAAATGTTCTCACTCCGAACAGTATTACAAAAAATTCAATAATATCCACGAGGGTCACAACACCGAGCCCTATCATAAGCACATTGAAATTCTTGTTTGCCAGGCATAATAAAATAGAGATAATAAACACATAAAAGAGTAATGCACTGATGAGTCCCCCAAGGAAGAAAAAGCTATTAATGATCATGAGGGCAACATATCCGTAAAGCAGCACCATATCCAATCCCAGCAAAGAAGAAATAACCGGCTTCCCTTCAAAATACTTTCTGAGTTCATTACTCACATTCTCAATCACGATAAACCCCTCCTAACAAAAGTATGGTAGAATAAAAATATCTACCTTGACTATATTATACAAAACTTTTATAAATATTTCTGCAATTATTTTAACGGATATATCCAAACTATAGGTAGATTGTTCCTTTAGTTTAGAAAAAATGATATACAAGAGCACATAGTTCTTTCATACTATGATAAATTGTGCCAACTTTATGTATAATAAGAACCTGAACCTTGTTGTATTCACAATAAGAATCTGAACGTTGCTTCGCAATATGTATCTGAAGGACTAAAATGGAGGATTTTTATAATGTACCATTACAAAACCTTAAAGTGGGATAATAAGCCTAAATATAAACACAAGTTCTTTTTTCTGCTCCTTATACCTTTGGCTCTTCTCATTAAATGGCTGTTGTCACTATCTCCAGAATTCACCGAAAAGTATTATTCACAAGGACTTTACAAGATTATAATGCAGCCGGTGAGTTTACTGACAGGTTTAGTCCCTGTGTCGGTTGCAGAGCTTGCTATTTATTTGATAGTGATCTATCTCTTGGTAAGACTTATATACTTGATTATAAAAGCTGTTCAGCAACACAGATGGTCGGTCTTTCTCCCCTTCCTTGCCAATATCGTAATGATTGGCTCATTGTGGTTCTTTGCTCAAACCATGGTCTGGAATGTCAATTATGAGCGATTACCCTTTGCTACGAATGCTAATATCCAGGTTCGTGATTCCAGCGTTGATGAATTGGAGGCCATGTGCAAATGGCTCATTAAAAACACAAATGCATTACGTGAACAGGTAAAGGAAGATAAAAATGGCGTGATGACAGTTGAAAATGGATTTAAGTCTATAGTAAAACGCTCTACACTTGGATACAAGGAAGTCGAAAAACGTTATCCATTCTTAGGTGGAAAATACGGACCTCCAAAACCTGTCCTCCTATCCAGACTCATGTCCCATACCAATATTATTGGCCTTTATTCCTGTCTTACCGGAGAAGCAAACATTGATACGGATATTCCTCCCATGGCATGGGCCTCTACCACCTTACATGAAATGGCCCATCAGCGCGGCTATGCACGCGAAGATGAAGCCAACTATATCGCTTATATTGCCTGCATGGCCCACCCCGATGTGGATTTTAAATACTCGGGCAGTGTCATGGCTCTTCAATATTCTATGAATGCCTTGTATGGTGCAGATCCTGACCGTTACTTTGCTTTGACAAACAACTACAGCTCAGGATATCTTCGGGACCTTCAAAACGAACAGGCTTACTGGAAGCAGTTCCAAGGTATCACCAAAAAAGTGGCCAATAAAATGAATGATACCTATCTCAAGCTCAATGGTGAAGAAGACGGTGTAAAGAGCTATGGTCGAATGATAGATCTCCTCCTTGCCGACTTTAGGAACCAGCTGGTTTCCCAATAAGGTTAGCAGAAAGATTTCATTAAATGAGCATTTACCTGTTTTTTTTTGTTTACACCTATCATGATAAGTGATAATTTATTAGATGTTGCATAAATCATGAAAGGGTTTATTAATATGCTAAAGCCAAAGTTATTTACCGTCTTGCAGGATGGTTACTCGAAGGAACAATTCTTAAAAGACTTAACAGCCGGGTTCATTGTTGGTATCATCGCTATTCCGCTTTCCATCGCTCTGGCAATCGCATCGGGCGTTTCTCCCGAAAAGGGCTTGTATACTGCAATTATCGCAGGTTTTCTCGTCTCCTTATTAGGCGGAAGCCGTGTTCAGATTGGTGGACCCACAGGTGCCTTTGTTGTCATTATCTATGGCATCATCGAGAAAAAGGGCTATCCGGCACTTGTCATAGCCACTATTTTAGCGGGATTTATCCTAATCTTTATGGGTCTTTTGAAATTGGGAAGTGTCATCAAGTTGATTCCTTATCCCATAACGACAGGTTTTACCAGTGGTATAGCAGTGGTTATCTTCTCCCAGCAAATCAGTGATTTTCTAGGCCTTAAAATGGAAAAAACGCCATCGGAGTTTATACCAAGAATCAGCGAATACATTAAGTCCATTCATACATTATCCATTAACAGTCTTATCGTAGGTCTCATTGCCATCCTTATTATCGTAGGCTGGCCATACATAAACAAAAAAATCCCGGGCGCTCTGGTGGCCATTATTATTACAACAGGAGCAGTTCAGCTTCTTGGCATTAAGGTAGAGACCATTGGAGACCGTTACAGTAATTTAAAAGCGGCTCTTCCCGCTTTCCAAATGCCTGAGATAAGCCTCTCACTTATTACTGAACTTTTCCCTACTGCTTTGACAATCGCTGTACTGGCAGGAGTTGAGTCGTTATTATCAGCTGTTGTGGCCGATGGTATGATTGGAGGTAAACATCGCTCCAACATGGAACTGGTTGCTCAAGGTGTCGCCAATATTTTCTCGGGTTTATTTGGCGGTATCCCGGCTACAGGCGCTATAGCCCGGACTGCCACCAATATTCGAAATGGCGGCAGAACTCCCGTAGCAGGCATTGTTCATTCTCTTACCGTGCTGGCCATTATGATGCTTTTAATGCCTCTGGCAAAAATGATTCCCATGACCACTTTGGCTGCCATCCTCATAATCGTAGCTTACAATATGAGCGAATGGCGTGCCTTTAAAAATTTGTTTAGAGCACCAAAGACCGATATAGCCATCCTTCTCGCCACCTTTGTTCTCACTGTGGTTGTTGACCTTGTTGTAGCCATAGAATTTGGTATTGTTATGGCAGCCTTCCTCTTTATGAAGCGTATGGCCGATATCACCAAGGTAGAGTCTATCAAAGATGAACTGGAAGACAGCCCTGACATTGCCCTTAACAATCCTGAGGGTATTAACCCGGCAATCCAGATCTTCCAGGTTTATGGGCCCTTTTTCTTTGGAGCTGCCGATAAATTTACGAATATTATTCATGACAATATTACACCTACACGCGTTATGATAATTCGCATGAGACATGTTCCTTATATGGATGCAACAGGCTATCACGCTTTATTCAAAACCTACTCCTATTGCCGCAGGCATAGCATTTTGCTTCTGTTTACCCAGGTACAGTCACAGCCCTATGAGCTCATGACCAAGCACGGCTTCATTGACCTGGCAGGTAAAGATAATTTTTGTGAAGACATAGAACATGCCCTCATTCGCGCTAATGCCTATGTGGAGCTCAACAATAAATTTCCTGTTAGAAAGCTGGCATAGGCCGGTAATATTCCTCTACCGGAAAGCATTCCTCAAAAAAGAAGTCCTAATTACAAAAGGCTGACCTCCACAATGAGGCCAGCCTTCTTAATACACATTTAACGATTACGATACGGTTCTTATTTGCAAAACATTTTAATTGCTTGATAGTTCTTTAATGGAAGTAACCAAGGAAGCCATGTTCTGAATTTCAGAAGGAATAATGATCTTGGTTGCCTTACCGTCAGCGGCCTTTTCAAAAGCTTCAAGGCTTCGGATGGCAATAACCTCCGGGCTAAGCTCCTGCTCTTTAATCATTCTAAGGCCTTGAGCGGTGGCCTCCTGAATTTTCAAAATAGCTTCAGCCTGGCCTTCTGCCTCTCTGATGGTAGACTCCTTCTTAGCCTCTGCGCGAAGAATAGCGGATATCTTTTCACCCTCTGCATCGAGAATGGCCGACTGCTTCCTTCCCTCAGAAACCAATATACTGGAGGTCTTCTCACCCTCTGCTCTAAGAATGGCTTCACGTCTTTCGCGCTCAGCACGCATTTGCTTTTCCATAGCGTTTTGAATATCAGTAGGAGGAATGATGTTCTTAACTTCTACACGATTGATCTTGATGCCCCATGGATCGGTAGCTTCATCCAGGATAATACGCATCTTGGTATTGATAATATCACGTGAAGTCAGGGTTTCATCCAGCTCCAGGTCACCGATAATATTACGCAGCGTTGTTGCCGCTAATATTTCAATGGCCATCATGGGACGCTCAACCCCATAAGTATAAAGCTTGGGATCTGTGATTTGAAAATAAACAACCGTGTCAATTTGCATGGTGACATTATCCTTGGTGATGACAGGCTGAGGCGGAAAATCCAGAACCTTTTCCTTAATGGATACCCGATTGGCAATTTTGTCGATGAGGGGCACCTTGAGATGAAGGCCCACCGACCAGGTTTCCTTATATGCACCCAGTCTTTCCACGATATAGGCCTGTGCCTGAGGAACAACTTTAACATTGCTAATAAGGATAATGATGACTACAGCAACTAAAAAGAGTATGAAGTATCCCATAAAAATGACCTCCCATTTATATTATTCTTTTATCTATTCAGAGGCGCTCACAATAAGCTTTACGCCCTCAATAGCTTCAACAACCACTTCGGTGTCTTTAAGTATAGGATTACCTGTTTTACTGATAGCCGACCAAATTTGCCCTTTCAACTTAACCTGCCCGGTAGCATACTCCGTGATATCCATGACAACAATACCTTTGGCACCAATGAGGGCGTCAGTATTTGTTTTATGGGTCCCCACCTTAAGGTACTTCACAGCCACAGGCCTTGTAAAGATAAGCATCAAAGCTGATATAGCCAAAAAAACCGTAATTTGTATCCACAAAGTCACATCAAAAAGGGCGAGGAGAAAGGCAACCAAAGACCCAGCAGCCAACCAGATGGTCGTGAGACTGACGGTCGCAGCTTCAATGGCAATCAGAACAAGCATTAATCCAAGCCAGGTATAAACATATACGTTGTCCATAAGTAACCTCCTTTATTGACATTCTTCATTTTATGGCCAATAGATGATATATATTTACTATAAATGAGTAAAAGCTATTCAGCTTTTTGCTGTTCCTGGGCTGTACCATCAAAGAGCTTGAGATAGCAGCGTCTCCGACGATGGATGCGTGTCTGGTAATTTCGCCACATAGAGTGAACAGCGTGGTTGGTCTCAAGCTCTGGAGACGCGATTGCTCTGACAACGCCATTCTTGAGTGCGGTTCTGGTCAGCTCGTCTAGCATGACATAGGGAACACCTTTTGAACGCAGCTCAGGCCTTATAGCTACCAGATACAAATCCAGGGTGTCATTTTTCTTAATAGCCTTTAGGAAACGAACAAATCCGAAGGGAAAGAGTCGGCCCTTGCTCTTTTTAACGGCCTGAGAAAGAGAAGGCAGGATGATGCCAAAACCAGCCAGCTTACCATCTTCACCCTTTACCAGGCTGATATAATCCACATTTACAAAGGAGAAAAACTGTTTGACATAAGCGTTTACCTGCTTTTCGGTAATGGGAACTACACCATAAAGATGCTCATAGCCTTTATTTACAAGATCAAATATCTCCGGCACGTAAGGTATCAAATCTTTAGTTTTCTTTGTAACTACCACACTCAACCCATATTTCTCCTTGGCTTTTTGGGCTAATGCAGAAATCTTGCTGGCAGGATCGGACTCCGGCATGGTAATGTCTATCTCAATCCACTCCGCATCCTTGTTGTAACCGTAAGCCTCAATGTGCTTCATGTAGTATGGAAAATTATAAATGGTAATAAAGGTGCCCATTTCCTCAAAGCCTTCTACGAGCAGGCCTTCCTTGTCCAAGTCACAGAAGCCCAAAGGTCCGTGAACACCTTCCAGCCCCTTTTCCTTCGCCCAGGACTCCACTGTGTCAAAGAGAGCCTTAGAAACATCACAATCATCAATAAAGTCAACCCAACCAAAGCGTGCATAACGCTTCCCCCATTTATTGATATAGCTATGGTTGATGATACCCGCTATTCGGCCTACGGGCTTACCATCCTTATAGGCCAGCCACAACTGCGCCTCACTGTATTCAAAAGCAGGATTCTTTGTTTCATCCAAGGTAAATTTTTCGTCAGAGATAAGGGGCGGAACCCAATACGGGTTATCTTTATACAGTTTAAAAGGAATTCTGACAAATGTTTTCAACTGACGTTGATTTTCTACTTTAACGATTTTTACCATATCGCCACTCCTCACGACTTTGCTTAAGGACATCTCTATTATACAATTTTCAGGCGGGCACTACAACTCATAAAGCTTACATGTTCTTTTCGGCTATACCGGCCAAAGGACTTCTCTCCACTTGTTTTAAAGCCACATGACCGGTGATGGCAAATGCCTTCATTTTATCCACCGTATACACCAACCCGTTACTCTTGGCATCCACCAGAACATTGTCAATCTGGTTATCCGAGGGGTCTCCCAGAAACACAAACTTGGAGCCGAAACCGGCACGGGTCAGCATGAGCTTGGCAAGGTGCGGTGTAAGCTCCTGAGCCTCATCAACAATAACCAGGGCATTGCTCAAGGTGCGCCCCCTCATATAGGTAAAGGTCTTGGTCTCAATGATGCCCCTTGCCTTATAGGTCTCAATAAAATGATCCACAGAAAAGGGATTGTCCGTGTGGCGAATTGGTTTTGCATGCTCATCCTTTGTGTTGATCTTGACGTTCATCAAATTCTCAATGGCATCATAAAAGCTTCCCATCCAGGGACGAAGCTTTTCATCCTCTGTTCCGGGGAGATATCCGATATCATTACCTGCAGCCACGGTGGGCCGAACAAAAACGATTTTAGCGTATTCCCCCTGCTCGATGACCTTTTCCAAAGCCACGGCGGTAGCCAGAATAGTCTTTCCCGAGCCTGCTCCGCCAGTGATGGTCACAAAAGGAATATCTTTATCCATAAGAAGCTCAAAGGCCATTTTCTGCTCCCTGTTTATAGGAGTCAAGCCCCAGGCATTTTGTTTTGAGTATTTTAAAGGTACGATATTTTTACCGTCGAAACGTGCCAAAACCTTATGGTTATCATCATCGGTACTGGTAATGTTAAGAAATTCATTGGGAAGAAGAGGTTCTTCCAGTTCCAGCTCCTCTGTCTGAAGCCCCCCTTTAAAAATGGCATTCATTCTCTCAGATGAGACAAAGACATCCCGATAGCCTGTATAAAGCTCATCACACTTTATTTTATCGTTATTGTAGTCCTGGGCAGGCAACCCGAAAGAATCAGCCTTAATGGCCATATACACATCCTTGGTAACCAGAATGGTAGGGATATCTTCCCCATATTCCTTTTGAAGGTTCTTGGCCATAGCCAGAATCCGTGTATCATTCTTTTGGGTGTCTATTCCTTGAGGAATGCATGACATGTCCATATGATCGAGTTCAATGCGGATAGTCCCGCCGTTTTCGGTTTGAATACCCTCTGCCAGATTTCCCTTGCTCCTAAGGTTATTGAGTTCTCTGGCTGCCATTCTGGCATGGTAGCCTACCATGCCTTCTCGGTTTTTTATGCTGTCCAGTTCTTCAATAGCCACAATAGGGAGAATCACATTGTTGTCTTCAAAATTATAAAAACAGCCTGGATCATGGATGATGACATTTGTATCAAGAATATAGTTTTTTATCATTGCCTAACCTCCATAAAGAAGATGCACAATTTAATCCTCTAATTCTATTTTATATACACTTCTTCGATCAAGTGACCAAACCGGATCAGAAAATTGTCCAGGCTTAACATTTCGTATTGCATTCTGATAATCATAAACCCGTGCATCAATGAGGTCGATATGATGAAGGAGCTCCGCCTCCAGAAATAAAGGCTTTTTAGGGCTCCCATACTCTGCCTCGTAATGGTGGCTGACAATCATATGCTTAAGCAGCAGAAGGACTTCTTCGGATGCACCAACAAGATTTCCGGCTTTCTCTACTTCTTCAACACCCATGATGATATGGCCCAGAAATTGTCCATGTTTGGAGTATTCGGCTATACCCAGCTCATTGCTGGAGAGCTCGCCGATCTTGGCCAGATCGTGGATAATCACACCCGCAAAGACTAAATCGGAATTAACGCCTTGATATACGCTGCAAAGCGCCTCTGCAGTTCGAAGCATGCGTACGATATGATACAAAAGGCCGCTTCTGATGGCGTGATGAAGGCTCTTGGCTGCAGGGTAATAGAGTAGCTTTTCTTCCTTCTCGTCAAGAAGCTGCATGACAACTGAACGGATCTCTGTATTCTTTATTTTAGCTGCAAAAAGATAGATTTCTTCCAGCATTTCCTGAGGTGTGAGGGGTGCAGAGGGAACGAATTCACCGATAAGTTTTTGGTCCTCCTCATCAGCCAGCCTTATTTTATTAAGAGAAAGCTGCAAGGCATCCTTCCAAAGGTCCACCCGTGCATTGACATAGTAGAGCTTATTGGAAGTCAGTGAGCTATAATCCGCCTCTCCCGCATCCCACCATTTTGCTGAAACGTCCCCGGTCTGATCGGCCAATGTCATATCGAGATAGGTTTTTTTATTTGCTGAAATTTTAAACTCAACGGTTTTTAAAATATAAATACCATTAATGGTCTCTCCGGATTTTAAATCAGATATTTTAATGCCCTCAAATTTCATTATAATCCCCCATAAAGTGACAGCTCATTCTAACAAATTCATTGTACATGAAAGAAAAGTAAAAAGAAAGGTGCGTTCTTGCCAAAACGCACCTCGTATCCCAGTACCCGTATTTTAAATATCCCATAAACCAATGATCCGATATTCCAGTTTTCTTGATAGGTCGACTTCCCTATGCTTGTATAGCATTTTCCCATCTTCATCAATAACCACCCGAATAACCGGCCGATTAGGAAAACCAGGATTATACTTGGCAACCAAGCCCTTTTCTCCTGAGTTAAGCACAATAGCCGTACCCACCGGGTAGTTGGCTATATGTCGAATAAATGCGTCAAGTACAGCTTTATCAAAATGCTTGTTGGCTAGCGAGCACATGTAATCAACAACTTCGTTGGCAAGCATTTTTTTGCGATAGACACGATCCGTTGTCAATGCATCAAAAACATCAGCAACAGCCACAATGCGCGCAGGCATCGGAATATCGCCATTTTTCAGATTGTAGGGATAACCGCTGCCATCAATACGTTCATGATGGGAAAGAGCGATGATATGAGCAGTTGAATTAATGTCACTGGAATTCTTTAAAATCTCAAAACCGTAAACCGTATGCCTTCTGGTCTCATCAAATTCGCTGACAGTCAGACTTGAAGGTTTTTGAAGAATCGCTTCATCAATTCTGACCTTTCCAATATCATGAAGCAGGGCTCCTACACCCAGGTTTCTGAGATTGTCTCCCTTTATTCCCATGGAGACACCTGTAATGAGCGACAGAATACAAACATTAACACTATGGGAAAAGGTATAATCATCAACTGAACGGATATCGGACAGGTTCATAATAATATTGTCGTTCTGAAGAATATTGGTCATGAGCTTGTCCACAATTTCAAGAACCTTTTTTCCCTCCACCGATATTTTGATGGTAGGTGTTGTCATCATGTGCTTTATTTGAGATTTAACCTCAGTAATAATTTCTTCTTTTATAATCTCTGGAGCCACTATATCCTTGGAAAGCTCATCATCGATATAGACCTCTGTAATACCGTAATGCCGGAGTTTTGCAATCATTTCCTCGGTGAGTTCTGCCCCTGCAGATAAAAGGATAATACCATCCAATGAAAGTATGGTACGTGCAACATGAATTCCTGTCCGAGCTCTCTCAAGACTCACTCTTCTCACAAAGATTTACCCTCCGGACCAAATAAAGTAAACTAAGCTGTAACTCTCTCTATATAACGGTTTAGAACTTTTTTATAGTAGCACAAGAGGTCAGCAAAGTCAAAACCATGAAATACTTCTTTCTATTTCTAAACCGCTAATATCAGCATTATAGGCCAATTTAGTTATGGTTCTATCATCATGTATCGGCTTTGCAACAAAAAAGCTTTAGTCCTAATATCACTCAAGCAAAGGACCAACAACAGATAGAACATCATTTTTTAAGGCCGTAAGCTCCCTTTCCGCACCGATAAGTGAATCTGAGGTAACTCCGTAATAGATTTTAATTTTGGGCTCAGTGCCCGACGGCCTGATACAAAACCAAAATCCCGTAGTCATCATATAATGGAGCACATTGGATTGAGGCAAGTCCAGACTTGTTTTTTCTCCTGTCAAAAAATTGAGGGTGACCTTAGCCTCATAGTCGGAAACAGATGCTGCTTGTGAATGTCCGAATGACCTAGGGTTTTTGTCCCTTAAGGATTCCATAGCACCAGCTATTTTTTCAAGACCCTCCTTACCCTTTAATGTGAAAGAATCAATACCTTCTTTCACATAGCCGTATTTTTTAAAGACCTCCAAAAGCCCTTCATAGAGATTCATACCCCTTGACTTGTACCAGGCATAAACTTCAGCCACCAGCATAGCGGCAACAACCGCATCCTTGTCACGGGCATGAGTACCTGCAAGATAACCATAGCTCTCTTCAAAGCCAAATATGAATTTTTTTAGACCGGTGTCGTCCAGAAGTCTAATCTGTTCACCAATAAACTTAAATCCTGTGAGTACATCAAGAAGCTCCACACCATAGTATTCCGCGATCTTTCGTGCCAACTCACTGGATACGATGGTTTTGACCACAAAGGCATTTTCAGGTAGTTCACCTTTTTCTTGCTTTTGGGAAAGCATATACTCTAAAAGCAGGCATCCTGTTTGATTGCCGGATAGAGTGATATACTCGCCGCAGTTATCTCTGACGACAACACCAATACGGTCTGCATCGGGATCGGTACCTATGATGAGATCCACATCCTCTTTCTTTGCTATCTGAATAGCTATTTCAAAAGCTGCTTTCTCTTCCGGGTTTGGATATTTCACTGTTGAAAAGTCCGGATCAGGAAGCTCTTGTTCCTTTACAACGAATACCTTCTCAAAGCCAATCTCTTTCAAAATTCTCCGTACAGGTTTGTTTCCGGTACCATGAAGCGGTGTATAAATCATTTTAGCGTCTTTACCAAATTCTTTGGAGAGCATGGGATTAACGCAAACCTTTTTAAGAGCTTCGCAGTAGGCATCGTCCAAGGCCTTACCTATTATGATCAAAAGACCTCTTCTTAGTGCCTCCTCCTTATCCATGCATTTTATACCAGCCATATCTGAAATGGCGTTAACCTCATCGATTACCAAATCGGATTCCTTGGGCGGAAGCTGACCGCCATCACTGCCATATGCTTTAAAACCGTTATATTCTTTAGGATTATGGCTGGCTGTGATAACTACTCCGCCGGCACATCCCAGATAACGAACGGCAAAGGAAAGCTGCGGCGTGGGACGCAATTCGTCAAAAAGATAAGTCTTGATACCGCTACAGGCCATAACCAATGCGGTTTCCAGCGCAAATTCATAGGAAAAGTGGCGGGAGTCATAGGCTATTGCTATGCCTTTATCGTCCCCACCCTGTTTTATGATGAAATTTGCAAATCCCTTTGCGGCTTTGCGTATGGTATATTTATTTATACGGTTGGTACCGGCACCAATCATTCCCCGCATACCACCCGTTCCAAATTCAAGATCACGGTAGAAACGATCCTCTATCTCTTTTTCATCGTTATGAATGCTTAAAAGCTCGGCCTTTGTGCTTTCGTCAAAATAAGAGCTCTCAAGCCAAAAGTGATAATTATCTCTGTAACTCATGATCCCTCTCCGTTCATAATGTTCTTCTAGGCTCAACTATCAACTTCATGGCTGTTCGTTCTTCACCGTCGATTAATATTTCTGAAAAGGCCGGGATGCAGACCAATTCAATACCTAAAGGTGCCAGGAAACCTCTTGCAATAGCTACAGCCTTTACCGCCTGATTCAATGCACCGGCCCCTATGGACTGCACTTCTGCAATACCTCTGTCCCGTATTACACCGGCAATAGCCCCTGCCACAGAATTAGGATTGGACTTGGAAGAAACCTTCAACACATCCATATTTGACAACCTCCAAAAAACAAATCACTTAAATCTTTATATAATCCGATATTCTTTTTATTTCAGTTGCTCTCTTTTTTTCTTCATCTATGGTTATAATAACTGCGTTAAGCTGGGATCTTCCCTCGGCTATCTCGTGCTGAATGGGAAGGCCCAGAGTAAATTTGCGAATAATGAGATCTTTTTCCACACCGATAACGCCATCCGCAGGGCCTGTCATGCCCACGTCGGAAATGAACGCCGTACCTTTGTCCAATATTCTCTCGTCCGCTGTCTGAACATGAGTATGGGTTCCTACCACACATGAGACACGTCCATCTAGATAATAGGCTAGTGCTGTTTTCTCACTGGTAGCTTCAGCATGAAAATCGACCAAAATGGTGTCTGCTTGACCTTTAAGATAGGACAGCTCCCGATCTGCCGTTTGAAAGGGACAATCCACAGGGCTATCCATGTAAACTCGCCCTAAAAGGTTTACAACCGCCAGACGCATACCGTTTTTTTCTAAAACCAGACGCCCTTTTCCAGGTACTCCTTTTGGATAATTAGCCGGTCTGATGATCTTAATACCGGAATCAATAATGTTTAGTATTTCCTTGCGGGCCCAGGTATGGTTGCCCATGGTTATGGCATCAATACCGGTATCAAAGATTTCCTGGGATGTATTGTAGCTGATGCCTTTACCACCCGCTGCGTTCTCTCCGTTTGCTATGCAAAAATCAGGCTTATAAACTGATTTAAGCTCGGCCATCTTGGCCTTAAGTGTCTCCCTGCCCAGTTCCCCAAATACATCACCAACAAAAAGGATCTTCAATTAATTCTTCCTCTCTAATAGAGCTCTTGTACAAAAAACCACAGGAAGCGTTTTCACGCTTCCTGCATACACCTATTTAGCAAATTCTACGGCCCGTGTTTCCCTGATGATATGAACCTTGATTTGCCCTGGATAGTCCATTTCATTTTCAATTCGTTTGACAATGTCTCGCGCCACCATGATCATGCTATCATCATTAACAAGCTCCGGCTTAACCATAATGCGAACTTCACGTCCGGCTTGAATGGCGAAGGATTTGTCAACCTCAGGGAAGGCATTTGCAATCTCCTCCAGCTTCTGCAGACGCTTAACATAGGTTTCCAGAGTTTCTCTTCTGGCTCCTGGTCTTGCACCTGAAATAGCATCAGCAGCCTGAACCAGAACTGCTACGATTGTGGTTGCTTCTACATCGCCATGGTGAGCCATTACGGCGTGAATGACATCTTCACTTTCTTTATACTTTCTACAGATGTCAGCACCAATAGTGACATGGGTTCCTTCCACCTCATGGTCTATAGCCTTGCCGATATCGTGTAAAAGACCTGCACGCTTTGCCAACGTCACGTCCTCACCAAGTTCGGCAGCCATAAGTCCTGCAAGGTGGGATACTTCAATAGAGTGTTGGAGAACATTTTGTCCATAGCTCGTTCTGTACTTGAGCTTGCCAAGCAGCTTGACAATTTCAGGATTCAAGCCGTGAACACCGGTTTCAAATGTCGCGCGGTCACCTTCCTCACGGATGGCATTGTCGACCTCTTTACGCGCTTTTTCCACCATTTCCTCAATACGGGCAGGGTGAATTCTTCCATCAATAATCAATTTCTCAAGGGTAATACGGGCAACCTCACGTCTGATGGGGTCAAATCCGGACAATATAACGGCTTCAGGTGTATCATCAATAATCAGATCAATTCCTGTAAGCGTCTCTAGGGTCCTGATATTCCGACCTTCTCTTCCGATAATTCGGCCCTTCATTTCATCATTTGGTAAAGCCACCACTGACACCGTGATCTCCGATGCATGATCGGCGGCACATCTCTGAATGGCTGTGGACAGCACTTCCTTGGATTTACGGTTAGCTTCCTCCTTGGCGCGCTCATAAATGTCCTTGACCATGATAGCCGCTTCGTGCTTGACTTCACCCTCAATGTTACTTAAAAGATACTGTTTTGCTTCCTCAACTGACAGCCCGGAGATACTTTCAAGCTTTTCAATCTGCTTTTTGTGAAGCTCTTCTATATCGGCCTGTCTCATTTCAACTTCGCGGATCTGCTTATTCAGCGATTCTTCCTTTTTCTCAAGGGTATCCATTTTCTTTTCAAGGGTTTCATCCTTTTGCTGCAGCCTTCTTTCGGTACGCTGAATTTCAGTTCTGCGCTCTCGGACCTCCCTTTCGAGCTCTACCCTGCTTTTGTGGATTTCCTCACGTGCTTCTATCAAAGTATCACGTTTTTTTCTCTCTGCAACTTTCTCAGCTTCACTTACAATACGCAGGCTTTCCTTTTCTGCACTTTCAAATTCTGCCTCTGCCACACGTTTTCTATGTTCAACTCCCTTTCGGAAGAATATAAGTGAACTAATGAATGCTACGATAAGTCCAATAACAAGTCCTATTATAATAGAAAAAATATCGAGAATATTACTCACCTCCTTCGGCTTTTGTTGTTTCATACGAATTCAATATCAATAAAGCAATAAATGGCACTAAAAAATACGCATACGTAATGCCATTATGGAACTATTGTATACAGTTTTAAATTTCATGTCAAGAAAGCCTATCGTTTTTGTGCATATTGTAGGCCTTAATTGTATTCTTTAATAACATGGCTCTGGTCATGGGCCCTACGCCGCCGGGTACCGGTGTTATGGCCGAGGCTATTCTACTAACCTCCTCAAAGGCCACATCTCCCGTCATACCCCCGTCAGGAGTGCGGTTGATGCCCACATCTACAACCACGGCACCTTCCTTGACATAATCTTCTGTGATAAAGTCAGCCTTTCCAATAGCCGCTATCAAAATGTCCGCAGCTTTGCATACTTCTTTCAGGTTTTTGGTTTTGGAATGGCAAATGGTGACTGTGGCATTGGCATGAAGCATAAGCATGGACATGGGCTTTCCCACAATATTGCTTCTTCCCACTATGACACAGTTTTTCCCCGCAATTCCCAAGCCGGCATCCTTCAGAAGCTCCATGACGCCCGCAGGTGTACAGGGTGCAAAGATCAGATTGCCGATCATAAGTTCACCTACATTGTAGGGATGAAAGGCGTCCACATCTTTCAGAGGACTAATTCTTCTTATGACCTTTCCTTCATCCAGATGCTTGGGAATAGGAAGCTGAACCAATATACCGTTCACGGCCTGATCTTCATTGAGTGCGTCAATAAGCTCAAGAAGCTGTTCTTCTTTTGTTTCTTCCGGCAGGGTATATTCAAAGGATCTGATACCTACTTCTTCACAATCCCTTTTTTTGCTGTTCACATAAATTCTCGAAGCCGGATCATTGCCGACAATGATAACCGCAAGTCCTGGAACGTTACCCTTTGAGGCCAGGTCTTTCACTTCCTGTCTCATGGCTTCTTTCATTCTTTTTGCCAGGTCTTTGCCATTCAATAACGTATATGACATAAAATCATCCTTCTCCATTAGTTTATTTTTATCATAATCAGTGTAAAACAATACCATTCCCCATGTCAAATGCGGGATATGCAGTTAAAATAGAAACAGGCCGCTTTTTTCAAGCAGCCTATCTTAGACAGGTTTCATATATAAGGAATAAAATCATTACAGCAATTCTTTTCTTAGCTCCTCAGGGGTTTTAGGGGAAAGATATCCTACAGGAATATCAAAAACGGTCAACGCTCCGGTCCTACCTTCCCGGTTAAGCTTTGCCACAGCCCGTGCATAGGCCACAAGGGTGCTGCTGGTAAACTCAGGATTGCTGTCAAGTTTCAGGGCGAATTCTACAATGTGCTGATTCTCGAGGTTTTCTCCAGTCTTTCCGCTCCTGATGACAAACCCGCCGTGAGGCATTTGGCTATGGTTTTTCTTAAGTTCTTCCTCAGATATAAAGTGAACAATAGTGTTGTAATCCGAGAAATAGTTTGGCATCTCTTTTATAGTCTTTTCAATAAGAGCCTTGTCAGCTCCCTCTGCTGCAACTACAAAACATTCGCGAAGATGCTTATCTCGCGTTGACAGCTCTGGATTTTCACCGCTTCTGACACGATTAATTGCTTCGTCAACAGGAACCGTGTATTGAATAGCATTTTTGACACCTTTAACCCGGCGTATGGCATCGGAATGTCCCTGGCTTACACCCTTTCCCCAGAAGGTGTAAACATTGCTTACCGGAAGTATGGCACCGGTATACATGCGATTAAGAGAAAACAAGCCGGGGTCCCAGCCAATTGATATAGCAGCAGTCTTACCGCCTGCTTTTGCAGCTTCATCTACGCTGGCAAAATAGTCGGGAATTTTTGCATGGGTATCAAAGGAATCCACGCAATTGAATAGACGGGCAAATTGAGGGCCCTGCTTTGGAAGATCGGTGGCTGAACCGCCACAGAGAATCATAACATCAATTGCATCCTTGTATTGTTCAGCATCGTCTATGTGAACCACTTTAGCACCCTTTGTAATGGTTTGGACGGTTTCAGGCGCTCTTCTTGTAAAAACCGCTTCAAGCTTCATATCGGGGTTTTGTAAGAGTGAAAGCTCTACTCCTCTACCGATGTTTCCGTAACCGAGAATTCCTATCCTTATCGCCTTTGACATGGATGTACCTCCCACATTTATCTGCTAAATCCGTTTGGATTTAGTCAGAATGATCATGATGATTTGCTATTTATTGTTAATAGCCCTTTTAAATGTACACGAAATGAAGGATTTTTTCAAGTGTCTTTCATTATTTTTTTCATTCAATGTACTATTTTTTGAAGAGAGCTGTCACTAATTCGCTTTAATAAGTGCGCTCTTATAATGTTCTATCTCATAAAATACTTAAAGCAAGCTTTTTTATTTTCCCTAAAAAATGCAACTTTAAAGCAGATCAAATTGCATTTTGCTTGTCATCACTCATAACGCTTCTTCCCACCGGTCCCGGTTTTTCGTCTGTTTTTATGATTTTGTTGTAGACCGGTGTTTTTCCTGCCTTTGTTTCGGGCTTTGGAAGCAGGTCGTTTTCCGCTTTCCTGTTCGTTTGTTTGAGCTTTGTGTGATCTCGATGGTGGTATGAGACAATCCTTGTCATAGCCTATCAAGTCACTTCTCCCTGCCTTTTTTAAGGCTTCTTCGACCAAAGACCGGTTCTTAGGCAACGCATATTGAAGAAGGGCCCTTTGGAGCTCCTGCTCTTTTTCAGTACGCGGCACATACAATGGCTTCATGTCTCGGGGATCAAAGCCTGTATAATACATACAGGTGGATAAAGTACCCGGCACCGGAATGAATTGTTGCACCTGCTCGGGGGTATAGCCCAAACGCTTGATATAGAGAGCAAGCTGAATAGCGTCATCCAGTGTACTTCCCGGGTGTCCTGAAATAAAGTAAGGCACCAGAAACTGCTTTTTGCCCAGCTTTTCATTAATCGCATTATATTTGGATACAAAGCCTTCGTAGATCTCATGGGAAGGCTTTCCCATGTACCGCAGCACCTTGTTGGATACATGCTCGGGAGCGACCTTCAACTGCCCGCTGATATGGTTTTTGCTTAGCTCTTCCAGGAATTTACCCCTTTTCTCCTTCATAGCGAAATCAAAACGCACACCGGAACGTACAAAGACCTTTTTAACCTTCGGAAGGCTTGAAAGCTCCCGTAAAAGATTCAAATAGTCGTCATGGGATGTGTCCAGATTCTTGCACGGCTCAGGATAAAGGCATTCCCTCCCTATGCAGGCTCCTTCCGATCCCTGTTTCTTGCAGGCTGCCTTTCTAAAATTGGCGGTAGGCCCGCCCACATCGTGAATATAGCCCTTAAAGTCCTCTTTCTGGGTGAGAAGGGCAGCTTCATCCAGGATGGACTGTTTGCTCCGGGGTTGTATAATACGTCCCTGATGATAGCCTATGGAGCAGAAGGAACACCCTCCAAAACAACCACGGTGGCTTGTTATGGAAAATTCCACCTCATGAAGAGCCGGAATGCCCCCTTCCCTGTCATAGATGAAGTGCCAACGACGCATATAAGGAAGGGCATACACCCTGTCCAGCTCTTTCTCGCTCATGGGTGGTGATGGTCTGTTTTGTACAATATACCTGTTCCCATCCTGCTGAATGAGGGTCTGTCCTGTAAAGGGGTTCTGCTCTCTGTACTGGATTATGAAAGCTCTGGCGTAATCCCGTTTATTCTGTGTAACCTGTTCACGGGAGGGCAGCAAAGGATACCCGGAATCCAGTTCTGCTTTCAGCTTTTTGGGAAGATCCTCTTCTGAGCAGGCGAATGCTGTCCCCCGGATACTTTTGATGCTCTTGACGGGGACTCCTCTCTCTAAAAGCCCTGCAATTTCCAAAATGGCCTTCTCCCCATTGCCGAAAATAAGGAGATCGGCATTGGTATCTATTAGTATAGAGGCTCGTATGGCATCCTGCCAGTAGTCATAATGTGCAAAGCGCCGCAGGCTGGCCTCCAGACCTCCAATCAAAAGCGGAATATCTCCGAAAGCCTCCCGAATGCGGTTACAATAAACAATCAGAGCGCGATCAGGTCTACGACCTCCCTTACCTCCCGGTGAATAGACATCCTCCCGCCTCCTGCGTTTGGCCGCTGTATAGTTATTGATCATGGAATCAAGAACACCCGAAGAAACCATTACCCCCAGCCTGGGTCTGCCCAGCTTTTTAAAGTCGTCAACCGAGCGCCAGTCAGGCTGGCTTATAATACCCACGCGATAACCGGCATCCTCCAAAAGCCTTGAAATGACAGCATGCCCAAAAGAAGGATGATCCACATAGGCATCCCCGCAAACAAAAAGAAAGTCGGGAACGTCCCAACCTCTCTCTATAAGATCTTGCCGGTTTATAGGTAAAAAGCCATCAGGCATTTTTTCTCTCCTCTCTTACAGGAAGCTTGGTAATTTCCATAAATTCCGGGTAAGTACGATAGGCAGAAAAATCGTGGGAGGCTTTAGCTCGGAGCCTTAAATCGGGATTTATTTCAAATGCCCTGGACAAGAAGCCCATGGTGGCCTCTACATCTCCTGACAGGGCAGAGACTCTGGCAAGGCCAAATAATATCTCGTCATCATCGGGCTTAATTTTCAAGCCCTCTTTATAAAGCTTTGCTGCCTCAGAATATTCCTTAAGGCCTATCACTGCCGACGCCCAATTATAATAAAGAGCAGGATCATCATTCGTGAGCTTTTGAGCACGTTTATAGACTCGTACAGCCTCCTCATACCGCTTCATCATCATGAGGGCAACGCCGAGGTTATAATGCACCACGTAAGATTCAGGATGTTCACGGGTGGACTCCTCATAGACATGAATGGCTTCTTTTACTTTGTCACTGGAGATATAAATCTCTGCGAGGAGATTATAAGCCATCTCCAGCTTTTCATTTCCTTCCAGGGACTTATTCAAATAGTCTACGGCCTTGTCGGTCTTTCCCTGGGCATCAAAAATTGAAGCCATGCTATATAACGCTCTGCTGTGGTCGGGCATGAGTTCGGTAGTAAATTTAAAGCTTGCCAGGGCATCCTCTGTTTTTTCCTCCTGACGTTGGGCAACACCAAGGCGGTAGTAGGAATCAGCATCCTGAGGAGTCAGTTGAATAAGCTTCTTATAGGCGACCTGAACATTCTTCCAATCTTCGTTCTTGCGATAGAGCTTTCCCAATAAAGCCCAGGCCTCTGTAAATTCAGCATCGCTTGCTACAATGGTCTCCAACTGGTATTTACATTCCATTTCCTCGTTCTTCTCAAAACAGAGACGGGCCAGGAGGTAACGGAGCTTGTTGTCTTCCTTTGACTTTAGAGCTGTCTTAATATGCTTTTGTGCCTCATCCAGATTGCCGACGGCCATATAGCACCGGGCTATATTGATATCGGCTTCCCGGAGCTCACCCACCGCTTTCTTGGCTAAATCAAACTGGTTTACAGCCAGCTCATATTTTTTCATGGCATAAAGACTTAAGCCGTACCCAAAGTGAGTACCAGCTCGGATGTCCTCTATTTCCTCAGTGGTACCATTTTTCTTTTGAGACTTGCTTTTTGGCTCTTCACCAATGAGAGAGAGCACCTTTTTATAAAATTTGACTGCCTCTTCAAAAAGTTGATTTTTATGGCTTAACCAGGCTGTATTATAGGCAATAAGCGGGCTTTCGCTTAAGATACCGGAAAGAATGGTGTAAATATCCAAAGCCTGCTTGTAGGCTTGAGTGTTAATTAATTTATGGACAACTGAAAGCTGCTGTGTCACATTTGTTTTAAGATGTTTATCTGTTAAATTGAGGTTGTTTACGATGATACCGGCTTGAATCTCAGCCTTCCACTCAATAGGCTGATCAATATAGTCCTCGTAACGCCATCCCTTATTGCTCTGTTTTTCCATCCTCTCAATAAGTGGAACATCTGAATTAGCCTGTTTAATCCGCTTCTTCATCTTAATATAGTCAAAAAACAGAAAAAAGGCAGGCAAAAGGACACCAAACAGAATCATCGCAATTTCGTAGGGAGGTATAACCACAACGCGGTTGAGGACTGTAAGAACACCGGTAGTCAACAAGCATAGCTGAACGACAAAGGTTATAACCGTTGGAATATTAACCCGCCTGATACAGCGGATACCCATGTAAACAGTGAGAATAGCTATTATTAGTACTATGAATGCCAACGAGATGTCGTATTTTACCGGTATACTTTCAATCCACTTCATAAATCATCCCCCGTACTATAACTGGACATTTTCATCTCTTCCCAGCGCTCCCGTGAAAGCAGAACTCTTCTGGGCTTACTTCCTTCATAACCGCTGATAACATTGCGTTCGGCCATTTGATCAATGATCCTTCCGGCCCTGGCATAACCCACCTTGAATTTCCTTTGGATAAAGGAAACCGAGGCCTGTCCGCAATCAATTACCGCTTCTATGGCCTGATTTAAAAGTTCATCACTTCCGCTTTCAGCAGCATCGTCATCTTCATTTTTGACATTTTCGTTGATGTTCTCGATTATTTCCTGATCATAGTGGGCATGAATTTGATTTTTAACAAAATCAACAACCAACTCCACTTCCTTGTCTTCTACAAAAGCTCCCTTGACACGAATGGGCTTTGGTATACCAACCGGATAATAGAGCATGTCACCCTTACCTAACAGCTTCTCAGCCCCGCCCATATCGATTATGGTACGGGAGTCCACCTGAGATGATACAGCAAAGGCTACACGGGAAGGAATATTAGCCTTGATAACGCCAGTAATGACATTAACCGAAGGTCTCTGGGTGGCAATAACCAAATGCATGCCGGCCGCTCGTGCCATCTGGGCCAAGCGGCAGATGGAGTCTTCTACATCATGGGGGGCTACCATCATGAGGTCGGCCAACTCGTCAATGATGATGACAATCTGAGGAAGCTTGGTTCCCTCGCCTGCTTCGTCAATGGAGGCATTGTAGCCCAATAGATCCCTGACCCCCCTGTCGGCAAATAGCTTATAGCGTGTCGTCATCTCGGAAACCGCCCAGCGAAGCGCTCCTGCTGCCTTATTAGGATCGGTCACAACCGGAATCAGTAGATGGGGAATACCATTGTAAACACCCAATTCCACTACCTTGGGGTCTACCATAAGAAGCTTGACCTCTTCCGGTGATGCCTTATAAAGCAAGCTCACCACAATGGAGTTAATGCATACGCTCTTACCTGAGCCGGTAGCGCCTGCGATAAGAATATGAGGCATTTTTGCCAGGTTTATGACGATGTTTTCGCCCGAAATATCCTTACCCAGAGCAACAGCCAGACGGGAAGGATGTTTTTGAAATTCGGGAGACTCGAGGACGCTTCTAAGGCTGATGGGTGCCACCTCTTTATTGGGTACTTCCACCCCAATGGCGGCCTTTCCCGGAATGGGAGCTTCAATACGCACACCCGATGAGGCTAAATTCAGGGCAATATCATCGGTGAGATTGACAATACGGCTAACCTTGATGCCGGGGGCAGGCTGGAGTTCATACTGTGTAAATGCCGGCCCTACCGATACATTGATGACCTTGGCGCCTATTCCAAAGCTCTCCAGAGTACTTTCAAGCTTTTTAGCGTTTTCAACAGCAGAAGCCTTAATGGCTTTCATGTTATTTTCGCCTTCGGTTGACTTTGAAAGCAGCTCAACCGGCGGGTAAATATAGGATTCACTTTTTTCAACGGTATAGCCAATGGGTTCTGTCATCGGAGCAGCTGCGGGCTCGGCTTGGCTTTGAGCCTCTGGGGATTTGCTTCTGGTCTTCCTTTGAGGCTTGTTTTTATCCATCTCGGGGGTTATCAAGGTAAAGCTGGGCTCTTCGTCTTCTTTGTCAAGAATCGTTGCTTCGGGCTGTACCTTTTCAGAAGTATGCGCCTGTTCCTGCTTAACATTCTCTTGGCCTTCTATAGGGAAATCCAGAATTTTGGCTTTTCTCTTTTTTTCTTTTATGAGAGTTCCCGAGGCAGCAGCCTCCTCATTCGCCATTATATCAAGGCTTCTTTGAAGTTGCCAATCCTCCCGCTTTTTACGGGCAGCACTCACCATGCCGTTGAAAGCCTCGCTTGTACCCTTGGCCACATTGCGCGCGGCTTCAGCAAGTGAGAGCCTTGTAATCAGCATAGCTACAATAATGGAGAAGGTGGTAAGGATGATCATAGCGCCCCACTTTTTAAAGACAAACAAAAGGGGAACACCAATTATACCGCCTAAAACGCCTCCACTTGCCTGAAAAAGCTGACTCTTCCCAATGGCGTCAACCCCTTCTCTGTAAAAAGTATTGATATAACGCCATAAGCTCATGTTTTGATAATAAGATATGTCATGCAGTCCCGCTTGAAGCATCGCTGATATAAGCACCAAAAGAAGAAGAATCAATGAGAACCGTCTGTCTTCGTTAAGGAGCTGAGGTTTGAATATTTTAATCAACCCATGGAGAATAATCAGAGGCGGGATCACATAACCCGAAAGACCAAACAAGCCTCCCACATGTCTTCCCAGAATTTCTCCAAAGGGTCCGGCGGCATTCTTGAAGAAAATGCTTATGCCCACAAGAATTCCCAGCGTGACCAGAATCAGGCCAGAAAACTCACCTCGTAATTGCTTGGTGGCTTTTTTGTTTTTACGCTTTTTTTTACCGGCAACCGGTTTCTTTTGTACTTTTTTTGGAGCCACAAATATTCCTCCACATAATTTGGTATTATTTAATTTCGCATGTTTACTATATCATATTAAATTACCCTTTGACAATGTAAGGGAGAAATGATATCATTTACGATAATTTCACACTCCTTTAAGCAAGAGTGTGGAGTCCGTTAAGAAAATAGAATATAATCTATAGATAGAGGTGCATTTTTCATAAGTCACTTAAGGAAGGGTAACGGACCCGAAGAACTTAAGCAAAAGGGAAAGATGCCGAAGGGGTAAGATGCCGTTTCATCTGCCGCCTGGTTGAATGGTGAAAAACCCTCCAACTGTCGCTTTTTTAGCGGAGAGCTATCGGTAGAGTTCATAAATGAGCTCATAAGCCTTTCAGGTTATAACAGGCTGCCGGTAGAAATACAGGCAGCTTTACTTATGAATAGGGGCTTGTATCTGAAATGACTACTTGTGAAAACTTAACATCATAGAGTTGAAAGGAGTGCTCAAAAATGAAAGAAACCTTGTTTACCGGTTCCTGTGTGGCCCTTGTTACCCCCTTTACAGACAGCGGAGTAGATTACAAAAAACTTGAAGAGCTCATTGAATGGCAGATAAAGGACGGTACCGATGCTCTTTTAATATGTGGAACAACCGGAGAGGCATCAACCATGCCTGATGAAGAACACCAGGAGGTTATTCGTTTTGCGGTTGAGAAAATCAACAAGCGTGTTCATGTCATGGCAGGAGCAGGCAGCAACGATACAAGGCATGCTGTCGAACTCTCAAAGTTTTGTGAATCAGTGGGTGTTGATTCCATACTGACGGTAACCCCCTATTACAACAAGACAACCCAGGAGGGGCTTTACCAGCACTTTAAGATGATTGCAGACAGTGTAAGTATTCCCGTCGTTCTTTATAATGTGCCCTCTAGAACCAATTTGAACATTAATCCCTCTACATTAAAAAGGCTTTCTGATATAAAGAACATTGTGGCTGTAAAGGAATGCAACCTTCTGCAGGCTGCTGAGGTTTTCCATCTTTGCGGAGAAAACCTGCATCTGTATTCGGGCGAAGACGGCAATGTAGTTCCTCTTATGGCTCTGGGCGGCAAAGGTGTTATTTCGGTTCTGGCAAATATTATCCCAAATGATACGCATCATATGGTTAAAGCCTTCATGGAGGGAGATCTTGAAACCAGCCGTCGTCTTCAAATAAAATCAGTCCCTCTTGAAAAAGCGCTATTCTGTGAAACTAATCCTATTCCTGTCAAAGCTGCAATGAACCTGATGGGTATGAAGGTCGGATCTTGCCGCATGCCGCTGGTGGACATTTCAGAAGCAGGAATGATACAACTGAAGAAAGCTCTCAAAGAGTATGGTCTTATCCAGGAAATTTGAGCATGCTTCTCTGAATTTACCGGAGGTTTAAAATGATTCGAATACTATTAAACGGCTGTAACGGAAAAATGGGGCAGGCCATAGCCAGGACCTGTGTCTTTAAGGAAGATCTTTTTGTGGTGGCAGGGGTAGATCCTTCTGTAAATGCAGGCCATACCTTTCCTGTTTATTCAGATCCCTTTCAGGTGGTCGAGACTGTCGACATTATCATCGATTTCTCCCACCCCAGTGCCTTGGCGGGCATCTTGAAATATGCTGTTCATAAGAAGCTTCCCATCGTTGTAGCCACAACCGGCCTGACCGATGAGCACAAGAATCTTCTTGAGCAGGCTTCCCATTCTATCCCGGTACTGCTGTCGGCCAATATGTCACTGGGTATCAATCTGCTTTTAGACCTCGTTAAAAGGGCAACTAAAATGCTTCACGGTACCTTTGATATTGAGATTATTGAAAAGCACCATAATCAAAAAATAGATGCTCCAAGCGGAACTGCTCTTGCCATTGCCGACGCCGTTAACACCACATTGGCAAGCAAGCAGATGAAGTATGTTTATGACCGTCATTCCGAAAGAAGAAAGCGTACCCGGGATGAGATCGGTATCCATTCCATCAGAGGCGGCACCATCACAGGCGAGCACACCATCCTTTTTGCGGGAAATGACGAGATGATTGAGATCAAGCACACGGCTGTCTCCAAGGATTTATTTGCAGAGGGAGCACTAAAAGCCGTCGCCTTCCTGTATGATAAAGCACCCGGATATTATAGAATGCAGGATATCTTCGAATAATACGGACAAAAAATAGAAGACCTGACTTGTTATAAGCCAGGTCTTTTTTTACAGCTAAGCCAACCATTATTCCGCATCTTTGGGAGCAGGTTGAAGATATTTATCAATGACGGGGTTAATAAAGAAGTTAATAATCAAGCCAGGTAAAGTAAAGCCCAAAATCAAATAAAAAACATACATAATAGCCAGTACCAGCACATTACCCGTCAATTGAATCAATAGACTAGGGCCTACTATTAGTATTAAGCATATGATCAGAATAGCCAGGTTTGGCAAGAATTTGGCAAAAGCAAATAGAAAAGCATTCTTATATAGATTCTTAATCTTAAGGTCATAGGTTACCATCATGGGATAAATGTACAGATTCATCATCAGGAAAATGATGAGAACTACGATAAGCAGGCCATTGGCTATGGGGAAAATAACACTTGAAGCAACATTAAGCTGAGTATATAAATAGAGATCAAATAAAAGAAATACGATGCCAAACAGATTAATAAGGCTTACAATTATTCCCTGCTTGATATTCTGCTTCATCTTGTCCTTAAAATCAGACCAGAGAAAGGTTGGAAGCTCATAGGAAAAACACCGCAGAAGATATGTCAATCCAGCTTGGGCCGGGCCGACGGTAATTATGGGCACAGCCATTAAAAACATGACCAGAGGTAAGGCAAATACAAATAAAATGGTGATAAGATCGGTCTGCCCCGCAGCTTCTACCAGTTTAGGAAAGAATAATTCCATCATGTAGATTCCAAGAATAAAGGATATTATAATAGCTGGGAGATTAAAAAGCACAAACATAAAATTCACGCTGATGAGTTTCCAAAACTTTCTTCCCAGCACCTGAAAGAACACCGTTAACCGACTTCTGTCGTCAACATACTTTTCACCTGGGGCAACTTCAAAGATTTTTTCTTCAATCTTTTCTTCAATTTTTTCTTGAGCCATCTTTTTTACCTTGCCTTTATTTGTGTTTTTTTAGTATAGATTGTATAATTGGATTAGTTGTATCATAATTAATACGAAGTATCAATAACTTGGGTTCCGTTCGAAATTTTTAATTTCGGTAACGGGTAATGTTATTATAACACATAACTGTTATCTAAATTTGAATCTTTTGTAAACAAAATTTTTATATTTATAGGAGCGTGAGATAACTATGACTCATCTTTATATCCGTCAAAAGGTATTTTCCATTGGTAATCGTTATAATATTGTCAATGAAGCCGGTCAGCCTGTTTTTACGGTTGAAAGCGAAATCTTTACCTTCGGTGCCAAGATTCACCTTTATGATACGACTGGGACCGAGCTTTACTTTATTCAGCAAAAGCTCTTTAAATTTTTGCCTGAATACCATATTTATAATGGTGATATGCTTTGTGCCATCATTAAGAAGGAGTTCTCTTTTTTAAGACCAAAACTCAATATTACAAGCCAGTTTGGTGATTATACCTTTGAGGGCAACCTATTTGCCATGGATTTTGCTATCCTGAACAACGGTATCATGATAGGTGAACTTCATAAGAAGTGGTTATCCTTCGGCGACAGCTATGAGCTTACCATCCAGGACGATAATAACACCCCCCTCTTCTGTGCCCTGACAATCGCCATTGATCATTGTCTGCATAACGAGAATAATAACTAAGGGCCCTTGAAAAAATTGCGGTTATGTATTGACAGGGTCTAAATGAGTCTGTATAATAAATCTTGCTGTTAAGGACAGCATAAACGCACAGCCCTCGCTTTACCACAGTATTTTAACCATATGCGGTCGTGGTGGAACTGGCAGACACGTACGTTTGAGGGGCGTATGCGCGAGCATACCGGTTCAAGTCCGGTCGACCGCACCAAAGAAACTCCATTGGGTTATCCAGTGGAGTTTTTTTTGCCCACATTATAAGTACATATATGGAAGCTGGAGGATTTTAATCATGAATGAAAAACCGCAGGAAATTAAAACAGTTCTTGCAGACCCAAGTGCTCTTGGTCTTTTTGGTCTGGCTATGGTGACATTGGTTGCATCATCACAAAAACTCGGACTTACAGAAGGTTTCTCAATGCTTATACCATGGGCTCTGTTCCTGGGAGGCTTCGCTCAGTTATTTGCTTGTTTCGGTGATGCTAAACGAAACAACGTCTTTGGAGCCACCGCATTTGGCGGCTACGCATTTTTCTGGTTCGGTGTCGCTTTTTCTTGGCTCGTCAAGCTTGGCTTTTTTGGTGAAAAGCTAGCAGCAAATGCCGACAGTAAACAATTGGGCTTTGCCTTTATCGGATATTTGATTTTCACTGTATTTATGACGATTTTAGCGACAGAGACAAACAAGGTTCTTCTTATCATCTTTGTACTTATTGACTTCCTGTTTATTGGCCTTTCATTGAGTTCCTTTGACATCATGCCGGAGCTCACTCATAAAATTGCTGCATGGTCAGAGTTTTTTATTGCCATGGTTTCCTTTTATGGATCAGCCGCTAATGTCTTCAATAGTCATCTCGGTAGAGTAGCCCTGCCGGTTGGAAAACCGTTGGGATTACTGAAGAAATAAATGAGAAAAAGGGGGTGACTAACCCCCTAATAATTTGAGTGTATTGCTATTCCGATGTATAAAGAGTATAATTTTATTCCATTCACAATCAGAGTATGTTTAAATCTACAAGCATACTCTGTTTTTTATGTCGAGCAAAATTCAGAGGAAAGCGAAGGTTATTATGATAAAACTACAAGATATAAATAAAACCTTTAAGGTTTCCAAGCGCAAGTCTGGATTTGGTCAGGCAGTAAAAGCGCTCATTGCAAGAGAGTATGAAATAATCCACGCACTCAATAATGTTAGTTTCACAATAAATGACGGTGAAATGATAGGTTACATAGGCCCTAATGGTGCAGGGAAAAGTACAACTATCAAGATTATGTGTGGTGTCCTGACGCCAGACAGCGGACATTGTGATATTAACGGGCGAGTACCTTGGCGAGATAGAATAGCCCATGTCCGTGATATCGGGGTTGTGTTTGGTCAACGTAGCCAACTTTGGTGGGATGTTCCTGTATGTGACAGTTTTGATCTAATTAGAGATATATACAAAGTCGAAGAACAACAATATAAACGTAATCTTGATGAACTTGTCACATTGCTTGATCTAGCGGAAATACTTAAAACTCCAACACGCAGTCTGAGCCTTGGCCAGCGTATGCGTTGTGAACTCGCAGCATCACTTTTGCATAATCCAAAAACTCTGTTTTTGGATGAACCGACCATCGGTCTTGACGCTGTGTCAAAAATTGCAGTACGGCAGTTTATTAAAAAGCTCAATGTCGAACGTGGTACAACCGTAATTCTAACCACGCATGACATGCAAGATATAGAAGCACTGACCGAGCGTATTCTGCTAATCGGTAAGGGTAGAATTTTACTTGATGGAAGCTTACAAGAACTAAAAAAGCGCTCGTCCGAGCGCAAAACCATTGTATTTGAGTATATAGGGAAACCTCCAAACCTCTGCGAAGGTATGATTTCTATTGAGCAACGCGAAGGACGATTAGTAGTTGACCTTAACCCGTCTATCTATTCGGTATCAGACGCAATTGCTCACGTTTCAGCACAGGTAGAAGTTCTGGACATCTCCGTTTCAGGTATAAGCGCCGAGGAAATGGTTGCCGGGTTGTACAAGGAGTATCATATATGAAAAAGTATCTTGCGATATTCCGCATCCGCTTTACGAACAGCCTCCAATACCGTGCTGCAGCGCTTGCGGGCATGGCTACCCAGTTTGCGTGGGGTTTTATGGAGATCCTTGCTTTTTCGGCCTTTTACAAAGCCAATCCTGCCGCATTTCCAATGGAGTTTTCTCAAACCGTTTCTTATATATGGTTGCAACAGGCGTTTTTAGCGCTTTTTATGGTTTGGTTTTTTGAGACAGAGATATTCAGTGCTATTACAAGCGGTGGAATTGCCTATGAGTTAGCTCGCCCTGTTGATCTTTACGGGCGCTGGTTCTGTCAGTCTGCTGCAAATAGATTGTCAAATGCTGTCCTACGTTGCCTTCCAATTTTAATTGTAGCATTTGTTGTGCCCGAACCGTTTAGGATGTCTTTGCCAGAAAACAGCATCCATTTCTTTTTATTTTTAGTCTCCGCCACTCTCAGTCTGTGCGTTGTAGTATCGTTTTCCATGCTCGTATACATATCTACCTTTTATACCTTATCCCCTATGGGTGTAAGAATTATTTCGGCAGTGCTGGCTGACTTCTTGGCAGGCGCAATTATTCCGCTTCCTTTTTTCACACAACCGTACCGTGCTATTGCCGAGGCTCTGCCCTTCGCCGCGATGCAAAATATGCCACTGCGCATTTACAATGGCAATATTGCGGGAGCCAATGCGCTTTGGGGAATTGGGCTGCAAATCTTCTGGCTCGTGGTGCTTGTATTGGTTGGCAGGCTTATGATGAAAAATTCACTCCGCAAAATCGTGGTTCAAGGAGGATGATATGAAGCTGTATTTGAGGTTTTTTTCGATGCACTTAAAGAGCCAGATGCAATATAAAGTATCATTTCTTTTAACGGCTCTTGGACAGTTTTTAGTTTCATTTACGGCGTTGCTCGGTATTTGGTTCATGTTTGCTCAGTTCAACGAGGTGGAAGGCTTTAGTTTTCAGCAGGTGTTATTATGTTTTGCGACGGTACTCATGGCATTCTCACTGGCAGAATGCTTTGGCCGGGGCTTTGATGTTTTTCCACGTATGATTAACAATGGTGAATTTGACAGGGTGCTTGTAAGGCCGAGACATGAAGTATTCCAGGTCTTGGCATCACAGATTGAGTTTACACGTATTGGTCGTCTTTTACAGGCTATAATGGTTTTTTGTTATGCAATACCTGCCAGCGGTGTCAATTGGACATATGATAAAATAATAACGCTATTTCTCATGATTGCATGCGGGAGTATTGTCTTTTTCTGTCTATTTATGATTTACGCTGCCTTTTCATTCTTCACAATTGAAGGACTTGAGTTTATGAATGTTTTTACTGACGGTGGCAGAGAATTTGGCCGTTATCCGTTTTCAGTATATGGAGATGATGTGCTTCGGTTCCTTACCTACGTCATTCCACTTGCTTTGTTTCAATACTACCCACTTTTGTATCTTTTGGATATGAAAAAGAGCATCCTCTATATGTTGACGCCTTTGTTGGGTCTGCTCTTCACAATTCCGGCATATGCCTTTTGGCGCTTTGGATTGAGTAAATACAAATCAACAGGATCATAACTGTCATATTACCCGCCAAAACGGTTTTTTCTTAATATTAAGCCCAATTTGCTTTTTACTTTTTCAAGAGTTAATGTTGATAATTCATAAGCCTTATTTGCTCCTTCAGCATATATGTTCTCAACATAGTCCATATTTTCAATCAGATAGTTGTACTTATCTCTAATTGGATTTAGAGTATCAATAATGATTTCAGCTACTTCACTTTTCAGTTCACCATAGCCTTTCCTCTTAAATCTTTCTTCTGTAAATTGTATTTTTTCGTTAGCCAGACACGAATATATGGTCAGCAAGTTACAAATGCCTTCTTTATCCTCTCTATAAAAAATACTGTTATCAGAATCAGTAACTGCCCTTTTCACCTTACGCCTAATCATATCAGGCGTATCTAATAATGCTATATAATTATTTGGGTTTATATCTGATTTTGACATCTTTTTGCTTGGCTCTTGCAAGCTCATTACACGAGCTCCCACTTCAGGAATATAGGGATCAGGAACCTTAAAAACATCCCCGTATAAATTATTAAATCTTATAGCTATATCCCGGCATAGCTCTAAATGCTGTTTTTGATCTTGGCCTACAGGTACCAGGTCTGTCTGATATAAAAGGATATCGGATGCCATTAAAACCGGATAGGTCAGTAATCCTGTATTAATATTATCCTGATGGTGACTGACCTTATCTTTATATTGAGTCATCCGCCCAAGCTCACCCATGTAGGTAAAACAATTTAAAATCCATGTTAATTCGCAATGTGTGCTAACATGTGATTGTAAAAAAATGATATTATCTTCCGGTTCAATACCACATGCTAAATATAACGCTAAAAACTCTATGGATCTTTTTTTGAGTTCTTGAGGATCTTGTCTTATTGTTAATGCATGAAGATCAACAACAGAAAAAAGACAGTTACACTCTTTTTGAAGCTTTTTCCAATTACTTATTGCTCCTATATAATTCCCTAAGGTTAAGCAACCCGAAGGCTGGGTCCCACTGAATATGATTTTTTTATTATAATCGAATACCATATATCCATCTCCTCTCTTTATTATGCCTTAATCATTTTAAGCTTATTATGAAAAGGCATCCTTGTTAATCCTGTCGGTCCCACAGCCGATGAATTGATTTGGCTTTATAAGCTCATTCAAACTGGGCGTAATAGAGCTGGCTGTAGAATCCCCTGTCATTCATCAGGGACTCATGAGTACCCTGCTCCACTACATTTCCGTCCCTGACCACAAGAATATGATCCGCATTTTTAATGGTTGACAGTCTGTGCGCAATAACAAAGCAGGTTTTATCCTTCATGAGATTCCGCATAGCTTGCTGAATCTGTATTTCTGTCCGGGTATCCACATTGGACGTTGCTTCATCCAGTATCAACATTTTAGCATCGATGAGCATGGCCCGCGCAATGGTCAAAAGCTGCTTCTGGCCCTTTGAGATGTTGGCCCCATCCTCATGGAGAATGCTGTTATAGCCATCTGGCAGCCGCTTGATATAGGAATGTATTTTTGCCGCTTTAGCTGCTGCAATAACCTCCTCCAGGGTGGCATCCTTTTTCCCGTAAGCAATATTATCAAAAAAGGTGCCATGAAAGAGCCAGGTATCCTGCAAGACCATGGTATAAGCTTTTCTGAGGCTTCTACGTGTCACATCACGGATATTTTGATCATCAACGCTGATTTCCCCTTGATCTGCATCATAAAACCGCATTAACAAATTGATGAGTGTTGTTTTCCCTGCACCGGTCGGTCCCACAATAGCTGTGAGTGACCCTGGCTTGGCATGCATATTGAGATTATGTATGATTTCCTTATCCTTGGTATACCCAAAGCTCACATGCTCCATTTTGACATCGCCCGCTTTTACATCAAGGGGCCCGGCATCAGGGGCATCGGATTTCTCCTCCAACTCATCCAGAAGTTGAAAAACACGATCTGCAGCAGCCAGTGCCGATTGAAGATCACTGATGATATTGGCGGCTTCATTGATAGGCCCTGAGAATTTTCTTGAATACAATACGAAGGAGGATATATTACCCAGGCTCATGTTCCCTTTGATAAAGAGAATTGCGCCCAACGCACTGATTAGCGAAAGCGAGACATTATTAATTAAATTGATGGACGGTCCGTTAATCCCTCCCATAAATTCCGATTTGTAATAGGCATCAACAGCCTCCTGATTTTTTTCATCAAATTTATCCATGATGAATTGTTCTCTGTTATAGGCCTTTAATGTCTTTTGCCCAGTAATCATTTCCTCCACAAAGCCATTGAGTTGGCCGAGCTTTGCAGACCTTTGCCTAAAGAGCGGCCTGGTCCTCTTTGTAATCCATTTGGTCAGCAAGATGGAAACGGGGACTGTCACAACAAAAATCAGAAACAATACCGGAGAAATGGTAACCATCATGAAAAATGAACCGATGACAGTAATCAGGCTTGCCGAGACCTGTACTAGATCATTGGATAGGGATGTATTGACCGTATCAATGTCATAGGACATCTTGCTGATAATATCTCCCGTCTGATGGGTATCATAATACCAAATTGGCAGTTTCATGAGCTTGCTGAATACGTCCTCACGCATCTTATAGACCACCTTACGGCCTATGTTGATCATTAAGATGGAAAGAACATAAGACATGACGAAGGAGGCTATATAGAACAATATCATAATCCCTGCATAGTAAAAAACCTGATCAAAATTGACTTTTCCCGTACCCAGCTTCATGCTGTCTATAGCGAAGCCGGATAGTTTGGGTCCGACAAGCGCAAACATATTGCTTCCTATGGCAAGGGCCAACGCCAGCAACAATAGAAACTTAAATTGATACAAATAGGCACCTAAACGAATCAGCGTCTTCTTCTTCATGCAGACTCACCACCCATCTGCATTCTGCTGATTTCCTGATAGACCTCGCAGCTTTTCATCAATTCTTCATGGCTTCCATAGCCTATTTGCTTGCCGTCTTCTAAAACCAGGATATGATCAAGAGACATCACTGAGCTTACTCTTTGGGCTATGACAATCTTGGTTGTATGATCAAAATAGGTATGCAAGGCTTTTCTGAGGAGTGAATCGGTTTTATAATCCAATGCGCTTGATGAATCGTCCAGAATCAAAATCTCCGGCTTTCCGGCCAGAGCACGGGATATCAGAATACGTTGTCTTTGTCCGCCACTTAAATTGGCCCCCTTGATGGATAAGTCTTCCCCGTACGCCTTGACTCTTTCTTCTATGAATTCTTTTGCCCGGGCATATGTGGCTGCTTCATTGATATCCTCCTCCGTCAGATCCCGTCCAAGGCGAATATTCTCATAAATAGTGTCCTCAAACAAAATGTCATTTTGAAAGGCAACGCCAAACATTCGGCTTAATTCACCCTTATCGATGGTTTTGATATTATTCCCCTCTATTTTGATTTCTCCCTCTCCGACATCGTAAAAACGCATTAATAGATTAATGATCGTCGTTTTACCTGACCCGGTTGAGCCGATAATTCCCAGAGACTCTCCTCTTTTTATGTGAAAATCAATATCTTTGATATTATTTTCGTCCTCGCCCTCATCTCCCCTCTTATTGTATTTGAATGATACATGGTTAAAGTCAATGTGAAACTCCGCAGTACTTTCTTCAATGAGCCTTGACTCAGCTTCCTCCTCATGGCTTTCAACAACAAGATCTTCTTCAGTCTTCAGTATCTCCTGGATACGGTTTGCCGACGCTATCGCTCTGGAATAGACAGTAAATATCTTGTTCATTGAGAGCATGGCATTAAGTATAATCATAAAATAAGTTAAAAAGGCTATGATTTTACCAACCTCGGTCAGCCCCGAATTAACGCGATAGGCCCCTACAATAATAATGAAGACCAGGCCTATATTCAATAAAAGGCTTATGGTCGGATTGGCTACAGCCATTGTTTTACCGGCTTTTTTCTCTGTTTGGATAACGTCCTTATTGATGGAAGTAAATTGTTCTTTTTCATATTCTTCCTTTGATAATGACTTAATGACACGAATGCCGCCTATGATTTCCCTAACCTTTCGGACCATCACATCGGCTTTTATCTGTAATTGAGAATAGAGGGGAACGCCCTTCTTTGATACAAAGTAGAAAACCGCTGCAATAAAGGGCATTGTTAAAATTAAAACCATCGTTAGCGCCCTGTCCAGGGACAAGGTCATCAGAATTCCTCCGAATAATAAGATAGGGGCCCTTATGCCAATCCTTTGCATCATGCCCAGCATATGATGAACATTGTAAGTATCGGTAGTCATTCTGGATATTAAAGTCGGGACCGAATAAGCATCTACTTGTGAACTTGAAAGGTAGCATATTTTCTTAAATAAATCGTGACGTATGGTTTTTGTTATGTCCCGTGCGACGCGGGCCGCCATTATATTGGCAATTACATTTCCGCCAAATGCGGCGAGCGAGAAAAGCAACATCAGAGCTGCTTGAACCAGCACCTGCATAACGTCGTTCATGGGGATAATATCATCTATGATATGAGCCAATACCCACGGTATGAGCAAGTCCATTATCGTTCCAATGAATTTGATAAAAACACCGGCAGACATGCGCAATATATAAGGTTTCAGATATTTTAATATCATTCTCATGGAAACTGGATGCCTCTTTGCTTTTTTATATTGTTGGTAGCCAGATGCATTTTCGCGATGCTGTATAGGAAAATTATACTATAAAATGACTAGAACTTGCAAAGTTCTAGTATGTAGATAGGATACAGTTTTTGTGGAATTCATTATCATGCTAGAGAATACAAACCGCGGTAAAGTAAAATGAGCAAAATAAAAAAAGAAGGCCTCACCTTCTTTGCTATCAGTGAAGCCCACTTTTCAATCTCTATAGACAGTGGTATATCCATAAAGGTAATGAATATGCCCGTCATTATATGATGTTTGGGCTTGGTAATAGTGTGTATGTCCGCCATCAGCCTCTATTTCGGGACTGGTATAAAGCGAATACATGTGAATATGACCATCTTCATAGGTAGTTTCTCCCATCATCGTATGCGTATGGCCTGGCACATCGGGATTTATGCTGGTTCTACCGGAATATCGATGCTGATGCCCATCGTTTAAAGTAGTTACACCACTATAGTTATGACTATGCATTCTGTTCGGCATTGTCCTCA
Organism: Bacillota bacterium; assembly: GCA_023443745.1. GTDB lineage: Bacteria > Bacillota > Clostridia > DSM-8532 > DSM-8532 > DTU059. The sequence continues at coordinate 177,543 of JAEZTB010000008.1, forward strand.
CCTCAATAACAGTTTATGTTCCCCGCGCCTCAAGTGTAACCGGAGATTAATGACGTGTTTGCAACTTATGTCAGGTAATTACGCACATGGACTGATATACTAAAGGAGAGGAGTGAAGCAAATGTCCGTTTAAACGATAGAAAAGATGGCGAAATGGGTAGAGAATAACATAACTGAGAACCCAAATCTGAAAGACATGTCATCGTACGTTGGTTACTCATCGTATTACTGCTCTGCTAAGTTTCGAGAACACATGGGAATGACATATAAGCAATTTCTCGCCCAATGCAGGTTGAGAGCTGCTGTAAACGATCTTCTCAACACCGATGACAAAATCACCGATATTGCTTATCGCTACGGGTACTCGTCATCTGAATCATTGACGAGGGCATTTGCTACAATATTCAAATGCTCCCCTCGTCAATATCGAAAAGATTTCCTCAAGGTTTGTGAATGCAAGGAGTAAATTATGTCTTACGTACTTGGAAGAAACGACACTTGCTGGTGCGGTAGTGGACTTAAATACAAGAAATGTCATGCCTTCATTGAAGATCAAATGGCAATCTACCATTCAAAAGGGTACGAGGTACCCCACCGCAAATTACTGAAAACCCAACAACAAATTAAAGGTATACGGGATAGCAGTAAACTGAACATAGCCTTGCTGGATTTTATCGGGGATTATGTTGTCGAAGGAATAACCACTGAAGAACTTGACCGGCTCATTTATGAAAAAACAAATGAGTTTGGAGGAATTCCGGCAACTCTGCATTACAATGGATATCCCAAAAGCGTTTGCATCTCAGTCAATGACGTTGTATGTCATGGTATCCCCTCCGACCGTGTAGTTCTGCAAAACGGAGATATTGCGAACATTGATGTATCTACGATTTACAACGGCTTTTTTTCGGATTCCTCCCGCATGTTTTGTGTCGGTGATGTATCCAGTGAAACGCAAAGGCTTGTTGATGTGGCGAAAGAATGTATGGAGATGGGAATTGAACAGGTAAAGCCTTGGGGATTTCTCGGAGATGTGGGGCAAGCCGTTAATGACCATGCCAAAAAAAATGGATATTCTGTTGTTCGGGAAATCGGTGGCCACGGTATAGGCCTGCGATTCCAGGAAGATCCCTGGGTCAGTTATGTGTCCAAACAAGGAACAGGGATGCTTTTGGTTCCAGGCCTTGTTTTTACCGTAGAGCCTATGATAAATATGGGAAAAGCCCGAATATCAATAAATGGAAATGATAACTGGACAGTTTATACTGCCGATGGAAAGCCCTCGGCGCAATGGGAAAAAACCGTGCTTGTGACAGAAACGGGTTGTGAAGTACTAGCATATTGACATTGCTCACATGTCCTTCAATGTACGCTTTAAGAACTCCCTGGTACGTTCTTGCTTTGGATTGTTAAAGATCTGCTCCGGACTGCCTTCCTCTAAAATAATACCCTGATCCATAAAAACCACACGATCCGCCACATCTTTTGCAAAGCCCATTTCATGGGTTACAATCAGCATGGTAAGGCCGCTTTCGGCTAATTCTTTCATGACCTTGAGGACTTCACCTACCATCTCGGGATCGAGGGCCGATGTGGGCTCATCAAAAAGCATGACGTCCGGCTCCATGGATAACGCTCTTGCAATGGCAACACGCTGTTTTTGTCCACCGGATAGCTGATTGGGCTTTGCATTGATATATTGATCCATGCCAACAATATTTAAGTATTTCATGGCTACTTTTCGAGCCTCTTCTTTTGTGCGCTTCAATACCTTTATCTGTCCTACAAGACAGTTACTCAGTGCATTATGATTACTGAATAAGTTAAACTGTTGGAAGACCATCCCCAGCTTGGCGCGGTAGGTATAAATATCATGCTTGTCATCCAGAATATTTTCACCTTTATAGATAATCTCTCCGCCACTTGGCTTCTCTAGAAGGTTAACACATCTAAGAAGGGTTGATTTACCGGAGCCGGATGAGCCAATAATACAAACAACCTCTCCCTTATTCACCGAAAAGTCGATGTCCTTTAAAACTTCATTATCCCCAAAGGATTTACTTAAATGTTTTATTTCTATAATCTTTTCCATACTGTCCTTCCTTGTCTATGATAAATTGGCGGCAGCCTATTGCTTTCTTATAAGCTTCTGTTCCGGCGTCTCTACCTGCATCTGATTAGCATACAAAATAAAGTTTTCGGGCCCATCCATCTTTTTCTCAATAAACCGTAAAATCCTCGTTACTGTAAAAGTCATGACAAAATAAAGAACACTCGCCACAAAAAAGGCCTCAAAGTATCTGAAGTTATTGCCTGCGATTGAATTGGTCTGAAAGTAAAGCTCCGAGACAGAAATGACATTGAGCACCGAAGTGTCTTTGATATTGATGACAAATTCGTTGCCTGTCGCCGGCAGAATGTTTCGGATAACCTGGGGCATAACCACATTATACATGGTCTTTATATGATTCATGCCTATAGCATGTGCGGCTTCAAACTGACCTTTATCGATGGATATAATACCACCCCGAACAATCTCCGACATATAGGCACCTGTATTAATCGATACAATAAATATTGCGGCCGTCAAGCGATCCATATGAAACCCGACCATTGCTGTTCCATAATAGATAACCATGGCCTGCACAATCATGGGTGTTCCTCGAAACACCTCTATGTAGATGGAGAGGATGACATTGATCAATTTCAGGAATAACCTTTTAACCCCTCGATTGGGCATCGGAATGGTGCGGATAACCCCGACCAATAAACCAATGATAGACCCTAAAATAGTGCCTATTATGGAGATCAAAAGTGTCACACCCGCACCACGTAAGAACATTGGCCAGTAATTTGAAACTATATTTGAAATCCAGTGTAAACTCATACTGATCCTCCGATTGATTGAGGTGCGCTCCACAGAGAACGCACCTCATACCTCGATCCGCTAAAAAACTTATTGGGCTGCCGGCTGATTTTTGATAGCTTCACCCATAATACGGGTTTGCTCATCTAAAGAGATGTCTGCCAGTATTTTATTTATTTTTTCAGTTAATTTACTGCCTTTTTTAATTCCTACAGCAATGTCCGTATCTTCATCAGATGTTGCAAATCCATCTTTGAATTCTACCATTTTAAAGTTTTCATTTGCCGCTTCGGCACTTTCACCCTCGGGTTTCTCCGAGACATAGCCATCGATGATCCCCGATTCAAGGGCTACTCTCATGGCCGGGAAGTTCGCCATGGCTGGTTCCATGGCAACACCCTCAATCTGGTCAATGACAGAATAGTGGAAGGTATTTAATTGGCCAGTTATTTTTGCACCCTTAAAGTCCTGTATTGAAGTCGCATTTTCATATTTGCCGCCTTTTTTAACAACCATAACCAGAGTGGATTTATAATAATTATCCGAAAAATCAATAGTTAAAAGGCGTTCTGCAGTTGGTGACATACCGGCGATAATGGCGTCAATCTTTCCAGACTCAACGGCAAGGCTGAGGCCGTTCCATTCTGTCTTGACAATAACCAGCTTCTGCCCGAGACCCTCTGCAATTTTCTTAGCAATTTCTACATCATACCCGCCTGCAAACTCCTTACTCCCTTCAATCGGTACAGCTCCGTTGGAATCGTCGATCTGAGTCCAGTTGAATGGTGCATACCCACATTCCATACCCACTTTGAATATACCGTCGTCCTCTTTTGACCCACAGCCAGTCAGCAGCATAACCAATACAAGAGCTGCTGCAAATAAAAATGACATTTTTTTTCTCATGATCTTTCTCTCCTCTTAATTCTTTTAAAATATAGCACTGTTTAAAGGAAGCTAAGCCTCCAAGTTTTCTCCACCGTAGAAAAGATAACTAAATAAAAAAAGACCTGAGATGAACTCAGGCCATTAATACAGAATTGCCTATAATTCCTCCCCTTCCCCAAATGAGATAGCACAACTCAATAAACCGGGTCGTTTACTGAGACAGCTCTGCAGCTCTTAACTGCAGATCCAGCATATAATACCGAGCATATTATAAGCTTCGGCGACATTTCCTTCTCCCTAGCCTCATTGCGGCTCAAGCTCCACTAAGGACTGTTAAATATCGCGCCTCTACCTCACCTAAAAAAGTGAGGTCGTATATACATACAGTCTACAACAGCGTAACTCCCTGTGTCAACTTTGCTTTTAAATTTTGCTTTAATCATAAGTATATGCAATTTCTTTTTCGATTTCTGCGTAGTTTTCAAGCATAGCGACAAATATATAAACAATTTGGGCATCGAACTGCGTCCCGGCCCCACCCAGCAACTGGCTTATGGCAGTTTTTAAATCCAGCTTTGAACGGTAGTGACGATCGGACATCATGGCATCAAAAGCATCTGCTACTGATACGATCCGAGCCATAAACGGTATCTGCTGACCCATAAGGCCTTCAGGATAGCCCTTTCCGTCAATTCTTTCATGATGGCATTTTACAACAGGAACCACGTCCTTGAACATGGAGATAACAGAAAGAATACGGGCACCTTTTGTAGGATGCTTTTTTATTTCGTCGTACTCTTTTACACTTAATTTCTCGCTTTTAAAAAGAATATCATCTGTTATACCCATTTTTCCTACATCATGGAATAATCCGGCAACTCGTAATATTTCAAGCTCACTCTCGTTTAAATCCAAGGCTTTCCCTATTTTTACACAATAATATGAAACCCGATCGGAATGTCCCCGAGTGTATTCATCCTTTGCATCAACAACCTGCCTGAGTGCCTCAATAGTATCCATATATCGAATCCGCAGTTGTTCATAAGTTCGATTTAGTTCTTCATTCTTTATGTTTACAAGAGAATGCAGGAAGGCGTTACTAAGTGAGGATGCGGCCTGAACCGCATAAATTTCAAGAAGCTTGTAGCCCTCTGTCATTTCGTTGGCCGCATTTTCTTCACTTTCCACATAGATTACACCAATGGATTCGGTGGTTTCATTGATTAACGGAAGAATAATACCGGCAGAATTTTTGATGATCTGCCTGGTTATTTTTGCTTTTCCTATATTTTCAAGCAGTTCTGAGTCCAGCATGGGCATGAAATCGGATATATCGGCTTTGTATTTGCCGATTCCCTTAAATATGCTTTTCCTTGAATCAAAGCTATCTACAATATTGTCAACGAGAATAAAAGCATTCTCGCTGCTGAATAATGGGAGCAGTTCTGTCAGAATATCCTCCAGTATATTACCTATAGGTTGCAACTGATATATTTTTGGAACCGCCTGAAGTATCTTGTTTAAACCATCGCGAAATTGCTTTATGGTGTTCATCATGTTAATGGATTTTATTCCTGACTCAACAAGAAGCTGTAATTGATCAAAACGGTCACTTTTTTCACAGTAGCCCTGTATATCAAGTGCCTTAATCGTTTCCAGGGGTGGTGCCAGGTCCTTATGCCCTGTTAATAACAAGATATATATTTCTGAATTGAATTGGCGGATTCTTCTTACGACCTCATCACCATGAATGGGTGCCATCAAATAGTCGAGTAACAAAAGATCAAAATGCTTGTTACGTACCCTTTCAACCGCCTCTAAAGGATCGGTAACGCCTTCATAATAATAGCCGCTTCTCTTTAGCAAGATGGATAGCGAATCAATAATGCCGGGTTCATCGTCAACGAGCAGAATCTTCATGTCATTTGTAAGAGCTGCCATTTTTCTTCTCATTTGCGACACTTCCTCAGTTAAAAATTAGCTTATAATATCCGAGGCATGAGGTAGTTGTATATAAAAGGATGTTCCTTTACCTTCCACAGAATCAAACCACATCTTCCCACCGAACCGACCCTTTATGGTTGAGTAGGACATATACAATCCAAGTCCGGTTCCGTCCTTCCCTTTTGTTGTGATCATTTCTTTCAGAAGCCTGTGTTTTATACTCTCTGGAATACCTTTGGCATAATCCTTAATGGTGAATAGAATACTATTTTCATTGTACTCTATAATGAAATCAATAACACCACTTTTCTTTTCGTAGGCCTGTATGGCATTCACAATTATATTATCGAATACTTGTACCAAACTGTTAACATCTCCAGATAACTCCGTGTTGCAATTAACGTTGATAACAGTATTCAATCTGCAATTATAGCGGATCAGCTCATATTTCATAAGTAATTCAATTCTTTTAACAAGCTCACTTACACTAAAACTCAGCAGGGAAGAAGAATTGAATTGCACAGCCTGACCCTTGACAGTATCAATAATATCCGACATATATGAACAATACGGTTTTATTTTATCAAGCCAGGAGCGCATTTCTTCAGCTATTTCATGATGGTCCTCAAGTGTGACACCGCTCTCCCCTATTGACTGCTCATATTCGTCAACCAGATCCTTTAGTCCCTCAACTGCTCCTGCTATAGACATGATGGGTGTTTTAAGGTTATGAGCTATCCCCCCCATGAGTTGACCCAATGAAGCTAACCGTTCTTGCTCCATCATAATGGCGTGTTTTTCTTCAATGGTTGCTATGTTTTTGACGTTCTCAGTTATGTCCTTGAATAAAATAATCGTTCCAAGAAAATTTCGGTTGGATATGATAGGTGTTATTTCAATTTTAAAGTATTTATCAAAAAGATTTTCCTGAATATGTTTTTCAAAGGAGATAGATTTCTCGGCTCTTCTGGCTTTTTCAATAAGCTCCAACAATTTTTTATCGTGACCCATCAGGCTCGTTCCTTCGAGGAATCGGAATAAGTTCTTATTCCTGTAAATGGTGACAATATCTTTAAAGGTCGATGCCATCGTTCTATTAAAATCTATAATCTGATAGTCTTCGTTTATAACGATAAAACTATCTGAAATTCTGTCCACTACCGTTTGTAGAGCTATAGGTGCAACACCTAAAAAGTTATAACGGAAGATTGCCAGAGCGAAGCACAAAACCGCAAAGGAAAAAGATATAGCCGTTGAGTAAGCAGGTAGAACTATTATTTTAAAGGTTGCCAGAACATTAACAATTAGAGGTATAAAAACCCCAATTAACAGCAAAGCTGTTTGCTTGGAAAAAAAACCAGAGTTTTTAAATGAAGAATAAATTAAAAGACTTATCCCAATCAATATATAGATGTATGCAGATACAGAATGAATAATAAAGAATTCGCCATATTCTACCACACTATTATAAATAGAATATTTAACAAAGTAATGATGATGGTATTCGTTAGTTAATAACAATAAATAATCTATAATCGGGAAAACAAATAACAGAGCCGTTTTGAGGGAAATTCTTATTTTGGTATAGAAATATATTAATCCGATAAAAAGAACTGTTGGTGGTATAAAAATAAGCCCGAAATAGTAAAAATAAACGAACAACATCGTAAAAGGACCGTTCAACATGATTGAGTATACTTCAAGTATGTGCCCTAAAGTCCATATAAATAGCAACAATATAGCACTCAAAAAGCAATAATGCAGTTGAGTTTTATGCTTCATCCTACAAATGAAAAAAAACAGAACCAACGATAGAAGAGCCGATATATGTAATAATATAAAATAAAAATCGAAATACAAAATTGAGCCTCCCCTTTAAGCTACAATTTAGCGGATTACTTTTCCAAATAGCTTTCTAAACAAATCTACTTTTTGTTGCGGGATAACAAAATCATCACAATGAAGGGTCGCTCCACTAAAATGATTATTCTTAAGAATATGATAGTGTTTTACACTATCGTTGCATTTTACGGCTCCAATTGTTGGTGATATTTCCCGAAATTTTGTTGTAAGCAGACTGGACAGTATACAGCCGGTTATTTCATGTTTACTTATAAAATGCTGATAATAATCATGCTTAATAGATTTATCAACATATTCAGGGAGATAAACATATTTATCCATTGGGCTTTCTGAATAAATAACTCCACCTTCAGTAAAGAGTATATCTCCATTCCTATTCAATCTCTTTATAGCCTGATCTTTGGAAAAGCAGTGTGGACCTGAATCATCTATAATTAATGTTCCAGGCTTTAGTAAATGAACATCAATAATGTCTGGCGCATTTGTCGCACCAATAATCAATGTCGAATCATAGGCTTCCGGTGGTAAGCTGTTTGCTCTGGAATAAATGACGTTAATTTCTCTATTATAATATTTTTTAAGCTTTTGTTTAATTCCATTTAAATGATCACTTTTTTGATAAAGATCACATAAAGTAATCCTTTTAATTTTTGTATAAAGTGACAATAATAATTCAGTTACTGCAGTACCGACACTTCCCATACCTAAGACAAGAATATCCTCATCTTGTATATCTCTGTTACTCTCAATAATTAGTCTTTCAATTGACAGTACTACAGAAGCGGCTGTCGTAGCATGACCTGTCGTTACTTGAATTTCAGATTTTATATTATTGGCAATATCTATGCCATAATTTGTGGCAGACGGTATCAAACCCGTTAATGAAACAATTTTTGCGCCAAGATACTCTGCTCGCTTAATTCCTTCTAAACATAGGCTTAGCAATCTGTCTTTCTCACGATACAGATCCATGCCAATTATAGGTAAAGCAAAAACGCCAATATTACCCAATGAGGTTTTCATATAGTTATAGAGGACCGGCTGATCATTATGTATCAGAATATCTGAGTCATATGGAATATAAGTTAAAGCTGTAGAATCAATTTTAGGCAAATCACCTTTAATGATGAGTTTTGAAATATCACTTTCTACAATACCACTTTTTGATGAACTTTTTGAATATTTAGCTTCATTATGTACGTTTTCCGTTTGCACAATGATGTTACTTAATTTACTGATTGTGGGGTTTTTGTACACATCATCACTACTTAACCTATACCCCTCTCTGTCAAAAAAAGATATAAGCTGTATCACTGTTAACGAATCAGCACCATATTCAAAAATATCTCCTGTCACACTTAAGTCATCTATTTTCAGGAGTTTCCTAAGTACATCAAATAATTTGGCTTCTATTTTGTTTGAAGGCAGAATAATTTTTTCATTATCTTTCTTATCAAAGTTTATTTCCGGAAGCTTACGAAAATCTGTTTTACCGTTTGATGTTAGTGGAATATTGTTTACTTGAGCAAGAAAACTAGGAATCATATGCCGCGGCAGATGGTTGCTTATAAATCCTTTTAGATCATTTGGACTTATAATAGTACCCTCTACACAAACATAATAGGCACAAATAAAATCCTCATAACCATTTCTACTTTTTATGACGACTGCTACGTCCTTAATACCAGAGCATTGAAGGATTATGTTTTCAATTTCATCCAACTCAATCCTATAACCTCTTAGCTTGATCTGTTTGTCTTTTCTCCCTAAAAATTCAATTTCACCTTTTGGGTACCAGCGAGCGATATCTCCGGTTTTATAAAGTCTGTCATTATTATCAAGTGGACTAGGAATGAATGCTTTTTTTGTTAATTCATCATTATTAATATAACCTCTTGCCAAGCTTTCGCCAGAAATATATAGCTCTCCTTGAACACCTATTGGAACAAGATTAAAGAAACTATCTAAAATAAAAACTTTAGTATTATTAATGGGCTTTCCTATAGTAATTTTATTAGCATTAGTTAAATCTTTGAATGTCGATGCTATAGTGGTTTCAGTAGGCCCATATGCATTAATTATTTTTGCTTTGGTTTTTTCCTTTAATTTAGCCAAAAGCTGCGGTTCAAATTTTTCTCCACCTGACATAATATGCTTTATTTTAGCTAAGCAGTGCTTACAATGATCATCGTTTAATAATAATTTTATTTTTGCCGGTGTTGTCAGCATAGTCGTAACATCATTTTGGATAATTAAGTTACTTAATAAAAAAGGTATTTTTTGTTCCTCATTATTAGCGATAATGAGTATTGATCCATATATGAGTGCTGGCATAATTTCTAAAATAAAGACATCAAAACAGATTGACGCAGATGATAAAACAACTGACTTTTCATTAATATCGAATAAATTTTTGATGCTGATAATAAAATTATGCAAAGCCTTGTGATCAATCATTACACCCTTAGGTGTTCCGGTCGAACCAGATGTAAAAATTAAATAAGCCAAATTGGTCGATTGATTAAGCGGATTCAAGTCTTTTATATGCGCGTTATCATATAGGGAATCATTAAAAACATCGATGAATTCTACGTCAAATTCTTTATTCTCGTATATATCTTTTGATGATAAAACAATGCTGGTATTGCTCTCCTCAAGCATGAATTTAATTCTTTCAGCAGGGTAGTCGGGTTCTATGGGCATAAAAGCTCCGCCAGCCTTAAGTATGCCTAGTATTCCAATGATCATCTCAAGTGAACGGTTTATCAACAAACCAACTATTTGATCAGCCTTGAGATCTTTCTGCCTTAAAAAATGAGCCAATTGATTGGACCTATTATTTAGTTCCCGATAGGTTAAAGTTTTGTCTTCAAACTTTAATGCCACCTTATCCGGTGTCTTCTTAACCTGCTCTTCAAATAAATGATGTATTAATTTTTCCCGTGGATAATCCATTCCAGTGTCATTAAAGTCATACAAAAGCTTCTTTTTTTCGCTTTCCGGTAGTATTTCTATTTTACAGATTTTTTTATTGGGATTATCCAGAGCATGCCACAAAAGGCTTAAAACATGCTGGTGTATGAATTCAATTTCCTTATCATAGTACAAGTCGATATGATAATCGTAGTCAATAATAAGTACACCTTCATCATCCCTGTCATTGATATGTATGGTAAGTGAATTAGATTGGTGTTCGTTAAAGTGCCATCTTGTAGAATAATTGAGATTATGGGATATATCCAACTTTGAATTTTGGTAAGAAAGCACGATATCATATAGGTTATCGGAAAAACCATGTTTTTCGCGTACATACCTTATTATGGAATCATAGGGATAGCGTTGGTGCCTGTATGAAGTCGAACATAAATCTATAATATCCCGTGAAAAAGATGAAAATGAATCTTCACTCTTTATATTGATATATAATGGTATGGTGCTGATAAACATACCAAATGTACTCTTTTCCATCTGATTGAGTCTATTTAATATAGGAGTACCAATAATTAAATCTTCTTTTGCGCTTATTCTGTTAATATACATGGCTAATGCTGATAAAAATAAGGGATAGGGTGATATTTTGTTTTCTGTACAATAACTTCGCAATAAATTGGTGAATTTTTTGGGGGCGACAAATGTTTTTCTTTTAGATTTTGTAGACTTGGTGTTTGTAATCCGCTGTTTTAGTACTGTTACCTCCGTAGGGTATTCAAATTTATTCTCCCAGAACAATTTATCTTTTATATAGCGGTTGGACTCTTTATAAAGCTGTTCATTGTGAACAAATGAAAGGTACGAGGGCACTACCGTATTTTTAATAGCATCTCCCTTATTACTCATCAATTCAAAATAGTACCTGGTAACATCGTTGCACATTAGACTCATTGACCATGCATCCGATATGATATGATGGATATTAGCAAAAATTCTACCTTCCGTATCACTCAGTTTAACGATCACAAAGCGGTACAAATCGCTATTCAATAGCTCAAACGGTTTTAACGTCTCTTGGCTATCCCATTCGTACATGGCTTCTACAGGATCATCACAGTTTGAAAAATCCTTGAACTCAATGTCTTGATACTGATAATCTGAAATATACTGACAGGGATTTCCGCTATCGTCCAAACAAAGCCTTAATCGAATTCCATCATTATTTTTGATAAAGAGATTTATTGCTTGTGTAAATAAATCAAAATCAACCTTTTCTTTAATTTTTAATGTACCTGCGACGTTTGATATGCTTGTATGAGGATACATTTTATTGGTGTACCATATGGACAATTGAGGAGATGTTAAGGGGTAATAGGTTATACCTTGCATACATACCTCCAAATGACAATTTATCATATGTAATTATTTATAATTGCATTATTTGAATATTTTATCATATTAGAGTATATTTAGCTATTAATTTAGAAAAATATTGAATTTTTGACCAAAATATAGTTTGATTCCCATTAAAAATTAAACGAAAAAACCTCCGAAACTGAATCTGTCCCAAAGCAAAGTAACAAACACTTGGGTTTGTTCCAGCAATGAGTGACCTGTAGAACGGAGGTTTTATACTACGCATACTTCGCTTATTTTCTCAACGAGCCAAGCAACCCACGGAACAACGAACGCCCCAGCTCTCTTCCAATGGAAGTGACGGCAGATCCGGCAGCCCTTTCCAGCATTGATTTTCCGGCTCTGCTTTGACCTGTTGAGGACCTTCGATTGTTGCTTCTTTCTCTGTCTCTTTCTTCCTTCTCCCACTGCTTTTGTCGTTCAAGCCGATTCTTTTCATCCCGCATAAGCTCCTGCTCCTGCCTTACTTTTGTTTGCAAGAGCTCATAGGCTGATTCTCTGTCAACTTCCCGGTCATATTTACCGCCCATTGGGGAAGCGGCAATGATGCGGCTGCGGGCTGCCTCATCAACGGGTCCGAACTGGCTTTGGGGAGGTAGAATGAATCCCCGCTCTACGATTCCGGGACGGCCCTCTTCATCCAGACAGGAAATAAGAGCTTCGCCTGTTGCCAGCTCTGAAATAACAGATTCCGTATCAAACTTAGGATTCGGGCGAAATGCCTGAGCAGCCGCCTTAACCTTTTTCAGTTCGGCAGGCGTATACGCACGAAGTGCGTGCTGTATACGGTTCCCAAGTTGTCCTAACACGTCCTGCGGCAGGTCAGCCGGATTCTGTGTAATAAAATAAACACCGACACCCTTAGAACGAATCAGTCTTACAACCTGTTCTATTTTTTGAAGCAGAATCTTGGGAGCATCTTCAAACAGGAGATGGGCCTCATCAAAGAAGAATACCATCTTTGGCTTGTCCATATCTCCCGCCTCGGGAAGTGTCTCGAAAAGCTCGGAAAGCATCCAGAGAAGGAAGGTAGAATACAGAGCCGGTGTGTGAAAAAGCTTGACACTATGCAGAATATTGATATATCCCTGCCCTTCCCTTGTAGTCTGCATCCAGTCGAAAATATCCAAAGCTGGTTCTCCAAAGAAATAGGTTCCTCCTTGATCTTCCAGGGCAATCAAGCTGCGGAGGATTGCCCCTATGCTTTGTGATGAAATATTGCCATAATCCAAAGTATATTCCTTGGCATGGTCCCCGACATATTGAATCATGGCTCGGAGATCCTTTAAATCAAGCAATAATAAGCCTTTATCATCAGCTATGCGGAATACGATATTTAGAATACCTGTTTGGGTATCGTTAAGGCCGAGTAGTCTTGCCAAAAGTAACGCGCCCATCTCTGAAACAGTGGTGCGAACCGGATGGCCTCCTTCACCAAACAAATCCCAAAAACGCACAGGGTAAGCTTTATAAGAAAAGTCCTCTATACCCAGACGATCTATCCTCTCCTGAAGCTTTGGGTTGTTCGTGCCAGGTGCTGCAAGTCCTGCCAGGTCTCCTTTGATATCTGCGAGAAAAACCGGAACACCCCTGTCACTGAAGGATTCGGCCAATACCTTCAAAGTGACGGTTTTACCCGTGCCCGTAGCCCCTGCTATAAGCCCGTGCCGATTGGCCATTTGAGGTAAAAGATAGATGGGGATTTCGCTTTTCGCAATCCATATTTTATCATTGGATAACATATAACCGCTCCTTGCATTCATTTTTTATAGCTTTTTATGTTTCACATACCAACATATAATTATATCCACCGGCACAATAAAAGTCAAAAGTTACCTATTGTCAAAGCAGAATACTGTGATCCGTTTGTGATATTGTCTTAAAAAGTCGTCAGTGATTTTGTCTCAAAAGGAAGCGGTATATAATTACCCCATAGAAAAGATATGGGGTGAAAAAATGCGGAGGATTGAATTAACAATGGA